>CAZQXI010000004.1:0-243233 GCA_964597505.1 uncultured Anaerolinea sp. | reverse complement strand
GACCTCCGGGTTATGAGCCCGACGAGCTGCCACTGCTCTACCCCGCATCACGAGTTCCAATAATACCACCAGCCTCACCCCCCGTCAAGTTAATAATCCTTTCCGCCCAATTCTGCTTGTTCCAAAGCTCAGTCTGCCTTATAATTTCAACATTATGCCAATCATGACCGCAAATTCCATGGATTTCATCAGCCGCAGTGCTGAACAAACCCGCCGCCTCGGTATGCGTCTGGGTGCTTTGCTTCAACCCGGCGATGTGCTTGCCCTTAGCGGGGACCTCGGTGCCGGAAAAACCACCCTCGTGCAGGGGATTGCCCAGGGCTGGGGATCAACTGATTCTGTTTCGAGCCCGACCTTTGTGCTGGTCAATGTCTACCGAAGACCTGATGGCGGCCTGCTTCATCACATGGATGCCTACCGCGTCGAATCCGCGCTGGAGGCTGAAGACCTCGACCTGGATGCCATGATATCCACCGGGGCTCTGATCGTCGAGTGGGCTGAACGTATCACTGATGCGCTGCCCAAAGAAATTCTATGGATCAATATGAAGTGGATCGCCGACGAACACCGCAGCATGGTGTTCAACCCCGTTGGCAGCCGAAACAAGCAGCTCCTCGCCGAATTCAAACGCCAGACCTTTGGAGGTTGACATGTTGTTAGCCATTGATACCTCAACGCAAGTCATGGGTATTGCTTTATATGAAGACCCGGTGGTCGTAGGTGAAATGCAGTGGACTTCGGCCAATCACCACACCGTGGAGTTGACCACTGCCGTGGAACTATTAATGAAGCGCTGCGGAGTGAAACCTGCAGACCTAACTCTCCTCGTGGTGGCGCTTGGCCCCGGCACATTTACCGGGCTGCGAATCGGATTGGCTTTCGCCAAAGGGCTGGCTTTTTCGCTTCATCTGCCCATGATTGGAGTACCTACTTTTGAATATATGGCGGCAGCCCAGCCCTTATCAGAGTCACCCATGGCAATTATTCTACCTGCCGGTCGGAAACGACTTGCGGTGGGTTGGTTTGAAGCAAAAGACGCCAGATGGCAATCCACTTCAAAACCTGAAGTAATGACGCCAGAAGAACTGTCTGACAAAATCGCTGGCCCTACCATTCTGTGTGGCGAACTTTCTGCGGCTGAACGACAGACTGTGAGCCGTAAATGGAAGAACGCCCAACTTACCTCTCCCGCCCAGGCAGCGAGGCACCCTTCAATGCTGGCCGAAATTGGCTGGCAGCGCTGGCAGGCCGGGCAGCGAGACGATCCCGTGCTGTTGGCTCCGATCTACCTGCACATCGCGGGCGGCGGACTCCCCGAGTGATTCCTTGACCACAACCTCAGAACTCGAGATCAGGCGCATGACCATGGATGATCTGGAGGAAGTGATCAAGCTTGACCATGCATCATTTTCCCTTCCGTGGCCTGAAAGCTCCTTCAGATTTGAAATTGAGCAAAACGAGTGTTCCCGCTGTTGGGTCGCGCTGCTGGATCAAAAGATAGTTGGCATCATGGTTGCATGGTTAATTGTGGATGAAATCCACATTGCCACTTTCGCCGTGGACCCGGCTTACCGCAGGCAGGGCATTGCCCAAAAACTATTAGCCCATACCCTGCTGGATGGTCTGCAATCGGGCGGCGAAAAAGGCTTTCTTGAAGTGCGTGAAGGCAATCTGCCGGCGCGCCGCCTCTATGAAAAATTTGGATTTGAAGATATTGGAATTCGCAAAAAATACTACCAGGATAACGGCGAAAACGCCGTGATGATGAACCTTGAAAAGCCTGATATTGATATGTTGGAATCTTTACGGTAAGGTAAAATTGACCTATTCCGAAAGGGTTGTGTTCCGGAGGGCATTCCGTGGAAGCCATTGAGATCATGCAGGAGATTGCCAAACAGGTTTCTGTTTGCGAAAAATGCAGTTTGCACTTGACCCGAAAACGGTCTGTGCCGGGCGAGGGACCAATTAATGCGCATATGCTTTTCATCGGCGAGGGTCCTGGTTTCAACGAGAACGAAATGGGACGGCCCTTTGTCGGCCAGGCTGGCAAATTTCTGGATGAACTGATCGGACATGCTGGTTACCAGCGCCAGGATGTGTTTATCACCAATGTGGTAAAATGCCGTCCACCTGAGAATCGCGATCCGCTGCCTGATGAATTGACCGCCTGCGCGGTTTATCTCGATCAACAGATTGCCACCATTAACCCGGATATAATCGTAACACTCGGTAGATTTTCGATGGCCAAGTTCTTTCCGATGGCCCGCATCAGCGGTATCCACGGCAAAGCTGCCTGGGTGGGTGACCGCCTGATCGTACCCATGTTTCATCCGGCTGCGGCACTGCACCAGCCAAACTTGAAGAATGATATCATCGCCGATTTTAAGGCACTGCCTCTGGCGATTGAAGAAGCACAAAAGAAAAAATTAGCCCAGGCTCAAAAGCGAATGGAAATGGAAAGGCCTGTGGTTCCTCCAACAGATTCAGTGGAACAATTAAGTCTATTCTAAATAACCTGCCAGGTGAAAAATGGATCTTTCCAGTCAACTTATTGAAAAACTAAAGAAGAAAACTGCCCGTGTGGCAGTATTGGGCATGGGATACGTAGGTCTACCCTTTGCCACGGTGTTTGCCGAAGCCGGGTTTGAAGTCATCGGCATTGATCCAATCGCCGAGAAAATGGAACGCCTCAACCGTGGTGAAAGCTACATCATGGATGTACCCACTGAGCAGGTGGCACGCCTCGTTAAAGCCGGTAAATTAAAAGGCACCAGCGACTATACCGTGCTCAAAGATGTTGATGCAGTGGCCATTTGCGTGCCTACTCCGCTGCGCCAGACCGGTGACCCCGATCTCTCTTTCATTATTAATGCCGCCGAAGGGTTGGCGCCTTATGTGCATGCCGGCATGGTCGTGGTGTTGGAATCCAGCACCTACCCGGGCACTACGCGCGAACTGGTGCTGCCTGCTTTGACCGAAAAAAGCGGACTTGTGGCCGGCGAGAACGTCTTTATCGCATTTTCTCCTGAACGGGTTGATCCGGGTCGCGAAGATTGGACCACCAAGAATACTCCCAAGGTCATTGGCGGTATCACTGAAAAATGCACCGAAGTTTCGGCTGCCTGGTATGCCCAGGCATTGGATAAAGTGGTGCCGGTAACCTCGACCGAAGTGGCCGAGATGGCCAAATTGCTCGAGAATACCTTCCGCATGATCAACATCGGATTCGTCAATGAACTGGCGTTGATGTGCGATCGCCTGGGTGTGGATGTGTGGGAGGTGATTGACGCCGCCGCCACCAAGCCCTTTGGCTTTATGAAATTCCAACCCGGCCCTGGTTTGGGCGGACACTGCATTCCCATTGATCCGCTCTACCTCTCATGGAAACTGCATTCTCTCAACTATACAGCCCGCTTCATCGAATTGGCCTCAGAGATCAATCTCAGCATGCCCCGCTTTGTGATCACCAAGGTGCAGGATGGTTTGAACGATCATCAGAAATCGCTGAAAGGCAGCGACGTATTGGTTTTGGGCGCAGCTTATAAGCCTGATATCGATGACTTGCGTGAATCCCCGGCGATCGATGTGATCATGCTGCTTCAGGCCAAGGGCGCCAAAGTCAGCTACCACGACCCGTATATTCCATCCATCAAACTCGATGAAGGCAAGATCGAATCCGTGCCGGATATGATGAAGGCCGTCAAATCCGCCGATTGCGTGGTGATCATCACCAATCACAAAGTCTACGATTATGCGGCCATCCTGAAAGAATCCAAATTGATCATTGATACCCGCAATGCCCTGGGCAAAGCCGGGGCTAAAAACGCAAAGGTGGTAAGACTTTAATGACTAAGTATCTGGTCACCGGTGCCGCCGGTTTCATCGCTCGACGCGTCATAGAAAAACTGACCAGCGAAGGTCATCAGGTTGTTGGTGTGGATAACATCAACGATTCTTATGATGTGCGCCTAAAACAATGGAGGCTGAACCGGCTTTCCTCCATTAAAGATTTCACCTTCATCAAGGATGATATTTGCCGCCCCGGCATGTTTGATGATATCGCCCGAAAACACCCTGACTGCCAGGCCGTGATCCATCTGGCAGCACGTGCTGGCGTACGTCAGGCAGTCGAAATGCCGGATGTCTATTTGCAAACCAATGCCGCCGGCACTCTGAATGTGCTGGAATGGTGCCGCAAGACGGGCGTCAAAAAAATGGTCATGGCATCCACTTCATCCATTTACGGCGCCAACCCGCCGCTGCCCACCCCCGAAGACGCGGATTCTAGTCACCCGCTTCAGATCTATGCGGCCAGCAAAAAAGCGGCTGAAGTAATGACCCATACCTATCATCATCTGTTTGGTCTGGATGCCACCATCGTCCGCTTTTTCACCGTTTACGGCCCGGCTGGCCGGCCAGACATGGTCATGTTCCGCTTTGCGCAGTGGGTGGCCGAAGGCAAACCCGTGCAGGTGACCGGCGACGGTTCGCAAATGCGCGGATTCACCAACCTTGAAGACATCGCCGACGGCGTGATCCTGGGCTTAAAACCGCTGGGGTATGAGATCATCAACCTGGGCGGACACGAAACCATCACCATCGCCGAACTGCTTGAAAAAATCGAGCAGCGCATTGGCAAGAAAGCCAGGGTGGAATACATTCCCCGGCACCCTGCGGATGTCGAAGCCAACTGGGCGGATGTGACCAAAGCCAAGACCCTGTTGGGCTGGCAGCCCAAAGTGGGTCTGGATGAAGGCATCACCGGCCTGGTCAATTGGTATATGGAACAACGGTCCTGGGCGAGCCAGGTATTAACTCCATGAGTCAATTGAAAGAAAAGCTATTACGATTCTTGCGTGAAAATCCCATCTTTAGCCGGTTTTTGAAAAACTCCGGCTATATGTTTTCTTCCAGCACCATCAGTGTCGCGCTGGTGGCGGTGCAGGCTGTTCTGGCAGCCAGGCTGCTGGGCAAAGACTCATTGGGTCTGATCACCCTGGTAATGGCGATAACGACCACTGTGAATCAACTGTTTTCATTCCGCATGGGGGAATATGTCATCCGCTTTTACGGCAAGGCAAAATCAGATAATAATCGGGATCAAATATTCTCTGTCATTAGAACTTCAGCGGTGATTGAAAGTATCACTTCGATTTGTGCCTTTATTTTTCTTTATTTTTTGGCTCCCATTCTGGCAAAGACTTTCATTAAAAGTTTTCCGATTGATCTCTCCATCCAATTGCTGCATATTTTTGGGCTGACCATTCTCTTCAACCTGGTGACTGAATCTGCCAATGGCATCTTGCGCATTACCAATCGATTTAAAACTCAGGCTCTTTTACAGTTGATTCAGGCAATTGTAACTTTCACCATCATCACCCTGGCTTTCATCTTTGGCTGGGGATTGAGGGAAGTATTATTTGCCTATTTTGTTGGAAAAATTGTCATAGGCAGTGGGCCAATATTCATGGCAATCCACGCCATGAACACAGATTATGGCAAGAATTGGCTCTTTGCCAGATCGCAATCACGCGCACCGTTGAAAGAAACCCTCCGTTTTGCGGTAAGCACAAATCTAAGCGCCACAGTAAAAATGGCTGCCAGCGAGAGCTGGCCTTTATGGCTTGGCGTCTTTTTGGATGCAGGTTCAGTGGGTATTTTTAAAGTGGCCATGTCTATTGTGAACTTACTGACCATCCCCATCACCCCGCTTATTTCAACGGCTTTTCCAGATATTACCCGAAGCGTGGTGGCCAAAAAATGGCAGGAACTGCGAAAACTATTAAAACAGATCACCCTGCTTGCCGCTGCCTGGACCGTTCCTGCAGCACTTTTCATGATTTTATTCGGTAAATGGCTGGTATGGATCTTTGGCAAGGATTACCCGGGGAGTTACTGGACTTTATTGTTCCTCTTGCTGGGATATTCTATAACGAACATATTCTTCTGGAACCGTACCTTGCTGCTTTCTTTTGGCAAAGCCAATATTCCGCTTTTTATCCTGGCAGCAGGCGCTGCGGTAAAAATTGGGCTGGCTTTTATTGTCATTCCCCGGTATGGGGTCAATGGCGAAGCTGCCTTGCTGTCGGGTTATTTCACCCTCACCACTTTGGTGATGATTTGGGTGGGTTATCATAAAATCCGTTCTGCGGAATTGGTGGCACCCACTTCTGAGGCAGCATGAAAATAGCCTATATCGCTACTTCCAGTATCCCTTCCTCCACCGCCAACAGCATCCAGGTGATGAAGGTTTGCCAGGCGCTCACCCAGCTGGGTCATGAAGCGCACCTGCTTATCCCTGGCAGCGGTGAATTAAAGTGGAATGAACTCACAAAACAATATGGCCTTACCACTCACTTTTCAATTTCACGAATTGATTCAATAAAAGCACTCAGACGCTTTGATTTCATCTTCAAGGCACTTGACCTTGCCAGAGCCCTCAAAGTGGATGCGGTTTACACCCGCATGTTATGGGTGGCAGTGATCGCCCAACTTCGCCGTGCGCCCGTGATGCTTGAGCTGCACGACGTCCCGGCCGGACGGTTGGGCAAGACCTTGTTTCAGCGTTATTTAAACGCCAATGCCAAAAAATTGACCGTATTAATAACCCGAGCTTTGGGGCGGGTAATCGAGAAACGGTTTGAACTGACCATACCCGAAAATACGGTTGTGATTGCTCCTGACGGCGTGGATGATGCCCGCTATCATAATTTGCCGGAACCCCCCCAAGCCAGAGAACAGTTGGGGATCAAGGAAGGTTTGACTGCCGTTTATACCGGCAGTTTTTACAAAGGCCGCGGATTGGAACTGTTGGTGGAATTGGCCAAGGATTTTCCACAGGTTCAGTTCTTATGGGTGGGCGGCAAGCCAGAAGCCGTGGCCGGTTGGAAAACCGTGATTGATAATCTCGCTCTAAAAAATATTCAGCTTACCGGGTTCATTCCCAATGAACAACTTCCGCTCTACCAGGCGGTGGGCGAGATCCTGTTGATGCCGTTTGGCAAGTCCGTTTCGGGCAGCAGCGGCGGCGACACCGCGGAGGTATGCAGTCCGCTCAAGATGTTCGAATATATGGCCGCCGGCCGCGCAATTTTAACCAGCGACCTGCCTGTACTGCGTGAAGTGCTTAACGAGAATAATGCTCTTTTTTACGCCATTGAAGATTATGATGATTTGAAAGCCAAATTCACCCTCCTCATGGGAGATAATGAACTGCGCGACAAACTGGCCAGTCAGGCTAGAACAGATGTTGTTCAATATACCTGGCAGGAACGCATGCAAAAGGTCTTGAAGCGTTTTAACGAGGTCTCATGAAGAAATCCAATTTATTGATCAATGATATTCTTTGGGCTTTAGGCTCAGGGTTGGTGTTGGGGGCGGTCGTCAGTGCTTTCAGCGCCGGTAATTTCTGGCTTGGCGGGTTGAAAAGCTTTTTATTGAGCTCCTTGTTGGTCTTGGCGTTGATCCGCATCTGGCGCCTGGTGGGGGCAGGGCGGACCCTGGCGTTGCTCATGTTGGTAACCTTCATCATCCGCATCGGATTTGGCTTTTTTCTGAACCAGGGGCTGCCAGTTTTGGGCTTCGACAACCCGGTGCAGAACACAGGCTACGTTTTTTCTGACGCCCATGATCGCGACCAGGCTGCCTATGTGATCGCAGTTTCTGGCGAACCCTGGCTGCCGCAGATCAAAGCAAACGTTGCCGCGGATCAATATGGCGGTTATGCGACATTAAGTGCCTTGATATATCTAGTCTTTTCATCGGATGTGCAGCGCCCGTTATTGATAGTGTTGTTATCAGCAGCTGCCATGGCAGCAGGTCTGGCCTTTTTGTTTGCAGTGGCAAACCGAAAATGGGGCCAAAAAACCGCCCTGGTTGCAGGCTGGATCTATGCCCTTTACCCTGACAGCATCTTGCTGGGCAGTTCACAGATGCGCGAGCCGATTTTGATTGCGCTAACCTGCCTGCTGTTGTGGAGTGTTGTGGACTGGAAAGCAAAACCTCTTCGCTCGCTGATTGTTACCTTGGTCCTCAGTGCTGCAACCTGCCTCTTTTCAATTCCGGCTGCCGGAGCTGCCGCAACCGTTGTGATTGGATGGGTATTCTTTGAGTGGTTGAATTATCAATCCAACAAAAAGACGCGCAGGTTGGCGATTTTGGTGTTCGCTGGTTTTCTCTGCGTGGTGGGTCTGGCTGGATGGTATTGGCTTAAAGAAAGCCTTTCTTTTGAATTCTTGATGACTGAAAACAATTCGGGTTGGATCTCTGCTTTGTTAAACCAGTATGGCAAACAATTCCAGGTTCCATTCATCACCTTTTATGGACTTACCCAACCGCTGTTGCCTGCCGCCCTGGTGGATGCTTCGCTGCCGATCTGGAAGGGCATCGCCATTTTTCGCGCGGCGGGATGGTTCTTCATCATTCCCTTCTTGCTGTATGGGTTCGTGGCTGTGTTCAATGCCAAAAAAGAAGAAAACCGCTCGGTGCTTGTTTTTATCAGTCTGGCTTTGGCCGCTTGGATTTTGATCTCATCGCTGCGTGCCGGCGGCGACCAATGGGATAATCCGCGCTACCGCACCACTTTTCTACCCTGGATCGCGATTCTGGTGGGCTGGGTCTGGATGCATTTGCGCCAGGGAAAAACGCCCTGGTTTTGGCGGATTATTGCCATCGAAGCTGTTTTTATCCTCGTTTTTCTCGATTGGTATCTCTACCGCAATTTCAATTGGGGTCCAGAAATTACTTTTCCCTATCTGATGATTTTCCTTGGGTTGTTCATCGTGGTGGTTTTGGTCGGGGGATTCCTCTGGGATAAAAAAATCACCGGTCAAAAACACCGGTGATTTCAACCTAAGTATATTTATTAGGGCTGCCAGTGGCCAACATCCGTCCAGGCATATTCGAGATGGGAGGCTGCCACTTTACCGGCTTTTTTGCTTACCCGGGCATATGCCCACTGCATTAACTTGTTCCCGCCTATTTCATCCAAACGTTTACCGATGGCACGGGTTCTGACGTGTCGGCATTGCGCGTTGTATCCGTTCCCTGGACGCTCTGATAAATAATCTTCCTTGATGCCAATGTTAATGAGTTCATTAAGCAGGGATTGAACCTCATTGGATAAATTAGAAGGGTAAGGTTTCGGGCCGAAAATGAAATCTAAAAAAGCCATGCAGCAACTCCTCTGACGAAATGGGAACAAACTGCATTAATCATACTATAATTTGACCCATGTTCATGCAAAATCAAAGAAAAATCTTTTTATCTCCCCATTTGGACGACGCCGTTTATTCTTGTGGTGGAATCATCCATGAGTTGGTCAATCGTGGGATCGCTGTTGAGGTTTGGTCCATTTTTACTGCCGATCCACCCGACGGGAACCTCTCTTCGTTTGCCCAATCGCTGCATGCCCGTTGGATGGAGACTGCAAATCCTTACTGGATTCGCAGGGAGGAAGACAAACACGCACTTGCTTTTTTGGGGGCTGGCTGTCAGCACCTCTATTACCCTGATTGTATTTATCGCCGGGATCCCCTAAGCCGCGAACCTATAATTAAGAAGGATGAAGACCTTTTTTCAGATGCGTATGACGTTGAAAAAGAACTTCTGGCCAATCTGGTCAAAGATTTGAAGTCGCGCTTGCCTAAAAATGCGGATATCATCTCTCCTTTGGGCATGGGAGGGCATATTGACCACCGTGTTACGCGCATGGCAGCGGAGCAGCTGGGTAAACCGTTGTGGTACTATGCAGATTATCCGTATGCGGCCAAGGATCCATCCAAAGTAAATTCATATTTACCTCAAAATGCAAAAGCCGAAGTATTGGATATAAGTGAGTCTGGGTTGGTGGGATGGCTAAAGGGAATCGCCTGTTATCCATCTCAAATAAGTTCTTTCTGGGCATCTGAGGATTCAATGGAAAAAGAAGTCAGGGCATATGCCAACCTGCCAATTGGCCGTACCCTGTGGCATAAACCGCTCTAGCGCCGTTTGGAAAAAAGATAGATCCATAACAAGCCGTGAAACCTGTCAAAGTTGTTAGTCATACCCTTTTTCAAGTTGAAATTCAAATCAAGCGCATAGATTAATCGCTGAACTCGTAAAACAATAACGGTTCTTATGCTATACTCTAAAAGATGATGGATCGCAAATATTGGGCTGATTGGGCGCAAACCTTGCAACAAAAGAGGCTGACAGGTCTGGTTGTGACCTTGCTGGAAGGAACCGGTCCGCTCAAAATTCTTTTATCACAGGCATTGATGGGATTTTTACCGTTGTTTGGACAAACGCGAGATGGTTCATGGCAGTCTTTTGCACAAATGCTGGAAGATTCAGGAGAATGCCGTTCCTTCACGACCTATCTGCTTGAGGAGAAAAATTCGTGAGCCAATATGAACCCTTGATCGGTGCCATCGTGTTTCTGGCCTTTTCCGGTCTCGTCCTTTTCTTCTCTTCCAAAAAAATCAGAACAAAATTCCCTCCCGTATTTCGCAAGTTAACGGCTGCCATCAAACTTCGCCGGGCCATTGGTTTGGCGGTTGAGGATGGCACGCGCCTCCATGTATCGCTTGGTAGTGGAAGTATGGTGGATCCTGCGAACCCCTCCGCTCTGGCAGGGCTTAGCGCTTTGAATCGCATTTCTCAGATGGCTTCCACCAGCGACCTGCCGCCCATGTGCACCAGCGGAAGCGGCGACCTGCAGATCCTCAGTCAGGATGTGTTGAGAGAAAACGCATATTACAGCCACTCCCTTGGACAGTTGGACCCTGGTCTGGCAAGGATGACCGGTGTCACACCTTTTTCATACGCCGTTGGCACCGTGGAATCCATGCAAGAGTCGGGTACCAGTGCCAATGTATTGATGGGAGACTTTGGTGCCGAAGCCGGATTGATTTGTGACGGCGCCGAAGCCCAAAACGCGTATAAACTTGCTGGCAGTAATTCCATTATTGCCCAATCCATTTTCTTCGCCCTGGCGGATGACACCCTCATTGGTGAAGAACTTTATGCCTTGCCGGCTTATTTAGGGGTGCAGGCAGCTCATCAGGCCAGTCTGCGGGTTCAAGACATACTTCGTTTTGTGGTTATTCTAGTTTTATTGGGAGCCGTGCTCTCCAAGTTGGCGGGTTGGGCATGAAATCACCATTATCCATGCTGGTTGCCATAATTAGTGGGCTTTTGGTATTGGCCGGGTATTTCTTCCCGTTTCCGGCGATTATTGCCATGCGCACCCGCATGTTGGATTGGGCAGTCACTCTGGCAGGCTTTGCCGGTTTGGTGGCGATCGCCAACCTGATATTCGGTGTGCATCTGAAACGGCTGCGTGAAGCAGGTTCTAAACGGTTTTTTAGTATCGTGGTGTTGATCTCATTTTTGGTGGTTTCTGTTTCGGGTTTCTACCTTGGACCTGCCAACCACGATTTTCAGAAAGTGGTTACTGCCATTCAAACCCCCATTGAGACCAGCTTGATGGCATTGTTGGCCATAACGCTGACCTTTTCCAGCTTAAAGATGCTTCAGCGTCAACGCAATTGGATGGGACTGGTTTTCTTCCTCAGCGTGATCCTTTTTCTGGTGATCAACAGTGGGGTTTTAGCTTTTTCCGCAGACATCCCTGCCCTCCAGGATTTGCTTTCTGGTTTCCATCAGATTCCAGCAGCGGGAGCGCGGGGTATATTATTGGGCATTGCCCTCGGCAGCCTGGCCACAGGTGTGCGCATCATCATTGGTTCAGATAAACCTTACAGCGGATAACCCCATGGCCGAAAACATTTGTCCCATTTGTCAAAGACCGAACGATGCCAGTGCTGAACGCTGTTGGTATTGCCAGGCAGAACTGACGCCCACTGAACAACCAACACCGGTCAACGGCACCGACTGGTTGAATGGACTGCGTGAAGAATCCGTCCAGGCCGCTGAACCTGAATCAACGGGTTCACTTGAAGCTACCTCTGAATCTGAAAAACCCGAAGAAGTGCCGGATTGGTTGGCGCGCATTCGTACCCGCGAACAGATGGAACGTGAGGCACAGGCTAACAATCAGGCAAGCGCTCAACCAGAACCGCCTTTGGCCGAAAAGAAAGAAGAACTCCCTGATTGGTTGTTGGAGATTAAAGCCGGCTATTCAGGCAAAAAATCCGAGCCGGAAGAACCTGCCCGGGAATCCGTATCGCCTTTTGCTGCTTCAAGTGATGAAAAGAAAGTGCCCGCAGCCTCCAGCCCGGATCAAGGCGACGATACCGACGAGTGGTTGAGCAGGTTGGCAGCCTGGAAACCCTCCGATGAAGCAAGCTCAATTACAGATGAAAAAGCTGGCACTGATGAATCTGAATTCACTGAGCCTGAATCCACCCTGCCGCCCATGGAAAGCGCGCCAAAGCCTCAATTCGATCTGGATTCACTCGCAGCCTTGAATCCGTCCGAGTTGAAGCCCTTTGAATCAAATCGCGGCAGCGGATGGCAAAAACTAAATGCTGACGAATTAGAGTCAAATCAAACAGTCAGTCCTCAAGAAGAAAAGCAATTGTCTTTTGAAGATATTAAACCTCCCGAAGAGGAACTTCCAACAGCCAAGTTTGATATTAACGCACTGCGCGAAACGATCGCCGTGCAACAATCCAACCCCGATTATTTCGCTGAAAAAGCAGCACCAGAAGAAGATTTGGAAGAGGAAGACCTTTCGGATGAAGAGCTGCAGGATTACGATCTTCCGGTAATTGAAAAACCAGAGCCTTCTTCACTGGATTCTTTAATTTTTTCTGAAACACAACCTGAACCCCTTGTGGAAGATGTTGCTTCCTCTCCTTTCGTACCGGACGACCTGCCGGATTGGTTGGCCACGGCAAAACTTGAAAAACATGACAAGCGAAGTAGTGAACCCGTTTCTGAAGAACTGGATGGCAGCCTTTTGGAAGGTGAACTTGAAAAAGCAAACTTGCCAGCCTGGCTTCAGGCGGCGCGCATCCCGACTCCTGACGCGGATGGTGTAACAGCCGCCAGTCAGCCTGAATCGGGTGAAGAGGGTTTGCTCGCCGGCATCGCCGGAACATTGCAGACGCCGAGTTTTGGCGTTGACATCCGCAAACCGGTCGGATACGGTTCTGCCCTGAAAGTGTCTGAACGGCAAAAACACAGTGCCGATTTATTCGCCAACATGGTGGATGAAACGCTTGATAATGAAGACGTCGTCATTCCAAAAAAGGCGAAAAACCAACGCATGCTCTGGCGTTTATTATTGGCGGCAGCTTTCCTCTTAATAATCTTCCTTTCACAGAGCTTGTTTGCTCCTTTTGTGATTAAACCCGCACTTTTTCCGCCCGAAGTGGTTTCGGTTTTTGACCAGGTGGACGCCATCCCCGCGAACAAACCCGTGCTACTGGCCAGCGATTTTGAGGCCGCTGTCGCCGGGGAACTATCCTGGAGCTCACAGTCGTTGCTTGAACACCTGATGCGCCGAAACCTGAATCTGGTGATTTTATCCACCAATCCATCCGGTTCGACCTTGATGACCCAATTAATTGAAAATGCTGCCAACAATGTAGACGGTTACGACCTTTCAACCCATGTCATCACCCTGGGCTATCTGCCCGGCGGCGCCACCGGTGTGCAGTTGCTGGCGGGTAATCCGCGCGCAGCCATGCCATACACCCATAACCTTGACACCGCCTGGAACTCAAACATTCTCCAACCGGTTAACTCAATGGGTGATTTTGGCGCTTTGATCGTTTTGAGCGACAAATCTGAGAGCTCCCGCACCTGGGTGGAGCAAATTCAGCCTGGATTGGGAACCACACCGCTGATCTTTGTGATCAGCGCGCAGGCCGCTCCGCTGCTTCAGCCCTACTATCAAAGCGGACAAATTTCTGGTTATGTCGCCGGTTTCTACGGCAGCCTGTCGTATGAACAGATGTTGCAGCAAACCAGCGGATCATTAACGCATCTAGGTGCATTTCAATCGGCCATGCTTTTGGCAGCGGCGTTGATTCTAGTGGGCGGCATTGCCACCCTGATTCGGCCAGCGGCTGTTGAGCGAAAAGGATAAACCAGAATGCCGACTCTTTCCGCCGATCTCCTTTGGATGTTCGTCAGTTTTATCCTCACGCTGATGGTTTTCAGTTATTTGTTTGGTGATAATGCCCTTTTCCGCTTTGTGTCAGCTTTGTTCATTGGTGCAACCACCGGTTATTTCTTTGTGATCCTGGTCTTTCAGGTGGTGCTGCCTCGTTTGGTGGCGCCGATCTTAAACGGTTCGGTCATGACTCTGGTTCCACTGTTGCTCTCGGGTTTGCTGCTCTTGAAGCTGTCACCCAAGTTGGCCAAATTTGGCAACATCTCCATGGCTTACCTGGTGGGGACTGGCGCAGCGGTAGCCGTTGGCGGAGCCTTGCTTGGCACCCTGTTTGGACAAATTAAAGGCACTTTGACTGCTTTTGATGTTTTACAGCAGGCTACCGGTAGTTCTCCAGTATTCCTGATACTTGAAGGCGCCTTTATGCTGGTGGGTACCATCGCTGCATTGGTTTACTTCAACTTTGGGGCCAGAAATGCTGACCAAAAAGGAGCCAAACGCGGATGGCTCAGTGCGATTTTTGCCTGGATCGGCCAATTCTTCATTGCCATCACCCTTGGGGCTGTATTTGCCGGTGTGTTAACCACTGCCATTACGGCGCTGGTGGAACGCTCCGACTTTATCCTTCAATCCATCAATACCTTGATGCGTTAACAGGAATTTATGGCGACCTTATTGACGGAAGTAAATTCGGTTTTAGGAATTGAGATCGGCTCAGTACAAACCAGGGCCGTGCTTTTTGATGTGGTTGAAGAAACCTACCAGTTCCTCGCCTCAGGAAGCGCCCCAACCACCTGCGGCGACCCCATCTTTGATGCCATGCCTGGCGTGATCGCTGCTATTCGGGATCTGCAAGAGATCACAGGCCGTTTCTTTCTGGATTTGAATCAAAAACTGATCATCCCCAGCCACGGTGGAGTTGAGGGGGTTGACAGGCTGCTCATCACCCTTTCATGGGGTCCCGATCTGGACGTGGTGACCTTTGGCCTGTTGAATGAACTTTCACTCGAGACCGCCAACAAGCTGGCCAGAACCCTGCCTCTCAATGTGGCTGACAGCTTCAGTATTAATGACCGGCGTTCAACCCAGGTGCAAATGGATGCCCTGCTGGCTGCCAAACCAAGCATCCTGATCTTCGCGGGTGGATCAGACCGCGGCGCAACAAAGACCGTTGGGCGTACTGCCAACAAAATCGCTGCATCACTTCATCTTTTTAAAGCGGATGAAAGACCCCGGGTGCTGTTTTGCGGCAACCGCGCCATGGCCCGCCGGGTCAAGGAAATTCTTGAAAAAGAAACGACCTATGCAAGTACCAATAACATCCGGCCTGAAATCGAAAGCGAAGACCTGGCGCAGGCTTCATTTGATCTGAACCAATTGGTCATTGATGAAAAAATGAATTCGATCAACGGCCTTGAACGTATCGCGGCATTCTCAAATGAAAAACCGCAGCTGACCGGCGTCGGATTCCAACGCGTGATCCGTTTTCTGGGCAAACAATATGATCCGCTGCGCAAGGTGCTGGGAATTGATCTTGGCTCCGCGCATGTCACCGCAGCCTATGCCAATCACCAAGAAAGTCAGCAGATCACCCTGCCTATTGGCACCGGTTTTGGGTTGGAAAAGGCTTTGTTGAAAACGAAGTTTGCCGATATTGAGAAGTGGCTGCCCGAAGTCTTAACCGAATCTCAGGTGATGGATTATCTCTGGCAGAAAACCTTGTTCCCAAACAGTCTGCCGGTCAGCGAAACGGATCTGCAGATCGAGCTCGCGCTGGCCCGCCATCTATTGTACATGACCATGCAGGAACTGGAAGCCCACGCTGATCTCACCACGCGCAGCTTTGAACCAATTCTGGTGGGTGGATCCATTTTGACTCACGCCGCCACACCCTGGCAGATGTTGACCACATTATTGGATGGCATCCAGCCGGTTGGTATTACCCCGCTGGTGGTCGATAAACACGGCATCCTCTCGTTGTTGGGTGCGGCAGCCCGGTCGAATCCGCTGCTGCCAGTGCAGGTGCTTGAAAGCACTGCCTTCATCAACCTGGCAACGGTGGTTACAGTCGAAAGCAAGGTAAAACCCGGCACGGTCATATTAAAGGCTCGTCTTCAAACTTCATCTGGCAAAGCGCGTGAAATTGCCGTCAAGCAAGGTGAACTTGCATCACTACCCCTGGCTTTTGGTGAATCCGGCGTTTTGACACTAAAACCTGAGGCCAAAGTAAACATATCCGATATCGAAGTTGGCAAAGACCCCATCAAGGTGAGGGGAGGCGTGTGCGGACTTGTCTTTGACACTCGCGGACGTCCCCTGACGCTGCCTGAAGATCAAATTCATCGACTTGCCACCCTTGATCGTTGGTCAAAACCCGCCAATCAATAAAACTGGTATGTTTATTGCAACATAAGAACCAGGTGACATTATGCAAAATCCGGTGACTCAAATCAATCCTCTGGTCAAGATCCGCAGAAATCGTGTTCTGCCGGTGGCCGGTATGGTATTGGTTCGGGTGGGACAAAAAGTGACCCCCGGAGAAGTCCTGGCTGAAACACTCATCCCGACCCGTCACATTATTGTGGATGTTTTGAACGCACTTGGACTTAAGAACGTAGAGGAAGCTGAAAAATTGGTTGACCGCCAGGTCGGTGACTTGGTGGATAAACACGACATTATCGCCGAAACCGGCGGATTATTCTCACGCGTCATCCGTGCACCTATGCCTGGCAAGATAATTTCGATCAAGAACGGCCAGGTCTTGTTGGAAGTCGAATCCCGCAAGGTGGTTGTCCAATCCGGATATGCCGGACAGGTGGTTGAGATTCTCAATGACCGCGGCGCGGTGGTGGAAACTAACGGCACCTTGATCCAGGGCGTGTGGGGTAATGGTTTGATCGGTTTTGGCCCCTTTATTGTGGATTCTCAGACGATTGACCAGGAACTCACTCCTGCGTCGCTCAGCATCAATACCCGCGGCACTGTTTTGGCTGCGTCATGGTGCGAACAGGAAGAAAGCCTGATCCTGGCAGCCAGCCTGCCCATCGCCGGTTTGGTGCTTGGAAGCATGAGCCCCCGCTTGATCCCCTGTGCACTCAAACAAAACTATCCCATTCTGCTGCTCGAAGGCTTTGGAAAAATTGCCATCAACAGTCAGGCCAGGGCTATTTTGCTCGCAAGTGCTCAAAAGGAAATAAGCCTCAATGCCGTCAAATGGGATCATTACAGCGGAATCCGCCCCGAACTCAGCATTGCACTTCAGGCCGCCGGTGCTCCCGAAAAAGGAAGCGCGGAGTTCGCTGAAGGTCAGAAGGTCAGAGTTCACAGTTCATCTTATGCTGGCAAGACAGGTGTGTTGACAGCCATCAATCCAGGTAAAACCACCCTTCCAAATGGGTTGAGAACCGCAACAGCTTCTGTTCTTTTTCAGAATAATGAAAAAACGGTCGTACCGTTTTCGAATTTTGATATTTTTGAAGTGGAAGATCGATTCCCCGGATAACTTGTTTCAGGAGGATATACCATGGCACTAAATAATTTTGATGAGGATCAATTTGACCAGGAAAGTTTTGGCGGCGGAGATTACGAGCCAGAGCCACCTAAACGAAGAGGGAATCGCACCTTCCTGATTGCCATCGCCATCGTAGGCATCATCTTCGTGATTGCCTTGATCTTGCTGCTGCTTGTGGCACCCAAACTGCTCGCGAACCAGCGTCTTGCCCAGCAGGAACAGGCTGCCCAGATCAATGCGGCCAATACTGCCACGGCTATGTATGCCACTTCCATGGCGCAATTGGCCCAGGCGACCAAAACCCCCACAAAAACAGTTGTGGCTGCATCAGGCGGAGCGGCTCCGACCAAGACACCCGTAGTGGTGATACAGCAGAACACTCCCATGGGGGCTGGCGGCTCGGGTCTTTCAGCTTCAGAATTGGCGACGGTTTCTGCCCTGCAAACCCAGATGGCCGGTCGTGGTGCCGCTGGCACCCCTGGCGCCACCTCTACAGCACTGCCTTCCACCGGTTTCGCGGATGAAGTGGGTCTGCCCATGATGGCCGGTTTGGCAATCATTTTGGTGGCCGTCATTGTCCTCAGCCGCAGACTCAGAATGAACACCCGTTAGTCTGATTACATATTAAACTCAACTCCCGAATTCATCGAATTCGGGAGTTTGTTATTCACAAAAAATCCCCCGTGGTTTGTAAACCGCGGGGGATTAAGTTAATTACGAAACGCTGGCGGCCACGGCTTCGCCGTACTTGAGCAGTGCCTTAACCATCTCTTCGGAGCGGCCTTCGGCATAAACCCGCAGCACCGGTTCGGTGCCTGAAGGCCTGATCAACAGCCATGAATCATCTGCAAAGATGTATTTCACGCCGTCCATCTTCGAGATTTCAACGATGCGTTCGCCGCCAATTTCTGCGGGGTGGTCGTTTTCCAATTTTTCAACCATGACTTTCTTTTCAACGGGGTGTTTGAGACGCAGGTCGGTACGCTCATAATAGACAGGGCCAACTTCTTTTTGCAGGTCTTCCACCATCTCAAAGAGGGAGGTCTTGGCCATGGCGACCATTTCGATGATCAGTAGGCCCATCAAAATGCCGTCGCCTTCGGGGATGTGCCCAAGGAACGAGATACCGCCGGATTCCTCACCGCCGATCAACACGCTTTCTTTCATCATGTAATCAGAGATGTGATTGAACCCGACTGGCGTCTCGCGCAGGGGCAGGTTGTACTTCTTGGCCAGACGGTCGATCATGCGCGTAGTCGAGACAGTGCGTACCACGGTGCCGGTCATGCCGCGTTTTTCCACCAGGTGTCGCAGTGCCAATGCCATAATCTTGTGCGGATCGACAAAGTTACCGTGTTCATCCATGGCGCCGATGCGGTCGGCATCACCGTCGGTGGCAACACCGAAGCAGCCCATGCCCGCACCGATCGCTCCTGCCAGCGGACGCAGGTAAGCGGCGATGGGTTCGGGGTGGACGCCGCCAAAACCTGGGTTCATGTCTCCGCGGATCTCTGAAATCTCGCAGCCGGAACCTTGCAAAATACCTTTGATGACTCCGCGTCCTGAACCGAACATCGAATCGACCACAAAATTCTGGGGGTTTTCGGCAATGGCGTCAAAATTGATCAGGGTGCGCAGGTGTTCATAATAAGCAGGGATGGGATTGAACTTGTAGATCAGGTTTTGAGCGCGTGCCTGGTCAAAATCCATCAGGTTGGGGCCGCGGCCCTGCTGTTCGTTATCGTTTAAATACACTTCAACCCGGCGGCATTGTTCGGGCAGGGCTGATCCGCCGTAGGCGGATTTGAGCTTAACGCCGTTATAACGCGGAGCGTTATGTGAAGCGGTGATCATGACACCTCCGATGGCGTTAAGGTTTCGTACGGCATGCGAGATCACGGGGGTGGGGGCGTCAGATTGCGCCAGGTAAACAGTAAAACCGTTGGCTGCCAGCACACGGGCAACTTCGGCGGCGTAGCGGTCTGATAAAAAGCGGGTGTCAAAGCCGACCACCATCTTGCGTGGATCGGGTGTGTGTTCCAGTACTGTGCCGTTCGTCCAGGTGTCGGAGGCTACTGCGTCCGCGATGGCTTGCGAAAGCTGTCTCAGGTTGTGAAAGGTAAAAGTGTCCGAGATTACCGCTCGCCAACCGTCAGTTCCAAAATGGATCGTCATTGATCTTCTCCAAAATTTTTAAAATAAATAAAACCCGCATCGTTCATCAGGTTTCGATAATTACGCTATTGGGCAAAGTTGATGTAAATAATATTGATCCAGCCTTTGCTGCCGTCGTCCATTAAAATCTGCGCCCAGGTTTTCTCAGGATTGGTTCCCAAAACCTGAACAGGGGTGTTGTTGGGGATTGCCGGGATGATCTTCGGACATTGTGTATCGTCGTAGCAGGGAGCCTGGCGGGCATAAACGCCGCCTTCAATGTTGATGGTCGCCCAGGTTTCAGGCGGCTTGGGGGTGTTGGTGACGGTGGGGGTGCGCGTCGGCACCAGGGTGTTGGTGGGGGTCGCGTTTGCTGGGATGGGCACCGTGGCCGTTGCCGGTTTGGGTGTTTCAGTGAGCGTCAGCGGATTGGAATTCATCAAGGTGGGAGTTGACGAGAACGCCGCGGGGGTAAAGTTAATAGTTAATTCCGTTTTGAGCGCGCTGGACATGATCAGGGCAATCGCAGCGCCGGCTACGAGCAGGCCGGTGAGAAGATATCCAAAAAAGGTAAAAGGACGCAGCCGCAGAAAAGCCAACACGATTGTGCCGATAAGGATCACCAGCAGAATATTGATACCCGCGGTGCGTAAAGCAGGCATGAAGAACTGGGGCATCTTGCTGGCCAGTCCGAAGCCGGCCACCCCGATGGGGATGTAGACTTCATATGCCAGGGCAACACTGGCCACAAGCGAACGCTGTTTGGGCACCCGCACGGTCAGGTAAATGGCGAGAACGGTGCCGACAGCCAGCAGGATCAAATCCGGGATCGAAAACCGGGTGTGAAAGAGCGCCTGGTTGGGATAGAAGTTGGGAATGAGTTTGGAGATCCATCCGCTCAGCAGACCGCCGATAAAGACGAAGGCTGATCCGATGGCTAATCCGCCCAGGGATTGGCCGAAGAATTTGAAGGATCCCACCGCCGTGGATAAGCCCAATCCGACCAGGGGCGCCATGAAGGGTGCCAGCAGGGCAGCCAGGATGTAAATGGCAGGATGGTCCAACAGGATGGCGGCACCCAGGACTACGGCGCATAGCATCGAAAAAAGGTAATAATCAATGGCGGGAACCAAACGGCTGGCTATTTCGTTTACATAAATGGAGCGTTCCGTGCGTCCTGAAGGAACGATAATACGCCGCGTTCTGCGGCGGCGCGATTCGTTAATGCGGCTGGATGGTTCCAGCGGAACTTGATCTTCAGGGTTTTGATTCATTATTTATATGGTGTTAAGCTTTTAGGTTAAAAACCCACCACTTGATTTGTCTGGCAGGAAGTTCAACTTGATCAATAGACAATTTTGTAATTTCGACAAAGGTTCGCTTCTCTAACATCTACCTATTATAATACATCCAACAAATACAGTAAGTCGGGCTCAAGCATCCTATGAAAAAACATCTCAACCTCACCCTTTCATCACTTTTTGTGATCTTTGTTTTGCTTCTTAGTATTTCTGGCTGCACGGACCGAACCTCGCCGACGCCTGAAGTTCCGGTGAGCACACCCACACCTGAATTCACCGCCACCGCCACTCAGGCACCTGCGCGGATCGTGTTATTCGATCCTGCCGCCCAGGCTGGCGCGGCTGTCACCGCCACTCTGAGTGATTTTGCTGCGGCCAACAGCCTGGCCTTTGAAACATGGACGGAATCAACCGGTGATTTGACCGCTACCAGGATCATGGTGGTATTCAGCGGCCTGGATAACCTGGCTGAAGTGGCCGCTTCCAATCCGCAAACGCAGTTTATAACCACGGCGGTGAACACCGCCGCGGCAGCCAACATCAGCACCCTGGCGGCCAATCCGCTGCATCTGTCTTTCATGGCCGGCTACCTGGCCGCCATGACCTCGGAAGACTGGCGGGCAGGGGCGTTGATCTCGGACCCGGTGAATATCGGGCTTGCAGACGCTTTTATCAACGGCGGCGAATACCTCTGCGGACGCTGCACGCCTGCATATGCCCCTCAAATTTTCTATCCGGTGACTTACAGTACTGGCGGAGCAAATGATTCCGCCTCCTGGGTCTCCCAGGCACAGACCATGTGGTCTGAGACTTATGCCAATTCGGTCTACATTGACACTGCCGCGGATTACCCCGAGGTACTGGATATATTCATCGATAAGATTTTATACAGCAGCAACCTGGCTTCAGCCAACCTGGCGCGTTACGCAGCCATCCTCGGCGGAGACCTGCCTTCCACGCTGCAAACCGCGCTGCCCGAACTGCTGGGCGGAACCGGCGGCAAGACCTACAATGCCCGCGTTGGACTGCTGGTCATCAATAACCCCGAAGTGATCACCGAGGCTAAACAAGCTCGGTTCAACGAAGTATCCCAGGCACTGGTTGACAACCTGATCACTCCGCAAAGTATTCCTTAACGCTTTTCAGAATCGGGAGTTTGGTATAAAACTCCCGATTCATGCTCTAATCTCGTTTGGAGAAAATTGGTCTAAACAAAGTCCCCAGGGGTTTTCAAAACCCCTGGGGACTGCACTTAAAACTGAATGGGGAGTTTTTCAATACTCCTTGTTTACTTATCGTTCCCCATAAACTCTGGAGCGGTGGCGCTGCCCGGTGCATTAATGGATTCGCGCTTGAAAACCTTCATCACCGTCATTAAGAGGATCTTGATGTCCAGCCAGAAGGATTGATGATCCACGTACCAGACATCCAGTTTGAACTTCTCCTCCCATGAAATGGCGTTGCGTCCGTTCACCTGCGCCCAGCCGGTGATGCCCGGTAGCACATCGTGGCGGCGCGCCTGTTCAGCAGAGTAACGCTCCAGGTAAGCCACCAGCAGCGGACGCGGTCCGACCAGGCTCATCTGGCCTAGCAGCACGTTGATCAATTCGGGCAGTTCATCCAGGCTGCTGGCGCGCAGGAATTTGCCAAATTTGGTCAGGCGAACTTCGTCGGGCAGGGGTTTGCCCTGTGCGTCAAAGGCATTGCGCATGCTGCGGAATTTATAAAGCTTGAAGAGCTTGCCGTGATACCCGGGGCGGATTTGCGCAAAGATCACAGGACGACCGAAACTTATTAATACAATGAGATACAACATTAATAATAATGGCATTAGTCCAATAATTAAGATGCTACTAATTACTGTATCAAAAACTCTCTTAGTAATTGTGTGGAGATTCATAATTCTCATTAACGTAATTGGTTAAGACGTTTATAGATTTTCCTTCTAAGATCATCATTTTCCTGAATGTACTTTGGAATCATGTTTATTAAGTAATCAATAGTAACATTTTCTTTATTGATGATTAATTGATCAAATTGAAAAATACATATTCCATATAAATCAGCAAAATAATGTTCAAGTTGACCTGACTTATCTATCAAAGAACAATAATCCAAAATTCGTGAAGATTCTACTTGAATATCGAAAACTTTATGCGTGATTATTTGGTCTAATTCTTTACCTTCAAACATTTTTATTGTATCGGTATATTTCTTATCTGGCACGAGTACTTCTTTTATTTGTTTATACCTTTTATCATCAATTTTTATGAATTCTCCATTATCATCTTCTTCATTGTAGCTTCGAAATCTAAAGAACAATCGATAATATCCGTATAATTCACTAAATTGATCCAGATATTTTTCAATAATTAGTAACCGTTCAACTTTTTTTGTTTTATTAAACTTTATAGTTTCAAATAGCCAATCGAAAAATTTTACTATTAATGCTCCAGCGAATGCAGTAATCAACCAAAGTAAAAATTGATTAATTTCTAACGAATTTGGAGTCCCTGTTCTAAAAATTGTCAGTATCATTTTTATTAACCCCTGTGGTTTTACTTTATGATTTTAATTTGATTGTTTATTTGAAAACCATTACATTATAATAGTAACTCAAACTGAGTAATTTCATTTAAAAGATTGGATTTACAGATGACTAAAAAAGGTAGAGTTTTCTCAGGAGCCCGTCCCACCGGACGGCAGCACATCGGCAATTATCTTGGCGCAATTAAGAATTATGTGGATATGCAGGAAGACTACGACTGCGTTTACTGCATCGTGGATCTGCACGCCCTGACCACCCTTGAAACCACCAGGGATCTGCGCCAGAATACGCTCGAAATGGCCTGGGATTGGCTCGCCGCGGGCATGGACCCCAATAAATCGATCATCTTTGTCCAGTCGATGGTAAAACAGGTCACTGAATTGCACACGATTCTCTCCATGGTCACTCCTCTGGGTAAATTGACCGATCTTCCCACCTTCAAAGAAAAGGTGCGCGATCATCCCCATAACGTGAATTATGGTCTGGTAGGGTATCCTGTCCTTCAAGCCGCGGATATCACGCTCTACAAGACGAATTTTGTCCCTGTCGGAATTGACCAGGTGCCCCATATCGAATTTACACGTGAATGTGTACGCTCATTTAATTATCTCTATAACACCAACGTGTTGATTGAACCGCAAGCCAAGATCACACAATTCCCCAAGATCATCGGCACGGACGGCGTCAACAAGATGAGCAAGAGTCTCAATAATGATATTGAACTGGCCGCAACCGCAGAAGAAACTTCGGCCATCATTATGAAGATGGTTACCGATCCGCAGCGATTGCGCCGCACCGACCCCGGCAACCCGGATGTGTGCAACGTGTTCTCGCTTCACAAGGTCTTCAGCACACCTGAAGAAGTGGAAAACATCAACGTGGAATGCCGCAAGGCCGGCATCGGCTGCGTGGATTGTAAGAAGCTGCTGGCAAAGAATATGAACGAATACTTTGCTCCTCAACGCGCCAAACGCGAGGAGTTTGCCAGGGATGAATCAGGCACCTGGGATATGCTGCGAGACGGCGCCAAACGCGCTGAAGTGATCGCCGAAGCCACCATGGCTGAAGTCCGCGCCGCGGTAGGTTTGCCGAAATAGTTTGCGAAACAAAAAACCGGGAATCTTTAAGATTCCCGGTTTCTAGGGTTGGCATGTTTATGTAAAGATTGAACTATCCCCCAGAATCAAGGTTTTTAGGACCCCTGGAATCTTGGGTTTAGACAAATTACTGCTGGTTGTGAGTTTACCCCAAGAAACCGGGGATTTTCACAAATCCCCGGTTTTGTAAAAGAGAGACCATGCGCGCCATCATTCAAAGAGTCAATTTTGGTCAGGTAACCATCGCCGGCAAGACCGTCGCGGATATTCAATCCGGGATGGTGATCTTACTGGGCATCGGCCACGGCGATGACCAGGCGAAAGCCAGCCAGATGGTCAAAAAGATCGCCCAGCTGCGCATCTTTGAAGATGAAAACGAAAAGATGAACCTCTCGCTGCTGGATATCAAGGGCTCCGCCATCGTGGTCTCGCAGTTCACCCTGTATGCCGATACGCGCAAGGGCAACCGGCCGTCTTTTACCGACGCCGCGCCGCCCAGCCTGGCCAGTCCGCTGGTGGATTATTTTGTTGAAGAGTTAAAAAAGTTGGGGATTCCCGTGCAAACCGGGGAATTTGGCGCCCACATGTACGTGCACTTGCAAAATGACGGCCCTGTCACCATCTCACTCGAGCTTTAATCCCTAGAATTTCCACATCCAGGCATCCAATTGCACGGCAGAAGCGCCGGCCTCCAGGGCTGCATGCCCCTGTCCTTTTGAAAATATGCCGCAGCCGGCAATCAGCGGCAGGTTGAGCATGCGTAAGCGGTGCAAAGCCGCCATCAGCTGCGGAAAAAGGCCTGGGCCGTATAATCTGCCGCTTCTGCACTTGCTGCCTTGCGGCATCACCCCCCGCGGAGCGGAGATCACCACGCCGTCTGCGCCCAGGCTGGCGACCTTCTCGATAAGCGCGGGTTCAACGCGATCCAGCGGTACACACACAAAGAAGGGCAGTTCCCCCAGGGCGGCTTCAATGATCTCGTACAGGTTTTTACCGCTGGCGTCGGCTGGCAGGCTCAATTCCACGGCCGAGACACATTGGATCTCTTCAAGCTGCCTGACCATGGTTTGTACTTCGTATGGCGTGGCCGCCAGCAGATGAACCCAAAGGGGAACTGGCAGGTTGGTCCACTTTTTGGCGTAGGTTTTGAGTACGTTCTTGATGCCCGGATTGGGTGAGCCGGTGTGCAGCATGAATCCGCCTGGGTAGGGGAGGATCGTGCGGGTCAGCGACGGAGACCGCGGTAGCAGACTGACCGGGTTGGTGACAAAACCGCCCATGGGCATTGAATCATCGGGGTTGTGCTGGGGCAGGTAGCCGCCAAAACCGGCTGAGTTCATCCACGGCGAATTGAGTCCGAGTTCGAAGTAGTGGTTATCCAAGGCTGCCGTCCTCGCTGAGCAGGTCATCCAGTGCGAAAACGGGGCCGTCTTTGCAGGCCAGCCGCCATCCGCGGCTGGTATACACGGCGCAAGCCCCGCAAGCGGATGATTCATCGCAGGGTATGGGGGTTTCAAGCATGATTTCAGTAGTCAAGTTTGTTTTTCTGCCGGAATTGAGCTGCAATCCATTGCGAAAGTCATTGATCTGTCCCGGCTGCAGCACCACTGCCAGGTAATCAGCCCAATCTTTGACCTGGCTGAGTTCTTCAAGTGGAAGCAACTCAATTTCAGGTGCAAGGTCTGACAAGTGTTGGCCGGTGAATAAGGTGACCTCGGCACGGTTAGCCAGGGCAAAATCAGCCAGCGCTAATAGACGGTTTAGACTGATGGTATCAAGAGTGGTCAGAGCCACCCGGCGGGTCAGCGGCGGCAGGTGAAAACCGTTGCCGCGCGGTCCGCGCAGGTGCAGTTCCGTTCCGGGTATCCAACTTTTGGGAATGTCGCCGCACAGCACCAGTTCTTCTTGCGTCACCCGGCAGGGATAAAGCAGGGTGGGCAGCAGGTCGTTTGATTCCGCGCCGAATGCCTGAAAGAACTGCCCGGCAGTCGGCACAACAAACGGCAGCGTTTTCAATTGGATGCAAACCTCGCCGTTGATCTGTTCAAGCCCTGAGATGCTTACCGAATGTGTTTTCACAAACCTTATTATATCGATAACTTGATATCAGTCTTGTTTTTAAGCATCTCCATTCTTCAACTGGTTTTACGGTTCTCAATTCTCAATTCTCAATTCTCGGATCACGGTTTACCGTCCTTTTCTTATCTATTACTAATAAATCCCTTTTATAATCATTAAAGTCAAATATGTTTATTTTTTGAGGAGAAGATAATGGATATCGCCACTATATTAAAAGGTTTCGCAGGATTTATCTGGGTTGGTTGGGTAGCCATCCTGGCTTTTGTACTCTATCGTGCTGCACGAAAAACCCCCTTAAAATCGGGAAGGTCATTGATCATCATTGTTTTGGTAATCGCCCTTGTTATGACCACGGTCAGTTCCGGTTTGGTATTTACCAATCCTCAGGAGCGTGGCGTGGTGATCTCGGCCGTACAACCACAGGGCTATCGTTCTGAGGCTTTGCAGCCTGGCTTAAGCTGGATCATCCCCTTCGCAGAGAATGTGGTCTTCTACCCGATTTCGCAGCAGACCTACACCATGTCCATCGCGCCGTCTGAAGGAGCAATACAGGGTGATGATTCCATTGCTGCCCGTACTCTTGATGGCCAGGAAATTTACGTGGATGCCTCTGTGATTTTTTCGATCGACCCCACCAAGGTTGTGTTTGTACACATTAACTGGCAAAACACTTATGTCGATTTGATCCGTGCCCAGGTACGAGGCATCATCCGCGACGCCGTCTCTCAATATAGAGTGGACGAAGTAGTCAGCACAAAACGGTTTGAAATGGTGCAATCTGTTGAAGATGCGCTTCGTTCAAAAATGGAAGCAAATGGCTTGATCCTGAATGATTTTGTCATGCGTAACATCGCTTTTTCAGCCGAGTACTCTGCCTCCATTGAACAAAAACAAATTGCTGAACAGCAAGCGCAGCAGGCAAAGTTGGTCGTTGAACAGAAGAAACAGGAAGCAGATCAGGCTCGTGAAGTTGCCAAAGGTTTGGCTGATGCTGCTGTGACCAAGGCCGAAGGTGAAGCTCAGGCTCGTTTGATCCAGGCCGAAGCGGAGGCGAAAGCCATGCTTCTGATTGCAGAAGTGTTGAAGAACAATCCCAACTTGTTGAACTATCAGTACATTACAAAACTGAGTGAAGATATCAGCGTCATGTTGGTTCCCAGTGATGCTCCATTTGTGCTGCCCTTCCCCCAGACCAACGGAACTGGCACATCTACCGTAGTGCCGTAATAGTTTCATGATTTCCATTCTGATATTTTATTAGAATGTTGTTGTTCTAAAACAATTTCAGACTATTGCCCTCACCCCTGTCCCCTCTCCCAAGCCTGGGAGAGGGGTGCAGGGGAGAGGGTATTTTTAAATCGAAATTTATCTTGATTGGCTTTATCTCTATGGCAGTGTTAAAATTGACCCATGCCGGAACTTTCTGATCACATCCAGGGCATTCTAGCCACCTTGCCGCAAAAACCGGGCTGCTACATCATGCGCGATGAAAACGGCGTGGTGATCTATGTGGGCAAGGCCATCAACCTGAAAAATCGGGTGCGCTCATATTTCCAGGAGCGCGCCGATATGGACCGCAAGACGCGCAAACTGGTCACCCATATTACCGACCTCGAATGGATAGTGGTGGGTTCGGAACTCGAAGCCTTGATCCTCGAGATGAACCTGATCAAGAAGCACCGACCGCACTTTAATGTGCGCCTCAAAGACGACAAACGCTACCCTTACATCAAGGTACATCTCAATGATCCTTTTCCGAAGGTGACGGTGACTCGGCTGATGGTTAAAGACGGATCACGCTATTTTGGCCCGTACACCAGCGTTTGGGCGGTGCATCAAACCCTCGACCTGCTGCGCAAGATCTTCCCTTACCTTACCTGTGACCGCGAGATCACCGGCCTGGACGCCCGCCCCTGCCTGTATTTTGACATTAAACTTTGCACCGGTCCCTGCATTGGCGCCATCAACCAGGCCGGTTACAAGCAGTTGATTAACGACCTGTGCGCCTTCCTGGATGGTCACACTGATCCGATCGTTAGCCGGCTGAAGCGCGAAATGGGCGAGGCAGCAGACAGCCTGAACTTTGAGCGCGCTGCCGTGCTGCGCGATCAACTGAATTCCATCGAGCGGGTGGTTGAAAAACAGAAGGTCATCACCGGCGATCAGAGTGATTCTGATGTGTTGGCTCTTGCCCGTGCGGATGGCGAGGCTTGCGTGCAGATCTTCTTCATCCGAAATGGCAAATTGATGGGGCGCGAGTACTTTATTTTGGAAGGCACCGAAGAGATCACCGACAACGAAGTGATCGGCGAATTCCTCAAACAGTTCTACAGCGAAGCTGCCACCATCCCCGATCGAGTGCTGCTGCCCAACGAAGTGGAAGAAGCCCAGATCATTCAACAGTGGCTCAACACCAAACGCGGCGGCGAAAAAATGCAGATGTTCGTTCCGAAGGCGGGCAGTACTTCTGATGAACTGGTACAGATGGCCACCGAAAACGCGGTCGAAACCCTGCAGGCGCTGCGTTCTCAGTGGGAAGCCGACAAGAATAAACAAACCCAGGCGCTGTCAGAACTTCAAAACGCCTTGCAGTTGACGGAACCCCCCAATCGCATTGAATGCTACGATATTTCCAATACTCAGGGCACCTCATCGGTCGGCAGCATGGTGGTGTTTGAACAGGGCACACCCAGCAAGGGCATGTACCGCCATTTCAATATCAAAACCGTGGTCGGCCCGGACGATTTCGCCAGCATGGAAGAAGTGCTGACGCGGCGTTTCAAGCGCTGGCAGTCTTCGCAAGAAAAACAGTTGGTGGGGGCAAAACTTGACCCTTCCTTTGCGGTTTTACCGGATCTGCTGATGGTCGACGGCGGTAAAGGCCAACTCGGACGGGCGGTCAAGGTGCTTGAATCCTTTGGGCTGTCTGAGCGGGTTCCCTTGGTCGGGTTGGCAAAGCAGCAGGAGGAACTTTTCAGGCCTCATGTTGCTGATTCCATCATTCTGCCGCGTCATTCGCAGGGGCTTTATCTCATTCAACGTGTACGTGATGAAGCGCACCGTTTTGCCATCACCGCACACCGTAAGGCGCGCGGCAAGGTGGGCATCGCCTCCCGGCTGGATGCCATCCCCGGTGTGGGGCCGAAACGCCGCAGGGCTTTACTTGAGAAATTCGGTGATATTGAAAGCATTCGCCAGGCGCCCCTTGAAGAATTAACAAAAATCCCCGGCATCACCGAGGATATTGCACTTGCTCTCCAATCCGGGCTGGATTAAGGCCCGCTGACCACTGGCAGGCCGGCAGACATCCAGGCGTTAATACCGCCGCTGATGCTGGTTGTTCGGTTTAATCCGGCTGCACGCAGTAGATCGCGCGCTTGTCCGCTGCGGTTGCCGCTGCGGCAAATGATCAGCACATCTTTGTCGGTCGGAAGTTCACCCATGCGGGCTGATAATTCTCCAAGCGGGATTAAGACTGCTCCTTCCACATGTGCTTCATTCCATTCACTTGGCTCACGCACATCCAGCAGGTAGGCGCCATTGGCAAATTGTTCATTTGCCTGTTGAACGGTGATCGTGCTTGGCAGACTGTCTGATTTGGGTTGAAAAATCAGTACCGCTGCGACGATGACTGCTATTGCCGCCAATCCGATGAGAATCCATTTGTTGTTATTAGGCTTTTTATTTTTCTCGCTCATGGTTACCTCTTTTATATTTCAGATGATCAAAAGACCAAAAAGATACACCCGGATCACGCAATAACCAGTTCGCGCAGCACCCTGGCTGCGGATTCGGCTGTGATGTCTCGCTGCGGCATGGCCATCAATTCGTAGCCCACCATGAACTTGCGGATGGTGGCCGATCTGAGCAGGGGAGGATAAAAATGAGAGTGAAGAATCCATTCATGGTGAGATTTGCCGTCATAGGGTGCCTGGTGAAAACCCATCGAGTAGGGGAATGAAACGCTGAACAGCTGGTCGTAGCGTTTGGTCACTTCAAGCATGATGCCTGCCAGGGATTTACGCGCTTTGGCATCGCAATCCACCAGACGGGTGAGGGGATGGGTGGCGGTGATCATCACTTCAAACGGCCAGACCGCCCAAAAAGGCACCACCGCAATGAAATCGTCATTGGCGGCGACCAACCTTTCGCCATATTCGAGTTCCAGTCTGGCATAATCGAGCAATAAAGGCGTGCCATGCTGGCAAAAATAATCAGATTGTGAAACGAGTTCCTTGGCCGGTTCGTTGGGGAGGGTGGAGTTGGCCCAGATCTGGCTGTGTGGGTGCGGATTGGAGCAACCCATCATGGCGCCTTTATTCTCGAAGACCTGCACGTAGCTGATGTCTTCGCGTGTGCCAAGGGCTTCGCTTTCCTGCGTCCAGGTGGAGATGACCAGTTCCACTTCTTCAACCGTCATATCCGGCAGGGTCAGGTCGTGGCGGGGAGAAAAACACACTACCTTGCAAAAGCCGGTTTCGGGCTCTTCACGCAATAAGGGATGGTGATGCGCTGCGGCTGTCTTCAGGTTGGGTTCTGGTAGCAGGGCGGGGAAGTCATTGTTGAACACAAAGGTGTTTTCGTAAGCCGGGTTTTTGTCACCTGAAGCACGGGTGTTGCCGGGGCAGAGATTGCATTCCGGGTCATATTGGGGCAGGTCGATTTTTTTCTTTTCTTCCACCTGTCCAAGCCAGGGACGTTTGGTGCGCTGGGGAGAAACCAACACCCATTCGTTGGTAAGGGGATTGAGCCGGCGGTGAGGCGAATCAGACATGACTTGCTCCTTAACGAGTGATTTGATTCATTATACCCAGTGTCTTGAGAAACTTTTTGCTAAAAGCGGGAAGAAACTTAAATATTCCGGTAAAACCAAATTGCCTATTGAATTTTGAAAAAAAAGTTTTACAATAAACTTTGTAAGTTCAATAAACATACAATACAATTCAGGAATCATATGTCCAACCTCAAGGCGACACATCAGAAAACCAAGCAGCATAATCGCGACCTGGTTCTCAAAACCATCTTTGCCCGGCAGCCCATCAGCCGCGCCGAGATCGCGCGTATCACTTCGCTCACCCGTGCCACGGTTTCTGAGATCATCAACACTTTCCTTGGCGAAGGCCTGGTTGAGGAGGTTGGTCTGGGCAGCTCCATCGGCGGCAAATCTCCGATCTTGCTCTCTCTCGTAGCGGATTCCCGCTACCTGATCGGCCTGAACCTCGCCCAGGATAAATTCATCGGTTCCGTGGTGAATTTGCTGGGTGAGTTGAAAGAAACAATTGAAATCCCCATCAGCGACAATGACGGCAAACAAGCCCTCGATACTGTTTTTCAAATTCTGGATCAACTCTTTGCCAAAAATTGGAAACCCGTGGTTGGTATCGGCATCGCAACACCCGGTTTGGTTAACACGCGTGAGGGCGTGGTGCTCAATGCCGTGAACCTTGACTGGCAGGACCTGCCCCTCGCCCATTTAATTCGAGATCGTTATCGTCTGCCCGTGTGTGTGGTCAATGACAGCCAGGCGAATGCCATTGGTGAGTTTGTCTACGGCGAAAATCATGAAGCTGAAGGCAATCTGGTGGTGATTAACGTGCGTCATGGTATCGGCGCCGGTATCTTGATCAATGGACAGCTCTTTCAGGGCGACGGCGGCAGCGCCGGTGAGATCGGCCACGTCATGGTCCAACCCGAAGGTGGACGCCTCTGCCGCTGCGGAAAATACGGCTGTCTTGAAACCATCTCCAGCGCAAAAGCTGTGGTGCAGCGGGCACGAGAACTTGCCGGCGATTTCTCAAATTCTGATCTGGCTAAAGATCCTGCGAAGATCAACCTCAAGGCGGTGGTGGATGCTTTTCAAAAGAATGATCCGCTGGCCCTGCAGGTTGCCCGCGATGCTGCCCGCTACCTGGGCTTTTCACTCGCCACGCTGGTTGGCACTCTAAACATCCAGGATATCGTTCTGACCGGTGAGATGTCCCGCCTGGGCAGCACCTGGTTGGACCAAATTCGTGAATCCATGCAGGAGGCCGGTCTGGCGCGCATGGTTCAGGAAACACGGCTCGAAATAGGTAAGTTGGATTTTCGAGGTTACATTCTTGGCGCTTCAGCCTTGATGCTGCTTGAAGACTATTCATTATTATTTCTTAAATCTGAAGATTAGGTGCTTTATATTATGTCCGGCAATCTTGAATTAATTCGTCCGTTCATTCAACCCCCCCTGGACCCCGATTTTCGTCCGGCGGTGTTGGCGAACCATCATTTCCAATCGCTTTGCGCCGAGAACGGAATACCGTTAGTGATCGGTCTGCAACGCAGCAATAGTGAGTTTTCGCGTTATAAAACCAGGGTGCTGCCTGCTGATCACCCATCTGAGAAATCAAATTACGCTTACGTCGAACGGTTGTTGAAATTCCTGCTCTGGCAGCGCGGTGCTTTCAAGGTCTACATCGGTGGTCCGCGCGCTATCGGTGAAGCCATAGCACGCAGCTATTCAGCCAACGGCGAACGCCATTTTGAAGTGGATTTTCTTGGCCGCCAGGTTTATGAGCAGCCCTTTGAAGTGATCGTTTGTTCAGCAGAAGAGGTTCCGCCTACCCATGAAGTCGGTAAACTGCTTGGACGCCACCTTGAAGGCAACCGCATCGGATTTGACCTGGGCGCTTCTGACCGTAAAGTGAGCGCTGTAAAAGACGGCAAGATCATATACAGCGAAGAAGTCATGTGGGAGCCGAAAAAACAAACGGACCCAGAGTATTACTATACTGAAATTTCGGCGGCGCTTAAAACGGCCGCTTCAAAAATGCCGGGTCTGGATGCCATCGGTGGAAGTTCTGCCGGCATCTACCTTGATAATCGGCCGATGGTGGCGTCATTGTTCCGCAATATACCGGCGGAGCGTTTTGCTGAAGTGAAAAACCTGTTTGCCCGTATCAGCGCCGATTTTGGTGTTCCCCTGAATGTGATCAATGACGGTGATGTGACCGCCCTGGCGGGTTCCATGTCGGTGGGTGAGAACGGCATTCTTGGCATCGCCCTGGGGTCGAGTGAAGCTGCCGGATACGTGGATATGCAAGGCCGCATCACCGGCTGGGTCAACGAATTGTGCTTTGCACCTGTAGATTACAACCCCAATGCTCCCCGGGATGAATGGTCCGGCGATATTGGCTGCGGATCTTCCTATTTCTCTCAGCAGTGTGTATTTCGCCTGGCACCCAAAGCCGGGATTGAAATCCCCGCCAACTTGCTGGATGCTGAAAAATTGAAATTTGTGCAAGACAAACTGGAAGTCGGGCATGAAGGCGCGGTCAAGATCTGGCAAAGCATGGGTATCATCCTCGGTTACGGCCTGGCGCATTATGCTGATTTTTACGAAATGAACCACGTCTTGATACTGGGACGCTGCACCTCAGGCCGCGGCGGTGAATTGCTGCTGGAAGGTGTTCGCAACGTCTTTGAAGCTGAATTTCCCGAATTACTGAAGCGTTTTACCGTCCATCTGCCGGATGAAAAGACGCGCCGTGTTGGACAATCTGTGGCGGCAGCCAGTCTGCCTGCTATTTAATGAGGACGAAATGAAATTTCATCAAACCACTTCAGAACTATTCATCCCTGACGGGCTGTCGGTCGAAAAGGCGCTCAATCGTACCACCCACCTGGCCATTTCTGCCCATCAGGATGATCTTGAGATCATGGCCGCAGCACCCATCCTGGACTGCTTTCAGCAGGAGGATAAATGGTATTCAGCCGTGGTGGTGACCGACGGACGCGGCTCTCCGCGGAACGGGTTGTATGAAAAGTACGATGATGAAGAAATGCGCCTGGTACGATTCAAGGAACAACGCAAGGCCGCCATCGTAGGTGAGTATGCCGCACTCTTCATGCTGGATTATTCCAGCAAAGAAACTAAAAGCAGCAGCACCAACCCTGTGGATGACCTTGTTGCCATTCTTGATGTCACCAAACCTCAATTTGTCTATACCCACAACCTAGCTGACAAGCACGATACTCACATTGCAACCACATTAAAGGTAATCGCGGCCATCCGCAGGTTGCCCAAAGCCGACCGTCCTGAAAAGTTATATGGGTGCGAGGTTTGGCGCAATCTGGATTGGATGGTGGACAGCGACAAGGTCCCCTTTGACCTGTCTCAACAGGAAAATCTGCAATCCGCTTTACTGGGTGTTTTCGACTCACAGATCACAGGTGGTAAACGTTACGATCTGGCTTCTCTTGCTCGCCGCCGCGCGAATGCCACTTATTTTGAATCTCATGGGGTGGATGTACTGACCGGGCTTTCTTTCGGTCTGGATATGACCGCATTAATTCAAAATGATGGCCTTGATCCGGCAGTTTTCATCCAGTCTTACATCGATCATTTCTCGCAGGATGTATTGGAACGCCTGCAGCGTGTTAAGTAAATTATGTGCTTTTGTTCACAATGAACTCCGAACAGGAAGGAGGATCATCCAGGACGACAAGTAACCCGTTTTTTGAACCATCCAAACAACCGATAAATCGATCTGAGAAGGAGATGAAGTGATGCGTACTAAAATTTTTGCACTTGTATTGATCGTGGCTGTTTTGTTGAGCGCCTGTGGAAAAGCCGCTCCGACCGCCGCACCTGCTACCGAGGTTCCCGCCACTGAAGCAGCCGCCACCGTTGCCGCCACCGAAGCACCCGTTGCCGGTGATGCCGTAACCCTCAAGATCTACCTGCTGGATTACACCCCCGACACCATCAAATGGCTCGAGGAAACCATCAATCCTGCATTCGTTGCCGAGCACCCTGGTGTGACCGTTGAGATCACCCAAGGCAGCTGGAGCGGTTGGGATACCACCTTCGCTGGCTTCTTCACCGCCGGCGCCGGCCCCGACATCATCAACCTCGGCTCTGAAATGAATACCCTCTACGGCCAAAGCCTGGCTGACATGGATCCCTATTTGGGAGAAGCTGCCTGGGCTGACATCGCCAATTTTGGACCCGCACTCGAGAATGCCAAGTACGAAGGCAAACTCCGCGGTCTTCCCATTTTCACCGCCCCCCGCTACGTCTTCTGCCGCACCGACTTAATGGAAGCCGCTGGCTGGACTACCGGAACCCCCAAGAATTTTGCTGAATGGGTTGATTTCGCCAAGAAAGCCTCCAAAATTGATCCCGCCACCAACTCCCTGATCCAACAAGCACTTGTTCCAGTTGATGCCGGTTCAATGGCTGACTGGCAGTGGTGGTTGCTGGTCTTCAATTCCCTCGGTGGACAGCTCTACAAGGAAGATGGCACCCCCAACTTCGATTCACCTGAAGCTTTGGCCGCCACCCAGTTCCTGCTTGACATGCGCCAGGCCACTTATGGTCCCGCTGCCGATGCAGTTGCTTCACTCCCCGCTGGACAGGGTTCTGTAATTGATGTCAATGACGAAACCACCAAAGACAACGGCGCCGTCTGCCTTGCTCACTCTGGTTGGGCCGCTCCTGCCTTTGACCGCGCTATCTGGGAAAAAGTCAGCATTGACGCTTTTGCTGGTGATCCCACCAACTTCCCCAACAGCAAACCTGTTGTGTTGGCTTTCAATGACTGGCTCGCTGTTCCTGAATACAGCCAGAACAAAGAATTGGCTGCTGAATGGCTCAAGATGGCCTTCTCTAAAGACGCCAATAACAAATGGAACGAAACCATGGGCTTGATCCCTGCCCGTAACGATTCACAATTTGGTTATGTTACCGAATCAGCACAATTGAAAAAAGAAGCTGAATTGGCCTCCCAGTATGGTGTTGGTTTTGCCGGTATCGAAGAAGCCGCCAAACTCTCCACCATCATGCAGGATGCCCTTGGCAAATTGATCACTGAAGAATTAACCCCCGCTGAAGTGGTTGCCAAGATCCAAACCGAATACGTTGCAGCACTCGGTCAATAATCACGAATAAATGAAACAAATGGCAGGTCGGTGGGGACCAGGGGATCTCATTCGACCTGCCAGTCTTTTTCAACCATGGAGGCAGCGAAATGCTTCAAAATCCGTACATTAGTGTCATCATTAATGCTATTATCGCCATTCTTTTTATCTTTGTTACCAGCCTTGCACTGGCATCCCTGGCGCGTTTGATCGCAAAATTATTCAAGGCGACCCGCATCCAACAGGAAAACACCTTTGCCGGCTACCTTTTTGCCTCTCCATGGATTGTTGGCTTCTTGATCTTTGTGGTTGTTCCGTTGGGTTTCTCACTTTACTGGAGTTTCACTGACTTTCGGATTGCGTCAAAAGACCCCATCCAGTGGGTAGGGTTGGATAATTACATTCATTTGTTGACTGCGGATTCAGGCTTCAGAGCTTCCATCATCAACACCCTTTACCTGACCTTCCTTGGACTTCCGCTTGAAATGGCCGTCGCCCTTTTTTTGGCGGTCATGTTGAACCAAAAAATGAAAGGTGAGCGTGTTTTTCGCATGGCCTTTTATCTGCCGGTCATTCTAGGCTTCAATACGGCTGTGTTGTTGTGCTGGCGTTTGATGCTTAACGGCGGTACAGGTATTATCAATCAATTGATCCGTGCGGTGATTAAAGCGGTACCGCCCATCGGATGGATCGAAAGGGCGCTCATCTATGTGCAGGAGCTTTTCAGCGCCTTCTTCCTTGGCATAAGCAATAAGAGTTTCACGTTGTTCAACCGAGTCTTGGAAGCCGGCCTGCCAGCTGCCAACCGAGTGCCGTTATGGGTGGAAAGCCCGTTATGGTCGAAGATGTCGGTCGTGCTGCTGATCATCTGGGGCTGCGGTACCATGATGTTGATCTTCCTGGCCGGGTTAAACAACATTCCAAAAGATTATCACGAAGCTGCCCAGGTGGATGGTGCCAGCGCCTGGCGCCGGTTCTGGACGATATCCTTTCCACTGTTGTCGCCTTACATCTTCTATAACCTGATCGTGGGTATGATCGCCATGCTGCAAATATTTGAGCCGATATTTGTGCTTTACCGCGATAATCAGCCGTTGATCTCTTCTGCGATTTCGATGGTCTATTACTTATGGAATTCCACTTTCAGACAATTCGAGATTGGCTATGGTTCCGCCATCTCATGGTTGATCCTGATCATCATCCTGGTCGTGACGCTCATCCAGTTCTGGATGCAGAAGCGCTGGGTCAATTACGATTTGTACTAGGAGGCAGCCATGCGACAGCTCTGGCATATTCTCAAACGCGTATTGCTCTACATCTTCCTGACCGGTGCCACCATCATGATGGCCTTCCCGTTGTTTTGGATGATTTCATCTTCATTGAAAACAGTGCAAGAAACCAATTCAGCCGGTATTGTATGGTTCCCGCCTCATCCCACCTTGCAGGCTTACATTGATATCTTTCATAACGAAGTTTTCCTTCGTTCGTATTTCAACAGCATCTTTTATACCACTTTGGCTCTGGTCGGAACGCTGGCGTCAATCGCGGTGGTGGCTTATGCTTTCAGCCGCATCAATTGGCCCGGGCGCAATTTGGTCTTCTTCTTAATGCTTTCCACCATGATGATCCCGGCGCAAGCGCTGTTGGTGCCCCAGTATGTGTTCTTTAACAAACTGGACTGGATCAATACCTTCAATCCGCTGATCATCCCCGGCTATTTTGCAGGGGGTGCGGCCATGGTCTTCCTGTTGCGGCAATCCATGAGCCAGATCCCGAAAGAGATGGATGAATCAGCCGTTATGGATGGCGCAAGTCACATACAGATATTTTGGGAGATCATTCTTCCGCTGGTTAAAGCGCCCATGGCCACCATTGCCACCCTGCTGTTTGTGGGGCTGTGGAGCAGTCTGCTGGTACCCATTATGTACCTGCAAACTGTGGACTTATACACGCTGCCCATTTACATTTCAACTCTCTATAATATTAACTTGACAGTACAGCCCTGGCCGACCATCATGGCCGCGGCAGTGCTTACAACCGTTCCGCTGATGGTGGTTTTCTTCTTTGCCCAGCGCTACATCTTGGATAGTGTGGTCATTTCAGGGATGAAATAAGTCGTGAATGCGCTAGACATTATTGGTCAAAAACTATTGTTGGCATTTCAGGGTAAACAGATCACCTCAGAAATGCTGGAAGAAATTTCCTGTTATAAACCAGGTGGAATCACTTTTTTTCGCAGTTTTAACATCAGCAATCCTGCCCAGGTTAAGAAGTTGGTTTCTGATCTTCAACAATATGCTCAATCTCTTGGTCTTCCACCTTTAATAATTGGTGTGGACCAGGAGGGCGGTCAATTAATGGCCATTGGTGAAGGCACCACGCCGCTGCCAGGAAACATGGCCCTCGGCGCAGCCGGTTCGGTGGAACTTGCCAAAAGAACCGGTGAAGTTCTTGGCCGTGAGTTGGCTGCCATGGGCATTAATATGAATTACGCTCCCTGCTGCGATGTGAACATCAATCCACGCAATCCGGTGATCGGAACGCGTTCGTTCGGCGAGGATCCTAAACAGGTTGCATTGATGGCTGCGGCCATGGTGGATGGCATCCAGTCACAAGGGGTGGCGGCGGTTGCCAAACACTTCCCCGGGCACGGTGATACTTCGGCAGATTCACACCTTGGTTTACCCTCCCTGCCGCACAGCCTCGAAAGGCTGGAATCAGTGGAATTCATGCCATTTACAGCGGCCATCAATGCTGATGTAAAGCTGACTATGAGTGCGCACATCGCCATGCCGGCCATCGACGGAACAGAAGCTCCGCCAGCCACGTTATCCCATGCCATTCTGACCGGATTGTTGCGTCAACAGTTGGGATTTGAAGGGGTGATCGTTTCGGATGCACTCGATATGCATGCCATCCAGCAAGGCGAACATCTTGGCAAAGAGTGTGCCAGGGCGGTCAACGCTGGCATTGATCTTCTGCTGGTCACGGCTGATCCCGCGGATCACAAACGCGCCTGGAAGGGACTCACCCGCGAGTACCAATCTGACCTTCAATTCCGTGTAACCTGCGAACATTCTGTAGAGCGGATCACTGCTTTGAAATCCTGGTTGGAAAGCAACCGAATCACTCCCGGCCTGGAAGTTTTGGCCTGTGCCGAACATCTGGCCGTCGCGAATGAAATTGCAGAAGGTTCAGTGACGCTGGTGAGAGATGACGCCCACCTGCTGCCTTTGTCACTTGATCAAAGTCAACGCATTGTGGTGATCATTCCCCAGCCTGCCGATCTCACTCCGGCAGATACTTCTTCGTATGTGGTTCCAGCTTTGGTGGCTTCCATTCACCAGCATCACTCCAATGTGGATGAAATAATCATTCCATTTTCGCCTGGCCAGCCAGTCATTCAAAATGTGCTTGAGAAAATTCAGGGTGCGGCGTTGGTTGTGATCGGAACATTAAATGCGTTCGATGTCGCGGCACAAGCTGAATTGGTGAATAAGGTACTGCAAAGTGGAATCCCCACCGTGGTGGCTGCTTTGCGCATGCCTTATGACCTGACAGCATTTGATCAAGCACCAACCTATCTGTGTACTTACAGCATTCAATCACCCTCTATGAACGCCCTGGCGAAGATCCTTTTTGGAAAACATAAAGCCCAGGGGCGCCTTCCCGTTTCGATTCCCGGGCTCTACCCCAACGGTTACAGTCTGGATTGAATTCTTCTCCTTTTTTTGAATAACGAATCTGCCCTGGGTCTTTGGTCAAGACATCAGGGCAGATTCGAAAAAAGCAAGTTTATGCAAACTAATAAACTGTGAGGCCCTAAACCCAATTTCTCACTCACCCCGCCCCTTACGTTGCGCGTGTGAGGACTTTCCCCTCTCCCATGCTTGGGAGAGGGGAAAGAATTAACGAGATTTCACTTTTCAAGTTACCGTAGATATTAAACCGCGGGGGTTTGAATTGTCCAAAATATTATTTCACCAGCGTGATCTTTCCAAAGGTTCGCGGATCAGCATAAGTTCGTATGTTTGAAGTGGAAAGCATCGTTTCCTGGCTTCCGCCGGCCGTGTCTGTATCACTCGGGCTGATGTTCATCCCAAAAACAGATCCTTCGGTCAGACTGATGCCTGATAGTGCTTCGACCGGGATAAACACCTCAAGGATATAGCCTGTATCCGTGGTGGTATATGCCATTTTGAGACCAAGAATTTCTGCAGGGAAGTTCGCACCGTTAAACCAGGCATAACCAACGGCCGGGACGTTTGCCAGATCTCCGAGCGAGAGCCCGATTTGAAAATCATCGTCATTCATGCCCGGATTGTCGTAATCCTGGTCCAATTGGGTATCGAGTTGAATTTCCATGTGATCGCCGTGCCACAAGGTATCATCTGTCGCGGTTTGGACGTGTATGTCATCCGTCACCTGGAAGGCAAAATACAAACCATCCATTGCCCAACCTGCCCAGGCCTTGGCTGAAAGGTCTTCAGGTCCGCTCCAGCTTTTGGGAGTGGCGTTAAAAACGATTTGACTTTCCTGATCCAGTACGAAATCAGGGGCGTCAGGCCACTCTGAAAGTTGGCCATCGACATCAATACTGCTTACTTCATGCAAGTTGGCCTCAAACGGGCGCGGAACGATTACCCTGGGCATCGGGGTGGGTTTAACCGGCCCGCCGTTCTCAAAACCGGCGTAGATGCCGTCCACCAGGCTCTGGTCGCCCTGGGTGATCTCCCAGATCATCACACCGGCCAGTCCCTGGTCTTTAACATAGCCTGCTTTCGCTTCGAGAGACCGGGGATCGTCAAAACTGATGAAGGACTGACTGGCTTTGTCATAAAGCCAGGGCACGTTGGCTTCCTGGCTCCAGAAATACTTCCAGGTGGACAGGTAGCGGTCGCGGATGTCGTTATATTCAAACGAACCGGCTTCATGGGTTCCAGGGGCTGCACCGGCTGCAGGTTGATAAAGGCCTTGGTCTGTATCAGCCACACCCGTCCAGCCGCGGCCGTAGAAGGGAACACCCATCACAAGTTTGGTGGCGGGCACACCTGCAGCCAAATAGGTTTGCACGGCGGCGTCGGCGTTGAGCGCGGCATCCGCTGGGTCATTGCCGGGGCGGAACAGCGGGGCGTTGAAATTGGTGGTGGAATCCCAGGTGCCGTGGAAGTCATAAGTCATCAGGTTGATCCAGTCCACAGCGGAGGCGATACCAGGCAGGTCGAGATTGCGAATGCTGCCGGGACCGACTGGGGCAGCGATGGTCAGCAGGTAATGCTGGCCGTTGGTTGCACCGAGGGCGTCCATTTGCTGGCGCAGTTCGTTGAGCAGCAGGATGAAATTGGCTTTGTCGGCGGGCGAACCGTTGGTCAATCCCCCGCTGACCGGATATTCCCAATCAATATCTATACCGTCAAAAACACCGGCGTATTGATTAAGATAGAGGTCAATGCATGAGGAGGCGAACCGATGCCTTGAGGCTTCGTCCTTGGCGGCGTTTGAAAAATTACCAGACCAGTTCCATCCGCCGACGGATATGAGCACTTTGAGCTGCGGGTTCTGTTTTTTCAACTCCAGCAGTTGGTTGAAATTGCCGTGGAAGTCAGCACTGCTTTTATCGGCCTTGTCGGTTATGCTTTCATTGGCTTCGTATGTTTTCTCCACATCCGCGGCCGGGTCGCCCAACATGCATTCACCCGATGGAGAGACGTTTGAAAATGCATAATTAATATGGGTCAATTTCTGGGTAGGGGCTAATTTAAGCGGAACTCCCCTGGCAGTCGCCCAGGAAGGGTAGTACCCGATAACCATCTTGCCTGTCGTTTGGGGAACCGTGGGTGTAATAGATGCTTTGTCACTAGGTGAGCATCCGTTTAAGCATAATGACAAAATGAGGGTATAAACGATTACTTTGATTTTTAACATAACACTCCTCCTGAAAATGTGAACATTTTTCAGAGAAGGAGAGTGCTTCAATTATAAACCATCAACAACATTTTATTAAATATCACCTTTTGCGCTGCACAATCAAAAACGTAATCGAATTTAGGTGCCAGAGACCTCAATCCGATTTTGTCCATTTTGTTTGGCCTGTTGCACCAGTTTTTCAACGACATCTATCAATTGTTCAACCGATTCGCCGCCAAATTGGTGAATTCCACCACTCGTTGAAACTCTGATTTCATCTTCAAAAATATTCAGTTCAACCGATTCCCGGATTTGTTCAGCAACCGTTAATGCGTTGGGAGATTTACAGGCAGGCAGAATGAGCATGAATTCATCCCCGCCAAAACGGCCAACAATATCGGTCACTCTGACACTTGAGGTGATGATCTTGGCGATTTCAGTGAGAACTTTGTCTCCCATGGATTGTCCGTACCGATCATTAACTTGTTTCAGATCATCAACATTAAATAATACCAAACTCAATGGTTCTTTTGTCCGGGTAGCTCTTTTTATTTCATAACCCAGGCGTTCAATTAATTCACTTCGATTATTGAGTTTGGTTAAAAAATCGATATGACTCATTAGTTCAATTTGTTTGTTTTTTTCAGTTTGAACATTTTCCAATTCGATGGTGAGTTCTTTAACTCGATCAATCAATTGTTCTTTTGTGAGTGTTTGATAAGAATCCATCTACTTGCTCCTATTGGTCAATAGTTTTTCCAGTACAACCATTATATAGGCCAAAATGGATGAATACAAACCCAAAAGATTAGAAAACTATAAACAGAACTGCAAACTAAAAAAGTGCGGGCGAGGTTATAATTTCACCCGATGCAAGCGGTTGCAATACTTTATTCTTACTATTCAAAAATATAATGAAAATGGTTGGTGTTTTTGTGTTTATAATTAGATTTCCAGATGGTTGTCAGGACAAATGAGAATTTCTTTTTACGCGCGTAAGGTTTCACTTTGGGCGTCTGATCTTCCTGTGGGCGGCGCCTGGGGGCGGACCATGGTGGAGCACGTTCAGAAGAATCTGCGTTGGTTGTGGTTTGATGGTTTGTATGCTTCAGCCAGCGAAAATATCATTGCCAACTATATCAGTCTGTATATCCTGTCTCTGGGGGCAAAAGAATTCCAGATCGGATTGATGAGTTCCATATCAAGTTTTTTGGCTGCCTTGATGCTCTTTTTGGGGGCGATCCTGGCTGAACGGATTGGACACCACAAAGAGATCGTCGTCGTATCAGGCGGCATGTTGGGCCGCTTTTGCATTTTGCTATTGGTCTTCGTGCCGATCTTTTTTCATGGGGTGAATGTCGTCTGGATTGCCATATCCTTTTCAGTGCTCCGTGAAGCATTTGGCAATCTTTCATATCCAGCATGGATGTCAGTGATTAACGAATCCATTCCAATTGAAGGCAGGGGACGTTACTTCGGATCACGTAATTTTGTGATGGGCATTGCCGGCATGGTCACCACACTGGCGGCCGGCAAGATCATTACACTATTTGTTCACCAGACTGGCTATCAGATCGTGCTCGCCGCTGCGTTTGTACTTGGATTGGCTTCTACCTATAGTTTCTTCAGCATAAAAATGCAACCCACCATAACAAAGTTGGAACGAGGAGCAAGTTTATCCCTCAAAGCAATCCCGGGACTTCTTAAAGGTCAGCCCCAATTCGTGGCGTTGATGTTAACCGCCGGTTTATGGAATTTTGCCATCAACATTTCAGGACCCTTTTTCAATGTCTACATGGTTCAGAACCTACATTTTTCTGCATCCATCGTCGGATTAACCTCTGTGGCTACCGCTTTGAGCGGGTTACTGGTGCTCAACGGGGTGGGTGCATTGTCAGATCGCCTAGGACCCAGAAAGCTTCAGATTTTCAGCATGATCCTCATCCCCCTGCTGCCCATCATGTGGATCTTTGCCCGCGAACCTTGGCAAATTGTGTTAATCAATATCTTTGGCGGTACGATCTGGGCTGCCTTTAACCTGACCTCGTTTAATTTGATGCTCAATTCCATTCCCAAAGACAAGGTGCCAAGTTATTCCGCACTTTACCAGATCATGGTGACACTTTCGCTGGCGTTTGGCGCAATACTCGGCAGCGCCCTGATCACCCGATTTGGTTTCTATGTCTTGCTAATCGCATCAGCGGTCGTCAGGGTTGTTGCCACCCTTCTTTTTGCCAGGTTTGTGCATGAACCCACCAAAGAAATCATCGAAGTTCAATAATCCCGGCTTGTTCTCATCCGCAATCGAAAAGGATTGACCATGGCACAAAACGAAATCGAAAAGATCATTTCTCAAATGACGCTCGAAGAAAAAGCGGCACTTTGCACTGGCGCAAGCAACTGGACGACCACACCCATTGAACGGTTGGGCATCCCTGAGATGTTTGTCGCGGATGGTCCCCACGGTTTGCGGCGCCAGCCTTCGGCCACGGATTCAGCTGTCAAGAGCCTGCCGGCTACATGCTTTCCAACGGCATCGCTGCTGGCCTCCACTTGGGATGTGAACCTGATCCGTATCATGGGTGAGGCGTTGGCGGAGGAGTGTATCGCCCAAAATGTGGATGTGATCCTCGGGCCGGGTGTCAATATGAAGCGCTCCCCCCTATGTGGGCGGAATTTCGAATACTTCTCGGAAGATCCCTATCTTGCCGGAGAGATCGCTGCTGCGTTTATCAACGGTGTCCAATCCAAAGACGTGGGTACTTCACTGAAACATTTTGCCGCCAACAACCAGGAATACCAACGCCTGGCAATCAACGCTGAGATGGACGAACGTACCCTGCGCGAGATCTACCTGCCTGCCTTTGAAAAAGCTGTCAAGCAGGCTAAACCCTGGACGGTGATGTGCTCATACAACAAGCTCAACGGCACCCTGGCTTCTCAAAACACTTTCCTGCTCACCGATATTTTGAAAAAGGAATGGGGTTTTGAAGGCCTGGTCGTTTCGGATTGGGGGGCGGTTCGCGACCGCGTGGCTGCATTACAAGCCGGCCTGGACTGGGAAATGCCCGGTCCGCGTGAAAACCGGGTCAGGAAGGTGATTGACGCAGTCCAAAACGGCACGCATGAACCGGCAGTACTGGATGAATCCGTGCGCCGGATATTGACCACCGTTTTTAAGTCCGCCCAAACCCCCAAGGGGGGCGAGTTTGATGTGGATGCCCACCACGACCTCGCGCGCAAGATTGCCTCAGAGGGTATGGTGCTGCTCAAGAATAACGGCATCCTGCCGTTGAAGGGTACTGGCAAAATTGCGGTCATCGGTCACGCCGCACAAGAACCGCACTTTCAGGGAGGCGGCAGTTCGCACATCAATCCGACCAGGGTGGCCGTACCTCTGGAAGAACTTAAGAAAACAGCACTCAAAGCGGAGTTTACTTTCTGCGAGGGCTACCCCGCGGACGATTCCGCCCAACCTCATTTAATTGATGAAGCCGTAAAGCTCGCCAAAGCGGCTGATGTTGCCTTGCTTTTCATTGCCCTGCCCACCTTCAAAGAATCTGAGGGTTACGACCGTGTGGATATGGATCTGACAGGCCAACAGGTGAAGCTGATCCAGGCCGTGAGCAGTGCCCAACCCAATTCGGTGGTGATACTGAACAATGGTTCTCCCATCGCCGTTTCTGCCTGGATGGAAGGCACTGCAGCCATCCTCGAAGCATACATGATGGGGCAGGCGGGCGGCGCTGCCATTGCCGATATACTTTTCGGCAGAGTCAATCCGAGCGGCAGACTGGCTGAGACCTTTCCTCAACGAGTGGAAGACACACCAGCTTTTACCAACTGGCCGGGAGACATGGGCGTTGTACGCTATGGTGAAGGGCTCTACATTGGTTATCGTCATTACGATGCAAGAAAACTGGCGGTTTCCTTCCCATTTGGTTTTGGATTGAGCTACACCACTTTCGAATACAAGAATTCATCCGTAGATAAAACATCTTTCAAAGATACTGACGGCTTGAAGGTGTCAGTTGAGGTCACCAATACCGGCAAGATGGCAGGTAAAGAGACCGTGCAGGTTTATGTGCATGACCGACATTCCACCCTGCACCGTCCTATCAAGGAACTGAAGGGTTTTACCAAGGTGGAGCTGCAGCCTGGCGAAACCAAAAAGGTGACCATTCCGCTGGATTTCCGCGCTTTTGCGTTCTATCATCCCGAGCACAGGCAGTGGGTCACAGAGGACGGAGAATTCGACATCCTTATCGGAGCCTCTGCGACAGACATCCGCCATACGGTTACAGTAACTTTGAAATCCACACTAGATCTTCCCTGCCTGCTTGATTTTGATTCCACCCTCAACGAGTGGATGCAGGACCCGCGCGGCAGGCAGGTGATCGGTCCCATGTATGACCAGATCGAAGCGGCACAACGCAGACGTTTTGGCGGGCAGGGACGTTATGCCAATAAGAAAGAAGCGGGTGCCGGTTTGGGTGTGGCAGATATCATGGATATGGTTGGAGAAAACCCATTAATAAGTTCATTTGCCATGATGATTGATGATTTGGGCAAGCCCCCTGAAGTTTTGGTTGAGGAACTGCTGGCAAAGGTTCATTCGCTCAAATAGTTCTGAATTAACTTTAAATCGCGCCTTAAGTGTTTACTGGCGCATTTTTTATTGATAAAAGGGAGAACCCAACATTTTTGATTATAATGAATTCAATCATGGTTCATGAAATCTTTTAGCAAGATAAAGGCGATATAGGTGCTGAATGAGCGATAAACAAGTCATTTTTTCACTGGTCAAAGTTGGCCGGGTTTACCAGCCCAATAACAAGCAGGTGCTGCGCGATATTTCATTGGGTTTTTATTACGGCGCCAAGATCGGTGTGCTCGGTTTGAATGGATCAGGTAAAAGCAGCCTGCTCAAGATCATCGCCGGCAAGGACGACGGTTTCACCGGTGAAATGGTTTTTTCTCCAGGCTACACGATCGGCATGCTCGAACAGGAACCTGATCTGGATGATAACAAGACTGTCCAGCAGGTGGTCGAAGAGGCCGTACAGCCGCTGGTGGATGTGATGAAGCGTTACGACGAGGTGAACAACCTCTTTGCCGAACCAGATGCTGATTTTGATGCCCTGCTGGCCGAGCAAGCCAAATTACAGGAACAGATCGAAAAGCATGACGGCTGGACGCTGCAGAACCGCCTTGATCTCGCCATGGATGCCCTGCGCTGCCCCCCCGGAGACGCCCCGGTCAAGAACCTCTCGGGCGGTGAACGCCGCCGCGTGGCGTTGACGCGTCTGCTGCTGACCGAACCTGATATTCTTTTACTTGATGAACCCACCAACCACCTGGATGCCGAATCCGTGGCCTGGTTAGAGAAACACTTGCAGCAATACAAGGGCACGGTCATTGCAGTAACCCATGACCGCTACTTTTTGGATAACGTGGCCGGCTGGATTCTCGAACTCGATAAAGGTTACGGCATTCCTTGGGAAGGGAATTACTCTTCCTGGCTGCAGCAAAAAGAAGAACGCCTGCGCCGCGAAGAGAAATCCGAGGGTAAACGCATTAAGACCCTCGAACGCGAGTTGGAGTGGATCCGCATGTCGCCCAAGGCGCGCCAATCCAAAGGCAAGGCGCGTTATACCGCCTACGAGAATTTGCTTTCTCAAGAAGCTGAAGATCGCCGTGAAAATCTCGAAATCTATATTCCACCCGGACCCCGTTTGGGCGGAAAAGTCATTGAATTCAATGACGTCACCAAGGCTTATGGTGATCGCCTGTTGCTGGATCACATGAACCTCAGCCTTCCTGCTGGCAGTATTGTGGGAGTAATTGGCCCCAACGGCGCCGGCAAGACCACCATGCTGCGCATGATCACCAATCAAGAGACGCCTGACAGCGGCAGCGTGGAAATTGGTCAGACTGTTAAGCTGACTTATGTAGATCAGAGCCGCGCTGCGCTTGACCCTGAAAAAACGGTGTGGGAAGAGATCACTGGCGGCGAAGAGAACATCATGCTGGGGGGCATCAAGAAGAATTCACGCGCCTATGTAAGTGCGTTTAACTTCCAGGGTACCGACCAACAAAAAAAGGTGGGCACTCTCTCAGGTGGAGAGCGTAACCGTGTACATCTGGCCAAAATGCTCAAGGAACAGGGCAACGTCATTCTGCTGGATGAACCAACCAATGACCTGGATGTCAACACCCTGCGTTCTTTGGAAGAAGCTATTGAGAATTATGCCGGCTGTGCCGTGGTTGTTTCGCATGATCGCTGGTTCCTCGATCGCATCGCCACACATATCCTCGCTTTTGAAGATGACAGCACCGTATGGTTCCAGCCAGGCAACTGGACGGATTATGAAGTGGATCGCAAAAAGCGCCTTGGCATTGCTGCTGAAACACCCCATCGTGTGCGTTACCGCAAACTGACTGTCTAAATTAGAGTTTCTTACACCCTTCAAGCAGAAGGGTGTATTGTTTTCTGAGGCACCACTTTTATCAGTAAATCTCAATATTTGACTGACGCTAATAAGCTTCATCTTGGGATAGAATTAGCCCCAGACATTATCGAATTTTTTAGATGTCAGAAAAAGTAGAAATTAACAGTTCAGGAGTATTCATGTCTGAAAAATCTCACAATCAACGTCAAACACTAGCCGCCATAGCCCATCAAGTCATGCTTGAGCGGGGGTTGATTCCTGATTTTTCGCATGAAGTAATGGCTGAACTGGAAAGCCTGAAATCTACTTCGCGTCAAGATTTATTATCCGGAAATAATCATCGCGATTTGCGTGATAAATTATGGTGTTCCATTGATGATGATGATTCTCTTGACCTTGATCAGCTGACATTTGCTGAAAGACTGCCCGACAATACCGTAAAAATATATATCGCCATTGCCGACGTGGATGCATTGGTTAAAAAAGGAACCGCCATCGATATGCGGGCACAACACAACACCGCCACGGTTTATACGGTTGGAATGATCTTTGCCATGCTGCCTGAAGAAATCTCAACGGGATTAACCTCACTGAATTACGGTGAAGAAAGATCATCAGTTGTTGTCGAAATGACGATCAATGAAGATGGCTCCCTAAAAGAATCTGCAGTCTATATGGGGGTAGTCAAGAATAAGGCCAAACTGGCTTACAACAGTGTGGCTGCCTGGCTTGAAGGTCAAGGTCCCGTTCCAGAAAAAGCAGCTGAAGTCAACGGGCTGTCTGAGAACCTGAAGCTGCAAGATGCCATGGCTCAAAAAATGAAGGAGTTTCGCCACAGCCAGGGCGCCTTAAGCCTTGAAACGATCGAGTCCCGGCCTGTGTTCAGTGGTGACCAAATTCTTTCAATGGAATTTCAAACCAAGAACCGCGCCCGTGAAGTGGTTGAAAATTTCATGATCATGGCTAATGGTGTGACAGCCCGCTTTTTATCTCAGAATAATCGCCCCTCCATCCGCCGGGTGGTGAGCATCCCTGATCGCTGGGAGCGAATCGTTGAGATTGCCGCCAGATACCAGTATCAATTGCCTGAAACCCCTGATGCCAAAGTGCTTGAAGATTTCTTGGTCAAGCAGCGCACCACGGACTCGCTGCGGTTCCCTGATCTTTCGCTATCGATCATAAAACTGCTGGGGGCAGGTGAATACACCGCCACCCCACCGGAGGGCAACCTCCCGGGGCATTTCAGCCTGGCGGTCAAAGATTACGGCCATTCAACGGCGCCCAATCGTCGTTTCACGGATCTGGTGACGCAAAGATTGATCAAATCAGTCATTGCCAATATGCCTGCGCCTTATTCTTTGGAAGAATTGCAGTCCATTGCTGAACACTGCACCCAGGCTGAGGATGCAGCCAATAAGGTTGAACGGCAAGTTGAAAAATCCGCTGATGCCATGCTCTTGGAGCACCGCATTGGTGAAAAATTTGACGCCATCATCACCGGCGCAGCAGCTAAGGGTACCTGGGTTCGCCTGATCTCATTGCCGGTTGAAGGCAAGCTTATGAAAACCTTGAACCACCCCGATGTAGGGGATCGCATCAAGGTGCAGTTGATTGGTGTGGATGTGGAAAAAGGATACATCGATTTCAACGAGATCAACTAAGTATTTCGTAAATAAAAAATCGGGAGTCTGTCAGACTCCCGATTTTTGTATTTTTTACCACTCGATCAGGGTTGTTCAGCCAACTGCTTGATGGTAAGAAGCATTTTGCGTTCCATGGTGAAAGAAATGGGACGAATGACTTCCCACATGCCGCCCACCATATTGGTGCTGGTGCGGGTGATGAGACGGGTAGTGCCGTCAGCCTGCGGAACGAGCACGAACTGCCAGACATCCACCCAGGCATCTTTTTCTTTATGTCCGTAGATGACCGCCTGGTTGGGAATTGTCTCAACCACAATATAAGGGGGCGGGGCGAAGTCTCCAGCGCACATCTTCATCTCATCGCCTGCGGCCAGGTTCTGCCACTCGGGGTGGATGGTTTCATCCTTGGCCATCTTGCATCCCACCAGGTTTTCAAGCCAGGTGTAACTGTACATACCCGATTTATCCGCGCCGATCTGCAAGATCCAGGGGTAAATCTTATCTGCGGGGGCATTAATAGTCACCGCACGGTTGGCCACGCGGCCTGGGTTGGTATTGTACTGGTCGCCCGGAAGTTCCATGGCTCTTTCTTCAGGGGTGGTATGCCAGCGGTCCATCCATGGGGTGAGAAGTACTGCCATTAAAACGACCAGACCGATGATCACAACTAGAATGACTAAAACAAGTAAAAATTTTTTCATGACAACCTTTCATTTTCAAGAAACAGAAAGAAATAATGATTCCTATGGTAGATTTTTCCTCAACTTGATCAATTGTACTTGGGTGGGGGTTATTCTTTATTGTCCTTAAGTATAGGTTTTTTCGATACGAAAGGACAGTTTTATTCTTGTCTTGGTATGATATTATTTTTCTAGTTAGAAATACAAGGCATCTATTCCCCTCAATTGAAAGGCTATCGATCATTATGAAGAACTCTCAGAGAAGAGCATGGATCATGCTTCCAATCCGGTTGATATTGTTTGCCGGGCTTCAAGCGTTGTTGGCACTTGTCTTTTTCCTGGTTGGAAAATCAAATGCCTGGGATCTTTCAACCAACTGGTGGCCTTTGGTTGTTTTTTTGGCCAATATGATATGTTTGTTTTTGCTGGTCAGGTTTTATAAAGCAGAAGGGGATAACTTTTGGAATATTTTTAAATTCCAAAGGGACTCTGTTGGTAAAGATCTATTAGCTTTATTGGGATTTTTAATTGTTGCGGGACCGATTGGTTTTTTGCCAAATATTCTGCTTGGTAATCTGCTTTTCGGTAATGTGAGCATTGCGACGGAAATGTTTCTTAGGCCTTTGCCTATGTGGGCGGTCATTGCAAGTATTCTGCTCTTTCCCATCACACAGGGCCTCGTCGAAATTCCGACCTACATGATGTTTGTCATGCCGCGGATTGAGAAGAGTGGATCACCGCGTTGGTTGGCCATCTTGTTGCCCACATTATTCCTCGCCGCACAGCATATCGCAATTCCGCTTGTGTTCAATGGCAGGTTTATTCTTTGGCGCTTCCTTATGTTTTTACCGTTTGCCTTGTTGATTGCCCTGGTGATAAAATGGCGTCCACGCTTGTTGCCCTATATTGCCATCATTCATGTGCTGATGGATATTTCGACTGCCGTGATGCTGCTGCCACTCGCATATTAAGCCATTTTTATTTAAGCATTTGCTGAAGTTTATTCACAATATCGCCATGCATTAAGGCATTTTGTATTGAGATTATCTTTTCCTCGGATAAACTTGGGGTTTGTTGATTTATGTAAATCAAAATTCCAATCATCCCTGATAATATGTATTCAAGCATAAAATCGATCTCGAAGAGGTCGATTTTGTCTTTATTTTTCATTGCAAGAATAATTGAGGATTTGAGACTGTTTTTTAGTTTTCTCTGAAAGGCTGGATCACCATTATCCCCTAATAAGTGGTTGTAATATTTATATTTCTCCTGATAAAGCGCCAGAAATGAATTTAGTATGGTTGGCGTATTGGAATTTACCTCTATTAGTGGGGGTAATTCATCAAGGGTGGGTAAGGATAAGTCTTCAATAACTTCCAGAACTTCGAAAACGTCCTGAAAGTATTCATAAAAAGTTCCTCGATTGTACCCCGCCTTATTTGTTATCTCCTTTACAGTAATTTTTTCTATTCTTTTTGTTAAATAAATTGACCAAAAGGCTTCAATAAGTTTTTGTCTTGTTTGTTCAGTAATTTCTGCATGTTTATTCATCAGGTCTCCCAGTAATCCGACATATTTCCTGAAATTGTTGGTTGATAATCGAACAACCTCTTGGTATATTATACAACATGTTGTCGGATAAATTATATATTTGGAGATTTTAGTATGATTACAATTTTATGTGGTGGCACTCGCGGGGATGTACAACCGTATTTGGCGCTTGCAATTGAGCTCAAAAAAATGGGAAAAGAGGTGCGGATTGCAGTAACCAGGAATCACGAAGCGCTAATTCGAAGTTATGGAATTGATTTTTTCTCAATTGATGTGGATATAAATTCTCTTAACATAGATCAAAACATGATCCGTGAAGCTCAACAAGCTGATAATCCACTCAAAATGTTTTTTAGTTTTCAAAAAATGAAGAAATTTGGCGTTCATATGGTGGGCCATTATTATGATGCTTGCGAAGGTAGCGAAGCGATCGTATATCATCCTGGAATGGCAATTGGTCATTTTGCTGCGAAAAAAATGGGTATTCCTTCCATTCTTGCTTCTCCATTTCCGTTGAATAAAACAAAAGAGCAAACTTCAGTCATCCTATACGGTAAAGTTCCAAACAAACCCTGGCTTAACCCATTCAGCTACACATTATTACAGAACATGCTTTGGATGACTTCTGATGATTCCTTGAAGCCATTTTGGAAGGAGAAGTTTGGTCATTTACCGGCAGATTATGGATGTCCGTTCGAAAGACATAATAATCAACGCCATCCAGCAATTGTTTCTTGCAGCAATTACATTTTTCCAAGACCAACCGATTGGAATAAGCATATCCATCAAAATGGCTATTGGTTTTTGGAAGAACAGGATGAATACATTCCACCAACCGAATTAATGGATTTCCTCAATAGTGGTGAGAAACCAATATTTATCGGATTTGGAAGCATGAGCATTGAGGAAAATAAAGACAGGCTATTAAAAATTCTCCTTGACGGTCTTTCAAAGACTGGAAAAAGGGCCATCATAAGCGGATTTGGGAATCATCAGACGAATCCTGACAACGTGTTTATGATCAACAATATTCCGCATTCATGGCTTTTTTCGAAAGTATCTGCTGTTTGCCATCATGGTGGCGCAGGCACTTCCGCTGCTGGGTTCCGTGCCGGAATTCCGAGCATTATATTCCCCTTTGCCTTAGATCAATATGCCTGGGCGCAAAGGGCATATGAACTGGGTGTAGGACCAAAACCGATAGCTATAAAGAAACTTAATTCTGAAAAATTTGCTGACTCGATTCGTTACGCTATGCAAGAAAAAATCGTTTCAAACGCAAAGGAATTAGCTCAGAATATTGCCGCTGAGAATGGCGCAAGAGATAGTGCGAAGATAATTATGGCCAGTTTGGAGACTAAAAATGATTGAAAGCTCGCCTAGTTGGAAAAAACCTTTTTTCACCTTGTACATTGGCCAGGCATTCTCACTTTTAAGTTCCAGTGCTGTGCAATTTGCCATCATTTGGTGGATTACTAATGAAACTGGTTCGGCGATTGCATTGACAGTAGCCAGTCTTGTCGGATTATTACCCCAGGTAATAATTGGTCCTTTTGCAGGTGTATGGATTGATCGGTATAACCGTAAAACCATAATGATCATCGCTGATTTAGGAGTTGCATTGGCAAGTTTGGCCTTGGGGATTTCATTTTTTTGGGGGAAACCTTCAATCATTTTTATTTACGTCGTTTTGTTTGTTAGAGCGCTCGGAGAGACTTTTCATAAACCTGCTCTCCAGGCCGCCATTCCCCAGCTTGTTCCTGAAAGTGAGTTAACCAAGGCAGGTGGATTAGGACAAATGGTTTCAGCTGTTTGCGCAATGGCCGGGCCGATGTTGGGGGCCTTATTAATGAGTATTACAAGCCTGCAATACATCATGGTTGTGGATATTGTGGGCGCAATACTTGCCGTTACCTTCCTCACTTTGGTTAACGTTGGAAATCACTCAGTCGTTCAGAATGAACATCCAAGGATTATTGAAGATATGAAGCAGGGAATTCATGCGCTGAAAGAAAACAAACTTCTCATGAAAATGTCGCTGCCTATTTTCATTACAAGTATCGTCTTTATGCCTCTTGGTTCGCTTTTACCATTAATGGTGAAGAGTTATTTCAATGGAAGCGCCTGGCATAACGGTATCATCCAAACACTTTTCTCCCTGGGTATGCTTCTCTCCGCTCTATTGATTGGACTTACAGGTGGATTAAAAAAACCGTTCTTAATGATTGCTTTATCTGCTTTGTTACTGGGTGTTTGTTCACTTATTGGAGGAACATTGCCCGCGACGGCTTTTTGGGCTTTTTGTATTGTTGTTTTTGTAATGGGAACAACTGGTATGTTGGGAAACATTCCATATGTGGCGTATATTCAGCAAAGTATTCAACCAGAAAATATGGGCAAGGTCATCTCTTTGGTTACGAGTGTAATGAGTTTAGGTATCCCGATAGGAATGATCATTGCCGGTCCGGTCGCGGAAGCAGTTGGGGTTAACAATTGGATGATCATTGCCGGAATACTCATGTTACTTGTTGGATTTTTGAGTTTAGTTTGGACAGGAACGATAAAGAAAAACAATGATCTGGTGGTTGCTTGATCTAAAAATACCTACGAGCATTTCAATTAATCACAAAGATAAAATATATCCCGAATAAAAAACACTGATTTGACGAAGTATTATAAAAGCTCACATACAAAAAAGTGAGCTTTTATTTTGGAAAACCACTACGAATTAACGAGTATAGGTAATTTGGAATCCAGGCATTTCTAGGTATTATTCCGTTTTAAACTTCCAGTTCGCTAAAGCAAAGAATAGAATTGCGTACCCCAACAGGGCGGCGGCCGGCAGCCAGGCGGATTCAAGCCCCAGACCTCTGGAGAGTATATTTTCAAACCCATCCATACCCCAAGCCAGCGGAGAAAGATGCCCGATGGTTTGAAAAGTTTTCCCAGTGATTTCTAATGGCACCCAGGCGCCGCCCAAGCCGGAAAGTGTAAACATGAAGATCATTGAAAAAGCGATGGCCTGTTCTTCAGATTTGGCGATCACGCCAATCATTAAACCCAGGGCAGCGATGCACAGTGCAGCCGAAACTGCGATCAAAAATGTGGCCAGCAAATGCTCGTGATAATTCAACTTCAAGACCACATCTCCAAAAACGATCAGGATGGCAAACTGTAGAAAGAGGGTCAGGAAAATGGAAAGGTAATGACCTAGCAGAATTTCGACCCGATTGGTTGCTGTCGTCATCAATCGCTGCAGGCAGTTGTTCTTCCTTTCAGAGATGATTACCAGGGCGCAGGTCATTAAACCAGCCACCGCAAACTGCAGCAGCATGCCGGGTGAACTGTGGGCAAATTTATTGACATTTACATCAGATTCAGCAGTGGCTGGTATAGCCTGAATAGCATTCACCCGAACGGGCGGGTTTTGCCAGCTTTGTATGGAACTCTTCAGAATACTGTCGAAGGATGCTCCCCCTTCAGGAGCGAGCAGACTCGCAGTGTGTACAGCCATCGTTAAGCGGCTTGCAGCGACATTGATCTCGGTTTTGGCGCTCATTCCATCGTTTGAAGAGGTATCCGCCCAAAGAGTGAGAGGCAAGGCGTTTTCACTCCTCAGAGAAGCGCCGTAACCTGCCGGGACGATCACCATGGCGGTAATCTCTTTCTTTTCTAGTTTAGCCTGAAGAGCATTGGATTCACCTGTCACCAGACGGATGACGCTGGATTGAGATAACTGGGTTTCAAGTTCCTGGCTTAGCATTGAATCCTGATCCTGGTTGACGAATCCCACCGGTAATCGGGCATCCACCGGTTTTGAACTTGTTCCGCTGAACGCGAATCCGAACATGATGGTAAAGGCAATCGGCATGATCAAAAGGAACAAAAAAGATTTTCGGTCGCGCAGTATTTGTTGAATGTCTTTCAAAGCGATATTGAGGATAGAGTTCATTGGTACTCCAAAATAATATAATTCTATAGATCGGATTCAAGAGAATCAGGCGTAGCGTTTCTGAAAACGCCAAACACCTACGAAAAAGAAGACCAGGCTCATCGCCAAACTTCCAAGAATGAACGGAAGCACTTCATCCAGCGAGGCGCCCGACATGGTTGCCAGCATGGAACGAGCCACCCAGCCCTGGGGTGTCAACAGCGGAACAATCCCGAGTGGAGAACCCTGGGGGTTGCCGGTGAAAATGTTGATCATGCCAAGCATGCCGGTAACGGTCAGCAGTCCTCCAAACACCACACCGCTTTGTTTTGTGTTTTTCATGACTGAGCAGATCAAAATACCGAATGTTCCGGCGCTGCATACCAGGCTGATCCCTGCAAGGATCAAGGGCAGCAGTGAACCCCATTGGATGCCAAAGAGCAGTCGGGCAGAGGTGATCAAGACGATGACTTGGATCACGATTGTTAATCCAACTGCAATAAACTTGCCGCGCAGCACTTCCGATTGTGAAGTGGGGGTGGTAAACAAGCGTGGCAGGGTGCCTTCTTCGTCTTCACGCAAAATGCTGCTCGCAGTATTGACACCGGTGAAGAAAGCAAAGAAGATCATCATACCCGCCATAATAGGACCGATCAGGGCTGCTGCTGCATTTTGCTGCGGTGCAGAAGAGGGGGTATGCTGCTCGATCAATTTTTCTTCTGCAGTTTTGGCATGGATGGTCGCGACATAATTTTGCACCAGGGGACCAATTTGTTCGCCAGTCATGCTGCCGGATTCCATTAACCTTGAAGCCTCGGTGGCAGTAATCTTGATTCCGGCATAATCATCGATCAAATTATTCAAAACACTTTTAACGATCATGGGACCAATGGTCAAAGTGGGGTCTTGCAGCAATTCGACCTCAACTTCCGCCTGGGGGTCGATAAAAGAATCAGAAAAATCAGCAGGGATTATGATGGCGGCGCCGGATTCACCAGTTTCTACCAACTTTCGAGCTTCGTCCGCGTCTGTCAGCAATGTGATTTCCATCAAACTGGCAAGCCCTTTGCTCTGCAGGGATTCAACCACTGTTTGCCCCAATGGTCCGGTCTGCGCGTTGCCTTTATCAAGGTTGACAACTATCACTTTGGTGGCGGGGATGTTGATAGCCTGGGTGGATTTAATATTTCCAAACATGAGAAAGAACATGCCCGTGACCAGCAGCGGAATACCAAACATAAAGATCAAAGAAAAAGTGCTGCGAAAAGAGCGGGTTAGGTCTTTGAAAGCAATTGATACAGATTTCATGTTGGCTCCTTTACGCATCCCGCAGGGCGCGGCCGGTGAGGTGCAAAAAGACGGTTTCAAGATTAGGTTCTTGAATCTCAACCGAGGTGATGCGGATGTTTTTCGCAGCGGCGGTTTCAAACAGTCGCGGCAGTACGACATTGGAATCATCCACCAGCAGGTTTAATTTGGTTTCATCTACAGCCAGTGTTGAGACCCCTTTGCAGTTCTTCCAGGTTTCAGAGATGATTTCTGGTTCGGCGTTGATGGTCAATGAGATGCGCGTTTTCTGTCCAACTAAACGGATCAGGTTGTCGTGGGTATCGTTGGCGATGATCTTGCCGTGATCCATAATGGCGATGCGGTCTGAGAGTTCCTGAGCTTCTTCCATATAATGGGTGGTGTAAAGTACGGTCATGCCCTGGTTTTTCAAAGCGATCACGCCGTCCAAAATACTGCGCCGGCTTTGAGGATCAATGCCTACGGTTGGTTCATCCATGTAGATCACCTTGGGTTGGTGCAGCAATGCAACCCCAATATTTACGCGGCGTTTCATCCCGCCGGAATATTTTGCAATCCTGTCGTTGGCGCGGTCGGTCAATCCGACCAGTTCAAGCACCTCTGCAACCCTGATTTTCAATTGAGCGCCTTTCAAGCCGTACATCTTGGCCCAGAAAACCAGGTTCTCACGGGCGGTCAGGTCCTGGTAGAGGGCGATGTCTTGAGGCACCACGCCGATCATGGCTTTGGCAACCAGCGGTTCGGTCAGAAGTGAGTGTCCCATGATGCGGATGTCGCTTGAACCGGTCGCGCCGTTATCCGGTTTCAACAAGGCGGAGAGCATGGAAATAGTGGTGGTCTTGCCGGCGCCGTTAGGACCGAGGAGGCTGAAGATTTCACCAGCATTCACTTCAAAGCTGACACCATCGACAGCTTTTAAATTATGTCCGTTGCGAAATGTTTTATGAAGATTATGAACAAAAAGAGCAGGTTGCATTTGATTTCTCCTGTGAATGATTAGTCGCTACAAGTTTACAGTTTACAAGGGTATGTTGCCATTGGCCGATGGGCTCAATTTGACCTGTACTTTCGTACAGTGTCTAGAACGCCAGTGGCATAACTATTCAAGCTGGAATACAATTAATTCATGGAAAAAACACCCACCACATTTATTAATACGGAAAAAGAAACCCGGAGTTTCTTGTGGTTTATGACCTTGGTGTTGGTGGGATTAACCATCTATACCATCATCAGCCAACCTGATCTGCATAAGGTTGTAAAAATAATCCCGATCGCATTATTAATGGTTGGGCACATCCTCATACATTGGATGATCATTTTCTTCATTAAGAGAAAAAATGGGGTCCTGGTATATATGATCATCCAGGGTGCGATCTCTGTTGGTCTAATCCTTCTGACCCGAAATATTGGGTTAACACTTGGCATAACCATGGCTTTGTTTGGTGAAGCGATTGGCGCTTTTGGCTTGACCGGCAAAGGGCTGCTGATCTCTGTGTTTTATCTGGCTCTCTCACTCGGGACATTCTTTTGGAAAACCGGCATATCGAATATAACCTGGTGGCTAATATCGACGATTCCTGTGATGGTTTTTGTGGCCATGTACGTGGAGCTATATACGCGGCAATCAAGAGCAAATGAGAAGGCTCAGCAGTTGTTGGGTGAACTTGAAACCACCAATCAGCAGCTCACGCAATATGCCGCCCAGGTGGAAGATCTCACCATCGCATCAGAACGCCAGCGTATGGCGCGTGAATTGCACGATACCCTGTCCCAGGGGTTGGCGGGACTGATCCTGCAACTTGAAGCTGTGGATGCCAACCTGGCCGGCGGGAAAACCGAGCGAAGCCGTCAAATTATTCAACAGGCCATGGAAAGCGCCCGTTTGACGCTGTCAGAAGCTCGGCTGGCAATCGATGATTTACGACAGGGGCAATTAACCGGCTGCAGCGAAGATCTTGAAAAGAGAATACTCCAGTTCACCAACACAACAGGAATTCCTTGTGAATTCCACTGCGAATTATCGGGATGCCTGACATCCGCTGTTGCAGATGCCGTGGCGGGGGTGGTGACTGAAAGTTTAATGAACATCACTCGTCATGCAGATGCCAAAAAAGTGAGGATCAGCGTGGATGTTCAGGAAAATGTTTTAAATCTCGAAATTCGAGATGACGGTCGTGGATTTGATGCTTCGGTCGCGCCTGAAAGCGGCCATTATGGCTTGATCGGCATGCGTGAAAGAGTCAACCTGGTGCAAGGTTCAATTGAAGTGCTCAGTCAGCCTGGCGCAGGTACCACCATTAAAGTCAGGATACCCTGCTTATGACTATAAAAATTGTTATTGCTGACGATCATCTGATCATTCGCCAGGGACTGCGGTTGATCCTTGAAACAGAACCTGATTTCGACCTGGTGGGTGAAGCTGGCGATGGAGCGGAGGCAATGCAAGTATGCGCTCAAACTCATCCGCAGGTAGTCTTGATGGACTTGCGCATGCCCGGCATGGATGGGCTGACCGCCATTGAAACGCTGCGCACAGAACAGCCTGAAGTTGCGGTGGTCATTTTAACCACATTTAACGAAGACGATCTCATGCTGCGTGGATTGCAGGCAGGCGCCAGAGGATACTTGTTGAAGGACACCACCCGTGAGGCATTGTTTAACGCCATTCGCGCGGCAGCCAGAGGAGAAACCCTGCTGGCTCCTGAAACTATGATGCGGTTATTAAATCAGGTAGACAAACCCGCGCGTTCAACTAATGAGGATGTTTCTTTAACTGATAGGGAGCATCAGGTGCTGAAAGCTGTAGCACAGGGTGAGCGCAGCAAGGAAGTGGCCTTTAAACTGGGTATCAGCGAGCGTACAGTTAAAGCCCATCTTGCCAGCATTTACAGCAAACTTGGCGTGGATTCACGCGCCGCGGCCATCGCCATCGCCGCCCAAAAAGGTTGGTTGGACTAAAAAGATTGTTTCAAATATTGAATTGAGATAACCCGGTAAACTCTACCACCTGCATCATCCGAAACATACATAGCGCCGTCTGGCCCAAAGATCACGTCCGCCGGGCGGCCGTAGGTTGCCCCATCACCGCAGTTGCTGCCTGGTGCGCGCCATCCGTTTATAAAATCCTCATTGCGAACTGGAAAACCATTTTCGACTACTATTCTTTCCACCTTGCAATCTCTGAAGGAGTCTGGATTTTCAACATTCCAGGAGCCGTGATAAGCGACATACAGATCGCTTTGATATGCAGTTGGAAAGTTGCCCGTTTGTCCAAGCGTCATGCCCAATGGAGCGCTGTGGGCCAGGTCAGTAAATAGTGAGGGTGTGGCTTGACTGCAATCCAGCCCATTGGGTAGTCGAAGCCTGGATTGATCATCCAAGACCTGCGGGGCTTTTATGGCGTTACTGCCCATGAAAAGGTTGAAGCAATAGGGCCATCCATAAAACTGTCCCATTTTAATTGGAAAGACAATGACTTCTGGCGGCAGGCTGTCTGGCGAGCCATTGGAATCCAACAGGTTGTCTCGACCGTTCATGTTAGCCCACAAATCACCGGCTGGTGTCCACAAGAAATCCACGCTGTTTCGCAGTCCCCAGGCCCAAACGGCATGCATAAGCGGATCAGCATTGTTGATATAAGGGTTGTCTTCGGGGATGCTGCCATCAGGATTAAATCTCAAAATGGCAGCCCGTCGTGCGTCTGATTCAACACAGACATTGCATGAAGATCCTACGCTGACGTAAAGCTTGCCGTCCGGCCCAAAATGGAGGGTGCGTGTGTAATGCCCACCTTCACCGGGGATGTTATCGGTGATCAATTCCCGCTGGTCAAACAAGCGGCTTGCTGAATCGTAATGAAACCGTTCGACCCGGTCATTTTCAGCCACGTACAACCAATCGCCCTGCCATTCCAGTCCGTGTGGTTGATTTAATCCGCTGATGACCTCATCAGACGAATCCGCCAGACCATCCTGGTTGGCATCCGGCAGACGCATAATGCTGCCGCCGCTGGTGAGGGAGAGGTAAAGGGCATTGTCCGGGCCAAATGCCATGAACCTGGGCTTGCCTTGTATATTTTGTGCAAAAATGCGAATGGCAAAACCGGGTTGAACAGTCAAACGGGTAGAAGCTTCATCTTCTGCTGGCAGCGCTAACGATGGGCTGGATGAAGTGGGTGAAACAGGTGTTGTGGGAGCTTCAATGGGTGGCAGCACTGGAGTGCTGGTTGGATTAATTGAGGGGGTGTCTGTAAAATCCAGGTTTGCTGTGGAAGTTTTTTGATTGATAGTGGAAATCAAATTACAGCCCGCCAAAAGTAAAACTGTGATCATTAGCAATAAAGTGATTTTTATATTTTTACAATTCATATAATCATTATCGTATTTATTATGAATAAATTCAAGTAAATAACAAAATTGTATAGAAAAGAAAGGCATGGTTTCGAGGTTGGAGTAAAATAAATCAAACCAAATTACAGGAGAGTTTCAATGGCATTTTTTGATCTTCCATTAAAAGAACTTCAAACCTATAAACCGGAGCGTGTTGAACCGGCTGATTTTGATGATTTTTGGTCTTCGACTTTGACTGAAGCACGCAATCACCCCTTGGATGCAAAATTCACGCCGCTTGATGCCGGATTAAAACTGGTTGAAACGTTTGATGTTACCTATTCAGGATACGGCGGTCAGCCGGTCAAAGGCTGGTTGATCCTGCCCAGAGAACGTGCCGCCAAGATCCCCTGCGTGGTCGAATTCATCGGTTACGGCGGCGGTCGCGGATTTGTGTTTGACTGGCTGATCTGGGCCTGCGCCGGTTATGCCCACTTTGTCATGGATACCCGTGGACAGGGTTCAAATTGGCGACCCGGTGATACACCTGATCTGTTTGAAGGAGCCAATTCGTTCTTCCCCGGTTTCATAACCCAGGGAGTGCTTGATCCGAAAAACTACTACTACCGCAGGGTCTTTACCGATGCAGTCCGCGCCGTGGAAGCTGCCCGCAGTCACCCGGCAGTGGATGCATCGAAGATTGCAGCCTGCGGTGGCAGTCAGGGTGGCGGCATCACACTGGCCGTCAGCGGTCTGGTGCCTGATCTTTCAGTCAGTATGCCAGATGTACCTTTCTTGTGCCATTATCGCCGTGCCACCGAAATCACAGATGGCTTCCCTTATGGCGAGATCGGTCAGTATTTACACTGCCACCGCGATCAGATCGAACAAGTCTTTAACACGCTGAGCTACTTTGATGGGGTGAACTTTTCTACCCGCGCCAATGCGAGGTCTCTCTTCTCCGTTGGTTTGATGGATACCATCTGTCCGCCATCGACAGTCTATGCAGCTTACAACCATTACAAGGGTGAAAAAGCCATCAATTATTACACTTACAACAATCATGAGGGTGGCGACAGTTTTCAACGTTCGGCTCAATTGTCACTTTTGAAAACCGTATGGAGTGGTTAGCTTTCTTAAAAAGATTGCACTAACTTATCTTTATATAGGTTTTGTAATACCTTGTTTTTAAAAAATGTAATTTAGAAAAATGAAATAGATATTGCCTCATCCCAATGCTTTTCAATTTATTTGTGTGTGAATAGCTTACCCCTCTCCATCCCGCGGATGGATAGGGGTAGGGGTGAGGCTTGTCTTAAAGATGGGGAAATAAACCAAAAGCTGTTTTATCGTTTTTTGTATTATTTTGGGTTAGGTTTTTATCCGCTATAAATTGATATTCTCGATCTTTCTCCACTTTGGGTTGTTTGACAATTGAATCTCCTATGACTAAAATGGTAATAGGTCAATTAAGCAAACATCTCGATCCTCGGGAGACAAATGAAGAAGTGGGCTGATAAATACGTCATCGGATTAACCGGCAGCATAGGCACGGGTAAAAGTGTTGTCCGTCGGATGCTGGAACATCTCGGCGCATACGGCATTGATGCGGATGCCATCACGCACCGCGCCATTTCGCGTGACGCTCCCTGTTTTGACGATATTGTCAAAACTTTTGGCACCCACATCCTTACACCCGAAGGACAAATCAACCGCCAGAAACTCGGCCGCATTGTGTTTAATGACCCCGAGGCACTCGCGATGCTTGAATCGATCATCCATCCACTGGTGGAACAAGCCGTGGATCTCATCATCAGACGGGCCAGCCAAAAAGTAGTGGTGATTGAAGCTATAAAGCTGCTTGAAAGTAATCTTGCCAAAGAATGTGATGCTGTGTGGGCTGTTTATTCCCCGCCGGAGGTTCAACTTTCAAGGTTAACCCACAATCGCAATATGACCGAAGAAGAAGCGCGCCAGCGCATGGCAGCACAGGTACCTCAGGAATCCAGGTTTGCCGAGGCAGCAGTGGTGATTAAGAACAGCACCACATTCGACGATACCTGGAAACAAGTCACTGCTGCCTGGCAGCGGCATGTGCCGACAGCTAATGCCCGTCCCATACCTGTTTCACAACCAGTGAAACTGTCATTGGGTGAAGTGAATATTGAACGCGCCGGGCCAAAGAATGTGGATGAAATTGTCGAGGTTTTAAACCGCTTGAAGGGCTCACAGGCTGGTGATGCCGTTACCAGCAGTACAATTACATTAGGCGAAAAAGCCTATTTGATCTTGAGAATCGAACAGAACCCCATGGGCATTCTGGCCTGGCAGGTTGAGAACCTGGTGGCCAGAACCACTGAGATCGCCCTGGATTCAGCCCTGCCGCCCGCCCAATTCTTGCCGTTGATGATCAATGAAATGGAAAAAGCCTCAACGGATTTACAGTGTGAAGCCTCCTTGATCTTCGTGCCTGAACAATTGGCTCATCATGATATTTTATGGACGGGACTGGGATATGAGAAACGCACACCATCTTCACTGGAAGTACTCGCCTGGCAGGAAGCCGCGGAAGAATCCATGCCGGCAGGAACGACACTATTCTTCAAGCAGTTAAGGGAAGACAGAGTCTTAAGACCCATCTAACCTTGTTCTTATAAGGATTTATTTACTTGTCTGATTTAATTACCGAAATCGCATATCTCTTTCAAAGGCTTAATTGGCTTAGCGTGCTTGACCTGTTTTTGGTTACGGCTGTCATGTATGCCGCATTATTGCTATTAAGAGATACGCAGGTAATGGTGCTTTTACGGGGCGTGATCTTCATGGTCATAGTATTGGCTTTAATGACTTCGTTGATCAATTTGCCTGCTTTTTCTTGGTTATTTCAGACTATCGTTCCTGCCTTGCTGTTTGCCATCCCGGTCATCTTTGCACCAGAGATCAGGCGCGGATTGGAAAAGCTCGGCCGTGCCGGTACCCCCAAAGTGTTGCGCACGCAATCCAGCAGCCAGAATAAACTAATTGAAGAAACCATTCGTGCCATTGTCACAGCAGCCGCAAGGCTTTCAGCTCGTGAGCACGGCGCTTTGATCGTAATCCAGAGATATGACAACCTTGGTGATTATGCCAAGACTGGTGTTCGTCTCAACGCTGCAGTAACCCCTGAACTGCTACTTCAAATTTTTTATCCCAACACGCCACTGCATGACGGCGCCGTGATCATTGCAGATAACCGCATTGTGGCGGGTTCCTGTGTAATGCCCCTATCTGCCAGTGGTATTTTGACGAAATCTCCAGAACGGCAAATGGGGCTGCGGCATCGTGCCGCCCTGGGTACATCAGAAGCCACCGATGCCATTACAGTGGTGGTCTCAGAAGAAACTGGTTCAATTTCGATTGCTCATAGCGGACGTATGATCCGCCGGCTTGACAGTGAACGGCTCGAAAACATCCTGCTTGCCTTTTACCGTCCCGCAGATGGTGCCAGTTCTCGTCTGAAAATCAGCGATTGGCTGCGCAGCTTATTAACCGGCAACCAAAGGATCAAATAATGTTAAAAGCACTGCGTTCCTTTGCCAAAACCTTGCCTTTACTCATTACGGCCTTCATCCTGGCGGTCGCAGTCTGGATCATGGCTGTCACTTCTTCAGATCCATCTGTTGAGAAGGTCTATTCCAGCGCGGTGCCGGTGGAAATAATCGGCCAAAGTTCAGGTTTGGTAATTACCGGCGAAATTCCAGAAAGCATCACACTCACATTACGCGCTCCAACTTCGATCTGGACAAGTTTGACTTCTCAAAAAGTACCTGTCAGAGCCATCATGGATCTATCCGGTTTGAGTGAAGGTGACCATACTGTACCCATTCAAGTACAGGTGGGTATTCGACCGGTTGAAATCCGCAGTTATTCGCCCCGGTCGGCCAGCGTTCAACTACAAACCCTTGAAACCCGCGCCTTTAACATTCGAGTGATCAACCAGGGTTCAGTGGCGGTGGGGTTTCAATCCAACCCGGCGGAGTTGTCTGAAACCAGTGTCATGGTCAGCGGCGCTAAATCCTATGTTGGGCTGGTTAGTGAAGTGCGGGCGGTTGTAAGGCTGACCGACGCCAAAACGGATATAAATCAAACCATCACCCTTCAAGCGGTGGATGCAAACGGAACCGTAGTCAAGGATGTCAGCCTTTCTCCTGACAAGATCACGGTCACCCAAAAAGTAGTTGAGCGCGGTGGGTATCGCAACGTGGTGGTCAAGGTGGTAACCAATGGACAGCCTTCATCCGGTTTCAGATTATCAGGCATACCGGTTTATCCTCCAACGGTGACCGTTTTTTCATCCGACCCGGCATTGATCGATGCGCTTCCCGGATATATCGAGACGAACCCGATCGACCTAAGCAAGAAAACCGACAGCTTTGAAGAAGAAATTGGTTTAAATCTACCAGCGGGCATTCAGGTGATTGATGACCCTTCCGTTTTGGTTAGGGTTGAGATCATGCCCATCATCACATCCCAATCCATTTCAGATGTCTTGGTGGAAGCGGTTGGATTGGATACATCGCTTGAAGCAACCATCCTGCCCGATAAAGTGGATATCATTATCTCGGGTCCGCTCAGCATTTTGGACTCGCTGGATTTGACAAATCTTAGGGTGGTACTGGACCTGTCTGGTCGCGAAGCCGGTACTTATACACTCGAACCCGAATACTCACTTAACATACCCGATGTGAAAATCGAAAGTATTTCGCCAACCACCTTTAAGGTAACCATTAAATAAAGCTAATTTTCTGTTTTCAGAGTCCAGGCCCATTTTTCTTCATTATCAGGGTAAAATTGGTATTATTAAGGATTGAGGATAGATGGCAAAACCTGTAGTTGCGCTGGTCGGTCGACCAAATGTAGGCAAGAGTACTTTATTTAATCGTTTATGTGGTGAACGTCTGGCGATTGTGGATGATACGCCGGGTACCACTCGTGATCGTCTATTTGCTGTAGGAGAGTGGAGCGGCGTCCAATTCGATATCGTTGATACCGGCGGCATTGACCCCACATCTGCAAGCAGTAAATCTCCACTTTCCATTGGTTCAGCCGATTTCATTACCGAGATCAAGTCACAAGCTTTGCTGGCAATCACTGAAGCAGACGTGGTTCTGTTTCTGGTGGATGCCATTAGCGGCGTAACCCCGGCAGATTTTGAAGTAGCCCAAATTTTGCGTCAATCCCAAAAAATAGTGGATGGTGTGGCACACCCTCCGGTGCTGTTGGTGGTTAACAAGGCAGACAGCTCCCGGCAGCGGGACCTGGTAAACGAGTTTTTTGAATTGGGGTTGGGAGAACCCTGGCCAATTTCAGCCGTCCACGGCACCGGCACCGGCGATTTGTTGGATGAATTATTAAGCAATTTTCCGGAACCTGAATCGGAAGACGACGATGATTCGGTCAAGATCGCCATCGTCGGCAAGCCGAATGTGGGTAAATCCAGTTTATTGAACAAACTGGCGGGTGAAGAACGCTCCATTGTCAGCCCGATCGCAGGTACCACTCGCGATGCGATTGATACAAAATTGATGGTGGATGACATCCCCGTGACTTTGATTGATACTGCAGGCATCCGCCGGCGCGGCAAAGTTGAACCAGGTGTTGAGAAATTCAGCGTCGTGCGTTCGATGAAAGCCATTGAGCGTTGCGATGTAGCCTTGCTGTTGATCGACGCGGTTGAAGGTATTTCCGCTCAGGACACACACATTGCCGGTTACATTAAAGACGAATTGAAAAGCGCTGTTGTAGTGGTCAACAAATGGGATGCCATTGAAAAAGACAACTACACCATGCAAAAATACTCAGAACGCATCCGGCAGGAATTAAACTTCATGGATTACGTTCCGATATTGTTCATATCTGCTAAATCAGGTCAGCGTGTTGACCAGGTAATGCCCATGGCTTTGAAAGTGCAGGAAGAACGATTGGCCCATGTGAGCACCGGCTCGCTTAACCGCATTTTACAAAAAGCCCAGAGCATACATGCACCGACATCAAAAACGGGCACCTCGATCAAGTTGTTTTACGGTACACAGGTGCGGACCGATCCGCCTACCTTCATGATCTACTGTAACAATCCGAAACTGGCTCATTTTACCTATTTGCGGTTTATTGAAAATCAGATCAGGTTGGAGTATCCCTTCACAGGAACCCCGATTCGCCTGGTGATGAAGCCTCGACACGAATAAGGAACATCAGGCAGGGAACATGGACGATTCAGATTATCAACCTGTTGAACAAGTTGAACTCGAAGCAGCAAAAAAAGTGCCGTTTTGGCAGTCTCTTCCTGGTGAAGTACTGCAAACCTTGTTGCTGGCGATTATTTTATATTTCGCCATTGACTCGGTTTTTGAGCGCGTCATGGTACAAAATATCAGCATGCAGCCTACCCTTTATGAGGGCAACCTGATCGTAGTCAACAAGTTGGCTTACAAGTTGGGCGAACTGCACACAGGTGACATCGTTATCTTTCACAACCCCAATTTTCTTGAAGAAGATTATATCAAGCGCCTGATCGGCACCCCCGGGGATGTGGTTAGTGTAAAGGGCGGTGTGGTCAGCGTTAATGGAACCGCATTAACTGAACCTTACATTGCAGCACCTCCAAATTACGAAGACACCTGGACGGTTCCCTCAGATTCTGTATTTGTATTGGGTGATAACCGCAACAGTTCTTCTGATTCGCACAGTTGGGGTTTTGTGCCCATCAATGACCTGGTCGGGAAAGCCCTCGTAGTCTACTGGCCGCCACAGGCGGCGAAGGTGCTCTCGCACCCGGATTACGGTGCAAAGGTAAAATAGTTAACGGATTTGATGGATTTTCAAACCCACAAAACTGTGATACCCTTGTGGAAATTGCAGTAGTATTATTGAAATGATTACGGATAAATGACAGATCTTAGCCAAATTCTTCCAGAACCGGTTTTTCCATGTGCAGAGTGCCAGGCGGGCCACATGCACAGGGATTATGTTGCCTATTTCACATATTTGGGCGACGAACTGATTTCCGTGCCTGATTTTCCGGCCTGGGTTTGCGATATCTGCGGACGTTGTGAATACGACGAAAATGCGTTGACCCGTTTGACGCTTTTGTTGAGCCCGAATGCCGGCAAGACTATCACCCCATCACGGATCATGCCAAATCGCACCAGACCAAAAACAAAAACACAGCGTCCTCCTTCACCTGAATAAACAAAAACTCCCGGATTCCGGGAGTTTTTTTACAAATTATTGTTGAGGTTTTGGTGGCTGCCAGGCAGGATCTTTATCGGTGCTGGGCAATAGCGATAAGTTGGTCAGGTTTTCTCCATTGGCATTCATGATGTAAATCTCGGGGTCGCCATCTCTTTCGGAGGTGAACAAGATCCATTTTCCGTCAGGTGACCAACATGGGGCGTAATCCATACCTGTGGTGGTAAGCTGAGTCGTGGTGCGGCCTTTATCTGCAAAAGCTGCGGTGAAAATGTTTCTCTCGTTGTTGAAGATATGTGTGTATACGAGAGTACTGCCATCGAAACTCAAGTTGGGTTCCAATACGTTTCCAAGCCGGCCTTCGTTTGAGGATTGGTCATATTTTTTATACTTGGTGAACAGGCTGTACTGATCGCGCATTTGCAGTACATCCAGTTGCCCGGTGGAATAGACATATAGCAGCCAATCCCCCTTGGGGGTCCAAGTGGCATAAGATTCGGCAAAGCCAAGTGTGGTAAGCAGGGTTTGTTTTGAACCGTCAGGATTCATAATAATAAGCTGCGGCGTCTTGTCTTCACGATAATAACTGGTGAAGGCGATATATTTTCCACTTGGCGACCATGAGGCAAAGGTATCATTTCCAGGTCGGCGGGTCAGGTCAATGGGCGGCGCATCGGGTTGGGTGATGTCGATCATCCAGATATCGTCAGCCAGCGGATTGCCGTTCGGCGACATATCGGTGCTCCAACCCGAGTAGATGATCTTGGTGCCATCCGGAGACCATGAGGGTTTGGATTTGTTGTCTGGGCTGAAGGTCAGTTGTTTCATGTTTTGGGCGGTCAGATTCTTGTTGGAATCAAAACCGACATCCATGATCCAAACCTGCTGATATCCATCTCCCTGTCGATCGCTGATGAAAGCGACTTTGCCGCCGTTCCCTATTTTGACAAAAGCTGCTGCATCGGCTGTTGCGGTCGTCGTCGCTGTGGGAGGAACAACCTCAACCGTTGCTGTAGGCGGAATGGCTGCTTCAACTGTATTGGTCGGAACATTGACATTATTGGTTTGAACTGAGGCAGTCGGTGAAGCTGGTACGCTGGGTTTCCCAATAATTCCAATGGCTTTTAATGTGAAGAATCCTCCCAAGACTACGCCTACGAAGACTAAAAATCCAAGGATAAGCCATACCGGGGATGATTTTTTCCGTACTTGGGGTGTCGTTCCTGACCCTGGTTGATTGAAAGGTGTTTGAACAGGCGGTGGAGCCGGCGCCCGGTTGACTATGACCGTTTTTTGAGAAGCTTCGGTTTCAGGCAGCGCGTTAGGGTTGGTCAGGGAAGTCACAAAGCTTGAGACGCTGGCAAAGCGTGCTTCCGGTTTGATTGACAGTGCTTTATCAATGGCAGCTGAAAAATGAGCCGGGATACTGGCATTGATTTGGGTAAGGGGAACGTATTCTTCTTCACCCATCAATCGGCGCGCGCTGTCAGCTGGAGGTTTACCGGCAAATAAGTAGTAAAGGGTGGCGGCCAGGCTGAATTGATCGGAATAAGGTCCGGTGCGCATTCCGCTGACTTGTTCCGGGGGTGCAAAGCCGGGTGAAAATGCCCAGGCACCTGTTTGGGTTTCTTGTGAGGCGTCTCCGGTTTTGGCAATACCGAAATCCACGAGTACCACATCTCCTGATGGCGTCACCTTAATATTGGCGGGTTTAATGTCGCGGTGATAAATCGGGATTTCCTGGGTGTGTAAATAGGTGAGAGCACTGCCCAACTGGATGGCCCATTTATTGATTTGTTCAAAGGTGAATTGCTTTTTGCTTTCCACCATTTCTTTAAGATTATCACCCGGGATGAAATCCATCACCAGGTACTGGCTGTCGTTCTCGGTGAAATAGTCGATCACGCGTGGCAGGTTGGCATGTTTAAGTGAGGCGAGCAGTCTGGCTTCGCGGATGAATTGGGCTGAAGTATGTTGAGAGAGGTTGTGGTTGGCTTTTACGGCCACCTTGGTATCCAGGCTTTCATCCATGGCCAGATAGACTTCACCCATGCCCCCCTTGCCGAGTTGCTCCAAGACTTTGTATCTGGATTTCAGTAACATTCCTGGTTCCATCGCTGTCATAAAATCACCCTGTCAGAAATAATGGTTTTGTTTTCCATCCGATATTCAGTGGATTAATCTTATATCAATCTCAGGATTAATTCAAGAAAAGGACCTCTCAAAATTGAAGAGAGGCATCTCAAAAAAATGCCTCTCTAAAAAAACTGACCCATTGCACGTGATTTTATTGGTCTGATCTGGCTGGTGCAGTGGATTCGCGGATGACCAATTGTGTCGGCAGCAGGATCCTTTCAGCCGGCAATTCTGGTGATTGAATGCGTTTAAGAAGCTGTTTGACGGCCAGCTCACCAATTTCTTGCTTATCCTGATGGATGGTGGTTAAACGCGGATTGGTGTAGGAGGCCAGGGAAATGTCGTCAAATCCGATGATTGAAAGGTCGCTTGGAATTGAGATGCCCAGGTCTTGAGCGGCGCGCATGGCGCCGATGGCCAGCAAGTCTGAATAAGTAAAAATGGCCGTTGGAGGGTGACGCAGTTTCATCAAGTTTTGGCACTGCTGGTAACCTTCTTCAATTCCGTAATCTGTATTGGCAAAGTATTCCGGCAATATGGGCAGACCAGCTTCTTTAAGTGCAGCTTCATATCCAAGCCGCCGCTTTGAGGCGGTATGTTTATCGTTAGTGTAGCCAGAAATGCATGCTATGCGTTTGTGTCCAAGACTGATCAGGTATTGGATGGCTTCCTTGCTGATCTCGAAGTCATTGATCTGGATGGTGTCACAGGTGCAATCGAGATCGTTGACATGCAGGATCACACACGGGCAATTGATGTTCCTTAATAGAGCATAGTATTCATCATCAACTTCGGGCGAATTGATGATCAACCCGTCAATATTCTGATTGATCCAGCGATGCAGGTCGCTTTCTTTTTTCTGATCGTGCATCAGCGGATGGCGGAGTAAAACATTATAGCCGGCATTAAAAGCCGTAATTTCAAGAGTGCCGAGAATTTCAGAAAAATAGTCATCTACGGTGTAGTAGTTGAGCACACCGATCAGATGGCTTTGGCCGGTCTTGAGACTGCGGGCCTGTTGATTGGGTTGAAAATGCAATTCCTGGATGGCATCTTGTACCCTGGCAATCGTATCAGGGTTGACCTTGCGGGTTTTGTTGATCACATGCGAAACCGTGGCGGTGGATACGTTTGCCAGTTTTGCTACATCCAGAATCGTGGCCATAATGCTGCTCCTTTAAGCGATTTCAACAGTCTGTTTTTCAATGAGCGGCGCTTTATGAAAGATGGAGGTTTCACCGCGATAAAACCGGATTGTGTTGATAATGCCGCGTACGGTTTCGTCAGTAAACATGCCAATGAATAGACCATAGATGCCAAGCCCGACCGGGAACATCAGGAGATATGAAAGTGAGAGCAGGAAGAACATACCGAAGATTTGGGTTGCCAGCATCCATAATGTATCACCATATCCACGGATGCCGTTGCCGCTGATGATGTTGACTGCGCGCGGCATCATGGTGAAGGCGGTTATGACGAGCAGCGGAGCCGCTTCATCTATCAATTTTACATCAGGGGTAAATACTGAAAGGATCAATTTCGGGATTAGAACAAAAGCAACCGTGAAAAGCACACAGAAGCTTACGGTATAAAATGTGCCAATCAATGCCGATTCACGTGCCCCTGACAGATCCCGGGCTCCGGTGCGCTGTCCAACCAGGGTTGTAACGGCTCGAGCTAATCCCAGGTAAAAAAAGATGGGAGTGATCTCGATTTGGTAAACCAGGCGGTAGATGCCGACTGCATCGGGACTGAGCAGGTTCAAGAAGAAAGCCAGCACCAGGTTTCCAAAATTCCACAACATTTCTTCCAGCGAAGCAGGCAGGGCTACTTTGAGCAGTTTAATATAAGGTTTGATGGGAGCCAGAAGGATGGTTCTCAAGTTGACTTTAAAGGGCAGGTTTTTTGTCTTGGTGAAAATCAAAATCATGATTAAGGTGGCGAAAAAACCTGAAGTAGTTGACGCCAGACCTGCACCGGCTACGCCCATTTCCGGGAAACCAAAGTGACCAAAGATCAAAATGTAATCCAGCACGATGTGCAGTAAACTGCGGAAAATGCCCGTGTACATTTCGGGTTGGGTGTTGCCGGTGCCCTGAAAGATGGCATTAACCGATGTGCTGGCACCCATGTAGAGCAGTTCAATGCTGACAAACCCGATGTACTGAAGGCTGAGCGTGAGAATGGGTTCTTGAACCCCCATCAGGGTGAATACTTTTTTCGCAAAGAAGAACCAGAATGCAAACCCGACCCACGAGAGCAGGGTGTTATATTTGAGCGCAACATTGCCTACCATGAGGGCTTCATTCGGTTTTTTGGCACCCAGATGTTGTGAAACCAACACAACCACGCCGGTTCCCATGGCCCAGATGAAGGAAATGGTCACCATGTAGGGGAAGAAAACATTTCCAACTGCCGACAGGATATCTGATCCGCTCAGCACTGAGCCGTTCACGGAGGTGGTGTAACGGGCAAGGAATGCGGTATCGATCAACATCTGAACTTGCATGATGATGCCGCTGAGGGCAATGGGCAGCGCGATGCGAAACATCTGCTTTGAAAACGGTTTAAAGTTGGGTGATTTGAATAGTTTCATTGATAAATCCTTTGTTAATCATTTACGTAAACGTTTACGCAAACGATTAAATCGCAATGATTGCACTTTGTCAAGGGAAACCAATGATTTTTAGCCTGTTTTTGCCTGGGTTTCCAATTTGAGAGGGCTTCATCGGGTACAATTGGGCTATTCCAGTTGAAGAAGGCTGACATGAAAGATCAATCCCGACCGAAAACCTCGATTATCCAATCCATCAAAAGCCAGTTTGGGCCGATTCACTTTACCTGGAAAACCGTGCAAGATTACGCGCTGCTCCTGGCAGGTGCTCTCATTCAAGCCTTCTCAATGCGAATGTTTCTGGTGCCAGGCCTCTTGGTTAGCGGCGGCATTAGCGGTGCGGCTCAGATCATTAATCATTATGTCACCTTCCCGTTGGGGGTGATGATCTTTATCGGCAATGTGCCACTCTTTGTCTTGGGCTGGCGTTTTTTGGGTGGATCGCGGTTCGCCATCCGCACAGCGTTTGCCGTGACCAGTTTTTCGATCCTGACCGACATCTTGGGTTTGTTTTTGCCTGCCAGCGGTATCACCAATGACAGTGTTTTGAATGCGCTTTTTGGCGGTGTGTCACTCGGTATTGGCCTGGGCTTGGTCTACTTGGGCCAGGGCACCAGCGGTGGTTCGGATATATTGGGGCGCATCCTCAATCACCGCTTTGGTATTTCAATGTCTCAAGCTTACCTGATGACCGATACCATTGTGGTTTTAGCAGGCGGGTTCGCTTTTTCTTGGCCGAACGCTCTTTATGGTTTGGTGGTAATCTATGTCAGCGGCATCGCAGCGGAAATGGTCTCGGAAGGTTCAAGTATCTTCCGTACCGTGATGATCATCACTGACCAGTCAGACGAGGTGCGCAAAGTGATCCTTGAGGTTTTAGAGCGCGGCGTGACCATCCTGTCTGGCACCGGCGGTTTTACAGGCAAGGATCGTCCGGTTTTGTATTCTGTTGTTACTCGATCTGAGGTTAACCAATTGAAGCAGTTGGTAAAAGAAATAGACCCCAACGCTTTCGTGGTGGTAGGTATTGCCCACGAAGCATTGGGGGAAGGATTTAAACCCCTAAAATAATTACTTCAAGAAATGAAGCATCGCACCTGTGACCAACCCGATCTGTCCGAGATGGTAGGTGAGATGCACGTAGCTCTGCCCGTGTTTGACCTTGACGACGAAACGGTCATATCCCAGCAGTGTGTCTGAAATATAAAAGAGGATGGCGCCTCCGGCGCATAAAAATGCGGGCAGCACTTCCCATTCTGTGCGGAAGTTGGTCACCAGGGCGGAAAACACCATTAAAGCAAGAGTAAAACCATAAGCTACCACTGCCGTTAAGAAACGCTTTTTTCGCGGAACTTTCAAGATGCCAGGTTTCAGCGTGCGTAAAACTCTGGCAGCAGAAATGCCCACTAACACTGCCATCAAAATTGTGCCAACTGTTAAAGGGGGGGGAACTTGATTAAACCCAATTAAGAAACTTAAATGTGCCAATAAGAAAGATGCCAGCCCCACCATAAAGTATCGGGCATTTAGCATCAGGGCAATATCACCCAATAGTGAAAATACTAATGCAATGCCAAACCAGATCATGCCGCCCTGCCAATGGGTCACTTGGTATGTCCAGAGGATCAAAAAGAACAGGGTCGCCGGTTTGGCGATATAAAGTCTGATTTTCCAACCCTTCCAAGTGGAAGCCCAATCCAGGAACGCAAAGGCTACGGCGGCGAAGAAGCTCCAGGTCAGCAAATCATTTTTCCTTTCCGCCGGCAAACCCCAATAACTTCAAGGCATCTGCACTGTTGCGCCAATTTTTGTTTACTTTCACGTTCAGATCCAGATAGACCTTGCGGCCACTCATCGATTCAATTTCCTGGCGGGCGCGCATACCGATTTTTTTGATCATTTCGGCGCGTTGTCCGATGATGATGCCTTTTTGTGAGTCGCGTTCTACATATATGGTTCCAACTATATAGGCGCCTTCATCTCCGCGTTCTTCATATTGGTCCACCTTTACGGCGATACAGTGCGGCACTTCGTCACGGACGAATTCAAGCACGGCTTCGCGGATAAGCTCTCCGGCAATGTCGCGTTCAAAATAATCGGTAACCGTATCTGCATCATAGAAGAGTTCACCCAGCGGCAAAGAAGCAAGAATCTTGCCTTTGAGTTCTTCCAACCCTTCCTTGGTCAGAGAAGAAATGGCCACCATGTCGTTGGCCGGGAACAGATCGAGGCAGGCTTTCTTGCGCTCAAGCAGTGTATCTTCTGATACCAGGTCGCATTTTGAAAGGGTCATTAACACAGGTGGGCGTTTTCTGATCGTGTTCAATCGTTCGGCGATCAGTTTGTCTTCGGGCGTCAGGGGGGCGCTGGCATCCACCAGCCACAGGACCAGGTCTGCATCATGCAGGCTTTCAGCGGCTTCCTGGTTCATGAAATCGCCCAGCTTGTGTTGGGGTACATGCAGGCCCGGAGTATCCACAAAGATGATCTGCGATGTCTCGGTGGTTAATATGCCCAGTTGGCGGCGGCGGGTGGTCTGCGGCTTTGATGAAACTGCTGCAATCTTTTGATCCAGTAAAGTGTTGACCAGGGTGGATTTACCCACATTGGGGCGGCCCACAACGGCCACATACCCAGCGTGAAACTTGTTTTCTTCTGTCATTTTTATCCTTTTTCTTGAGAGGACGTCGCTGTCAGCGAGCCTGTTTGTGTTTTCTTGCGATTTACAATAATGATACCAAGAATAATCAATAATCCGCCTGCCAACAACCGCCAGCCGATTTTTTCATCAAGAATAATAGCACCCAACGTGATTCCAATCAGTGGAAGCAGGTAAGTGGTCATGCTGACTCTCGAAGGTCCTATTTCATCTAGTAATTTATACCAAAGAATGGCTGCGATAAATGATCCAAGCAAGCCAAGCCAGGCAAAAGCCAGGTAAGAAATTGGCAGTTTAGGCATGATAAACGGGGATTCAAATGCGAGCATGGCGGGGATGAGGAAGATCAATCCAAAAGACATTTGACCCAGCGCCTGACTCTCTGGGCTGACACCCTTGTTGTTCAGGCGGGCAAAAACAGAACTTCCGCCATAAGAAAGCACCGCGGCGGTCATTGCCAGAATGCCGAGTAGTTGTCCGTTGAGACCTCCGCTGAGCCGGTCAGACATCAACATCAATACGCCGCCAAACCCTACCACCAGACCGAATATCCGCTGCGGGGTGAGCCGTTCTTCTTCAATAAATATGGCGGCGAACAGGGCCGTGGCCAGAGGTTGGGTGGAATTCATGACTGATGCCATACCCGAAGAGATGTGTGTTTCACTCCAGGTGATCAATATAAAGGGCAGGGCAACGTTAAAAAATCCGAGAAACAAATACAGCCACCAAAATTTCATTGGGTGCTGTTTGCGGGTGATCAGAAAGAATAGAACCAATCCAACTGTGGCAAAAGCAACTCTGAAAAAGACCAGGGTGATAGGGTCTACTTCATGTAGACCGATCTTGATCCAGAAAAAGGATGTGCCCCAGATCAGTGAGAGGGTGAAGAATTTAATCCAGTTTTTGAGCGACAATTTTGTGTCCTTCCAGTTCCAGAAGTTGCTGTTTGGTGAAGATGCCTTCTGCGGCTGAGAAGCCGGTCAGTTTGCCATTGCTGGCCACCACCCGGTGGCAGGGGATGATGATGGGCATCGGATTTCGCCCGAGCGCTCCGCCAACCGCACGGCTGGCGCCAGGTTTGCCAAGTTTTACGGCGATTTGACCGTAGGTGAGAATCTCGCCAAATGGGATGAACTGGGTGATCTCAAGCACTTTCTTTTGAAAGGGGGTAACCAAAGCCCAATCAATGGGCAGGTCAAAAAACTTGCGTCTGCCATCGAGATAGCCAAGAATCTGTTCCATGGCTTTGGAAGCCATTTGCACCGCCTCTTGCGGGGCTTCGCTTTTGGGTTCCGACTCTGGAGCATATGTTCTGCCCATCAAGTCAACTTGAAGGACTCCGAGCGTGCTGGCAATGACGCGCACGGCACCGATGTCGGTTTTGAGGTGATCTATGGTGGCTGAATGATTCATGAAAAGGGGTTCCGCTTGTTAAGAATGGTTAAAAATAATCGCAAAGATATCGTAGGGTAATCGTAGGGTAAGAGTCAAGTACATCCTGAGCATAACTGCTAATATATCTACAGGGCGACTTCTTTTCTTCTTCTCCTCCTTAGTAAAGAGAGCCGGGGTCGGCGTCCCCGGCTCTCGATGATTTTACCACAGAGAAGGCGCAGGCCTTATGCATGAAAAAGATCTCCACCAACCGATGTGTGGGGATCTTTTACTTTAAAGGCCTGAGGCTGCAACCAATTCAGAGATGATTTCGGCTCCGTGATTGTATATCACCGAAAGATGACCTTCCGTAGGGAAGAATTTTGCCTTGCACGCAGGGATGCGTTCTGCCACGGCTTTAGCCATGCTGACCGGAACATTGCGATCCAATTCGCCATGCCAGAGGAATACGTTTTTTGAATGAATGTCGGCGAGATTGAACTGCCAGGGTCGGGTCATGAGTATTTCTTCATCCACCCAACCAATGACGGTCTCCTTGATGGCGTCTTTGGAGATCTCTGTAATGCTGTTAGCAAAGAACCGGTCTTTTATTACTTTCTGATCCACATCAGGCATCTGCAGCCACACCTTTTCAAGGTCAGAGCTAAAGTTTTCTGGATGGCGCCGCATCTTGGAAAAAACCGCTGATAACAAGAATCTTGAGACCAGGGGCATGCGCTGTGCCAGGTTGAATTTCTTTTTATTTGATTCATGCATGCCTTCAGATCCGATTTCAGATGGTCCGACACCTGAAACGATCCCAATCGCCGCCAGCCGTTCTGGCATTTGCGCGGCACAGGCCAACGCAAACGGTCCGCCTCCTGAATAACCGAGGGCAATAAACTGATTCAGATTGAGATGATCCGCCAGTATGGCCACATCTGCCGGGATATCAATGATCTTGTAATTCCGTTTGGGTGAAGACCGGCCGAAACCTGGACGGTCAAAGCCGATGAAGCACAAGTCATCTCGCTTGATAAATGACGCGATTAACTCCGCTTCACGCCGTGAACCGGGAATACCGTGAAAATCAATGATCGGTATTCCAAGTGGATTTCCGTAGAGACCATACCCCAGCAGACGTCCATCCGGCAGGGTGATCGTTTTTTCAATCATGAAGTTTCAGCCTGCGCTTTCTTCGGCTTGTTTGATCATGCGCATTTCGCCTTTTTTCACAGGCAGCAAGGCAAGGAACGCAAGTAATGCGGTAACGGCCTGTACTACAAAGATCATGCCGTAGTTATAGTTTGAAGCTTCGATTATGATGCCTGTGATGGCAGGTCCAACAGACATACCGGCCATATTGGCCATGGCGGTCAGGGCGGTCATGGTGCCGATGGTTTTATCATCAGGAGCGGCATCTATAAGGGTTACGAATCCGTTAACATACCAAAGCCCATAAAATGCGGCGGTCAGCACCATCAACGGAATAAACAGCGCAGCAGAGTTGAGCAGGAAGATCAATGCGGCTGAAATCACCCAGCCGCCGCAGCCGATCATCATGGTCAGGCGGCGTCCGATCTTGTTGGCAAGTAACGCAGCCGGAAAGGCCACCACCATCACGGTGGCTCCGGCGATCATAAAGGGAATGCCTGCTTTCGATTGATCCGCATTTAGGACCGTCATATTATATGAGCTGATGAAAGCCTGGATGATCGAAAAGCCAAAGGCGCCAAAAAAGATATTAACCACCATAAAGAGAATGCTGCGTTTGTTATCTGATGGGAAGGTTTTGATAACCGATAGGGTGCGTTTTAGCCCGGTTTCGTTTCGTTCATTTTCAAGTTCATCCAAATGACCAATTTCGCTGCCTTTGCGTTCCTTGATCATAAAAATGCCCATAACCACCAATCCAAGAGTGACCACCAGCGACAGCAGGTACGGCAGGATAATGTTGATGTCGTAGAGAATACTGCCCAAAATCCCGAGCCCAATGGAAAGCAGGGTGGCGAGGATGATGCCTAGCGAACGTGCCTTGGTGCGGTCCTTTGAAGGTGCCAGATCATAGACAAGTGCATCAATGGGGGTGCGGGCCACCGCCAGAGGCACCAGGATGAGAAACAGCATTATGATGAAAGGAACAAAGAACGGAATCAACTGCATTAAATTTCCACTGGATGCAGCGGGAATTCCCTTGTAAATAAAGGGAATGACTGCCAGGGCAATGGCTGCCAGCGGAACGGTCGCCACCATAAATGGCATGCGTCGTCCGAATTTGCCGCGATAGCCGTCGCTCCAGGCACCGATGATGGGGGCCAGGATGAAAGCGACGATATTATCTAACACGAGGATGATTCCCACCATTTTAGGGGTTAATCCAAAGCCGATGACCTGGGCTTGAAAGTTGGGGTTGCCGCCCTGCATATAGAGGGGGACGTAGGTGTTGTAGAGATACCACATGAATCCATCAATGGCGCCAGCACCGATCAGCAATACCAAAACGATTTGCCACCAGTTGGTTTTCTTTGATTCCATAAGTTATCTCCTGGGAGTATGTTATGAAAAACCAATTGATTTCATGAAGCGATCCACTTCCAGTTGCACAAATTCACGGGTTTGATGCGCCAGCATGAGAGAGTATTTCTGGCTGATTTCAAGCGAAGTGATACCGTTGACGAAACTCCACGATGCCAATGCCAGATACATCACATGTGCCGGCCAGGCTTTATTCTCGTGTGCCAGGCGTTCCAGCCGGTTGCCAAGTTCCGTAGAAATTTCAAGTGTTGAGGCGGAGGCAATTCTTCCGGCTTCACAAGCCTGTGCAATCATTTCTATCACCACGAGAAAACACTTATCGGCGAGTTGTCCGACAGTTTTGTCCAATTCGAAGGGAGAAAGCGAGTAACCAAAAATGACTTGATATTGCTGTGGATGATCCACTGCCCAAAAGAAATAGGCCAGGCTGATGGCGCGAAAGCGTCCGGCATGATCATCAACGGCGACAGAATCACGGGCAGCCACCAGCGCAGCATAAAAAGAGGTGTAAGCATCTTGGGTTAATGCCAGGATCAGGTGGTCGCGACTGTCAAAATAGCGGTAAAGCGCAGGTGTGGTGATATTCATTGACCTGGCGATGCCGCCCAGTGATATTGATCCACCCCCCCCGGTGGCAATTTGGTGCCACGCAAAAAACTTGATCTCTTCTTTTACAGAATCTTGATTGGCTTGTCTTTTTAATTCGTTCATGGTTCTCACGTGTATTTTAGTTAATATGGTTAACAGTATAAACATCCAATTAAAAATGTCAACTAAGATTAATGTGACTTGTATGAATGACTCCCGCCCTTTTTGTGGAAAAGTGATAAACTTGTTTGGCAAATTTCGTTATTAAAAGGAGTTCAGAATGGAAAAAAGAGCTACATACGGTGTGGATATCGCTGGTGTTCACCGCGAATTAACCCTGTTCGAGATCAAACCCGGTTTGCGTATTGCCATTCTCAACATCCTCGGAGACACCGAGTTGGTGCAAGCCTGCGCAAAAGCGCTAGCCATAAAACTTGAAAAAACACCCTGCGATGTTTTTGTTACCGCTGAGACCAAAAGTATTCCCCTGGCTTACGCCTTATCCGTGGAAATGAACAAACCTTATGTCATTTTCCGTAAGAGTTACAAACCCTACATGGGCAAAGCCTTGCAAACAGAAACCCTCTCTATTACCACTGGTGAACCTCAGACCCTTTATCTAGACGAGAAAGACCTCGAATTGATCAAAGGAAAGAACGTGGTCATCGTGGATGACGTGATCAGCACCGGATCCACCTTGCAGGGCATGCGCCTGCTGACCACCAAAGCTGGCGCCAGCATCACATCCGAGGCAGCCATATTCACTGAAGGCGAACGTGCCAAATGGGGAGATATCGTCTCCCTCGGCCACCTGCCCGTCTTCACTGACTAAAGATACTTAACCCCCGCGGATTTGAATCCGCGGGGGTTTGCCTTTACTTAAAGATGAATCCGATTTCTCAAAAAGAAATCGGATTCATTATCTTTACTAATCTGGATTACCTTATTATTCCACATACGCTCCGCGGCTGGCATGGGTCACAAAAACCGCTGCTTTCAGTTTGGTCTTGCGCTGATATTCTTCAGAAAGAAACCGCACAAACTCATCCGCTTTGGATTGTTCCACCAGATTGACGGTACAGCCGCCAAAACCGGCCCCGGTCAGCCTGGCGCCGATGCAGCCTGAAAAACCGGAAGCAATTTCAACCAGCGCATCCAATTCAGGGCACGAAACTTCATACAAGTCCCGAAGGGATGCATGGGTCTCGAACATGATCCTGCCGAAGACTTTAGAATCACCGATCTCAAGACAATGGATGGCTTCTTCCACGCGTTCGATTTCTCCAACCACGTGACTGGCATGCCGGTAGACACTCTCTGAAAGTTGGGATCTTACGGCTTTTAATTGATCCATAGAAACATCTCGCAGCGAGTGTGCATTTGGGTTCGTTATTTGAACAGCAGCCACAGCAGCCTGGCAGTCGATCACCCGATCATTATAGGCGGAAGTTTGGAGCGAACGCCTGATGGTGGAATCGGCAATCACGATGGCAGTATTCTTGGGCAGCGGCACGGATTTGAAATCAAGGCTGCGGGTATCCAGTAGCACCGCATGTCCTTCCACACCATTGGCACAAGCAAACTGATCCATCAATCCGCAATTCACACCGGCGTATTGAACTTCGGCTTTCTGGCAATATTGCGAAAGCGTTAACCGGTCCATCGTCCATCCACTCATGGCTTGCCAGAGTACGGCGAAAGCGACTTCGACCGCCGCGGAACTGCTCAATCCGGCGCCCATTGGGATGTTGGATGTAAACTCCACCTCCGCCCCCTTTGTGGCAAACCCGCCGCTTTGCAGACTCCACGCGACACCGGCCGGGTAATGCGCCCAGGAGGGCAGGGGGTTTCCGGCTGCATCCATTTTGGCGTCCAAATGATCCAGGTTGATTTCAATGGATTTACCAAGGTCAATTGCTTTGATCTTCAAGATCGAATCGTCCCGGGTTTCAGCGGAAAGTCTGATTGAGTGGTCGATGGCGGCTGGCAGCACTTTGCCTTCGTTTTTATCCACATGTTCGCCCAGCAGATTGACCCTGCCTGGTGAAACGACTCGAAGTTTTTGACTCATTGAGAAACCTCCGCCAGGGGTGAATTCACGATCAATTTCCTTTTTTGTTCATGGTTCAAGCGTTTGATGGCTAATTCGCGTTTCATGGCAGTCGAACGGTCCGCTTGTTCTTCGATATATACCAGTTTGACGGGTCTGTGCAGGCGAGTATATTTGGCGCCCCGGCCGGCATTGTGCTGTTTCTCGCGGCGAACCGGATCCACCGTCCAGCCTGTATAAAAACTGCCATCCTGGCATTCAACCATATAGCAATAAAAAGCCATATTATTTTTTAAGTAATTTTGATGGATCGCCAAACATGCGTTTCAACATGCTGCCCGGCTTTTCCATCTCATCTCGATCGGCTTGATCCCAGTTGCCGCTGGTGCGCAGATCGGACCATTCAGCCTGACCTTCTTTGAGATCAAGCAAGACAGCATCCAGCCGTTTGGAGTCGTTGGAAGCTAATTGTTCTCGCAGGGTTGCAAGTGCCGCAGAGAGTCCATCCAATGCCAGCAGCGCATTCTCGCGGTTCGTGAAAAATTCGGCCGAGGGGTTGACCAACTCATTGAAGGATTGGATAGTATCGGTGGTTTGAGCATAGGCTTTAGAAGCCAACTTTTTGGCATCTGACCATCCAGGCTGGTCAAGGGTGGCCAGCAATACCGCCGCGGATGCCAGCTTGGGCAGCAGATCAATACGGGCAAACAGTCCATCTGCTTCGTAGACGTCGGTCAGACAGGGGTGTGCACCGGTGATGGTGGTGATTTCGGAAGCCATTTTCATGGCATCGGCATGCGTTTCGTGGGTGGTGGCGATGATCATTTCGCAGTTGGCAAACAGGTCTGCGCGCGGAAGTTTTAGGTTGGCAGCCTCCTCACGCAGGTAAAGGCCGTTGATGGCGGGGATCATGCTGATGAAGTGCACGCCTTCTGGCAAGTATTGACTTGCCCACTGCGAGGCAGTCAAAGTGGCGCGGCCGGTATCGATGACAATGGCCCCGGCTTTAAGGTCTTCCGCCATATCCTTGAGGGTGATTTCGACCTGGTCTGCTGGCAGTGAAAGCAAAATAATATCCGCGTCACGTACGGCTTCATTCAAACGGAAATGGATCTTGTCGAACGCGCCAAGTGTTTCCACTTTATTGGTGCGTTTTTGGGCGGGATCGTGTCCGATGCGCAGCAGTTTATCTTTGACGCTGGCGAGCGCCAGCCCAAATGAAACGCCTGTCTGGTCCAGGCCGATGACAGTTAATTGAAGGGTCACGACTAACCTCCTAAAAGAACGATCTGAAAGAAATGTAGAACGGGGGTCATTATCGAACCGAAAATGTCAACCCCAAAACGGGGGAGTACAAAAACGACGACCAACAATAGAATCGGTCCATATGGTTTTATTTTGGCATATTGAGCAGCCCAACGCTCGGGTAGGAGGAATTCCAGGATTTTTTCACCATCCAGTGGCGGAAGGGGCATCAAGTTAAACACCATCAATAAAAGATTGATCACGAAAAATGTGACCAAAAAGTCCATCAAAGACGGCAAAAAAGAGATTGTTGGAAATGCTGGGATCAAATTGAGCCGAATGGGGATCGCGGCCAGGCACGCCAGCAAGAAATTGGATGCCGGTCCGGCGACAGAAACCCACATATAGGCTGATTTTGAGTGTTCTTTCAGTTTGATCGGGTTTACTGGCACTGGTTTTGCCCAGCCGAAACCAGCTATCAATAACATCAGACTTCCGATGACGTCCAGATGCTTGAGGGGATTGAGCGTCAGGCGTCCCATTAACCGGGGAGTATCGTCGCCAAAACGATCCGCCACAAAAGCATGTGCGAATTCATGTACGGTAAAGGCAATCACCAAAGTTATTACACGAGAAATTATCACCGGAATTGAAAGGTTAAACATAATTGATCCTTAGTAAGAAGGCGAGGTCTGAAGTCCAGACATCCTCACGATTATATCATTAGGGGTTGTTGAAAAATTGTCTAAAACCGGGAGGTATAATTACTTCATGTTCAGAGAAATTGCCATCGGCGACGTTGTAAAAATGCGCAAGGCGCATCCCTGCGGGGGGTACGAGTGGAAAATCGTCCGCCTGGGAGCAGATATTGGGCTGGTTTGCCTCACCTGTCAGCACCGCATCATGCTCTCGCGTCGCGATCTTGAACACCGGGCGAAGTCGATCACCCCAGGGGAGCCTGAAAGCGAAGGCAATAAGTAAAATTAACAAACAAGATCATTCTTTTTGTTGATTAATAACCGAGCTATTACTTTTAAAAATCGAACTAATTTTCCTAGAAATCACCTTAACCATTTGCTATACTCTATTCATTAGGCTCCCTCATCCAAATTCCACAGACGCCCTTCATTAACCCAATACCCTTTTACTGTTAATCCTTTTTGTTAGGGGAGTAATCAGGCTGTAGATCAATCCATTAATCATGGTGATTGCTGGATGGTATTTGATTTTAATTTATCGGGGAATTTCTGGAGGGAAAATGAGAACAGTTCCAATTAGAGTAATTGTCGTTTTAGCTGCAGTTTGTCTGACAGCAGGTTTGCTGGATTCATCACTGGTGAAGGCAGATAACAGCATTACATTAACCGCCTTTGGAACCCCTTACATCCAGGATTTCAATTCGCTTTCTGCTTCATCTGCTTCAAATATACTTCCCGTTGGGTGGGCATTGTTGGAATCAGGCAGCAGCGGAAATGTTGATAACAAGTATCAACCGTCCACAGGAAACTTAACCACAGGCGATATTTACAGTTTTGGTCTGGATACCTTGAACGACCGGGCGTTGGGGAGTATTCAAGATGCCAACCTTGTGCCGTTATTTGGAGCATCTTTTACCAATAATACTGGCGGAGTCATCCAATCATTAACCATCAAGTATACAGGCGAGGAATGGCGTCTCAGCAAATCAGGACGTTCGGATAAGATCATCTTTGAGTTCAGTACAGATGCCACATCCCTGGAAAACGGAAGTTGGACCGAATATGATGCATTGACATTCATCACCCCTTATCAAGATACCGTGGGTGCTAAAAATGGTAATCTCATGGCCTATCGGAGGGAATTGCTGTCGTCGATTTCTGGGTTGAGTATTGCTTCAGGCAAAACTTTTTGGATCCGATGGAGAGACCACAAAATTACGAATGGAATAAATGATGGTTTGGCTGTGGATGATTTCTCACTTACCCCCTATGGTGTGGATGACGCTCCTGTTTTAATTTCGATAACACCATCTGACAAGGCACAAAATGTGGCTTTGGATGCAAACCTGGTCATTTCATTTTCGGAACCGGTAACCTTGTCTGATGGATGGCTCTCACTCTCTTGTTCGATGAGTCAGCTCCATATTGCATCTGTTAGCGGCGGACCTACGACATTTATCGTTAATCCTGATGATGATTTTGTTAATGGCGATATTTGCGACATTAATATTTATGCTTCAAGGGTATCTGACCTGGATTCAACGGATCCTCCTGATTTTCTTGATAAAGACTATTCTTTCAGTTATTCCGCCATCCCTCTACCGGATTCCGCGCCAATCATTGTCAAGATAACCCCGGCACATGGCGAATCAGAAGTGCTATTAGGCAGCAGCCTCACGGTTCAATTTTCAGAACCGGTTACAATTGCTCCAGGTTGGTTCAGTCTGATTTGCTCGACAAGTGGAAATCACGCCGCAACGGTGGATGGAGGACCATCTGCTTTTATCCTGACTCCTATAAATAATTTTGTATATGACGAGGATTGCATATTGACCATCATGGCAGCAAATGTCACAGATCTCGATTTGGACGATCCATATGATAATCTTCCCACGGATATTACCTCATCCTTTTCGACTCTAAGAACTCCAGATACAGCGCCTTACTTGATTTCCTCAATTCCCGTTAATGGCGCCACTTCTGTTCCTGTTGATCAAGTCATTGAACTCACTTTCAATGAACCCGTTTCAATGGATTCAAAAACCCCAACTCTTTCTTGTGAAAGTGGAGGAGTATTTTCGTTGCAAGTCGTCGAAGGACCAACTACTTTCAAAGTTACGCCAAGTCGAAATCTTAATTATGGCGATCATTGTTCCATGACCTTAGAAGCACAATATGTCACCGATTTGGATTTGGTGGATTTTCCTGACGCCATGCTAGTGGATCAGACCATAAACTTTGAAACTGCGGCCCAACCGGTTACGCCACCTGGCATAACTCAAGTGATTCCTGAAGATGGGGCAACCAACGTCGCATTCAATAGTGATATATACATTTCCTTCAATAAGGAGGTTTCAGTCACCGATCCATGGGTTGGATTAAATTGTTCGATCAGCGGTGAGCACAACTACAAAACCAGCAAAACTTCTCAAGCTGTTGTGATCGATCCTGATGCGGATTTTTCAGGGAATGAAACATGTACTCTTACAGTTTTTGCCTCCCAGGTTCATGGTGTTGGAACCACTGATTCGTCTGATCAGATGACAGAAAATTACTCATTTTCGTTTACAACAGCACCCGTATCTGAAGCATTGATTATTACTACCAATCCATCTGACCACGCCGTGGATGTGTCTGTGGAAAAGGATATTGTTATTACTTTTTCAAAACCTGTGATGATTAAAGATGATGGTGTAGTTCTTTTCTGTTCAGTAAGCAAGTCAGTAGCGTTAACTCGTCAAGAAGATTCAAGAACGTTCACCTTCGGTTACTTTCATCCACTAAAATATTTAGAAGATTGCACCATGACCTTGAAAGCAGATAAAGTGTTTTTTAAAGAACCCGAGAACAAACCCGTTTTCCAAGATGGAGATTATTCTTTCACGTTTACAACCATGAAGGCTTCTGATGAAACCTCCTACCCAACTGTGGTATATGATTTAAAAATAATCCCACACGATAATCAGATCCTGCACACTAGTCTCAATCACCTCGTCGTTCAATTTAGCAAAAACGTCTTGCACGACGGCGGACCTTTTGCCGCAGATTATCTGGATAATTACTGCTTGATTGAAGGCGGATCAAATGGTCAAATTGAGACTTCCAGTTGCAGTAATGTGTCTGTTAGTGATGCCAAAATTCCACTCGGTAATGTTCTTTATGACCCCGCAACCTTGACGGTGGATCTCTCAATACAAGATGGTAGATTTTTACCGAATGGAGTCTACCGTTTGATTGTTAGCGGCGATAGCACGATCAAAGACACAGATGGAAACCCACTAAACAATGGAACAAATTCATTAATAAACTTCATAATTGATAGTTCAAATTCAACCTCTGGTTCAGATACAGGACAAGACAATTCTGGAAACAATGAACAAAATGGTTCAAATGGAGAGGGTGGCGCTGAAACCAATTCTGCTGCAGCCAGTAAGAATGATTCCTCAGGGATTCCGCTGATCCCTGTAACCGGGTTTCCACGCGGAGTGATAACACATCTTGGCCAACAGGTGATTACTTATTCCGATTTGGGCGGCCAGTGGTTGGAAATTCCAGCCCTGAATCTTGAGACTTCCATCACCGGGGTGCCCAAAGAAAATGACAATTGGGATGTCTCATGGTTGGGAGATCAAGCCGGTTGGCTGGAAAGCAGCGCCCAATTGGGAAACCTGGGAAACACTGTGCTCACCGCGCATGTTTGGGACGCGCTCAATAAGCCTGGTCCGTTCTATGAATTGGGAAAATTGAAATACGGCGACCGGGTGATCCTCCACGCCTGGGGGGATGAATATGTCTACGAAGTGCGTGAAGTGCTCAGTGTAAAACCTGAGAATGTGAACGCCATGCTGAAGCATCAAGAAAAATCCTGGCTGACGCTCGTCACCTGCCAGGGGTATGACGAAGAGAGCGGGGAGTATAAACACAGGATTTTGGTTCGGGCGGTGCTAATGGAGGTCAGGTAGTTGCCTATCTCTCTGTTTATTGGTGAATCAAAGTTTTTTTTCAATTGGTCGGAAGACGACTCCTGCGATAATTGAGTTTTATTGATTATTGATGAATTATTTGTACACGCTTGATAATTGCACTAAAATCAATGGATGAAAAATGCAAATGGCATCGACTGTCGACAATACAAGCACATTATCTGGGACTGGAACGGAACGCTGCTTGATGATGTTGAATTATGTGTCAGTATCATTAACGCGTTGCTGGTAAAACGAAGCTTAACGCCCGTATCGTTGGATTATTATCGGGAAATATTTTCTTTTCCAATCATTCAATATTATGAAAAACTGGGGTTCGATTTTACGCACGAGTCATTTGAAACGATCGGTACTGAATTTATTCTCGACTACGAGCAGAAACGCACCCAATGCACTCTCATGTCTGATGCAACGAAAACACTGCAATATTTTGCACATCTTGGATTGACCCAATCCATTCTGTCTGCCAGCAAACAGGACTATTTGCTTGATGCGGTTGGCGGGTATGGTTTGGAATCTAATTTCATAGAAATCAACGGTCTGGACAATCATTATGCATCAAGCAAAGTGGATATCGGATTGGAGTTCATGTCCAGGAACAACTTGGACCCAAAAACGATCTTATTGATCGGCGATACGATGCATGATGCAGATGTCGCAAATGCCCTGGGGGTTGCTTGCTGTCTCGTTCCAAATGGACATCAAAGTCAAACAAGATTGGTTGCTTGTGGTGTGCCCGTGGTAGCGTCCCTGTCAGAGTTGTGCCGATAGGATTTTTCAAAAGTGCTTCCAAAGTAGAACGTGGGCTCACTCTTCCATCCGATTTAACATGAGTGAAGGAGGTCATAATGAATAATCAAAGCCTGAAAAACGAGTTATGTGAAACATACAATAAATATGCCCAGGAGCGGGAATCAGGCATCATCCAAGATTGGAAAATTGCAGAACGTGAGCGTTTTTTACTGGCACTGCAAAAAGAGAACAAAAAAAAGCTGCTGGAAATCGGAGCAGGGACAGGGCGTGACAGCCGGTTTTTTCAAGACCAGGGTTTTGAAGTGACTAGCATTGATCTATCGCCTGCAATGATCGAGCTGTGTAAACAAAAAGGGCTTAATGCTTATGTAATGGATATGACCAGGATGGATTTTGCTGAGAAATCTTTTGATGCTGTCTACACCATGAACAGTTTGCTACACCTTCCAAAGGATGATTTTTCATCAGTCCTTCATAGGATTAGTTCATTGTTAAAAGCCGATGGTCTTTTCTTCCTTGGTATGTATGGTGGTTATGATTTTGAAGGAATTTCTGAGAATGATGCTTATATCCCCAAACGCTTCTTTTCATTTTATGAGGATGAACAGCTAAAAGAAGAAGTGGCAAAAGTGTATGATATTTTAGTCTTCAACCGAATAATTACGGATCCAGATAAGTCCTTACATTTTCAATCATTGATACTCAGAAAAAAGAATCGGAGCATCTTTCAAGAGTGATATGGTTTAAGGCTAACATCCATTTTAGTATTCAAGATTGAGAAAATTCGAATGTTGAGACAAAAAAGGTAAGGACAGCATAAAAAATGTCCTTACCTTTTTATTAGAACTCTAGAAAGTGTCTTTTATAAATCTATTTGATCTCGCAGTAGCGGTTGACCCGGTCTTCGATCACCTTGAGGCTGCCCTGCCAGAAGCTCTTCTTCCGCAGGTCAATGCCAAAGCGCATCGCCAGGTCGGCGGCAGTGCCTTCACCGGTGCTAGCCAGCAGGGCTTTGTAGTCCGCGACAAAGGCGGGGCCGCGCTGCTGGTAGATGGCGTACAAACCGGTGGCGAAGAGCAGACCGAAGGCGTAGGGGTAGTTGTAGAACGAGAGGCCGGCGGAGTAATAATGCGGCTTCCAGGTCCACATCCACTTTTGCAGGTAGCGGCTATCCAACCCGTCGCCATAGGTGGCTTTTTGGGCGTTTTCCATGATTTCGCACAGCTCGTCTGCGCTCAGCTCGGATTTTTCACGGCGTTCGAAGACTTCCTTCTCGAACAGGTAGCGCGAATAAATATCCACGATCACCTGGGCGTCGCCGATCAACTGTGTTTCAAGAATGGCCAGTTCTTCCTGCGGATTCTTGACCAGTTTTAGGGCGGCACTGGTGACGATGGTTTCGCACATGATCGAAGCCGTCTCGGCCAGGGTCATGGGGGTGTTCTTTTGCAGTTCGGTCTTGCCGGCTTTTACCATGCAGTCATTGTGAAAACCATGGCCAAGTTCGTGTGCCAGCGTGGAGACCTGATCGAGCGAGCCGTCAAAGTTGCACATGATGCGGCATTCTCCCACCGCGGGAACATCCATGCAGAAGGCACCGCCGCGTTTGCCGTCTCGCTGCTCGGCGTCGATCCAGTTGTGATCCACTGCATGTTTGGCAAAATTGCTCAAATCGGGTGAGAACCCTTCAAAATGGGTCAGGATGAAGTCTTTGGCTTCGTCATAAGAGAAACTTGTTTTGGATTCTCCCACGGGGGCATAAATGTTCCACCACTGCAGCTGCTTGACACCAAACCGTGCAGCCTTGGCTTTGTAATATTTGCGGAACATGGGGAAGGAATCGTGCATGGCTTCAAGCATGGTCTCGAGGGTTTCGCGATCCAGGCGGGCGATATCAATTGAACTGTGCAGAGCGTCCTTGCGTCCGCGGTGGCGGTTGAGGGTGTTAACCTCGCCCTTGATGCCATTCATCGCGGCAGCCAGGGGTTCTTTCACAGTTGGCCAGGCCAGGTTCTCGGCTTCATATCCGCGTTTGCGTACGTCCTCATCTGGGTGCGAACGCATATTGATTAGTGCGGGCATGGGCAGCTTCTGCACCTTGCCGTCCAGCTCAAAATCCACACTAAGCTGAGAGGTGACCGTTCCTTGCAATTTTTCCCAGCCGTTGGCGCCGCTCAGGTTCAACTCTGAAGCCAAAGTCTCTTCAGCAGTGGACATGAGATACTTGCTTTGTTCGGCAGCCTCTTTTACAAAGAAGGCATGCGCAGCGACGGTTTCATTCAGTTTCAGTGCGGCGGGCAGTTTTTCAGCCACTCTGCCAAACCAGGCGCGTGCCTGCATGAACACCTGGTCCGTTTTGACACTGACTAATTCATATTCAGAAAGTTTTTTCTGGGCTTCTTTATTGTAAGAATCAGTCGAGATGAAGGATTCCAGGTACGAGCGCATGGTTCCAGCGATTAACAGGATTTCATTGAAACGCTTGATCAAAACTGCTGCTGTCTCAGCGATCTGGGAATCTTCGGAGGCTGCGCTGATCTGGCTTACTTTTTCAGCCAGGTATTTTTCCTGTTCAGAGAGCAGGTTTTTTAATTTATCGAAATCCGCGGCGTACTGCGGAGACGCGAGTGACGGGTAGACATTGGTGAGATCCCAATGAGGTGGATTTTTGGGTGCCATTTGATCTCCTTGGATGGGAATATGTTCGTTAACTGATTATATTACAAAGAGACACCGCCCTCGTAAAAGCGGTGTCTCGAAATAGCAGTTGTTTATTGAATTGGAATTTTGGGTGGAACCCCTTGCAGTTTTAATTTCTTTTAACGCGCATTTGCCCGGCTGAGCAGGATGCGGTACAGGATCATGAAGAACAGCAACCCGCCGGTGATCATATAGAAAAGCTGGGCGGCGAGCGTGGATGCATCCGTACCGGCCAATAAGGCATGGACAAGGACCAATACATAAGTGAGAAAACTGACAAAATGGATGGCGCGCCAGGTTTTTGGTCCGATTTTCTTGCGGACGTAAAAACTGAGGGTGACGATCAACATAGAATAGAAACCCACCTGTCCAATCCCCACCCACAAAGGTTTATATCCTGAGGTGGAGAAGGGAATCAGAACCTGTGCGAGAGAAAAACTGATGTAATGGTCTCCCATGAGGATAAGTCCATGAAAGAGACCGAAAGCCAGTCCGAGGATGCTAGAGTATTGATGCAGTTCAATGGTCGGAGGCAGCCCGGGCCATAAAACTGATAGCTTGTTGGTAATGCCCGTGCCGAGCAGCATTGACAGCCAGAGCAAAAAATAGGCAACAAAAGCACTTCCGCGTGAAAGGTACCAGAATGCTTTGGGGTCAGCGCCAGATATTGATTGTGTTAATGAAGGTTGCCAGCTGGGTAAAAAGATGGCTGCAGCCAGGGCTCCCAAAAATGCAGCCAACATAATGAAAGCAAAACCACCCAGATTAAAGGCAGGTTCTACATCATCTATATTGATAGATTGTGAGTTATTTGATTCCATTGCAGGTTCCATTGTTTCTCTATAAATCCAGGACTTTTAATAATTGCGCCAGTTTCAAGTACCAACAGAAAATCGACACCCGGTTGTTCTCTTAACCATGATACACCTTCTTCACTACCAAGGATGACACCCATTTTGGCATTCATCTCGGCAATCATCAGGTCATCTGCGATCACAGTTGCGGTCAAGACATCGGTTTCTGCGGGTTGATTGGTTCGTGTATCTATTAAATGATGCTGCCACCGATGATTTGAAAACCATTTGCGGTAATCGCGGCCAGAAGTTGCCAGACCGCCGCCAGAAAGCATCAACAGTTCAAGATTGTTTTCTTTATGGATCGGGTCGGCAACACCGATCGGCCAGGCAGATCCATCCATGAGCGGAGCGCTGACTGCGATGTCGCCGCCGGCATCCACCAGAACAGGCGCAAAGGACTGTAAACGGAGCATGGTTTGATGCGCCGACCAGCCTTTGGCAAATCCACCGAAATCCAGTTGGGTTCCAAACGGAATGGTAATGGTGCGGGTCACTGGATCAAGTGTGAATTCCTGATTAACATTTGACACAGAAGTGAAGGATTGGCTTAACGCCCGATCAGTGAGATTCACCAAGTTCTCAAAATCTTCGGTATACCCGGCAGATTGAAGCGCATTTAATATCAACGGATTGATCAATCCGTTTGTTTCAAGGCTTACTTTCAGTGCCAGTGACGCCACTTCAAAAAACGGTTGACTGACCTTTTGGGGTGTTCCTGCATGACGGTTGAACTGACTCAGTTCGCTGGTCAGACGGAACCGGCTGAAAGATTCCTCCCATTCCTCGAACCACTCACGGGCTTTCAGAGCTTCATCCATCAGATGAAGCTCTTCAGTATCCATCGCGATCAGGATTTTGGACCCCATGGCATGGAAGGTGATTGTTTTCATGGTTTTGATGACTGCGTTGTGGTAACCGGAGCAGGCGGCTGTGCAGCAGCAGGCGCGCCTTGATCTACAGTTGTGGCTGGGTTATTGTTATTGTTTACCGGTGGAACGTTCAAATTTGGCAATGTGGTAACTGGTGCTACCGTTGGACGCGCCACTTCACGCAAAGCACTCGTTTCGGAGGTTGGAACAGTTGTCGGGACAGTGTTATTTGCTTGTAACAACCCCAGATCCACCGTGATGACAGGGACCAGCGTTGGTAATGGTGCTTGATCGATGGTTGAGGGTGTTGATCCATTAGTATCATTTTGTGAATTTGCATTTACCAAATCTTTATTTGCCAACAGGTTCCAGATACCCAGGGTGCCGGCAATTGAACTGACTGCGAGCATATATTTAAAAGCATTTGGTACGAATTGTTTCTTGCGATGTGTTGTTGGTTTTTCCATGTTAGTCACCTTTTTTGTTTACCGATGACTAATCATCATCTGATTCTGATTCAAATTCAGGTTCTGATTCGGATTCGTGCTCAGTGTCAGATGAACTACTGGAAGAATTGTTTGATGTTTGAACCGGAGATGCCATTTGTACTGCAACTACTTTCCCAGTCATATCTACATAAACACTCTGTCCATCAGCAAAGAGTACAACGTATACCTTGGCGCCATTGAAGGTTGACGTGTTCATTGACACAGGTTGACTTGTTTTCAAATAATTCACTGCCATGTATAAGGCTTGTTCACTTGTAATAGTGGTTACGGGTTTCTGTAAACCATTAAAGATGACGGTGCCTGTATTGGCATCCACGTAAACCTTGCCGTTACCATAGATCACTTCATAGGCGGGGGTTCCACTGAAACTCACCAGTTCAGGCAGCTCATTTGGAGCGACGCCAGCAATTTGTTGACCAATGGCTGCAGCTTGTTCGGCAGAGAAAAGATAAGGCGAGGTCACTTCAATAGTAGGCTCCGACAATGATTCAGGAGTGATTTCGTTCGCCAGGGTCGCAATTTGTTGGTTGGCCAACTCGATTTGTTGATTCGCCTGGGCGATGATTTGTTGATATTGTTGTTCGCGTTGGGCGAATGCAGTTGCATCCGCGGTTGGGCTGGAATTTCCCTGAGGATTATTGTTGGCAGACACCTTGGTGATCACACCGATACCTACAGTAATGACAAAGGCTGTTACAAAAATTGAAACCACTAAAGAGATTTTGTTTTTCATACTATTTTCCTTTTCTTGTATCGTTCTCAATAATATTACGCCCTCAAGATTGGAAATAAGGTAAAAATACTCCTAAAATTTCCAATGAAATTCCAATCATTGCTGCACGATGCGAAGGATTAATATGACAGGTTGTATAATACAAATAAGATGAAAATTCTACTGATCGAAGATGATAAACGGCTGGCTAAACTCGTGAAGCAGGTTCTCGAGGATGAACACTATTCCGTAGATGTCGAGAATGACGGCGAAAGCGGGTTGGAAGTTGCTTTGCGAGCCGCCCATGATCTGGTCATCGTGGATTGGATGCTTCCCGGACGGGATGGCCCTTCCATCTGCCGCAAAATCCGTGCTGCAAAAATGACCATCCCTATATTGATGCTGACCGCACGCGGACAGGTTGAAGACAGGGTAACCGGGCTTGAAAGCGGCGCGGATGACTACCTGATCAAGCCGTTTGATTTTGATGAATTGATCGCCCGGATCAGGGCGTTAAGCCGGCGTTATTCTCCCGGTTCGGTGGATCCGGATGAATTGCGCCTGGGTTCCATCGTGATGGATGTGAAAGCCCACAGTGTGCGCAGAGCAACCGAGTCTGTCGAACTCACCAAAAAGGAATGGGATCTGCTGGAGTTTTTTCTCAGGCATCCCAATCAAACCCTTTCGCGGACGGCGATACTCGATTATGTCTGGTCTTACGAATCCAGCGTGCAGCCTGAAATGGTGGATGTGTACGTGTCTTATCTGAGGCAAAAGATCACTGTAACAGGCATGAAAGACCCCATCCAAACTGTCAGAGGGTTCGGCTATATGCTGGACGAGCAAAATGCTTAGGCAGCTTCGCGTTCGATTGACTTTGCTTTATTTATTTGCCTCCATTCTGCTTTCACTTGCAGTCGGGGGCGGAACTTATTCGCTGGTGAACTATTATTTCCGTACCACCAATGACCAGGCCTTGTGGGTCAAAATGGGGCTCCAGTTTGCAGCCTTGGGAATTCCCCTGCCGGTTGAATTGTATGAAGCAGTTAAACAGGAAGGTCTGGTGATCACCAACCCGACAGCCACACCTGAAAATGAGGATGAGTATTATGAGTCTTCAGAGGATCATTCTGGTGAAGATGAAGAAGGGTTGAAAGAGAACGAGCTGGCGGATATTTTCGTCAACCCTTTATCACAAACTGGAACTCTGATCACCGACATCAGCGGACAGTATTCCACCGGTTTTGTGGATTCAGCAGCGGTGCAGGCGGCACAAAAGAACGGTTATGACTTTCGTACCATCAAGACGAGCAGCGGGGTGCCCGTAAGGCTCTTCACATATGTGGTTCCTGAAGGTGAGAAGGTTCAGGTTTTTCAGATCGGCCGTTATCTTTCGGAACAGCAAAAAGTACTACAACGTTTGCTCAGCACCATGATCTTGCTGGGAGGGGTGGTGACGATCTTCTTCGGACTGGCCTCGTGGGTTCTGGCCGGTCGCACCATCAAACCTTCGCAGCTCGCCTGGGATAAACAGCATACCTTTATCGCCAATGCCAGCCATGAACTACGTGCACCGTTGACCCTGATCCATGCAGGGGTGGAACTGAGCCTGCGAAAGGCCGAAACCCCCGAACAGCGCGAATTGCTCTCTGATGTGCTATCTGATGCCAACTATATGAATAAGCTGATCGAGGACCTGCTGCTGCTTTCACGCCTGGATACCGGCGTCTTAAAACTTGAGCTGCAGCCGATCAACATGGAAGTTTTTACGGTTGAGATGCTGCGCCAGGTCGAACGGCTGGCTGACACCCGATCCGTTTCATTTACCAATGAGATTACCCCCATTCAGATCATTGCAGATCCGGTGCGCCTTAAGCAAATCCTGCTGATCGTGCTGGATAACGCAGTGCGCAACACTCCCTCAGGCGGAACCGTCACCTTTAAAACCGTAACTTCTGCTGGCAAGGGACTGATCGAGATTGCTGATGATGGTCCCGGCATCCCGGAAGAAAAGATTGGCAAGGTGTTTGACCGTTTCTTCAAGGTTGATGATCAATCATCCATGGATTATCGCGGCAGCGGTCTGGGACTTTCCATCGCCAAGAGCCTGGTTGAAGCCCAAAAAGGCAGCATAGGCATCGTCAGCGCGGCGGGTAAAGGCACTAAAGTAACCCTGACTTTCCCGCTGGCTTGATATCGCGAATCTTAATCCTGTGTGCAGCGTATATATGGGTATACATTATTAATTGAGGAGCATGCTATGGATAACACAAACAGCAACACTGAAAGCCGCCCCGTTTCGGGTTGCACCGGACTTCAATTCAAGGCCGTCGGAAAGATCATCGTGAAACAGGGTGAGAATGAAGGGCTGACCATCCAGGCGGACCCGGAAATTCGGTCACGCGTGCACACCGAAGTCAAAGAAGGCATTCTGGTCATTTCGTATGACTCAGATTGGAAAGACTGGACCGGTTTCAACTTTATTGACAAGGGTGTGGCAACTTTTACTTTGACCTTGAAAGACATCAAGTCACTTGCCATCTCAGGTGTCGGCAATCTTGATTCAGCTGAAATCATTTCTGATTCGTTGACCCTTTCACTTTCTGGTCCTGCCACCATGACCTTTGGAACGCTGACCGTCAATTCACTCAAAGTGGATATGTCAGGAGTGGGCAGCATCGATCTTGCCGGTAAATGCCTCGAACAGAACATCAGCTTGAGCGGTGCTGGCAGCTACAAGGCTTCACGCCTTGAGTCAGAACGTGCCACAGTGAAACTTACAGGGGTGGGCAGCGCCACAATACTGGTCAGTGAATCTCTGGATGCCTCGATCTCGGGCGCCGGCGCCGTGGAATATTACGGCAATCCAAAAATCAGTCAGAAAATTTCGGGCATTGGTGTGCTAAAATATCTGGGAACTCGTTAGTCAATTGTTGAATACTGTTTCTGGCGAGTTGGGAGACTATCATGGCACAAAATCGCACTCGTAAAATTGTCGTCACCGGCGTCTTGGGCGCCATCACCGTCATCCTGGGGTTCACCCACTGGGGATTCATCCCCTGGGGGCTGGCCTCGTTCTCGATCATGCAGGTGCCGACCATCATCGGCGCCATTCTTGAAGGCCCCATCGTGGGCGCCATCATCGGCTTGATCTTTGGCTTGTTCAGTATGTACCAGGCGGCAGTCGGCCCCACCGGACCGCTTGACCCGCTGTTCGTCAATCCGCTGTTGTCGGTGCTGCCGCGCATCTTGATCGGACCGATGGCCTGGCTGGCATGGACCGGACTGAAGAGACTGCCCGTGGTTGGCATGATCGTCAGCGGCATCGTCGGCAGCCTGACCAATACCGTGCTGGTGTTGGGCATGCTCGGCCTGGTGTTCGGAACCTCCGCGCAGGTGGTCTCGGTGCTGGGCGAAAATGTTTGGAAGACGCTGTGGGGTGTGGGGGTGGCCAACGGACTGCCTGAGGCAGGCATTTCAGCAGTGATCACATTGATCGTGGTTGCGGCTGTGCGCCAGATCAAGATCGGCAAAAAGCAAGGGTCCGACCTCTAAATTTCATTCAATTTACACTCTCAACGGTCTCACACGCTTAATATGGCGAGTGAGACCGTTGCGCATATTAACATGAAGACTACGTCTGACCAACGCAGTTTGAATTCCTGGTAGCTGGTGCGCTGCGGCAGGTAGCCGTAGGCGCGGGCATCCATGGCGAGGGCCATGTTTTCGGCACGGCGCAGGCTGATCACAAAGAGGGGAATCAGCAGCGGCACGACCTGGCGGATGCGGGTGACCACGTTGCGGGTTTTGTTGCTCCAGTTGCCGCCGCGTGAAGCCTGGGCTTTGGCGATGCGTTCTGCCGTCTGCGCCAAGAAGGGGATGAAGCGCAGCATGACCTGCACTACCATGACCAGATCACTGGTGTGGATCCCCAGTTTGTTGAGCGGTTTCAAGAGCAAGCCCAGGCCCTGGATCATCTCGGAGGTCGAGATGGTGAATGAAGCCAGGCTGATGCATAAGATCAGCGCCGTGAAACGCACGAGCAGCATGATACCTGACCAGACGCCGACCATGGTGATGTTAAGTTTGCCGAGGGTCAACAGCGCCGGGGTGCCGGCGGGACCGGTGATGAAAAAGACCTGGATGACCGCGATGACCAGCAGCCAGGGCAGCGGGGGCAGCAATCCTTTTAAGGCAAAAGAGAGCTTGACCTTTGAGAGGATGACGCCTGCGAGCAACGCCAGGATGGCGACGGCCAGCCCGAACTTTGATGTCGAGAAGGTGATGAACAAGACCAGCAGGGCAAACCCTGCGATCTTGACGCGCGGATCGCGGCGGTGGATGACCGAATCCGTGGGGAAGTACTGCCCGAGGGTGATGCGTGAGAGGAAGTCGAACTCATTCATGAGCGGCGCCTCCCGAGCATTTGCGCAGGGCGGCAAGCAGTTGGCCGTTGGTCATGGTGCTGACTGGCACAGGCCAGCCCTTGGCGCGGAAAGCGGAGGAAAGGCGCACCACGGCGGGCTGACCCAGAGAGGCTTTGTTGATCAGATCCGCGTCGTTGAAGAGCACGGCAGTGTTGCCGGTTTTCAGCGAGCGTCCGCCAGACATGATGGTCATGTTCTGGGTGAGCTGGGTGATGTCGCCCATGCTGTGTGAGCTGAGGATCAGGTCAATGCCGCTGGCTTGAAAACCTTTGAGAGTCGCATGCAGGTTGTGGCGTGAGACCGGGTCAAGACCGGCGGTGGGTTCATCCAGAATGAGCAGGCGGGGTTGGATGGCGAGGGTGGCGGCCAGCGCCACTTTGCGCTTTTCGCCGCCGCTGAGGGTAAAGGTGACGCGGTCTTTGAAGGTCTCAAAATCCAGACCGACGAGGGTCATGGCGTTCTTGACGCGTTCTTTCAAGCCATCACGGCCGTATAGTAATTTGGGTCCGTAGGCGATCTCATCACCGACATACTGCTCGAAGAAGTAGATCTCGGGGTTTTGAAAGACCAGGCCGGCGAAGCGGCGCAGGGCTTTGACATCCAGCGAGTCTTCGGAGAAGGTGTAAGGCCCCACGCGGATGGTTCCGCTCTGGGGACGGTATAGACCGTTGAGATGCTGCAGCAGGGTGGACTTGCCCGAACCGGTGGCGCCGACGAATCCGTGGGCCTTGCCGGCAGTGACGGTCAGCGAGACATCCTCGAGGGCGAGTTGGGCCAGGGGGGTGCCGGGCAGGTAGGTGTGGTTGAGGTGTTCGATCGAGACCAGGGCTTTGGCCCCGTTGCCGCGTATCTCGGGTTCGGGCACGTAGAATTCTCCCGAAAAGAGGGGGATGTCGCGCACGGCCTGCTCGAAGTTATCTGAAAGGTGGGCGAGGGCGGGGTTGAGTTTGCGGATCGCGTTGAGGAGCTGCAGGGTGAGCGGCTGTTCAAGCCCGCATTGGTTGAGCAGGGGAATGTCGGCAAAAAGGGCGGCGGGGCTGCCATCAAAACACAGCGCCCCCTGGTTGAGCACGACGGCGCGGTCGGCGCGGGCGGCTTCTTCCATGAAATGGGTGATGAAGAGGACGGTGATCCCCTTTTCGTGCAGCATGCGCATCTGTTCCATCACTTCAAGGCGTCCGCGGGGGTCTAGCATGGCGGTGGATTCGTCGAAGATGATACATTCGGGCTGCATGGCAAGTACGCCGGCGAGGGCGACGCGCTGCATTTGACCGGCAGAGAGAAGGTGGGGCGGACGGTGGGCGTATTTGCTCATCTCGACGGCGTCGAGCGAGGTGGTGACGCGCGCGCGAATTTCCGCGGAGGGGATGCCCAGGTTCTCAGGCCCGAAGGCGGTGTCTTCCTGGATGAGGGTGGCGACCATCTGGTCTTCGGGGTTCTGAAAGACCATGCCGACCTGCGATCTGATCCGCGGCAGGAATTTGGCCGAAGCCGTTTCTTTGCCGTCAATCAGCACCTTGCCGGTCGTGGGCAGAAACAGGGCGTTACAGTGGCGCGCCAGAGTGGTCTTGCCCGATCCGTTGGCGCCGAGCAGGGCGACCCATTCACCGCGGTTGATAGTGAGGGTGATGTTGTCAAGCGCCGGCCGGGCAGTCTCGGGGCTGCCGGGGTGGCGGTAGGTGACGCGGTCAAATTGGATTAAGGGCGGCATATATATCGAGTATAACGCTGTTTTTTTATGGAAAACAACGAAAAGGACGAAATACATGAAAAAAGGGGCATTTTGATTTTAGAAACGTTTTGGGCCTACGCCACTATATTTGTAAATACGGCATTTGGATGCAGACGACGGTGTTGTCTTCGTCATCCGAGGTGATGGTGAGGGAGCCGCCAAAAAGGCGTGCCCGTTCATACATCCCCGCCAGGCCAAGGTGGCCAGATTGGACGAACTGGTTGACGTTGTAGTTTGAGAATACTGCGCCGTTGTTCTTGATGACCGCTTTCACTTCAGTTTCACCGAACGCGAGTTCAACCGAAACCTGGCTGACATCCTTCACGTGTTTGCGGATGTTGGTCAGCGCTTCTTGCACCACGCGGTAAATGGCCAATTCCAGGTCGGATTGCAGGCGTTGATTTTCTCCCTCTACAACATAATTGATCACAAGACCGGGTTTTTCTTGCTGCAGGTCTTTGCAAAGTGCGTCAAGCGCAATCGGCAGACCGAAGTCTTCAAGCACAGGCGGACGGAGTGCGATGCTCATGCGGCGGATGTCTTCTATGGTCTTGTTTAGCAGGTCATGCAGATCATCCAGGCGCTGTTTGGCGTAAGCGGGGTTGGTGTCGAGATCGTTACGGCAGAGTTCCACCCGCTGTACCAGACCGACCATATCCTGCAGGGTGCCGTCGTGCAGTTCGTGAGACAGGCGCTGGCGTTCTTCCTCCTGGCTGAGCAGGGCTTTGTGGGCGTACTGCCGCAGGGAGTGCTGCTGTTCAGCGAGGCGGATGACCATCTGGTTGAATTCGTTAGTCAGGGCGCGGATCTCTTTGGGTCCGTGCTGCGGAACGGGATGGAAGATGCTGCCTGGCACAGCACCAGTCGCGTTTTCGACCAGCACGGCAATGGGCCGGATGATGCGGCTGACGCTGACCGAAAGCATACCAAGTGAAAAGACGATGCCCAGAATCCACAACCCGATGAAGATCAACTGGTAATAGAGAGTCGGGGCGACGATCTCGCTCCAGGGCTCTGTAAAGACGATGTAGTGAGACCCTGAGGATAAAGCGGCGATCGAGACGAGGTTCTTTTCATTGGCAACGGCCGAGTCTAACAGCTTGCTTGTCGGTGCAATGTACCCGGTGATGAGACTGGATTTGAGGATTGCGATTTCGACTACGTCAGGGGTTCCAATTGTGTTTTGGAGTAAATTACCGTTTGAGTCAAAAAAATAAAGCTGACCCAGGGCATCGGGGTTTACGGCGTGCAGAATATTGAACAGCGAAGAGGCATCTGGCCTGAGCCCATTTTTGATCTGCTGCTCCACCGCGTCTGACATCAACTGCACCTGGGCGGTATTGCGCTCTATAGAATTGTTGAGGGTCAGTTCATAGAGCGCTGTTGAGGTGACCAGGACGGTCAGCATTCCGAAGAAGATGAGCGGAAAAACCGACGCCCACAATAACTGAGAGCGGATGGTGGTTCCGTTCTGGTCTGAGGTTTTTACAGCAGCGGGCGGGGCAGGTTGATCAATCATCCGTGGATTCCAGGGTGATCCAGCCGTGGCGGATGGCGTAGGCGACAGCTTCTGAGCGGCTGTTCACATCCAGCTTGACAAAGATGTTGCGCAGATGCACCTGCACGGTCTGGGTCGTGATGCCCAGGTTCAGGGCGATCTCCTTGTTGGATCTTCCATGCGCCGCGGCTTTCAAGACATCCATTTCACGTTCGGTGAGACCGCGGGGCATATCCAGATTGCGGTAAGCCTGACGTCCTCCCAGGCGGTTGACGATCTTGGCGCTGATGCGCGGCGAAAGGGCCATTTCTCCGGCAAAGACCAGGCGGATGGCGGAGGCGAGTTCGGTGCTGCTGGAGGTCTTGAGCAGGTATCCGCTGGCGCCAGCGTCGAGCAGGGGAAAGACGTAACTGTCGTCTTCGTAGGCTGAAAGGATGAGCACCTTGATCCTGGGGTGGCGGGTGGTGATGGCGCGGGTGGCTTCAACCCCGTTGAGTTTGGGCAGACGCACATCCATGACGATCACGTCGGGTTGGAGCACTCCCGCCAGGCTGACGGCTTCCAATCCGTCAGAGGCTTCACCGACAATTTGCATGTCTTGATGGAGCTCCAGCAGTTGGCGGGTGCCTTCGCGGACGATCTGATGATCTTCAACCAGCAGGACTGAAATACTCATGAGGTTATCTTACTACAAGGCCAGAAAGAATGATATTTGTCTGGTACCTGATTTCAGGTATGGGTTCTACTATTCATGGTGCATGTTTTTGTTGTCAGACAAATGTAAGATGGTAAAAACATCCCATCTTAAACTTTGGAGAAAAACATGCAAGCTATTGATCCGGCTGCAACTGCAATCGTACTTATCAGTTCTGCACTTGTGTTTCTCATGACCCCAGGGTTGGCTTTTTTCTATGGTGGATTGGTCCGCCGGAAGAACGTTTTGTCGATCATGATGCAAAGCTTTATCTCCCTAGGCATTGTGACGGCGATCTGGTTATTCGGCGGATTCAGTCTGGCCTTCGGCAAGGATATCGGCGGCGTGATCGGCGACCTGCGTTATTTCGCCCTGAACGGCATTGGCTTTGATCCGATGGACGGCCAGGCTATACCGGCACTTGCGTTTTTTGTGTATCAAGAAATGTTCGCCACGATCACGCCGGCGTTGATCACCGGTGCTTTCGCTGAACGGGTGAATTTCAGAAGCTATCTGGGGTTCCTGGTCTTCTGGAGCATCCTGGTTTACATCCCGCTGGTGCACTGGATCTGGGGCGGCGGCTTTTTGGCCAAACTGGGTGTGGTGGATTTCGCGGGCGGCATTGTGGTGCATATCAGCGCAGGTTTCGCGGCACTGGCTTCGGTGTTCATTGTGGGCAGACGCAAGATCTTACCCACCGAGAAGACCCGTCCGCACAACATCACTTATGTGGCGCTGGGCACCGGCCTGCTTTGGTTCGGCTGGTTCGGTTTCAACGGCGGCAGCGGACTGGCTGCCAACGGCATTGCCTCCATTGCATTTGTCAACACGGATGTGGCCGGCGCCACAGCCATGATCACCTGGCTGTTCATCTCATGGATCCATGAAGGCAAGCCGAGCATGACCGGCGCGCTGACCGGCGCGGTGGCCGGCCTGGCCACGATCACCCCGGGGGCTGGGTATGTGCGCCCGTGGGCGGCGGCGATCATCGGTGTGCTGGCGGCGTTCACCTGCTACGGTGCGATCCAACTGCGCGCCAAGTGGCATTGGGATGATGCCCTGGATGTTTGGGCCTGCCACGGTGTGGGCGGTCTGCTGGGCACCATTTTGCTGGGCGTTTTCGCGGTCTCGTCGGTGAACGGCGTAAGCGGCCTTGTTGAAGGTAATGTGCGCCAGTTTGCGGTGCAACTGCTGGCTGGGGTCGGGGTAGCGGCTTTCTCGTTTGGCGCGACCTGGTTGATCTTGAAGATCATGAACCGCTTCTCACCCGTCCGCGTACCGGATGAGGTGGAGGTGAAGGGCCTGGATGAAGGCCAGTTCGGCGAGGAAGGTTATTCGCTGTAGATTGAGTTTATTGGTAGACCGCCTTCTCCGTTTGGAGGAGGCGGTTTTTTGTTTTGAAAAAAATCTTCACCACGAAAAACACAAAATACACGAATAAATCAATAATTGAAAAACAATAAAAAACAATTCGAAAAAAAGGGACCTTGCTGTCCAAGGTAAGGAGGACGTGTGGGCCGCCCGGCATGGGTAGTATTAGGATTCGTTTTTGTTTTCAAGAAAATTCTGAAACGAATAAAACAAACCGATTTTGATCTCGAAATCGTGGTTTTTGACGGATGATTCGTTTTTGTTTTTATGCACGAATCGTAATGACCAAGGTAGGGGCGACCGGCCGGTCGCCCCTACATAATGTGGGCGCATCGGGTTCGCGGATAGTGAATAATAATTTAATTGTTTTTGTTTTTTTGTGTGAAACAAACAAAAACAATTACCCTTCGCTAAACTCGGGCACATTCAATATTGATCTCATTTAGGCCGCATTTGACCAGCGAATCGAATTGTTTTCATTCGCTGACGGGCTGACAATATGTGCAGTTGTTAAAGGGCAACGCCAATAATAATAGAAATTATATTCTATAATTTAATTATAATCCATGTGTCAAGGGGTGATGGGCTTGGTGATGTGATTACCAGCCGTTGGAGGGGTTATCGGTCGGGATTTCGGTGTATTTAATATCGCTGCCGCGGACGGGGGTGGTTTTGAGAGAAAGCGGCGCGCGGCGGAACTGCTTTTCAAGCAAGGGGGTGTAGCCGGTTGAGAGTTGGGTGGTGAAGCGGGTGAAGAAGTGAAAGAGTTCGTGGATGGTCTGATCGGTACCCAGAAACTCGCCGTGCCTGCGGTTGGTGAAGCGGTAATGCAGGCTGGTTGTTTCGCGCTGACCTGATGTTCTTTCGATGTAGACCCAGGCGAGGGAGCTGCCGCCGTCATGGAGGGCTTGCAGCATCAGGCGGGCGCAGGCGCGTTCGTTGTGAATGGTGTAGATGAACCATAACCCCAGCAGCAGATAGGCCAAACCCACGAACAAGAAGAGCCCGACAAGTTCGCGGGTTTTCAGCCAGGAGATGAGCACAATAGCCAGGCCGGTCAAGCCCACGGCGAGGTAGACGGCGATAAAGCCCTTCTGCCAACGGGTTGGTTTTTTATTCGCCTGGGTTTCGAAGAGAGCGCGAACGGATTCGGTGGTCATCGTTGGGATAATTGTATTACAGGTTGTTTTCTCACGCGGAGGTAACCTTATCTCGCAAAGATAACAAAGATATGCAAAGACCGCAAAGAAAAATGTTATTGTGGGGGTATGTAATGGTGCATCCCAACCAACGGGATGCACCCTACGAGCTACTCGATGGCACACAGGTTACAAGAGTGCAAAGGAAAAGTAAATTGTAGCGAAAATTCCGTTTAGTGGCGGGTCTTAGGCGGGTGTACATCACAAATCCGGGTTTCATTGGGGTGAGACACTATATGAAAAGAGATGGTGACACGCCTAAGTATTGTTGAATAATTAGTATGATATAATAAATAAAATAGAATATAAGTTCTATAAATCTTTTCGCTATTCTATCAGTGCAAATAAAATATTTGATACTATTTTGAAATGATATGACAATTATCGTAAAACAAAAACGGTATATTACTTGACTATTTCTTTAGAGAATATAAACTTATCACCATAGGTGGACACATTTTCGTAGTCGAGGGAGGATCGTAATAATTGACTTTGGTAATATTATTGCAACACAACTTCAAGAATATTATTAATCCATGTAGCTGGTAATTGAGGATTCTGATGATTTTTCAAAAAGAGCGAGAATTGCAATCTGAACTTGAGGTCACGAGTTCATCTGAGTGGGGCAATCACGATCTAGCTTTTACTAAGAGGGAAGTACCTATTGGAGAGTGTATTCCTGACTTTATTTATGTAGGATATAAATCTACACCGACAATGAATAATTGGCCAAATAGATGGAATGCCAAGTACTCTTTTATTTTAGCTTTATTGAGAGAGCATGGTTCATTAACAGGACAAGAAATCGCGAGTATTTGTTTTGAGGAAATAGAAACTATATCGCCAATTCTACTTTTTTTAGAGAAACATGAAATTATTACAAGATCATTAAATGAAAAATATACTTTGTCCGAAAAAATTGCTCAAATTGATGCTGAAATTGTAGCAATAGAAGCCAAACTTACAGATTGGAGAGAAGCATTTCACCAAGCCGTTAGGTATCAGCAATTTGCTGATAAAGTAATTGTTGCAATGGACGCAGAAGGAATTCCTCGAGACGATAAATCTCTAGAATTATTTAAAGCCTGTAATATTGGATTATGTGCAATTTCATTTTCCAATATTGAATGGTTAATTCAACCTGGACGTAATAATCCTACTGACACATTTAACAAAGAATATATTGTAAACAGTACACTTATACCTTCACGTCAAATACTATGGACTCGTCGATAATCTATAAATGCATCTCTCCAAGCAGAAACATGATTCATTTTTGTTGCTGAATCTTCGCCCAATACAGCCTTAATTCTTGAAATACTTTCACATGCTGTGTCTAACCATTGTTGAATATACAATAATTGATCTTTGTTCCCTAAACTCGATAATTGAACATTTGCTTGAATAATTGACAATCTGTAATGTTCCATGGAGGCTGTTTTATTACCGATGCGGTAATACCAAGAAGGAATTGAGTTAACGACTAGCCCACTTTTTAATCCCTCAATAAGTCCTTTCGATGCACTTGTTTCATCAAGTACTAATGATAACAATCCTTTTTTGTTAATTGTGTCTAAATCGCTGTCGAGGTTGATATCACAAGCTATTTTTGAAGACCAATAAAGTGGGTATGTCCTTCCAACTCCGATCTGATCAGATAGCCGAAATCTAACAAGACTTTTATACCAATCGCTTGACCAAATATGTGCCCCTACTGAAGCGAATACCATTCCAAAAGGGCCAAAATAATTTACAATGGTTTTAAGATGGTTTTCTTGGGAAAAACCATGAACCAATTCTAATATTGCACTAATTGTATTTGAATTTCCTATATATCTAGCTCTATCATTTTCCAACCTTTGATCAACAATTATGTAAACGCCATCAACTTTCCTCGAACTTATGACGTCTAAAATTAAATTGATTAAGGGATTATTTTCAACTTTTGTATATTTAAAACAAATATCTGAAATGGCAATTGTGGCATAAATTGGTAGTTTTATATCGTTTTCTTTGATATATTTAATTCCATAATCTAGCCACATTAATTCTCTTGAATAATCTGTTGCCGTTTCGTCCGTTAAAGGGCTTGGAAGAATTATTCCCTCACATCCTATTTGAATTTGAAATTCAATTGCTGAAGCAACTGCAAATTGAATTTGTTCTTCGGTTTCTGGCAATCGATTTTGCCATATCTCGACAATTTTCGCTCGTTGCTCTTGATCATAGGATTGTAATGAGTATATTCCACTATCAAATTCTGGTAGGTCTTGAGCTCCAAACCAGGGATAAGTGACGAGCTTGTAGCAAGGCTTTGGGCTTTCGTGAGGGTCCAATTGTTCCATGTAGTATTGCGGATCGAATAGTCTATTCTTTGTATGAGGGTATTTTTTATTGAATTTTTTCCTATATAATTGAGCATAAGGCATTCCAGAGCAATTTAGAATTACCCCATCAGGACTTACGTTTTCATTAATTTTGAGAAAGTAACCTGAATTTAAATAAAAAGACATTGAATTTCCTCCATAATTATTCTTTTCTCTTGATTAAATCAATGATTTCATCTGGCATTGGTCTGGCATTTGCCTTTGGATTAAACATTTTTCTTAATAATGGCTCAATTTGCCATGTTAAGATAGGTAAAGGAAGTTTATCTTGGAAGTTGCTGACCAATAAAACTTGTTGATTCCCATTTGTTGGATGATGTCCTAGTCCGCATTCCAAAGCTACGACGGCTAAGGAAAAAACATCAGATTTACATGTTAATTGTTTGACTCCTTTTACTTGTTCTGGTGAAAAATACCCAGGAGTCCCCCAAGTAAAACCTGTTGCTGTTAAGGTTACCTTTTCTAGGTGTCTCGCTACTCCTAAATCTATTATGCACGCTCTTCCATTAGACCTAATCAAAATGTTTGATGGTTTAATATCTCTGTGAACAATTTTTTGTTTATCCCAAATCTCTTTAATAGCTTTTGCAGTGTCGAGTATTATTATTGAAGTTTCAGTTTCGGATAATGGTTTCCTACGGATTTTTGTTGAAAGGGTTTCACCTATAACTAATTCAGTGATTACAATTGGTAAGTCAACTCCAAAAACTGTAATCTTTCCATACCATAAAAGTTTTACAATTTCATCACAATTTATTTCAGTTAATGCATTTACTTCTCTCTCAATTCTTTCAAGATTTTGACCAGGGTAATATATTTTTATAGCTGCTTTGTGACCAAAATACAAACCAAAATAGACATAACCTTGTCCTCCGGAAGCTAAAAACCCTTCAATTTCAGCCCCATGAGGAAGCAGTAGAGGAGAAATATTGTTTTGAATTTTTATCCATTGTTTAATTTCTTCTTCTGTATATTGCATAATTTCTCCCTATGAAGAGAACTGGTTTAATTGTCGAAAAAAACCTCAAATTAATTAATGTTGACCATTATTGGATTACTAATGAATATACTAATAAGCGTGAAAAATCAAATATAAAACCCACCAATTAAGAGTATAGCAATTTAAAATCAATATGTAAATCAAAAGAATTATGAAATGTAAAGGCAATATGCTTGTAGGGATTGCCGCGCCTGAAAAGCACGGACTCGCAATACTGGCTCTCCCGAAGAACATCGGGACGAAGTTGCCGAAAGTGCAAGTGTGACAGTTCAAGGATGGATATATCACAGGGCGCATGCAATGCGCCCCTACGAATTGCTCGGGTCTATTGTCTACACAATCTCTAAATTACCCTTGACCTATTTCAAACGGGTGATAGAATCAATCCATAATGTTCACTGAAATCGTGTTCCTCCGCGCTCGACGAAAGCAGCCCTCTTCATAAACGAAGGATGGGAGCTTTGGCGTTCGCGCAAAAAGCATTGGTTTCTGGAAACAGAGTAAGTCAATCACAATAGCCCTCCTTCACGGAGGGTTGTTTTTTTATGCCGAAGGCATATTTGGGTTTGCAAAGTTAGTAATGGTTTTACGCAATTGAGTCCATAAAAAAAGAAGTAATAAGTAATCTGTAATCAGGAAGAGCAGGGAATAGTGAATAGAAACGAGTAATTAGTAATTAGTAATCAGGAATCAGGAATCAGGAATATGAGCATTGGTTTTCCTGATTCCTGAGTGCCTGAAGCCTAAGCGCTGAACCCAGATTACTGAGTGCCTGAAGCCTAAGCGACTGAACCCTGATTACTGAGTGCCTGATTACTCATTACCCATCGCGCAATCATTTATAGAGTCATATTAGAAGGAGATACCCATGACCAGATCGGCTAAAGAAAAGAAATCCATCAAGAAAGTGGTGCTCGCCTACTCAGGCGGATTGGATACCTCGGTGATCGTACCGTGGTTGAAAGAGAATTACGGCTGCGAGGTGGTGTGTTTCTGCGCCAACGTGGGCCAGGGTGACCAGGAGCTGGATGCGTTGGAACAAAAAGCGCTCGCCAGCGGCGCCAGCATGTTGATCGCGCACGACCTGCGCGAAGAATTCGCCAGCGATTATCTCTTTCCGCTGATCAAGAGCGGAGCGGTATATGAACGCAAGTACTTGCTGGGAACTTCCGTGGCCCGTCCGCTGATCGCCAAACATCTGGTGGATGTGGCACACGAAGTCGGTGCGGACGCGATTGCGCACGGCGCGACCGGCAAGGGCAACGATCAGGTGCGTTTTGAGCTGACCGTGATGGCGCTCGATCCGCGCTTGAAGATCATCGCCCCGTGGCGCGAGTGGGAGATCCGCTCACGTGAAGACGCGATCGCCTACGCTGCCATACATAACGTGCCCGTGACCGCGACCATCAAATCCATCTACAGCCGCGACGCCAACCTGTGGCATATCTCGCACGAGGGCGGCATCCTCGAAGATCCGTGGAACGAGCCCGAAGAGAGCATGTTCCAGATCAGCACCAGCCCCGAGAATGCCCCCGAAACGCCCGAATACGTGGAGATCGAGTTCGAGAGCGGCATCCCCGTGTCGGTCAATGGCGAGAGACACTCCCCGGCCAAGATCGTGGAAGTGCTGAACGCCATCGGCGGCGCCAACGGCATCGGCCGCGTGGACCTGATCGAGAACCGGCTGGTGGGTATGAAATCCCACGGTGTTTACGAGACCCCCGGCGGCACCATTTTGATGTACGCCCACAACGAGATCGAAGAACTGGTGCTCGACCGCCAGACGCTGGCCTTCAAACAGATCGCCGCGCTCAAATACGCCGAACTGACCTACGACGGCCTGTGGTTCACTCCGCTGCACGAGGCGATTGACGCCTTCGTGGATAACACGCAGGGTCCCGTCACCGGCACGGTGCGTCTTAAACTTTATAAAGGCAACATCATCAGCGCCGGCATCAAGAGCCCCTTCAGCCTGTACCGCGAAGACTTCGCCACCTTTGGCCAGGAAGATGTTTACGACCAGAGCGACGCCGAAGGCTTCATCCGCCTGTTCGGATTGAGCTTGAAAGTGCGCGCCATGAACGGCCTGCCGGTCTCTGGTCTGGCCATGCCGAAACCGGATTACAGCCGCTTCAAACGCGACTAGTGGTGTTATTACTTATTATGAAGGAGGCCGCATGACGCTTTGGGGTGGACGTTTTTCTGGCAAGCTGGATGAGCAGGCGTGGAAGTTGAACGCTTCGCTGCCCTTTGACCAGCGCCTGGCGCTGCAAGACGTCAAAGGCAGCCTGGCCTGGGCGAAAGCCCTGCTCAAAGCAGGCGTGCTCTCCTCCGGTGAACACACCGCCACCGTCAATGGGCTTAATTCCATTGCGGAAGAGTTCAAGAACGGCAGTTTCGTTTTTGGCGAAGGCGATGAAGACATCCACACCGCGGTGGAGCGCAGGCTGGGCGCGCTGATCGGCGAAACCGCCGGCAAGCTGCACACCGGGCGCAGCCGCAACGACCAGGTGGCAACCGACTTCAGGCTGTGGATGCTCGAAGCGCTGCCCGAACTGCAGCAATCCATCCGCGGACTGCAATCCGTGCTGGTGGCGGCGGCCGAATCCAACCAGGATGTGGTCATGCCGGGCTACACCCACTTGCAGCGCGCGCAGGCAATCACGCTGGCGCACTGGCTGATGAGCCACTTCTGGTCTTTGCAGCGGGATGTGGAACGCCTGACCGACCTCGGTAAACGCGTTTCCGTGCTGCCGCTGGGCAGCGGCGCGTTGGCCGGCACCACATTGAATATAGACCGCGAGGCGCTGGCCGCGGACCTCGGTTTTGCGTCCGCCTCGGCCAACAGCCTGGACGCCGTCTCGGACCGCGATTTTGCCGCCGAGTACCTTTTCTGCACAGCCATGACCGGCCTGCACCTGAGCAAACTTTCAGAGGCAGTGGTGCTCTTCAGCACCGCGGAATTCGGCTTCATTGAACTGTCGGATGCCTTTTCGACCGGCTCCAGCCTGATGCCGCAGAAGAAAAACCCCGATCTGTTCGAATTGGCGCGCGGCAAAGCCGGCACGCTGGTGGGAATGCTGACCGGGCTGATGGCGACCTTGAAAGGGCTGCCTTCCACTTACGACAAGGATCTGCAGGAAGACAAGCTGCCGGTTTTTCAGGCTACGGATACTTTGATGACCATCCTGCCTGTGTTGTGCGGGGCGCTGCAAAGTATGAGCATCAATGCCGACAAAATGCTGGCTGCGATCGACGGCAGCCTGTATGCCACCGACCTGGCGGATTACCTGGTGCACAAGGGCGTGCCCTTCCGCACTGCGCACGGCATGGTGGGCAAGGCGGTCAAACTGGCCGCGGAGAAGCATTCCGCGCTGGATAAACTGTCCGTCGAAGAGTACCAGACCATCGGTCCGTTTGAAAAAGATGTGTACGAATTATTTAATCCCCTGGCTTCCGTCAACAAGCACAACGTGATGGGCGGAACCTCCCAGGATGCAGTCAAACAACAAATTCAAAAAGCGAAATCATTTCTTAAAGGAGAAATAAAATGAGCAAAGTTAATTGTCCCGAATGTGATGCCGAAATTACCCTTGAAGCCAGCACCGAAGTTGGCGAAATTCTGGTCTGCCCGGATTGCGGCGTTGACCTCGAAGTAACCTCCCTGAACCCCGCCGCCGTTGAACTGGCGCCGATGGAACAGGAAGACTGGGGCGAATAATTCTTAAAACTGCTGCGGTAAAAGGCGGCTTGGAGGTTCGGGTATGACACAAAAAAGACTGCACATCGGGGTTTTATACTCGCGGGTGCGCGTGGAAGAAAAATGGATCTTCGGTGCAATGGAGAAACTCGGCATCGATTATGAACGGCTGGATGACCGCATGATCTCCTTTGATCTGGAGCATCCCGAACCCTGGCAGGCCTTTGATGCAGTGCTCGAGCGCAGCATCAGCTACACCAGCGGATTATATTGCTTGCGCATGCTGGATTCATTCGGCGTGCGCACGGTGAACACCGCCAGGGTGGCCGAGATCTGCGGCGACAAGCTGGTGACGAGCGCCATGCTGAGCAGGGCGGGAGTTCCGCAGCCGCACACGGTGACGGCCTTCACGCCCGAAGCCGCGCTGGACGCCATTGACGCCTTCGGATACCCGGTGGTGCTCAAGCCGGTGGTGGGGTCGTGGGGCAGGCTGCTCGCAAAAATCAACGACCGCGAAGCGGCCGAAGCGGTGGTGGAGCACAAGTCCGTACTGGGCTCGGTGCAGCATTCCGTCTTCTACATCCAGGAATACATCAAGAAGCCCGGACGCGACATCCGCGCGATCGTGATTGGTGATAAAGTCATTATGGCGATCTACCGCAAATCCGAGCATTGGATCACCAATACCGCGCGCAGCGGAGAGGGTGAGATCTGCCCGATCACGCCCGAGATCGAAAAACTGTGCCTGGATGCGGCCAATGCCGTGGGCGGCGGCGTGCTGGCGGTGGACCTGGTCGAGCATCCCGACAAGGGCATGCTGGTCAATGAGGTCAACCACACCATGGAATTCCACACCGCGCAGCCCGTCAGCGGCGTTGACATTGCCGGCGAGATCGTGAATTACGTGGTGGAAGTTGCAAGAAAGAGCAGTAATCAGGAATGAGTAATCAGTTATTAGGAAAGGCAAGAGCGAGTAAATAGTAACGAGTAATCAAAAATCAGGAAGACCAAAAACGAGATAATATAAGTTCGGAATTGGAAATTGTATCCATATGAGGATAATTAATTTTGAGTGATGGAGCAGTTAGAAATACAGCCTGATTACTAATCACTCAGTACTCGTTACTTTATAATTAAATACAATTTGGAGTGATGGGTCGGGTTGATAAACAGCCTGATTACTAATTACTGATTACTCGTCACTTTGCGATTTTTTTACTTAGTACTCATCACTTCACAAGGAGCAAACATGATCAGTGCATCAATCGTAGGTGGATCGGGGTATGGCGGCGGGGAATTATTACGGATCTTAATTGGGCATCCGGAGGTGGAGGTCAAGCAGGTGACCTCGCGTTCACATTTGGGTGAGTATGTCTATCAGGTGCATCCCAACCTGCGCAAGCGCAGCCAGCTCAAGTTCAGCGATCCTTCCACGGTTGAGCCGGTGGATGTGCTGTTCCTGGCGCTGCCGCACGGCGAAGCGCAAAAGAAGATCAACGAGTACGCCAAACTGGGCGCCAAGATCGTGGACCTCTCTGCGGATTTCAGGATCAAAGACACCGCACTGTATGAAAAATGGTATGGGTCGCCGCATTCCGCGCCGGAGTGGCTTCCGAAATTCGTCTACGGCCTGCCGGAACTGCACCGCGCCGAAATGGCGGCGGCAAGCTACATCAGCGGCGTTGGCTGCAACGCGACCGCCGCGAATTTAGCTTTATTACCACTTGTTCAAGGGGGATTGATTGAACTATCCGCGCCGACCTATATTGAGATCAAGGTCGGTTCCTCCGAATCGGGTGCAGAAGGTAATTCCGGTTCGCTGCATGCTGAACGCGCCAACGTGGTGCGCACCTTCTCGGCTTTCGGCCACCGCCATACCGCGGAGATCATCCAGGAAATGGGCATGACCAATGCCAGCCTGACCATGACCGCCGTGGACCTGGTGAGGGGCGCGCTGGCCACTGTCCATGCGACGGTGAAACCGGGCGTGACCAACAAGGACCTGTGGAAGGCCTACCGGGCTGCCGCGAACGAAAATCCGTTTATCAGACTGGTGAAGGAACAGCGCGGCATCTACCGCGTGCCGGAACCCAAGATCGTGTTTGGATCGAATTATGCCGACATCGGCTTTGAATTGGACGAAAGCAATGGGCATGTGGTTTCGATCTGCGCCATTGATAATTTGATGAAGGGTGCCTCGGGTACCGCAGTACAATGTATGAACCTGATGATGGGCTGGGATGAAACCCTGGGCCTTGAATTCACCGGCCTGCACCCCATCTAGAGCGGAGCGTTAAATGAGCAATAATTCAACCATTGTCGTAAAACTGGGCGGCACCGAAGGGGTGGATTTTTCGGCCATCTGTGCGGATGCAGCCGAGCTGATCAAAGGCGGGCAGCGCCTGGTGCTGGTGCACGGCGGATCCGCGGAAGCCAACAGCCTGGGTGAAGCGCTGGGCACTCCGCCCAAGTTCATCACTTCGCCGTCGGGCTACACTTCGCGCTACACCGACCGCACCACGCTGGAAGTCTTTTTAATGGCAGTCAACGGCAAGGTCAATTCGCTGCTGACCGAGCAGCTTCACGGCCTGGGCTTGAACGCCTTCGGCCTGTGCGGCATGGATGGCAGCCTGCTGGTGGCCGAACGCAAGGAGGCCATCCAAAGCGTGGAGAACGGCAAACGCAGGATGATCCGCGACGATTACACCGGCAAGATCGACCAGGTCAACGCCGAGCTTTTGGAAATGCTATTGAACGCGGGTTACCTGCCCGTGATCGCGCCGGTGGCTGTGAGCCACAACGGTGAAGCGCTCAACGTGGATGCCGACCGTGCTGCCGCCATGGTGGCAGGAGCCTTAAAGGCTGAAACCCTGATCCTGCTCACGGCAGTACCAGGGCTGATGGAAAAATTCCCAGACGAAACCACGTTGATCAAGCACATCTCGCAAGACAAGATCCCGGCCGCGCTCGAAATGGCACAGGGACGGATGAAGAAGAAAGTATTGGGCAGCGAAGAAGCGCTGCAGGCTGGCGTGGGCAAGGTGATCATTGCCGACGGTCGGGGCGACAAGCCAATTTCCTCCGCGCTGGCGGGGGCAGGGACGGTGATCTCATGAGCGTAAAAGGCAACTGCATGGATATTCAGGCTGTGGAAGAGCAGCATACCTGCGGCACCTACACCAAACAGCCGCTGGTGATCATCCGCGGCGAGGGGGCGTGTCTGTACTCCGAGGACGGCGACGAGTACCTGGATTGCTCCTCAGGGCACGGCGTGGCGAATTTGGGGCACGCGCATCCCAAGGTGGCGGCGGCCATCGCCAAGCAAGCCACCGTATTGTTGACTTTGTTTGAATCCTTCCCGAACGACCAGCGCGCCACTTTGATGCAAAAACTGACCGCATTAATGCCCGGCATGGATCGGGTGTTCTTCTGCAATTCGGGCACCGAGACGGTCGAAGCGGCTTTCAAGTTCGCACGTGTTTCCACGGGGCGGACGGGGATCGTGGCGACCATGCGCGGCTTCCACGGGCGCACGATGGGGGCGCTCTCGGCCACCTGGAATAAAGCTTATCGCGAACCCTTTTTACCGCTGGTGCCTGATTTCAGCCACGTGCCTTACAACAACATCGATGCGCTTGACAAAGCCGTGACGGAGAAGACTGCCGCGGTGATCCTGGAAGTCATCCAGGGCGAGGGCGGGGTCTTCCCAGCCTCGATTGATTTTATCGAGGCTGCGCAGCGCATCTGCATAGAACGTGGCGCACTGCTGATCATTGATGAAGTACAGACCGGTTTCTGCCGCACGGGCAAAATGTTCGCCTGCCAGCATTACGGCATCACACCGGACCTGCTGTGCGTGGCCAAATCACTGGGCGGCGGCATCCCCATCGGGGCGGTGCTGATCGGTCCGGCGGTGCAGAACTTGGTCCCCGGTATGCACGGCTCAACCTTTGGCGGCAATCCGCTGTCATGCGCGGCGGCTAATGCGGCGCTGGACGTGATGGAAGAGGAAGGCCTGGCGAAACAGGCAGCCGAAAAAGGCGCCTACCTGATGGAAAAACTGCGCGCCATTCAATCCCCGCTGATCCGCGAAGTGCGCGGAATGGGGTTGATGGTGGGCATCGAACTGAAACAAAAAGTCACGCCGTATGTGAAGGCGCTGCAAGAGAAACAAATCATTGCCCTGAACGCCGGGCTGACGGTCATCCGCCTGCTGCCGCCTTTGGTGATCAGCTATGAGCAGCTGGACCACCTGGCCGAGGCATTGAACGATGTTTTGACCCATGAGATCGCCGGAGAATAACCCTTGAATGAAACCCTGATCGGATTGGTCGGCCAGTACAGCCCTTCAGGCCATGAAGGCGGTGCCGTGCGCTTTTTGATTGAGCGCATGCAGACGCTTGGCTATGACCGAGCGTTCAGCGACGCGGCTGGCAATGCCGTGGGAGTGATCGGCAACGGTGAGAAGCAGATCGTGCTGCTCGGACACATTGACACGGTGCCGGGCGAGATCCCCGTGCGGGTGGAGGATGGCATCCTCTACGGCCGCGGCGCAGTGGACGCCAAGGGTCCGCTGGCCTGTTTCACGGATGCAGCCGCAGCCTGCGGCGCCGTGGAGGGCTGGCAGCTGGTGGTAATCGGCGCAGTGGAAGAAGAACGCGACAGCAAGGGCGCCAATTTTGCTGTGAACCAATACCAGCCGGAGTACGCCGTGATCGGCGAGCCTAACCGCTGGGACAGGGCCGCGCTGGGTTACAAAGGCACGGCCTGGGCCGAGATCATGATCAAACGCGGACAGGAACACACCGCCAGCGGCGGGACGACGGCCTGTGAACAAGCCGTTTCGATCTGGCAGGCGATCAAAACTTTTAGCGATGATTACAACGCCAACAAGGCGCGCGTGTTTGACCAGCTGCAACCCTCGCTGCAGGAAATGAATTCGGACCACAGCGATTTTGAGCAATGGGCTACTTTGAGGGTGGGGGTGAGGCTGCCGCCGGTTTTTTCGCCGGAGGAGTGGTACGCCAAACTGGATGAACTGGCTGAGAGCGCGGAAGTGGTGCGTCTGGGAGTGCCGTTGGCAGCCTGGACATGTGACAAGAATACCCGGCTGGTGAGAGCCGTGCTGGCGGGCATTCGCGGGGAGGGTGGCACACCGGCGTTTGTGTACAAGACCGGCACCGCTGACCTGAACATCGTGGCGCCCGTGTGGAACTGTCCGGCGCTGGTGTATGGACCTGGTGATTCCGCGCTGGATCACACGCCCGACGAGAAGATCGACCTGGGGGAATACGAGAAGGCGGTGCGCGTGCTGACCTCCGCGCTGAGGAAGTTGATGGAAGAGTAAAAAATTCTCTTGCTCAATTTATAGGGTTGCATTATAATTTTTGACACAATGCGGGCATCGCCAAGTGGTAAGGCGTCAGCCTTCCAAGCTGATATTCGCGGGTTCGAATCCCGCTGCCCGCTCTTCAAAGACTCGGAATGGTTCTTTTCTCTGATCGGACCCTGGATGGGGATTTTTTAAACCTACTGTTTCTTAACATAAATTTCTGGCTAGCTTTTTTACTAGCCAGAAATTTTGTATATTTATGGATTTCACAACACAAATCGAATTTCAATTATATTGATATATTTTTACTTCGATGCTGCCCGAATTATCTCCGTATGCATTATCCCAAATTTTGAAACTGGTTGTAGTTCCTGCACCGGTTAATGTGCTCGTGTAAGTATGTGTTACGGTCTCACAACCTGTTCCCCATTCTACGTAACTGCCACCGACCCATACTTGCAAGTAATATTGAAGAGAACCAGGAAATAAGGCGCCATCAATCCAGGTGATCGACCCTGTAGAATTATAGGAACCTGGAATTCTAAGTGAGCATCTTGCATCGGCAATACCAGCATCCGCCCAGTTGACAAACTTATATGTTCCGCTGGCCACCATTTCATAGGTAACCCCGGATTCCAAAACGGCTGAAGAATAGACTGTAGCGCCGTTCGATGGAACCAAAACAGTATCCACTAATGTTTTTATATCAATAATTGAACAATCGGCGGTAAATTTTTTTCCAGCCATACCGGGAACCAACTCGAAGGGTGATGCATCCCCATGAGCGACATGAGTAGGAAACGCGGATTCACTAATATTGATTAGGTGATAAAGTCCCATGTCGTCAAGATGGCACACAGCAATTTTTGTAGCTGCTGAAGCCCCTCCCACGGGAAGGAACGCAAACAACATTATTAAAATTATAATCAACCCTAAATACCTGTATACTTTCATATTCGCTCCCTTTTTCTATACCTATAATAGACCTATAATTAAACTCTACGGATAAATATCCAAGCTATTAAATAATATTTCCTCCTTTCTGAGACCAGTTAAAATTAAAACCAGCCATAAACATGGCCGGTTTCGCTACTGGCTCACCAGAAGGTATCCCCTCAATAATGATATTCTACTTCAGTGTTTGGGAAAAGCGACCAATGTAACCCTCTGGTTTTACGCTTCCATAAATTTATTATACGATACCTGTCAAGAACACAACTGGTACTTTTCTATTCAGATATCTTCAAGAAACAAATTTCCGAATCTCGATCAAGTGAATGGATTTAGCCATACTGAATATGTCTTATTTTACAAATATCTTTCTCTATTATTAATAGAGCCCTAATTATTGAGTGCTGTTTTGTTTTGCTTTGGCGAAGAGAGGAGAAATTATGAATAAGCGATATCTCCGGTTTATGATGTTCTTTGGCTTGTTGGCAGCCTTGTTGATGATTTTCAGTACTGTTGGCGCTGCACAAAAGGATGTGCCTGTCGTAAGCTTGAGTTCTGATCAGAATGAATACACAGCTTCTCAGGATGTATTGATTAACTTCACCATCACAAATCCGACCAAGCATACTTTGCGGATATTAAAGTGGTTCATTCCAAGCGAAGGTGTCGAAGAACCGATCTTTAATGTGAAAGTTGATGGCGTGTCCGCGGATTACACAGGTGCGTTTTATAAACGTCCTGCAGTGACTGGCAACGATTACATCTCGCTTAAAAGCGGAGAGAGTGTCACCTATGTTGTCAATCTGGGTGATTATTATGATCTATCTCAAAGCGGACAGTATGTAATTTATTTCGACGTGGCTTCCTTTAATCTTTATAATGAAAAAGGCAACAATGCTACCAACCCTGATTCGATCACATCAGAACCACTCAGCTTAAAAATTGAAGGCCGCGAGCCCAAGGGAAAACCTACTCCGGTTCCGACACCGCCTCCAGGAGGAACGGTTTTTAGCAGATGTTCGGCAACCCAACAGACCATCCTTTTGGCTGCACGTAACCAGGCAAAAAATTATGCAATTGATGGTGGCACCTATTTAAATGCGAATCTCACCAATTCACGCTATGTAACCTGGTTTGGAGCTGTTGATTCTTCTCGTTATGCGACAGTTACTACACATTTCGCAAATCTCACCGATGCCTGGACCAATTATGGTGTGACTTTCGATTGCGGTTGCAAACAAAACTATTATGCCTATGTATACCCAAACAAGCCTTACACCATTTACCTGTGCAGGGTGTTTTGGACAGCCCCTCTCAGTGGTACTGATTCACAAGGTGGTACCTTGATCCATGAGATGAGTCATTTTCCAAGTGTTGCTGGTACCGATGACTTTGTCTATGGACAAACCGGCGCGATGAGTCTGGCGGTGTCCAATCCTGCCGACGCGGTCATGAATGCTGACAATCATGAATATTTTGCGGAGAACAATCCAATACAGCCATAGGTTGTCCATTTTTAAACGTGTTGCTGGCCTGCTTAATTTGTTACTTAAAATAAGCAGGCCAGTTATTCAATTAAGCATGATGATCATTGAATTAAAGATATAGCGATGTCTGAATGGAAAAGCGCTTCGGTTACGATTAATTTCAGTCCATGACGCCAAGTCTTTCCGTTTTCGACCTGTAACACAACAGGTGCGATATGCATAAAATCACATTGTTATTTTTTTGGTTTCGGTTTGGCCAATAATCTTCCTAGCAGCCTTTTCAATGAATTCCCACACAGGCCAGGGACTGGTACCCAACAAGAAAGAAACGGCGATCAGAATGGAAAGTTGTGAGAGATCGAGGGTCACATCCGTTCCTTCGGAGATGGTCAGGGTCAAGGTTGCCAAAGAGATGATGATGACTGCCACTAAAACACACAGGGGAGTGGCAACCAGGTGGGCAATATGCATGACGATGCCTTCCCTGAAAAAACTCTGGCAGCGCACGTACCAGCCGCAAGTGATGATCTTGTTTACAAATATCCCGGCCAAGGCCCATGCGATGATTTCAACATAACGCCATGGATAAGCATCCCAGAAGAAAGGATCGGCCGAGTCTTTTGTTTTCATCGGAAAGAGGATGTGCATCACAATGTACACAAGGACCAAAATGCCAAGCCCGATCAGCAAGCCATTGAAAAATCTTCTACCGGCGTTTTGATCAACTTCTCCTGCCAGGCGCTGTAATTTGATCTGAACATTATCCACATTTTTAGTAAGATCTAATGTTATTGGAGAATTGGGAATGCTTTCTTCGTTTAAGGCGACAAGAGACCACTTTCCCAGTGCCAGGTCGGAAAAACTAAAGTCACCATCGTCATCTGTAATGGTTTGAACGATTTTTCCTTTAGCGTCGGTGGCTTTTACGCTGGCAAATTGAATTCTTTCGGTCGTTCCATAGCGTATTACTGTACCTGAAATTGATGCCATTTTTTCCTCCCAAAGAAATGGATTAATTACAGACAACCCTAATCACCATATGGACACTCTGGTGATTGTGTTTCCGGTGGTTGATGGGGTGTAGCTGATGCTTAAGGTGATTCAGGCAGGTGTGAAAACCGTCTTTCCCCTGGAACGTATGGCAGTCACCGACCTACGGATAAAAATTACATCTCCACTATAGCAAGTGAAAATGGGCTTGTCAATAATTATTTCTGGCATCAAAAAAAAGAAAAGGGCCGATTCAATGCGCTATACTTATTGATACACTACCCTCTACAGGAGCTGATCATGATCAAGGATCTGGTTTTGAAAAATCGCAGTTATCGCAGGTTTAATCACGCGAAAAAAATCTCTCTGGCTACCTTGCGCGACCTGGTGGACCTGGCCCACCTTTCTCCTTCGGGGCGGAATGTGCAGCCTTTGAAATATATTCTGGTTTCAACAGAAGAAGCTTGCGTTAAGTTATATCCGCAGCTGACCTGGGCAGGATATTTGAAGGATTGGGATGGCCCGGTTGAGCAGGAACGCCCGGCAGCTTACATCATCATGCTGGGCGACACCACACTCGCCCCTTCCTTTGGTATTGACCCCGGCATTGCGGCTCAATCACTCTTGTTGGGCGCTGTTGAACAAGGCCTAGGCGGATGCATATTTGGAACGATCAAAAGGGAGGAGATCCGGACTTTGTTTGAGATCCCGGCGCATCTGGAGGTGTTGTATGTTATCGCTCTGGGGGAACCGGTCGAAAAAGTGGTGATCGAACCCGTCAAAGCGGACGGCGATATCAAATATTGGCGGGATGGCGAACAGGTTCATCACCTACCAAAACGGGCATTGGAAGATGTCATTGAGGGGGAAGCATAACCTGGTTGTGTAAAATTTAAGGACCTCCTTTGTCAATCGGGAGGTCCCTTTTCTATTAGGTGAAGATTCGATCAGGGTTGAAGACGATGTTGGATTGATTGCCGTCCGCGCGGGAGCCGTCCGGCAGGGCAGCTTTGGCAAGGCAGCCGGTCATGCCCATGAATTCAAAGGGGAGGTTGTCTGTGGTGCCGGCCATGATCTCACCGCAGAGTTCGATGGATTCCTTGACGATCTGTTTCGATCCGCGGTAAGGACCGTGAGAGAACCAGACCGTATCAAACAAATCTCCGTATCGGTCCAATAGACGTTGTAGTGATTGTTTATATGCCTCTATGCTGGTGGAATCTGGCAGGAACATGAAGGTGCGGCTGTTGCAGCCGTCCCCTAGCAGCAGTATTCGCAGTTCCCTGACCAGGATGGCCACCATTCCCTGGGTATGCCCGGGAAAAGCCACGGCTTCTAGCGTGATACCACCCAGATCAAATACTTGCCCATCCACCAGGTTTTCATAGCCATTCGAGCGCTGGGGCAAAAAATCCTCGCGGGGAATGGTGCCCTGGCCGAGAAAAACGGCGGAATCCCTGATACGAAATTCCAGATCGGTGTGATATTTGACCAACTCAAAATCTTTTTCGTTAAGATAAACTCTCTCAAAACCGTAAGTCCCGCCGGCGTGGTCAACATGTCCATGGGTGCAAATAACATCAAGGGGAAGTGCGGTGAGGGATTCCACCAAGCTTTTCAGGTTTCCTATGCCATTGCAGGTATCCAGCAGGGCAGCTTTCTGGCTGCCTTCGATCAGAAAAGCGTGAACGCCGACCAGGTCGCTGATGAGGGTTATGTTTGGAGTGATTTTTTCGCATTGAAAGAATTCCATAGTGACTCCTATAAAGGGCGTTTAATATCCAGTCCTTGTAGTTTTTTGCGCTCAAAAACACAGGGAAAAGATATTTACACTAAATTCTACATGCAAATTGTGATTTTAACGGTCATTTTTGAAAATAGGTTTTATAGAGTGAATCCGTGGCGAATATTGAACCGTAGGAGTCCTTATAAAGCAAGTGGTAACCGGTGATATTTTCATGCAAGGCATCGGAGTAGAAATCGTACATTTGCTGCATGGTGTCTTTGTCCAGGGCGATGGCAAGCTTGGAGGCATCCGAAAAGTAATGCATATTGTCATATTCGATAAAGAGGATGTCGGGTTTATTCTCTTCTATGTAACCGTAAGTGCCGAGGTTCCAATTGTATATGACCCGCCAATGCGGATTTTCGGCCACGTAAGCACGCCAATCGCGATAAATAAGCAGGGGGGTATTCGGGGGCAGGCTGGGCAGGTAATCCGTTTGGAAAGTGCGGAACAAAGCGAGACTAGGTGAGGATTCTTCGCGTCGGGATGTGCCTTCAATGTCAGCCGCCGTCTGGACAGAATTGATGCCGATGGTGACCACCATCATCAAGATGACGGCCAGGCAGGCAAGAAGTTTAATTCCGTTGACTTTGAGATCGGTGCGCTTAAAAAGTGTCTTCAGATCATCCGGGAACCAATCTAGCAGGGTGGCGTAAAGCGGAAGCATGGCCGGGATGAAATAGTGCGGACGCAGCGTTGCGGCGAAGATGACAAAATAACCCATGAATCCTGCCACCCAGGTGAGGATCACCAGGTATTTCAGGCGGTTTTCCTTGCGGATCAATCCGATGATGGTGGAAACCAGGGCAGCGATAAAGAGTAGAATGCCGCCGTAGTATTCTCTGATCATCTGGGAGATCTCATTCAATTTATTGGAAGTGCCGTTGCCGGCCACATAGAATCCTTGAGAGCTTTGAGAGAGGTTAGCTTTGAAAATGGCGATGATCTCTCCACGCTCGATTGGCAAGAGCAGCAGCGGATTGGTTGCCACCACCGAAACCACCAGCACCACCAAAAACAAAAGCGCCGAAAGGATGGTTTTTTTTAGTGTGATCTTTTTGGTGACCAAACCATATAAAAGGAAACTGGCATAGGTAACGACAAAGAGCACTCCTAAAATTTTGGCGCCGATGGCCAGGGCGCAGGTAAAACCTGAGAGATAGAAGTATTTGCCGAATCTGCCCTTATCCGAAATCAGGAAGAAAATGGTCAGTACTGCGAAAAGGGTCAAGAGGCTGTCGGGGTGCCACCAAAGATTGTTCCGCACCACGGCGGGTAGGGTCATCAGCAGCAGAAAGGTGAGAAGTGCTTTCCACGGAGATTTGGATTTGAATTGGTCGCGGATCAGTATGACGACTGCCAGCAGCATGGGTAAGACGTTAATAAATTGCCTCAGCCAGGCGACGAGAAGCTGGGTGTGGGTGGCCCAATCCGCACCGAGGATCCACTTTAAGGGCAGGAGAGTAATGGCGGAAAAGAAGTAAAACGGATAGCCGTAGTAATAATGCAGGTAGACCAGAAAATTATGCAGGGTGGCTTTAAAGGAATCACCCTGCTGAAGCATGTGGATCACGTTCGGGTATTGCGCGTACTCATCATGCTCAAAGACACTGAGCATGGTGGCATCCTTCGCGCCAGTCAGGTTGGGGATGATGAAGGCTGCGAACAGAAGCAGCGAGAGCAGGATGAGCACGTAAAGAATGATTTTTTGTTGTTTGGTCATGATCCCTATCCAGGTATGCGATAAGAAATTGTACTCCATTTGTGAGACCATTTTCTTGACTTTGAGTTGAATCAGGTCTATACTTTTGTCTGCAAGTGACAGTTTCACGGGGAGCCTGGCGTACCAGGCTGAGAGGAAGGCTAGGCGCCTTCGACCCGCAAAACCTGATCCGGATAATGCCGGCGGAGGGATGTGTGTGTCTAAAAAACCAACCCTCCCAGGCGGAGGGTTTTTTTATGTCAAAACGCGCGGTGCTCTTTGCCAATGGGAAAATGCCCCCGGCAGCGCTGATCCTGCCTCATCTCAAACCAGATGATTATTTTATCGCCGTGGACGGCGGACTGCGCCACCTGCGCAACCTTTACAAGACACCTGGTTTGTTGATCGGCGACCTGGATTCTGTCACCACGGCCGAGGTGGAAGCTGCGACAGCGCAGGGGATCGAGGTTCGGCGCTACCCCGCAGACAAGGACGAGACTGATTTGGAACTGGCGCTGCTGGCAGCGATCGAAAAGGGATTTGACGAAATCCTGGTGATCGGAGCGCTTGGCGGCAGGCTGGACCAAACCCTGGGCAATCTGCACCTGCTTGCCTTGCCTTTGCTCGCAGGGGTTAAAGTAGCTCTCGAAGATGGCACTGAAGAAGTCTTTTTAATCCGAGACCAGGCCGAGATCATCGGCAGCGCCGGAGATGTGGTGTCACTGATCCCGATGAATGGGGAAGTTAAAGGCGTCGAGACCTGCGAGTTGAAATATCCGCTCAATCACGAGGTGTTGTATGCAGAAAAGAGCCGCGGCATCAGTAATGTGATGCTCGGAGAAAAAGCGGCCGTTTCAATCGAATCCGGGCTGCTTTTGTGCATTCATACCCGCAAAAATGTAATGGAGGAATGATGAAAAAAATAATTTTTGTATTGATAATTGGCGCACTGCTTGCTGGCTGTGCGGCGAAGCCTGAAGGACCGCAGACCCTGACCGTGATGACACACGATTCGTTTGCCATCTCAGAAGGTCTGGTAACCCAGTTCGAAACCGAAAACAACGTCAAACTGGTCTTTCTCAAGAGCGGAGATGCCGGTTCGGCGCTTAATCGCGCCATCCTGACCAAGGGCTCGCCCGAGGCGGACGTGTTCTACGGCGTGGATAACACCTTTTTATCCCGCGCACTGGATGAAGGAATATTCATCCCTTACAACGCGGATGCGTTAAAGCAAATCCCCACCGAGTTCAAGTTGGACGCTCAAAACCGCGTGCTGCCGGTGGATTACGGCGACGTCTGCATTAATTACGACAAGGCTTATTTTGCCAGTCACAACCTGGCGCTGCCGCAAAGCCTGGATGACCTGCTCAAACCGGAATACGGCCAGGGCAGCGGCAAGGAAGGCTTGCTGGTGGTCGAAAACCCCGCTGTTTCTTCACCCGGGTTGGCCTTTTTGCTAGCCACCATCGCCGAGTACGGTGAGGACGGGTATCTCAATTATTGGCAATCACTTAAAGAGAACGGTCTGGTGGTGGTGAATGACTGGAGCACGGCTTATTACTCCAACTTCAGCGGCAGTTCCGGCAAGGGCGCCCAACCGATGGTGGTGTCTTACGCCTCCAGCCCGGCAGTGGAAGTCGTTTATGCCTCGACCCCGATCACGGAAGCGCCAACAGCTTCGCTGGCAGGCGATGGTATGTGTTTCAGACAGATCGAGTTTGTGGGAATCCTCAAAGGAACCAAGAACGAAAAGATGGCGCAGAAATTTGTTGATTTCATGCTGGGCAAGACTTTTCAGGAGGACATGCCTCTGCAGATGTTTGTCTACCCGGTCAACCCCGAAGCGGTGCTGCCCGAGGTGTACGTGAAATACAACCAGGTGCCTGAAACCACCGGCTCACTTGATCCGCAGTTGATCGCAGAAAATCGCGACGCGTGGATCCAGGCCTGGACGGATACGGTCTTAAAATAATGCAAACACCAGGAAAACCGCGAATTAAAATGGGCAGCCTTTTATGGCTGTTTCCCGCGGCTTTCCTGGGATTCTTCTTTTTGGTGCCGCTCGGCAAGATCCTGCTGATGATGAACTCACGCAGCGGGGTGGTGAGCGCCAATGCCATCTTGCAGCCGCTGTGGTTCACGCTTTGGCAGGCGGCGCTTTCGATGCTACTGACCCTGGCGCTGGGGCTGCCGGCGGCCTTTATGTTCGCCCGTTATAACTTTGCAGGCAAGAGTGCGTTGAGATTACTGACCACGCTGCCCTTCATTTTGCCTACGGTGGTGGTGGCGGCGGGCTTTAGCGCGCTGCTCGGTCCGCGCGGATTGGTGAACGGCTGGCTGATGCAGGCTTTTCAACTGCAAAACCCGCCGATCGCCTTTATGAATACGCTTGGGGCTATCCTGATCGCGCATGTCTTCTACAACACTTCGGTTGTGATCAGGGTGGTGGGCAGCGCGCTGGTGCAGTTCGACATGCGGATCGAAGAAGCAGGGCGAGTGCTGGGCGGTTCACCCTGGCGGGTATTCCGAGAGGTGACGCTGCCCCTGCTGCGGCCATCCATTTTGGTGGCGGCTTTAATGGTCTTTTTGTTCGACTTCACCAGCTTTGGGGTGATCCTGCTGCTGGGCGGACCGAAGTTCGCGACGCTTGAAGTTTCGATCTACACTCAGACGCTTTCAATGTTGAATTTGCGTATGGCGGGGCTGCTTTCATTCATCCAACTGGCCTGTACCTTCGGTATCACTTTGCTCTACTCGCGATTAAATGGCAAACGCAGTGTGCCGCTGATGCCGAGGTTGAAGGGTGAGGGGGTGCGCAGGCCGAAAAGCGGATTTGAAAAAACCGCGATCAGCTTGATGGCAGCGGTGCTGGTTTTACTTTTAGTGAGTCCACTGTTCGCTTTGGCCTTAAAATCTGTTTTACAGACGGATACTGTCACCCAAACCACCCGCCTGACGCTGGCTTTCTACCATGAGCTTTTCATCAACCGTAACAACTCCTTTTTCTACGTGCCGCCAGCCAGCGCCGCACTCAATTCATTGTTTTATGCGGCGGTGACCGTGCTGATCTCGGTAGGACTGGGACTAACGGCTTCTTATGCGCTCGTCCGGCAGCGTGGATTGAAACGCTGGCTGGATCCTTTGATCATGCTGCCGCTCGGCACCAGTGCGGTGACGCTCGGGCTGGGCTTTTTGATTACTTTTAACCAGCCTCCGCTGGATGTGGGCAGTTTTCCGCTGTTGATCCCTTTGGCGCACAGCCTGGTGGCGCTGCCCTTCGTGGTGCGCACGATCCAACCGGCGCTGGCATCCATCCCGGCCTCGCTGGCCGAATCCGCGGCCAGCCTGGGCGCCTCACCGTGGCGGGTGTGGCGTGAGGTGGAGCTGCCGATCATCCGCCGGGCAGTAATGGTGGGCGTGATCTTCTCTTTCACCCTCTCGCTGGGTGAATTCGGCGCCACCAGCTTTTTGGCCAGACCTGACCGGCCAACCCTGCCCGTAGCGATCTATCGCTTTTTATCGCAGCCTGGCGCCATGAATTACGGCCAGGCGATGGCCATGGCGACATTGCTGATGCTGGTGTGTGCCCTGGCGATCGCATTGTTGGACAGGCTGCAGGTTGAGGGAAGTGCGGAAATATGAGAGTAAAGATTAATAATTAGTAATGAGGGATTAGAAGATTATCTACCCTCTCCCCTGCACCCCTCTCCCAGGCTTGGGAGAGGGGACGGGGGTGAGGGGTGTACTGGAAATGAGACAATAAATGATATTAAATCAAAATTCTCTCGAAATCGTAAACATCCACAAGAACTACGAGGGCAAGCCGCTGCTCAAAGGTATTAACCTGAATGTGGCGAGCGGTGAGACGCTGTGCCTGTTGGGACGCTCCGGCAGCGGCAAGAGCACACTGCTCCGCATCATCGCGGGCCTCGAATCCGCAGACAGCGGCGACGTACGCTGGAATGGCGCAAGTGTGTGCGATGTGCCCACCTGGCAGCGGCAATTCGGCTTGATGTTCCAGGATTATGCGCTTTTTCCGCACATGGATGTGAGCGAGAATGTGTCTTTCGGGCTGCGCATGGCGGGCATGAAAAAAGACGCGATCGCGCCTTTGGTGAGCGAAGCATTGGAACTGGTCAATATGAGCGGATTTGCCAAACGGCGGGTAACCGACCTCTCGGGCGGCGAACAGCAGCGCATTGCACTGGCGCGTGCTCTGGCGCCTCATCCACGGCTGTTGATGCTGGATGAACCCCTGGCCGCACTCGACCGCGCCCTGCGCATGGAACTGCAGGAGGAACTGCGCACGCTGCTGCGCAAGACCGGCATCCCGGCGATTTATGTGACACACGATCAGGAAGAAGCCTTCGTGTTGGGTGACCGCGTGGCAATCTTGGCTGATGGATTGGTTGAACAAAAGGGCAGTCCAGAAGAGGTGTATCGGTCCCCGAAGAACCGCAGCGTGGCGGAGTTTTTGGGGATGACGAATTTCATAGAGGGCAAGGTGGTGTCGGTGGAGCCGCTGCGTGTAGAGACGGCGATCGGCTTGTTCGATCTTGCTTCAGGCAATAATCGCCTTGTTTCACTCGGTGAAAGGAAACACTTGATGATCCAGTCTGCGGGCGCGCAGCTGGCCAGTGAACAAAAAGGAAATAACCTGATCTCAGGCGTGGTGACCGAATGTGTGTACAGGGGTGATGATTTTAAAGTGACAGTTATTTGCAATACTTTACCTTTGGTTTTCTCACTGAAAGAACGCTGCCAGGTGGGTCAAGCCATCACACTTAGCCTACCAGAATCATCCATTGTGTGCCTGTCGGAATAAATTCGGTTTATAGTCTCCAGTGGTTTTCAAAACCGCGGGAGTCAATGGTGGATGTGAAACCTATATATCTATGTTTAGGCCAAGAAACCGGGGATTTTTCGAAAATCCCGGTTTACTCAGCGCAAGAGCAGACCCCCGCGGATTCAAAATCCGTGGGGGGTCTAACAATTAAGTTAAGCAAAGTCCCCAGGGTTTATTAAACCCCTGGGGACTGCCTTTAATAGTCTTTTAGTTTTCCACTGTAGGTGTTTTTTTCTTCCTGCCGAAGATCAGTTTGGTGACCACGATGGTGGTGAGGATGATCACGAGGCAGGTGGCCACCACTGGCACGAGGATGGAGAGTACGGAAACGCCAGTGGAAGCAACATCTTCCGCCATGCTGACGGGGACGTTGCCAACACCACCTGTGGCAGCTGTAACGGCCGGGCGCACAACCACGGATTTTACAGTGTGCACTCCACCTGCCACGAGCAGGCCGGCGATTAAGGCCAGGGTGGGGTTGACGTCCCCGATCTGGTTGGCGGTGGCGGCAAAGACAATGGCTCCGGCGGTGGGGCGCACGAATGATTGAATGATGTCGTTGACATGATTAACCGCGGGAATCTTATCCGCGAGGAACTCGACGATGGATAATACGATCAGCACACCGATGGTCCACCAGGAGGTCAAGGCGCTCCAGGGTTCCTGCAAATGGATCAAATCGGTATAGCGCGCCAATAAAGCGACCACCAATAAGGGGATGTAGGCATTCAAGCCCGCGCTGGCGGATAACCCAAATGCTGTAAAGATATTTAAGATTGCCATGTTTCCTCTTTTACACTAAATCTGGAATCCACTCCAGGATCCCGTCAGGCTCAAACGAATCAGGTCCATCAAGCCGATCTGCAGCAGCGCGCAGATGACGCCCAATAAGTAATAAGTGATGCCGTCTTTGAGCTTTTCGAGAGTGTTCTCCTTGTTTAATAAAATACACCACAACAATGAATAAACCATTCCCAGGATGATGATGACGGTAATGGTGGAGAGAATGGCGATGGGAAAGTAAAGTAAAGGGATATCCAGCCAGACCAGCACACCTGCCACGAGCTCAACAAGTACAAGCAGCGCGAATTGCTTCCAGCTGTGCAGCACCGGGCGCGGATCGGACTCCTTGAAGAGGGTCTGATTCCACAACGGCAGCAGGATGTTGGCGAGCACCACACCCATTAACAGACCCGTCGCCAAGCGCAGCAGGTTTGAAGGCTCATAGAGCGGCGAAACGGAGAAAAACGAAGCCAGCATTGAGTTGACGCCGTCCACGGTGAAAACGAGTACAAAAGCAGCCAACACCACGATTTTTGCTTTGGAGGGTCTGCCGGATAACCGTTTATTGTTATTCATAATTGTCAAAGCCAGTAGGGTTCCGAGATACATGCCGGTGCAGCGCGCGCAAAGGGGCAGCAGTTTGCCGCCAATTTCGAGAGTATGGCTGGCGATCTGATGACAGACGGCATAACCGATGGCCTGCACCTTGCCGAAGAGTCCGGCCGGGGTCTCAATAGCCCAAACAGAAAAGAGCGCCAGCAGTAGTACCAGCAGGCTGATCTTGACCCATTTGCGATTCGTCCAATTGGAAAATTTCATTTGAGGCATTATAAGGGGGATTGAACCTCAGGGCAAGTTTTGAGGTTTTTTACCAAAAAAGGTTCTACAAACTTGATAACTATATTGACATTCATCTTCATTTAGCTATACTTACGTTACAAATAAAAATAAGTTGTGCCATCCTAACGATGAGGAGGTGGTGTCTATGATAGATAAGTATTTTGACCAACGCGCTGCGACATCCCTCCTCACGATGAGCTAGGGAAGTCGCAGCGCAAACACACAACGAGCCGTCCTTGCGACGGCTCGTTGTGTGATGTAAACCTATTACTTGTTGCGTGGAGGGAAGATGATTCGAAATCAGTGGTATGTGGTTTTGCAAGCCAAAGAATTCAAAAAAGGCAAGGTGTTGGGCGCAACCCGCATGGGAGAGAAAATGGTTTTTTGGCGCGATAACGCCGGCCAGCCGGTCTGCCAGGCGGACTTATGTCCGCACCGGGGTGTGGCGCTGAGCATCGGCTGCCTGGTTGAAGATCACATCCAATGCCCTTTCCACGGATTTGAATATGACGCGAGCGGCAAATGCGTACTGGTGCCGGCCAACGGCAGGGCATCCGAGCCGCCCAAGGCACTTAAGGTAGTGACTTACCCAGCGCGTGAAGCGCATGGTTATATTTATATCTGGTGGGGCGATGAACAGGATGTGTATCCCGAGCTGCCCTGGTTTGACGACCTGGATGACTCTTTTACCACCAGCGATCTGACGGATCACTGGACGGTGGATTATTCACGTGCCATTGAGAATCAACTTGATGTCTTTCATATCCCCTTTGTGCATGCTGACTCGATCGGCCGCGGCAACCGTACTATCGCTGACGGTCCGCTGGCGGAGTTGAAGGAAGACACCATGGAAATCTGGGTCTACAGCCGGGTGGATGACGGCGCTTCAACAGCAAAACGGGCATCCGAGCTGGTTAAACCGGCAAGGCCGCCGTTTTTGAAATTCCGCTTTCCTAACCTGTGGATGAACCGGATCTCTGAAGACGTGCGCATCACCGTCTTTTTTACCCCCATTGATAATGAAAACTGCCTGATCTACCTGCGCAGTTATCAGCGTTTCATGAAGGTGCCCATCTTGCGTAATTTGATCGCCTGGACTTTTAACCCTGCCAACCGCCATATCCTCAATCAAGATAAACGGGTGGTACTGACCCAACGTCCGAAGAAAACAGGGTTGCGAATCGGCGAAGTGCTGGTGCCGGCTGATGGCCCCATCATTTTGTACCGCAAAACGAGAGAGCAATTACAAAAACAACCCGATTAGGGTTGTTTTTTGTGAGTGATTCAAGATCTTATCCCGCCAGCGGATCGCGTTTTTTGCCTTCGAGGATGGCTTGAACAGTTTTGATGGATTGTGAAATAGTCTCTCCCAGGTAACTTCCGGGAGTGTTCTTGATCAATTCGGGGTTGCGGTTGAAGGCGGCGCCGCCGTAGCCAAAGATCGGTTTTGGGCGAACACCGCTGATGAGTTCATCAAATTTCACGAGGTCTTCGGTGGCCTCTTGAATGGTGGCCGACAGGATCACCATTTTTGGTTTTTCTTCCTTGATGTATTGAACCAGGTCATCCAGCGGCAGATCGGGGCCGAGGTATTCAACTTTGTAGCCAGCCTCACGCAAAAGGATGGCTGTCACCAGTGACCCGATCTCGTGCAGCTCACCCGGAGCGCCACCCACCATGATGTAGGAGAGACGTCGGGTTACCGGCAAGGATTGATAGATCGCCATAAGTTTGGCGCGGATGAATCCGCTGGCAAAATGTTCCACGGCGACAAAAATCTTTCCGTTGTACCAGGCATCGCCAATTTCCCTGAGGGTGGGGAAGATAATTAACTCAATCAAGGGGAAAAGATTGAAAGAAGCCAGGGCTTGTTCAAAAATCGCATTGGCGGCGATTTCATCCCGCGCCACCAGGGCATCATAGAAACTTTTGACAAAATCAGAAGCCGGAAGGTTGGAACGCTTGGAGGGAGTGGGTGCAGGGGTGTTGACCACAGCTTCGGGCGATATGCCTTTGCGTGCGTTTGAGCGAAAATCCGCAACAGCTGAGCTGATCGAAACGCCTGTATCCACCTGGTTTTTCAGCCAGGCCAGCAGAGCTACATCTCGTTCGCTGTAAAGCCGGTAGCCGTTTTCAGCACGGGTGGGCTCCAGAATCTTATAACGCCGTTCCCATGCCCTTAATGTAACGGGCTGAACACCTGTCCGTTGGCTGACAGATTTTATGTTGTATTTAGCGTCTTCGGGGTAGTCGACGATCTTGGGCATAAAAATTATCCTATTTGACCGTAGAAAGCTATGTCATTGTACATGAATCAATCCGTGGTTACAACTGATATTCGTCCATAATGGAGTTTATAATATTGTTAACTCAATTTATTGGAGGCTGGTATGACAACGGTAAAAGAACGGTTTCTCAGCTATGTAAAGGTAAACACAAAATCCGATTTGGATTCTGAAACAACCCCGAGCACCCCCGAACAATTCAACCTGGCCCGCCAGTTGGTGGATGAAATGAAAGCCCTGGGGTTGGAAGATATCACCCTGGATGAGAACTGCTACATCATGGCAACCCTGCCTGCCAACACCTCCAAAAAGATCCCGACCATGGGATTGATCGCCCACGTGGATACTTCGCCAGATATGTGCGGCGAAGGGGTCAATCCTCAGATCATCAAGAATTACGATGGCGGAGATATTGTATTGAACAAGGAAGCCGGCATTGTGATGACGCTGGATATGTTCCCTGAGCTGGCCAAGTACAAAGGCCAGGAATTGATCACCACCGACGGCACCACCCTGCTCGGCGCGGATGACAAGGCCGGCATTGCCATCACCTTATCCGCAGTGGAGTATCTGCTTAAGCACCCCGAGATCGAACACGGCAAGGTCAGAATCGCCTTTACCCCCGATGAAGAGATTGGCAAAGGTGCGGACCATTTTGATGTGGAAAAATTCGGCGCTGAATTTGCCTATACCGTGGATGGTGGCGAGATCGGTGAATTGGAATATGAGACTTTCAGTGCCGCCTGGGGATACGTAACGGTGAACGGCCGCAACGTGCATCCCGGCAGCGCGAAGAACAAGATGCTCAATTCGATCATCATTGGCATGGAATTCAATGAGATGCTACCGGTGAATGAACGTCCGGAATTCACAGAAGGCCGCGAGGGATTCTTCCATATTATGGAAATGAAAGCCACCGTTGAACAAACCAAGATGCTGTACATCATCCGCGATCACGACAAAGCTATTTTTGAAAAACGCAAAGCGCTGTTTGTTGAAACCGGCGAGTATTTGAATAAGAAGTACGGCAAGCAGGTGGTAGAAGCGACCACCAAAGACACTTATTACAATATGCGTGAAAAAATTGAGCCGGTCTATTGGATCGTGGAAATGGCCAGTGATGCGATGAAATCGCTTGGGATTGAGCCGGTGATCGTGCCCGTCCGCGGCGGCACTGATGGATCGCGGTTGTCATACATGGGGCTGCCCTGTCCGAACCTGTTTACGGGCGGTATGTATTATCACGGCAAGTACGAGTGCATCCCCACCCGGTCGATGGAACTCTCCGTGGAGATGGTGGTCAAGATCATCTCGATGTTGGCGAAGAAATAGTCTTTTTCAAAATAATAAAAAGTAGGGGCACAGCGCGCTGTGCCCCTACAATGTTTTAATAATTGAAATTGGTATTTAATTTACCGGCCGGTCGCCCCTACGATTATCTTTCTCTTATCTATCTCTTTGCGATCACCTTTTTGGTGAGCCATTCATTGAAGACCAGTGAAGCCACCACGATCAATCCACCGATCAGTAGGGTGACCCAGTTGGTTTTCTCGCCAAAGACCACCAGCGAAACTGCCACGGCCAGGGGGACCTTTAGGTCGTTGAAGATGGCGAGTGCGCCAGTGTTGACCTTGCGCGAACCGATTCCCCACATGAAGAAACAGATACCAGAGGCAAAGACGCCTAGGTAAACGAGGGTCCAGATCTGTTTGGCAGTCAGGGCGACCTGCGCCAGCGGGGTGAAAAGAAGGGTGGCGGCCAGGGTGACCAGCACGGCGCCAAGGTATAAGACTCCAAAGACATGCTGATCTTTCAATTCAGTGTTATCGGCCATCAGGCGGCGGTAGTAAACCTGTCCGAAGGCGAAGGTCAGGTTCGAGACCTGCACAAGCAGGAATCCGCTTAAGATGCCGGGGGAAAGCGGTTCTCCGCTTTTGATGATCCACGTGCCGGCCACGGCCAGCAGGGCGGTGACCAGGTAAAGCGGATTGAACTTCTTGCGGAAGGCATCGTCGATCAAGGTGACGTAGATGGGGGTGAATATGGTAAAGAGCGCCACTTCGTAAGCTTTGAGGGTTTTAAACGAGGCGATGTAGGCGATATACATGATGCCGAACTGCATCACGCCGGCCAGGACCAACTTGAAAAAGAGTTTGCGGTTGATGCGTTTAAATTTGATGAAGGGTAGAAACACCAAAAAGGAAAGCCCCATGCGGACGAAGGATACAAAGTTGGAATCCACGCCGGTAAGGTTGCCCTTGATCAGGCCAAACGAAAAAGCCCAGGCAAGCGATACAATAAACAAAAGAAGCATGACGACCTCTAATAGCTCAAAATAATGGATGAATTATCCGACAACTGAAACCGGCGACTCAGCTTCATGTATATCATCAGCCGGAAGTGCAACAAACACCGGATCTTTCAGGCGTAATGATACCAATACGCACAGCACAAGCAGCACGATGGAAAGCACCAGTGAAGGCGTAAAACCTCCTGATTTGTCTTTCATGGCTTCCATAATATAGACGAAAACCACGGACGTTTGTCCGAAGAGTTGGAAGAGACCGTTGGAAGTACCCTCGGGGGTGGGCTGGGTGATCTCTGCACCAAACTGCATGGTGATGGGGCTGGTGCTGACCAAAAAGAATCCCAAAGCGAATGAAGATACCACCAGCAGCCACAACGAATGGGCGAAGGTGAATCCCACCAGGCCGGGGATGGCGCACAGCAGGCCGATAACCAGATATTTCTGGCGTTTATGTTCCTTATCCGAGAAGGCGGGCAGGATGATGGCGCCAACGATGCCGCCAACCAGCAAAACAGCACCCAGAGTGCCGGCTTCTTCCGGCGAGAATCCGCGCGGGCGGACGATACTTTCGACCCAGGTGGTCAATCCGTTGAAGATGGCCATGCCCATGAAGGCGACCAGCAGGATCAACCAGAATTTGCGGTTCGATAAGGCGTTCTTAAGACCGTCCAGCATGAGGGCACGGGTTTGCATGCCGTCAGGGCAGGGCGGGGTGGGCGGGGTTTCGCGTGCAAGGATCACAAACAGCAGTGCGGATATGGCCGCCACACCGCCGTAAATCACCTGGATCTGGTCAATGGGCAGGGTTTGATTGAGGATGGGGGTGAGCACCATGCCGAGGGCTACACCGATCAATCCGGCCAGGGTCACGAGACCCACGGCTGTGGCACGAAATTCCTGCTCAAACCACTTGGCCGGGACGGTGGTCCACGAATTCATCAAGAAGGGCTGGCCGATGGCGATGCCGATGGTGCAGATGATGGCCAGGGTATAGTTGGCGCCGGCCAATCCGCGCAGCAGGCCGAAGACGCCCATCAATATGGCCCCCAGGCTGACCATCTTGCGAAAACCGAACGTGTCGATTGCCCACGATTCGGGGATGGAAAGAGGGATGTAAACGATCATGAAGGTCATGGCCAAAAAGCCAATGCCCTGGTCGGTCACGCCGTAAAACTTGGCGGAGGGTCCGGTGACCGGGGCGTATGAGATCCATAACAATTGCATCATCAGGTTGACGAACATGAAAACAGCCAACACGACCCAGCGGTAACGATATGATTTAAAGGTCTGATCGATCATTGAGTGTACACTTTCTTGATGAAGCTGGTTGGTTTATTAGTTGATGTTATTCAAACACTTGGGAAATGGATTAGTTTCTGCGAACAATTTATTAAACAATGTTCACTTCCACCACCTTAAGCCGGGTCCAAAATTCACTTTTTATCATCTTTTACTGGTAGTCAAACGAGTTTGTTCAATATAAAATCTCCCGCATTACGATGCGGGAGATTTTCTAAAAAGCACAACAAATCATTTCAACCTTGGTCCCTCACTGCATGCCGGGATGACCAGAAAGAGCGAAGAATCGGTTGGAATCAGGCAGGTAAGCATATAACCATCTACAAAACGGATGGTGATATCTACAGCGCCGATGCTGGAATTGGTTCGATGAACGATGTATTGGTAATTTGTTCCGAAGTGTTGACTGACAATTGGGGTGATGTCTTCAGGGAAGCGCACTGTCGAAGACGGATCTTCACCAGCAACCTGCAACCTTGAATCAAGCACGACCAGACTATCTGTGATTGAGCGATCATAACGTGCGAAAATTCCCAAAACAAGACCAACTACAATTATGGTGCTTAACATTTTTTGTGATTGCTTTTTTCTCAACTGCTGATCTTCTTCTTTAAGGTTGTTGATCTGGCGGTTGATCGCCCAACGAAAGACCAGCGCGATCAACACGGCAACGGCGATCAAAGGTACCGTTGTTACCAGAATATTAAAATACGAATCGCGCGGCTGAGGAGAAGTCAAATACGAAATGGTATTGACCAACAGGATTAACAACCCCATCATGGTGCCGCCGCCGACCACCCCCACATAATCTACGGCTGCCCATCCGGCGATGGCTCCGGCTAAGGATAATGCAAAGGATACTAAAAGCCAATAACCGATCAGGCTAAGCCAATCCACGCCAATGGGAATGTTGGGGAATGATACGGGATTGATCAGAGAGGAGGAGATAATGTAAGCAGTAGTTCCGAGGATACCGAAAAGAATGCCTATCTTGACCCTTTCAAGCCTGGAAGGGAGACTCTCTTGTTCATACGAAGTAATGATGGATTGCTTAAGTTTTGAAAACATGTGATTCCTTAATTTGTCTTGTTTTTATTCACGCTCCCCAAGATTATACCCAAAAAGACTGAAAGACAGGCTGCAAAAATCATACGCCACTCTGCCGGCAGCATGAAGGTAATGGTGTGGGCCGGGATCCAGAAAAAGGGGATGGTTTTGGTGAAGACAAATCCCCACATGCGATCCCAATCAATGCCTTTGAGGGCGGCCAGCATGTTGAATTGGCGGATGGGGAAGGCGCCCTGGTGGGCGGTGATAAACCGATCCGTGAGGTGGTGGGTGGTCATGAAGATGGGTGAGAAGATCAGGTTAAGGAAGAGCGAAATGGCAAAGGCGGTGAGGATGTTGCGCCAGGGTTCCTGAAGGTTGCCTAGGAAGGGGAAGACCCTGGGTACGCCGTTGCTGAAGATGCCAAATGCCCAAAAGATAATGATGCCGAAAAAGCCCCACAAGATGGTTTTGGGCAGCAGCCCGAACCCTTTAAGACGGTAGGTCTTATGCTTGATGCGCCAGGCCCAGATCTCTCCGCCGGTGGCGAGGATCGCAAATTTGATGAAGGCCAGCAGCTCGGGCGCGGCGGCATTGGCCGAGACGTACAATCCGCGGGTGGCGGGGAAGGCGAAGAATGCAGCAATGGCCAGAGTGAGCAGGATGGAAATGAGGTCGCCGATCAGCATGTAGGGCTCCAGAAGAGGGGATGAGTTAATTATAATGGTTTTAAAAAAAAACCTTTATCTTTATCCCTCTCGCTCCCTTGCAATGTCATTAGGGTTTGCCATGATCATGTCGCTCGGGGACGCAGAAACCGCGCCACGAAAAACACGGAACTCACTGAAAGGAAAATCAAAAAACCAAAATACCTCTTGACCCAAAAAGACCTGAAACCATAATAAATTTTCAGTTTCAGATCTTGCAAATAAATTGAAGAACTCCCCATTGTCATTGGAAATCAACCGAATAGGGAAATCCCCAAAAAACCATCTTTAATGCACCTTAAAGAGTGTATTAATTGACCTTCATAATGGTGTGAAATGAGGGTCAAAATGGGTTTACAATGCAAATATTCTGTTGTAATTGGTGTAAAAATTGGGCAGGTGGTGGGGTTTTGAATGAGAAATTGATTATTTGCAAACAACTTTATTGGAACAATTATCGTATGTAATCCGTCTGGATGATGTGCTCTTGTAATTTGTCATGCAAAGGAGAATTCTAATGATGCTTCGAAAACGTTTTGTTGTGCTCACTCTTATTCTGGTTATTGGATTGCTGCTTTCGGGCTGCAATTATCAAATTCAACGGGCAACCCCAACCGTGGACCCGATCGCATTACAGGCAACGGTAAATGCAGCGGTTGCACAAGCCATGCAGGCTACAGCGATCAGTCAGACCGGCACAGCTTTGGCCATGCCCACCAGCACCGCCACTGCCACCGCCACACTTGAACCCACGGCGACTGAAACCGCAACGGCGACAGCCACCTCAACCGCAACGCCTCAGCCAACTGCGACGATCCAGGTGATTGTGATCACCAATACCTTTGTTCCCACTGTGGCCAAACCCACCGCCACACCCACAACCGCGCCTTATACCTGCACACTGACCAGTACAAGTCCGAGCGCCGGCACCAAATTGAAAACCGGATCGGATTTTGATGCGGTTTGGAAGGTGAAAAACACCGGCACTAAAGACTGGCAGCCTGGTTATGTGGACCTGGTTTACGTCAGCGGCACCAAGATGCAGACCAAGGGAGATGTTTTTGATGTCAATGTCGCGCTCGCCAAAGGAGCCGAAACCACCATCACCCTGGATATGCTCGCCCCAGCCAGCACCGGAAAATACACGGATACCTTCGCCCTGGTCATGGAAGGGACCACTATGTGCACCCTGACCATCAACATTGAAGCGGTCGCCCCGTAAGCAGCTATAAATTTCATTCTGTGACTCCCCGGTTTCGATTATGAGAAACCGGGGAGTTTTTTTATTCAGAACACCTTGCTGCATCCAATTTTCATGTAATTAACAGGTCATTTTAGGGACTTTGAGAGTGCGTTTCGGGTAATTTGTTATGTATAGGAGATTTCTCATGAATAAAATTAAACGATTTGCTGTACCATCCCTTATTTTGATTTTTGGTCTGCTGCTGTCTGCTTGCAGTTTGACAGGTCAGGCTGCCGTACCGACCATGGATCCGATTGCCTTGCAGGCAACCATTGATGCCGGTGTTGCACACGCATTGCAAACGGAAGCTGCCAAGTTGACCAGCACCGCTGCAGCGCTTCCCACCAGTACTATGGATGCACTTGCCACCCTGGAACCCACGGCTAAGGCCACTTCCACAACGGCACCCATGGCAACTGCCACCACAAAACCAGTGATCCTTGTTGCAACCAAAACAGCAATGGCTGCCACCAAAATGCCCACCACCACCGCCACACCTTCTGCATACCTGTGCACATTGGTCAGCACCGCCCCCGTGTCAGGAACCAAGATTAATACCAATACTGATTTTGACGCGGTTTGGAAGGTGAAAAATGTCGGCACCAAAGCCTGGGAAGTCGGTTACGTGGATCTCAAGTACGTCAGCGATACCAAGATGCAGACGGGGGGTGATGTTTTTGATGTCAGTACTGCTGTAGCTGTGAATGGTGAGCTTACGCTCACTGTGGATATGAAAACACCTGCGACCGCCGGAAAATACACCGATACCTTTGCTTTGATCATGGAGGGTAAAACCATGTGCACCCTTGTTGTGAAAATTGAGGCAGTTGCTCCTTAATTACTAACAACAAATAGGAAAACCAAATGCAAGGGCTGCCAGATCTGGCAGCCCTTGCTAATCAAAAGGAACTAAAATGTATGTTTGAGTGGGTCTAGATCAAAATAACAGGTTGGGGTAGTTAGGATGACGTGAATGTATACTGGTACTGTTTCAGAAACCAGGAATTCAGGCGTAAAACCGCCTGATCCGTCTGTTGTATCAGGGACAGTGAAGTTACTCCAATCGAAATTAATCGGATCATCATTTACATCCAATGCTTTAACGATCGTGAGCTGTACTGGAGTGTCGATCATATCCGGAATCAGGAAGATAAAAGAGGTTGTGGTTAATGATGTAATAGAGGTCATAAATCCAGATTCAGCCATCATAAGGCTGTCGCATTCCGGCAGCGAAGATACTCTTGCCTTTTTGGCATCATACCAGCCAAACAACGCGTAAGTTCCGGCCGCGGACGCCTCTGTGCAGGCCATGTAGGCGCCTTCAGTATCCGGCACCCAGCCTGTGGTGGTGGGTTGTTTGACCCATACGCCGTTCTTGAGCATGCGGATCTCGCCGACCCAGCCGTAATCTCCGCCGCGGAACTCGTGGCACAGTTTGGCAGGCTTGCTGATCTTCACCCCGTTGGTGAGGAGCTGCAGACCGGGGTATTTTTCAGCATCCAGGTTGATTTCCACTTCGGTGCCCGCGGACCACGATCCATCGGCCAGGCCGGGTTGCATGACCACCGGGTCTTTTTTGGCAAACACTCTGCCCGAGGTGTTTAAGAGGAGCAGGCTTAAAACCACGGTAAAAACAAATACAAGGTTGAATTTCTTTTTCATCGTTTCCCTCTCGGTCCATTTTGTCATGAATATCAGAATCGCATTCTGCAACAAGTTTAATTGTCGGTTTGATTGCGCTAATCTAAAGGGATATAGGTTATTAACCCAAGACTGAATGCAAGATTCATCTTTCCGCGAGAAGAAAATCAAGGCCATATCACGAAGCACACTAAAATATTTAAAGAAAGCGCAATAACACAACAAAAAAAGAGCAATCGTTAGGGTAAAAAATGGATTTGCCAGAGTCAATTTGCTATACTATTTCTAAAATTTAACCTCCAAACGGTTGGGGTTAGAAACCTAAATTATCACTACTGTTTACAAGGGACTGAACATGAGACATCTTTTGGAATTGGGTAATTTTAATCAAGCCGAAATCTACAAGATCCTGGATAGGGCTGATGTATTGCATGAAAAATGGAAAGTCAACAAAATGCCACAGACATTGAATGGTAAAAAATTGGCGCTCTGGTTTCTTGGACAGGGTTTTCGAAACCGCATGGCGTTTGAAATTGGAGCCAGATCAATGGGGGCTGATGTAGCTTACGTTCCAGGAGAGTTATCAATTCACGAACCCCTTGAGGATGTAACTCATTATCTAAATAATTGGTTCTCGATGTTGGTGATCCGTTGCCGGTCACTGCAAGATTTGCAAAAAATGGTTGATGATGCCAGGATTCCAATCATCAATGCCCGTACAGATTTCAACCATCCATGTGAAATTGTAGGCGATCTTCAGTACATCCGCCAAAAAAGAAAAACGCTTGATGAACTTAAAGTAGTCTTTGTCGGAGAGGTGACCAATTTATGTATGAGCTGGTTTGAAGCCGCTAAAGTGTTACCCATTGAGGTCATCCAAGTTGGACCCAAACAATCTCTTTGGAGTTCTGAAGCGGTTAACTCTTTTAATTCCTCCTCGGTGGGATGTGTGTCAGTCAGCGAGACATTTGACGGATGCATCACACGGTCAACGGATGTGCTATATTCCGATTGTTGGCCAAAAGGAGGAAACAAGGAAGAAGTTCGTCAATTATTTATGCCGTATCAAATTACTGAAGAAATTGTGAGCCGTATCAATCCAAACGGGTATTTTTTGCCATGCCCGCCGATCACCCGCGGTGAAGAATTGTCAGCCAAGGCTGCCGACCATCCATTGTGTTGTAACTATCAGGCCAAGGAATTTCTGCTGCATGCTCAAAACGCGATCATGGAATTTTGCATGTTTGAAAAGTAAAGTTTGAAAGGGTGAAAAGAAGACAAGATGAAAACACTATCACTTGATGGAAAGGTCGTTTTGGTCACCGGTACGGCAAAAGGGATAGAGGCATGCCTGGAAGAGATCAGCAATTTTTTCAATAAACCTTTGATTAATTTATGATCTTGTCTAAATAAATTCGAAAAAATCCGCCTCTGCAAGGAAAACTATTATAATTTTCAATCAAATGAATAAATCATCGGGGAGCTGTGTTATGAAACGATTATGGGTAATATTGTTTGATTTTATTTCTATATTCTTATTGTTTTCTTTGTCTTCGTGTGATACTTTGTCGGCAGTTACTTCAAGTGCAACTTCAACAATTTTCCCAAGCGAGACGGCCACTGCAATCCCTGCGACCTCGACGCCAGAGCCATCGCCTACAGCGACCCAGGTGCCCATCCCTGATTATATGGATGCCTATTTGGAGGGTGGATATGATAAAAAGAACACCGACCAATTTTTATGTTTCGTGATTGATGAAAACAAAGTACATATTAGTCCAGCAGGGGGAGTTCTTTTTAATGAACGCAGGATTTTTATTTGGACAGAGGTGGACTATATCAAAGCAGGGCGCCTCCTGCATTCAAATGTTATTGTTCTTATGAAGCGCGGTGGAAGTGGAGTTCAAAGCGATTTTCAAAAAATTACTTTTTCAAACTCAGGGGCAAGTTTTGATACCGGTTCTGAAGCTTTTTATCGAGGGATTGCTGATGGGTGGATGGATAATACTGAGGGCGAGTATCCGATAGCTTGCGGTCTTCTTGGGTTGGAGACACCTGAGGGAGACGGTCTGGTGGATGCTGAATCCGTTGGAATGGATCGATTTGGTCAGGAGGGCTTGGAGTCAAGAGGGGTAAAGATGTTGTGGGAAGGATTATTCCCTGTGGTGGAGGGAAAAGCCTTGTCTGTGGTTATTCCCGGAATTGGTGCGGTTTTACCGATTACAGAAGCATTCATCATTGAGAATCAGTAATTTATTTTTTGAACTTTTTTTCTTCAACAACATGAGTTAATGATTTTTCAAGATTAGGAGCCTTCACATGACTGAGCGAACCCCGATTGAAACCAAAAACCTGGATATTTACGGACACGACGTACTGCCATGGAGCAGGCCGCATGATCTGCTGGCGGCCGGCGTCTTTTTTGGCCGGCCTGCCTTTCTTGGCACCGTGCGCCCGGAGGGAATTCCGCACTCCGCCGGTATCGGCGCGATCTGGATGGACGGGGATATCTATTTCACCAGCGGCGCGTCGACCCGCAAGGCGCGCAACCTGTCCATAAACCCGGCTTGCACCATCTCTGCCAAGTTGGAGACCCTCGATATTGTTTTCGAAGGCGAGGCAAAAAAGGTGACCGATGTGGTGGTCCTTGAACGGGTGGCCGCGCTCTGCCGTGAGACCGGCTGGCCGGTGCAGGTCGAGAACGGCGCCTTCACGGGTCCTTTCAATGCCCCCAGCGCCGGACCGGCTCCCTGGGATCTTTACCGTTTCACCTTCCATACCGCCATGGGCAACGCCACCACCGAACCGCATGGTGCGACACGTTGGAAGTTTCAACAACTTTCGAATAATAAAAATGAATAAAATTTATTTTGTGCGGCATGGCGAAAGCCAGGCCAACATTCGCCATGAGATTTCAAACCGCGGACTTCAATACGGATTGACGTTTAACGGGCGAAATCAGGCAAACACCCTTGCACAGAAATTGATTGATCAGGGCATCACAAAGATCTATTCAAGCCCGGTGCTGCGAGCCGTGGAAACGAGCATCATCCTTGCCAATGCATTAGGTGTCGAATATGAGGTCTCTGATGCACTGAGGGAATATGATTGTGGAATTTTGGAAGGTAAATCTGATGAGGCAAGCTGGCAAAAATGGCAATTCCTCCATGAATCATGGACGATCCACAAGCGATTTGATGAACGCCTGGAGGGCGGAGAATCCTTTCTGGATATCCAAAATCGTTTTTTGCCGTTCATTGAAAGTTTGACCCAGCAGAAACAAATTAGCGATGAAAAAATACTTTGCGTGTCTCATGGCGGGATTTACAGGTTGATGCTTCCGCTCATACTCAGAAATATGGATGCTGAAAAGGTGAGGTCGTTGGGTATTGATTACACAACCTGTATCGTTTCAGAAATGACAGTCAATGGCTTGTATTGTGTAGAATGGAATGGTAACCCAGTCAATCCCTCGACTTTGATTGAGAATACGCAGTCAATCCAATGAACAATTTGATCACACAGCTTCAAAGCATCGGACTTCAACCTGGTGACATGGTCATGGTGCACGCCTCTTTTAAGTCGTTGGAGGTCTCCGATGCAGAAGACTTCATTTTGGCATTGCTCGAAGTTCTCGGCGCGGATGGCACGCTGCTGATGCCGGCCCTGTCTGATGAACAAAATCCCCCTCACGTTCACAACAACCGCTCCACGCCATCCAATGTCGGCTACCTGGCGGAGTATTTTCGCACAAGGCCGGGCACGCTCAGAAGTTTGCACCCCACCCACTCGGTTTGCGGTGTTGGCAAACTTGCGCGAGAACTGCTTGAGCGCCATGCGCAAGATACCACCCCCTGCGGACCCAATTCGCCCTTCAATCAGCTCTTCAGCCGTCACGGCAAAATTCTGATGGTTGGCTGCGGATTGGAACCCAACACCTCGATGCATGCCATCGAAGAATACGCGCCGCCGCCGTATTTGTTCGGTCCGCCTGTGGTTTATACCCTTACGGATGCGAACGGAAAGACCTTCGACAAGACCTACACGCCGCATGATTTTGAGGGGTACACCCAGCGTTACGACCGGGTTGATGGCTTGTTGGGCGCGGAGGGATTGACGAAAGGGTTGATTGGCAAAGCGGAGTCTTTTTTAATCCGCAGTGAGATCTTGTTTGACAGGGTGCTTGCCATGCTGAAGAAGGATCCGTTTTATCTTGTGGATCGGGATGATGACGACATTTAATTTAGTTTGGGCAGGGACTTACACTATTTAATCAGGCAGGTGAGGAATGATCAACACCCATCAAGAATTCATGCAGCAATTTGAAGACGGACGCAAGCCGCTGGTGGAGGCGGTGCTTAAGGCAATTATTGAAGCCTGCCCCACATTAACTGAATCGATCAAATGGAACGCACCGAACTTTTGCGACGACGGCAAGGACCGTATGACGCTGATGCTGCACAAAAAAGAGTCGGTGGGCTTGATCTTTCACACCGGCGCCCGCCCCAAAGAGGACAAGAAAGCGCCGCACTTGTTCACGGATGAAACCGGCTTGCTGGAGTGGAACTCGAACATCCGCGCGACGGTGACTTTTGTCAGCATGGAAGATTTCTTGGCGAAACGGACGCAATTTCAGGCGGCGGTAAAGCGCTGGGTGGATGAGACAAAGGGGTTGTGAAGAAACGTTTACCCAGAAAAAACCAAGTGCATAACACGAACCACACGAATTATTATAAAAAGAAAGTGCAACAAACCAAAAAGTGCAAGGCACCCCTCTCCATCCCTGGATAGAGAGGGGACGGAGGAGAGTCGGGGTGAGGCAAAACCAGTTGGTTTATGGGTGACGATTTGCTATACTATCTTTATTGCGATGGGATAAAGAAGCGCATCTGAACATGTACCTTATGTAGTGGCCAGGCTGCATCCATTCAACGTACCCTTGGGAGGAAACAAATGGCACATGATGTATTCATCAGTTATTCAACCAAGAATAAAGTCGTAGCAGATGCTGTGTGTGCCAAACTTGAAGAGAACGGGATCCGGGTCTGGATTGCGCCGCGAGATGTGCCGGCGGGGGAGAATTTCGCCAATTCCATCATCGCAGCCATTGATTCATGCAAAGTATTTGTGCTCATCTGGTCTGAGCATACATCAGAACATATCCTGACCGAGATCAATCATGCCTTCGACCAGAACCTGCTTATCATTCCTTTCCGAATTCAAGATATCCAACCTACGAATGAACTGCGTTATTATTTGGGCCGGACGCACTGGCTGGACGCCATTGATCTGCCGCTTGAAAAACATATTATGGCGCTGATCAGAACGGTCAGGGCGCATCTTGATGTTATGGAAGAACAGACCGGCAGTTCCCTGGTGGATGAAAAGCCAATCGAGCCTCCCAAGATCGAAAGGCTCATCCTCACCGAAAACCGGACGAAAGAGGCCGTCCGCCGAAAAATTCCAAAAACTCTTTTCTTTATTGGCGGCGTTTTGGTCATGCTGGTTCTGGTTTTGGTGATCGTGCTTCAATCTCTCAATGGATCAAGACTTGCCGATCAATTAAGCACTTCAACCTCTCCAGCCGCGCAGCAAACGGAGGTTGTGAATCAAGCTGCAAACGACACGTCGAATGCAGACCAATTCCCGTCCGACCTGGCTGGGGATTGGAAGACGGATGATCTGCACGCCTCGGACGGTTCGTGGGTGATGCCTTATACGACTTATTTCAGGTTTGTGGACGGGCAGCAGATCGTCTTCCATGGCGACAGCGAATACCTCAACGATCAGCCTGCGGATATCGCAGATATTGTTTACGTTGATATCAAGGAATCCACTTTTGTTAAAAAAATTACCGAAAAGGCGGATTACCCTGAAGTTGTCGGAAAATTTGAAAAATGGACCTGGCGTTTCGATAATGGGATTGTGCATTTCACCATTTACTCAACAACTGATTCGCTCGATCTGGCATTGAATGACACTGTGGTGACAGGGCTGGCAACTGGGTTTTATGTGAAGTAAACCAAGGCTTTTCTTGCAACACATAACATGCGAAGCGCATTAGTGCGTTAGTGCGCAGAGCGAGGCCGCAAAGAAAGATGTGCAAAGAACGCAAAGTAAACCTAGTGATTAACACGAACCACACGAAATGATTAAAAAGAAAGTGCAAAAAATCAAAAAGTGCAAGGCATCGCTCTCCAACGACGAAAGGAGTGAGAGAGGGGCCGGGGGTGAGGCCCCCGGTTGGTTTATGGGTGACAATTTGCTATACTAAATCCAATTAATGGTGGGAATGTATATGGAGCATACACAGATGCACCTTCTGTTAACAAAAAACTAGTTATTTCCAAAAAGAGATGAAATTGTGATGAATGAGATTTTTTTAAGACGGTTTACTGAACTTGAAACTGCATACTCTGCATTACCGATAAAAAATTCCTCTACTTTTGGAAGTTATGTGTCAACTGGAGATTGGCAAAAATGGGCTACCAGTGTTCAAAATTTGTTATTGGCCATTTATGGCGAACAATCACCCCATTACAATAATTTTTTGAAAGCTTTTAATCAATGTAGTGATCATGATTATGATGTCGATGTTCTAAAAGGGATTTTCTTAAGTGCAAAAGAGGATTTCGAGGGTGGGTATGTTTTTAATATAGATCTCCGGATTTCTGGTGAGGTTTTTGGAGATTTTGTTACACTTTCGAAGCAATCATTATCAGAAGGTAACAAAGATGTAGCTGCTGTTCTTGCTTGCGCAGCACTTGAAGATGCATTGAAACGTTTTGCATTATCTAATCAAATTGATATTACCGAAAAAACAATGCAGGAAGTGATAAATGCATTGAAAAGTAAGGGGTTAGTTTCTGGACCACAGAAATCAATCTTGGATAGTATGCCAAAATTGAGAAACGCAGCAATGCATGCTGAATGGGATAAAATAACATCCCCTGATGTTAGTAGCGTTATTGGTTTTGTTGAACAGTTTCTTCTTAGTAAATTTGGTGATTAATCTGTTTTGGTATCCAGGCAATAATTTTCGTGTTGTATGAAATAATTAGTAATACAAAAAGTAATGTTGTACACTTCAGAATAATAATTAACTCCGGTGCTTCGGAGTTTCTGCTTTAAAAACCCCTTATTGCACTATTCGCAACACATACTGCCATCCCTTCACGACCTTGTTGCATATCATGCAATATAGTTGTATTATATGCAAAACATCACTACAATCTTAACGAAGAGGCGACATGACTGAAATTCAATCCCTGGCACGCGGACTCAAAATACTCGACATCCTGGGCGAAACGCCCGGCGGTGTTTCGGTGACGGAACTGGCCGAGCAGCTCGGCCTCGATAAGGGCAGCGCCTCACGGCTGGTGGCCACGCTGGCCAATTACGCCTATGCCGAAAAAGATCCCGTCAGTCGGCGCTACACCTTGGGTCCGCAGGTGGTGACGCTCAGCCGCAGCCTGCTGGCGCGCCTTCCGCTGCGCGAGGTGGCCAAACCCTTCTTGCGCGAACTGATGGAAAAATCCGGGGAGTGTTCGCACGTGGCGATCCTGTCGCAGGGCAGGGTGCTCTACATTGACCAGGTCGAATCCGCGGCGTCGCTGCGGGTGAACGCTGAGGTCGGGTCGCTCTCTCCGCTGCACTGTACGGCGCTCGGCAAGGCCATGCTGGCCTTCGGACGCACGCCGCTTCCGCAGAAGCTCGAGCGCTTTACGGAAAACACCCTCACCAGCGCGGACGCGCTTAAAAAGAATCTTGAACTGGTGCGCGAGCAGGGTTATGCCATGGATAACGAGGAATTCGATCTCGGGGTGCGCTGCATTGCCGCCCCGGTCTTTGATTACCGCGACAAGGTCATCGGCAGCATCGGCATCTCCGGCCCGGTGACACGCATGACGGCCAAGGCCATGCCGCATTTTGCCGAACTGGTGATCAAGGTCAGCCAGGCTTTATCCGAGAAGATGCGCTTTACGGCGCACAGGGTTTGAAAGACGGATTGGAGGAATATGCCCAAACCAGGTGATGATGAGATTCGAAGTGCGAGAGAAACGCGGTCCGCGGAGATCAAACTGCACGGCCTGCCGCAGGGCAAGGCGGATCTGACGCTCTCGGAGGCGCTGGTGCTGGGCCTGCTCAAGCAGGGGGTGAACGTTTTCTATACCGTTTTCGGGCACGGATCAACCGAGGTCGGCGAGGTGCTGCGCATTTATCAGGCAGCCGGGCTCGTGCGGGTTTACGGCCTGCGCAGCGAAATTGAAGCTTCGCACGCCGCCTCCGCGCTGAGGTGGATCACCGGCGAAAAGGCAGCCGTGGTCACCTCCATCGGCCCCGGCGCACTGCAGGCGCTGGCGGCTTCGATCATGCCTGCCTCGGATGGACTCGGCGTCTACTATCTGTTTGGCGACGAAACCACCGAAGACGAGGGCTACAACATGCAGCAGATCCCGCGCCACGAACAGGGCGCGTTCCTCAAGATGATGTCTGCCATGGGCCGGGCTTACAGCCTGCACACGCCCCTGGCGCTGGCTTCCGCTTTGCAGGCGGGGGCGGTCACGGTGGATCATCCCTACAAGCCCGGACCCTTCTATTTATTGATGCCCATGAACACCCAGGCGGCCTGGCTTGAACGCTTTAACCTGGATGAACTGCCTGAAGCGGCGCAGATCACTTTATCCGCAGCGGCGGGCGATTACCAGGCCGCGGTGGCGGCCATCCATGATGCTAAAAAGGTGCTGGTCAAAGCCGGCAGCGGTGCGGTGGGATCCGCGGATGAATTGATCACTTTACTCGACCTGACCCGGGGCGTGCTGGTACATACACCCATCGCGACCGGCTGCATCCCCGCTTCGCACCCGGCCAACCTGGGGGTGGGCGGCAGCAAGGGTTCGCTGTGCGGCAACTTCGCCATGGAGCAGGCGGACCTGCTGATCGCGGTTGGTACGCGCGCGGTGTGCCAGTCTGATTGTTCCCGCACGGGCTATCCGCTGGTCAAACAGGTGATCAACATCAACGCCGACCCCGAAGACGCGCTGCATTACAACCATACCCTGCCGCTGGTGGGGGATGTGTCTTCCACTTTACGACTATTAAACCAGGCTCTGGCCTTGGAACCGGTTAGACCGGATGATTGGCGCACCCGCTGCACGGAGCAAAAGAACCAATGGCTGGTCTTGAAGGAAGTCCGCCGCCAGATCCCGACCTTGCATGACGATTACTGGCAGAAAGAAGTGCTGACCCAGCCCGCGGCCATCCTCACCGCGCTGGATTGGGCCAAGGCCAACAACGTCATCAGCCTCTTTGACGCCGGCGATGTGCAAGCCAACGGTTTTCAGATTGCGGAGGACGAAGCACCGGGCATGACCTTCACCGAAGGCGGCGCGAGCTACATGGGGTTCGCGGTCAGCGCGCTGCTGGCCACGGGCACCGCCTCCAAACCTTTTTACGGGCTGGCCTTCAGCGGCGACGGATCCTTTACCATGAACCCGCAGGTGTTGATCGACGGGGCGGAGCACGGCGCGCGCGGCTGCATTTTGCTGCTGGATAACGGGCGCATGGGCGCCATCAGCGGATTGCAGACCGACCAGTACCAGCGCGATTTTGCAACGGCCGGAAAACTTCAAATAGATTACCTGGGTTGGGCGCGCAGCATCCCCGGCGTGAAAGCGCTGGATGGCGGCACGACCACCACCCAATTGATCGCGGCGCTCAACGCCGCCAGGCGGCATGAAGGGCTGTCGCTCATCCACGTGCCGGTGTATTACGGCGCGGATGCGCTAGGCGGCATGGGTGTTTACGGACGCTGGAACGTAGGCAACTGGTGCGACAGGGTGCAAGCCTTGCGGCACGAGATCGGATTATAGGAGCAGGCATGACGTGTTTAACCGAAAAGCAAATTATTGAGCTTGAAGACATCGCGCGTAACATCCGCGCGGACAGTTTGCGCTTCATCCACAACCGGGGCGCGGGGCACCCTGGCGGGGCGCTCTCGGCGGCCGAGATATTGGCGGTGTTGTATTTTCACACGCTGAGGATCGACCCGAAGAATCCGTCCCTCGAGACGCGTGATCGCTTCATTCTCAGCAAGGGGCATGCCTCCGCGGCGCTGTATGCGGCTCTCTCGCGGCGCGGCTATTTTGACGCCCGCGAATTGGATTACTGGGGCGAGGTGGACTGTCCTCACCAGGGGCATCCGGACCGCTTTAAAACCCCCGGCGTGGAAATGAACAGCGGCATCCTCGGCCACGGGGTAGCGGTGGGCGCCGGTCTGGCGCTGGCGGCGCGCATGAGCAAGAATCCCAGCCGAACCTATGTGCTTTTGGGCGACGGTGAATGCCAGGCGGGCATCGTCTGGGAGGGTGCGGCCACAGCGGCCAAATACCACCTCAGCAGCCTGGTGGCCATCGTGGACCTCAACGATGTACAGCTTGACGGCCCCGTGCACGAGATCATGCCGATGGAGCATATGGCCGGGCGCTGGAAAGCCTGCGGCTGGCAGGTGATCGAGATCAACGGACACAATGTGAGACAAATTTGCGAAGCTTTTGACCTGGCGCTTGAGATCCACGACAGGCCGGTGTGCATTATTGCGCGCACCACCAAGGGTAAGGGTGTTTCGTTCATGGAAAATGACTCCAACTGGCACGGCAACGTGCCCAACGCGGAGCAACTCAAACAGGCGCTGCACGAACTCGGCGCGGAGGTGAACTGATGGGCGAACTTTCGATGCGTGAGAGCTACGGCCGGGCGCTGGCAGATTATGCCGCGCTCAACCCCAAAGTAATGGCAGTGGATGTGGATACCTCCGCATCCACGCTGACCCATTTCTTCGCGGCCAAATACCCTGAACGCTTCTTCAACGTGGGCATTGCCGAACCCTGTGCCGTGGATGTGGGCGCCGGGCTGGCGCTGGGCGGATACATTCCTTTCGTGAACGCATTTGCCGCACTGCTGGCGCTGCGTTCGCTTGAGCAGATCAGAACCTGCGTATGCTACACCAGAACCAACGTCAAGATCGCGGCCAGCTATGCCGGGATCTCGGATTTCAAAGACGGGCCGACTCATTTTGCGGTGACAGATATCGCCAACCTGCGCGCACTGCCCAACATGACCGTGATCGTGCCGGCAGACGCCAACGAGGCGGCGCAGTTCGTGCCGCTGGTGGCCGAGTATGACGGACCGGTTTACCTGCGCATCAGCCGGGGGTCCACGCTGCCGGTGCACAAGGCAGGCGAGGCGCTTGAGATCGGCAAGGGCATCATTCGCCGCGAGGGCGGGGATGTGACACTGGTGGCGACCGGCACCATGGTGGGACGCTCCATGCAGGCGGCGGAGTTGCTGGCTGCTGAGGGCGTGAACGCTCGGGTGGTCGAGATCCACACAATCAAGCCGCTGGATGTCGAGCTGCTGGCGCAATCCGCGCTGAAGACGGGCGCGCTGGTGACAGTGGAGGAACACGCCAGGATCGGCGGGCTGGGCAGCGCGGTGGCTGAGGCGCTGGCGGAACGTCACCCGGTGGTAATGCAGCGGGTGGGGCTCGCGGATGAATTTTGTGTGACCGGTCGGACCGTTGAAGGCTTGCTGGACCATTCCGGTCTGGCGGTGTCGGATATTGTTGAAGCTGTCCGCCAGGTGTTGAAACGCAAACAGAAGGAGTAAAAATGCGTGTAGCTGTGATTAATGAAACCAGTGCGGCAGCCAAAAACGCGGATATTCTCAAAGCGCTTGAAGGCCGCGGATTGAAAGTGTTCAACCTGGGCAACACCGGCGCGGAGGGCGAACCTGCGCTGCAGTATATCCACACAGGATTGATGTCTGCGCTGCTGCTTCACCTGGGTGCGGTGGATTTCGTGGTGGGCGGCTGCGGCACCGGGCTGGGTTATCTCAATTCTGTGCTGCAATACCCGGGCGTGTCGTGCGGGCACATCCTCTCGCCGCTGGATGCCTGGCTGTTTGCGCGCATCAACGCGGGCAACTGCGTCTCGCTGGCCTTGAACCAGGGCTTCGGCTGGGCCGGAGATGTCAACCTGGGCATGATCTTTGACGCGCTCTTTACCCCTGAAACCGGCGCGGGCTATCCCGCTCACCGGGCTGATCCGCAGCGCAACTCAAGAGAGCTGCTCAAGAAAATTTCAGGCATCACCCACCATTCGTATGTTGAAATTCTCAAAACCCTGCCGGCCGAAGTGACCAAACCGGCGCTGGAATACCCCGCTTTCAGGCCGGTGCTGTTTGCCGCCGCTGAAAAAGATTCTGAACTTCTGGCAGTGCTCGACCAATTCTAATTGCAGTGGGAGGGTGTCATGTCTGTCTCAACAACCGTGCAAAAAATGAAGGCGCGTACCAAATGGCTTTACGGCATTGGTGATATCGGCAATGCCACGGTCAACTCGGCGATCCAGTTCTTCTTGATGAAGTTCTACACCGATGCGGCCTTGATCCTGCCGGCGCTGGCAGGCAATGCCCTGCTGATCGGCAAGATCTGGGATGCCGTCAACGATCCGCTGTTTGGCTGGATCACCGACCGCACGAAATCCAAATTGGGCAAGCGGCGTGTGTTTATGCTGTTTGGCGCCATCCCGCTTGGACTATCCATCGCGCTGTTGTGGTTCGTGCCTGCGGGCATGAGCCAGCTGATGACCTTCATTTGGATCGCGGTCTCCTTCATCCTCTTCGACACGCTGTGGACCATGACCAACGTGCCCTATTATGCTCTGACCTCGGAGCTGACCGACGATTACGACGAACGCAGCAGCCTGACGGTTTACCGCATGGTGTTGGCGGTGCCGTTTTATCTGGTTGGTGCCGCGCTGACCCCCATGATCGTGGGGTTCTTTGCCGTACAGCGCACGGGATATGGTTTCATCGGCATCGTCTACGGCGCGCTGGCCGCCGGGGCATTGCTGCTTTCGGCCAGCGGACTGCGAGAACGCCAGAACGTGATCGAAGCCAAAGGGGAAGAGAACCCCGCCAAATCCATCAAGCTGGCGTTTGCCAACAAGAAATTCCTCTACCTGTGCGTGGTTTACTTTATCGTCAATATTTCGTTTGCCTTCGCCAAGACCCTGATGGCTTACTTCATCGAGTATCAATTATTGATGAAAGACCTGATCTCGATAGCGATGGGCTTGATGCTGGTGTGTGTGACCATCTCGCTGCCCATCTGGAAAAAGATCGCCGAGAAATGGGATAAAGGCCCGGCTTACGGCGTGGGGATGGGCATGGGCGCTGTGGCGCTGCTGGCCTTGTTCTTTCTGCCGCACGCTCCCACCTTCTGGATCTATCCGATCATGGTGCTGGCAGGGTTCGGCTTCGGTGCAAACTGGGTCTTCCCATGGGCGATGATCGCGGATGTCTCTGATTATGACCGGGTCGAAACGGGCCAGTTCCGCAGCGGCATCTATTATGGCGTGTGGGGGCTGGCGACCAAGATCTCAGAAGCGCTGGCGCTGGCCGGTGTGGGCTGGATGCTGACCGGTTTTGGCTACGTGGCCAACGTGGAGCAGACTGCTCAATCGCTTTTGGGCATACGCCTGTTCTTCTCCATTGTGCCGGCAGTGTGCATCTTTGCCGCCCTGCCGCTGCTGTTGAAGTATCCCATCACGCGCAAGGGGCATGCCGAGGTGCGGGCGCGCTTGGAAAAAATGGACGCAGAGCTTGCAGAAAGAAAAGGGTAACCATGACCAAACCCATCCGTGTGGCCATTGTCGGCTGCGGCAGGATTGCTGATCTGCACCAACTGGGATACCGCGAAAACCCTGACGCGGAACTGGCGGCGGTGTGCGACACCAACGCCGCGACGGCCAAAAAACGCGCCAAGGAATGGGGTGTGGCCAAGGTCTACACCAATTACCAGCAGGTGCTGGAAGATAAAGAGATTGATGTAGTGGAACTGTTGACGCCGCACCATCTGCACTGCCCCATGACAATCGAAGCCTGTGCGGCGGGCAAACATGTTTCCGTGCAGAAACCCATGGCGCTCTCAGCAGCCGAGGCGGATCAGATGATCGGCGCTGCCCAACGGGCTGGTGTGATGCTGCGCGTGTATGAGAATTTTGTCTATTACGCCCCGGCGGTCAAAGCCAAGCAGATGATCGAGGCGGGCGAGATCGGCGAGATCCGCGCGGTGCGGATGCACGTTTCCACCGGCTCGGGGGCGAATGCCTGGAAGGTGCCGCTTTCCGCCTGGTTGTGGCGATTTAATGAAAAACAGTGCGGCGGCGGTCCGCTGGTGTTCGATCACGGCTTTCACCTGTTCTCGCTGGGTTATTATCTCGGGGGACCGGTGGAAAAGGTGTTCGCCTGGATCGACAAGACGCCGGTCAAGGAAGCCGGCAACCTGGTGCAGATCGACGCGCCGGCCATGATCATCTTCAAGTATAAGGCGCCGCGCTGTTACGGCAACCTGGATATTGAGTACACGCCCAAGATGCACGTGGATTCTCAGTATTACGCCGACGACGACCGCATTGAAGTGATCGGTGAAAAGGGCATTTTATTCATCAACCGCTACACGGCCAGAACCATTGACCTGCCTGAGTTGATGCTGTTCAAAGATGGCAAGACCCTCCCCGTCCCCGTCGAGGGGGTGGAGTGGCACGACAGCTTTATCGCGGCCACCCGCGACATGGTGCAGATGCTGAAGACCGGCAGTCAGCCGCGCCTCGACGGACCCACCGGCAAGGCGGTGTTGCAGTTCACCCTGGCGGCGCTGCAATCCGCGGAGACGGGCAAAGAGGTCCGCCCGGAAGATGTGGGGTAGGTAAATGAAGTAGGGGCACAGCGCGCTGTGCCCCTACAAGTGCGAAAAAATTGATAAAAACTTACCCCCGGGGTTTGATGATCGAGTTTTACTCAGTCGGATCAAAACCGCGGGGGTATGAATTTAACGTGGTTGTAAAGCGTTATTGATTTTTGAATAGGGAGGGTCACGGACCCTCCCCTACGAAATATCATTTGATCGCCGGGGTGGGAAGGGTGACGGTGACTTCGAGGCCGCCTGTGGGACGGTTGGAGGCCGAGATTTGACCGCCCTGGGCTTCGATGAGCTGTTTTGAGATGGCCAGACCAAGGCCGGCGCCGCCTGAAACGCGGGCACGGCTTTTCTCTCCGCGCCAAAAACGGTCGAAGATGAAGGGCAGTTCCGTTTCGGGCACACCGGGGCCGGTGTCGCTGACTTTGACCACGGTGGCGGCATCCTGTTTCTCGAGGAACAGGGTGATCTTTCCATCGTTCTGGGCGTAGCGCAGGGCATTGCCGATCAGGTTGCCGATCACCTGTTCAAAACGCTGCGAATCCACCAAAACGATGGCTTCTTTTTCTTCTGTTTCAAATTCAATGCTCACTGATTTGCTCTTCGCCTGTGGTTCGAACAAGGTTTTGGTTTTTTTGAGCAGTTCCACCAGGTCGGTCTCTTTGAGCTCAAAATGGAGCTGACGGGTCTCGGCCAGGGTAAGCAGGCGCAGGTCTTCGACCAACCTTTCGAGCAGGTAGGTTTCTTCGAGGGCTTGGGCAATATTGACTTCGTTTGGGGCGTAGACGCCATCGACGATGCCTTCGAGCCTGCCGCGCAGCACTGAAAGCGGGGTGCGCAGCTCATGGGCGATATCGGCCAGCATGCCGCGGCGCTCGTTGTCGTTCTTTTCGAGCGTTTCGGTCATGTGATTGAAATGCTCGATCAACGACGCCAGGTCCGCCTGGGATTTGCTCATCTTGATGCGGGTCTTGAAGTTGCCGGCAGAGACGCTTTCAGCCCCGGCGATCACTTCAGCCAGCGGATTGACGATGCGGCGCATGAGCAGAATACCGACCAGCAAAGTGATGCCGGCGCAGGCCAGGCTGATCCACAAAATGGGATTGAGCACATTAAATGCCAGACGCACCGGATGGGGCAGATCGCGGTTATCCTGGAGCATGGTGCCAACCATCTGCCCTTGAACAATAATCGGCATCTGATTCACTTCCACTGGCATGGTGAAAGACGTTACGGGTTCTGCTGGAACAGCCTTGCCGTAATACATGATGACATTACCATTTTGATCCAACAAAATGGATCTACGCAATTCCATATCTGTTAGTCCAGATTGACCGCCCTCTGCTGTAGCAAAAACCTGGTCCAATCCCCCCCAATCTCCTCGACCCAGGTAGTAGGCTTCAAGAATGGTCGCGCTGGGAGATTTATAAAAAGGATTGCGCCCGGTATTCGAACTTATTTCATAAAGCGTGGACCCCATTATGACGATCGTCAAAAATACAGTGACGATCAGAAACACCTTTATCAAGGTCCAGACCAGACGGCGTTGAATCGTTTTTATAGATTTGGAAGGGGGAAGGCTCATATTTATAATCCGCTAAATTTGTAACCGACGCCGTGGACGGTGGTGATCAGGTCGCGTTCTTCACCGCCCGGGTCGAGTTTTTTGCGTAAATTGCGCATGTGAGAATCAATGGCGCGCTCATAACTTTCAAATGCCACCCCGCGGACAGAGATCAGCAGCTGGGAGCGTGAAAAGATCCTGCCGGGCTGGCTGGCGAGGGTGGCCAGGATTTCAAATTCAGTGGGGGTGAGGGTGATCTCGCGGTTTTCAATCATCACCATGAAGCGGTTGCGGTCAAGGGTGATGCCCCCGGCGCGAATCACTTCGGCGGTGGCGTCGCCCTGCACCCGGCGCAGTACAGTGCGCACCCGGGCGACAAGTTCACGCGGACTGAAGGGTTTTGTGATGTAATCATCCGCACCGAGTTCCAGGCCGATGAGTTTGTCTGATTCTTCGACCCGGGCAGTGAGCATGATGATGGGGGTTTTGCTGTCTTTCCGGATTTGGCGGCAGACATCCAGGCCGTCAATGCCGGGCAGCATGAGATCAAGGATGATCAAATCAGGTTTCTCGCGCTGGTTTTTTTCAAGTCCGATGGGGCCGTCAAGAGCGCTGATCACGTCAAACCCGGCTGCTTTCAGGTAATCCTGGCAGATTTCTACGATCTTGGGTTCATCATCGATTATCAGTATTTTTTTTGACATGTTCACCTGATTATGACACAAAAAAAGAAGGAAGGAAATAACCCGGGGACTGCCATCTTAGGGAGGAGACAGCCCCCGGCGGCAACAACTCAGGCTTCGGCAGTAGCCTGTTTGGATGTTGGCAGGAAACAAAGTACAAGTATGGCAGCCGCCAGGGCCAGTTTAACCAGGGTCACGACCAGGTTAGTGCCAAAGCGCATCTGGAACAATGAGGGGATGAGCGCCAAAAGTGAAATAATGGCAGCAGCAATCGCCCACTTACGTCCCCAAACCTTTGACAACATGATCCCTACGACAGCGAGAACACCGAAGAGGGCGATCAAGACGGCCGCACCGATTTGAACGCCGCGCAGCAGCTGCATTAGTTTCATAATAGTGCTGTTACCGCTGAAGCTGGGGCGGGTGCCGTTAAAACTGCCATCCATGCCTGAGGGGGGTTGAAAATCCTGGCCATTGCCAGAAGGGGGTTGGCCGCCGTCCGGCAATGCGGCGCCCTCCGGCATTTGGCCGGGCTGGAAATTGCCGCGGATCACATTGGGTCCGCCGCCCGGCATGCCAATTTGTGCCGGTCCTCCAATATATTGGAAAACCAGGGTCAGCACGATCAGTACGACCATCAAACCGGATGCGATCACGAGGGTTACAGGTTTATTCTTGAACATAGTCTTCTCCATTTGTTTATTATTCGTAACGCAGAGCTTCGATCGGACTGAGCTTGGAGGCCTGCCAGGCGGGGTAAATTCCAAAGAACAAACCGATCAGGGCCGAAAAAGTGAAAGCAAGGATGAGCACGTCCCAGGTGATGACGGCGGTGATCAAGCCGAGGAAGGACACCACACCGGCAATGGCCGAGCCGAAGGCAATGCCCAGCACACCTCCGATCAGAGACAAGGTGACGGTCTCAACCAAAAATTGAAAAAGGATGGCTTTGCGGGGGGCGCCCACGGCCTTGCGCAGGCCAATCTCACGGGTTCTTTCGGTCACGGAAACCAGGGTGATGTTCATGATGCCGATGCCGCCCACCAGCAGAGAGATGCCGGCAATGGCGCCCAAAAGGGCCGTCATAGTGGAGGTGATGCTGCTCAAAGAGGAAAGCATTTGCGCCTGGCTGGAAACGCTGAAACCGAGGTCGTCATTCAGTCCGAGGCCGTGCTGTGAGCGCAGCACCGTTTCAATCTGGGTGATGACGGCATCCGTGGATTCCGCCGTGGCAGCCGAGATGGAAATGCCAGAAAGGGTGTACTTGCCGTTGCTGCGAGCCCGGGCGCCAAACACCTTGGCATAGCCTGTTTCGAGCGGGATCAGCACGTTAGAGTCGCCACTCATGAATCCGCTGGTGCCTTTGGAGGCCAGGACGCCGATGACTTCAAAATCGATGTTGTTGATCTTGATGGTGCGGCCGATGGGGTTCAAACCTTCAAACAGGTCTGTTGAGACGGTGGCACCGATCACGGCGACGCGTTTCTTGGTTAATCCATCTGAAGAAGAGATAAAGCGCCCCAGATCGATGGTTTGCAGGGTGACCGAAGCGTAAGAGGGGGTAATGCCGATCACGCTGTAGGTGGAGGTGCGGTTCGAGGTGGCCACAGATTCCTGAGTTTGATAATAAGGAGCGATCCCCGCGATGTTATCCACTTTGGCGGTGATGGCTTCATAATCTGAGTACATCAAGCTGCCAGTTGAAGGTGAGGCGCCGCCCGGTCTGAACATTCTGCTTGATGAAACGGTCACCAGGTTGGTTCCCATGCCTTCCACCTGGCTGGTGATGCCGGAAGTGGCGCCCTTGCCGATTGAAAGCAGGGCAACGACCGCGGCCACGCCGATCACGATGCCCAGCACGGTCAGGGATGAACGCAGCTTGTTGGCTTTTAAAGCCCGCAGCGCGATTCGGATATTGTTTAGAATGCTCATTGATGCACCTCTGCGCCGTTTTTGCCGTATCCGTTGTTCAAGAGATCATCAGGCCGCGGCGTACCGGCTTTGATCGGGTTTTTGTTGATCTCGTCCCTGACCACTTTTCCATCCATGAGGTGGATGATTCTTTCGGTGTGACGCGCCACAAAAGAATCGTGGGTCACGTAAACCACGGTCTGGTTCTTGGATTTATGCAGTTGTTGAAACAAAGCCATGATCTCTGCACCGGTTTTGCTGTCGAGGTTGCCGGTGGGTTCATCGGCGAGAAGCAGGGCAGGGTCATTCACCAGGGCGCGGGCGATGGCCACACGCTGCTGCTGACCGCCGGAGAGCTGGTTGGGATGATGTTTCATGCGGTCTTTGAGCCCGACGGTTTCAAGCGCCTCTTCTGCACGGGCTATGCGGTCTTTGATCTTGGTGCCGTCGTAGGTTAAGGGCAGCATTACATTCTCAAGCGCGCTGGTGCGTGGTAGCAGGTTGAACTGCTGAAAGACAAATCCGATCTTGTGAGCGCGCAGGTTGGCAAGTTGGCTTTCTTTCAGGCCGGCTGCGGGCTGATTATCCACCAGGTATTCTCCGCTGGTGGGAGTGTCGAGACATCCGAGGATGGCCATAAGGGTGCTTTTACCTGAGCCTGAAGGTCCCATGATGGCAACCATCTCTCCATCATTGATCTTGAGGGTGACGCCATCCAGCGCATGCACTTCATCGTCACCGAGTTTATAAACTTTCGTAATTTCTTTTGCTTCAATCATTCGATTGCCTCATTTTCCGTTAATCTAGCGCGCTGGAGGTCCGCCGGCTGGCGCTGCTCCACCTTCGGCAGAAATAATCATGCCGCCTTCCATGCTGCCAGGGCCGGCGTTTTCTTCTGATGTCGTTGAAGAATTGGAGCTAAAGAGTTGCACAACATCGCCCTTCTTCAAATCACCGGTCACGATCACGGTTTGATCCACAATTTGACCGCTGACCACGGTGACACGTTCGGCGGCGCCGTTATTGACGCGCATGACGTATTCACCCTGGGCATCACTTAAGACCGCGCTGACGGGCACAAAGAGAACACTCTGCGGTTCGCCAATATTGATCACAACGGTGGCGGTGGCGCCGATCAAAACTGCGGGATCAGATTTATCCAGTTCCACTCGGACGGTGTAGTTGACCACACCGGAGGTGGCAGTGCCGATGGGATCAATCATGATCACTTTACCTGTGGTTGCCAGACCATTGAGAGAATCGAAGGTGATATCGGCGGTGTTTCCGACTTTGACATTAGCGATGGAAGTTTCGTCCACTTGAACATCCACATACAATTTGGAACGATCCACCAGAGCCAGGGCTTTGGTGCCGGCTGAAACAACATCTCCAATCTGTGAGTAGATCACGGCCACTTCGCCGTCGAAAGGCGCGATTATGCTGAGTTTGTTGACGGTAGCCTGGGCGGCATCCACGGCGGCCTGGGCGCTGGCGATGGCATCTGAATTGTCACCGTTTTTGATCAGGTCATAAGCTCGCTGGGCGTCATCCATCTGGGCTTTGGCAAGATTCAACTCGCCGGTGATCGTGGCGGAATCCATGGCATTGGGGGTGCTGGTGTAATATTTGTAAATGGCGGTGGCTGAATCCAGATCGATCGTCGCCTGAGCCAGGGCGGCCCGGGCTTCTGCCTTGCGGGTATCTGAATCCGCGGATTCTGAATAACCGTCATAATTATCCTTGGCTTTATCGTAGGCATTCTGGGCATTGATGACATTGACGCGCAGAATTGCGTTGTAATCTTCGGAACCCACGGTTTTGCCGAGGGTGTACGATTGTCCAAGCGCCTTATAGTAGGCATCTTTGGCGGTGTTCAAAGCCACTTCTGCTTCTGCCAGCGAGGTGTTCGATTCTTTGGCATTGGTCAGGTTCTGCTGGGCGGTGATCAGGGTCGAGATGGCCTGAATGACATCCGCGGGAGCAGTGGTGGAATTGAGTTTCATCAGGGTATCACCATCTTTCACAAGGTCATTGGTGGCGACGTTGACTTCCTGAACGGTTCCACTGGTACCCCATGAGATCACTGCGAGTTGTTTTGCGCTGACAGACCCTGAAGATTCAACGGTATCGGTCATGGTGGATTCGGTCACAACACCCGTGCCGGCTGTTGAAGAGGATGCGGTTTTGTTGGCGCAGCCTGTTATCATCATCACGATTAAGAGAAGCGGGGCGATCATTTTCAATCCGGATTGCTTGTTTTGGAACATGTTAATCTCCTTGTTTTAATAATTTCTTTAAAATCTGTTTCCAGGTCTTTTTTTGAATGATGTAAATCCATTTGGCTCCACGTTTGTAATTTTTTATGAAGATTTACCTAAAAACGCCTCCGACACCTCCAAACAGCCCTCCCCGGTTTTGATTGCTTGCGGTCGTCGAGCTGGAGGAATTGGAGTATGTTTCAACCAGATCACCCTTGGACAGGTTACCTGTGACGACGACTGTTTCATCGGAGATGTCTCCGGTCACGACTTCAACCCGTTCAGTGGTTCCATCGGGCTTGACCCGGTTCACATATTCACCCTGGGCATCATTCAAGACCGCACTGACCGGTACGAAAAGCTTGTCTTCAGGTGCGCTGGTAGTAATGGTTACCGTGGCAGTCGCACCGATGAGAATATTGGGATCGGGTTGATCCAACTCGACCCGGACGGTGTAATTCACAACCCCTGAGGAACTTGCCCCAATGGGATCGATCAAGGTCACCTTGCCGGTGGTTTCAACAGCTAACCCCGAAAAAGAAATGACGGCCGGGTTGCCAACCTTGACTGCGGTGATTGCGTCTTCGGTTACCAACACGTCGATAAATAATTTGGAGCGGTCATAAAGGACGAGTGCAGTTTTTCCGTTGGTGACCATGTCGCCAGGTTGGGCGTAAACCACGGCCACTTCACCGTCAATTGGAGCAATAATGCTCAATCGATTGACAGTCGCCTGGGCGGAGTTGACCGCGGCCTGTGCTTTGTTGATGGCATCCAGGTTGCCGTCGCTGACCGCGTCGAAAGTTTTTTGCGCTTCTTCCAACTGAGATTTGGCCAGGTTGTAGTCTGAGGTGATCAAGGCGGCAGCCACGGCGTCGGGCGGATTGCTGAAATGATTCAGGGTGATCAAGGCATCATGTTCGTTGATCTTTGCCTGGGCAAGAGCGGAGGTTGCATTCGCCCGCTGGGTGCTGGTTTCGGAATAATCCAGGTAGCGATTGTAATTGCCGACTGCCCTCAGGGTTTGCGCCTGGGCATTGAGGTAGTTTTTTTGCAGGATGGCAATGTATTCAGGGCTGCCAACCGGCTGATTTAAACCTTTATAGGCCACAAGTGCTTCGTTATACGCTTTTTGAGCTTCGATAAGCGCCACTTCGGCCTTCGCCAGATCCGTTTCGGATTGCTGCAGGTTGGCGAGGTTTTGTTTTGCGCTAATTAAAGTGGAAATGGCCTTGATGACATCGGAAGGCGCAGTTTTGGGATCCAGGGTCAGCAGTTCCGTGCCGCTGGTCACGGTATCACCATTCTGTACATTAACTTTATCCACTGTACCGCTGGTAGCCCAGGATAAGGTTACCAATTGTTTGGCTGAAACCGAACCGGAAGATTCAATGGTGTTCGTTACTGAAGCTTCTGTCACGAGCGCTGTTTCAATTGAAGCAGCGGAAGTATTTGAATTTGTACAGCCTGATGCCAAAATTGACATGAGTAAAACACAAAAAATAAGGACTAGCTTGTGGCGCAAATTTTGTTGCATGGTTCACTCCTGGGCGTTTTTGAATAATCAAACGATACACTTCAAATGTGCAGAAATTGTGCAGAAGGCGTTGATGATTGTGGAAACCTAATAAGCCAAAAAACCGGAGAATTATGCATAAAGATAGTTCGTGTTTTTGAGTTTTATGGTTTAATCAAAATTATGGAAAAAACACGATACGATCACTTTATTGAGACTTACCCCGAATTTCTAGAAACTCTTGAACTTGATGAGCTGCGCAAGCGCGATTACACCAGGCTCGAAAGAACCGGCCAAGTTTACCTGGATTACACCGGCGGCGGCTTGTATGCTGAATCTCAAGTCAAGACACATCAAAAGATGCTGCTGGAAGGGGTGTTCGGCAATCCGCATTCGACCAACCCTTCTTCGCTGCATGCCACCGAACTGGTGGAAGGCGCGCGGGCAGCGGTGATGGAGTTCTTCAGGGCAGACCCTAAGGAATACGTCGTGATCTTTACCTCCAACGCCAGCGGTGCGCTCAAACTGGTGGGAGAATCGTATCCATTCACCAAAAACAGCCGCTACCTGTTAACTTTTGACAATCACAATTCGGTCAACGGCATCCGCGAGTATGCACTGGCCAAGGGGGCCGGTGTTACATATATTCCAGTGATGCCGCCATTTATGCGGGTGGATGAAAGCAAGCTGCCCGAATATCTTGAAGGTGCTGACCCTAATGGCAGCAATCTTTTTGCCTATCCGGCTCAATCAAATTTTTCGGCGGTCCAGCATCCGCTGGAGTGGATCGAATTGGCGCACCAAAAAGGCTGGGACGTTCTTCTGGATGCGGCTGCTTTTTCACCCACCAACCGTTTGGATCTGACCCTGATCAAACCCGATTTCGTACCCATTTCTTTTTATAAAATGTTTGGCTATCCGACCGGGGTGGGGGCGTTGATCGCCAGGCGAAAGACTCTGGCCAAGTTGCAGCGTCCTTGGTTTGCGGGCGGCACCATTACAGTGGCATCCGTGCAGGCTGAGAAACATTACCTGGCCGAAGCACCAATGGCCTTTGAAGACGGCACCCTGGATTATCTGAACATTCCGGCAGTGGAAATTGGATTACGCCACTTGCAATCTATCGGCATGGAAATGATCCATCAGCGCGTGATGTGTCTGACGGGTTGGCTGATCCAAAACCTGTTGGAAGTCAAACATCCCAACGGAACACCGCTCGTCAGGTTCTACGGACCATTGGATACGGATAAACGCGGCGGAGCCCTCGCCATGAATTTTGTGGATGATGCCGGCCGGGTGGTGGACCACCGCTGGATCGAAGAGCGCGCCAATAAGGTGGATGTCTCTCTGCGCACCGGCTGCTTCTGCAATCCCGGCGCAGGTGAACTGGCACTTGGAATTTCGTCTTCAGAATTGACATCATGCTTCAACCAGCCGGTACATGAGCAGCGCCTGACTTATAACGAATTCCGTCTGTGTATCGACGGCAAGGCTTCTGGTGCAGTGAGGGTTTCAGTAGGGCTGGTCAGTAATTTTGAAGATGTTGAGGCATTCATAGAGTTCGCCCAAAGTTTGGTACGGTAAAAGAGGAAAAGCATGAAGAGATTATCTGCCTTTTTTTACCGTATTTCCACCGGGTGGGTGGCTTTGGTGTTTTTGGTTGTATTTATTGTGTTTGGTGTATTGGTGCTGCCCGTTGAATCTGCAAGAGCGGAAGCGTTTTCGCAGGGGATGGGAGGCCCGGATACCAGCTTTTTTTATAATGGCAAAATACTGATGCAGATGGCCGAGGTTTATGGCGAGGCTGGCCGTGCGGCATTTCTGAAAGCAAGGTGGGGTTTTGACCTGGCTTTTCCAATAATCTTTACCTGTTTTTTTATCACTTCGATCAGTTTTCTGTTTAAAAAGGGCGTACGAGATCCGTTGAAATTACAGCTGGTGAATTTGATCCCCTTATTGGGATTTGTGTTTGACCTGGCAGAGAACACCGCTACATCAGTGGTAATGGCCGCTTATCCGCGGCAAGCTGCATTGGCGCTGTTTTTGGCTCCAGTTTTTACACCACTTAAGTGGGTATTTGTTACAATCTGCATGCTTTTATTGGTAATTGGGTTATTATTATGGTTGTACAAAGTAATCTCGAAGAACAATCACAATAAGGTAAATTATCGGTAATGCTCGCTCGCAATTTGTAGTCTATTTCACAAAATATTTATGGTCATTGTGTAAGGGTATAAAACCATAATGCGAGGACAACGAGTTGCCAATGATTGAATCAATAAGTGATTTCTTATTCCAATACAAGTACATCTTTAGATGCTTTTACGGACTGTTATATTATTCGTTTGGAATATCCGTTTTTCTTCATTCTCGTCATTTCTCTAGACTGGTACTGGCAAAGAGTTTACCGTGGCTTGGCGGTTTTGGTTTATTAACCGCGGTATATGAATGGGGAAATGTGTTTATTCCCTTGCACGGCCAGGTGCAAGGTGTTCAAAACCTGACCGTCTTCATCATCCTTCAACAATTGATTTTGGGTCTGTCATTAAGTTCGTTATTCCAATTTGGGATTGAACTGCTGCGTCCATTCAGCACACAATTCAGGTGGGTCAGGCTTGTTCCGACTTTTGTCATCTTTGTGTGGTTATTTGGACCCTTTATTATTGGATTCTCTTTGATCCCAAATCTTGCAGATTGGGTTTCATTTACAGCAGGTACAGCAGCACGCTTTATTTGTATTCCAGCTTCGGTGATCGCCACCGTCGGATTAATCCATCAACAACGCCGGCAGATCAAACCGATGAAGCTGCCGTTCATGGATGTGATGACCAGGATCGCAGCCGGTGGACTTGCTGCTTACGGTTTTTTTGGCGGTGTTTTTGGCCCAAAATCATTTTTAAAACCAGGGGTTTTTCTATCTGAAGAATTATTCATCAAGGTCATTGGTGTAGATCCTCATTTGTTCACCTCACTTGCCGGTTTGGTTCTGTTTTATTCTTTTACCAGACTTGTGGAAATTTTTGATATTGAGACCGAGGTTATGGTTCGAAACATGGAACAAGAGCAGGTGGTTGCGAATGAACGTGAACGGATCGCCCGCGATTTGCATGATGGTGCCTTGCAGCAGGTTTATGCCTCCGGTTTATTGGCGCAGTCCCTGAGAAAACGCGCCAAACCTGAAAACCTGGCGGAGGTTGACCGTCTGATCAATGCGATCAACCAGGCAATTCAACAATTGCGTGATTTTCTGCCTAGGAAAAAAGGTGACGTGGTTTCGGTGGATCTGGTAGGTGCACTTCAGCCTAAAATTGAAGACGCCAAACAATATGTTCAGGTTAAGACAACCTGGGAGACCGAAAACCTTCCGCCGCTCTCAATTGACCAGGCAAGACATCTGGCGGCTTTTTTGAATGAAGCGATGTCGAATGTGATCCGACACTCAAAATCCACAGAGATGGAAATAAAAATCCAGTATCATGAGAGTATGTTAAAACTTGAGATACGTGATTTTGGTGAAGGTATTTCACCAGCTGCCGAACAAGGCTATGGGTTAAGAAACATGCGAGAACGTGCCAGACTCTTGGGTGCTGACCTGCAAATTGATTCTGTGAGACACCAGGGGACGTTGGTTAAACTGCAATTATTGGTTCAGGAGGCGAACCGATGACAATAAAAGTTCTCATTGTTGATGATCATGCAGTGGTCCGCCTGGGATTGAACACACTGCTTTCAGATGAAAAAGAGATCACCATCGTGGGTGAAGCGGCCAATGCTGACCAGGCCATGGCTCAAATCGAACTTCATAAACCTGATGTGGTCATTCTGGATATTCAAATTCCTGGCAAGAATGGCATCGAAGTGTGTAAAGAGATCGTGAATCAATCTGGCAATATTAAAGTGGTGATGCTCACATCTCACACCAGCGATGAATTTATCACTCAAGCTATTCGTGCCGGCGCTTCGGGCTATGTGCTGAAACAGGTGGGGAATGAAGAATTGCTAAGAGCGATAAAGGCCGCCTATGCCGGCGAAATGGCTTTTGATACGCAAACCACTTCTCAAATGGTCCAGCGATTTAAAAAAATGGAAAAAGAAGTGGAAGAGAGCGTTTTTGCTGATCTTTCACAACGCGAACTGCAAGTGATGATATTGGTGGCTGATGGTCAAAGCAACAAAGAGATCGGACAAGCCCTGAACCTGTCTGAGATCACCGTGCGCAACTATGTCAGCAATATTCTTTCAAAAATGAACTTGCGCAACCGCATTGACATCGCCAGGTTTGCGATCAACCATCATTTGCAATACAGGGTGGATTAACGTAATCAGCATCCCTTGCGGGATGCCGATTACGTCTCTGCTACCACTAATGTTTTGGCTCTACCAATAAAGATGATTTTTCAACCAGTAAAACCTGTCTTGCCTACCAGTAATGTTGCTTTTCACGCCAACTTCTTCTGAAACCATCTTCCAGGTTTCCAGGGGGCACCGATAAAACTGAAGAAGTAGCGATCCAAACCGTAGTAACCGGCAGTTTTCCAGGCGATCAGCAATAACATCTCGAGAACGAGAAGGACCGGTCCGGAACCCAAACTGCCTGACAATAAGAAACTCAAATTCATTACCGCACCAAAAAACGCTGCAACGCCGACCATGAATCCTAAAATCAACGACAACCCAACCAACAATTCACCTATTGCGATCATCTTGCCAAACCAGACGTAGGATTGATGATCGAGCAGTGATTGGATGAAAACGCGAAACCAGGTGTAATAAATCAATGGTTTTGCAGGGGCAGCAGGGATGGCAACGGCATTCAACCAATAGGCTTTTAAAGCATCGCCGGTCTGCATCCACGCGGGGGAACTGAGTTTTTGCAGGCTGGCCGTAAGCCATTGTAAGCCAACAAAAACCCTGACAATTAACCACAACCACGAAAAATTTGTTTTATTAAACAAGGCGTCTATCATCCCAGGGTTTTCCATGATGGTCGGTCCAAAAAGCAGGCGTTTCATGAAGCTCCTCATAACATTATGATAGAGATTACAACCAAGGTTTGATAGAGTCTTGAGAACCGGGTGGAGTAGGTTAAAATCAACCTGATTCATCGCGAAGAAGAGATGTGGTTTTTTGGCTAAGAAAATGGACGGCATAATCGCCGTCCATTTTTTATCTGCTACCAATAAGGGATTACCTATAATGAGTTTCTTTTGTTACATGTATCATAGCTGTTTACAAGAGGGGCTGACAGGGTCATATGTACCGGGTAAAACAGGTTAATATCAACCATGTTTTTGTCGCAAGGGTGGGTGATCGAAAAGAAGGACGCCTTGCTAGGCGTCCTTCTTTTTCAACCATTATAAATTTACACTAAAATGTTTTTACGCTTTCTTCTTTTGGAACCACAAACCGGGTTTCCAGGGGGCACCAATATATTTGAAGATGAAACGATCCAAACCGTAATAACCGGCTGTTTTCCAGGCAATGAGTAAGAGAATTTCAAGGACGAGCAAGACAGGTCCTGAACTGAGGCTGCCAGCAAGCAGGAAGTTGAAGTTCATCAAACCGCCAAAGAATGCAGCTAATCCTACAAAAATACCGAGGATGAGTGCAATACCAACCAGGAATTCTCCGACGGCGATCAATTTGGCAAACCAGACATAAGATTCACCATCCAACATGGACTGGATAAACGTTCGATACCATTCATAATTGATCGGGGGTCTGGCAGGGGCTTCAGGGATTGATACGGCACGGGTCCAGTATCCCTTGAGCGCTTCGCCGCCTTGCATCCAGGCAGGATCTTCCAGTTTATGCAAACCGGCAGTGATCCACTGGTAACCGACATACACACGGACGATCAACCATAACCAGGCAAACTTCGTGCTGTTGAAGAGGGCCTTGAAAAACGGGGCATCTTCCATATGGGTCTCACCAAAAAGTACATTTTTCATACGACTCCTAATTTGAACAAGTAATTGATTTTTATTCTGTAATGAAGGCTACTTTAATTAAGATGAATTATACCTAAAATATCATATATATTCAATAAAAAAACAATAAAAAAAGTAACTAATTATGATGTTATTTGTCATAATATTCTTATATCAATAACCCTCTTTTTACAATATAGTGACGAAACAAAAGAAACCTTGTAAGTCCGTTGAATAAAAAAAACCGTGTGAGCGTCAAATTCACACGGTTTTCTACGATCAGGCGTTATTATGATTAGTAAGCCGGAACTTCCACCTGGGTCCCTGTATTGTCAGTCAGGTAATAGGGCAGCCAACCGACACCGTATAATTCTGAAAAAATATCACTCTTGGCAGGAGCAATGGAAACTTCACTTGTTTTGGCAGTGACATCTGCCCATTTGTCATTGACAACTTTGACCGCTTTTTCTTTTTGCAGCAGCAGGTCTTTCATTTGATCATTAAGCGCTTCAAGGTCTTGTTCTTCAGCCAGTTTCTTATCTTTGGCGGCTTCTGACATGCGGACTTTTGACATGGTGCTTGATAGACTGCGTTTGCGGCCGGTGAGCATGCCCAGCAGGGCGCTGCCGCCGGTGGCCAGGCTTTCAAGATTACGCTGGTTGACAGCATTCTGGGCGGCTTTGACATCCAATTCCTGGGCATCGATCTTGCGCTGAAGCGTGGCAATCTTGGTATCCAGGGTGGAAGTCACTTTTTCAAGCTCGGCAGACATCAACTCGCGGGCGGCTTCGGTGCAGCGGGTGTGGAATTCCGCCTCGCTCATGCCTGGAGTGGCATAAACTTTCAAGGTCGCATTGGATTTGAGTTTGATCGAACCGGTGCGGTAGATCCACTCAACGAAATCTTTTTGAGTATCTGCTGTTTTCTTGGCGTCTCCCAGCCAGGCGGGCACGGGGTGGAATTGTGAATTGGGCATGGGCTGAGACTCAAGTTTTTGAAGATCAAGGGCGGCGATGGTGTTGTTTTCCCATTTAACCAGGCCTGATCCGGTGGATTCCAGAACGGCGGCAATTTTCTTTGAGGTCTCAAGGTTGTATTGGCGCGACAGGTAACGCACTTCCGCTTGCAGCAGCAGGGCGGCCTTATAAACCAGACCTTTGGCGCTCAATCCGGCAGGCAAGTTGGCAGCTGCGGCCGCTTCGCTGAAGCCCTTGCTGGCAGGCAGAAAATATTCGCTGATGCTGCCGGGCACGGCTGGCCGGCTGGCGGTCATTTCAGAGGATTTTGATGCCGTGGCAGGTTTGGCCGCCACAGAACCTGTTGAAGCGCCGGTTGTTGCAGCAGACTTCCTTCCATTATCCACGCCGGCCAGTTTATTAGCCTGGGGGATCTGGTCGCGGGTCATGGGACCGGCTAAAAAGTTGAGGGTCCAGCGGGTGCTGAAGGTGACAGGCGCAGGTTTGTAGATACTGTGATAGAGGAAGACCCTTTTCTGCAAGCCAGAGATCAGCTTGTCAAAGGTGGCCACGTTGGTGCTGCCGCCAGCCGAGGTGAGGCCGTCCAGCAAGCGCTGCTTATCCTGGTCGGTCTGCAGGCGGCCGATCATCCAGGTGCCGGCGTTGGAAAGCGCCTTGTAGTCCACATCCACTGGGTTTTGGGTGGCCAGCACCAGACCAACACCAAAGGCGCGCGCCTGTTTGAGCATGCGCATCATCACGGTCTTGGAGGCGGGGTTGGCGACCGGGGGCAGGTAACCCATGATCTCGTCGAAATACACCAACGCCCGCAAGTTGCCCGTACCGCGTTGGCTGCGCATCCACGATTCGACAGCGGCGAAGAGCAGGGTAACGAAGAACATGCGCTCGTTTTCGCTCAAGTGTGCCAGGTAGAAGATCGAGTGGCGCGGTTTGCCAGATTTGGGATAAAGCAGTTCAGCGATATCCAGGGTTTGACCCTGCTGCCAGACCTGAAATGAGGGGGCAGCCAGGAAATTATTTAAAAGAATGGCCAGTGAGAAGCGTTCCTTCTCGGGGAAGAAGGATTCCATGGGGAAGGCGCCGAGCCGTTCCATGGGGGGATTCTGTACCTGCAGGATGAGGTCGGTAAGGGTGAGCGACTGCTTGTTGACCCAGGCGGTCTCTATCAGGTTGGAAAGCAGTATGTGTTCTCTTGAGCGCAGAGGATCAATGTCGCTGAGGCCGATCAAGCCCAGCAGGGCGGTCACGGTGCTCGAGATACGTTCACGCAGCATCTCAGAGTTGGACTCCCAATCCAGGTCAGGCGACTGGAAGGAGGAAAGAATGTTAACCGAGACCCCTGAGGAGGAACCAGGGGTGAAGATGGTGTAATCGGCGGTATCACCGAGCGCTTGAAGCTGTTCTGGGCCGTAACCGGTATCTGCCAGTCCTTTTTTCCATTTTTCGGCGGTTTCAGTGGATGATTGCTCCACGGTCTTGCCGCTTTGGCGGGCAACCTCTGGGTCGATCCAGGGTTCAAAATCCGCGGGCAGCAAAGTGGGGAAGTGTAGCAGCAGGTTGGTCAGGTCGCCCTTGGGGTCAATGATGATGGCGGGGATGCCGTGCAGGGCGGCTTCTTCAAGCAAACCGATGCACAGACCTGTCTTGCCTGATCCGGTCATGCCGGTGACCACGGCGTGGGTGGTCAGGTTGGAAGGATCCAGAAATACTTGCTCAGACGTGGGAGCGCTAATTTTATGATCAAAAAGCTTGCCAAGGTAGTAACCGGGGTTGGAGGGAGCCATTTTTCACCTCTAGTTGAATTTTCTTTTGTTTAGATTATAGACCATCCTGAGCGGAAGTACCATTTTAAACTTTGGCCTCAATCTTGTATCTAATAATTTGCATGTTTTGCATTTACAAAGGTCTTTCAATAATGACCGATCACGACGCGAGGATAGACGATTGTTTGACATCAATTTATTTCCCATTGCTCTTGAACAAGGTGTGGAACAAAACTCCCTGCCGGGATTGGCGGCGTTAACGCCTCCACGTAAAACGGCGCGCGGACGTGAAAACGATTTGGTGATCGCGATGATCCAGATCAGCGGTTCTTCTGCCATTGCAGATGAGAGTTTGAACGGCTGGCTGGTCAAGAAGCTCGAAGTCTATTATCAAACCGCCGGGACGGTCACTTTTGCCATGAAAACCCTGGTGGAAGCACTGAATTCCGATCTTATGGAACGGAATTTGAAACGCGTCAAGGAAGGCCTGCGCATGTCTGCAGCTCTCAATCTTGTAGTGCTCAGGCGTGATTCTCTTTATTTGCTCAACATTGGACCGGCGAAAGCCTGGTTTGCAGGCAAAACCGAAGCACTTGAATTTATGGATTCCGACAACCAGGGACGCGGCCTCGGGGTTAATCAAAACCTGACCTGCCGATTTTCAACCTGTGAATTAACCGAAAATGATACGTTGGTGTTCTCATGCCAACCTCCGGAATTTTGGAAAGCCGAAACCTTTGCCGGATGCAACGCGCTGACCAATGAAGCCGTCAGCCGCCGCATCTACAATCAAATCGGGATGGATCTCAAGGCTGTTCTACTGCGCTTTGTCAATGGCAAGGGACAGATCAAACAGGAAGTCCTGCCCGGGCGTTCTTCCTCTTCAGCGGCGGTGAGCGAAAAGCAACAAGGAGAGATCGCGGTTCCCTCATCAGAGCTTGTCGTCGAACCACCTGCAAAGCAAGAGCCAGCACCTGCTTTTGAGCCGACCGTCGAAACTCCCATGCCTTCCGAGCCATTACCCACTGTCGAATGGAGCAAACCCTCCACCCAAAGGCCTGACGTTGTCTCTGATTTCAAACCGACCGCCAGCATGGAAGTGCCGGAAGACTACGAGTATGAACCCTCCACTGAAGCGGTGGATGATGAAGAAAACCAGCCTGACCAACCGGCTGTCAGCCTGACACTCAGGCGGCGGACCGGATTGAATCAGCATAATTCAAAACAAAAAGCACCCAAACCCGAAGGACCCTCTGGCGCACAAGTGGCTGCCGGCAAGGTCACCCAGGGCATGGTTTCGACCGCCAAAGGTATCGGAAATTCCGTATCAAGCTTCACCCAAAAAGTGCTGCCAGGCATGGCCGATGAACCCTTGAAGTTAAGCCGCGGAACCTTGATCGCGATCGCCATTGCCGTCCCTATGTTGATCGTCTTGCTGGCGGGTGCAGTTTACGCGCGATCTGGAAAAAGCAAACAATTCAATCAGAATCTGATCCTGGCGCAGCAATACGCCATGCAGGCAGAATTACAGGTCAACGATCCGCCCCTCTATCTGGCCAGCCTGCAGCAATCCATGTACTGGCTGGATAAAGCAGAATCTTACGGACAAAGTGATTCTTCGGTCTCGCTGCGGGTGAAAGTGCAGGGTGAACTGGATATCCTCCAAGGCGTGCAACGGTTGGAAATGGTCGAGGTGATCCCCGGCGGTCTGCCGGCGGGTTCTGTGGTCACACAGATCATCGCCACCGCGACCGATCTTTACCTGTTGGATGATACCAGTGGAACGGTCAAGCGCTATTCGATGGGCAGTTCGGGCTACCAACTGGATGAAGCCTTTAATTGCGGTCCTGATGAGAAAAATCCGCTCAATAACCTGGGTAAACTGGTGGATATGGTCCCGGTGGATGTGAACAACACTTTTAAAGCCACCATCCTGGCTGTGGACGCTTCAGGCAATACGGAATTCTGCGTGCCCGGCACGGCCGGTGTCACCAGTGCTTTGACCCCCCCCGACCAGGGTTGGAAGAGCCTGAAAGCAATTTCCATCTTCAATAATTATTTATACGTGCTGGATATTGCCGGCAACGCGGTCTACCGCTACGAAGGCAATGGCATCCAGTTTGAAACGAAACCAACGCTGTTCTTCGATAACCAGATCCCGGTTTTGACTGAAGCCGTGGATATTGAGGTCAACGGTGACGAGTTGTATATTCTGCGTAGCAACGGCCAGATGGTGGAATGCACTTACAGCCACATGAAAGATTACAAACTGACCGAATGCCTTGACCCTGCCCCTTACGGCGACATGCGGACGGGTGAACAGCCTGCCGCCATCAACTTCCCCGAGGCAAAATTCGTTCAAATGCGCATGACCGCCGCACCGGATTCCTCCATCTACTTGTTGGATGCAGCAGGCAAGGCCATGTATCACTTCAGCCTGCAGCGAAACCTGCAGAAGATCCTGCATCCGCGTTTCATGGACGGCGTAAATCTGGATAGGGTTGCCCCCACTGCAGTGGCGGTTTCTTCAGCCAGGATCGTCTTCCTGGCCTTTGGCAGCCAGATCTATTATGCCCCTCTGCCCTAGGCAGGGATAATCGAAAGGCCTGACATGTCCGTTTTGGATCAGATTGACCAGCCCACCTTACTGATCAATGAAACGGTGGCACGCGCCAACATTGCTGCCATGACCCGGCGCGTTTATGAAAAAGGCGTTGCTTTCAGACCGCATTTCAAGACCCATCAATCTGCACAAATTGGCGAGTGGTTCCGCGAAACGGGCGTGGAAAAAATTACCGTCTCTTCGGTCGAAATGGCGGAATATTTTGCCGACCACGGTTGGACGGATATATTGATCGCTTTCTCGTTGAATCCACGCCAGACCAAGCGTATCAATGCGTTGGCCAGGCGGATTCATCTTTCTATATTGATCGAAAACCTCGACGTTTTGCCGCCGCTATTTTTGTTCGGGCAGGAACCCCTGGACGTGTGGATCAAAGTGGATGCCGGCAGCCGCCGCACCGGCCTGGATTGGCAGGATAAAAAGGGGTTGCATGAGATTTGTGAAGCCGTGGTGCGCATTCCGCGGCTGAGATTGACAGGGCTGTTGACGCATTCTGGGCACTCTTACCATGCTGGCAGTAGAGAAGCGGTGAGCGGTGTTTTTAGAGAAGGCGTGGACCGTTTGAACAAACTTCGCGATGAACTTGAAGCGAATGGTTTCAGCGGTTTGAAAGTTTCAGTTGGAGATACCCCCGGCTGTTCATTGTGCGAAGATTGGTCGGGCATTGATGAGATCAGGCCGGGCAATTTCGTGCTTTATGATGCCCAACAGGCAAGAGAAGGTTCCTGCAGATTTGAAGACATTGCAGTGGCCCTGGCCTGCCCGGTGGTGGCCAAACATGCCGACCGACGCGAGGTCGTGGTTTACGGCGGTGCGATCCATTTGTCAAAAGACTATTTGGAAGTGGATGGTAAGCTTTCTTATGGGCTGCCCGCACTGCAGCGAGGTCAGGGTTGGAGAGCCCCCATCCCGCACGCGCGGGTGGACAGACTCTCTCAGGAACACGGCATCTTGTTCATCCCCGGACCCGAGTTTGAGCAGATGGCCGTCGGAGACCTGGTTTTCATATTGCCGGCACATTCGTGTTTGACCGTTCAGACGATGGGGGATTATCTGAGTTTAAATGGCGAAAAGATCAGCACCTTTAACAAAAAGCAGTCTGAACCTATCCTGTGATGATCGTGATGGGGACGGTTGAAAAAGTCAACAAGAAGATGATAAGCGTAATGATGCCCAGTATCTTGCGGGGACGATCCAACTCGGTGATCTGATCTCTGGGTTCGGCATAGACCCTTCCGAACAGGAAAATGATGCCAGCCCACAACCACCAGCCAGACCATAAGAAACCCAGACCTGCCAGCGCGGCGATGATAAAAGGCAGCAGTTTCGCTGCTTTTTTCTTGCCAAAGAGCAGGTAAAAAATGTGGCCACCATCCAATTGACCGGCGGGGATCAGGTTAAGTGACGTTACCAAGAGGCCAGCCCAACCTGCCCAGGCCACGGGGTGGATCATCACATCCAGACCGCCGAGGGGGAAGGGATGAGCGGTGAAAAGGTATTTAATCCAGTATAGCCAGGGTTCAGTGTCGCCGTAGCTAAGGGGCTGCGGCAGAAGCTGACCGAAACGCAGGTATTTCAACAACAGGTAGGTGATCGAGTTGCCTTCGATCTGGAATCCCTGGCCTGCGCTGAGGACGGTCGGAATGCGGTCCAGTTTGGAGAGGGACAGACCGATGACGATCACCACCAGTGAAACGATGTATCCGGCAATGGGGCCGGCTACGGCAATATCCATCAAGGTGCGCCTGTTTTTGGGGGCCTCTTTCATGCTGATAAAGGCGCCCATGGTTCCAAAGGCACTGAAGGGCAGCGGGATGAAAAAGGGCAGGGTCACTTTGCTGCCGTGGGCGCGTCCGGCCAGGTAATGGCCAAACTCATGGGTACCCAATATGGCCAGCAGGCTGACCGCGAAAGGCCATCCGGTTTTGAGGATCAATAAAGCTGCCTGAATGGGATCGCTTGGCAGGGTTTCGAGGTTGGTCAGGGCACCCGAGGCAATCACGCTGATCAGTGTCAGGATGAACATGATCAGGTTGATCAACGGACGATTGGTTTTTGGCGGCGGGGCGGATTTCTCGATCAGGATGATGTGCTGGCCGTCTTCCACGCGGAAGAGGGGGGTCAGCCCAAGTGGCTGCAGCGAGGTGGCGAGCTGGTCATAAGCCTGGGCGGAATCCGGCGCGATCAGGCGTCCGCGGTAGCGCACGAGACAAGATTCCTTGGCGGAACCGATGGTGAAATCTTCGATGGCGAAGATGCGTTTGACGTAACTATCCCAAACTGTGTAATCAGGAGTGTTGTCCATTTTTCTCCGGGTGTTTTTACATTAGGTTTTAAGAATACCCTTGCCGGTGGTTTTAAGCAAGAGAGATATAAAAATCCCGGGAATCTGTGCGCGAAGTATGCGCATGATTCCCGGGATCTGGGGTTTGGGTGTAAGTGATTACTTTGGTGGAGTTATTCAATCCACTTTAACCCTAGACACCGGGTAATAAAACCAAATTCCCGGTGTTCTATAACAGTCTAAAAGAGGAAAGGCAGCCAGGCGGCGACGGTCGGAGCCAGGGCAAAAAAGCCGAAAGCGGTCAAGATCCCCAGAACGATGCCTGCCAGAACATCTGAGAAATAATGAACGCCCATGGCAACCCTTGCCAGGCTGACCAGCGGCGCCCAGATGATCAGCGCGATGGCAAACCACAGCGGACCGAGCAGTGCGGCCAGTGTGGCCAGCATGGCGGTACGTGCGGCGTGTCCGGATGGGAAGGAGTGCGGATCGCTCTTGCGGTAGATGGCGCCCCAATCCCCTTCGGGACGGCGTCGTTTGATGCTGAATTTTACGATCAACACCAACACGGCCAGGGCAATGGTGCTGGCGGCCATCACGGCCATGGTGTAATGCCATGAATCCCGTCTGATCAGCCAGACCACGAACAAAACCGCCAATATGAACCATGAATCACCCGAATGGGCGAAAAAAATTCCCACAGGCCGAATCTTCTTGCCGGATTCTTTAAGGCGCAGGGCGTCAGTAATTTTCTCGTCAAGCGAGACTATGTTTTTCCAAAGCATGGGGTCTATTTTACCTCAAGAGATCGGCTTCAACCATTTCAAACTGGAAGGGTTTATCCACGTCCATGCCGACCTCGGCGAAGGGCACACGCACAGCTTTGCCGGTGATGCCCATGCGTTTACATACGCGGACGGCGATTTGATCCAGGTCGAGGAATCCCAGCACGAGGCCCAGCAGGCTGTCAATGCCGATCATCCCCGCTTGTTTGAGCGGATTCTTGCGCGATTTGATCAATTCCTTCCAAAGTGCATCAGGCTGCAGCACGGCTCTTTTACTGAAGGAGTTCAGATCGCCCCCGCAGACTTCTTCATTTTTGACTTTGATGTAGGTGCGTTTTGAACCAGGATACCGTTTTTCCATAACGGCGCGTTCAATCACACCGTAGTAAATATCGACTTCAGCCTTTTGATAAATGGAAATCAGGTGGTCAATGATCTCGGGCGTGATGGCGGGGATATCCGCGGAGAATGAGACCACGTGAGTTTCGTTGGGGTGAACTTCATCCAATTTTTGTGAGCCACGTTGAATGTTGCCGATCAAGGAACCTTCGTCGGGCAGGGTGATGAGGGGTTTGCTGCAATGTAATAAAGAAGCATCTTCAATGCCAATGACCACCACAGTATCGATCAGTTTGGCGCCAGAGATGGCATCCAGCACCCACTGCACCATGGGCTTGCCTGCAATCGGCAGCATGGATTTCAATCCGCCGGCGGTAAGCGCGCTTAAAGGGTCATCGGTGGATTTTCCACCTGCGAGAACAATGGCATCCATGCTTAGAACTCCTGTACCTGTGGTCTGAAGGGCACTGCCTTGATGGCGGCTTCCATGTCGGCAAAATAACTGCCCGGGTTGGCATAGTCCACGGCCTGCTTGCGGCCGAGGGCGGCTACCAGGGCGGCTTCCATCATATTGGTGCCAAACGAACGGCCGTCCAGCATGGGGGTGGTGGTGATGAGATATTTTATGCCCGCATTTTTGAAAAATTCCTGGTCGGCGGGTGTGGTGGTATTAGTGACGACCACCCGTCCGGGCAGGTGTTCGGGCATGTGGCGCCAGAGGTAGTGGCAGTCCCCGGCGACGACGGTTGCCCAGTTGAACTCTTTTTCAAACTTGGGTTCGCGTTGATTTTGTTTTTCACCGGTGGGGTAGATCCAGCTGAAGGGAGCGCGGCTCATGATGGGCAGCAGGGCAGCCGCCACACTGCGGATGGCTTTTTCAGACCTCAAGGGGATACTCATGCCCATGGCGAACATCAGATCGCCAAAGATGCAGTCGTAACCTGCATCCAGAAAGGCGCGGGCGGTGCCCCAGCGGTCAAGGGCCACGGCCACAAGGGCGTGTTTTTCTTTGACATAGCCGTTGAGATCTTCATCGATCACTTTCGTGACCTGTTTTTCGAGGGTCATCTTCAAGCCGGTGCCATCCACCACGGGGGTGGTCTTGACATATTTGATCAGGGATTGGACGGAGTGCATGGTGGACCATCTGTCTTCGATCATGATGCCGAGCAGGGCACCGCCGACCCCGAAGGCATCCACTTTACCGTCCAGGTCACCGTAAAGCTGGGCGGCTTTTTCCATGTCGCCGTCGGTGCCGATGCGTTCAAGGGAGACGGTCTCTCCCAATAAGTTGATTTCCACTTTTTTATCGCGGCTGGATGATCCGATGCTGATGCTGACGGCACGCTTCATTGATTGCTCCTTGAGCCAGTGAGTAGATTAGTATAAAACAATCAGAAGAAGGACTTCCTCTGATACCGATTTAGTCTTGTACAAATAAATAACCCTGAAGATGGGGATAAGTAATGACAATGAACAATACTGCTATGAGGTTGATATTACTATAATTTCATAAATCTTGCATACACGAGCATCCGAACCAGCCCTACGAACAATTAGGCGTAGAGTGGGTTGAATTGGTTTTCGCGATCTTTGCGACCCATTATTAATAAAAAAGGTGGGTTCGTATTACGAACCCACCCTGCAACTTATTTTATTGTCTCAATAAGTGTTATTGCAGGTGCCATCTCTTGCAGGCGGATTGGATGATCTTGCGCAAAATATCCGTGTAGGTGTAACCGGCAGCGTCCGCAGCGTAGATCAGGGAGGCCTGTTTGGGATCAGGGTACATCAGGGGGATAGGATTCACCTCAAGAATGTAGGGGTTGCCGGCGTTATCCATGCGCATGTCCATGCGGCAGACATCTTCGAGATTGAGCACCTTCTTGGCGCGCAGGGCAAGATCCTGGAATTCTTTGGTCTGTAAATAGGAGAGTTGGGCCGGACAAACGCGATAGACCTCGCTGGCGAAATCCTCTTTTTGAGAGTTGGAATAGTATCCGGTTGGCGAGAAAATTTCAACTATGGGCAGGGGTTCGTCCCCCAAAATGCCGATGGTAAACTCGCGGCCTTCAATGAATTCTTCAACCAAAACCAGGGTATGCAGGGTATCAATGACCCATGAGACCTGTTTGACCAGTTCGTCATAATTGCTGACGACAGCAGATTCATTAATGCCGATGGAGGAGCCTTCAAAGGCAGGTTTTACAAACATGGGGTAGCGCAAATTGCTTTCAGGAATATCCTTGGCGTCATCCACCACCATGTATCTGGCGGTTGGAAGGCCGGCCATATTGAACTGGCTTTTGGCGACATGTTTATTGTGTGAGAGCATCATCCCAAGCACACCCGCACAAGTGTAGGGGATGCGCAGCATATCCAGCACGGCGGGCATTTGTGCTTCGCGTGAATTGCCGTAGTGACCTTCTGAAAAATTAAAGCAGAGGTCTGGGGCATAGGTTTTTATATCTTCAATTGAATCGATTACACCGGGGAAATATTTTGCTTCATGGCCGAGGTCTTTCAGCGATTTGAGGGTTGCCTCTACCGTCTTAAGATCGTCAAGGTCATCCCAACGCCCGGGAGGATCATCGGGTGAAACAGGTGCATCTTCTTTAATGTTTGCCAGCACGGCGATTTTCATTTTTGGGTGTTTCTCCTATTACCAGAAATTAAACGAGTTTGATTATAATGATTATCGTACAATCTACAAGAGGGCAATATTCAGTTTAGTTTCCTAAAAATGGAGAACTTTGCCTAAATGAAAATTAGTGGTAACTAATGGCGTTCTCTCCCGTGACAATTGACCCGTTGAATGATATAAGAAGAAGTCGAATAATTAAGAACAAATTTGAATAATGAAATAACAAAACTCTGCGAGGAGGAAATCCATGTGGTATGTCTTGATCGCTGTGGGGATTCTAGCATGCGCGATTTTGGCTATCTCAGCAAAAAGATTGTTGATCTCCGCCATTTGGCTGGCATTGACCAGTGCATTGGTGGCTCTCATGCTCTTTTTGCTGGGCGCGCCTCAAATCGCGGTGATTGAGTTAAGCGTAGGCGCTGGACTGGTCACCGTTTTATTTGTTTTTGCCATCAATATTGCTGGCGAAGAAGTGATAGGGCTGCGCTCCGCGCTGCCTTTGCCGTTGGTCTGGGCGAGTATCGTGCTGGCCGCCGGATTGATCATCTTCTTTATTGTCCGCTCACTGGGATTCGTTCAGTTCCCTGAACTCACCAGCGAGTTTGCGGCCAGTGTCTTGTGGCAGGAACGCTACCTTGATTTTCTGCTCCAGGTGGTACTCATCCTGGCAGGCGTTTTGGGCGTGATCGGTTTACTTTCACATTCCAAAGATGCACACGTTGTGGAGGATAAAGCATGAACCTGCCCATTCCATTTATTGTGCTGCTTGCTGTATTCTCACTGGCTGGGACGGGTTTCTACTGTTTGCTTTTCACCCGTAACCTGATCAAAGTGGTGGTTGCCTTGCAGTTGATTGTCAAAGGTGTCGTCCTGGCATTCGTGCTGGCAGGTCACCTGGTGCAAAATGAGAGCCTGGCGCAAACCATGGCCATCACAGTCATCGTGGCGGATACCATCGTGGCGGTGATCGGCCTGGCCTTGGCCGTGCAGATCCGTCTGCACACCGGCAGCCTGGACCTCAAAGAACTTTCCAATTTGAAGAGGTAAACCATGACAACAATTTTGATTGCATGTTCCATTGGTTTACCCTGGCTGGGAGCCCTCTTGGTCTGGCTGATCGGCGACAAGCGCGAAAAAACCCAGCACTGGACTTCCATCTTCTTTTCTGTGGCTGCTGGTGCTGCCGCCGTGTTGATGCTCTGGAACACCTCTGGTGAAGCCGGATTGACCATCAAGATGGGCGGCGTTTTTGGTGATTTCACCTTCATCCCTGACGGGTTGGGGGTTTTCCTCAGCGTGATCGCCACCGTGATCGGTTCTTTGGCGGTGATCTTCTCCACCAGCTATATGAAGGGTGAGACCCAGATCGGCAGATATTATGCCTTTGTGCTCTTCTTCATCGGCGCCATGGTGGGGTTGGTTCTGACCAGCAACATCATGCTCATGTTCTTCTTCTGGGAGACCACGGCGCTGTGCTCTTATGCTTTGATCGCCTTCCATAATGACGATCCCAAGGCAGTACGGGGTGGCATCAAGGCGTTGATCATCACCTCCATTGGTGGTATCGGTTTGCTGCTTGGCGCCCTGGTCTTGTATGCCTACACTGGTTCGTTTGATATCCGTCTCTTTCTTGTCGCCCCTTCTGCGGTTCCGGCGGGGATGCTGGCGGTTCTGGCCTTCGGATTCCTGATTGCTGCAGCTGCCAAATCCGCGCAGTTCCCGTTCCAAACCTGGCTGCCCGACGCCATGGAAGCACCGTCTCCCATCAGCGCCTTGATCCATGCGGCCACCATGGTCAATGCCGGTGTCTACCTGCTGGCCAGGTTCTACCCGGCTTTCAAGGATGTGCCCTACTGGCGGGAAGCGGTCATGATCGTGGGTATGCTTTCAGCATTGCTTGCGGCTATCATGGCGCTTACCTCAACGGATCTGAAACGGGTGCTGGCTTACTCCACCGTCAGCCAACTGGGTTACATGGTTTATGCAGTGGGAGCGGGCGGCGTGTTCGCCAGCCAATTCCATTTGTTCAGCCATTCCATTTTCAAGGCGCTGCTCTTTTTAGCGGCAGGAGCCGTGATCCACTCGGTCGGCACGCGTGACATGGCTAAAATGGGCGGCGTTGGCAAGCACATGCCCTTTGTCAAATGGGTCTTTATCATCGGCGCCCTGGCGCTCAGCGGCATCCCCATCTTGAACGGATTCTGGAGCAAGGAAGCTGTGCTCGAGGCTGGTTTGGCAGGCGGACCAAGCTGGATTTACGGTGTCATGGTGTTGGTCGCCGGTTTGACTGCACTCTATACCATTCGCTGCGTGTGGCTGGTCTTCTTCGGCGAGGCACGCTCAGATTATCATGCCCACAAGGTGGAATTGGCCATGAAAGTGGCTTTAGCTCCCCTGGCACTGGCCGCCGTGGTTTCCTGGCTGGCCGTGGGACCTTTCTCCAAGTTGTTGGGTGAAGCCACCCTGCCACAGCACAATATTGAGTCGCTCAGCATCACAGGCTTGATCCATGAGGTGCTCTCGGTGCCAACCCTGGTTGCCCTGGCAGCCATCGCCATCGGCGTCGCACTCTGGATGCTGCGTGCGAAACTTACGGGTTTTGTTGAAGGTCTCAAGAGCATCCAATGGGCCGCGGACCGCAGCTTCGGGTTTGAAGCCATCAACAGCGCAGTAGTGCGCGTCACCAACGGACTGGCTGAAGCTTTGCGCAACACTCAAACCGGTCTATTGAACTGGAACGTGTTGGGGATTCTGGCTGCCCTGATCATTCTCTTTGCAGCACTAGTATTGGGAGCCTGACATGATTGATCAACCTTTATTTATCAGCTTGCTTTTACTGCCTTTTTTGGCTGCCCCCCTGATCTATTTGCTTGGCAGACTTTCCGTCCGCAAGGGGCAGGTGCTGGGGATGACAGCCGCACGTCTACTGACCTTAGCCTCCCTCCTGGCTGAGATCGTTCTGCTTGTACTAACGGTCAAAAGCGCCATGGGCGGCGGAAGTGTACAACAGTTGATCGGCCTTGAATTAATGCGTTTTGACGGCATTGGCTTGATCTTGACCGGTATCGTGCTGGTTTTGGGTGTGTGTGTCACACTCTTCTCCTTCCCTTATATGAATAAGGAAAAGGGCGAAGAAAAATTCTACGCACTCCTCATGATGACTATCGGTTCCATCATTGGCCTGGGTTTTGCTTATGATCTTTTCAACCTGTGGATATGGTTCGAAGCCATGGCCATCAGCACCTACTTTCTGGTCGCTTTCTACAATGAACAATCAGCTTCACTTGAAGCTGGTATCAAGTACCTGGTGCAATCTTCGGTGGGTTCGGCGCTAGTTTTGTTTGGCATCGCAGCCATTTTTGCAGCGCAGGGAACCGTTAGCCTTGAAGATATCTGGCAATATGGTGATCAATTAGGCGCCCTGGGTGTAATCGGCCTGGCCCTGATGATCATCGGTTTTGGTGTCAAAGCTGCACTGGTTCCCATGCATACCTGGCTGCCCGATGCCCATTCACAGGCGCCCTCCGGCATCAGTGCCATGCTCTCAGGTGTAGTGATCGAAGCCGGCCTGGTCGCCATGCTGCGGGTGGTCAGCATGACCGGCAAGATGGGCGGCAATTGGGGTTACATTCTGATCATATTTGCCTGTCTCAATATTCTGGTGGGCAACCTGATGGCATTGCGGCAGACTGAAGTTAAACGCATGCTGGCTTATTCCAGTCTTGCCCATGTAGGTTACATGCTGTTCGGTTTTGGTCTCGGCTTTGGATTTGGGTCAGGCTCCGGTGCGGAAGGTGGTTTCTTCCATATGCTGACCCATGCTTTGATGAAAGGTCTGGCCTTTTTGACCGTCGGTGCACTGCTTTACACGCTGAAACTTGTCAAAGGCGACCATACTTCACTGAAACTGGATGACCTGAACGGCGCTTCACGCAAGTATCCGCTGATCGCGATCTGCCTGAGCGTGGCTGTTTTGGCACTGGGCGGGCTGCCTCCTTTTGCCGGGTTCATGTCGAAATGGATGATCCTGGTGGCGGGCGTTGAGACCAAGAACACCTGGATGCTGATTGCGGTCATCTTCGTGGGATTAAACAGTGTCTTGTCGCTGGGATACTACGCTCCGATCGTCAACCGTCTGTTCAAACGTGAACAGTCCGAGGTCGTAGCGGCTGCAGATGCGCGTGTATCCTGGATGATGTCTCTTCCAATCGTGGTATTGACCCTGGCGGTTATTCTCATCGGCGTTTGGCCTTTCTTGACTAACTTCCTGCTTTACAACGGTCAATACTTCCTCTTAGGTTATTTCTTTAATTAGGAGAATCAAAAAGCGATGAATATCCTTTTATCCCCTCCTCTTGCGTTTTTGATCTATCTTCCGCTGGTGTTTGCGATCTACTTCCTCGGTAAGGGCCTGGCTGGAAAAAGCCATCCCTCCGCAGAAAAATCCAGTCTATACGGTAGTGGTGAAGAAGCAGCAACCTCAATGGCAAGCCCTGGTTATAAGCCCTTTTTCTTGATTGCTTTCTTTTTCGCAATCTTGCATCTGGGAATGTTGGTCATCGGCAGCGGTTCTTTCAATGTCAATATGCTGCCTTACATCATCGGATTGATGATGGCCCTGATCGCCTTGATCCTGGGTTAGCGAAGGAGCCATACAATGGAAAATTTAATGCAAGGCGTCATGGAAAAAGTGAAAACCTGGGCACGCATCAACAGTCCCTGGGCCATTCACTACAACAGCGGTTCATGCAACGGCTGCGACATTGAGATTCTGGCCACCCTCACCCCTCGTTATGATGTGGAACGGTTCGGCATCAAGCTTCAAGGCAGCCCCCGTCACGCGGATGTACTGATCTGCACCGGCCCTGTCACACTTCAGTCGCGAGACCGGTTGGTGCGTATTTACGAGCAGATGCCTGATCCCAAGTTTGTTGTGGCAGTCGGTTCCTGCGGCATCTCGGGCGGAGTTTTTCAGGGCTGCTACAATGTGGTCGGTGACATCAGTGAAGTCATTCCGGTGAATGTGTACATTCCCGGCTGCCCGCCCAGACCAGAAGCCATTATCCACGGCGTTGTTGAGCTCTTAAAGAGCCTTCAGCCATAAGATTCGCGAAGAGAGGAAAATATGGAAACCGAAAAAGCCCTGGAACTCGCCGAATCCCTGCTTAAGGATTTTGCCATCTCAACCAACCGCCCTGAAGAAAACCGGGTGGATATTGTGATCGACCGAAAGAATCTCAAACCAGCCGTGGCCGCCATTTTGGTGGACAAACGCTGGGGATACCTTTCAGCCATCACCGCGCTGGATAATGCCCTCTGGAAGGTGGATGAAACCACCCGCGAAAAGAGTATTGATCCGAGCGGCGGCAACCTCGAACTGCTCTATCATTTCTGCCAGGCTGCGGCCGTGGCCACTTTGAGAGTCAGCATCCCTTATGACGACCCCAAGGTGGATTCGATCTGCAGTTTGATCAGTTCAGTTTCAATGTATGAACGCGAAGCCGCTGAACTTTACGGCATCGAATTTATTGGCGCCCCCAACACGGATAAACTGCTGCTGCCTGATAATTGGCCTGCCGGTGTTTACCCGATGCGCAAGACCTTTACCAGTTTAGAAGATTCAGCGAAAGGATAGCAGATATGGAACCCAAAACTGCTCCCGAAAAATTTGTCGTCCCGATTGGTCCGCAGCACCCCGCGTTGAAGGAACCCGGTCACTTTGAATTCACCGTTGAAGGCGAAGTGGTCACCAACGCGACCGCCCGTTTGGGATTCGTCCATCGCGGCATGGAAAAGGGCTGCGAGAACCGCACCTGGATCCAGGACCTGTATTTGATGGAACGCGTCTGCGGCATCTGCTCACACGTGCATGCCCTGGCATTTGCCCTGGGTGTTGAGAAACTGGCCGGTGTGCAGGCTCCCCCGCGCGCCCAGGCTATCCGTGAACTGGTCTCTGAACTGGAACGCATTCACAGTCATTTATTGTGGCTGGGTGTGGCTGCGCACGAAGGCGGTTTCGATACCCTCTTCATGTTCTCGTGGCGCGACCGTGAAACCGTGATGGATCTGCTCGAAACCATCAGCGGCAACCGCGTGAATTATTCCGCCAACGTCTTGGGCGGCGTGAAAATTGACATTAACGAAAAACAGGCTGATGCCATCCGCAAAGGCATGGATTTTCTGGAAGAACGCACCAAGCATTATCTCAAGGTAGTGACCGAGGATGAAACCTTCCTCGGACGTACCCGCAACATCGGTGTGATGACCTTTGAACAGGCTGACTTTTTGGGCGCCATCGGCCCCACAGGGCGCGCCTCCGGTGTCAAGCGTGACGTGCGCGTGGACAGCCCCTACACCGCTTACAACGACTTCCCGGTGAAATTGATTACCCATACCCATGGAGACCTTGAAGCACGCTTTATCGTGCGTATTCAGGAGCTTTACGAGAGCTACCGTCTGGTGCGCGAACTGGTGGATAAAATGCCCGCCGGTGATCTGACAATTAAAGTACCCAGAAGGATCCCCGAAGGCGAAGTGATCAGCCGGGTCGAAGCCCCCCGCGGCGAGTTGTTGTACTTCATCAAGAGCAACGGTTCAGATAAACCAGAGCGGGTTAAAGTGCGCACTCCAAGCCTGTGCAACTGGTCTTCCGTGCTGGTGACGGCCGTGGGACACAACCTGGCCGATATGCCGATGATCCTTGCAGGCATTGACCCCTGTTTCTCATGCAATGACCGCATTGTAACCGTCAACCGCAAAACGGATTCCACCCAGATGGATTGGGAAGACCTGCGGCAATATGGAATCGAGTATTACAAATGAATATAAACTTTCCTCCTCTCGTTGCATTGTTATTGTTCCCTGGCGGAGCCTTCTTGCTGTTCAGTGGACTGGTGTTTGAATACATCGACCGTAAGCTGGTGGCGCGTTTTCAGAACCGCTACGGTCCGCGCTGGTTCCAACCCCTGGCGGATGTGGTCAAGCTGCTGGCCAAGGAAGAGATCATCCCCACCGGTGTGGTAAAGGGTCTATTCGTCTCCTTGCCAGTGATCGCTCTGACGGCAGCCCTGACCTCGGCGCTGTATGTTCCCTTGTTCGGTTTTAAGCCAGTCTTCAGTTTTCAGGGCGACCTGATCGTCACCCTTTACCTGCTCAGCATGATGACCTTGTGCATCGGCCTGGCTGGCGCCAACACCGAAGACCGCTTTTCACTGATCGGCGCCACCCGTGCCCTGACCCAGTTGTTCTCCTACGAAGCGCCGTTCTTGCTGGCACTCCTAGGACCGGCCATTGCTTTGAAAACCTGGAACATTGGCGAGATCAATGCAGGCGCCGGAACCGGATTGTGGTTCATCATAGCCCAACCCATTGGCTTTGTGGTGGCACTGGTAGGACTGATGGGCAAGCTGGAACTACCTCCGTTTGATGCCCCTGAAGCTGAAACAGAGATCGTGGCTGGTGCTTTCACCGAATACAGCGGACGCGGTTTTGCCATTTTCAAGATCGGCCGCGATGTCGAACTGGTGATCGGTCTGACCCTGGTGGCTTCATTCTACCTGGGTGGGTTCAACTCACCGCTTGATTTCTTATGGAAAACCCTGCTTCTGCTGCTGGTCACTGCCGCATTGCAAAGCCTGTTTGCCCGCCTGCGCATTGATCAAACCGTCGGCATGTGGTGGCGCGTTGGAGTGCTCATGGTTCTGTTACAATTGGTGGTGATCATCGTCGGCCAGCAATTGGCACCGGTTGTCCAACCTGCACTTCAGTCGTTATTCGGAGGTTAACACCATGACCATTGGATCAATGTTTGGTGATATTTTCAAATCGTTCTTCAAGAAACCGATCACGGAGCAGTATCCGTTTGTAAAAACTGAAGCTCCTGAGAATTTACGCGGTAAACTCGTGTGGGATCCTGAAAAATGCACAGGTTGCATGCTGTGCATTAAGGATTGCCCTTCAAATGGGATTGAATTGTTAGTGGTGGATAAGGTCAACAAGAAGTTCGTAATGCGTTACAATATTGACCGCTGTACTTTCTGCGCACAGTGCGTTGAAAGCTGCCGGTTCGGCTGCATTGAAATGTCTGATGAAATGTGGGAACTGGCTTCGATCAAGAAAGAGCCTTTTGAAGTCTATTATGGAAGAGAAGAAGACATCCATTTCCTTATGGAAAACGCAGCTAAGGGAGAGCCTGAAGCTCCTTGCTGATGATCCTAGCTGCCGGGTGGCGGTGCTAGGAATTGGAAACGAATTAAACGGTGATGATTCGGCTGGTAATTGGGTGGCACGCAAATTAAGCGGGCGCCTGAAAACCCAGCCGAATTTGTTTGTCATGGATTGCGGCACGCTGCCGGAGAACGCTTCCGGTCCGCTGCGGAAATTTCAGCCGCAGTTGATCCTCTTGGTTGATGCGGCCGATCTGGATGAAGAGGCCGGAACCATCCAGTTTGTCGATCTTGACCAGGTAAGGGGTTTCAGCGCCTCAAGCCATTCGCTTCCGCTATCGGTGCTGGCAGGCTTTTTGGAGCAGGAATTCTCTTGTGAAGTCGCTTTATGCTGCATCCAACCGCAAAGTCTTGAATTTGAAGCGGATCTTTCCGCGCCGGTAAAAAAAGCTGTAAAATCTTTGGCTGCAGAAATTATTGAAATTCTTTTAAATCAATCGTAAGGATAAAATATGACTGACAAGAACAAATCCAAAGCCTCTCAGGAAAAAAACAAAGCGGCTCTCTCTTCTGTGTTTGCCGCTGTCGGCCTAACACTGATGAAGGTCGTTGTGGGTGTGCTGACCGGCTCGCTGGGCATCCTGGCCGAAGCGGCCCATTCTGGGTTGGATCTGGTGGCGGCATTGGTCACCTATTTCGCAGTGCAGGTCTCAGGCAAGGCACCAGATAAACAGCATCATTTTGGCCATGGCAAGGTTGAGAATCTATCAGCTTTGTTTGAAACCCTGCTGCTGCTGGCCACCAGCGTTTGGATCATTTATGAAGCCATTCAGCGCCTGTTTTTCAAATCGGTTGAAATGGAAATCAGCATCTGGGCGTTTTTGGTCATGATCGTTTCCATCGTGATCGATGCCTCACGTTCAAGTATGCTGATGAAAGCAGCCAAAAAGTATAAAAGCCAGGCGCTTGAAGCGGATGCACTGCATTTTAGCACCGATATCTGGAGCTCCAGCGTGGTCATCCTGGGCTTGATATTGGTAAAGCTTTCTGAATTCTTTCCTAAATTGGCATTCTTGGCCAAGGCGGATGCAGTGGCAGCCATTGCGGTTGCCTTGATCGTGGTGTATGTCAGTGTGAAGATGGGGATTAAAACCGTGATGGGGCTGCTCGATTCTGCACCTGCCGGGATCGAAGAAAGAATAAAGGAGATCGTCAATGCGATCCCCGATGTACAGAATTGTCATGCCGTGCGCGTCAGAGAATCCGGTCCGCACCTTTTTGCCGACATCCATATCGAACTGCCGCCAAGGGTTACCGTCAAGACTGCTGACGCCAAGACTGATCTGATCGAGGCAAAGATCAAGGAAGAATACCCAGACCTGGATATCACCATCCACGTGGAACCGGCAGAAGCATAATTTATTTGAGAATCGTTTCAGCGCTAATTGAAACGATTCTCTTTTTTTTGCGTATACTTTTTATATCAGTTGAATATTTTAAAGAGGATTAATATGGATAATAATAATGAAAACCCGGTTGTTCCTGAAGTTGTAGACGTTAACCCGGTGCAGCCCGTGGAAAAGGAAAGAAAACGCTCAAATGGCAGACTTTTTGGTCCCTTCATTCTCATCGGGGTGGGGTTGATCCTGTTGTTCCAAAATCTCAACCTGGTGAGTGTTCACTTGAATTGGTGGGCAGCCTTCATCTTCATCCCGGTTTTGGGCTCACTGGCCGCCGGGATCAACGCCTTTCAAAAGAGCGGAAAATTCAACGCTGCAGTGCGCAGTTCACTTGGCAGTATGATCGTGGTGGGTACAGTTGCCACCATGCTGCTCTTTGACATGGATTGGAGCCGTTTCTGGCCTTTGATGCTGATCGCCCCCGGTCTTTCAGGGTTGATCAACGGTATCTCTTTGGCTGACCGTGAAGAACATCCGAATGCGGCCAAATGGGCCGGGTTGAGCTTGTGGTTCGGCGTTGCGACCATTCTTTTAGGGGTCGGTTTCCTGGCGAAATTCATGCCGATTCCCATGATCGAGAACATGCTCTTCCACCGCTGGTGGGCGATTCCCATCCTGATCCCTGGTGTTGGTGCGTTTATCAACGCCCTCGTCATTTGCGCCGGCAACGGCTTCAAAGCCGACTGGACGGTTTGGGGATTCTCGCTGATCGGTGTGGCATTCACCGCTACGGGTTTATTCGCCCTGTATAATCTGAATTGGAACTTGCTTGGCCCCATCATCCTCATCGCGGGCGGCCTGGTCGTGTTAAGTGGTTTGTTGACCCGAAAATAGGTAAATTTATCTACCAAAAGAGCCATATGCCATGCATTTTGGCTCTTTTCTTTTTAAAATCACCATGGTAAATTCTAAAGAAAGCCGTTAAACTTACGACATTATTGGATAGGTTGGGAGATTGCATGGCGGCAGGAAATGAACCAAAAATTCTTATATTAATCCCGGCTTATAACGAAGCTGAAAGAGTTCCGGCAGTGATCACTGCCTCCAGGGCATACGGTCCGGTGTTGGTGGTGGATGACGGGTCAAAAGATGAAACTTCTGCAGCGGCAAAAGCTGCAGGCGCCGAGGTCATCCGGCAGGAACCCAACCAGGGCAAGGGCGCCGCACTTATCCGCGGATTCAAGTACGGTCTTGAACACGATTATGATGCTGTTCTCACCCTTGATGCTGACGGACAGCACGCGCCCGATGAAATCCCCTTATTCATTCAAGATTTTATTACCAATGGCAGCGACTTGATCATCGGCAAACGTGATTTTTCGAAAATGCCGTTTCCCCGAAATATCACCAATCAAATCGGCACATGGTCGTTTTCTGATGCCATGCAGCAATACATCCCTGATAATCAATCGGGCTACCGGCTGCATTCAAAAAGGCTCCTGCAAGAAGCCCTGACCAGCAGCGAGCATGGATTCGAGTTTGAAGTAGAGATCATATTACGATGTGTGCTCAAGGGATTCAAAATCTCATGGATTCCAATCAAGACCATCTACAATGCCAAGCAAAACAGTAAGATCACACCCCTGCGGCATGCCTGGAAGTTTTATAACCTTGTTTATCGAACCCGGAAAATTATCCGTGCTCATAAAAAGAATCTGTGAAGTACCTCTCAGCTTGTATAACCTTGGGGTTGCTTCATCACAGGTCATCCATTAATATTATTTGAGGGAAAGTAATCTATGACCAAAGATTCAATCAGGCAAATTGGGATCAGCGTAACCACTTTTATTATGTTGGTTAATTATGTATTGGCAGATCTCATCCCATATAACGGAATAACCACTCTTGAGGCCAGTAAGAAAATAAATATCTATTTTCAACCTGCCAGATTTACTTATTTCATTTGGTTATTAATTTTCTTGGGATTAATTGTCTTCACCATTTATCAGGCATTGCCGGCGCAAAAAGAGAACAAAACATTGCGTAAGATAGGGTGGTGGTATGTTGGCGGAAGTCTGGCATTAATGGCCTGGATGGTGTTTTTACATTACCAAAATTATTTATTATTAACCTTGATGATGATCATTTTACTGATCACATTGTTGGTGATTTATGAAAAACTGGGAATAGGACTTGTGAAGGTAGGTCCGGGGATGAAATTCTTCGTGAATTTACCTTTTTCGATCTACCTGGGTTGGGTCACCATGGCTACCATCGGCAATGTTTCCAATTATTTAACCATTTCAGGCTGGGATGGCTTTGGAATAAACCCAAAAATTTGGGCAGTGGTGATGATGGTGGTAACCATTGTGATTGCAGAATTAACCGCCTTTAATCGCCAAGACCTGGCTTACCTGGCCGTGTTTGTCTGGTCCTTCATTGGATTAGCAGTAAACCATAAGGGTGTTTCTCCTCTTTTTGAAGCAGCTTGTGTCTCGGCAGCCATTGTTATTTTAATTACCACCGTTACAATTATTGTCAAGCCAAAACTGCAGAAAGATCATTAATCCAAATTTTTTCCTAAGGCCAGACATAAAACTGGAATGTTGACCTCATTAAACCAATTGACATTGGTCAAAATTCCATTGATTTGAAAATAGCGTACTCATGTTACAATACATTTCAAATCGGTTTTATCAACACAGACGCATATTACACTGAAACATAACGGGTGGGGAACCGGCGCGGATTGGTTGTCTGCACGAAAGTATTTCAAGCGAGCCTGGAGACAGGTGGTCATTCCTCGTCTCATCCAGCGGTTTGTTTCAGGACCGATCAATTGGAATAATTTTTAAATCCCAAGGGAGTGGAACAATGAACAACAGCAAAAAGACAATTGATGAATTCATGCAGTTGAAAAGTATGGCGGTGGTGGGGGTCTCTCGCAATAAGGATAAATTTGGAACTGCTATTTACCGCGAGATGAAAGCCAAAGGTTATAAAGTGTTCGCCGTAAATCCAAAGTTGGATATGGTGGAAGGCGACCGCTGTTATGCCGGTCTGGGCGCATTGCCCGAAATCCCTGAGGGTGTGGTGATCTGCATCACTCCGGCTGAAACCATCGCGGTGATCGAAGAAGCCGCCCGTTTGGGCATCAAGTATGTCTGGTTACAGCAGGGAGCCAACAGCCCCGAAGGTGAAGCCAAGGCCCAGGAACTCGGATTACAACTGGTCAGCGGAGAATGCATCTTCATGTTCGCCGCCCCCGTGGAATCCATTCACAAGTTCCACCGCTTTGTATGGAAGGTGTTCGGCAAGCTGCCAAAAGCAGCATAAGATCAAAAAATCAATTCCCCGCGGTTTATAAACCGCGGGGAATTTTTATATTATTAGTACGGGCGTACACCCTTCGTAAATAACGCTTGGGTGCTTTAGTGGCAATGAGATTGTAGGGGTTCGTTGCAACGAACCCCTACAAGAATTACCCCAACTGCGCTTTCAATTTCTCGAATGATTCTTTGTATTCCGCCAATTTGGTGCGTTCTTTGTCGACCACTGCGGCGGGGGCCTTGTTGGCAAAGTCGCTGCCCAATAACCCTTCAAGTCGTTGAATGTGAGAGGTCACGACGGCTAATTCGGCTGCCAGGCGGTCCTTATCCTCAGCGGATTCGGGCACCGGAATGTAAATCGCGCTGCCGGCGGAGACGGTGGACGTCCAACCCGCGGGAGGTTCGGCCAGCTCTTTGAGGAGTTCAAGATTCTTGATCTCGAACATGCCCAGGGCTGCGATGACTTCCTTTTCCTGGTTGAAGATGGCAAAGTTATCCTGGCTGACGATCTTGCCGGGGGTCTTTACGTTGGGCTGGATCTTCTTTTCGGCACGCAGGTTGCGGTTGGCGCGCACTACATCCTGGATGGCGGTAAACTGGGCCATCTTGTCTTCTTCCCAGCCTTCCACTTTTTCGCCTTGCGGCCATTTGGCCACGATCAGTGCAGATTCCCAATCTGATTTTTGGTCAAAGGGTTTGAAACCGGTTTCGATGGCAGCTTTCTTGAGTGCCTGCCACAGTTCTTCAGTGACAAACGGAGTGAAGGGGTGCAGCAAACGCAGTGAGGCATCCATTACGCGCACCAGGGTGTTGGCGGTGTAATAGGCGCGGTCGCCGCCTGCAGCCAACTGCGTCTTGGCAATTTCTAGGTACCAATCTGCAAAGTCGCCCCAGAAGAATTCATAAATCTGTCGTCCGGCTTCACCGTATTGATAATTCTCGAACAACCGCTCTGAGTCGTTCAAGAGGGTCTTCAAACGTGCCCAGATCCATGAATCTGCCAGCGTCCATTCGGGCTTGGCCTGTGCGGATTGGGGGGCCTTTTCGAGGTTGCTGAGCACAAAGCGGCAGGCATTCCAGATCTTGTTGGCGAAGTTGCGGTTAGCCTCCACCTTTTTGAGGCTCAGGTTGGTGTCGTTGCCGGGGGTGGAACCCACCAGCAGGGTAAAGCGCAGTGCGTCCGTGCCGAAGTCGTCCATGACCACCAGCGGATCCACCACGTTACCCTTGGTCTTGCTCATCTTCTGGCCTTTTTCATCCAGGATCAAGCCGTGCAGGTAAATCGTGTGGAAGGGTTCGACATCGGTGAATTCGAGGCCGAACATCATCATACGCGCCACCCAGAAGAAGAGGATGTCTGCGCCGGTTTCCATCACCGAGGTGGGATAGAAGTATTTCAGTTCCGGGCTCTGTTCAGGCCAGCCGAGGGTCGAGAAAGGCCACAAACCAGAAGAGAACCAGGTATCCAGCACATCTTCATCCTGGCGGATGTTGTGACTGTGACACTTGGAGCATTCAGTCGGATCTTCGCGGCTGACGGTGACGGCATTGCAGTCGTCGCAGTACCACACGGGGATGCGGTGCCCCCACCACAACTGGCGGCTGATGCACCAGTCGCGGATGTTCTCAAGCCAGTTGAAGTAAACCTTGGTGAAGCGTTCGGGCACGATCTTGGTACGGCCTTCTTTGACGGAAGCCAAAGCCCGGTCTGCCAGGGGCTGGATCTTGACGAACCATTGGGTGGAGATCATGGGTTCCACGATCTCGCCGCCGCGCTGCGATCGCGGAACGTTGAGGGTATAAGGCTGTTCTTTGATCACCAGGTCCACGGCGCGCATGTCTTCCCAGAGTTTCTTCCGGCATTCAAAGCGGTCCAGGCCGGCGTATTGGGCGCCGTTCTCGTTGATGCTGGCATCCTTGTTGAGGATGTTGATCATCTCGAGGTTGTGGGTCTGTCCGATGGTGTAGTCGTTGGGGTCGTGAGCGGGGGTGATCTTGAGGGCACCGGTGCCGAAGGCGCGGTCTACATATTCATCCGCGATCACGGGGATGCGTCTGCCCAGGATGGGTACCAGTACGTCCTTGCCGATGTACTTCTGGTAGCGTTCATCCTCGGGGTGGACGGCCACGGCGGTGTCGCCCAGGATGGTCTCGGGGCGGGTGGTGGCAACCGGGATGAACTCGCCGGGGAAGTCTGCCAGCATGTATTTGAAGTAATATAAGAAACCGGGTTCCTCAGAGTATTCCACTTCGAGGTCTGAGACGGCGGTGCGCAGCGAAGGAGACCAGTTGATCATGCGCGGTCCGCGGTAGATCAGGCCTTTTTCGTAGAGACGCACGAAGGCTTCACGCACGGCCTTGGAAAGACCCTCGTCCATGGTGAAACGTTCTTTTTCCCAATCGCAAGAGGCGCCCAGGCGGCGGATCTGGTGGGTGATGCGGCCTCCATAAGTTGTTTTCCATTCCCAAACATGTTCAAGGAAAGCTTCACGGCCCAGGTCATCACGTTTAATGCCTTGTTTGGCCAGCATCTTTTCGACCAGCATCTGGGTGGCGATGCCGGCATGATCCGTGCCGGGCACCCACAGGGTGGGGATGCCCTTCATGCGATGGTAGCGGATCATCAAGTCTTCCATTGATACGAACATGGCGTGGCCGGTGTGCAGTTCGCCGGTAACGTTGGGCGGCGGGATGGAGATGACGAAGGGTTTGCGGCTTGGGTCAAACTCCGGGCTGCGCGGATCGTTCTGCGCCTTAAAATAACCGTTCTCCTCCCAGAATTTGTAAAGCCGTTGTTCGGTGGACTTGAAATCGTATGCCTTGGCTAATGTCTCTTCTGTCATCATCTTCTCCTTTGATAAAAACCTTTTTTTACCACGAAATACACGAAAGGCACGAAAAAATGCAAAAACAAAAAAATGGTAAGTAATAATAAAGAATTTCTTTCTGTTTTTTGCCCTTCTATTTAGTGTATTTCGTGTGTTTCGTGGGTAATAAAAAAAACCTTCCATCCACAAGAGGACGAAAGGAAATCTTCCGCGGTACCACCTCGATTCGCCGGGTTACGGCGCACTTGAGTTCGCGTTATCGGGCTGCCCGTGCCGGTCTAATACCCTCCATGAGGGGTTCTTCGGCAATCTAACCAAACGACTTCAACTGTTTTCGCTGCGGAGGCTCTCAGCCGGTGGCCTTCCTTCTCTTTCAGCTTGTAGACAATCTACTCTTTTTGGCGTTATCCATATAAAATGGATAGCAGCATTATACAGGTGTGGGGTGGTTTCGTCAATGACCGGCCCCACCATGAGAGGACTACACATGACAGCACCCAAATGGCTTGTCTGGTCGCAGCGCATCCAGGCCATCGCGCAAAGCGGATTGCAGTACACGCAGAACCCTTTTGATATTGAACGCTATCACGAACTGAGCCGCATCGCGGCCGAGATGATGGCCGTCCAGACCGAGGCGGATGCCGGCGAAGTGCTGCGCATCTTTTCGGCGCAGGAAGGCTACGCCACGCCAAAGATCGATGTCAGGGGCGTGGTCTTTCGCAACAAAAAGATCCTGATGGTCAGGGAGTTGATGGACGGCGGCCGCTGGACGCTGCCCGGCGGCTGGATTGACATCAACGAACCGCCCGGGTATGCCATCGAACGTGAGATGCGCGAAGAGGCCGGGGTGGTGGTACGCGCCAAAAAGCTGCTGGCCGTTTACGACCGCAACCTGCATGGACATCCCCCCTATATATTTCATGCCTACAAGCTGTTTTTTTTGTGCGATTTGATCTCGGAAGCCACGCCTGACCCGGTCGAGACCTCCGATCCGACCTGGTTCGGAGAGAAGGAAATCCCCGAGCTTTCCGTGGCGAGGGTGACCGGTGAAGAGATCAGCCGCATGTTCGAGCACCTGCGCCAGCCTGATCTGCCGACCGACTTTGATTGATTCCGGTTGGATTTTTGACACTTATTCAGGTAAACTTGGATGAAGTTCTGTCTCTTTGAGGAAAACCATTTTCATGAGAAAAAGTTCACAATTATTGGTTTTAGGTTTGGTTCTGTCTGTAATCTTATCGGCTTGCAGACCTGACCCATCCAAACCTCAGGGGACTGCCACAGCCACTCCCAAGGCGCATCAGACATCAGCGGTCGAGGTTACCCCGACGGCCACCAAAATGCCCGAGATCAGCTCAGACCCCAAATCGCTTTCTGGTGTGCAGATCACCTATCTGCATCCCTGGTCTCACGTATCGGGGCATGTAATGGACATGTTGGTGGATGAGTTCAATCAAACCAACGAGTGGGGCATCAACGTCTTGATCCAGGAACCGGGGTCCACCGGTCTGGCGATCCAGCAGCTGAGAACCAGCGAAATTGGGACGGTAAATGTTGCAGTGCTGCCTAATTACGAATTACTCTTTCAAGATCAAAACCAAAACCCGGTGGTCGACCTCAACCCCTTTGCAGCCTCATCCAAAGTTGGTTTCAGCAAGGATGAACGGGACGATTTTCACACCGTTTTTTGGAATGGCAATCTATTTGAAGGCAAACTTTACGGCATCCCGGCCGAAGAAACCGCGGCGGTCATGTTTTACAACTCCACCTGGGCCAAGGAACTTGGTTTTTCAAACATGCCCAAGACAAGTACGGCTTTTCGGCTGCAAACCTGCGCCGCCAACGCACTCCTGCGCAAGGATGATGACTGGCAGAATGACGGTTTGGGGGGATGGATCGTCAGCTCGGATGCAGATACTTTGTTCAGCTGGTTCAACGCTTATGAAGCAGTGGATTTTTCAGCCCCCATTGAAAAATTGAACAACACGAAGGTTAAGGAAGCTGTAACTTACCTCTTTAACCTGCAGGCAACTGCCTGTGCCTGGTCAGGTCGAACCCCCGAGCCTTATGATTATTTTGCCAATCGCCAGGCGCTGGTCTACAGTGGAACCACGCAGGATATTCTCCCTCAATCCGCGGCGTTCGCACGCAGCGGCGTGGAGGATGAGTGGCAGGTAATGGCTTATCCGGCAGGTGAAGATTCAGCCGTGCTGACCAATGGACTGGCTTACGGTGTGTTTGCATCGGATGAGCAAAAGCAACTGGCTTCGTGGTTGTTCATCCGATGGTTGTCTCAACCCATCAACCAGGCACGCATGCTGCAAATTACCGGCAGCCTTCCTCTTGGCGACGGGGTGTTAAGTTATATGACTGGTTTTGAAGAGGACTACCCTCAATGGAAAGAGGCGCTAACCCTGCTGCCCCAGGCAAAATCACTACCTGCCCAAGCCAACGGCGCGATTATCCGCATGGTGGTGGAAGATGCCGGAACATTCTTGTTTAAACCCGAGTTTAAGGCTGAAGGGATTTCTGATTTGATGTCTCAATTGGATTCAACGATCAAAGAACTCACGGCCCGCAAACCATGAGCGGACCTATGGTAACGATCTACACGGATGGCGGATGCGATCCCAACCCCGGCCGCGGCGGCTGGGCGGCCATCATCCAGATCAACGGCAAGACCACCGAGCTTTCGGGCTGCGATGCAGACAGTACCAACAACCGTATGGAATTGACCGCCGCTATCCAGGGCTTGAAGGCGCTCAAGGAACCCTCTTCGGTGACTCTTTACACAGATTCCACCTACGTGCAGAAGGGAATGACCGAATGGATGCCCGGCTGGCTGCGCAAGAACTGGCGCGGCAGCAGCGGTCCCGTGCTTAACGTTGACCTGTGGAAGGAATTGCTGGCAGCCGCCAAACCGCACGAGGTCACCTGGAAATGGGTCAAGGGGCATTCAAGCAACCGTTTCAATGCCAGGGCGGATGAATTGGTCCACCGGGCGAGAAATAAATAGAGCTTGACTATTAAAAGCCCCCGATTTTTTCTGAAATCGGGGGCTTGATCTGTGAATCCTCAATGAATATCAGCGGCACGAGTCGCACAGAATACTTCTGGCTTGATCAAGGGCTTCTTTTTCAGTCAACGCCAACAGCCGATCACCGGACTTCAGGACGGTATTGCCGGTTGGCTGGATGTAAGCTCCCAATCGCGATATCAGGACAATCAGGTAACCTGGCGGCAGGTTCAGTTCAACGATGGTTTTTCCATCCACGGCGGAACCGGCGGGAATCTCAATTTCTTTGAGTTCACTAGGGATAATTTCGCCAGCCACAATTTCAAGCGGCATTTTCTTCTTGGGGGGTTCACGGCTTTCAAGGTCCAATTTTTTGGCAATCCACGGCAGTAAGGTGCCTTGCAGTAAAACTGAGATCACCACCACAAAGAAGACAATATTGAAAATGAGGTCGGCGTGCACGATCCCCGCCACAAGCGGATAGGTTGCAAGCACAATGGGCACCGCGCCACGCAAGCCTACCCACGAAATGAACAGTTTTTCACGAATGCTGAAATGAAACGGAGCCAGGGAAATGAAAACAGCAGTGGGTCTTGCCAGGAAAATCAGAATCATGGCTAATCCCAACCCGGGCAGCATGATGGGCAAAAGTCGCGATGGGAAAACCAGAAGCCCTAGGGTTAAAAACAGAATGATCTGCGAAAACCAGGCGGTGCTGTCAAAGAAGCGCAAGACACTGCGTTTGTGCAGAAAATCTTCCTTGCCAAGCAGCACTCCCAGCAGATAAACTGACAAAAATCCGCTGCCTTTAAGTAGAGTGGCTGCCCCAAAGGTGAGGAAGAGAAGCCCGATGATCAGGATCTGGTAAAGCCCTTCGTAACCTAGTTTGATCTTGTTGATCAGAAAAAGTGAAACTCTGCTCATGATCCATCCGACAATCACGCCAATCACCAATTGCAGCAGAAGCAGCCCCACAGCGGCCAGGATTGAATCGCTCTTATTAGTAATGAACGAGATCAAGGTGATGGTTAGCAGCACCGCCATGGGGTCGTTACTGAGGGATTCCAATTCAAGCAGGGGCGATAACCGACCTTTGAGATTTATGCCCCGTGACCGCAGAATGGCGAAAACTGCGGCTGCATCCGTGGAGGAGATGATGGCGCCGACCAGCATGGATTCCATCAAGTTCAGTTTGAGGATGAACCAGGCGAAGGTTCCGAAAACAGCCGCCGTCAAAATAACACCGACCGTGGCGAGGCTGACACCTTCCTTCATGACAGACTTTACGGATTTCCAGGGTGTGTCGAGCCCTCCAGAAAAAAGGATGATGGTCAATGAGATGATACTGATGTTTTGGGTGAGGTAAGGGTCATCAAAATGGATACCTCCAATTCCCTCCGACCCGGCAAGCATGCCAATGGCTAAAAAGAGCAACAAAAGAGGAACTCCAAATCGTTCAGAGATTTTGCTAACGATTACACTGAGCAAAATCAAAATCGCCACAACAATGAGGATGATTTCAAAAGTGATTGACATAAAAAGATTATACGTAATTAGGAGAGACAGGTCAAAAATTCATAAAAAGATGACCAACCTGCCAAGGGAACCCCACTCACTTCACTAGACCGCGACCCTGTCAGGGTTTCTTTGCTCTAACTTGAGGCGACGATGGGACATGTACTCCCTAGGAGTATTTAAACACATGGAATATGGTAGTAACTTGTATAATAAAAACCCACCTTATATAGGGGTGGGTTTTTTGAGGCGACGATGGGATTTGAACCCATGATCAGGGTTTTGCAGACCCTTGCCTTGCCACTTGGCCACGTCGCCGTGCGTGAAGTATTTTATCAAAGAGCGGGGGTCTGGTCAAGTAAAACCAGCTTTATGCTCCAATTGATTTAACTTATTGCGAATTGTACTTATCCAGCAAGTCGCCCAGTGATTCTTCGTTTTGGATGGTGCTGACCGCATCCGCAAAGATTTGCGCCACCGAAACCACCTTAATTTTTGCATGCCCGATCAATTTCTGGTTATTGACCGTATCGGTCACGATCAATTGCTCGATCACGCTGTTTTCAAGTGCTTCGATGCCCTTCTCGCTCATCATGGCATGCGTGACGCAGGCAAAAACCCGTTCGGCGCCCTGATCTTTCAGTTTTTCAGCGGCGCTGATCAGCGTGTTGCAGGTGATCGAGAAATCATCCACGATGAACACGTTCTTGCCCCTGACGTCGCCAAAGATCTCTAGCACCTCGGCGTTTTCATTGTTAAAGCGGTGTACCTTATCCCCGATGGCGAGGGGAGTGTTGAGCAGACCGGCGTAAAGCCGCACATTCTTGGCAAAACCGGCGTCCGGTGAGAAGACCATCATGTTTTCCATCTGCATGGATTTAATGTGGGCAGCAAGCACAGGGATGGCCGAAAGGTGATCGACCGGTTTCTTGAAAAATCCCTGGATTTGCGGGCTGTGCAGGTCCATGGTGAGGATGCGGTCCACGCCGATTTCTTCGAGGCAGTCCGCACAAACCCGGGCGCGGATGGAGACGCGCGGTTCATCCTTTTTGTCGCCCTTGGCGTAGCTGAAGTAGGGGATGATGGCCGTAACCGATTTAACGCTGGCGCGCTTGAAGGCGTCGATCCAGAAGAGCAGTTCCATAAAGTCGTCGTTGGGTGCCACGGCAATGGATTTAACCAGGTAAACGTTCTTGCCCCGTACCTTTTCCTCGATCTTGACGAAGGTGTTGCCTTCAGGGTATTTGCGGGCATAGCCTTGGCCTTTGGTGATGCCGAGGTGGGCGCACATTTTATCCACAAAGGCGTCACTGTCGGTGCCTGCAAACAGTTTGATGGAGGAGTTGTCAGGGGTCATGTGTAATATTCCTTGTTGGAAATCAGTTTCGTATTCAAATCTTACAATGAAAAATGCCCTGAGGCAAGTCAGGGCATTTTTCTTACTTTTGTGGGCACGGCACGCCGTGCCCCTACAATTACTTCGTAATTCTCGCTTCGGCCGATCTGGCGTGGGCGTCGAGACCCTCCATGCGGGCGATGACGGATGAGGCGGCAGCGACATCCGCGGCGCCGGCAGGGTTGAGCGCCACCAGGCTGACGATATGTAGAAAGTCCCACACGTTGAGCGGAGAGGCGTAGCGCGCCGATCCACCGGTGGGCATGACGTGGCTTGGACCGGCTGCATAGTCGCCCAGCACCTCGAAGGATTGCTCGCCGACAAACACACCGCCCGCAGATTCAATTTTGGGGATCCAGTTCCAGGGTTCGCTGACCACCAGGTTGAGGTGCTCCGGCGCGTAGCGGTTGGAAAGCTCGATCGCCTCATCGATATCCTTGGTGACCACCATGCCGCTGCGGTCATTGAGCGATAGATCAAGGATGGCCTGGCGGGTGAAGGCAGGCTGCCCCTTGGTGAGCGATTCGATTTCGGCGTTGACCTTTTCGGCCAACAGCGCAGAGGGGGTCAATAAAATGGCGGCCGCCAGGGGATCGTGCTCCGCCTGGGCCAGCAGGTCGAGCGCCACCCAGTCGGGGTTGGCGCTGTCATCCGCAATGATGACGGTCTCGGTGGGACCGGCTAGGGTATCAATGCCCACCGCGCCAAAGACCTGCTGCTTGGCCAGGGTGACAAAAAGATTGCCGGGGCCGAAGATTTTATCCACCGGAGCGATGCTTTCAGTGCCAAAGGCCATGGCCGCGATGGCTTGTGCGCCGCCAATGGCGTAAACTTCCTCCACCCCCACCAGGGCGGCAGCCGCCAGGGTAACAGAGGAGATGCGCCCTGTGGCGCGGTCCGCGGGGGAGCAGATGACGATTTCCTTGACGCCGGCCACCTGAGCGGGGATGGCTGACATGATCACTGAAGAAGGCAGCGGAGCCGAGCCGCCCGGCACGTACAATCCCACACGGCGGATGGGCCGTAGAAGCTGGCCCAGGGTGCCGCCCATGGTCTGGTCCATCCATGAGGAAGCGGGCTGCTTGGCGTGGAAGGCTCGCACACGCTCGATCGAAAATTTGAGGGCGGCGAGCTGCTTGTCAGGCAGGCCGGTCAGCGCGGATTGCATTTCCGCGGCTGAAACGCGCAGGAGCGGATCTGAACGGTTGTCCAGTTTGGTGTTCCAATCCACCAGAGCCTTGTCTCCGCGCGCTTGTACATCGGCGAGGATGCGGGCGACCGCCTCGGCGGGGGAGAGCGCTTCTCCAAACAGGGTCTGGATGCCATCGAGTGTTTTTTGCGATACGGCTTGCTGCCCGAAAGGCTGGCGTTTCAGAAATGAGCGTCTGGCTGCTTCCACTGAATATGTTTTCATGATTTCCTCTTTTTACAGCCCTTCCACAGCAAGGGCAAGTTGAATGGCCTGGTTGATCTCTGGGACGAGCGTCGCCCCGGCTTTTAGCAGGGCTTGCTGTTTGACCGGGTTTTCGCCGATGCCCCAGGCAGTGAACGTGCAGGGTAACCCAGCTTTGGTCAGTTGGTCCACAGCACGCCGGACGGAGGCGGCGTTGCCGCCTGAATCTTCAAACACATGAATGGATAGTTCTGGGAATTTCTTGAAGCAACCCGTTTTCCCGTTGAGGTAAAAATCCGCGGCAGCCCTGAGCGACGCGCCGGTTTGGCGGCTGACGGCAGCCGCAATGGCGGCCAGCGCCTGAACAGGCGAGGGTTTGGCCAGTTCGTGGGCGGGCACGTTCATGCGCTCCGCCAGCCAGCCGATCTTGCCTGCACCGATCAGGGGCAATTCAGCCAGGCCGAGGGTTTCGAGCGCCACTTCCGCCTCGGGGGAATAATGGTACGAACTGGCGGCATCCGTTTCGGGCAGAGACGGGCGGGCGGTGTAAATGGCGGCCCCCAGTTTTTGATTTTTCCAATTTGAGAGCAGCAGATCGCGTGAGGATGTTGACAGCAGCACCTGGTCATACTCTTCAAGATAAGAGTTGCTGTCAAACAACCGCGGCAGGCCGGTTAGGCTTTTAAAGCGTTTTGACCCGAGGGTGAAATGCTGAAAGACGCGGGTGGTGATGGCCCCATCCAGGGCGCGGGTGTTGAGCAGCAGTGCATCCAGCAGCGGATGCTCCACCATCAGCGGGAAAGGCGGTTGTTCGGCGCCGACCTTGTTCAATTCGAACGCGAGGCTGGCGTATTCCATCCCCGGTTTGAAATATCCGCCCAACAGCTTGGGCAGTGTTGAATAATCCGGTTCTGGTTTTTTTACATTGGCGGAACGCACCGTCTCGCAGGCTGACAGGACATCACCGGGCAGATCCAAAGTCATGTTCTGTTCCAGCAAGGCCTCAAACACGGCAGCCAGCAAAATGGGGGTGATATCCCACTCGCTGGTCATGTTGACTGCCTCGAGGCTGGCAATGACCTCCTCGCCGGGGTAGAGGTCGCCCAGACCCATGCGCCCGGTGAAATACGCCAGTGTGGACTGGATGGCCATGCGGTAACCGCGCGGTTCCACCAACACGCTGTCGAGGTCAATCAAAAAGATGGGCAGACGGGAACTCACTTTTTGCGTTTCTCCAATTCGGCGGCGATGTCAGCGGGGGTCAATCCGCGGAAAGCGAGCAGCACCAGCACGTGGTAAGTGAGATCAGAGATCTCCTCGATCAGGCGTTCGTTGCCCTGGGCCTTGGCGGCCAAGATGACTTCCACAGATTCCTCGCCGACCTTCTTCAAGATCTCATCCTCGCCTTTGGTGAACAGGCTGGCGGTGTAGGAGCCTTCGGGGCTGGCTTGCTGGCGTTCTTTAATGGTGGCAAACAATTCTTCGATCATGATCTCACTCCGTAATGGTTTCAAGGGTCAGGGGGCGGAAAAAGCAGCTCACCGCACCGGTGTGGCAGGTTGGGCCGGCGGGATGCGCCAGCACCAGGATGGCGTCTTCGTCGCAGTCGAGCCGCAGTTCGACCAGCTCAAGTGTGTTGCCCGAGGTGGCGCCTTTGCGCCACAATTCGCTGCGGCTGCGGCTCCAGAAGGTGACCTGGCCAGTCTGCAGGGTCAGGCTGAGCGCTTCCGCGTTCATCCAGGCCAGCATCAAGACCTCCCTGGTGTTGGCATCCTGCACAATGGCGGGGATCAAGCCCTGCTCGTCATATTTGGGTTCAAATTTATCCATGCTTACTTAACCAATCTGACCGGAATGCCCTTTTGGTCCAAATAGGTCTTCAGGTCCTCGATCTTTAACACGCCGTCGTGAAAAAGCGAAGCCGCCAGCGCGGCATCCGCGCCGGTTTGCAGGGCATCGGCGAAATGCTGCATGTTACCCGCGCCGCCAGAAGCGATAAGGGGTACGTTGGCTGCATTGGCTACGGCCCGGTTGAGTTCCAGATCGTAACCTGAGAGCGTCCCGTCGCGGTCCATGCTGGTGACCAGCAGTTCACCCGCGCCGAGTTCAACCCCTCGGGCGGCCCATTCGACGGCGTCCAGTCCGGTCGGGGTGCGGCCGCCGTTGACGAAGACCTCCCAACGTAGAGGTTCATCGGGCAGGTTCACGCGGCGTGCATCCACGGCTAAAACGATACACTGGCAGCCGAAGGCGTCCGCGCCCTGGCTGAGCAGGGTCGGGTCGCTAACAGCCGCGGAATTGACGCTGATCTTGTCTGCGCCAGCCAGTAACAAGCGGTGCATGTCTTCCACCGTGCGGATGCCGCCGCCCACGGCCAGGGGCATGAAGACCTGGTCCGCGACACGGCTGACCATATCGGCCACCGTGCTGCGTCCTTCGGGGGTGGCAGAAATATCAAGAAAGACCAGTTCATCCGCACCGGCTTCGTCGTAGAGGCGGGCTTGTTCGACAGGGTCGCCTGCGTCGCGCAGGTTGACAAAGTGCACGCCCTTGACCACGCGCCCGTCGCGGATATCCAGACAGGGGATGATGCGTTTGGCCAACATCAGGCTTGTGCCTTGCCGAACAGATCAGCCAGGCTGATGCTGTTCTCGTAAATGGCACGTCCGACGATCACCCCGGCTAGGCCGGAGTCCTTGACGGCTTGAATATCCGCCAGGCTGCCAACACCGCCTGAGGCGATCACCTGAAGCCCACTGACGCGGGCGATATCCAGTGTGGATTCGAGGTTAAGACCTTTTTGCAGTCCGTCGCGGGCGATATCGGTGAAGACCAGGGTGGTGATGCCGCGTTCGCGTACGTAAATGGCCACATCGCCGACATTCAGACCGGTCTCGCCCTGCCAGCCGTGGATCCTCAGCCAGCCGTCGCGGGCATCCAGACCGGCAACGATTCGGTCCGCACCCCAGCGGGTGATGGCGTCTTCAAGCAGCCCGGGGGCTTCAATGATGGCGGTGCCGATGACCACGCGGGTCACGCCCATATTAAAGGCGGCTTCAATGGCCTCGAGGTTGCGCAGCCCGCCGCCGAATTGCACCTTGATGCCGGAAGGCACGGCCACCTTCAAAATGGATGCCACTGCGTCCAGATTTTTAATCTCCCCGTCGCCAAACGCGCCGTCCAGGTTGATGACGTGCAGCCACTGTACGCCGGCGGCGATGAACTGGCGGGCGGTCTCCGCCGGGTCCGCGGAATAGGCCGTCTGGCGTTTCGGGTCCCCTTCGCTGAGTCTGACGACCTCTCCGCTGCGCAGGTCTATGGCCGGGAAAATTGTAAATGAGTCCATGTTTGCCTCCATGTTATTTGATCTTCAAAAAATTGGCCAACAAGGCCAGGCCGGTGCGCTGGCTTTTTTCAGGGTGGAACTGCACCCCGAACAGGTTGTCTTTTTGCACCACGCTGGTGTACTGAATGCCGTAATCCGTTTCAGCCAGGCTGTCATCTGCATTCGCGGGCTGGCAGTAATAGGAGTGGTTGAAATAGGCGTAAGGTTCTTCTGCGAGTCCTTCGAGCAGCGGAGAAGGCCGCAGTGCGCGGAACTGATTCCAGCCGGTGTGCGGCACCTTCAACCCTGCGATGTCGGGGAATTTAATAACCTTGCCGGGGATCAATCCAAGTCCGGGGAAAACGCCCAGCTCAAGCCCCTTGTCAAAGAAGGCTTGCATGCCCACACAAATGCCCAGCAGCGGAACGCCCTTTTGAACGGCATCTTTCACCGGTAGGGATAGTCCCAACGAATCCATCCCCTTCATGAAGTTGCCAAAGGCGCCCACGCCGGGCAGCACCAGGCGTAACGCGGATTGCACGTCTTCGGGCCGGCTGGTGCGCAGCACCTCAACCCCCAGGGATTGCAAGGCGTGCTGCACGGAATGCAGGTTGCCTGTGCCGACATCCACCAGAACGACGGTTTCGGTCATGCTATAACACTCCCTTGCTGGAGGGCACGGCGCCGCTGCGGCGTGGATCAAGCCGGGTGGCGGCATCCAGTGCGCGGGCGAAAGCCTTGAAAATGGCTTCGGCGCGGTGATGGTCGTCTCCGCCGGTGATCAGGCGCACCGAAAGGTTGCAGCGGGATTGGACCGCGAAGGATTCGAGAAAATGGGTGATCAGGGTGACGGGCAGGTCGCCGATCTTCAAGTCTTGAAAAGTAGCGTCCACCACGGTGTAAGGGCGGCCCGAAAAATCGAGGCTGACCATGGCCAGGCTTTCATCCATGGGCACGGTGGCGGAGGCCATGCGCACCAGGCCTTTACGGTCGCCGAGTGCCTGGTCAAAGGCCTTGCCGAGCGCCAATGCCACGTCTTCCACCGTGTGGTGCGGATCGATTTCGAGATCCCCTTTGGCTTGAATGATGAGGTCAAACAGACCATGCACGGCGATTTGGGTCAGCATGTGGTCGAAGAAGGGAATGCCGGTGCTGATCTTGTGCTTGCCGCTGCCATCCAGGTTGAGTGAAAGGTTAATCGATGTTTCTTTGGTCTTGCGCGAGAGGGACGCTTCTCTGAGTGTTACCGGTTTGCTTTCGACGGTTTCATCAGGCAAACCGAGTGTTTCGGCTACTTTGTGCCTGGCCTCTTTGCCTGCGGCTAACTCGCACAACTTCAGACTGAGAAAAAAGGTCTCTGCCCGGTTGACGCATGCGAGCAGCACGGCTTCAAGATGCATGCTGCTGATCCATTTCTTCAAGGCAGGAGATTGCTTGCCAGCCAGTACCACAACATCATACTCAGTTAGTGAAGATGAAATTTTGGTCTTGATCAAGGAGGCGGTCAGTGCGGCATCCAAGCCGGTGGGTAAGGCTGTTTCAGACACATAATCCACCTGCAGGTCGCGCGGGCTCAACCCCAGTTTTTGCAGCGTCTGCAGGGGTTCGGCCGCCAGCAGCAGGTCGATCAATTTAATTTCGGGGAAGACCAGGAAGGCGATTTTCATTGCATTTCCTCCAATGCCTTAATCAGGCGGTCGGTATCTTGCGGCCGCCCTACACTCACGCGGATGCAGTCAGACAGCCCTTTAGACGTATAGTATCGCACCAACACGCCCTTTTGCGCCAGCGAATTTTTGAGTTCCGCGGCAGATCTTCCGCTGACACGGCAGAGAATAAAGTTGGTCTGCGAGGGGAAGGGAGAGAGATAGGCAATGCCTTGCAGCGCCTTAAAAAGGCGTGATCTTTCTTCGCGTAATGAAGCTACGTTGTCTACCAGCCAATCGAGGTCGGCCAGCGATGCCAGGGCAGCCTGGGTGCCAGCCACGTTGACGTTGTAGGGCTGCTTGATCTTCCATAAAGCGGTGATCAGCCATTCCGGGAAGGCGCCGTAACCGACGCGCAAGCCGGCCAGCCCGGCCCACTTGCTGAAGGTGCGCAGTACGACCAGGTTGTTCCGTTTTTCAACTTCGCGGATCAGGCTTATAGTTTCGCCCAACCTTCCGCCATCGCTGGTGAATTCGATGTAGGCTTCATCCACCACCACCAGCAGCGGTAGATCAAGCATAGTTTGCATCTCTTCCGCGGAGGGCATGCCGCCATCCGGGTTATTGGGACGGGTGACAAAGAGTACCTTCGGTGCTTCTGTTTTGACGGTTTGCAGCAAGGCAGACATATTGATGCTGAAATCTGCAATTCGCGGAATTTCAACCACCTGGCCGGTGTTAACCAGCGTGTCGAAGGAGTACATGCCGAAGGTGGGCGGGCAGATGGCCACCTTTTCGCCGGGTTCGAGGTAGGCGCGTAAAATGAGATCGAGCAGTTCATCCGCGCCGGAGCCTGCCATCAGGTTATGCACAGGTACGCCGGTGAATTCTGAGAGTGCCTGGCGCAGGGCGCGGCTTTCAGGGTCAGGGTAAATGTGCGGATACTTCAGTTCAGCCAGGGCTTTGCGGGTCTTGGGCGAAACGCCGTAGGGATTCTCGTTGGCGTCCATCTTGGTGATGTCGTCTGGTGCGAAACCGAGGCGTTCTGAGAGTACCTCATAGGGTTCGATCGGGGTGTATGGTGCGATGCGCTCCAGCCGTTTGGGGATGGGAGGAAGAGAGATACTCATATTTTGCCTGGCCTTCCGAGGGCGTCGAGCATGGCGGTGATGCGTTCGGGTTCCTCGTCGAAGATATAGGTGATGGGCATGGCCACCACGCCGCTACCGCCGATGGCGCGCAGATCGCGGATGGCCTGCATGATCTCGCTGCGTTTGACGATGATGTTCACGGCGTACCAGTTCTGTTCTGAATCACGGGTGATGACGCGCGAGATGGTTGGGCCTTGCAGGCCGCTGATGTTGCATTCGTTGAAGATGCGTTCGGCAATGGCTTCGGGCGACGTTCCGCGGATGTTGGCGAAGAGGGCCAGGTCGCCGCTGGCGCGCAGGTGGGCTTCAAAGAATTCGAGCAGGGTGCGGGCGGTTTCGAGGCACTTGGGTTTGGTGAGCAGCGACTGGCGGTTGGCGATCAGCACGGTTTGTGATTTGACGATCATTCCGCCCTTGAGCGGACGCAAGCCGTTCTCGCGCAGGGTTTGCCCGGAGGAGACGATGTCGCAGATCAGGTCGGCATAGCCAATGGTGGGGGCGGTCTCGAGCGTGCCCTCCGCGGGGATCAGGTCCGCGTCAATGCCACGCTCCTGTAAAAAGCGGCTGGTGAGCACCGGGTATTTGGTGGCCACCCGCAGCGGGGATTCCATCTTTTTGGCTTTGGTTTGCAGGTCGGCGATGTCGGCAACGTCCGTCCAGGCAGTGGGGACGGCTAGGCTCAACATGCAGCCGCCAAAACCAAGCGCGTCGTGCAGCACCATCACCTCGCCGTTGTCGCCGCGGCGTTCTTCCACCACATCCAGGCCGGTGATGCCGAAATCCACCGAGCCGTCTCTCACGCTGACCACGATATCCGCGGGGCGTTGAAAGAGCACGCTGACCCCCGGCATGTTGGGGATGAGCGCTTCATACTGGCGTGGATTTTCCTGGTGCACGCTGATGCCGCAATCCGCGAAGAAGGCGCGGGTGTCATCCATCAAACGCCCTTTGGAGGGCATTGAGATGCGTACGTTTTGTGGGGTGATGTTTTGATCCATTTTAGTCCGTCCTTTTATAATAATTCCTAAGTAAATGGTACCCCCTATGGGGGTGATTTCAAGTGCATGAAATCAAAAACCCCCGCTGACCGGGGGTTTGGTTTTCACTGAGCTTACCTTGGTGTTACAGGTGTGACTAACCGACCTCCAGGTCAATTTGGGGGGTGTGATTATGATGGTGCAAATGGAGGTTCAGTTCTGTGTTCATTAGGCAATATGATAACTTAAGTGGTCTGGTCTTGTCAATAAGGGAAAAATCAAAGGATTTTAATTAATTTCAGAGTGATAGTAAAAATGTTTAGGGAGTCTGGTTGTAGACTCCCTAAACATGCAATAAACACAATTAGGGCACTTTCCCGAAGTCTGTTTGTAGACTTCGGGAAATCTTCACTCATTTTATTTGGCCTCACCCCCTGGATTTCACTTATAAACAACTAAAAGGTGTCGCCCCCTCTCCATTGAAAATGGAGAGGGGGTACAAGCAATGGATGTATATTATTTTTTATTTGGGGGTGAGGCTAAAGCCTGATTTAATTTGTCGTCTCAGAAAACTTCCTCACAAATAGCTTGGTTTTTTATACCGGGTTGTCAATTTTGCCTTCCATGCTTAAGAAATCCTTCACCCCTGCGCCCCTCTCCCAAGCGTGGGAGAGGAGAAAAGCTGCAAGGTCAAAAATTTGTTTTGTTCGGGGAGAGGGCGGAATAACTACTTCAACGCCTTCGCAAACTCCCTCGCAAAACATGTCGCTTCTTCAACCGGGTTGTCACTTTCGCCAATTGCCCTGACGCAAGCCGAGCCTACGATCACGCCGTCCGCGAAAGAGGCCACCTGGCGGGCCTGGTCTGGGGTGCCGATGCCAAAGCCGACGCACACAGGGGTGGATGTGTTCGTCTTGATCTTTTTGATCAGGTCTTCAAGCCCGGCCGAGACCTGCTGGCGGGCGCCGGTGACGCCAGTCACGCTGACCAGGTAGATAAAGCCTTTGGCATTTGAAGCGATTTCCGCCATGCGTTCAGGTGGGGTGGTGGGGGCCAGCATGCTGATCAGCGGAAGCTCGCCACACAGGGCTTCAAACTCGGCTGCTTCTTCGAGCGGCAGATCGGGGATGATGAAGCCATCCGCACCCGCGGACCTGGCTGCCTCAACGTAATTCTTCAGCCCAAACGACAGGATCGGGTTGTAGTAGCCCATCAGAATCAGCGGAATGGTCACATCGCGGCGGCGCAGTTCTACCACGCAGGCCAGTGACTTATTGAGTGTAATACCGTTTTGCAGCGCCACCTGCGTCGCCTGCTGAATCACCGGTCCGTCGGCCAGCGGATCGGAGAAGGCCAGGCCGATTTCGATCAGGTCCGCACCGTTCTTGGCCAGTGCTTCAATGACATCCACAGACGTCTCAATGCCGGGATAACCAAGCGGGAAGTAGGGCATAAAAATGGGTTTGTGTTGAAATGCTGATTCAATGCGGTTCATAATGACCCTCCTCTGGCATTTGTTTCCTGGATCACGGTGTTCAAATCCTTGTCGCCGCGGCCCGAGAGGTTCACCAAAATCACCTGGTCCTTGCTCATGGTTGGTGCTCGTTTGATTACTTCCGCTACGGCATGTGAAGATTCCAAGGCGGGGATGATGCCCTCGGTCTTGCACATCAGCGAAAAAGCTTCGAGCACCTCATTATCATTCGCGGATGTGTAAAAGGCACGTTCCATATCTCGGAGTTGAGCGTGCTCGGGACCGACGGCAGCGTAATCCAGCCCCGCAGAGATGGAATGGGTGTCAGCGATCTGACCGTCTTCGTTCTGCAGCACGAAAGTGCGTGTGCCATGCAGCACACCAACGCGCCCCTTGGTGGGGTCTCCGAAACGGGCTGCATGCTGACCGGTGGTAATGCCCCTACCGGCGGCTTCAACGCCGATCAATTCCACTTCTTCATCATCTATGAATCCGCTGAAGATACCGATGGCGTTAGATCCGCCGCCCACGCAGGCAATCACGGTATCGGGCAGCTTACCGACCTCGCCGGCCATCTGAGCGCGGGCTTCACGTCCGATCACGGATTGGAACTCGCGCACCATGGTAGGGTAGGGGTGCGGACCGAGCGCCGAGCCGAGCAGGTAATGGGTGCCCTGCACGTTGGCCACCCAATCGCGGATGGCCTCGTTGACGGCGTCTTTGAGGGTCTGGGTGCCCGAGCTGACTGGCCGTACTTCGGCGCCGAGTAGGTTCATGCGGAAGACGTTGGGCTCCTGGCGGGCAATATCCACCACGCCCATATAGACCACGCACTCAAGTTCCAACAAGGCAGCCACGGTGGCCGAGGCCACGCCGTGCTGGCCGGCGCCGGTTTCGGCAATGATGCGCCGTTTATCCATGCGTTTAGCAAGCAAGGCCTGGCCGAGCGCGTTGTTGATCTTGTGCGCGCCGGTGTGCGCCAGGTCTTCGCGTTTAATATAGATCTGCGCGCCGCCCAGCTTTTCGCTCAGGTTTTTGGCATAAGTGATGGGGGTCGGTCGGCCGACGAACTCCGCCAGCAGTCGCTCATATTCCCTGACGAAGGATTTATCCGCCATCGCCTCAACAAAGGCTTTTTCAAGTTCGATCAGGGCGGGCATCAGCGTCTCTGGTACGAATTGTCCGCCGTATGGTCCAAACTTGGAGGGGAGCAGGGTTGTGTTCATGATTTCTCCAACATTGATGGATTAATTTGTAGACTTCCAGCCAGGTCCGCCAGGCGGACGGCTTGAACGAAAGACTTCATCTTTGCGGCATCCTTGACACCGGGTACGGTTTCCACACCAGAGGCGACATCCACTCCCCAAGGTTGGACCTGCCGGACTGCTTCCGACACATTCGCCGCGGTCAGACCGCCTGCCAGAAAGAGGTTATGTTGTTTAGCCAACCTGGCCGCCGCGGACCAATCCGCCTGCTGGCCTGTGCCGCCATAAGCCGTGTTTGAGGCTGCATCCAGCAGAAAAGCTGGGACGGAGTTTTGAAGGAAAATTTCAAGTTTTTCCGGGATACCGCGGAAGGCTTTGTAAGCGCATGATCCAAGCTGTGCCAGATGTTCAGGGGCTTCATCGCCATGTAACTGCAAGAGATCAAGGCCACAGAATTGTTTGATTTCTTTAATGTACTCCACATCGGAATTGACAAAAACCCCCACATATTTCACATGTGGGAACTGTGCCTTTAGAAGACCAATGATTTTTCTACATACGTCAGGTTCAACATATCGCAAGCTTTTTGCATAAAAATTAAAACCCAGGTAATCTGCACCGGCTGCAATGGCATTAAGGCCATCATCAAAAAAGCGGATACCGCAAATCTTTATTATGGTCATCGATCACCCCCTGTTGATTCAAATCCAGATAATTCGCGCACCTTGGCGGAGATGTCCGGCGCGGTGACCAGCGCCTCTCCCACCAGGATGGCGTTCACTCCGGCTGCGGCGATGCGCTGAACGTCTTTCGCCGCAAAAATGCCGCTTTCGGCGACCACATGAATGTTGGGTGGAATCATGGGCCGAAGCCTTTCGGTGGTATCGAGTGTGACCTCAAAAGTATTCAGATTACGATTGTTGACGCCGACCAACTTCAAGTCGTCGAGTTTTAATACACGTTCAATTTCGATCTCGTTGTGTACTTCCACCAGCGGGGTCAGCCCCAATTCAAGCGCCAGGGCGTGCAGGTCTGCCAGCAAGCTGTCATCGGGCAGGGCGGCAGCGATCAGCAGCACGGCATCCGCACCGGCGGCACGGGTTTCGTATAGCTGTATCTCGTGTATGATGAAATCCTTGCGCAGCAAAGGCAGCATGATGTTGCGGGTGCGGCGCAAGGTTCGCAGGGTTTCGAGGCTGCCTTGAAAAAATTTTTCTTCCGTCAAAACGCTGATGGCCGCCGCTCCGTTTTGTAAATAGAGGCTTGCGGTTTCAAGCAGGTCAAGCTGCGGAGCGATCACACCCTTTGAAGGTGAGGCGCGTTTGAGTTCAGCGATCAATGCCGGTTGGTTGATCCGCCGGTTGGCATTCAGTCCGGCAATGAAATCCAGTGGAACGGGGCAATTCAACGCTGCGGCACGCAAGGCAGAATAGTCCAAACCGGCGATCTCTATTCTTTTTTGGTCGAGGATTTTGTCTAGTATGCTCATGGTTCAGGCGAAGGAACGGCTGAAATCAACCAAAGCGTTCAACTTGATAAGTGCCGAGCCGCTGAGCACGGCTTCTCGGGCTTCGTTGATAGCGGATTTAAAGTTGCCGGTTTCAGCGGTGATCAGCCCTGCGGCATTGAGGATGACTGCATCCAGGCAGGCGTCTGAGTATTTGTTGCCCAGCAGGTCGCGCATCTTCAGCGCGGATTCTTCAGGTGTGCCGCCGCGCAGGTCCTGAATAGTGGAGCGCTTCATGCCTAGCTCCTGCGGATCCAAATCATAGGTAGTGATCTCGCCGTCTCTCAACTGGCTGATGCGGTTGGAGCCGATGGGGTTGAGTTCATCCGTGTCGCCTGCACCGTAGACCACCATGACAGCACGCGACCCGAGTTTCTTGAGTACGTTCGCCAGCGGTTCGGTCAGTTCAGGAGAATACACCCCGATCAACTGGGTATCGGCGTTGGCCGGGTTGGTGAGCGGACCCAGCAAATTGAAGATGGTGCGCTGGCCGATCTCTTTGCGCGGTCCAACCGCATATTTCATGGCCGGGTGAAATTTGGGGGCGAACATAAATCCGATGCCAACTTCTTCGATGGCGGACTGCACGTGTTCAGGTGCCAGTTCAAGGTTGACGCCTAACGCCGCCAGCACATCCGCACTGCCGCAGTGTGACGAAGCTGCACGGTTTCCGTGTTTGGCGACCTTGCGGCCCGTGCCTGCCACCACGAAGGCTGCGGCAGTCGAGATGTTGAAGGTTAATTTTCCGTCCCCGCCTGTGCCGACGATGTCGTAGAGGTGTTCACCGTTGACCTGCGGATCAATGGTGACGGCGTTCTCTCGCATGGCGCGTACCGAACCGGTGATCTCGGGGATGGTCTCTCCCTTCATGCGCAGGGCTGTGAGATAGGAGCCGATCTGGGCGGGGGTGGCTTGACCAGTCATGATGATATTCATGGCCTCGCGCGCTTCTTCCGCACTGAGGTCCAAACGATTGATGGCTTTGGCGATATATGTTTTTAACATGATGAATCTCCTTCTTATGCCGGATTGGATGAGGCCAGGAAGTTTTTCAACAACTCCTTGCCGTTTTGGGTCAGAATGGATTCGGGATGGAACTGCAGCCCGTAGACAGGATAATCCTTGTGTTTGATGGCCATGATCTCGTTTTCATCGGTTGAGGCGATGACCTCGAGTGTATCGGGCAGCGGCTGGTTGACGATCAGCGAATGGTAGCGCGTAGCCTCGAAAGGGGAGGGTAATCCGGCGAAGATGCCCTTGCCGTCATGAAAAATTTGCGAGGTCTTGCCGTGCATCAACCGCGGGGCACGTTCCACTTTGCCGCCGTTGACTGCGGCCAGGCATTGATGCCCTAGGCAGACTCCCAGTATGGGGATCCTGCCGGTGAAGTGGAGGATGGCTTCGGGGGAAACGCCGCCGTCTTTGATCGGTTCGCCCGGACCGGGAGAGATGACCAGTTGATCGGGTGCGAGTTCGATCAACTCTTTAAGATTGACCTGGTCATTGCGAAAGACGCGGATGTCGGCATCCAGTTCACCGAAGTACTGCACAAGGTTGTAGGTAAATGAATCATAATTATCAATAATGGCCAGCATTCTTTATCCTCTCTATTTCACAGATTCAGCCAGGTCAATTGCCCGCAGCATTGCGCTGGCCTTGTTGACCGTTTCTTGGTACTCGGCAGCAGGATTGCTGTCGGCGACAATGCCGGCGCCAGCCTGCACGCTGACCGAACCACCGCGCCCGATCATGGTGCGAATGGTCAGGCAGGTGTCCATGGCGCCGTCGAAACCAAAATAGCCCACCATGCCTGCGTAGGCATTGCGTGAGTCTTTTTCAAGTGAAGAGATTATCTCCATGGCGCGCACTTTGGGCGCTCCACTGACCGTGCCGGCCGGGAAGGACGCGCGCAGCAGGTCAAAGGCGGTCAGCCCTGGGCGCATTTGACCTTGCACCTCTGATACTATGTGCATCACATGCGAATAGCGTTCGATGGTGAAAAAGTCGGTTACTTTTACGCTACCGTATTCGCAGACGCGGCCCAGGTCATTCCGGCCAAGATCCACCAGCATGACATGCTCGGCGCGTTCCTTGGGATCCGCCAGCAGTTCGACGGCCAGCGCTTCGTCTGCGGCAGCATTCGCACCGCGCGGACGGGTGCCGGCGATGGGGCGCAGCGAAGCGATGCCCTGCTCAAGGCGCACGAAAAGTTCGGGCGAAGAGCCCACCAGAAAGAGAGGTTCATCTTCGACAATTCCGAAATCAAAAAAGAACATATAAGGGGAGGGGTTTAAACGGCGCACAGCGCGATATACGTCAAAGGCATCCGCTCTGGTCTGGCGGGTGAAGCGTTGTGAGAGCACCACCTGGAAGATGTCGCCGGCGGTGATCTTTTCTTTGGCCGTCTCGACCATTGATTCAAATTCCGCTTGGGTCAGGTTTGAGGTGATGTTGGAGGGGTCGTGGTGGGATGGGACGGGCTCAGGCAGCGGCTGGATAATGCGCTGCTCAATTAGATCAAGCTTGCTTTCTACAGCTGCGCTGTCGCCATTCAGTACGTTGGCAATCAAGAAGATGCTGTGCCTGACATTGTCGAAGGCGATTAACGTATCGGCCAGCATGAAAATGCCGTCAGGCATGCTCTGGGTGTGCATACGATTGTTGAGTGTGGGTTCAAAGAACCGAACAGCTTCGTAGCTGAGATATCCCACCAGGCCGCCGCAAAAACGCGGTGCGTTGGCAACGGGTTTAACCTCATACTGCTCGATCTCGTGCTGTAGGAACTGGATGGGATCGATCTCGCCGTTGAGCGAGGCGATCTTGCAGTCTTCCCCTTCGTGGATCTCAACCAGCCCATCTTTGAGCAGGTAGGTTTTCTGTGGTTGGATGCCGATAAAGGAGTAACGGGCAACGTGCTCGCCGCCTTCCACGGATTCAAGCAGGAATGAAGCTCCCTGGCCTCTGAGTTTGAGATAGACACTGACCGGTGTTTCGAGGTCTGCGTGAAGTTCTCGAATGAGGGTTGAAACAGGTTTGGTTTGCGGTACGTTCATGAATAGCTCCCGAGACTTAAAATAAAAATCCCATCATCCACAGGGACGAGAAGGGATTCTCGCGGTGCCACCCATGTTACGCTGCTAAAAAACAAAAATCCCTGTGGTGATGCAACAGGGAGAAGAAAGCCAGCGTCACTCTATCAGGTACGGTCTCAAGAGAGACTTATACCCTTCCTCTATAACGGGAGGCCCCGGATCGAGCTACTCATGGCTTTTCGCTCTTTCAACTCTTAGGTCCATTCAGTTTCTGCGCTTCTACCGAACTCACACCGCTTGCCGTTCAGCTCTCTAAAAACCGCTTTGAAACTTACTCGTCCTCGTCATTGCTTTTAAATATATTAGGTTGATTATAGCAAGTGCGACTTGAATGTCAAGAAGGCAAATAATTGAAATTTCATGAAAATGTCGTTAACCACTAAAAACACAAAAAATGCAACCTAAACCTCTGCGGTTTTATGTGAAACCGCGGGGTCTGACCTAAGACTGCGGGGGTCTGGGTCAAAAACCAGGAGTCTGGATAACATTAACGGCTTTTCTCCATTTTTTGGAGAGAGTTTCTCAATCTTATTATCCCCTCTTCAATTTCTTCAACCGTCAGCGTGGCAAAGTTCAAGCGAATAAACGACTCACCGTCTTCGGGGTTGGCAAAGAAACGTGTACCGGGAGCGAATTCCACACCCTCCTTGACCGCCAATGGCAGTAATTCAGACGAAGAGATTCCCAGAGGCAGCGCCAGCCATAAAAACAACCCGCCGTGGGGGATGGTGTAGCTTATCTGCGGCAAATGCTTATTCAAAGCCGAGACCAGCGCATCCCGGCGCTGACGGTAGAGGCGGGTCGTGCGGCGCAGGTGAGCCTGGTAACGGCCAATTGTGACGAAATCGTCCAGAGCGCGCTGGATGAGGGGCGAGGTGGTCAGGTCCTGCACGAATTTGAGATTGACAAATTCGGCAAAGATGGGGCCATCGGCCACCAGGTAGCCCACGCGGATGCCCGGCATGAGCATTTTAGAAAAAGTACCCACATGGATCACCTGGCCGTTCACATCCAATGCCTTGATGGCGGGCAGGCTGCGGCTTTCGTAGCGCAGGTCCCCGGCGAAATCGTCTTCCAATATGGGAATGTTGTATTTGGCAGCCAGCGACAACAGAAGTTTGCGCCGGGCGACGCTCATGCAGGCGCCGGTTGGATTTTGGAAATTGGGGATGGTGTAGATCAAGCGCGGATGATCCACCTGCAGCAGTGGTTCGATCAACTCCACCTGCATACCGTTCTCGTCCACCGGGATGTCAATGATCTTCAACTTCAGCCGTCTGAAAAGTTCCAACGCCAGGTTGTAAGTGGGGCTTTCCACCAGGATGACATCCCCTTCGTGCAGAAGCTGCTGACAGACCAGTGCCAGCGCCTGCTGCGACCCGGAGGTGATCAGCACCTGCTCAGGTTTGGACTGAATGCCCTGGCTGGCCAGCACGCGGCTGATGGTGAGCCGCAACGGATCGTATCCCGCGCCAAACCGGCCATAGCCCAATGCTGCCGTGCCATTTCGGCGGATGACGTCTTGCAGAGTGTGCAAAAAATCCCTCATCGGAAATTGGTCAGGATCGCCGACGCCGGTGAAGGAGATCACTTTTTCGGCGGACGATGTGGGCAACGCCGGCACGGCCGGCACAACCGGTGCTGTTTCGGGTAGGCCTGCAAGCTGCCAGCGCGGCCAATTCTTACCCACCGGTTGATCTGGTGCCTGGCGTATGGTCTGGGGGGGATCCACGAATGTGCCGCTGCCCTCGCGGGTGATGATCAATCCGTCGCTCTCGAGCAGCGCATAGGCGTTTTGGACAGTGATGCGGCTGAGGCCTAGTTCCGCAGCCAGGGTGCGAGTGGCAGGCAGCTTCATCCCCCTGGGCAGGCTGCCGGTGCGGATGCCCTCTTTCATCCAGTTGGCAATCTGCTGGGTGATGGAGGTTTTGCTTTGACGGTCAATCGGAATACGCATGGGGATAGTATAGCAAATCTCAAATAACGCGACCCCGTGAGTTGAAGTTTCACGGGGTCTGTTTGAGGTCACTAGTGGGTTCTGCTCAGTATTCTTTCAATTTCGAGGAACTGCTCCTGGCTGAGCGGACCGAAATCAAGCGCTTTCGCATTTTCTTCGACTTGCTTGACGGTGCGAAAGCCGGGGATGGGGATGGTCTTTGGGCTGCGCGCCCACAGCCAACCCAATGCGCCCTGGGCCAGAGTGCGGCCGCCGCTGGTGAGAATTTCGCGTACGGCGTTGATCCTGGCACTGTATTCTACGCTGGGCACACCTTGTTTGAAATATTTCATCCACTCGGGGCTTTTTTCTCCGCGCACATCATCCGAGGAAGGTTTGACCCCGGCGGTATACTTTCCGGTGAGCAGTCCCATGGCCAGGGGGCCTCGATTGATCAACCCCAGGTTTTCTTTTTCACAAATGGCCACGATTGCGGCGTTGTCATCCAGTACATTCAACTCGGCTTGGATCGTGGAACAATGCTCACCACCTGCGAAGAATTCTGCGCTCTTCGGAAAGTCCGTGCTCCAGCCGTAGGCGCGGATCTTTTTGGCTGCGACCAGCTCTTCAAGTGTGTCGCGGACGGGGCCCGCTTTTTCGGGTGAGAATCCGTTGTCGTGAAACTGGTAAAGGTCAATGTAATCTGTTTCCAGACGGCGCAAAGAGTCTTCACACGCCTTGCGAATGCCTTCAGGTGTGACGTCGCTGCCGGTAACCTGCCGGGTGGTTTCATCAAAAACTGCATTGAATTTGGTGGCGATCACCACTTTGTCGCGTTTACCGTACAGAGCTTTAGCTAATACGCGTTCGCTGTGCCCTGCGCCGTAAACGTTGGCCGTGTCGAAAAAGGTGACACCCAGGTCCAATGCTGCCTGCACTGCGCGGATGGATTCGTTGTCGTCTACTTCACCCCAGCCGAGCGGGGTGGTGCCATCCCAAAATGGACCGCCGATTGCCCAGCAACCCATGCCGAGCGCGCTGATCTCAATACCAGATCGACCTAAAGTACGAATGAGTTTTGCTTTCATTAATTCTCTCCAGTCCAACAGTTAATCACTGATCCTTGTTCCTTTTTTGATTATAGACTATTGCCGTCTCAGAATTTTATTTATTTCATCCATCTGATCCGGGTTCAGCGGACCAAATTCCATAGCTTTACAGTTTTCTTCCACCTGGGCAACCGTTTTAAAACCGGGAATCGGAACCGTCAAAGGACTGCGCGCCCAGATCCAGGCCAGGGCGCCCTGGGTGAGGGTGCGTCCGCCGCTGGTCAGAATCTCGCGGATGGAAGTCAGTTTGTTCAGCCAATCCTGGGTGGGTTTGCCATCTTTAAAGGCAGGGTGCCATTGGGCGTGGGCGCGTACATCATCTTGAGCGAAGGTAGTGTTTGGCGCGAATTTTCCTGTCAGGAGTCCCATGCCAAGCGGACCGCGGTTCATACTGCCCAGGTTGAGTTTTTCACATAAAGCCAACAGTTCATCATTGCCATCGAGCACGCTTAATTGCTGCTGAATGACCCCGCAGTTGGGTGAAGTGTTGAACGCCTGGATGGCATCCGTACGGTCAGTGCTCCACCCGTAGGTTCGGATCTTGCCGGCTTTGACCATACCTTCAAGAATTTCGCGGGCAGCCAGGGCGCGTTTGATGGTCAATCCCCAAACGTGCACCAGGTAAACATCGATGTAATCTGTTTCAAGCCGGCGCAGGCTGTCTTCCAGGCTGCGCTGCAGGCGGCTGGCAACATCGCTGTCTTCTTCAGTTGCATCAAAATGGGACACTTCTTTGGTTGCTTCATTGACTTCATAGCCAAACTTGGTGGAAATGACAACCTGGTCACGTTTGCCTTTGAATGCTTGGGCCAGCAGCCGCTCGCTGTGCCCGGCGCCGTAATTGGCGGCGGTGTCATAAAAGATTGCCCCGAGTTCAAATGCGCGTTGGATCGCACGCAGCGATTCAGCGTCATCCACACCGCTCCAACCGGCGGGCATGCCGTTAAAATTCCAGGGTCCGCCTACCGCCCAACAGCCCATGCCGAGGGCGCTGACTTCAATGCCAGATCTTCCGAGAATGCGGGTCATTTTTGTTGCCATAAGAAAATCCTCTCTCTTGGTTATCAGATTTTCAAATATTGTAGATGGAATGCGGACCGATGAGTAGTGCCAAATAAAGGCGGAATTGTTAATGCCAATAGGTGTTTGATCTACCTCTTGGTACAGGTGAATAAAAGGGGAGGTTTAATCAAGCTTCATGGTGGCGTAAAGGATGGGCATGACTTTTTCTGCGAAATCTTCTGAAGATAGGTGTTTTTTATCGTGGGACCATTCCTGTGCCAGACCATACAGCGCCCAACTTCCTGCAATGGCATAAGTCCTGGCTTCTGCACCGAAACCCTGTTTTTCGCTCCACACCTGAAGCAGGTCTTGCACCTGCTGTTTGACCTGCACTTCAACCAGCGCTTCAAACTGCGGATCATTGGTTGAGCAGTGCGAGTTGGAGTAAAGAATGAATTCCGCCAGGGTGATGATCAGCGAGCGCATATTCTCGGGGGTGAAGTGACACAGGTTGAGGCTGCGTTTTTCCAGTTCGCCGCGGAATAACTGTGAGATGTTGTAATCCAGCAGGTCATACTTGTCGGTGAAATGCAGATAGAAGGTGGTGCGGTTGATGCCGGCCCGCTCAGTAATATCCTGCACCGAAATAGCCTGAAACCCCTTTTCGTGCAGTACTGCTGAAAAGGCCTCCGCGATCATGGCTCGGGTCCGTTTAACGCGCGGATCAATTCTCTCCATGACAAGTTCATTAGACAACATTTTGGCTCCTGTGTCGATTATCCGACAGTTATTGTTTATTGATGGTTGACAGACCGACTGCTATTCACTATATTATAGACAGTAGTTGATTAGTGAACAGTTGTTGATAATATATCACAAAACGGATTGCGGTACAAGTCGCAAAAAAATAAAATCATTATAAGGAGCAACAAAATGAACGTCACAATTATTGGAGCAGGTAACATGGGATTGGGGATCGGAACTCGCATGGTGGCCGGAGGCTACAACGTTACTTTTGTAGATCAATCCATGGAAGTAGCCCAGAAAGCCGCAGCCACGGTGATGAGTAGTGCAAAAAATGGCGCCAAAGCGGGTGCAGCCAGCCTGGGCGATGCTGACCTCGGAGAAGTGGTGGTCCTTGCTGTCTGGTACGGCACCAACATGGCTTTGGTCAAAGAACTCGGCACAAGACTCTCAGGCAAGGTGGTGGTGGATATTGCCAATCCACTCAATCAAACTTATGACGGCCTGGCGACTGCCGCAGATTCTTCTTCCGCAGAAGAGGTGGCCAAAGCGGCTGCACCGGGGGTCAGTGTGGTCAAGGCTTTCAACACCACTTTTGCAGGCACTTTGGTCGCTGGGCAGGTGGGCGGTCAGCCGTTGGATGTCTTTTTGGCCGGTGACGACACGGATGCCAAGGCAAAGGTTGCACAACTGGTAAAAGACGGAGGCATGCGCCCGGTAGATACCGGTGCGCTCAACCGCGCCCGTCAAATTGAAGCTATGCAGCTCTTACACATCGTGACGCAATCTGCACTTGGCACCAACTGGGGTAGTACCATAAAGTTCCTTGGATGATCTCTAACTGCTAAAAACAAGGACCATTACTCTTATTAAGAGCAGTGGTCCTTGTTATTTTTTTCAAAAGGTATGTCATTAATAATATGACATTTTATGAACATCATCCTCGATTCTTGGATACCTTGCACCTTTTTGATGAAATCCATTTTTCTCATGCTATAAATTAACAGCAGGGGCTGACCCTGCATTATTTTTCCCGTTATCCCATCCTGATTACCACAAGTAACAGGATGCTTGTTTTAACCTTATAGGAGTGCACCATGGATTTTTCAATTGTCGTGATCATCATTCAATTAATTTTCCTGGAATGTATTTTATCCATAGATAATGCAGCCATATTAGGAGCCATGGTTATTCCCCTGCCGGAACATGAAGGAATTCCCTGGCCGAAGCGGATGGCAAAAATCGGTCATGCCATAGATAAGGTTCTTGGTCCTCAGCGGCAGGCTGCTTTGAGAGTCGGGTTGATCGGGGCATATGCCGGCCAAACCTTGATGCTCATCATGGCTACTTATATCATCGCCAATCCCTGGCTCAAGATTGTTGGAGCAGCTTACCTGATCCACCTGGCGTTGGATAACCTGAGCGCCAGCGGATATTCAGGCGGCGAAGATGATGAATCCGTTCATCCTATTAAAGCGCGTGGTTTTTGGATGACCGTTGTTTCGGTTGAATTGATGGATCTTGCCTTCAGTTTGGATAATGTGGTGGCCGCGGTCGCCATTTCTGAAAAATTGTGGGTGGTATTGTTGGGTGTTGCCATTGCGATCGTGGTGATCCGGTTTGCGGCAGGTTGGTTCAGTCATATTATTGAAAAAGAACCGATCTTGAAATCTGCGGCTTACATACTGATCTTGAATATTGGTATTGAGCTTGTGTTAGACGAAGTTTTCCATATTGAGTTTTCCGATTGGACCCGGTTTGGCATTTCAATTTTGACACTGGTGCTTGCTTTGGCTTACGGCCATTTCCGCTTCATGCAATTCTTCAGGCCTTTGCTGATCTGGATCAGTCAACTTTTTGCCATCGTCAACATGTTGATCAACTGGGTAATTGCTCCATTAAAAGGTTTTTTCAACTTGATCGGACATTGGATCAAGGGAGCCAAAAAACCAGTTGTAACAGAGTAAACAAAATGCCCCGTTCAGGGGCATTTTTATTTAAAAGAGAACCTTGTCATGACTGCGGTCTTGGCGCCTCCGAGCTGGTTATTAGCGAGAGGGGTACCTTGTCAAGGTTGTTATAGCGGTTTTTCCATCCAGACCACCTGGGTGGTGCCGATGTAATGAGAAGGCAATCCGTTCATCACATAGCCGTATTTCTCAAAAAAACCGGTGGTGATCAGCCTGGCCATGCAGCCCAGGGTTTTATAACCCTCTCTGCGGGCTTCTTCTTCAATAAAGTTAACAAGAATTTTACCGATACCTTTGCGTTGATAAGCGGGTGCAACAGCCATGTGTGAAAACCAGCCAACCCCGGGTTCTTTTTCCATGATTTTAACCACACCGACGATCATACCGTTGGAATCATCCACGGCCATGAAATGCTTTGAGATCGGCTCGTAATCATCTTTTTCTGTGCCTTTTTGCAGCCCCCAGGTTTCTCGTAATACCTTATAACGCAGATCATAGTATTCCTTAAAATCTTCACGAGTTTTAGGTGAGATGATTTTGATCATTTGAACGACTCCTCAATGGTTTGATCGCTGATGCATATTCATTATAGACATTGTCAGCAAAAATGGGTAGTCATTCCAAAAAAATCGTGAAAGCAAATAACTAATATAACTACGTTCAGCCATCTGAGGAAATTGTTCTTTCAGCGGCGGGCGGAGGCGCATCAGCGAGGTGAATTGTAAAGGTATCCTCAAGCTTGTTGGATTGAGTCGTAAATCGAAAGTATTTGTTGGGTGACCGTGATGACGAAGTATGGTGTATTATTGCCGGTTCAAAAAATCCAGGGTCTATCTTACAAACATAGTGTTCTCTCGTGATAAAATCCACGCATGCCTGTGGAGTTACTCTCTCCTGCCAAGGATCTGGAAACCGGCATTACCGCCATCAACTGCGGCGCGGACGCGGTGTATATCGGCGCACCCCGCTTCGGTGCCCGTGAGGCCGCCGGCAATTCACTTGCCGACGTTGAGCACCTGATTAAGTACGCGCACAAGTATTGGGCCAAGGTTTATGCCGCGGTCAACACCCTCCTGCGCGACGAAGAAATCCCTGATGCACTGAAGATCATTGAATCGCTTTACCAGAGCGGCGTGGATGCCATCATCATCCAGGACGCTGGGCTGCTTGAATGCGCCCTGCCGCCGGTTCCGCTGTTTGCCAGCACCCAGATGCACAACCACACCCCAGAACGGGTCGCTTTTCTTGAAAAGGTTGGCATCCAGCGCGCCATCCTGGCCCGCGAACTCAGCTTGGAACAGATCCGCGAGATTCGTAGGCAGACCACTCTTGAGCTCGAATCCTTCATCCACGGTGCCTTGTGTGTCAGCTACAGCGGACAGTGCACCCTCAGCTTTGCCATCGGCGGACGCAGTGGCAACCGCGGACAGTGCGCCCAGCCCTGCCGCAATCGCTATTCACTGCTGGATGGAAATAACGAGACCGTGATCTGGGACCGGCACCTCCTCTCCATCCGTGATCTGAATCTGACCGGGCATTTGCAGGCGCTGTACGATGCAGGAGTCAGTTCATTCAAGATCGAAGGCCGTCTGAAAGACAAGGCCTATGTCATGAACATCGTCAGCCACTACCGGCGCGTGCTGGATCGGCTCGAATTGGCAAAAACCTCCTCCGGGCAGGTGAGTCTGGATTTTGATCCTGATGTGGCCAAGACTTTCAACCGCGGATATAGCGATTATTTCATCATGGGCAGGCACGGCAAGATCGGCAGCCACGATTCGCCCAAGACCATTGGCGAACCGATCGGCAGGGTCAAAGAAACGGCAGGCAGCGCCTTCTGTCTCGAAGAAAACAACGGTAATATAAACCTGCACAATGGAGACGGATTAAGCTTTTATAATGCCGAAAAGGATCTGACCGGTACCTATGTTAACCGCGTGGACGGCAAGTGGGTTTATCCCGCCAAAATGGAAGGTATTCACGCCGGGTTGGATCTTTACCGCAACAGCGACAAGGCCTTTCATGACCGATTGAAAGCTGCCCAGCCGAACCGCAAAATCAGCGTTGAAATGACCCTGTCTCAGACCACCTGCGGCTATCGGTTGACCTTGTGCGATGAAGACGGCGTGACCGCCTGGTCTGAACTGGAGTGCGAACGGCAGCCCGCAGAGAAGCCCGACAAGGCGCTTGAAAATATCCACAAGCAGCTCAGCAAGTTGGGCGAGACGGATTTTGTCTGCCGCGATGTCAAGGTGGAGGTCACTCCGATTCCCTTTTTGGCTGTGTCATGGTTAAACGAATTGCGCCGTTCCGCGGTGGACGCGCTGGTTGCTGAACGTGAGCTGCAGCGTCCCAAACCGCAGGGGGGGATCGTTGCAAACAAGGCGCCTTACCCGGTGAAGGAACTGACTTACCTTGGCAACGTTCTCAATGAGAAGGCCGCAGCTTTTTATCGGCGCCACGGGGTGGACCAGATCGAACTGGCCGCCGAAAGCGGCATGGACCTGCGCGGACGCAAGGTGATGACCACCAGATACTGCCTGTGCTACGAACTGGATGCCTGCTTGAAGGAAAAGAACGCCAAAACACTTCAGGAACCGTTGTCTTTGGTGGACGAGAACGGGCGCAAATTGAGGCTTAAATTTGACTGCGCCGCCTGCGAGATGCAGGTGTTTTTTGAACGGTCGTAGGAATTATTGCATGTTTGATTTCGGATATTGATCAAAATTATTTATTAGGCGTAGGGTGGGTTGGATGAAATCAATCCAACCCACCATTAATAATTTACTAAAAAAGGTGGGTTCAACCCCTCTCGCCGCAAAGCGGCTCGGGGGCGCGAAGTCCGCGCCGAATCCACCCTACCAGATTCACTGGATTTTCGTCCAGGAGTGCCTTAATTAAGTGAAGTGCATTGATTTATTTTTGAATAATCACATAGAATATCTTATACTTATCACAAACTTTAATCGTATCCAACTTTTTCTGTAGAAACTCTAGAGGAAAAATGAAATATACACTCTCCTACCTTGAAGACGATGGGCTTATTTTCATTGGCGCGGAAGGGCGGTTTGATTTCAACGAATTCTTACAGAAAACCAAAGAAGCAGTAGAACTTTCTGCTCAACATAATTGCAACAAGATCTTGGTGGATTGCTCGCTAATCACCAGCGCGAACACCAACATGGCCAAGCTTTACTCCATCCCTGAGGAATACGAGAAACACAAGATCACCCGTTCTTATAAGATCGGTTTGGTCGAATCTACAGATTCGGCGGCCAACAAGAACGTACTCTTCTATGAGACGGTTTGCCGCAACCGCGGCTGGCTGGCGAAAGTTTTTCCGGATTTAGAGTCCGCAAAAAGCTGGTTGAAATCGTTAAGTTGACAGATTCGTTGAACTGGAGCATTTTTTAGTTACCAAATTCCATAAAACCATATAAGGTGGGTTCGTATGAGTGATCTTCCCTGGCACTCCCTGCCAGTGCAAGGCGTAGGCTGGGTTGGATAGATCTTATCCAACCCACCATTGGAAATTTTCATAATAAAGGTGGGTTCGGGCTTTGAACCCACCTTCTTGACTGAGGTTATAATTCTCAAATCACACCATAAAAGGGGTACACCATGAAGAGAGTTATCTCCCTAGTTCTGCTCGTCATCCTTCTCAACTCATGCTCCGCGACCACCGCCGTCATCACTGAGGCAACCGCAACCGCTGAAGTAGCTCCAACCACTGCTGCCATAAACACAACCACGGTTGAGGCCACCTCAGCTAATCAATCGATCCAAGATCTTGCCCTCGCGTTTGGGTGGAACACTGACCGGACGTATGTGGAAGGTGAGCGAAACGGGCAGCAATGTGCTCTGGACACCTACAACCAAGCTTGTATGGCGACATATGACGCAGCAACCAACTCCTGGATTGAAGTAGACGAGACCACTTCTGCTGGTGCGGAGTTGAAGTACGGACATCTCGCCCCAAAGGATATTGAGTATATCAACACGGAAAAACTGATTTGGAACGATGGAAGTGAGTCATTCGAAGTGTATGCGGTGTACTTGGGAGATATCACCTGGGAAAATGCGATGTACAAGGGGAAGACGTATGAGGGTCCTCTCACCATGGCATACGCCAAGATCGGCATATGGGACGAAAAAGAATTTCATGTTGCCAATTACGCCTTAGGGGCTATAAAACCGGATGGTTCAGGGTTTAAAGACACATATCTTGCATCGTCTTCGTCCGGAGGATCAGAACGGGTTTTTGTATCATCAGTGAAAGATGTGATTGACGCCCTTAAACCAGGAGACGTGTTTCGATGGACTATGTTCCCCCCCAGGGTACATAGTCCATCCGATATCACGATTGATGTCTATGAATCGGCCTTGATCCCGGGAATAGTCTCCAATGATAGACAGGATAAATTTACTCAGGAAGACTGGGAGGCACTCGCTCAGGGTATTTGGCCAGATCGAGAGGTTGGGGTGTACGATACAGGAAACGGGGTTGAATTCACAACACAAACTCAAACCCAAACCTCACCCGTGCTTCGCCCATGACCTGATTGCATGTGACGGCATTTCTCGCCACAATATGATCATGCGATTATTTTTAGTAGTAAGTCGTAGTCGTCAGGTGCATCCCGTTTGGTGGGATGCACCGGATGATCAGACCCATAGCCCCCAGGGAATGCCAAATTTATCTTTTAAACGAACGACGCATACGCTGTAATCCGTGGGCTGCCTGGGCGTAATGATCGTGCCGCCGTCTGAGAGAATCGCATACATTTCTTCCAACTCTGCAATCGTTTGGAACTGGATAACCAACTGATATCCGTTTGCGTGGGTAATTCCTTCATTATCGCCAAAATCATTCAACATCAGTTTTTGATCGTTGATTTGAATCTCTGAATGGATGATCTCATTTTCTTTTCCAACTTCAGGGTTCGCGATTACCTTTAAAACTTTTACACAAGATGCTTTTTTATAGTGATCGATCGCATCTCGGCAATTCCCGTTTAAATAGATATGAGTGCAAAACATATTTTTCCTCCCAGCAAGATGATTTGAGAATTCATTGTCGACAAAAATCTATTTAGCAAAAATTATAATCCACGTGGTAAATGGATTGTTCTGATGACACCATTAATGGGATGCACCATACAAAAGATTCATCATTGATCATGCAATTAAGACAAATTGTGTCTTGATTGCAAGATTTGTTTATTCTATAATCAGGTGAAGATGTTTTGTTGGGTGGTCTTATTCGTTTATTCAGGAGGCTGTTATGACAAAAGTTCGGGTTTTGGTGGGCACACGCAAGGGGGGGTTCATTTTGACATCGGATGAAAAACGCCAGAAGTGGGAGGTAAACGGTCCGCATTTTGCCGGCTGGGAAATCTACCACATCAACGGCTCTCCTGTGAACCCCAACCGCTTGTATGCCTCGCAATCCTCTGGTTGGTTCGGACAGGTCATCCAGCGCTCGGATGATGGCGGCAGCACCTGGGAAGCGGTCAACAATGATTTCTCTTACATCGGTGACCCTGGCACGCATCTATACTACGATGACTCGCAAAAACCCTGGGAATTCAAGCGCGTCTGGAATCTGCAGCCCGGGTTGAACGATCCCGATCTGGTCTATGCCGGCGTGGAAGATGCCGCCCTTTTTGTGTCCAAAGACGGCGGCCAGAGCTGGCAGGAATTGGCTGGCCTGCGTGATGCAAAAGGGCACATGTGGCAGCCTGGTGCTGGCGGCCTGTGCCTGCACACCATATTGCTGGACCCGGCCAATCCAAAGCGCATTTACGTAGCCATCTCGGCCGCGGGCGCCTTCCGCAGCGAGGATGGCGGTCAAACCTGGCTGCCGATCAATAAGGGCCTGCGCTCGGACTATGAGTTACCCGACCCTGCCGCGGACGTCGGCCACTGCGTTCACGGCCTGGCCATGCATCCCGCCAAACCGGGGGTGCTGTACATGCAAAAACATTGGGACGTGTTGCGCAGTGACGACGCTGGCGATTTCTGGCACGAGGTCAGCGGTAACCTGCCCAGCGATTTTGGCTTCCCCATCGCGGTCCACGCCCACGAACCTGAAACCATTTATGTCGTGCCGATCAAGAGCGATTCCGAACACTTTCCGCCGGATGGCAAACTGCGGGTCTACCGCAGCCGCAGCGGCGGCAACGAGTGGGAGGCACTCACCAACAGCCTGCCGCAGCAGGATTGCTATGTGAATGTGCTGCGCAGCGCCATGGCAGTGGATACGCTGGACGACTGCGGCATCTACTTTGGCACGTCCGGCGGTCAGGTGTATGCTTCCGCCGATTCCGGGGATCACTGGTCTGCCATCGTTCAAAATTTACCGCCGGTACTTTCGGTGGAGGTACAGGTCATCAAATGATCCGGGTGGTGCTGCCTTATCATTTGCAGAAACTGGCAGGAACAGGCCGGGTGGTGGAACTGGAGGTTGCAGCCCCGGTGACCCAGCGCACCATTCTGGATGCCCTTGAATCGCGCTACCCGATGTTGGGAGGAACCGTGCGCAAACGGAAAACCGGTGAACGCCACCCCTTCATCCGCTTTTTTGCCTGCAATGAAGATTTCTCGCTCAATTCCCCGGATGAACCCCTGCCTGAAGCCGTGGCGCAGGGAAAGGAGGAATTCATGATCGTGGGCGCCATGGCCGGAGGTTAATTCTTTGGGTGCATCCCGTTGGTTGGGATGCAACTGACTGAGCGTTAATTAAGAAAATCCGCCGAAAAGGCGGATTATTTTGTGCCCCTTGCATAGCACCCTGTAGGGCAACGGGACTTATCACACCCTCGTGGTGCGAACCCGTGTTGCCTGCGCCCCGCAGGGGTGTGGCCTTATCATACCTCGATGGTATGAGAGGGCCATGTGCTTTAAATAAAAAGTGCCCCGTGCAAAGCCTCCCCGAAGGGGACAACGGGACAAATTATCTGAGCCCCTTGCTAAGCCCCCATTAGGGCAACGGAACTCGAAAATTAAGTTAGCAAGCAAGTTAAATAAAAAGTGCCCCGTGCAAAGCCTCCCCGAAGGGGACAACGGGACAAAATTATTGTGCCCCCAACGGGACTCGAACCCGTGTTTTGGCCTTATCATACCTCGACGGTATGAGAGGGCCAATTGCTTTAAATAAAAAGTGCCCCCAACGGGACTCGAACCCGTGTTTTGGCCTTGAGAGGGCCACGTCCTAGGCCGCTAGACAATGGGGGCGTTAGCAGTTCGAAGATTTTATCATGAAGGCCGGGGGGCGTCAACAATAGTGCCATAAAGGGCATTATCATGCCCATGAGGGTACGTTAGTGCCCATTAGGATATGATCCGAAAGCAGTTTGTCGATTCCGTGGATATGCCAATATCAAAACATTCGACATGCTTGATTTCTTATATTATTTACATGATTATTATGATAATATTTATCTAAATTTAGAATGGATAAGTTCTCCATTCCTGGAGTCAAAATGAACAAGGATTATCGGTCTATAGAAATTGATCGCACGGAGATCACCCCCAAATCGCTTTACCTATCACGGCGGGATTTTATGCGCAGTGCTGTGCTGGCAGGCGGGGCAGCCGCCCTGGCGGCCTGTCTGCCGAAAGAGTCCTCAACCGACTCCCTGGCGGGGTCAGTTTCGCCCACGGATAACTCGGCCCAATATATGGATGAACTGGGCAACCCTGCCAACACCTTTTACCAGACCACGCATTACAACAATTATTACGAGTTCACCACCAACCCTCAGGGTGTGGCGGGGATGGTCGGCAAGTTCCAAACTTCCCCCTGGGAGGTGCAGGTTTACGGGTTGGTGAACAAACCCAAAACGTTTTCAGTCGCCGAAATGACCGAACTTTTTAAACCTGAAGAACGCGTCTACCGTATGCGCTGCGTGGAAGGTTGGAGTCTGGTCATCCCCTGGCTGGGTTTTCCGCTTTCAAAGTTATTAGCAGCGGTGGAACCCACTGCTGATGCGAAGTATGTCCGTTTTGAAACGATCACAGCCCCTGACGAAATGCCCGGTCAAAAAGATCAGAGCTTTCCGTGGCCCTACCAGGAAGGTCTTCGAATGGACGAAGCCATGCACGACCTCACCATTTTGTCCACCGGCATGTACGGCGGCGAACTGCCTGCCCAGAACGGCGGCGGCATCCGATTGGTCGTGCCGTGGAAATACGGTTTCAAATCCGCCAAGGCCTTGGTCAAGATCGAACTTGTGGCGTCTCAACCCGCCACCATGTGGAACATGATCGCGTCTAATGAATACGGCTTTTACTCCAACGTCAATCCCAACGTGGATCATCCGCGCTGGTCGCAGGCCACCGAACGGCGAATTGGCGAGACCGATCGCCGGCTGACCCTCATGTTTAACGGCTACGAAGACCAGGTGGCCGATCTCTATAAAGGAATGGATTTGGAGGTTAATTATTAATATGCACAAGAAAAGCGAATGGCTGCGGCTGGCAGTTCACATTGGCGCCTGGGGTACGCTGTTGGTGCTGGTATTGATCAACTTTGTTAATTCCAATTCGGTCAATCCCATCCTGACCTTTGAACGTCAGACTGGAAAAACCGCCCTCATTTTTTTGATCCTATCATTGGCCGGAACACCAGTGGGTTCGATCCTCGAATGGAAGGATTTTTCCAAGCGCAAGAAAGCCCTGGGGGTTTATGCCTTCATGTTTGCCGTGGTGCATTTGCTGGTCTTTTTGTGGTTGGATTATGGCTTTCAGTTCAAATTTATTTGGAGTGTCGTCAAGAACACGGTCTACATCTGGTTTGGGCTGGCTGCCTTCCTGATCCTTATGGCTTTGGCCGTGACTTCCTTCAAAAAAGTAAAGCAGGTGATGAAAAAGAATTGGAAGCGCCTGCACCGTCTGGTGTATATCATTGGACCCCTGGCGGTGATCCACTTCTTGTTGATCGTAAAAGCCAATATTTTTACCTTGCAGGGTGCCAGTCGTGAACCTCTGATTTACGGTTCAATCATATTGATCTTGCTGTTGGTGCGGATCCCGCCCGTCAAGCGTGCACTGATCAACCTGAGGTCAGAAATACAAAGCCGCAGCCGACGGACAAATCCTGTATAATTCGAGTCTATGACTCCCAACGAACCTTCCAAACAATCTGACCAGGTCAGAGTTATGTTTACGCGGATTGCAGGGCGCTACGACCTGATGAACCGCTTGATGAGTTTTGGCCAGGATGTTTTCTGGCGCCGCAAAATGATGGCGAAGATCGTTTTTCCGCCCCAAGCCGTGGTTTTAGATCTTGGCGCCGGCACAGGAGATCTTTCGCGCGAAGTGCGCCGACTTGCTCCAAACGCCCGCATCACCGCCGCGGATTTCACACTGGGCATGCTTGAGGCCGGCAAAGAATGGCAGTCCATCCAGCGCTGCAACGCGGATGCCATGCGCCTGCCTTTTGAGGATGACTATTTTGACGTGGTGATCTCGGGTTTTCTGGTGCGCAACGTTGAAAGCGTGGATCAGACCCTGGCCGAGATGGCCCGCGTACTCAAACCCGGCGGCCAGCTGCTCATCTTGGATATGACCCGTCCGCGCAGTAAAGTGCTCGCCCCCTTCATCCGTTTTTACCTCAACCGCATCGTACCGCTGCTTGGCACACTGGTGACCGGTCAAAAAGAGGCCTATACCTATCTGCCCGATTCCACCCAGAGTTTTCTCAAAGCCGAAGACCTTGCAGCAAAAATGAAGGCCAGCGGCCTTCAAGATGTGGGTTTCCAAACGCTTAATTTTGGCACCGTCGCCATCCACCGCGGAAAGCTTCCGTTTTAAAAAAATTAAAGGTGGGCTAAAATTGCTAACCCACCCAAATAGTCTCATGAATTGAAGAAAATTATCCCATATCCTGCCTGCCGGCTAGCGCCCGCAGTAGGGTATTTTGATCCGCGTATTCCAGGTCGCCGCCCATGGGCAATCCGCGCGCCAGGCGGGTGACGCGCACACCCATCGGCAGCAGCTGCTGCCGTAAATACAGGGCCGTGGCATCGCCTTCCATGCTCGGGTTGGTAGCCAGGATGATCTCCTTGGCCTCACCGCTGCGTACGCGCTCCAGCAAGGGCTTGATCTTCAGGTCATCGGGTCCAACGCCCTCAATGGGCGAAAGCACGCCTTGCAGCACGTGATAGCGGCCGTGAAAGCCGCCTGTGCGTTCCAGCGCCAGCACATCCAGAGGATCTTCGACCACGCAGATCGTTCCGTCCGCACGCTGGCTGTCTTCGCAGATCTCACAGTGCTCCTGGGTGGCCAGGGTGATGTTGAAACAGATCTTGCACTGCCCGGTGGCTGTTTTTAAACCTGTCAGCGCGTTGACCAATTGGTTCGCGAGGTCTTCAGGCGCCCTTAAGATATGAAACGCCAGCCGCGACGCAGACTTGGGTCCGATGCCGGGCAGGCGCTCAAGCGCATTGATCAGGTTTTGAATGGGCAGGGGCAGAATGGACATAAGTCAGCTTAGAAACCCATGCCTGAAAGGCCGCCGGCCAGGGGGCCCATTTTTTCTTCAGAAAGTTTGCGCGAGGCGTCCAGCGCCAGGTTGACAGCACTCAATACCAGGTCCTGCAGCATCTCGGCATCCGCATCTTTGATCAATTCGGGATCAATGATCACTTCCTTGCAGTGCTGGTCGCCGGTCATGGTTACTTTCACCGCGCCGCCGCCAGCAGATGAGGTGACCGTCTCGACGGCCAGTTGTTCCTGCGCGATGGCCATTTGTTCCTGCATTTTCTTGATCTGTGCCATCATGCCGCCGACGGCCATGCCGCCGCCACCACCCATTGGTCGATTGAATCCTTTTGCCATGGTTACTCTCCTGAATAATTAAATTTACTATTGGCGAATCTTGCCGCCAAGATTTATGGCTGTTCCAACGATGCCGTCTGAATCCACATCCAGATCGACTGAAGAAGACAATTTTCCGCTCACCACCACGCACACGATGGGCAGATCTACTTTGAGCAGATGATGAATGGCCCTGCGGGTGACATCTACGTTTTCAGCGGATTCCATCTTGGATTTCAATACTTCACTGGCAAAGCCGATCACCAGCGCGCCGTCCTTGATTTGCAGACTTTTATGCGAGTTCAAGAGCGCTTCGGTTTGCGAGCGTTGACTTTTAACCTCAGCCCTAATGGTGTTCCAGTTGGCCTGGATATCCTGGGCGGTAATGCCGCCGTCTGAATGTGACGCGTGGATGACCGGAGCAGCTTCAGTCTGAACCGCTTGACTCTGTGTTTTTACGGTTTCTTTGACGATGGGGGTTTCAGCCGCTTTTACGGGTGTCGTGTCGACGCTTCTGGGTTCACTCACAATCACCGGTTCAGCCGTTCTGACCTGTCTTTCGACTACCTGTTTGGGGGCGGCCGGTTGAGACCCTTCCACGGCACGGGCAAAGGCCATTTCAAGCGCCATGCCGGGCTGCCACGAGGTGCGGATGTCGTTGATTGCTTCGTTGAACAAGCGCATCCATTCCATCAAGACATCCGTCTCAACAGACTGGCTGTGCTTGTGCATCAGATCCTTGCTTTCCTTGGTCGCATCCACCTGCTTGTCGTTGCCCATGCGGATGAGCAGCAGGTTGCGCAGATATTCCACCACCTGGCGGGCGTATTGGCGCGGGTCGCTGCCGCCGTCCAGCGCGCGGTGGATTACTTCCAGTCCGCGGGCGGTGTCGCTGTTTTGAATGGCGTTGACGAGGTCAATCACCAGTTGGTTGGTGGCCGTGCCCAGAACGAGTTGAGCCAGTTCCAGGGTGATGCGTTCGCCAGTGGAAGCCAGTTGATCGAGCAGCGAGATGCCGTCGCGCATGGCGCCGGTGGATTGCCTGGCGATCAGGATCAGGGCTTCTTCATCCGCATCAATTTTCTCTTCGGAGCACAACGTTTTGAGGGTTGAAACAATATCCATCACCGGAATGCGCCTGAATTCGTGGCGCTGGCAGCGCGAAAGCACCGTGGCCGGGATCTTGTGGACCTCGGTCGTGGCCAGAATGAAAATGGCATGCGCCGGGGGTTCTTCAAGCGTTTTCAGCAGCGCGTTGAAGGCTGCCGTAGAGAGCATGTGAACTTCGTCAATGATATAGACTTTATACTTGCCGTCTGAAGGGGAGAAGTTGATCTTGTCGCGCAGATCGCGCACATCTTCCACACTGGTGTTGGAAGCGGCGTCAATTTCGATCAGGTCAAGGTAGCGGCCTTCATTTACCGCGATGCAGTTCTTGCATTCGTCGCACGGACGGTTGGCCAGGTCAGGCGAAAGACAGTTGACCGCCTTTGCGAGCAATCGGGCGGTGGTGGTTTTACCGGTTCCACGCGGACCGGAGAGCAGATAGGCATGGCCGACCTTGTCCGCCTGGATGGCATTGCGCAGGGTCTTGACCACATGATCTTGTGCGATCACCTGATCCCATTTTCTTGGGCGCCACTTTCGATAAAGAGCCTGGGTCATTGTGTAACATCCTCAAAAACCGGGTTAATTACTGCTGCCAATTTCACCCCATTTTAACCGATACTGACCGGGATGACGAAATTCTTAATTTCAGGGGATAGCGTAACGGGAGCGTTCCTGACCGTTGCTGTCAAGCAAAACTGCTTTTCCGCCGGGTTTCCAGACTGCTTCAGGAGCGTTCCAAAAGAGTTCTACGGCGGTGTTGACGCCGGCGATCGAATAAACATCCACGGCGCCGTTCGGGTAAATGGTCAGGGCAGGGAAGATGAATTTGTCATTTGAGCCGTTGTTGAGGACCCAGTCGGTCATGTCGATGGGCTCCTGGCCAACATTCTTGAGACTGATCTTCTCGTAGTTGACTTCTCCGGGCATAAAGACCGATTGTATCTCAATGGTTTTTTGGGTCAGGGGGGGCAGTTGGGTGCTGCCTGTGGTGATGAGAATTTCATCCCCGCTTTCCGCGGCCAGGGGAGAGGGGTGAAGGGCCTCCCAGATGAGAATAACAGCCAGCATGGTGATGGCTGATACGGCAATGTTGATCAAGAGATAAGGGAAAATCTTCTTCATTGTCACCCGATTCTGTTAAATGATAGCATAATATGGATGTAATGTGTTTTGACTGGATGGCTTATGAAAAAATTGATCATTGATGGACACAATCTGATACCAAAAATCCCGGGGCTGCATCTCAAAGATGAAGATGATGAGGTGCGCCTGATCGAACGCGTTCAGGAATACTGCCGGCTGGCCAGGCGGCAGGCAGAGTTATTCTTTGATGGAGCGCCAGAACAACGCGCCAATAGTCGTAAAAGCGGACTGGTGCACGTCCACTATATCAAGCTTGGCTATTCCGCGGATGACGCCATCATCGAATATTTGCGAAATTTGGGCAGCGACAAAGACAACTGGACCGTTGTCAGCTCCGATCACCGCATTCAAAATGCAGCAAAAGTGAATGGCTGCAAGGTCATGAGCTCAGATGCCTTTTCGCGCAGCATGAATGAAGTATTTAGCAGCGAGGCTGCAGTGCAGCAGCGGCGTGAAAAACCGCCTTCTTCAGGCGAAGTGGATGAGTGGTTGGATTTATTCGATCAGAAGAAAAATTCTTAATTTATTTTAATGAAATTCTGACAAATAAGGTGTATATTATCCATAAGACACGATTAATAGTTGAACATAGAGTGTCTTCCATCCGAAAGATGGAGTTCCCTCCCTAGAGAGAAGGCAGACATGTCCCCCCCATGCCTGCCTTTTCGTTTAAGCAACCACTTGAAAAAATCAATAAAAGGCATTAATCTAATTATCAAAATTTCGAATATTATTGGGAGGTCTAATGGCAAAATTTTATGAATCAATAAATGACCAGATCAGGGAGTTTATTGAAAAGCAGCACATCTTTTTTGTCAGCAGCGCCCCATTGAGCTCCAGCGGACATGTTAACCTCTCTCCAAAAGGACTTGATAGTTTTCGCGTTTTATCACCCAGCCGCGTGGCTTACATGGATATTATAAGCAGCGGAAATGAAACTTCCGCCCATACTTTTGAAAACGGACGGATAACCATCATGTTTTGCTCTTTTGAAGGTGCGCCAAATATCTTGAGATTATTTGGGACGGGACGCACAGTGCTCTCCAGCGATGCAGAGTGGAAAGAGCTCGCGCCGCATTTCAACCTGATCTCGAGCACGCGGCAGATCATCGTCGCAGATATCAGCAAGGTACAAACTTCGTGCGGATACGGCGTTCCGCTTTTTGAGTACAAGGGCGAACGCGACCATCACTTCAAATGGGCTGAGAAGATTGGTACGGATGGGCTGGTAGCCTACCGCAATGAAAACAACCTGACCAGCATCGACGGCCTGCCCACCCCGCTCGGCAATAGTCTGAAATGATTTTTCAATGTAGGGGCGACCGGCCGGTCGCCCCTACGCAGATATAAACTGAAACCCAATTTAAACCAAAACCCAATTTAAACCAAAACCCCCGGCGGCCATTCCGGGGGTTCTTTCTATGTGGCGGAGAGAGTGGGATTCGAACCCACGATACCTTGCGGTATACCCGCTTTCCAAGCGGGCGCGTTAGGCCAACTGCGCTACCTCTCCATGGTGTTTCTTGTGTAGCGCGCCTATTATACCATTTCCTTGAAAAATCTCCATCCTTTTTGCGAAAATTTCGTATTAACTTGTAGATGAAAAATTTGACTTCACCATTTTTTCATTTAATTCTATAATTCACATAGTACGGTTAACAGGAGGTAATAAAATGGACGAATCCAAACGTGGGACGATGGCTGCCGGCATTATTCTGGTGGCGCTGGGTGCTCTCTTTTTTGCGCTCAACCTTATCCCTGGAATTGTGGCCGCCAAGACATGGCCGCTGGTGTTGGTGGTGATCGGTATCGGTTTTTGTCTGCCCGCCCTCATCTGGCCAAATCAAAGAGAATCCCTGGCCGGGTTATTCATTCCGGGCTGTATTTTGTTTGTTCTGGGTGCCATCTTCCTGTTCAACACCCTCACCGGCATTTGGAGTGTCTGGGCGATTGCCTGGATGCTCATCCCCGGCAGTGTTGGGCTTGGCTTGATCATGGGCGCCTGGATCGGCAAGTGGGACAAATCGGTAACCACTGTCGGCATGTGGATGCTCGTATTAAGCCTGGCGCTCTTTGCCTTGTTTGCATCCATGTTTGGCAATCTTGTGGTGAAATCCATTGGAGCAGGGCTGCTGGTGGCTACCGGTCTGGTGCTGCTCATCCGATCATTAATGAGAAAGCAGGCTGCTTAAAATATGTCATCCATCGTTCCTGACCTCGAACTCCCGATCCTCACAGTGGATGATGCCCACTGGCAAAAAGTGCATGCAGCAGACGCCGAAGCGTTGGAATATTCGATCCACCGGCGGGATGGCTTTCAACTTTCCACCCAGGGATTTGAGTTTCTCGTCCCTGAGGGGATGGATTTCAAGGGTCCGAATATCATCCAGGTCGTGATCGGCAAGGAAGAACTTTACGCCTTGGCCTACGAAAAAGGTAACCATCTGTATACCCTTGATAAAGCCAACCTCGTGCCCATGTACGGTTCTAAGCCATTTGAGGGATTTCGGTCAGGAACGAAATTGATTGTGGCCATCGGACACCTTTCTCCACCCACCTCCGAGCTGCCGCAGCCAAAATTTACGGTTTTATGGGCAGGCGTGGTCAATATTCTTTAATCTCCTGCCTGTCAGACTATTGTCAACTTGAAAATTCACCGTTATAATAGGGCTCGTTGGGCGGTTAGCTCAGTTGGTTAGAGCGTTGCGTTGACATCGCAAAGGTC
>CAZQXI010000003.1:0-265450 GCA_964597505.1 uncultured Anaerolinea sp. | reverse complement strand
ACCCGTTCACGTGATGTCATGGTCATTTGATCGCTCCAATAATAGATTTCTTATATTTTACCTGTAAAAAGCCCCGGATTTCTAATCCGTTTTATATAATGATGAATTATGATTCACATTTGTATACTCCTTAATGGTGGCAGTTGAAACCCAAGTTTTTATTTTTCGTAAGCATATTTGTGTGTGTTTGCTTCGATATCAATCAATTCATTTTTTCATAGGATAAGAGAATGTCAACCATCAATGTAGAGCAAATTTCTAAATCATTCGGCACTCAAAAAGCGGTCAACAATGTATCTTTCGATGTTGAACCAGGCGAAATCTTTGGCCTGTTGGGACCCAATGGCGCAGGAAAAACCACATCCATCCGCATTATTTTGGATATCTTCAAACCCGATACCGGCAAGGTCAGCATCCTTGGCGGATTGATGAATGAAGAGAAGAAGAACAAAATCGGATATCTGCCGGAAGAACGTGGATTGTATCAAGATATTCCCCTCGATAGATGCCTGGTTTATCTTGCCACTCTGAAAGGCTTGGATGAAAACGAAGCTAAAACACGCATTTCAGAATATCTGGAAAAGTTTGATCTGACCGCTTCTAAAAAGAAAAAGGTCAAGGAACTCTCCAAGGGTATGCAGCAAAAAGCCCAACTGATCACCACCCTGGTGCATAAACCCGAGATCGTGATCATTGATGAACCTTTCAGCGCACTCGACCCTGTGAATACTCAAATGGTCAAGGATATTTTGCAAGAAGAACGCGCCCGCGGCACATCCATCATCATGTGCACCCATCAGATGCACCAGGTGGAAGAATTGGCCGACCGCATTGCGCTGATAAACAAGGGAAATACTGTTTTATATGGCACATTGGATAACGTTCGTAAACAATTTGCTAAAGAAGCTTTGATCGTTCGTACGGCTTCGATGCTTCCAGTAGATCTTGCCGGTGTCACCGAGATTGAAAAAACAAACAGCCACAACATTCTGCACCTGGCCGAAGGCAAAAAACCCCAGGATATATTGCGGGAATTGCTCACCCGCAATATCGTGGTGGACCAATTCGAGATTGCCCTTCCCACGTTGGATGAAATATTCATTCAGGTGGTCAAAAATGAAGGAGCCTCTGAATGAAAAAGTTCTGGCTTGTTTTTCTACACGAATACAAGCGCCATGTCATGCGCAAGCGTTTTGTGTTTGCCATTCTAAGTATGCCGCTTTTCGTGGCTTTCATGGTGTTTGTGGGTTTTCTTTCAGTCTGGCTGCAATATGACAATAAACCGGTTGGTTATATCGATCAATACCAGATACTTGTTAACCCTCAGCAAGTGCCGGTCGAGAAGAAATCGATTTTCGCCAAGGTGCCCTCACTCCCCTTCGAAGATGAAGCCTCAGCAAAAGCTGCCCTCAATGAAGGCCAAATTCAGGCATATTTCACTTTCTCCGACAACTATATGTCCACCGGTGAAGTGACCATGACCACGAATGAAAAACCGGGGTCGAATGCCGAGGACGATTTTGGTGATTTTGTCTCATATAACCTGGTAAAAGGGATGCCCGAACCAGTTTTTAAACGGTTGACAGACGGGACTAATATCACTGTCCGTTCTTTGGATGGCTCTCGTGAAATGGGTGCCGACAACTGGATGGTCATGCTGCTTCCAATGCTGGCAGGTGTACTTTTCATCATTGCTGTCAATATCAGCGGCGGTTACCTGATGCAGGCCGTGGTGGAAGAAAAAGAGAACCGTACCATGGAAATTTTGGTGACTTCCGTCTCGCCCACGCAACTGATGGCCGGGAAGGTTGTTGGCGATTTACTGGTGGGGTTGACCCAATTGGTCGTGTGGATCCTGTTCTTGATCATCGGGTTGAAGGTTGCCCCGCTCTTCATCCCTGATATGGGAAGCATGCCATCCATTGATTCAAAATACATCCTGCTGCTAGCCGGCACCTTGCTGCCCGCATTTGTGATGATTGCGGCTGCGATGGGCGCCATTGGCGCCACCGCTACAGAAAGTCAAGAAGCCCAGCAGATGGCCGGGTTCTTCACCCTGCCCATCGTGGTTCCGTTCTGGTTCGTCAGCCAGATCATGTTCAAACCTAACGGACCGCTGGCGGTGGGCATGAGCATGTTCCCGCTGACGGCACCGATCGCATTACCACTGCGCGCCGGTTTCACCAACATTCCATGGTGGCAGACCTCGATCACCATTACTGTTTTGGTGATCTTGGCCTTATTCTCGTTATGGCTTTCCGGGAAGATCTTCCGTATCGGTATGCTGCGCTACGGTAAAAAAGTTTCATTAAAAGAAGCATTTCGTCGTTCGTAGGATTGGGTGAATCAATGTCAAAAACGTGGCTCGTCTTAAAGAATGAATTCATTTCAGTGGTGACCAGGAGATCTTTTTTGCTCACTTTGGTTTTACTTCCCCTGATGAGTTTTATTATCCTTTTGGTGGTGTCGGGTATTCAAAAATCAACTGGCAGTGCCAATACTGATGCAATCACCAACTTTTTCTCTCCAAAAGTGGAAGCTTCTGAACTACCTGAAGGGTTTATCGACCTGAGCGGCCTGGTGAAGGAGGTTCCCCTGGCTTATCAGGATAAACTGGTGCGCTATGATAATGAAGAGACAGCCAAAAAGGCTGTAGAAGTTGGCACTATCAGCGCTTACTATGTAATCCAGAAGGATTATATGGCCGAGGGTACGATCCTTTACATGCGGCCAGACTACAACCCAATTGGCGGCATGGAAAACTCAGGCGCCATTGAGACTTTGATGGCCAATGCTTTGACGGATGGCGATATTAATTTAGCCTACCGTGTTCAGGATCCTTTAAATGTAAAAGAAGTATCCCTGGCGGCAACTCCTCAACGCAGCAGCTCGAATGCATTGACCTTCTTTTTGCCCTATATTGTGACCTTTCTGTTTTATATCGTGATCCTCACTTCATCCAGTTTGCTTCTAAACAATATCTCGGGTGAAAAACAGAACCGCATGATGGAAATATTGATGACCAGCGTGACGCCAACCCAGATGCTGACCGGCAAGATCATTGCCCTTGGATTGGTGGGGCTGCTGCAGACCATCGTCTGGTCCGGTTCAGGATACCTGATGTTGATGTTTTCGGGTAAACAATTTGCCCTGGGAGACGCTTTCAAGCTGCCCCCAAGCATCTTGATCTGGGGAATCGTTTACTTCATTCTGGGTTACGCAGTTTACGCCAGTTTGATGGCCGGGCTTGGCGCGCTGGTACCGAACATGCGAGAAGCCAGCCAAACTACGACCGTGGTGATCATTCCCCTTATCATTCCGCTGATGTTCATCAGCAGCCTGATCCAGGCACCGAACAGCCCATTATCGGTGGTTCTGAGTCTCTTTCCACTTACCGCGCCTGTGAGTATGATGACGAGGCTGGCAGCAACGACAGTCCCCTTCTGGCAGACCGCCCTGGCCGCGGTGCTTATAGGACTTACGGCGCTCTTTTTGGTGCGCAGCGCAGCCAAAATGTTCAGGGCGCAAAACCTGCTCTCGGGACAATCCATCAACACCAAGGCGTTCTTTTCAGCTCTGTTTGGCAGATAATTAAAGGGAATTATAAAAAGGAGGCGATGGACAAAACCATCAGCCTCCTTTTTGTATTAATCTGCTGAAGCAGCACAACGAAAACCAAGAACATACCATGAATAGAAATCAAGGGCATGGTACCGCACTGATGATCTCAACCACCACAAACCATTTGCCCAGGAACTGCCCCGCCATCCACGTTCAACATCGATTCCACCTGGATCTTCACGACCATCGTTGGCATCGTAGGGGTAATCCCTTATTTCGGTGCTGTTCCATTCCCAGGCATTGCCAGCCATGTCGAGAACACCATAAGGGCTGGCTCCAGCAGGGAAGCTGCCAACCGGCGCAAGATCGGGGTATCCATCGTCAAATTCGTTTAGCTTATGTGTACGAGTGCAATTAACATCACAAATGTTGGCTTTGTCAGCGGTATAAGGATCATTACCCCAAGGATACTTGCGTCCATCTGTCCCACGCGCTGCTTTTTCCCATTCGGCTTCAGTGGGCAAACGCCGCCCTGCCCATGAGCAGTATTCAGTTGCCTGGAACCAGGTCACCCATACAACAGGGTAGGTATCATAAGCGGGGTTGTTGAAATAATCCGGATATGTATAGCTGCCGATGCGGTGTGGTTCAGTGCAAACACCAGCATCCATGCAAGCTTTATATTGCTGATTGGTTACCTCGTACTTATCAATCCAAAATGCATCAAGGAAGTAAGTGAATTGAGGAATCTCAGGATATGCCCGCCCACCACCGATTTCTCGTTTCGCTTCGATATCGTTAGTGCCCATAAGGAACTCACCAGCTGGAATAAATATTTGCTCCATACCATCGATATTGGATATACGAATACTGTCATTAATCGTTTTTTGTTCACTCGTCGGCGTTTGACCTGGCTCCGTTTGAAAGGCCGAGGTTGGTGTATTCGTCGATGCTAGTGGAGTTTGCATTGGGTCAATGACAGAAGAAGGGTTAATCGGAGGTGTTTCAGAAAGTGCAACAGGAGCTTCTTTTTGGGCTCCAGGTTGAAGGAACAGAAAAACAAAAAGGATTAATATCAACAGGATCGCAATGCTGATGATGATCAATCCCCACCTTTTTTTTGTTGAGTCGACGTTTGGCATTGAAGTCATTGTTGATCCGATCCAGTTCCTTTTCAATTTAGTTTATTACATTTAATATAAATGAAAACCAAACAAAATCCTTCTGGGGTTTATTATCGCACAAAACAAAAAAAGGATGTAGAAAATCAGGTGAATTTAGAAAGGGCAAGAAAATATAATACGAAATTCAGTGCTGAATAAGGGTAGGAACAAGAAAATTATGTTAAAATAAAGGGTATTATTTGCCTCGCCCCCGTAGCTCAATTGGACAGAGTGCCTGACTTCGAATCAGTAGGTTCAGGGTTCGAATCCCTGCGGGGGCGCTCTTTTTATTTAAATGGCAGGTTTTGGCATGTTTTGGCATGATAATTCCATTCTAATGAGCTTTTACATACCATAATTCATGATTTTATATCGTACCACACAATAATATGGTGCATTTCGGTGCAACTAAATTCTTCGTCTACACTGGAAAAAGATTTAATAAGGTACCCGCCTTTTTCTTTCTTTAAGGTTCGCTAAATTCAAAGTGATATAATTATTTTATTAGTGTTGCAGCAGCACATTTCGAGTATTGCGGGCAACTAGCAGCCTCAGTAATTTGAGGAAGGTTTTGGTGATTTATAAAGTCATCAATGTCTTCCTCTTTTTTTATATATAAGGTCAGGTAAAAAATGAAAAATAAATTATCCGCTAAACAACTCAAAGCAATAGATGATTTGGTAAGTAATCCAAATATTATGGAAGTCGTAAGATCAACTGGAATAAAAGAACGAACACTTCGACGATGGTTAACTGTTCCACTTTTCCAACAAACTCTGAAAGAGGCAAGAGTTGAAAGAATACAGGCAAATCGAAAACTTTTGCAAAGCCTCGATGAAATAGCCATTCAGACTCTACGCGAAATAATTCTTGATCCAAAAACATCTGCAAGGGAAAAAAGATTGGCTGCAGTAGATATCCTAAAGCTTTCTTCACAAAGTTATGCTGACGATGAAATCGAATTTAAAGTATCAAGATTAGAAAGGATAATTGAAAATGATAACAAATATAAACAAAAGGATAGCTAAGTTGGAAGATATTGTAATTAAAAAAGTTATTAGAGATGCTATGTATTTTTATGTGAATTTGGATGAGGAGGATAATGAAAAAATTGAGAAAGAACAGCCCTTTAGCCCAACAGATTTGGATAAATACCATGATCCAAGAATGAATATTAGTGTTATTGAAAAATATAACTGTTTGACGAATGATGATATAGAAAAATATGAAAAGTATTCAGACGAGTTTTATATCAAATATAAATGGGACAAAAGAAATGGGTATTAAAACATAATCAATTGATAACTAAGTTAACTAAAAAACACCATAATTATTACATTATTGAAAAAATGCTCATTATTTTGAAGCAAAGTCGATTAAATTAGTAATTACAATTGTATTAATTGGTCCATAACCTTTGCGGCTTCACCTTGGAGATCAGTGAATACATGGGAATAAATATCAAGAGTTACACTGGGTTTTGAGTGGCCAAGAATATTGGTGACAACAATGATTGGAATCTTATGGTTCAAGAATAATGAAGCGGCAGTATGCCGCAAATCATGGATCCGAATCTTGGGTAATTCAGCCTTTGTTAAGATTCGATTGAAATCTATACGAATATTACTCGCATCGCCAGGTGTGCCGATGGAACTGGTAAACACAAGGTCCATCTCTATCCACTTATCCACTGCTCTATTTCGGATTTCCTCCTGGAATTCTTGATGTCGCAATAAAGTCAATATTGTCTGCTCGCCAAGTTGGATCGTCCTTTTCCCTGATTTTGTTTTTGGTTCCAAAAGTATAAATCCGTGACCTGGAATGTACTGCTTCTGACGTTGAATATGGATAGTTTTGGCACTCCAATCAATATCTGCCCACTTCAAACCCAATAATTCTCCCAACCTCATCCCAGTTGTGATCGCCAAAAAATAAAGGGCAAAATATCTGCTTTCTTTTGAATACAGTAGAAATTTTGATACCTGGTTTGGCGTAAAAATCTTCATTTCATCATGATAATAGGTTGGCAATGATGCCCCTTGAGTGGGATTCTGGGCTATTAAGCCATACTTAACGGCTTTATTCATTGAGGAGTGCAGGATAATATGAATTATCCTTACGGTTCTGACCCCCACTCCCCCCTGCAAAAGTTCCGAATAATACTTTTCCACCTTTTTGATATTTAGTTGACATAATTTAGTGTGACCTAATGACGGTAGGATATGATGACTAATCAAACTTCCATATTGATGGTGAGTTTTTGGACGAAGTGAACATTTTTTTGATTCCAACCAGGTTGGCAAATAATCATCAAGGGCCATAGCTTCACCTCTGAGTTTGATTCCCTGGTCAATTTTCATCTTCATTAATTGAATCCAAGCCAGGGCTTCGTTTTTTGTACGAAATCCCTTGCTGATACGGTCTCCAGATTGACTGACCTGAGCCCGCCATCCACCCTCAGGCCGTTTACAGACGGACCCTTCGTTTTTTCCTCTGTGATGTTTTGTCATAAGTTATTAACTCCTACTTACTAATTTTTTGTTTTTTCAAAAAGAATTTCCTACAAGAGTTACAAAAATATCTGCCGGGTCTTGGACCATTTGGAATCAATTTGAATTTAGTTGTTGCACCGCAAATTGTTATCGTTCTTCCTACAATTCCAATTTGAACGTCAGCCGTATCCGCTGAACCACATATTAAGCATATTGGCAGGACTGCACTCTCAAAATCCAATATCTGCTCTCGTATACCAGGATAGGAAGATTCCAAATCCCATAATTCCTCATCGTATAATCGAAGCATTTGACCACCAGTTGTAATCATCAGGGGAAAGCAAACAGCCACCGTTTCAGAAACGATGGCCGGAGACGTTAAAACAAAAACGGAAACTTTCTTTCGAGAGCAATCTCTCGCACATCGAGACTTTGGGTCTCGAGGCACCGATGCCGTCTCCGGGCCGGTTGCCAGTCCACACAAGTGGACATTCCTGATGTTGAGTTATTTATATCTATAAATCAGCAGAAAGTCAATGATATATTATGAAACATTTTTTAGTGCCAATAATTAGATCTTTTACTTAATTTATTATCTAGGATACAACTTCTTATTTCGCTTGTTAATTCTCAAATTCACATTAATTAGTTTGTAAAACCCAAGAATTCTTAGAAACCTTAATCTCATCAATAAGTAATTTTTTTTATGATTGAGATACAACGGGTTCAAAATCGGTAGGGTTATTCCTCTTTAAGTTATAATTGGTTACATGATATGAGGGAAATATGGCTGATTCAATATCCAGAGAACATCGCAGTTGGAATATGAGCCGGATCAAATCGGTAAATACAAGACCAGAAATATTGATTCGTTCCTTATTACATAAGTCAGGATATAGATTCAGGCTAAACGGCAGAGTATCAAAAAAATATATTTCCGGAGGGGTGTTACCCGGTAAACCAGATATTGTTTTTTCAGGTTATAAAACAGTCATATTTGTTCATGGGTGTTTCTGGCATCGACATGAAGGTTGTAAAGATGCGACAATTCCAAAGACAAACACCGAATGGTGGTTAAAAAAACTGAATACCAATATCGAGCGTGATAAAAAAGCAAAAAATGATTTGGAAAATTCTGGATGGAAAGTAATTATTGTTTGGGAATGTGAGACGAAAAATAAGGCAGTTCCGGATTTAATAAATTTCCTGAAGGTGGAAATAAAAAATGGCATCAACCAAAATAGAAATTGAATCGTTATTATCTCCTTACGCATTGAAATTCACTCCATCTGGAACCGAAACAAAAGCAGTGGTGCACCAGTGGATTCATGCAATAAACAATAGATCAGAATTCTTCGCTCAAAATCGAGGAGCAGATGGTCTGTATATTCTGGATGTTTTACAAAAAAACGATTTTTTCAAAGAAGGTAAATTATCGCGTGATGTCCTTTCAGATTTCTGTTTGAACCATCAGAATGAACCAAAGTTTAGGTTTGTTGACCTATTTGCTGGAATAGGAGGAATGAGATTAGGTTTCGAATCAGCTGGTGGAGCTTGCGTTTTTTCGTCAGAATTTGAAAAGAATGCGCAAACTACATATGAAGAAAATTTTGGTGAATTTCCATTCGGAGATATTAAACAGATTTCTGAAGAAGATATTCCAGCCCATGACGTCCTGGTTGCCGGTTTCCCATGTCAACCTTTTTCTCACGCTGGTTTGAAACTTGGAATCGGAGATACTCGCGGAACTTTGTTTTATAACATTGCTCAAATTCTTGAAAAGAAAAAACCGCGTGTGGCACTTCTTGAAAATGTTCGCGGTTTAATAAGCCACGATAAAGGCTATACCCTGCGTGTAATTTTAAAAACAATGACCGATATTGGATATAAATGCATTATTGATAAAGACGTAATTGAATCATCAAGCACAAATATTATTCAGACTAAAGCCAAAAAAATGGTCCTTAAATCAAAGGATTTCGGAGTTCCCCAGAACCGCCAACGTATTTATATTGTTTTATGGCGGGATGATATTGATGTTACCTTTAAATATCCTTTACCCTCAGGGGTCCCTACAAGGGTTGGAAGTATACTGGAATCCAATCCGGATGCTAAATACACAATATCCGATAAATTATGGGCCGGACATAATCGCAGAAAAACTGAAAATAAAATAAAAGGAAAAGGATTCGGGTATGGTATTGTGGCTCCCGATTCGGATTATACAAACACAATTTCAGCGCGTTATTACAAGGATGGCAGTGAAATCCTGATTTCCCAGGAAAACATGAATCCACGAAAATTAACCCCGCGAGAAGCTGCCAGACTTCAGGGATTTCCTGATGACTACATAATTAATAAATCAGATGTACAGGCTTACAAACAATTCGGGAATAGCGTTTCTGTCCCAGTTATAAAATACATTGCAAAAAATATTATTCAATTATTAGACGGAGATTTTTAATGCTCAATAATCTACTTGACCTTGGAAATCAGATTAAGGAATTATTTCTGGCAATTAGTAATTGGCCAGAAATTAGATTTACTGAAGAAGATAAACATAAACTTAAGACCGGTCTTGAGTTTGAGGTTGATGTTGTTTACCCCACTTCTATTCACCGTTTAATGACTCCAAATCATTGTATTTTACCGAGTCAATATATTTTATATGCAATAGCGATAAAGAGATTCGCTTTGGCTTTAAATGCTTACCTTAACCTTTTTGACCAACTAAGGTCAAATGGTTCAGATAATGTTGCACGATATATTCATGACAAAAATGTGGAAATTCCTCAATTAAGCACTTTAGATGAATTCAGTAAAAATAATTTCTATTTGCCGTTTGTAGATGAAAACTATCGATTTAAAGGAAAGGATATATTAAACGGCACAGAAAAGGATTGGAAACTTCGATCTTCAGAAGATTTTTTCGGATCCGTAATATTAAAAATTATCAATGTTCCAGACAATAGTTCGAATGTATTGGGGCAATTTATATACTACTTGTCCCAACACCCAGATATTTATAGTTATTTTGAAAAGAAATATATTCATTTATTACCTCTTATTTGTTTTAGTAACAATACAAATAATTTTGTAAAATATGTTCTGCAGTTCTTATTCCAATATGATGACTGTAATAAAATTAGAGGATTAATCCAACAAAATCAGGACGAGCGTTTATTTTCGATTGTCGATGGGGAGGATAAATTAACCTCCATATTCAGGTATTCAGAAAATGTTTTACCAGAAGACGATTTAGTAAGTGGTGGTAAAAGAAGATATTTCGCCGACCCTATAGGTCGGACTGAAAACGAAAAATACATATATCTATCTACGGAATGGACAGCAGAAAGAGATAGAAGATTAGATTTATCGATTTTCAAAAAGATAATTGAAAAATATTATCCTGAATTTTCCATAATTATTGGAGAAAGAAATGAATTAAAGTGCAATAAGGCAATATCAGTTAATGAGGGGTCTCGTGATCTGAGCAATTTCTTGAGTGCATTTTATGATGGTATTAATACAGCCGGTTTAGTGTTTGATTCAGGTCTAGTAAGCAGATTTGTTAGTTTATTATGCACAAAACCCTTTGTAATCCTGACCGGATTGTCAGGTTCTGGAAAAACTAAACTAGCCCAGTCTTTTTCCCGCTGGATTTGCGAAAGTGAAGAACAGATCTGCCTTATTCCTGTCGGTGCAGATTGGACTAATCGGGAACCTCTTCTAGGTTACCCTAATGCCCTTAAACCTGGAGACTATATTGTTTCCAATGGTGTCTTAGATCTAATATTAAAGGCTAAGGAAAACCCTCAAAAGCCTCATTTCCTAATTCTAGATGAAATGAACCTTAGCCATGTCGAAAGATATTTTGCTGACTTCCTAAGCGCAATGGAATCCGGTGAAGAATCAATTATGTTACATCCTGTTGATTTGAATGTATGGAAGGATTCTCCGGTCCCTCCAAATCTAAAATTACCAGACAATCTATTTATCATCGGTACTGTTAATATTGATGAAACAACCTATATGTTCAGCCCGAAAGTGCTTGACAGGGCCGGTGTACTCGAATTCCGAGTAACAAAAAATGATATGAATGAATACATGCAGAATCCCGGAAAACCTGACATTTCAAAACTGGCAGGAAATGGGGTTTCTTTAGCCGCTGCCTTTGTATCATTGGCAAAATCAGAAATATCTTTACAAAATACCGTGGACATAAATCAATATTTGCTTCAGTTTTTTGAAGAATTAAAAAAGAATGGAGCCGAATTTGGGTATAGAACAGCATCCGACATTTACCGATTCACCGGAATTGTAAGAATTCTAACTGGTGATTCCTGGTCAACAGATAATATTATAGACGCGGCGGTTATTCAGAAGTTGTTGCCGAAATTACATGGTTCTCGGAAAAAACTGGAGCCTGTATTGAAAACTTTGGCGGGTTTTTGTCGTAAAAGCGATTGCGAGAAATCAGTTGACGAAATATTAAAAGATAATCAGATTGATATTCATGCCGTGGCGAAATTTCCCCTCTCGCTCGAGAAAATCAAAAGAATGTATAACCGTGTGATTCAGGACGGTTTTACCAGTTTTGCTGAAGCATAAAAACATGTCTGGCGCTCCAGTTCAAATTTCAATTGAAGGTCGTTCGATTATTCTCACTATTATTCCTGAAAATGGTGAGGGTTCTTTTTCGATTATTGATGAAGAGGATGCATTTTCCAACGGTGAAGCCCGTTGTCAATTGATGGAATGCTGTAATTATGAATACGAAATTTCACAGGGTTACCAATTAAAGGAAATACCTGGTGTGGTAAACCACTCGAAACGTAAAGGTCCTCCAGGTGGCCGTATCACAACCGGAAATTATACGGGGACATTACTGTTGGATATTATTGATAAAGATGGTATTTTCTGTATAACTTATCCATTGGAAGTCCGTTCGATAAAAACCTCATATCGTGAAGATTATCGGGCGATGCTTGAGGATATAGCTGAGAAGTGTACAGATCTGTTGATGCTGCATTCATCTCCGGTTGTTCAAAATTACATCTATAATCCTCCTGAGGACCCGAAGACTTTATACCAACAGTTTGCTTTCGTTAAATCAATTGTTGATTCAATTGAGTTTAATGAAGCTGTCCATAAAATTCTTGCTGATCCTGTGACCCGGTGGCTTCAGAATGAGGAAATAATTGATGTTAGAAGGTTACATCGAATTGATAGCTCTGTACTGCGCCAGATGGCTTCAGGATCAAACAGAATAGATTTACCTGAAAACCATTGTTTGAAACCATTATTGGGTACAGTTCCAGGAAAAATCGGGATAACATTGAAAGAGGACACGACCGATAATATTGAGAACCAGTTTGTTAAGTACGTTCTATCTGTTTTTAGTAATTTTTCTTCTGAAGTCAGAAGCAGATTCAATGTACAAAGCAGGGAATATATTGAAGCATTGAATCTGGAGGAGACTTTAAATAATTATCTGGACCATCCATTATTTAAAGGTATGTCACAACCTTTTTCTCTACCTCTCAACAACCCTGTCCTTCAAAGGAAAGAGGGTTATCGTGAAGTTCTGAAAGTATGGCTTTTGTTTGACCTAGCTGCAAAATTGATCTGGCAGGGGGGGGAGGATGTATATGGCGCAGGCAAAAGGGATGTTTCCAAATTATATGAATACTGGTTATTTTTCAAACTGTTGGAAACACTCGAAAAAATATTTGTTATTTCTCCTAAAACACTTGATAAACTGATTGTACCCACAGATGATGGTCTTGGTTTAATGTTAAGGTCGGGGAAATTTATCGCCTTGGAAGGAACATTTGATAATGGTTCCAGAAGACTGCATATTTCTTTCTGTTATAACAGACAGTTTGCTGGAAGGCAAAAATATCCTAATGGTGGGAGTTGGACAGAAGATATGCGACCAGATTATACATTATCAATCTGGCCGGAGGATTTTTCGGAGAAGCAAGCTGAAGAACAGGAAGTAATAATTCATCTACATTTTGATGCTAAGTATAAGATAGAAGATTTGAGAGTAAAAACTGGAATAAACGATCAACCTCCATTTAATGAAGTATATTCTGATTCATTGGAAGAGCAGGTTTCCGAAGATAAAAAATTAGAACTATCTGATTATCAATCTGATAATATTGCTCTGCAACCACTTGTAGAGGAATCGCCAGTACCCGCTGAAAGATCCCCTTTGAAGATAAACCAGACGATTTGGTATAATACTTACGATTTATATAAGATGCACGCCTATAAAGATGCGATCCGACGTACCGCTGGAGCCTATATTTTATATCCAGGCGAAGACAGAGAACAACCTTACAAACAGAAGGGCTTTCATGAAATAATTCCGGGACTAGGTGCCTTTAATATCCGACCTTCCAAAAAAGGGGATAGTAATAATAAGAGGAATGATGATATTGAAGAACTTTCTGTCTTTATAAAGGAAGTGGTTAACCATTTTATTAATAGATCGACTCAGCAGGAAAGGCTTTCTTATCATGTTTTTGAAATACATAAAAAGCCACCGGTTCAGTATATTAAATCGAATGAATTCTTGCCTGAAAAAAATAGAGGCCAACGTGTAAAACCTCCTGATGAAACCTTTGTTATGATCGCTTCTTGTTCGAAGGTACATTATGATTGGATAAAAAAGAATAAAATATTTGATATTTCCATAGATACGAGCCGGGAACCATTTATTTTGCTTTCGGAATTTGTTAATTCAAATTATGTTTTAATTCATCAAGAAAACATTTTAACTCAATGTAGTTTATGGCAGGTTAATGGTTCAGGTCCACTATTACTTTCTAAGTTCGATATTATGAAACTAGGCTATTATGAAGTCCGAGAAAATTCAAGCCTAGTTTTCAATATTAATCCAGTTCCGGATTTCTTTGATACAGTATGGGATATTAGTAAATTGGAAGGGTATCATCCAGCACAAACAAGATATCCAAAAGTCGTTACGTTAACAGAAATTATGAAAGTTATAATAAGGCAATAGTCAACTGCTCCGTATTTTTTCCTCTCTTTTTTATCGCGAAAACAATAGTTTCTTGATCACTTTTAATATCACTTTATTATTTCTGGGATTCTAATAGTTGTATTGAAATTTTTTCTGATAGGTAAATTACCATCGATTAAATGGTGATCTGATGATCGATTAGGCAAATCTAGATCTATTAAATGTTTTTTAACAATTGAGGATAATACATCATCTAGATTCATCATACTCCCAACAAAAATAGCCTCCGAATAAATAGTTTAATTGGTTCATTTCTTTTTTATAGCAGCGATTCGCGAAATAAGAATTCCAGATGTGTCGCAAAGTACTTCATTTTTTACACCATTTATTTGTTTCTTTTTGAGAATAAAATCATCGTGACAATTAACTAATACTGAAAGACCGGTAGTTGAATTTAATCTTTGACATAACATATTATCAATTCTTTCGATCATTTGTTGTCCGGGATAATAAGTTACTGGTATTCTTGATCTACCTATTAAAGTACCTGCTAAAATAGACATGAATGAAAAGATTTCAATATCGAGCCAGGAATATTTCATATAACAATTTGTCGCCCCATTGATATCAGAATGGATAATAAACAATAATAATAATTGAGAATTTTGATAATTATTTCCTATTTGATTTAATCCTTCTTCGAGCGACAATTCATTTATCATGACCAAGTCAATTACATTAAATATTCTCTCATAATCACTTTGAATTGATAAATCACAAAGACATTCGAAGAAATCCCTCCTAACAATGTTGATGAAAACTTCTCCCGAAAAACTTATTGTCGTGTAATCAAGAATGTGACTAACTATTACACACAATAACAATTGATCAGGGTTCTCGGAAGTAATTTTTGAAGCTAAACTTATCCGGGCGTTTCCTGAAAAATTAATTTTTTTATCGGTTTCATTCAAGAAATGTGCAAGATTGTTGTTTTTACCAATAAACCTGTTCGTGATGGGAACAGAAATAGCTGTAAGAAACTCTATTAAAGTATCAATTTTATAAATAGGGACTTGTTGCCAAAATTTAGCTAATATTGTTATCGCTCCACCTAATTTATCCAAAATTACGTATTTTTCTTTTGGGATTCCTTCAATTTTCTGATTAATCAACTCAAACGATTTTACAATTTGATTTTTTTCAATTTGACATTCTTTCTTTGAATTTAATAATGTTTTTTTAATTTTTTGATTCAAAGGAACATTTTCATAGTGATGCATTTCAAATTCGTCTTTTTCGAATTGGGAACGAAACTGTATTTCACTAACTATTGAAAGTGGTAAAGCCCCATTGATTAGTAAACAAATTGTTTTTTGATGATCTTGTACCATTATTTCGGTGTAAGAATAATCAGGATTAACAGAAAAACAATTTCCATTAATTAAATCAAGATTTACTTCAATCAATACCGGAAAAATATTTTCATCTTCACTATTTATATTTCGCATAAACTCAATGTCTGGTTTAACCAGGAATATCGGCAAAAATTTATCGCAATGTGAACCAGCATCTTCATAATATTTAGAATAACCATTTGCCGGTTTCATTATTCCAGATGATAGGATATCCAAAAGGTTATTTCGATTTGTTAATAAATAGCCTAAGGATGGATTATTATCTTCAGGACTATTTTCAGATGATTCATTTTGATTAAAAAGTTCCATCTGATTTATTAAGTTAGCAGTCCTATGCAGTTTTTTTTGATTAGTTTTCATTAATCGCTCCAAAAATAATCATGGAATTATTCTATATTGAGTATTTGAAATACCTTCAATAAAAAATGGTAATGTATTGTTAGAGGTAAGCAGATTTAATTCTTCCCTAGCTCGTGAAACAAGTACGTACAATTCCATTTTTAACCCGTCAGCATTCGCATCCGTTCGGATTAATTCCAGAGAAGGTAGAAATACTGAATCGAACTCAAGTCCTTTTGCGCTTTTATAGCTCAGAACAATAATTCCTTCCATACAAAAGTCAATTTCTTTATGGTCTGAATCATTATACAAATAAGTTTGTACTCCCGCAGGAACCTTAGATTTAATCTCATTGTAGAAAAATACTTGCTGTCCTTGATCCTTAAGAAAAACTCCAACAGTTTTTTCCGGATTATTATTAGCATAACGAGCAATAATATCTATTTGAGCACTATTATTTCTTCCTAAATAAATTCTTGGTAGAGCTCCATTTCGCTCAGGCAATGATGGAACCCCACCAGAAAGACCACTAAAAAAATTAGATGCAAAAACTGCAATGGGTCGGGAATTTCTGTAATTACGTGTCAGAAAATGGACCTTATCCACACCAAGATAATTCTTTACTTGTTCAACAGTAGAATTTTGCTCGGTCAGTCTTTGATTATCATCAGCCAATACTGTAAGGTTTTTTGACACACATTTCAAAATCCAGAATAATTCTTTTGGAAAGTCCTGCCCCTCATCGATAATTATTTGATCATACTTAGTAAACTCACTAATTGAGCTCAAACAATTATTTATAGCTTCCCAATCATAAATATAAGGTACCGTTTGAGGAACTTTACTATGAAATAGTCTTCCATACCATGTTCCGAACCAAGAAAAAAGAGTATCAGCAGATCCGTCAATGTGTTTTTCTACAAAAACAGTATTTAAATATTGACGCAATACATTATTGAAAACCACAAATTCATAACTGATTTTTTTTTGACTGCACAATTCTGCCCGATATATTCCAACAACTGTTTTTCCAGTTCCTGGGGGTCCAGCAATAAGATGAATTCCATCTAATGGAAGGTTATTTGCTTCATCCTGTTCTTGAGATAAATCTTGATATGCAGGTAACTTAAACAATCTTACCCCCTTTATTGCATTTTATTCAACATATCCGTGAAGAATCCCTTAATATTCTTCTCGGGTAATCCTACAACTAAAACCCTATCAAGCAATCGATTTGACATGACACAGGAAGTTTCTGGAAGCAAGGTACAAGCATGACAAGCAGCTAAATTTAAATTATGCATACCCTGCCCATGGCTTTCACGGCAAATAGGATCCGAAGAACACCATTCTGCGCTCTGTAAAGCCTTTAAAAGGATCGGACCGAATCGTTCTGCACCACCTTCACGTACAAGCCCACCAAGGGTTCCTTCAGAATCCCCAGCAGCAGTATATATTAGTATTCCAGCCATAGACTTATGCCCATTTTCGGAGTCCGAAGAATAAATTCTCTCTCTTATAGATGATACAGAATAACCACATTCAAAACTTAATTGACGTATTAAAAGGTGGGAGAGTGTATGAAGAAGAATAAATCTTGCAGTAGCTTCCGGAAGATAAAAAGCATGTTCATCTCGTCTTATTTTTAGAAATCCAACACGGTCATTTATTTGTTTATTATTTTCCAACCACGAATTAATTGCATTTTCTTGTAAGGAAATAAAAATTCCTTCGCCGTAGACTTCTATTGCTGGAAGCCATTTTTGATTAAATGGTAATTTACCAAGATCAGGTCGTACTAATACTGGACTAATTTTCGTTTGACCATATGTTGAAAATTTTCCATGAGGTTCATCGTCTTGAGTTTGTTGTTCACTTTCCGGTACGGATAATCTGCTAAAACCCTTTAAAGCTCGTATTTCATGCAGCTTTTTCACTTTAACAAGTCGTGAAATTTTCTTGTTAAGATCATCAGCCCAATCAGTATTGAGGGTTTGCAAATAAGAGGATATTGGAACAGATAATTTTATAAATTCATCATTCGGGCGATAATTTTCTTCCTGTGAAAGTAAAGCATCGAATTCTTCAATCATAAAATCTGTAGAGGTTTCATAACTCTCATTTTGTTTAGGCTGAACTCCACCAGAGTGTGTTCTTATTACTTCCTTTACCTGTTCTATAGTTACTTCTAAATCCTCTTGCTGTTTTATTTCTGAGATAATCGTGGAAATAATAGTATCAACCATCATCTGATTTTTATTCCAATAAGTAAGAACGGTTTTAAGATGTTGGCTATTGTTTATTAGTAATACCGGATTATGAATACTATCAACACTTGTATGAGGAGGGATATCAATCGAAGATTCCATACTTGAAAATGTCAAATTTGTTGCTCCACGCTGAAGGATCTGAGGAACAGCATCACAGGTTTCCTTTTCATATTCAGGTTGCCAGGGTTGTAAACCACAACACCTAATTTTCAACCACTTCATGCTATCGGAAGATGCGATTCCTCCTAAATCCCTTGAAGCTCCACAAGAAGTACATTTAATTTCAAGAAATTCCAGTCCGCTTCCTCCCGGAAGAGTATTAAAAATTAATTTTGACCTTCCACAATCACGAACTCCTGGAGTAGAATGTGCCCATTTTTCCCAAGCAATATCGGATAAATGCCCTCTAGGACAAGCCATTACGAACCTCATCGGAACTAATACCTGGTACGTTGTACAACTCTCACATACGGGTTCTTTTTTATCAGAAACAACTTTCGTCATTTTTCTGCATTCCGGACAAAACATCCAAAATGGAAATCTATTAAAAGGTACTCCTGGAGTTTCCGGTTTTATTGCTACGAACTTATCAGGGGCTGCAGGAGCTAATCTAAATTCTTTAACACCTAATAATTTCTCCAATCGGGGCTCATGGATTATTTCACCATAACCCTCCCAGAATCGAATATCTGCTGCAACAAAAGATTCGCCTTCGATATCTAAAATTGCTCCAACACCAAACGGACTGATGGTCTGTGCTCGTCGTATGAGTTTGTAATTATCTTTTTCCATTTTTCACCTTTTTAGAATTTTTACGACACAGCTTCGATCAACATTCCGCATCGAATTCAACGTTTCCCAACCTGATTGTTTGTTTGTAGAACCTGCAGATTTTAAGAGTGGTTTTTGTTGTTGCAACCCTTTAGAATCAAACTTAAGTTCAGGATCCCTTTTGATTCTTCTTTTCCATTCAGCAATTATTTCATCAAGTTGTTCAGTTGCATCTTCTAATTCGGTGGGATCTGATTTTTCAATTCTTTCAAGAATGAATTTACGAATGTCATCAATACGTAACAGATCATCTGAAAATAATTTGGCGTCATCATTTTCAATTAATCCAAGGGCTATCCGAACCATTGAAACAAAAACTGCATGGAGTGCACGTTTTCGCGCTGGCGGAGAAAACGGAGTAACACTAGTTGGTTCAACAAAACGATAAATTGAGGAATGAAATGCATTGAACCTCTCATAATGGGATCTATCTCTTGGTTTTGTGGCAGATAATAATGTAATAATTAAGCCTGGAAAAAACCTTCCCACACGGCTCGAAGCTTGTATATATTCTGATGTGGATTTCGGTTGACCATTTACTAACATCAATCCTAATCTGGAAACATCTACACCAACAGAAAGCATATTCGTACAAACCAAATAACTCAGTGCTCCATGCTGGTTTTGAGTTTTTTTCAAGCGTTCAAGCATTTTATTCAGATCCGGTGTAGTGCTCGTCAGTTGATCATAATTGTTCGCATTAAGGATTCGTTTATTTTTTTCATCCTTTGCAATTGTAACTAAACGAGCAGGAATATCATCAGCTGCAAATGTTAAGCTTTTACCAAGCTCCCGTAAACTATTATGATATGCAATGAGTGTCCAATAAGCATCAAGAGCATCTCCTTCGATTCCTAAGTCGATAGGAGCTTGGAGTAGTGCAGCTGAAACTCTGATCATCGTTGTTGATGGAGTATGTCCTTGACCCATAATACCAAGATAGAGTCTACCGGGTTTTCCTTCCTCATATCTTGTGAAATATGAATTATTTGCATTCAATCCTGTCGGTGGAAACATCTCCACTTTACGTTCAAATAAACCAAGGCATTGATCTTCAGCTCGCCGAATCGTAGCGGTCGATGCAAGAATCTTTGGAGTAATACCGTACCAGGAACATAAACCATCTATTGCGGTTTCATATATACCAACCACGGTTCCAAGAGGACCCGAAATAAGATGCAATTCATCCTGAATGATCAATTCAGGTGCTCGATGGCTTTCAGAACCAAAAAACGATCGAATCTTTCCTTCCCAGGGCATACGTGCAAACTTATCAACTGTTGCAAGCAACAAAGTTGGAGGGTTACGATAGAGATCTTCATCTATTACCTGAACTGGAAGGAAATTATGAAAAGGACAGCTTGGATTTAAACAAAACAATTCAAAATGATTCTCATTGCACCTTATTCCATACTCCCAATCTTTTTTCTCTGGAGGAATAATAAAAGTACCACACCAAGGACAGTTTTCAATCAAAAATGGATTTTTTGCTCTTGATCCATTTTTATGTGTTTCATATTTTTTATATGCTTCCTGATTTGTATTTGGGATTGCATCTGTTCCAATCCAGAGTCCAATAGAGATTGGTTCATTTCCTAATCGCGGGTCATTTCGCCTTATATAATCACACGCACATAAAAGCGTTGAAGCTCGTTGAAATTGTTGTGTTGTAAGAAGGCGAAGAGTATACCTCATAATGATTGTTGTTCCATTGCCTGCACTTCCATACATAAATCTCCGGTAAAAAATTACAAAAGCAGATATTGCAAGATATGCTTCTGTCTTTCCTCCACCGGTAGGAAACCATAATAAATCAACCGTATCTCGATATATGTCGTCAGAAAATGCAGCTGAACAAATTGTAAGCAATATAAATGCAAGCTGAAATGGTCTCCAACTTATGTCGGTATGATCTGCTAAGTTTGGAAGACAATAGGTACTTTTTCCAGGTTCATGTTGATCTCCTGCATAATTTTTATCCGTTGAATGAATTCGTTGTAAAAGCATAGCTTTGTTTGCTAGACAAAAAGCTTCAAAAACCAAATCATCTTTTTCCAATAATCTAATTCCGCTGGAAATTCTTTCTGATGCATTATCTAGTTTTGAAATAATCAATTTCTTTTCATTTTCCAGTTCTAAAGGAATATCAACATTTTCCTCTGGCAAGCAATTAATCCACTTTTTGTAATTTTCATTAAATTCAAAAAGGTTTCTTATCATTTCCTCTTTGTGTGTCTTACCTTCAGATAAATAATAGAGATTCAAACAATTTGGATTTTGTTCAATTCCCGGTAACAACGTATGAATGGTATATGGAACTTCTACTTCAGGAATATACTCACTGCGAACTTCTGTTGCAGAATTTTCAGAAGCGGTTTCCCAAGTCACAGAACAACCATGTCCCACACCAAAAACTTTGTTTCTTCGGTAGATAATATTATTAATTCTTTCTTCCAAATCCTCTGTAAATAAAATGTTTTTGGGATATTCTTGAATTAAACCACCTTCAACAGGTTGACATTTTAATTGCACCTGGTGAAGACAACTTTCTGGACTTGGATCATCTGAATCGGAAACTAAAAGGTTAGTCAACGATACTGTTACTAACCAACCACCCTTTTGTGATCTCCATAAAATAAAAAGACGAGCCTTTTCATTAAATACCTGTTTTTCATAGAGTAATTTTTCATTAGGGCGGATAGTTAATTTTTCATGAAGAGGTGTCCGGAAATACTCCTTATTCTTCGCATTTGGTCTATTACTGGAAGATTTATCTACTAAAGAACCATTATAAATTCCACCTGATAATTCAATTTTTACATCCGGTTTTCCTGTTACAAAAAAGCTAATTCCCATTGAACTAGGCAAATATTCATTTGTCATACTGATGGGATCGTCACCCTGGTTTTCCATTTGACTTAGTGGATTGTCCCCGATTGAACCAGTTACACCATTAATTTCTGATTCTGCATCCGAACCACTTTCATACGGAAGTTCACCATTTGCCTTTTGAGGAAAAACAATACCTGTTGTATATCTTCGAAAAGGGTCATCACTTAGCCTTTCATTTTCGCCATCATATGGTCCTATTAACTCTTTTCGAAGATAATCGACAATTTTTGCTCGAGCAGCCAAAATTTCTTTATTTTTTTCACTCATGGAATTGTTCCTTTGTAATCTTTTTATAGTTACATAAAAGGATTTCGTTAAGATGGGATTCAATTTTTTTATCAATTAAAAGCATTAATTTTATTCGAGCACGAGTCATACCGACATAAAGAGTGGCTATGGAAATTGGGGATGAATCAATATCGTCAATATCAATCAGTATGATATATCTATTTTCAAGACCTTTAAAATCCGCAACGGTTGAAAAAGTAATTCCCGGAAAAGGAAATAGATCATATTGAGATCCCTTTAACACTCTAATATTATTTTTCCATTTAGGAATTAATTCGCTCGCAGCAGATAATTCCCATTCTTGATGTGAAAGGATAGTAATTTCAGAATCATTACATCCCTGATTTTTTAATTTTCTAAGAAATTTATCAATTAACTCCGCCGCCTGTTTTTTTGTATCATAAAAATCAAACTCCACAATTGGACCATCGCCAGTACTTTTAGTAGCAAGATCGGTCCCGGTAAACAACTTGGTTTGGGTAATAATTGGATCAGTGTTTCGACAATTGATTGTTAATTTTGGAATAATTGGACTTAGTGTCTTTAAAAACTCAAGAACTTCGGTATCTAAACCACCATAAATAGCACTTTGATTATTAGTATCAAAAAATATCCTCCAGTTACCAGATGTGAACCCTCCTTTTAAGATATTATCCAGACCATTTAAATAGTTCATATTTAATATATCCTGACCTTCATCTATGATCAGAACATCAAATTTCTTCTCTTCAGGAATTAAAGTCGTAATTTTTGAAAATTCTGGAGCAAGTATTTCCCTGAACCAAGGATTTGTTATTTCCATCCCAGGAGTATATCCAGCTGGAATTTTTCCATATTCCAGAATACTATTCAACATTAACTCATGAATGGACAACACAGTATTACCAATAGATAAATTCCGAGATTTTAAAAAGGAGGCTAGCAATGGACTGAAACAAAGTAATAGAGCTTTTTTCTTTTCTGACAATTGCCTTCGAGATTCTTCTAAGGCGAGGAAAGTCTTGCCAGTTCCAGCTCCTCCCTCAATTAATATTCTAGGGTAATGTTCAATAATATCCAACCGTGAACTTTGATTTTCTGTAAGCGAAACCAACCGTGTATCAATTTCTTCAGCTTCGATGGTTAATGATTGAACCATATCGAAAGTTGGACGTATTACCTGAAGAACTTTGGAAACAAGTTCTTCAGAACAAATACATGCCCGATCAGGCATCTTTTTATGCCAATAGTCTTCTAATTTATCAAAATATCGAGCTATCTTTGAAACCGACATCTGTTTGGTATCCAAAACCATTTCGTTATCCCATTCCATCCCCTCTACGGAAAATGAACAATCAGGGAATATCACTCCAAACCCCATCACCATTTCCCTCATTTCATGATGTGGAATTTTTTCATTCAATCGGTCTCTTAATGTGAACATTCCTGATCTAGCTTGATGAAACGGTCCTTCAGAACTATGATGTCGAATACCCCATCTATCTTCATAAAACCAAATTCCATCATTATTACATGTTATTCCACCACCTTTTACTTCAAGAATAAAAAGACCATGTTGACTTAAAACAATGAAATCTATTTCGCTACAAATTTTATATTCGTGCTCAGGTAAATTTACCGAGTGGAGACAATAATATCCTTTTCCATCATTAACTTTCTTGAATTCTTGAAAAACCCGCCTTTCAGCATTGCTTTTTACATTCTGATTCAAATATGATGGAATCATTTTCATAAAACGAATCTCCGATTTTTTGACTTTGTCTTAAAAAACTTACATAAATAACCCACCAAGTCACTAATTATTGTATACTTTTTTTATCGAAAGTATATAATGTTGGTTGAAAATTATTGATTTTTTGATTTTGCATATCCTTAATTAGTGGAATACAAGCAGATCGATACTGATAATTTATAAACCGTCTGATAGTAAGTTGATTGAAATAAATAATAAAGTTAGAAGAGGGGAATAATGATTTTTGAATTTGAAAATGAGCTAAGCAACTTCATTCAAGAAATCGATTTGGCATCAAATACTGCAAAAAAAATAATTGGTAATAATCGTCACATTAAATTAGGTGATCTCAACCTTAGAGATAACCTTCATAGCGAAATTGAATTATTCTTAAAAAATATATTTTATCAATTTGGATTACAAACCTTCTTCTTAAATAATGAATTAGGCGTTAAATTTCGTCGTTTGTTAATTGTTTATATGTCAGAAATGGTTTACTGGGACTATGAAACAAGTTTTTGGGAGAAACTCCATGAGATTTTTAGAACTCCCTATACATGGGATAACGATTTTAGAAAACTTATGGTTATTGGATTCAAAGAAAATGGGATCAACCTAATTAAATATTGGAATATGAAGATGTATGTACGAACCATTATCTCTGAATCTGGTTTTTCTAGAAATCTTGTAGATCAAGCTAAGAAATTTGTCACCTGGTTCTTTGATCACTACTCAAATCTTGACCCCAGAAATCTCGATCAAAAAACATTTGAACAAATTATGATCAGATTTAATTATGGAAAAAATAAAGATGATGTTATTGATTTATTTAGAGAAATGGTTATTAGCGTTTCACAATTGTTAAAAGAAATAAGAAGGCAAAATTTATCATATTATGATTTGCAAAAAACCGAAATCCTTAATTCTCTTCAAAACAAGTTAGGATTTCATCCAATAAAAGGAATTTTTGGATTTCGTAATCCTCATGATATTCAAGAATTAATACAACATCTATCGTCAAGAATTACTCCTATTAATTTACTAAAACTGTTACATACCAAAATATTAAATAAAGAAAATTTCACCCTTAAAACACCGGACAATAAGTTAATCAAGTCAGATCAGCTTGAAGAACATGATATTGTCTTCGGTGAATATATCCTTGACAATCTCTTACTTGAGGTAGTTCCAGATGATTCCATTTCTTTGGAGCAACTTGAATTGATGATATTAAGGAACTCTCAGGAAACCTTTCATCATGAAAAGAATAACCTAATCTGGATATTCAGTCATCAATCATTTAAGGTAAATCAAATAGGGTTGACAGTTATTAATGCACAAAAAGTAATTTTACCAAGAACTTCAGGGTATATTTGGTTTGGTAATCAACGTACCGGCATCAATGTAATTGCACTTAATGATGAAACCGAGATAGCACGCGTTATTCCAGAAAACACTCTTCCTTTAAATCCACTTATTCGATTTGATATTGAACAAGAAATTATGAAAATAATTATTCCCCCTTTTGAAGGGAACTACTATAACCATTCTAATGAAGATGTTCAATTATTAATAAATGATCAGCAAGTTGAAGATAGAAACTATTTAATTGGTAATGAAGGATTTCTGATATTTCAAGGGACTCGAATATTTGATCTTAATCCGAATCTCTATAATCAAGTCTTTTCAATAGTTACTATAGATAATAGTAGTGTTCTGGAATCAAAAACGATTTTCCTTGATAAGGTCTATTTATTTGATGGAAAAACTGGAGAGGTGATTTCTGAAGGGAATAGAAATTTTGGAAATAATTCATACTATATCTGTTCCCGATCCGATGAAAAGATTGAAATAAATCAAAGTAAGGATGTTCTAATTAATGAAATAAGAGTAATCGGGTTATATAAGATATTCCAAATTATATGGGTTCCCGGGCAAAACAATCATGAAGCACTTGAAATTAAGATTGGTAAACGCCATTGGAACTTCGACCAACCGCTTAAAGTTTTTCTTACTTGTAAAGTGCAAGAAGAAAATTTTATATTCCATTCAATCGAAGAAAATTGCAATGCAGCTGCTCAAATGGAAAATATTGTTACACAAATTGAATTTCAAGGGAGTCAAATTGAGTATTCTTCAATCCGCCAGGATTTGAGATTAATTGTAGAAAAAGACAATTCATTTGTATTTGATTTCGATTTCATAGAATTAATGGAAATTGGGATTCTTCAAGATCAGGTTTACAAGCAGACTGAAAAGATTAGCATAAGTACCTTACTCTCATACCTTATTGACAGGGACTTAATAACCCAAGACATAGGAACGTATCGTCTTATTCTGCTTCACCATTCTAATCTATTATCTGATTACGAACAGCTATCTTCTGTAGATTTTATTTGTCTACCGATTCTTGAAGTGGACGGTATAAATGAAGTAATGATTGAAGGAAAAGAATCCATAATTCAAGTCTCATGTTCCTCCCCCGTAATTTCTGATCCGGATGAACGGGCAGTTTCCCAGATTCAATTTTATATTACCCCTCAGACTTTCTATGACAAAGCTAATCACTGTATCAAATCTGAAGAAATTACCAAACAAATACGGCTAATTTATCCAGCAATCAACATTCAGTTAGATATTTTACCTTCCGCAATTTTTTCAGTTAAACTTCAAAAAAATGATTTAATTACAAAACTTGAAAATTTAAATTATTCTGAATTGGACAACTCGTCAATAATCCTTGCTGGACCTGATATTGACCAAGTTGATATCCTGGTCGCAGGAAAAAAGCTTGAACACAAATTTGAGAAAATTGAGGATACAATTTTTTTTCCATTAAGTTTGCTTAAGCAGCTAATAGAAACCAGCAATGTAGACATTACTTTTATCCAAGGGGATTTTAATAAAGAATTTGTTGTTTCTTGGCTACCAGAGTTTAAATTTATTAGTGGTTCGAAAATTTTTACTAATGAAAACGATTTGGATATTCTAATAATGTTTGATATCCATGGTCCGGCAAAAGAAAACATAATTTTTAGATTATCAGATCAAAATCTTGATCCAATCAAAGAGTTTTCCATCCCTATTTTTGAACTTCTCAATGGTCAAAAAATATTTAATATTGGTAATAAGGATCTGTCAAAAATAGAAAAGGTTTATTGTTCTGTTTTTTATGATTCAATTCGCTTGGATAGAACAATTATTTCAGCAAATATTTCCACTACCAATCAATTACTTGAAAAAACTATAGAGGACATTAGGAACAAAATTCCTGATCTATCTCCACTTGAAATATTTGAAAAAATTAAAAAACTAGAAGAACTGGGCATTGATGAACTGAAAAATGAATTAATCTGTGCAATGTACTCAGTTCGATCTCTTGATATTATTTTAGGATCACTAAATTTAAACCAATTTTCAAGCACTTTTCTAGATGATTATTTTTTATATTTTTGTGAATCAAACTTGCCAAAAATATCTTATGCAAAAATGAAAATGTACACAAAAATAAATAACACAAAATTAACCGCTGCCTGCTGTCGGCAACTAATCATGCATGACGATCATGTAGGTGTCGATCATTTAATTGATTTGTTAATCGCCAATAAGATTTCATGGGATGATGCGATAGAAATTTTTTCAGAAAATAAGAGATGTACTTCATCTACATTGCGAGAAATAATAGATTGGGACACGGTTGAAAGAGAAAGTATTGAGAAAATTGAAATCTTATCTCGACTTTGTTCTGTTTTTTATCCTTCAATGACTGAAAAAGCCTCTCATATTCGTGATTGGAAAGAAGCCTTTGAATATAAAATAAATAATGAAATCATTAGGCGAAGGGTTGCAGCTGTTGAAAATGACCAAATGAAGGTACCAATTGGTTTGGAATATGGAATTGTTCCTTTTCAGGAAGTTCAACCTCACCTTATTAAACAGATAGATTGGAATCAAAAACCAATAAACCGATTTCCAAAAATAATAAATCTTGTTGTAACAGATGTAAATAGAAGAAAAAACGTACTTCTACTCTCAGAAAAGAAAGCAAGTCAATTATTACTTAACCAATTTCTTTCAAAAACAAAGATTAACGACGAAGTTGAAGGAATCATTTTCTCAGTTGAAAAATATGGAGCAATGATAGATTTGGGCGGCTTTTCAGCAAGTTTATCCTCAGAAGAATTATCTTGGGAAAAAGTTAATGATGCAAGGGCATCTCTTGCAACGGGGCAAAGTATCAAAGCAAAAATCATAAAAATCGATAGACAAACTAACAACATACAATTAAGTATCAGAGCTATATTTCCTAATCCAATGTTCGAGAAGTACCATATAGGGGATCAAGTTACGGGTATTGTGAATAATCTTATTAGTAACGGGATTTTTGTTAATGTAAATAATGAAATTAGTGGATTTATTCCTCACGAAGAATTAATTGTTCATTCCTCAAATAAATATCTAAATCTTTATCCTGTAGGTAAAAGACTCGAATTAGTGGTTCTAAAATTCGATAAAGAGAAAATCAGGCTTACTTTGAGTGAAAAGCAAATAGGAAATGACAACTTAGTAATTAATGGAATTAGAGTAAAGCTGACCAGGCGTAAATAACCTTTCAAGGTTATCAAATCCGGTAAAATCCAAGTTTTTTCATTACACACAATTTAAGAAGTTATTTGATATTAAACCAATCCATTGACTTTTTCCTTATAAGTCAGTATAAATAAACTAACATCAGGAATGTCCACGATATTTGGACTGGCAACCGGCCCGGAGACGGCATCGGTGCCTCGAGACAATAAAGTCTCGATGTGCGAGAGTTAACTCTCGAAAGATAGTTTCCGTTTTATTTATCTTTACGTCTCCCGGCCATCTTATTTATGCGATGGCTGTTTAATTTCCCCCTGATGATCACAACTTAATATGGAGGATATATGTGCAAAACAGGTTACGACTGTTTCTTTACCATTATAGGAAGAGAAACTGAAATTAAATGTAAAGTGTGTGGAACTATTTGTATCGTTTCTAGAGATGTGTTCGGACCTACTAGTTGGGCTTCCGCTATGGGCAAAAAAAATTCTAAACACGATCGATTTCAATGTCCACACATTGACAAAGAGTGGCACAAGAAAGCGTTACACCTCATAGAAGAAATAGAAAAGTGTCCCAGTAAACGAGTCGCAAATATTATGAGAATTGACCTACTGGATATCATAAACAACAATATTTCCTTTTCCTGACTATTTTGTCAGTCAAAATAATTCCTATATATTCAGTTCTAGAATCAATACCTGGAGATAATTATGGCGCTGACTATGCAATCCAATCATTTAGTTACTGAAATAAACTTTTTCAGTGTGTTTTTAAGAAATTGGCAAGGCAGGAAAAAAATCATTAACGATAATATACAAAAAACACCCCTCCCGTTATGTAGAAAGTTAGGGTTAGAAGTCTCGTTGGATAATGAAATGGAAATCCATGACCTACTATCTATTTCTTCAAGATTTTCAGAAATTGAAGTAAACATACCGATCCTATCAGATCGAGGTTTGATGCTTCTGAGCTGGATACCAAATTTGACAAGTTTACACATTAGGTCTTGTCAAAATATTACTGATAATGGAATCAGCTGTCTTCAAAAATGTAAAAAATTATCAAGCATTAATTTTTCGTGGTGCAGACTAATAACTGATAAAGGATTGTCCCATTTATCAGGGATAAAAAATTTAGAATTCTTACGATTAAGGTTTATTTTAAAGATTTCCGATAGCGGCTTGAAATATATTAACATGCTAACCAATTTGCGATACATAGATATCAGGGGATGTAGGGAAATCACTGATGAAGGCCTAATGAATCTTGTTGGTCTTCAAAAACCTCTTGTGTTAATGATAAGAGGCTCACCAAAAATCACCCAAGATGGTTTAGTAAAGTTTAAACTAGCCAGTCCTAATACTAGAATCGAATGGTCTTCAAGCATTGGTCACATGGACTGCAAAGAAATCATATGAAGACCCGTGTAATGGAGATAAAGATATGAATATTTTTTTCGTAGCAAGAATTGAAAATGATAGCATGCATATACGCAACTAGAATCGATGTTGTTGAATATATCCATTCTTCTGGAAATCTGCCCACCAGAATCTCTTTAGGAGGATTACTAACCACCATTAATTTAATTTACTACACGTCGCAATAACGAAAGGGCACTCACTTAATTTGAACAGCTGACTTACGATTTTATGCATTATGATGTACATCTTCCGTCTGATGGAGTATTACAATTTTAGGGTTTGCCTCCAATTTATTCTGGTGAATCCAACTTAGAAATCTAATTATATGCTCCTTACAGATATATTGATTGGGTTTACTGCTTTTTCGTGTTTTACCACGGCTAATATCAATTAGCCAATTTAAGAATATTTGACTATAAAAATTATCAAACAATAAATTTCGAGTCGGATTAATGAAACCATTATTTACTATATAAATTATAATCAAAGACGAACAAAAAAATCGACATCTATAAAATGATGCAATCCTTATGTTTTTCTGATTTGATTTTGATGTTTAACCAATTACTTAGGGGTTTTTATGAAGAATAATTACGAAACAACATCTAAATTACTGCTCGAATATAATAAACAATCTAATGTTGATTTTCTCTTTCCAGTTTTAGAACCTGAAGCAAAGAAAATGGTTCCTAAGAACCCTTACGCTTTTTGTGTCGCGACCTGTTTGGATCGCGGCACAAAAGCAGACATTATCTGGACGATTCCATATTGGATTTTTCAAAAAGTTGGACATTTTGATCCTATAATTTTTAATAAAATCCCCATAAGAGAAATAAATCAAGTGTTTTATCAACTCCCAAAAAAGCCACGGTTTATTGATAAAGCTGCACATACCTTTCAATCGATAACTAAGATCGTCGTTGACCAATTTGATGGTGATGCGTCAAATATCTGGAATAATAAAAAAGCTAGTGAAGTTAAACGCACATTTATGAGTGTCTATGGAGTTGGTAATGGAATATCTAATATGGCAGTAATACTCATCGAAAATGCGTTTGGAGTTCAGTTTTCTGATTTAGACCATAGCAGAATGGATATTAAACCTGACGTTCATACTATGCGTGTTCTATATCGACTTGGTGTTGCAGCTTATATTGATGAAAATGAGGCAATTAGTTCCGCAAGACTATTAAACCCCGATTATCCTGGCGAACTCGATGGACCTTTATGGTTGATTGGAAGAAATTGGTGTAAAGCTAACAATCCTATTTGTAAAGAATGCTTCCTTAAGGATGTGTGCTTACGAATTGATTTATAATCGGTATATTGAAATATTTCTTGTTCCTCGTTCGTAAGATAAAGCCCTAGGTAGATTTTTTATAAATAATCTTAACTTAAATCATAAACCTTTGACATTTCAGTAATCTCATCAACAAAATCTTCTCTTAAACTTTTAGGTGCCAGCACTTCAGCTCTGTGACCAAAGGTGAGCAACCACCGCTTGATGCCGTCCAAGCCAGCGGTCTGCAGGTGAAGGATCAAACTTCCATCTTCGTTTTCTTCTATGGTTTGTGACGAATGCCAGATACGTTCACGAACGTAATGGGCAGCTTCAGGGCTGAAGCGAATTGAGATATCCTCAATCGCTCCCCCACTTTGAGCCTGGAATGAGTTTTCCACCCAGGTTTGGGCTGAAAAACCTGGATCCCGCTCAAACTTGTCATTCAGAATTTTCCACTTATTAATTCGAGCAACACTAAAAGTACGAAACTCTTTACGAAGTTCGTCAAATCCGATCAGATACCAATCTCCACTGACGTTATACAAGTGATAAGGATTGATCGTGCGTTCTGTAACCTCACCCCTGCTGGCAGTAAAATACCTCACCCACACACTTTTGTTTTCATAAATGGCATGATGGATATCAATTAATGCCTGTTCATTTGAGGAAATGTAAGTTGGTGCTGAAAAGGTATATTGCGATCTTAAAGTGTTTAGATCAACAGAAACAGGCCCCTTAACCCCCTTGGAGATCTTTTCAACGGCTGAGCGCAGTGAGGATTCCATGCTTGAGCCCAGGTATCGTTTAGAGATCTCCACACTTAGAAAGAAAGCCAGCAACTCCCCTTCGGTAACAATCATCCCAGGCAAGATCCATGTTTTATCCGCATAGATCCACCCACCGTGTTGACGGTCAAACTCGATGGGAGCACCCAGGCGATTAATCATGAAATCTCGATCATTAAAAATGACCCGACGGCTCACTTCAAGCATTTCCGCCAGGCGCTCCGCGGTCGGATATCCCCCTTCGCGGATGCTTCGATCGATTACCATGAGACGTTCCAGTTGCTGTCGCTGTGACATATCTTTGTTCCTTCGTCTTTCTTAACTAAGTGTAGACGTTATCAGTGCACCTAGTGTGCACTCAATTATATGGACACCAATTCAATGTTCCCATTAACATCCAGGAAACATATCCGTGCTTGAGCCGTCTGCCCTAACAGTAAATTGACAACCTCTTCATAACGGTTCATCTGACGAGTGTACTGTCCAACTAATTGGTCAAGCTGCTCGGCACTATGAATTGAATCCGTTTTGAAATCCAAGACCTGTAAGCCCTCAGCATTTTGATACAACAGATCAATATATCCAGTCTCTGCGTGGTCGTTCACCATGCGAGTGTAGGGCAACTCATGATATCGTGCCACGGAACCTTCGATTTCTTTGCGAATGGGGTGATCATAGAATCTGGCTAACAACTCAATGGCCTGCTGAACTGCAGCGTCACAATGAACCTCGACCGCCAACCCGGCATCCAAAGCAGCATTTTTAAGTAATGGAATCAAACGGGGATCCCCAGGGAACAACCAGAGTTCAATGGCCTTATGAACCATTGTGCCAATTACATTAGGGGATATTGTTGCCAACCTTCCGGTCACCCGCCTGCCACTCCTTTCAGCTTCATTCTCTTCAGATTCATCCACAGAGGGAGTAACAATCAAAGGTGCGAAAATCGGTAAAGCTGCAAACTCATCTGCTGATGGTTTGCTCTTTTCGCTAATTTGAGCTTTGACAATTTCGCTTTCGGGCGTCATGGCCCATGCACGGACCTCAGCCCCTGATGTATTGGAGACAATAATTGCCTCACCACTGTGGTCCATGACAGCATTCACATCCACCATCGCTGCATCACACAGCTCTTGCAACCAGCCCGAAGCAGACCAACCCTTTTTCTCTGTGGATTTTACATGGCCGTTGATGATAATTTTTTCTTGTGCACGCGTCAGCGCCACATATAGCACCCGATGGTCCTCAGCTGCGCTCTGTCGCTTTTCAAGCACCTTTGCCAGACGGTACATCATGGGCTGTGAGTCAAGTTTGAAGCACAGTCCTAGTTCCTGAGTCAGGTATGCCGACTCACCTTTATTCCTTGACTCTCGACTGGCATCGGCCAATACCAATATCGGGAATTGCAACCCTTTTGATTTGTGTATGGTCATCAACCGCACGGCCCCTTGAACCTCCGCAGGGGCTTCCCCTTCCCTGGCTCCGGCGTCATTGACGACCTTCAAATAATCCAGAAAATCCCGTACGTTTACTTTACCGCTATCCTGTGCGTCTTTTACAAGCTTATCCAGGTTGCGCCACAAGCGTCCGCCTCCACCTGTGCTTTCCTCAATGGCCAGAATCGCTCTATAATCTGTGACATCAATCAACTTCTTCAAAAGTTCGGCAACCGGAACCCGATCGACCAATGGGATTAATTCTTCCATTATCACTAGCGTGCGTTGAGCACCCTCCTGATCATCTTCAGAAAGAAAAGATAAATCCTCATGTAAAGACATCCAATAATGATGGCTCACGCTGTCTCTCCAATGGAGTTGATAAAGCGCAGCATCAGTCAAACCGAATGCAGGGGATCGGAGCAGCCCGACCATTGCCAGGTCATCACTCGGATCAGCAAGAGCGCGCAACAGGTTCAAAACATCACGGATTTCGGCACGATCATAAAAACCCTGACCCGCAACCGTTATGAAAGGAATATTCGCCGCTTCAAAAGCATCTTCGTAAGATGGAAAGCCGGTGGATGCGCGGAATAATAAGGCAACATCATCCCATGAGTTAATTTGTTTTTGTTCCTTCAACTCCAGCAATCGCGAAGCCAGGGCTTTTGCAGCTGCCTGTCGGCCAGTTTCTGCATCTTCACCCTCCCCCAACACCACCTCAATATGAGGCCCCTGGATACCCTCGAGTGGCAGGTCGTGGTGTGCGATTAATGGAGCAAAAGGTTCATAATAAAGACGTGAAGGATCCTCTTGATCCCCCATCACTTCCTTTAATAGGTTATTCATTCCTGTTAGCAATGGTGAATGGGCACGGAATGTTACATTTAGATCAACTGGCAATCCCCCCCTGGATTTAATACTTTGCCGCATGGCACGGAAAACAGTGACATCCGCCCGGCGGAACCGATAGATACTTTGTTTGGCATCCCCCACCACAAAAAGATGACCGGATGATCCGGCCAGGGATTCAACAATGGTGCGTTGGCGTTGATTGGTATCCTGGAATTCATCCACCAGAACCGCGTCGATCTGCCCCTGCCAACTCTCTCGGATCGCAGGTTGTGAAAGCAACTGCGCTGCTCCAAATTCAAGATCATCAAAATCCAAACCGCCCAGTTGATTCAAGCCCTCTCGATAACCGGCTTCCAATAGTTCAAATGCTGGTTTGAGAAGAATCATAGCCTGAACGAACTGAGCCTCACCTTCAGCTGTTGGGGGTAGATCATCACCAGTTGTCCCACCACTAATTGGATTCAATAATTCATCAAATGATTTTTTGAATTGTTTTAATATCCCTTTTGTTTGACTTTCACGTTTTCCAATTCTAAGATTCAACTTTTCACGACGCAATTTGAATAACTTAGAAGTACATCCAAGGTAATCTCTTGAAGCAAGCCTCTCTTCAGCTGTATTCCACAATTCCAATAATTCTTCAACTTGCCCGGCTATTCCTTCGCCTGCATCTTCATTCAATTCCAACTTCGACATACTTCGCAACTCAGAGATTGGATTCACAAAATCTGGTGCGCGTAATAATAAGCCAAATTGAGCGCAAATTACCTTTGACATGTCAATTTCGGAATCAAACGCTTCCCTGGCTTCAAGTCGTTTTTCGAGCAAGTAATCAAATAAACCTGTTAGTACTTTTATTTCAAATAATTGAAAGAGTGGTTTATATTCCTGCAATCCTACGAGTGTATTTAATGTGTCTTGCACAACCTGAACACGCAAGGCAGCCGTTGTTCCTTCATCAACAACAACAAATTTCGGATCTACAACAGCTTCAGCAGGATGGGCACGCAGGATTTCAGCGCACAGACTGTGAATGGTGCTGATCCGGGTAGAGTCCATTTTTGCGTTCAGACTCACCCAAAAATTACGATCGTCGTCCTCTGTTGCCGATGTTATCAACGTGGATATTGTCTTTCGAACACGTGAGCGCATTTCACGGGCTGCTTTTTCTGAAAAAGTGATCGCCAAAATCCTTCGTAAATCGATCCCATCTGCCAATAAAGAAGCATATCGAGCCACCAAGGTGCTTGTCTTGCCGCTTCCAGCACCCGCAGTCACCACGACATCACATCCTCTCTCGATGGCAGCTTCATGCTGGCGTGGAGTTAATCTAAAAGCGGATAAAACCTGTTCTCTTAATTCTTCGCTCATCACTTAATCTCCTGGTTCAAAGCGCCAGCATATTTTTGCCGCAACGCAATAAGGTGGGCAACCGTCATCAGGTTTCTTTGGCGAGTATTGGGCAGATCGAATACCATTCAATATTCGAACAAGATGTTTACAGGTAATCTCTATGGCAGCATCAACACCTACAGCATCATCAGTTTGAATTTTTGCCAACTTCAATGAACCTGCTTCAGCAGCAAATATTTTCCAGTAGATTCCATCTATCGGATCACCAAGTTTTAAGGCTTCTTTTGCAGCCATTGCATAAATGGGAAGCTGTAGTATAAATCCCTGTAAAAAATTCTTTGGCGTGTAATGGGAACCACCAGTTTTATAATCAACTACACGCAGTTCTCCGTTAGAGTTATGGTCAACACGATCAATAATTCCCTTAAAGTATAATTTTTCTCTTCCAAGGTCAATCAAGAGTGGATCCTCGCCATCCATTCCAAATTTTGCTTCATAAGCAATAGGTTTCCAATCGCGGTCTTCGACCATTGCGTTTATCGATTTCTTCAACTTTTCTAGAAGTTGTACCTTTTCAACATCCCATAAAATTGACGGCCGAAATCCAAATTCCTTGGGTGCTGTCGAGAACACTTCTCTTGCAGCACCATCTAAAGAATCAAGAAGACTATCTAAATCCGCTGTATTGCCTGCTTCTTTATATGTCTTCTCTAGAATTCGATGCAAAACAGTACCTCTTTTAGCAATATCCATTCCCAATTCTGGAAATAAATGTTCTTCTAATTCAAGCGCATTTTTAACAAAGAATTGGAAAGGACAGGTGCCATAGCTTTCCAATCTGGAGGCACTCCATTTTTTACCCTTGTGAAAACGCGAACTTACTTCAGTTGAAACTGCTTCAGCATTTCCTTCAAATGGACCCTGAGCATGCTTTGCTCTTCTGGCTCGGAGCACCCTCTGGGAGTGTTGCAGGTTTTTCCAGCGAGGAGCCAAGAATTTATAACTGTTTGGAAGCTCCTGCTTTCGGACTGCAGAAAACAGAACTTCCTGCGAGGATGCGGCATCCACAAGTGGCTGCGGAATATCTGGATTAATTCGGGTTATTGCAGAGGAATCAAATAAGCCCGCGATCGCCTTCCAATATGCAGATTCCTCCCACTCTTCTCCATCATCTGATAAATAAGGTCGAGTGATCAACAGGTGCTTGTCGGTTCTGGTCACCGCCTGGTAAAACAAACCGGCTTGTTCACGCTGTAAACGCAATTCCAATCCCAAATCTGAACGCAATTGCTCATCCAGGAACGGATCTGGGTGTTCATTCGCTGGAAAAGAACCTTCAGATAAGCCCAACAAAGCGACTGCTTTGAATCGCGAGCCGCGTGCTTCTGTGAATCGGCCTACTAAAAGCGTGGGTTTACCAAAGGATTTGGATTCCCGGTAACCCTCTCCAGAAAGCGCTGCCTGTAGGTCGGAAACAAACTGGCTGAATTCAACTTCGCGTTTTCCGGCCACGGTTTCTGTCAGTACCAGCGATTGCAATACCTCCTGGAAAGTTTCACAAGCTGCCCTGTCTTTCTCACTCTGTGTATGCTCGTAAAAATGTAATCTTTCAAGAAGATCTTCTAGCCATGAAATCCAACCCGTCAGGCAATCGTTTTGAGGGAGAGGCGTAATAATGTCAAAGATTGAACCTATTACCCTGCTTAATCTTTCGGCTTCTGCACCCCGTGGAAGATTGGGAGAGTTCCTTTCGTCATCCAGGTCTTGATTTTGTTGTGTAGAGGATGCAATTAGTCGTTCCCACACTTCCTCCCATTGATCACGTCCTTCTACGATCTGCCCCACCCGGCAGACCATTTCAAGCGTATCAACATTTTCAGGATCAAGTGAAAAATCAAAATAAGGCGATCTGAGTGTATTAATCAAATAACGGGAGTTATAGTTGCGCGATGGAAGTGAAAGCAGATTGGTCAAAGAATTGATGGCCGGAGAATTATCAAGTGCATCGTCGAGGGTAAAACTGATCGGTATACCAAACTCATTTGCCGCAGAGCGCAGGGCATCATGGTAGGTTTCAGGGTTGGGAGTAAAAACAGCACATTCAGATAAAGCTACATTTTCGCGGATGACCAGTTTCTTTATCCAACGCAGGCTTTCACGCGCTTCATCCACTGGTGATCTTGCCTCGAGAAGAATCGGTTGTACCGTGGACCTTTTTTCTGGAGGTTGCATTATGAATATGTTTTTTTCGATGTATCCAACCACTTCAGGAAGGATCGGGGTATTCTCCAAGGTGGTTATTATTGGGGAGAGGTCTTTTAACATCCTCTCAAAGCTGTCTGAAAAACGGTGATGCGCTGCCCTCATAGAATCTTTTGCCCCCGGGAAAGTGATGATCAACTCACCAACCTGTTCAGAAAGCAGCTTCAGCAATCGATGTTGGGATGAATTAAAAGAGTCAAATCCATCCACAACCAACAATCGAATTTCAGAGGCAGCTTTGGGATGTTTTTCGAGGGCGTCAACCGTCAATTGAGAAATCTCTTCCGAATCCACCCATTGAAGGTCCTGCAGCCTGGCCTGGTAACGTGAATAAAGGGTTGCGAGATCTTTCTGGGATGCATTTCCCCCCTTTGCGTAATCATAAAATTTTTCTGGAGAAACCAACGCCCGTTTAAGTTCCGCAAACGCATCACGCAGCATGACGATAAAGCCTGGAAAGGGATGCAAGGGTTTGAGAAATGGGATGGCATCCTGATCGACCGCATCATTCACGGTATCTTGTATCAGGCGATGCAAAAGAGAAGGTGATGCCAACGGATGATAGATCCCCTCATGCTGCAAGATACTCTTTTGCAGATCAGGGAACCTGCCCACCTGGACTCCCACTGCACCACCGCTATTCGCCAGGCGTTTACGGAAAGCCGCCGCCTGAATGCGGTCCGGGACGATCACCCAGATTTTAGCAAGCGGATGATCTTTTTGGGTTGCCTGTATACGTTGGATACAGGTGTAAGTTTTACCAGCGGCCGGTGGAGCAATGATGAGTTCAATTGTCATTGTGAAATCCTAGAGGAAAGTTATTATCGATTGTTGAGATTATCGATTTATTCTTGTAATCTAGCAGAAATGCTAATAATTCTGCGTTTTCGGAATCAGTAGCATATTTTATGCAGCAATCAATATTGCTTTTTGACAGGTACAGACCTGGGTTATCATAAATCATCTCGGTGTAGGCATGATCGTCAATAAATTTTAAAACCCGTATTTTTCGATCCAGATCGACATCAATACTCTCTAAATCCAAGTATTTTTCCATTATCTTCGGGTCTTCAAATTCAAGCACCTGAGTACAAAACTCATCTTTTGGAAAGTATTCCCAGTACATCATAGTATTTTCATTTTTGTAACATTCTTCAACTTTTTCATAATTTTCTAATTTAAACGGATAAGCTAGACGGCACAATGCAAGCATAGATGCTGGAATATATTCATAATTTGATAGTGCTTGTAAATCATAAGAATGGGTATTCTCTAATTGTTCATTTCTCCATAATTCATATTTTTCTTCATCTTTTTGATAATCAAAATATGGACCTACCCCATTAGAGCATTTGCCAATCATATAATGTCCAGTCCAAACATTCCAATAATCGAAGATCCCATCAAAATATTTAACGAATTCGTCAAAATTATCAATTACCTGATTGCAAAATGAAGTGTCATAGAATAATGCAATTAAATCTCCCTTATCATCGACTACCTCAACTGGCTTATTTCCACGTATGGAATGAACAAATTCTAATTCAGACATTTTTGAAACAAAATCTGATTTTTGGATTTTAGTTTTATTTACCACTTTCCAGTAACATGTATATGTATCTTCATAATGATTTGGGTCCAAGCAACGATTATTTATAATACCATCCAGCCATTTTCTTTCGATAAATTGTAGTGCCGGGTTTTGGCAGTATAAGTTAATAAAATCAAACAATTTACTAATATCCAACTTTCCATAATCATGAAAGTTGGTATAGTAATTTGTAAATATTTTAAGAACCCCGATCCGAAATTTCTTTTCGCTGTTCGTTAATACTCGACCAATTGTCGCAAATATTGCATGTTCATCAAAACTACAAATCATAGAGGAGATTTGCCCCCTCTCTGCAATTCCACATCGATTTAGGGTATTTTCAATTGTGACTCTATAATATTCATCCTGCCTATTACAGTTCAATGGATGAAATAACCGACATAAAACAATCAATGCCTTGGTTACATTATCTAGTTTATTCCATGCAAACAGATTGAAAGCTAACTGTTGACCACTCCAATTTACCAGCTCCGCCATATTGGAATTTTCAAGCTCAATCACTTTGGTTATGATCTCATCATATTCATTAATAAATTGTTTTGGAAATTCGGGTCTAAATTTGAAAAAAGAAATATCGTAAAAGAATTCGATAATTTCTCCAGATTCATTAACTACTTCTATTGATTTGTGTCCAATGTCTTCAGGAATACTGGCAGGAAAATCTTTTTCAAGTATTGTTACTTTCTCAACCATTAATGACCCCTTCTTAGTTTGCAATGTATTCTAATTATCCTATAAGAGTAATTTATTTGTAAACAAAATTTATATTAAAAAAGACTAATTTGGCACATCGCTAGTCTAATAAAATATAGTGCACAGAGTGTGCACTATTTCTTTAAATTATTTTTTAAAAATTCTGGTGAGTTATATCAAAATATTATCGTACTAATACACAGATTTATTTGAAACCTAGAAAAATGCTTTTTCTATGAAATGAAAAGTAGCAATAATGTATAATATTTTTGCTATTCCGATTTTGATTATGCAAGACTGTTTTACCCCCGCTGACTGTTTGACGATTGCATAGAGCCAACCTGTGGCGCGTAGAAGTCGTTACAACTAACTGGTTTTTTCTCTGCCTCCGTACGGGTAATATAATTGTTCGACCTATTCAGAGAAAAATCGCAGTGAGAGTCCAGAGTAACCTTTTTGGTTCCTCTGGATTTCGATTTTAAAACAATGATCAAATTTGATTCATTCAATTAAATAGTATTTTTTGGCAATGAAGCAATTTCTTTTCATTCATATATAAAAGTACATTCATATATTCATTTCTCACATTTTTCCGGTCATGAATAACAATTGAAAATTGTAAAAGTACTTTAAATATTAAATCCAATGCAATTATTATGAGTGCACATCATATGCACTCATAAAGCGGATAATGGTTTGTATCCAGGAACCACTGGCAATTATTGCGCCTAAAACAAAACAATCGGTATTGACATTTTACAGTATAACTGTATAATTACAGCATAACTGTCATATAAAACACTGGAAAGAATGAAAACATGAACGATAACCTGACACTGGAAGATTTAGGTACCATGAGTGGATTGACCCTGCGAACCCTGCGTTACTACATCCAGGAAGGGATCCTACAAGGTCCTGACACTCACGGGAAGTTTTCGCGATATTCCCAGCAGCACCTGGACCGGCTGGAATTGATCCAAAGGTTGAAAAATCTTCGCCTACCGTTGCAGGAAATCCGCCACCTACTCGACAATATGACACCCGAGGAGTTGTCCCAAGTCCGACAATACCAGGACGTGCTGAAATACACTTTGGAAAACCCAATTATTGATCATTCAGCTCCAGAATCCCGCAAGGAAGGAGCCAGCGCACTTGAATACATTCAGAACCTCGAACGCGGGCGTGAAAGTGTCAGGTCCATTTCAAAACCGATGCCTGCCCCCCGCCCTTTGCCCCAGGCACCCTCACCTGCTCTTTTCCAGGATACCGATACATTAAAAAACCAAACGACTCCAGGGACACAAGAAACTTGGTCAAGAACTATTCTGCATGAAGGGATCGAACTCAATATCCGGCACCCAAATAATGCTGATGCTCAAAAAAAGATTGAACAATTAATCGATTTTGCCCAAAATTTATTTGGAGATCAATCTACAAGGGAGAAATGAAAATGAAAAACACAACAAACAATAATGAAATTCAATTGGAAGTAAAAAGCGATAAAGTGGTGATCTCCAAGGAGAAGAAAACAACCCGCGTATTGGAAATAAGCATCACTCCACCCCAAAGGGAGCAGACCAACGATCGCTCACCCCTGAATGTCAGCCTTGTGCTGGATCGCAGCGGTTCAATGAGCGGCGAGAAACTCCAATATGTAAAAGAGGCAGCCTTACACGTACTCGATCTGCTGGATGAAAGAGACTCGGCTTCCGTAGTGGTTTACGACGATAGAGTTGAAACCCTGGTCGCGGCAGGCAAGATTACCGAGGGGTACAGGCGGCAGGCAAAAAACCTTGTTCAAACTATCCGCTCAGGAAACAGCACTTTTCTCTCCGGAGGTTGGCTGAAAGGATGTGAACAAGTCGCATCAATCGCTGACGGTCAAACCATCAACCGGACTCTGTTGTTGACCGATGGCCAGGCTAACGTTGGAATTCAGGATCCCGAGGAATTGGCAACCCATGCCCGCGAAATTTTCCGCAGAGGAGTCTCTACTTCCTGCTTTGGAGTTGGTACGGGTTATGATGAACACCTTTTGGAAGGGATGGCAAACAACGGGGGTGGCAATTTTCATTTCCTTGAAACAACCAATGCCATTCCGGTGGTTTTTGAACGGGAGTTTAATGAATTGGTTGATATCTCTTTGCGCGACGTTGAAGTGGTTGTCAGGTTACCCAAGGGAGTAAGAGCACATGTTTCAGCAGGCTGGCCGCACGAATTTAAAGAGAACCGGTTGATTCTTTCATTGGGAAGCCTCTATGCAGGTCGAACCCAGCGGATCTACATCAAACTGACCATAGAAGCAGCTGTCTCAGCGGAAGAACTAGCATTTCCGTGCACCTTACGCGGAAAAGACAAAAATGAATATGTCGTTGATTTGAATACTGAAATCAGGTTTACGGCGAAAACGAATGAAGAAGTAGAAAAAGCGGAACAGGATAAAGAATTACTGGAACGCTATACCGAAGTAGAAATGGCAGACAAGGCCAATGAAGCCTTAAAACTGGAAAGATCCGGTGACCGTGCCGGAGCCAATGTTTTATATCAAACCTCCATTGACGAGCATCAGGCACATATGTCTGCTCCAATGCGCAGTAAATTCGATTTTATTGCAAACGAATTATCCCAGGGAATGAGTGAAGACGCCCGCAAAAGGCATCACCAGGAAGAATATGCAAATAAACGCGGCCGGGCTCATCACCGTCATTTCGCCATCCGCCTTGTCAACGGCCACCTCATTGCTGAAATCGAGGGTCAATCCATCCTAGTTGATACAGGCATCCCAATCAGCCTAGGAACAAAACCAGAGTTTTACTTCTTAAATGAAGTACACACTCTTTCAACGGATTACATGGGAGTAACTCTCACATCCATAGAAAAACTGGTCGGGACCAGGATCGATGTACTGTTGGGTATGGATATTCTAAAAAAGTATTATGTCACCCTTGAATTAAATCGAAACCGGATTGAGTTTAGTTCAGAAAAGAGAATGAACCTCAGCGATTGTATTCCCATGTCCAACTTCATGGGTGTTCCCATGATCAAAGCATACTTCGATAACGCGCCGGTCGACATGTTCCTTGATACAGGGGCAAAACTCTCCTACATTAAAAAGGAGATTGCATCCAAATACAAACCCGTTGGCACCGAAAAAGATTTCTATCCAAGCATGGGAGAATTTGAGACTCCGGTGTATGAGATCGCCTTCATGCTGGGTTTGGAACAAATCACCCTCCGCTTCGGCGTCTTGCCTGCCTTACTTGAATCCACCTTGCTGGTGACTGGAAAAGCTGGGATCATCGGCGCAGAACTCTTTGACAAGTTCACGACACATCTGGCATTTCCAGCTAACGAAATGTTTTTTGGAAATTGAGGGGTGGGGTGTCGACTTAGGAATACCACAAGGGGGTAAAGTGGTATTCCTAATTTTTCTTAGAAGTTCCACAGGATTGGATTTCGAAAACACTGAAGAGTGGGAAAAATGGAAAACTCGGAAGAAAAACCAGTTGATCAAAGGTTGGAAAATCAATTTATCGAATTGGATATGTTTGCTGATACAGACCAAGATTTATTGGCTTTAGGAATGACAGTTGAAGAAATTAAGTTATTTAGAGAGTGGCAATTAAAAAAGGAAAACGGATAGGTTAAAAAATTGATTGTAATAATAGAAAGTAAATAATGCGAGTTTGTATCCATAGAGGCAGCAAACAAATTGGTGGAAGTTGTGTTGAGATTGAAAGCCATGGTCAACGACTTCTCATCGATCTTGGTCTACCACTTGATGCAGAAGAGAATGAGCCAAAATATTTGCCCAAAATAAAAGGACTAGATGGCTCTGATCCGACATTATTAGGTGTGTTAATTTCCCATCCCCACCTCGATCATTTCGGTCTCCTCGCGCACATCTCCCCCAGTCTCCCAATTGGAATGGGGGCAGCTGCTCGCCAGATCCTTACTGCGGCATCACCATTCATGCGAGATAGCTGGACCATCCCTTCACAGGGGTGGGATTATCAATCAGGAGTAAGTTTTAATGTTGGTCCTTTCCAGATAACTCCGTTGCTTATGGATCACTCGGCTTATGATGCCTTTGCCCTACTTATTGAAAGTGAAGGAAAACGCATCTTTTATAGTGGTGATTTTCGCGCACATGGTCGTAAAGCCAAATTGTTTGAACGACTCATTAATAATCCCCTAAAGGATATCGAAATTCTTCTAATGGAAGGTTCTTCTTTAGGACGGCTGGAATATGATGATCAATTTCCTTCAGAACAGGATATTGAAGAGAAATTCATTAACATATTTTCTAATACACAAGGATTGGCGCTCGTTCACACATCAGCTCAAAACATTGACCGGGTTGTAACGATTCTAAGAGCCTGTAAACGGATTGGTAGAAAGCTAATTATTGACCTATATACCGCAGCAATTCTTGAAGCAACTGGGAACAAGAACATTCCACAATCGAACTGGTCTGATATTGAATTGTTTGTTCCACAGTCACAACGAATCCAAATCAAGAATAATGCATGGTTTGAACTTCTCAAACTTCATTCCAAGAATCGCATTTACCTTGAAAATCTAGCAGATGCTCCTGAACAATCCACTTTGCTTTTTCGTCCGCTATTTCAGGTTGATCTCGACAAGGCAGATTGTTTGAATGGTGCTGTTTATATCTATTCTCAATGGGAAGGATATTGGGAACAAGGGTCATATGATAAAACAAAAAATTGGTTAGCGAGGCATAGTATTCCCAAATTAAGTATCCATACCTCAGGGCATGCCAGCCCTAGAGATCTAAAACGGTTGGTAACCGCAATAAACCCTCACAGGGTGGTTCCAATTCACACGTTTTATCCTGAGAAATATGCGGATTTGTTTCCTGATATAGAATTACATAATGATAACGATTGGTGGGAGGTTTAAATGAGAAAGTTGTCTGAAAAGTTTATGGATGATCTATTAAACTCTGATGGGATGCTTCATCCTATTCTGGAACGTGTAAAAAAAGACCACACACTAATGCTGGCTATTCGGGAAAACTTTGTTAACGTTTATTATCGTGGCGGGAATATACTCAATATTAAAGAGCATAGCAAAGGCTTCTATCAAACATCCTTCGATAATAATTACAATAAAAATGAATCTTTAATATTAAATTCTCCAACCGAGATTTCCAAACAAGATGATGCCAAGACATGGGTTGATTCTTTCTCAAGTCGGAAAAATGTTATGGATGAATATTTCTCGGTATACGGTAAAGCAGAGCGTGAATTTCAACAGTTGATCGCTCGTGAGAATAACAATTCGACAATATCAAATGAAAGTGAATACTTCATTTCTGACATTGAGTTTACTGAACCGTATGCCCGATTTGATATTGTTGCCATACGCTGGCTGGCATCTCAACGAAAAAATGGTGGTAATTGTAAGCCAGCGCTGATTGAAATGAAGTATGGTGATGGTGCACTTGGGGGAAGTGCGGGATTGCTCAAACATCTAAAGGATATGGATACCTTATTCTCTTCAGAAGAAAATACTATGAAGCTGTATCAAACTATGGAAAGCCAATTCAACCAACTTGATCAACTTGGTTTATTGAAATTTAATAAGGGTACGAGTAATGCCAAGGTCAAGTTGAACCCTGCCGAAATACCGGAAGTGATCTTTATCCTGGCGAATCACAATCCTCGTAGCCCCATGTTAAAGAAGATAATTAGTGATCCAGAATTTGATAAGTATGCCGAATCCAAACAGTTTAGTTTAAGGTTCTATGTCACCAGTTTTGCTGGTTATGGATTACATGAGAAGTGTATGGTGACATTAAGCAAGTTCCGGGAAATGTGTGAGGTTTAGATAATCGCTTTGAGAATTATTTTGGTGATTTAATTATGGCTATGAATTAAACTTGGTTTCGTGTCTGCTTCAAATATAGATTTACTCTAACATCGGTTATTTTGACAATAACGGATTTATGGTTATAAGTTCTGACCGGTTGAGAGTGTAACAGTATTGGATTGTTGATGTGAACCGCCTTTCAGAAATGGAAAGCGCTAATTGGTTGCGAAAATTTAAGTGTTTTATATAATTAAAGTTTGGTGGGGTAAATTTGTTACCATGATTACTGGATACAAAGTGTAGCCTTCTCCCAAACAAAGTAACCGCTCGTTCAGGTGCCTATTACGAAACTTATAGGTATTACATTTCAACCATGGAGATGCAAAATAATGGATTCCAACACACATTTCGATGAAGATAAATCAATCAAGAACCAGATCAAAACTGAATTTGAAGATCTTAAGAAGATGGCCGTCGCCTTTGGCCCGGCTCGCTTAAAAGATGGCACTTGGTTCAATGAATTTGTGCATGCTATGCTGTCTTCTTATGCCGAGAAAATTATCAAAGATGGCGGTGTAGAGTATTTCCGTAAAAAGTATCCCGGTCTTACACAGGATGCGATTGCAGAAAAACTTTGTACATTGGCGATGCGTTATGCAGCTATCGCTGGTGGGGTGACCGGTGCAACATCTTCAACAGGAGTATTGGGTGGTTTGACAATACCCGTAGTTATTGCTGCAATTGGCGGTGAGATTTTGTATACCACTCGTTTGCAGGTACGACTAATTTATGATTTAGCCACAGTATATGGAGACCCAATTGATCTAAATGACCCGGAACAACTTTACAGAGCATTTACGCTGGCTTATGGAGTTTCTGCTGTTGCTGCGAATGCTGGTGCCGTAGCTACAGTTGCTGGGACGGAAGTAGTACGCGCACAAACATTCCGGTTCATCACAGGCAAAACGAAAATTATTCAAGAAACTGCAAAAAAAATCTTGGGCCCGAAGATTGGGATCATGATTACTCGTAATGCAATTTTAAAAGTTGCAGTACCCGTAGCTGGGGTGGCTATCTCATCTGGCTGGAACTATGTTTCTACAAAGAACATGGCTGAAATAGGACGGCAGGAGTTCAAATTAGAAGCACGGGCGAGGCAATTAGCAGTTGACTTGTGTAATGAATCTGAATTTAATCCTGGCGACCTGCCTATTGTTGTGCAAGCCGTCCAGGCAATAATTAACATTGATGGTAGCATTGACCCGCGAGAATTGAAGGTTTATCAGGCAATAGTAAAGTGCTTGAATGTTCCTGTTGAAGCGCTGCAAGAAATTGAAGCTCGTGTAGAGATTAATCCTAACACAGTCGAGAAACAGTTACTTGCCATTGAAAATGCTAAGTTGCGTAAGGCTTTGGCTGAGCTTTTAAAATTGGCTACTGCCGCCAGTGGCACAATTGCTCCGACCGAGCTTGACTTGCTCAATCGTTTTTTGCCAGCTTTAAATGAAAAGTTGAATTTAGACGAACTTCAAACCCTGGCTTCTAGCTTTAAACGGAAAGAGCAAAAGAGCTTTAAAGAACAAGCGAGCAATTTAGGTAATAAGATTCATGGACTTTTTGGTAAGAAACCATCACTAGTATCATCTGAACCAGATACAGTATCCAGTGGTATAGCTGCTTCTTTACCGACAGGAACATCTCTTAGCCAAACAGAACTTTTAGATCGTTTAAATCTTCTTAATGCTGAAGGCTTGTTAACTGATGATGAACTAGAGATCAAAAAGCAAGAATTATCGGCACGATTTACGGTTTCTTCTCTGCCAACTCCAACTGCTAACGAATTATCTCTCTCATTAATTCACCTCCAGACGCTTATTAACTTAATGAAAGTTGATGGAGATATGGACAATGCTGAGATTGAATTTCTGAAAGAGCTGACGTCTGCCGTGAATTTCAATGCTGAACAGAAATCAGACCTCGATAATCGTTTAGCGGCTAAAAATTTGGTAGCGATTGATTTTTCGCCATGTCAAAATCATCCTGATGAAGCACTTAATCTCATATTAGATATGGTTAGCATGTCCAAGCAAGATGGCAAGCTTCAGTCCACAGAGAAAATGTATATCAGAAAGGTTGCTGAACAACTGGGTTTGTCCAAGAATGATGTGGACGAACTCTTGAATGATCAATAAACCGCCTAACAACTACTTACACATCGACACGTCGCGTCAAACCTTGTGGAGAAGTCGATAGAGCCTATTAAAGTCCGCCGTTAAGGTGGTTTAATACCAGCTTTGTCGTCTGGCGGGTTATGCAAGGAATTTGATTTCCTGTCTCTCATCTACTGCTCGGACCGAGTCTTATTTAAGGGTATAAATACCGATAAGTTTAATACATAATTCGTTTTGAAATATTGCTAACTTATAATCCTGTATTTGGTGCAATATAGGTGCAAAAACACATTATTGTCAGGAAATATTGGTACTATTAGACAAATAATTCGCCATATATGGTGGTATATTAATCGCGTTCTACCACCTTTACTCATAAGACAAATTCCAAAGCAACTCAGAATCAAACCGGAGCATGAATAATGACTGTGAGTAATAAGAAATGTAAGATTTGCGGCAAACCCTTCAAAGGGGAAGGTTCTATTGGGCCAACTTGCAAAGAACACATGGGCGAATTGGGGAAGTACTATGTTCAGAAAGAAGGTGTTCCTTCTCCTGATGAATATATTTCTCTATTTCAACTCTGTGATTTGGCAGAGTCTTTGGGTAAATCACGATACTGGATGGTTAAGCTTACGGGAGGAGATGGTGGTGTGAAGCCTCCTTTTTCGTCAGAATTTGCTATCTATCTGTTTGGTAAGAACAAATATTGTAAAAGGTCGTGCATATCGAGTGTACGTGAATTAGCTCAAAATGGCGATCTCTGAAGACAAAGTCAGAAAAGAACGACCAATGTTAAGCTTGACTGAAATGAATGACCACGGACAACTGGATCCAAGTTTTTATTTCAGAACAAAATTCCTCAATAGATTATGAGACCAAAATGAAGTTGCTTTTGGAAAGAAGAGTGTCAGGCAGTTTATGGTTCTTGAAAAACAAAACTAAAAGGGCGCTAGTAAACAAGAAGTGATAGGCAACCATGAGTTTTTTATTGACGATAATATAAATTGGAGCAATATTTTAGTTTGCTAAATCAAATATGATCAGGCAACAAGGCTGGTGGATGATTGACTGTGGACAGGTGGATCATTATGAAATGAAACCGCTCAATGAAGTGTTCATGCCCTATTGAAAAATGGATACATTTTTTATGGTGGGAATATTAAAGTAGTTCCAAACACCCATATAATTATTAATATGCCAGAATAAATGAAGTTTATCATTCTAAACTCAATTATTTTTTTTATTATTGAACACTTAGGAGGAGTAATGGAGAGTCGAGCGTATGATCTAGTTCGTTCGATGGTTGAACGTCTGGGTGGTTCAATGATTTATGAACACGAGGGTTACCATTACGGTGCCTGGGTGATCACAATCGGAGAAAAAAACTTAGTGATTAAATCTAGTGGAAATAGATCATTTCCTAAAATCGATCAGCTATACACTCCACGGGTAAAGGATCCGAAGCATTGGGATGATTATAATGAAATACTTATTCAAGACGCAGAAAAGCAATTGTATTCTTTGTTAGGTTATCCATATTATCCAGATGAAAAGCGGGAAAAACTTGTTCAACTAATTGAGCGTACAAGATGGAAGTTTGCTTGGACCTACGCCCGTACCTATCCTCACGAATACACTACAGAAGATCTATGTAAGACTGCTGATCATGCACAGCTCATTGATTGCATCGAAAAATATGGGATCATTCAACGCTTCGGTGACTCTCATCGTAAGTATTTTTACTTTGAAGATCGCAAATACTGGCACATGGGTGAACCAGACTCTGATGATCCAGAATTGCGACCGAATGTAATAAACCGCACTTGGGTCGATGTCAGAAGACATGCCGAGAACGTAAAACACCGGTGGACTGCGGAGGAGGTTGAGCTTCAACAGCGGTTATGGGAGATTCAATTAGAAAAATCTACTGATCGACACAAGTTAAAAAAAACATAGAGCGGTAACCTGTAAATAATTACTAATATACAATTTTGGTTCATAAATAATAAGAAGTTAACCAATTGCTTAAAAGCGTAGGTACACTTTCTTATCCTTTTGCTGTTTTAATGTCGGCAACTTGAATAATTTGCAGAAATCCGAATCCATCAACCGCTTAACCAGATAAAATATCAGCAGGATCAGGGACGAACCCTAGGATGTATATATGTGCTTTCATTTTTCAAGTTTGATCATTTACTCATATGGTCATGGTTTCTATAACTGTTGTTATCGAAATAATAATTTGTTTTCATTTTGCATGGAAATTAATTGGTTTTTCCAAAACAATCTACTCTATCTTTGCGTTAAACCCATTAATACTAATTGCATTAGATCAATAACTTTTAATTTGTCGGAAAGATTATGAGCAATTATTGCATCATTTAATTGAATATTGCAAAAAGGGCACGAAGTAACTAAGAATTCAGCTCCAGTTTTTAATGCCTCTTGAACTCTTAAAAAAGATAATTTATTCTTATCTTCATACCAAATATTTCCACCACCCCCGCCACAACACAGGCTATTTTCCTTGTTATGTTCCATCTCAATAATGTCAATTCCTGGAATATTTTGTAAAACAAATCTTGGCTCAGCGATAATATTGTTTTGTTTACTCAAATAACAAGGATCATGAAAGGTAACTTTTTTATTGATCGTATTGATGAATGAAATTCTATTATCATCGATTAATTCAGCTAATAATTCCGTATAGTGTTTTATTGGAATTCCAATTTTTGGATATTGTTTATTATATGCATCATAACAATGGGGAGATGTACATATTATTTCCTTTGCCTTAATTTTTATAATTGATTTTTGTCGATCTTCAATAATAAATTCGAATAATCCTATTTCACCCAGTCGATAAACCTCACTACCACAACATTTCTCGTCATTTCCGAGATATCCAATGCTTATCGGTAATAAACTGGAAAATTCAATGAAATTGTCAACTACTAATTGTGCATTTGGATCGTAGCATGAAAAACAACAATTTAACAAGCAATATTGAACTGATTGTTCGGTAGCATTAGGTATTTTTCGTTCTTCTAACCATGAATAACGTTCATTATGTTCCATTCCATACGGATTATTTCTTTCATAAATATTCATAAGTCTATTGCCTAAAAGAGGGGGAAGTTTATAGTTTTCGATTAACTTACTTTTTAGGTAAATCCCGATTCTTCCAGGTTCAATATCTTCTGGACATAACATATTACATTGATAACAAGTAGTACAATTCCATATTGAATCTAAATTAGCTAAATGACTATTGGAATTAGTTTCTCGAATATCAATAACTTTTTGAAAAGCTTTTGTTATGGCCTGAGGGCCAATAAAACTAAAATTATCGCTAAGAACAGGGCAACTTGAATAACAAACTCCACATGAAATACATTTTTGTACATCATTAAATTTTTTTAATTCATCTGGGGAAATTAAGTTTTCTTTTTCTAACTCAAACGATTTACTGATAATCCATGGTTTAATAAGAATATACTTATTCCAAAAGCAAGAAAAATCAACTGCCAAGTCTTTGATTACATTCATACCATCAAGAGGCGCTAGATTAATGATTCCATCCAAATCAACAAAATCTTCGAGCAATGACTCACAAGCTAATCCACTTACTCCGTTAATTGATATGGCACAACTTCCGCAAATTCCGTCCCCACAAGAAGCTCTAAAAGTCAAACTACTATCGAACTCGCTTTTAATTAATAAGAGACCATCTAAAATAGTCATATCCTTGGATATTTTAATTTTGAAATCTTGAAAATATGAAATAGAAGAACCATTCGAATTGATTCTTTTAATCTTAATAACAGCGTAATTATTATTATTCAACATCGATAGAAATAATCTCCATCTACTTTTTAATTATACAATTTGGAAAGAATATAATTTTGATCTTAATCTTTTGTGGTTATTTTTTTATACGAAAAAGATAGCGCATTATCATTTGTTATCTGAACTAATGTATGCTTCAACCACTTTTTGTCATCTGAAACCGGATAATCTGTTCGATAATGAGCTCCTCTACTTTCAGTTCTAATATATGCAGAATTAATAATAACTTTGGCTAACTCAAGCAAATTTTCGGTTTCTAATGCAGAAATTAAATCTGTATTAAATATTTTGGAATTATCCATTACACTAACAAGTTTCCATTGTGAACTTAGCTCATTGATCTCTTGGATTCCACTTTCTAAATTCTCTCGATTTCTTATAATTCCACAGTATTTACTCATTGTTTCTTTAATTTTTCGGTTTATCTCAAAATGAGATCTTTCCCGACCAGTTTTAGGAGTAAGCAAATGTACAACTCTATTAAAACTAAAATCACATAAAGATTCATCAAATTGGTGGGATTTCATATTTTTTATTGAATTGCTTATTGAAATACCCACTCTTTTACCAAAAACAGATGCCTCAAGAAGACTATTTGCCCCTAGTCGATTTGCGCCATGAACACTTAAACAAGCACATTCTCCCGCAGCATATAAACCCTCAATTATTGAATTGGTGGATGAATAAACTTTTCCCCAAAGATCAGTTGGTATTCCACCCATAGAGTAGTGAGCTGTTGGTTGAATAGGAATTAATTCGGTAATAACATCAATACCTGTTAACTTTTTTGATATTTTATAGACTTGAGATAACCTTTGGAGGATTAACTCAGATCCTAAATGTCTTAGATCCATCCAAATACCTTGTTTATCTTGACCTATTCCCCTTCCACTGTTTATTTCAAATTGTTCAGCTTTACTAATAATATCTCGGGAAGCTAATTCCATTTTATTAGGTTCATAATTAATCATAAACCGCTCTAGATTGGAATTTAGTAGATATGCACCCTCACCTCTACAAGCTTCTGAAAGGAGAATTCCATGATTATACAAACCAGTAGGATGAAATTGAACAAATTCCATGTCCATTAAAGGCAATTTAGACCTGTAAACCATTGCCATTCCATCACCAGTATTATTTAAAGGATTTGATGAGATATTGAAGATTCTGCTACAACCACCTGTACATAGAACGACAATTTTTGCAGCAATTATGTAGAGATGTCCATCTTTAATATTTAATGCTGTAATTCCTTTACAAATTTCCTCTTCAATAATTAAATCTATTACGTACCATTCATCATAGACTCTAATTCCTAGTCCAACAACTTGTTCATAAATTGTATTTAATAAGGCATGTCCCGTCCAATCAGATGCATAACAAACTCGAGGGTTCGAATGCCCCCCAAATGGTCTTTGGGCAATCCGCCCATCTTCTGTTCTACTGAAAACACACCCCATATGTTCATATTCAAAAATTATATTTGGTGCTTCTTTAACCAATATTTCAATTGCATCTTGATCGCCAAGCCATTCCCCACCTTTAACAGTATCCATCATATGATTCTGCCAATTATCTAATTCTGATGGATTGTTCGAATTAAAGCTACTCGAAGTATTGACATTTCCTAGTGAAGCTGCAATTCCTCCTTGTGCAGCCCCACTATGAGACCGTAGGGGATGAACTTTTGACAATATTGCTATATTATCAACCCCCATTTTCTTAGCAGTTAGAGCTGCCCAACATCCTGCTAACCCTGCACCAATAATAAGGACATCATGATTAATTATCGATTGATAGTTATTCTTATTCATTATCAATTAATTCCTTAATTGATAATCGTCTCTCAAATACCTCTATTAATGCGGGTAAGATTTCAAATAGGTTTCCAACAATTCCATAGTGAGAATACAAAAATATCGGCGCATGTGGATCAATATTGATTGAAACAATAATATTGCTTTTCATCATGCCTACGAGATGTTGAATACTTCCAGAAATACCACAGGCAATATATAAATCAGGAGTAATAATTTTTCCTGATAATCCAACTTGGTGTTCATAATCAATTATTCCTTGATCAACAATAGCTCGACTAGCCCCAACTTCACCATTAAGTAAAAAAGATAAATGAAATGCTAATTGGAGTCCTTTCTCAATAGGATTGGTTTCTAATATATTTCCAGGTTTCGTTATACCCATGCCTATGGAAATTACTTTTGAAACATCGTTTAATCTTGAAAGATGTGTGGTATCTTCTTTTTGAATTCTGCTATACAAATTATCTTTAGAAACAAATATTTCAGAGTTAATAAGAACACACTCTTTTCGAATAGGTATAATAAGTTCTTTTCTAACAAGAGAATGTAAGGTAATTATTAATGGTTTTTCCTCACAAGAAACCGTAAGTTCATATCTATTTGAGTAGATATATTTTTTACAAATAATGTTATTTTCTGAAATATTAACATCAAATGCCCCTTCTACAAGGTTAATATTTAAGTCAACTGATAACCCTGCGGCTAATTCTTTCCCAATTACATCATTTTGAAAGAATATTGCATCTACATTACTCAAGTCATTTATCATATTCTTAAGTTGAATAATGAAAATTTCAAAATAATAATTCCTAAATATTTCGTCGTCAGCAACTATAATTTCATCAAAATTATAATTAATTATTTTTTTAACATTATCTTGAATATCGCTACCAATTAAAAGAAGAGTAATTCTTTTATCTTTTTGAAGTGCAATTTTTTGCACCGTAACAATAAAATCAATAATTTCGTGTGAAAATTTTTTCGAATTGAGATAGATAAATAAATATATCTTATTCATAACAAACCCTTTGATTGCAATTCGCAATAAAGACCTTCGGCAATCTCAAATGGGGTATACCCATTAATAAATTCGCAATGAGTTTTAGTGATTTCCACTTTATTTATCTCTATACATTTACTCCCATGGAAAGAAGGAGTGATTTTTAGATCATTTATTGAATATTCAATAATTGGAGCATTCGCAGCATTTTGTAGAGTTAGAAACGATGAATAACGGGGCGCCTTATAAGCTTTATCTATAGTCATAATGATTGGGGTTTTTGTAAGTAATGTTTCTTGGATACCATTTAATCGTCTATTAATTAATATTGTCGCGTCCAGTTCATTAAATTCAAATATTTGGGTAACAAGCGATATATAACCATAATCAAGAAGCCTTGAAACTTGAATTAATAAAGTTGAATCATTTGTATCTGTAAAAAAATACCCACCAAATATTACAACGTGATTTCCAATTAAATTAACAACGCTTTTAATAATTGTTGCTAATAGTTTATTATCATAGAATATGCCATCTGAACTTGAAACCAAAATAGCATTATCACAACCAAGAGCAAGAGCTCGTCGCAGAGCTTGTTTTGAACTTTCAGTCCCTATTGTTAAAACGGTAACCTCACCTCCAAATCTCTCTTTGAATTGAACAGCAGCCTCAATTGCAGAAAGATCCCATGGGTTGATTGTTTTATTATCTGCTTCAACTTCTAGTTTGTCATCAATAATTTGAAATTTATCAGGTGAGTCAATTATCGATTTTACCAACACCAGAGAATTCATAAGCCACCTAAATTAATCTTGGTTAATATTGATAGTTATTAAATTGCCACATTATATTTTTTATAATGCTGTATTTGCTAGTTCCAAGTAAATGTTGAAAAAAATAATCTTGATTTACTATTGCAATGCAGATAATAGACAAAATGAAAGCAAAATAAAATAATTCATAGTATTTTTACTCTACATATTTGTATTAGAAAAACGCGAAAGTAGAAAAGGAGAAATATCCATCGTCGAAGTTCTTCCATTATATACACATTCTGCAACCAATTGACCTCCAATTGGCGCGTGCATAATTCCTTCCCCTCCCCAACCACAACTGTTATAAAAGCCTTGAACTTTATCAATCGGCCCAATTATGGGACAAATATCTGGCGTAAGCGGACGTATTCCACTCCACCCTTTTTGTTGGTCAAATTGAGCCTTACCTAATATTGGTACCCGATGAAGTGCGAATTCAACCACAGTTGGTAAAAAATCAAAGTTAGGAGTAAAGGATATGTTTGAGGACTCCTCCTTGCCCATTCCAATCAACACTCCAGGACCTTCTTTTCGGTAATACCACTCCATCTCTGCATCTTCAACTAAAGGAGTATCATCTGGTATTTCAGGAAATGGCTCAGTAATATAAATACTTCTTCGTCTATTCATGATTGGCAATTCTATACCTAGCCAATGACCTACATTAATTGCATCGGCGCCTGATGCATTAATAACAATCTCTGTTGATACAAATCCTGATTTAGTGTGAACTCCAAATATCTTTTCATCCTTTATTTCAATACCGATAACTTCATATTCTCTACCTTGGCAAATTTCAACTCCATAACGTTCAGCGCCGTTTTTATAGCCCTGCAGAATAGCATTAGGATCTATCGTTCCGTCTTCTGGACCGAATACCCCCACGATAACATCAGAAGTATTAACAACGGGCACTAGTTTTTGAATGTCCTTAGTACCAAGAATTTCTGTTTGAACTCCTAATTCTTGTCTCTTTTTTGCCATTTTTAAGGCATCAACTGCTTTCTTCTCGCCAGCAACACTTAAAAATCCAATTCTCTTATAATTTGGATTTTGCCCTAATTCGTTTTCAAAAGACATATATTGTTGAAAAGAATATTGGGACATTTTTATTTTAGGTTCATTTTCTCTTTGTAGCATTAACATTGAACAAGAACGACCAGAGGATCCTGCCCCAATATATTCTTTTTCAAGAACAAGAATATGTTTAATGCCCATTTTTGCCAAATGATAGGCAGCACTTAAACCTTGAATACCTGCACCGATCACTACAACATCAGCTGTATTTTGCATATGTGCACCTCACAAATATTGGGTTGTAATAATTACTAAAATGAGCCTGTACGTTTTTGATCCTTATGCATACAAACAATACGGAATCCTACATCGTAAAAAAGATTATAGGATCTATCCACACATCGAGCACTACATGCAGCGACAATGGAATTGTTGTACCATGAGCTTCCTCTAACAATTCTTTCTTCAAGACTCTCATCTGAAATTCGATTTTTATCAAATTCTTCCGAATAGCGGAAATGAATACTTGCGGTCCATTCCCAAACATTTCCAGCCATTTCACATGGACCACCAGGCCAGGATTCGAGATAAATACCAACTGGAGCTGGTTGCCTCATATTTAATGTATTGGTAGAAACATGTGCTTTATCCTCTGCCCATTTATCCCCCCATGGATATATTCTGTCATCATTGTTTGGCCGAGATGCATGTTCCCATTCGAATTCAGTAGGTATTAAAATCACATAATCTTGAGCTAATCTGCCATTTTTATGTCCTTCTTGTGTCGCCCACAAACAAAAAGCGACTGATTCCCAGTAATTAATTCCAACAACCGGTTGATTTGGCCTATTAAACCTACGATCTAGCCAATAATATGGAGTACCACGAGGAGCCGTGCGTTTAATTGATTCTTCTTCAAGTCGCTTAGTATCTATTTCGCCATCTCTTATTTCCTTCGCATGATGTTCATATACCTTTGAAATCCAATGTTCGCGAATTGTTTTTAAAGTATTTTGATCACCAGTCACCCACCCATGTGCTAACATTCCTGGCCAATAATCCATATTTGTATAACCTCCGCCATTAATAAACTGACGAAATTCGGCATTTGTAATTGGATATCGGCCAACTTTTATTGGTCCAAAATCAAGAGTTCTAGGTAATCCTAGAAAACCGCCTGACTTTGTTACTAATTCTGGATCTAGTCTATTACTGCCAATAATGACATTTCCAGGAAGAACGTCCACCAAATGTGTCCAAGGTCCAGTCAAACCATCATCAGTCACGAACCTACTATCACCTAAATATCCGATTATTGTGGCACTTCGTTCCCTTTCAGACAGAGTAAGGTTGGGGTTTTCCACATGACTACTAATTTTTGTTTGAGCACAATCCCATAACCCTCCTTTTAATAATCTTTCATTAAAATGATGTAAAGCTATTCGTCTTCTCCCAATCTCAGTAAGCATTTCGGCTCCAAGTTGAATTGAAGCTATTGGAGAAGTGTCGGAACAAATAAGCTGATCGATTAATGTAAGAATATAATAAAGGTTTTCTCCCTCATGACCAGCAAAACTTGCCATAAGCCTTAAAGGTTCCCGCCAATGTATAGATGAACCCCGTGATAAAGCTTCAGAATGGTGTGCTCCAGCTGCATAATACTGCCCAGCAAGAAATTCCTGAAAAGAACGATGAGCAAATTTATAAAACCCATTTCCATAATCGAGTAGTAAACCATGACTTTTTAAAAACCGCTGAGATAATTCTTCAGGGATCGGGCCATTATTTGCGGATTCAGCCTGTGTCATATTTTCACAAATCTGTTTTGCAAGTTTATTCACTAATTCAACAGTTACTCCTTGGTTTTGTTTATTTACCGGGTCCATTTCATTGCATTGACACCAATAAGCAATTTCAATTGCCAGAGCAAGAACTGGAGGAGTTGCGAGAGTACTAGAACCCGCTTCACGAACACGCCATTTTGCGGCATCAGCAAGCATATAAGTGATCGCCCTATCACATACCACAGCTCTTGAATCTGGAAGTTTGGCTTCCTCAGAATGTATTAAAGTTAGTAGAGCAAGAAGTAAGGGTGATTCAGCTAATTCTGCAATATTTTCATTGTGTATTTCTTGTATAAGCGCGTCACTCAATTCCTTTGCTTGAGTATGATTAAAACGCCCTATTCGAACTGCAGCAGCGTACCAACGGTCTATATACTGTTGTTGTTCATCTGGGCTGTAAGGAAGTATCTCCAGTTCCCGTTCTATTGAAACTTTACGGTTAGGAGAAGATTGCCGATAATCAAACTTTCGGCATGTGACAATGACTCTTGTTCCATTCTGAAGTCCTAATAAACTAGAAATAGAATTACGCACTTTACTTAGTAAATGAGCTTTGACTTCATCAAGTCCATCGAGCAAAACCAGTGCTCTTCCTTGAACAATTGCTTCCTTTAATAAGGCTAATAATTCAGTGGCTTTTTCGGGTCCGCGTGTTGCAGCCAATCCTACTTCAGAAACTCCACTCAATATAAACAACTCATTATCATTTTTCTCAACTGAGTTAATAGCAGCTAAATTTACCCATATTGGTATTGGTTTTCTTTTATCCTTTGCCCTAGCACGTGCGGTTGCAACAGATAGCATAGCCAGTGATGTTGATTTTCCACTACCTGGATCACCGAGAATCAACAAAGATTGGTTAGTCGAATCAAACAAGTTGTGTAAATCAAATCCAATATCTTTTTCAGCCATACTTTCATGAGTTCCTGTCTTTCCTTTTCGTGTCTGAGAATCTGCAACTCGTAAAGGGGTCCAAATTTGCTCAAGAGTTACTAACCCTTCATTGTCATTATTAGTCACTGACCATGACGCTGGGTCTCCAAAAGAAAGAGTTGATCCTCGCCTTATTAAATCAGCAATATATTGTGATATTACATCGTCATCATTCTTCGGAGGTGGCGGGATTTTTGGAGCAGGTTTTTTAAATAGTAACCCTATTAATGTCAGAACTATAGTAGCAATACCCACTCCGACTACTGTTGGAAGGTTATCAAGAACATATTGTTTAATCACATGTAATATGTCAGTTATATTCACTCGAACCCCTCTTCTTTTTTCTTTACAAGAAATCTTAAAAACGGTACAAATCAGTAACCGTCTCAGAAGCAAACACTTCAAGAGAGTTTAATCCCAAACCAAGATGAAAATCCGTGCAGGCTTCTAAAATAATCAGGTTTGAAAATTTATTTTTTATTGGCTCAATAATCTCCATCTCTAGAGTTTTTGTACATTGTTTCACCAATTTACTATTTCCTCCAATTGATGCTACTATTGCATTATTAATCAATTCTTGGTCTCTAAGAGTTAAAGGAATAATATTTATTGGATATAAAACTGACAAAGCATTGTAGATAAGATTTGTTTCACTTGTTCCGAGAACCAATAAATTCATTTTTTTATAAGGATTTTTGTTAACAGAGAGATAATTCATAACGGAATCTGGAACAGTTTTAATGATTATTTTTGCAGACGATATTCTTTCAATTCCTATGAGTTTATTAGAATTAAGTTTATTAATTCGAATTAATTTTTCTTCAGAAGTAATAATTCCTTCAATTGTTTTTGTTAATGAAGATAATGTATTGCAAGGAATCAAAATTCTGATATTCAAATGGTTCCTATCGATAGCCGAAATTATTTCTTGGATAACAGAAAAAGCGACACGATCAACAAATTCATTATTTAAATTCGCTGTTCTTCCTACTCCAATTAATATTTCATCCGTAAGGCATTTTCTTTTGACTATGTTCTCTTCAATCATTGTTTCTTTAAAATAATTTAAATCACCAATAACCGAAAACATAATTCGTCTATATTCATCATAGAATTCTAAGTTTTCTGGTTTTAATATTAATCCAATAAGCTTTTTTTCTAGAGATGCCACAAGTCGTAAATATTCTATCGTGGCATCTCTACCAAAATCACTGATGATAATATCGTATGTTATTGGCATTGTTAACAAATCAAAAGCATTCATCGCAATAAGATACTTTCTTAAAACATTACAATAATGCTAGATAACACAAAAAAACAGATAATCCGCATTAAGTTTGTTTAAATTTGAACAATTACCCTTGCCATTCCTTACTATTTTAGAAATATACTGAGTAAAGGAAGATTGGCAAGAAAAACATTTATTGTTCTAATCTTATTCGATTACCATGACCATTTCTATTTCAACTGCAAAATTTGCTGGAATTACCATTCCTACAGCTGAACGAGCATGAAATCCATTTTCCCCAAATACTTTATTTAAAAAGTCGCTGCACCCATTTATTACTTCGGAAGTATTATCAAATCCTTCTGCGACATTTACCATACCAAAAACTTTTACAACACGAGTTACCGATTCAATATCCGCTACAGCTCCTGCAGCACGTAAGCAATTAAATGCACATATTTCAGCCGCCTTTTTTGCTGTGTCAATGTCAATATCACCGCCAACTTTTCCTTTAATCGCTTTCCCATCAAAAATTGGAACCTGTCCAGATGTATAGATCAAATTCCCAACTTTTGTTGCGGCATGAAAAGACATCACTTTAAGATCTGCAGGTTGATAGGTGTAACCTAATTCGGCCAAACGTTTGATAATCATATTTCTCCTTTTGTTTTGAAAAAATTGAATAGTGTTTTATTTTTATCAATAATTGGATAATATAATCAATCACCAATAACCCCACCAAATATATTAAATCATAATCGCATTATTATTACAAGTAAAAAACAATTAATATTTTAAAATTGTTTATGACCAAATTAACACTTAGCGTATGCGTAATTAATTAATGAATGAATCAAAAACAACCCTTCCTTAATAATCCTTCAATCGACAAATTAAGTCATCAATTTCGGCAAGGGACAAATTAGCAAAACTAAATCGTAAATATCCATCATCATTTGGAGTAAATATCGTTCCAGGTAAACATAGAATTCCATGTGTGAATAACAATCTACGAACAATTGAATCTGTTGATTCATTATTTGCTGGGTGTTTGATCCACCCATAAAAAGCCCCCGAAGAACACAATTCAAATCCCCCAGGCTTATCTTTAAATAATACTTCTAAATGAATTTGTTTTTCGTAGATTTCCCTTGCTTTTTCTTTTCGCCACCCTTTTGCATATGTTAACCCAGCAATGACAGCTTCTTGACCTAATCGTGGAGCACATATAGCCATGCAATCGAAAAGTTTCATCATTTCAGATATTAAATCTTGGTGAGCAATTACTGCGCCAACACGATAGCCAGGAATTGCAAATTCTTTTGAAAAACTATGTAGACTGACAATACTGTCTTCCCAATTAGGTATACTAAACAAATTATGGGCGGGATCCTCTGATGTCCGAAAAATCCGATAGGTCTCATCTAAAATTAACATAATATTATGCCTCTTGGCAATATCAGCAAATTCACGTATGACTTTTGGAGGAATCGTAATGCCTGTAGGATTCCCCGGAGTAATAAGGATAATTGCTCTGGTTTTGTTTGTAATTAATTCTTCAGCTTTTTTTGCATCAGGGATGAAAACCGGTGCTGTAGGCAGATAAATTGGCTTAATTCGATCTAATTGGAGCCACATATTATGGTTAAAATAATAAGGAACTGGAATAATTATTTCATCACCTGAATCAGCTAAAGAAGAAACAGTTAAACAAAACGCTTGATTACACCCAGCAGTAATCAGCACCTGATCACTAATAACAATTCCAGAATAGGCTTGTGAAATCTCATCTGCTACAAGTTTTCTTAATTTTTCTAGACCAGGACGGTTAGTATATTTTCCCCCATCAGGTTCACAAGCAATTTTTGCAACGTGGTCAGCGATAATTGGAGCTGTCGGATAATTAGTCACACCTTGCGTAAGGTCTAAAAGAGGTAGTTGACCTTTGTATTGTTCTCTAATAATATATGCAGCGTCGATTGGTGATTTTATCTGATTAAGAGTTCGGGAGATAAATTTCATTTTTATCCTTTTCTGTTGACCATTTCATTTTGACGCCTATGGATTTTTAAATTGGTTTCTCCTCCTTAGATAAAAGGAAACCAACCTTTAATCCTAATGAATCGTATACAGGATCAGGATGTTCAATAGAAATTACTTTAAGCCCTACTTCTTGGAATAATAAATTCCAAAATTCCAATTTTTCAAGCCGTTGTTCAGTAATATTATGGATTAGATAATAAGGATTGTAATAAGCTAATCCTAACCCACTTGACATAACAGAGGAATCCTCTGGACGATGGTCCACTTCAATGACTATCCAATATGAATCAGGGTATATATTTATAATTCGTTTTAACATTACTATTATCTCATCTCGGCCAGACTGTTCAAGAATTTCTTGAAGAACAAATGCAGTAATAAAACAAAATGGACCAGTTTCTTTGGATAGGAATGAAAGATCTTTTGCGTCCCCAACTTTGATTGAGACTCGATTTGCAACTCCTTGAGCTTTTGCCTCAACCATAGCGACTTTTACAGTGTCTTGATCGGGATCTAGACCTAACGCATGTATTTCTGGGAAAGATTTACATAAATCAATTAGGTAACTTCCATCTCCACACCCCAGATCAACTATTGTATTCAATTTAATTGACACTCTATCCAATAATCGGCGTGTCATTGGTAAAGCATCATGTTGACTAATACCACAACTACCGATTCCAACATTAAGAGAATCTCTACTTGCATAAAATCCATTAACACTTAATGCAGGTGCCAACTGCTGAAATGATTTTGCATAACCTCCAATAAGAAGTTTATACCATGGATAAAATTCTACTATTTTTTCACCCTTTGAAGTTAATTTTATCTTTCTACTTTCTGTAATTATTACATAACCTTCATTGGCTAAGTATTGGAGAAATCCAAGAAGGCGTCTTTCGTTTAATTTTTTTTGTAAAGCTAATTGATTTACTGAATACTCTTTAGACATCGATAGAGTTTTTTGAATGCCCATTTCCATGAATTGATAAAGTGCTTGAGCTAAAAAGAATCCCCGTATTGGTTGTAAATTAGTTACTAAATCGTCCTCATTAATTTGTGGTATTTGATTTTCCATAATACCTCCGCTGAAAAACAATCTTTTCTTCACTATTGAATACTAATAATCTTTATCCTTACTCATAATGACTTTTTCCACGATATTAATTACTTTTTTAGTAATATAAATAATACCTATAATAATGTTTGCTATTTTAATGTTTTCATCAATTTCAAAAGGATCAATAAATGGATTATTGAATAATTAAATCCCCAATTAGTTCAGCACCTAAAATATAATTTTTTTTGCTGATTAAACGTATGCTACAAATTTCAGTTCACAATATTAAATAAGTATACGTTCATTTTTATTATTACTCAAGTACGATTCTTTTGGTTAAAGAAACTTTCGTTATTACTATAAAAATTGTATTCTAATGAAAGGGAAATTCTTATGCGGGTTTTTTCAGCCCGCTTCACGTCACTCCAAAAAAGTGTGCAATTCTGTGCAATTTGTGTGAAATTTGATGTTTTTTATGCACCAAAATCCATTTTTACCCCCATATATGTGCATTCTAAGTAATTCATAACACCATATGTACTAGGTGCAAGAAAAGCCTTGAACTTCGAATCAGTAGGTTGCGCGTTCGAGCCGCGCTGGGGGCGCTAGCCATCAATTAATAATCACGCCCACCCAGTTGGTAAAGATGTGAAACACATCACGGTACGATGTTTCTTTCTTTGTAGTTCCTTTCTTTACCGACCATCCCATCAATTATCAGACGACTTTTCGCCATAATGGCTTAAAATAAACATACAACAGCCTTGCGCTAAAATGAATGGCGGGTAGTAATTGTTAATAAGCGGTCTTATTAGGTTCTCATTTCAGAAATATACTGAATGGTGCGAATGCTTTCATAGTGTTCTAAATATATATCCCATTTTATCTTTTATTGGCTAATCATTTTGAATTTCTTTTTATATAAGTAAGTATAAAATCTCAAATATCCAGATCTATGTTTTCAAAATAGATTTTATATGTAAATAGAGTCATTGAATTTTTTTAAAAAAAAGGGTACAATACTGTTATCATTTGTTCATAATTGTACGAATGTTTAGAACTTAAATATCCCCATAAGACTGGATTTCTCAAAATGGCAAAAATTTTTCTCACTGATGTTGATATTGAACAAGCTGCTGCTGAAGGCAAAACCAGTCTTACGCTTTCAGAAGATATTGTTCTTACTGATCTGGCATATGAAAAAGCCAAACTTCTTGGCATTGAACTTCAACAATCAGAGAATGACCAGCCACCATCAGCCCCAATCAGACCTTACCTAAATTCTAGCACAGTCATTACTGATCTGCCAAAGTTAATCAATTCCCTCGAAACCGCTTTTCAAAATCATGCAGACGAAGACCTGAAAATCGTTCATCATGACATCCTTGATTTTTCACCCCAAACTTCTGAACGAGAACTTCGTGAAGCAATTATTCAAACAGGTCAAATTCTTTATAAAAGTGGTTTAATGGTTTCGAATGATGGAAATATTTCAGCAAGGATGGCTGACGGAAACATTCTCATCACTCCTTCAGGTGTCAACAAAGGGAGAATTTCAACGGATGACTTATTAGTCATTTCGCTGGATGGAAACATTGTAAAACCTGCAACCAACCCGGCGCTTAAACCGACTTCTGAACAACCCATGCATCTTGAAATTTATCGCCAACGGCCAGATGTACGTGCAGTCATTCATACACATCTGATTTTTGCAAATGCCTTGGCCATCTCTTATGGTAAGGTGCGCATGGATGTAATTCCAGAAGCAGCAATTGCCTTTGGCAATATACCCGTTACTGATTTTGCACTGCCATCGTCCATTCAGAATGCCGAAGCAATCCGAGAATTGATCAAAAAACATGATGTCATGCTTATTCGTAATCATGGCAGCCTTGCAGTTGGAAAGAATTTGGATCAAGCATTGATCAACACAGAAAGACTTGAGCATGTTTCAAAAACCCTGACCTTTGCAGAGCTTCTCGGCCAAGTGAATACCCTGCCTGAAGAAATGCTCCAAATTATCGGTAACATGGTACAAAGAAGTAAAGAGAATAATTCTTAACCATAATATTTAATATTTATCGGTTTTCTTGACGATTGCTATATAATCCAATTAAGAAGGGAAAGAAATATATGGCAGAAAACAATCAAGATGAAATGATGGTGATCGCGGCCTGGCTGTATTATGGTGAACATATGACCCATGAAGAAATTGCAGGTGAGTTACATATGTCGCGAGTCAGCATCACTCGTCTATTGCAACGTGCTCGAACCGAAGGCGTCGTACAATTTACAATCACACGTCCGCTACCCGAACAATTTAAGATTGAAAGTCGTTTAAAAGAAAAATATAACATTCGTTCTGTCACAATTGCCAAGTCAATGTCAGATCCCAATGACACTAATACGGAGGTGTGCAGATACGCTGCCTCCACATTAAAAAAACTTTTGTTCCGCGGTTGTCGGCTTGGAGTTGCATTTAGCTCCACTCTAAGTAATATGGTGGATTTTTTGGATGGCAATTCCACACCTGCAGGCATAACGATCCAAGAACTGGCAGGTACTTACCTCTCACCTAATGCGCCTTACGGGATTAGTTGGAGAATTGCCGAAAAACTGAATGCCAAAATTATTTCATTACCGATACCCGTAGTGGTTCAAAGTGAAGAAATCCGTGATGCGATGCTGCAAGAACCGAGCATCAAGTCAGCGATGTTGGGCATTCCTCAAGTTGATCTGGCTATTGTGGGTTTGGGACGCATTGGTCGTGATTCGACCCTTGTGAAGACCGGACATTTCACCCCTGAAATGATGGCAACTCTCAAACAACAAGGTGCGGTCGGAGACATACTTCTCCATTTCTATGATATCAATGGCAATTATGTTTCAAACCCCATTCAGAATAGAATGGTAATTTTAAAATGGGAAGAACTTCAAAGGATCCCAAATGTAATTGGAGTCGCAACTGGAGTTAATAAAGTTGAAGCCATCAAAGGCGCCTTACGAAGTGGAACCGTGCATCACCTCGTAACGGATATGGAAACAGCCATGGCAGTCATGATGGATTAGCTTCTTATTGGAAGAAAAGGTTTTACTACCGTTGTTATTGTAAGAAAAGAGCCACAGACTAAAAATAGCTGTGGCTCTTTATATTTAAAAAAAGCTAATTTATTAATAACCCGCTTCTTTTTTCTTTTTGAAGATCTCTTTTAGACTCAAGCTAAATGGCGGTCTTGCAATGCCAAATTCAGTAATGATCCCTGTAATAAATCGAGCATCTGTCACATCAAAAACAGGGTTAAAGATTTTTACACCGGTTTCTGGCGCCATCGGTTTGGCATACCATTTTTTTGAGACTTCATCAGGGTTTCGTTCTTCAATATGGATGTCCCAACCTGTTGGCGTATTCATATCAATTGTTGAAGTTGGAGCACAAATATAGAAAGGAATGCCATAGTTGTGGGCTAGGATAGCCACACCTGAAGTACCGATTTTGTTGGCTGTATCTCCATTGGCTGCAACACGATCACAACCCACAAACACGGACTGAATCCAACCATTGCGCATAACTGTAGAAGCCATGTTGTCACAAATCAGGGTTACATCAACGCCGGCCTGGGCAAGTTCAAAGGTCGTCAGCCGAGCACCCTGTAACAAGGGACGGGTTTCATCTGCAAACACTTTGAAGTTGTAACCACGTTCCTGTCCAAGATACATGGCAGATGTCGCCGTTCCATACTTGCCAGTTGCCAAAGTGCCTGCGTTACAATGCGTCAAAATACCTGTATTTGGTTGCAACAGTGAAAGGGCATATTCTCCAATGGCTTTATTGGTGCGAATATCTTCTGCTTTGATTTCTTCTGATTGAATCCGTAAAGCTTCTTTAATCTCAGGTATTGTTTTACCCTGGTTGGCTACCAAGCAAGCTTCCATTTTATCTAAAGCCCAAAACAAGTTTACGGCGGTTGGTCGCGCAGATGCCAGGTATTTTTTTACTTCAGAAAATTCTTTATAAAAATCATCATACTTAGTTGCCGACGATTTTTTTACACCAAGATAAGCGCCATATCCTGCGGCGATTCCAATGGCAGGGGCACCACGAACACGCAACTCAAAAATCGCTTCCCAAATATCAGGCTGTTCAGTAAGGTGCAGATACGACACTTCGTTTGGCAGCAAGGTCTGGTCAATAATCACCAAAGCACTGTTATTATCATCCAGAGAGACGGTCTCCAGGTCAAAAACTTTGTTTTCCATTCACTAATCCTATTGTTGGAGAACTGCTAAAGAGAAGCAGCCACATCCTTGAGAGTTTTTAAGAAATCGGCTCCTGTTTTGTATGTTTCACGAGCCAAAATAAATCGCTTTGCAGATAATAAGCAAATACGCTCTGCACGTAAACGAGCCTTCTCATCAGTAATTGTTGTGATGTCTTTGACCTGAGCCAAACCAATGATCCTGCGTGACAACTCCAGACCTGTTACAGCCGCAGTATCGCTGATCACCGTATGCAAATACCATTCCTGAAAACCCTGCACCTTGGCTAAAATCTCGGTTACATTCTTTTGCCATGCAGCATTAAATTTCTGGATAAAGAGATCAATTACATCAACAATGGTTTTTTCTAACCAGCCAACATAATCTGTTTTCTCTGGTGAATTATTCATTGTTGTATCCGCATTTGCCCAGGCAAAAATAAGATTGGCGATTACGTTTCCAATATCGTAGCCCATGGGACCATAGAAGGCAAATTCAGGGTCAATTACCTTGGTGGAATCAGGTTTGATGAAAATCGAACCAGTATGCAGATCACCATGGATTAATGATTGCGCATGGGTGAGAAACTCAAATTTCAATTTGGCTGCTTCAAGAAGTAGTTGTTTATCGCTATAGATTTCTTGTTCCACCCATTTTTGATTAGGCGGAAAAACGTTGTTGCGGTTGTTGTAATTATTAAAGGGTTCAGTGTAGACAAGGTCTTCAGATATTTCACATAATTCCGGATTGATATAACTCTTGACCATGGCTTTCTTTTGTTTATGATCCAAGACCACGTCAGTAGTGAGTAATAGAGTATTTACCATGAAAGTAGAAATGTCATCAGCAAAACGGGGAAATTTTTGATGTTGAATTAAAGCACCCCGCATGATCACATGGTCAGAAAGATCTTCCATACAACAGGTACTCATCACATCATCGTATTTATAAACCATGGGGACTAAACCCGGAGCCAAATCATGTTCCAGTTTAAGAATTTCTGCTTCAATGCGGGTTCGATCAGTAGAAAGCACAAAAGCATCAGAGATTCTTGCCGTATGACCTGCTTGCTTGATTATGACCGATTTACCGCTTTTCTTATCCCAAACACGGAAGATGTAATTAATATTTCCATCTCCGATTTCTTTGCCTTCCAAGTCAGAATCAGGTGCAAAAAAATCCAGTTTTTCGCGGGCATATTCAACGACATCTGATGGCTTCATTAAGAAATAGGAATCAAATCTTGACATCGAGTTTCCTCCGATAATTTATTGAATTACTTTTTGCGAAAATAAGTTAAAGCGAGTGCCAAAACCAAGACTGCTCCCTTAATAATATTCAACGAATAATAAGGAACAGACATCATCACCAGACCGTTTTCTAAAACGCCAACCAACACAGCTCCTGCAAATGTTCCAATGGCATTGGGTCGCCCAGCACCTGCAACAGACAGCCCAATAAATGCGGCTGCAACAGACGGCATCAGGTACCCCGCACCTGCATTAATTTGTGCTGAACCGATGCGGGAAGCCAGAATGATGCCGCCGACCGCAGCGAGTAAAGCTGATAACAAGTATGCCAGAGTACGATAGCGATCAACCGGGATACCTGAAAGTCGAGCCGCTTCCATATTTCCACCTACCACATACAGATAACGACCATATTTTGTGTAATTAAGGAAGATATGGGCTAATGCAACAACCACCAACATAATAATAATGATAGTAGGAGCAGTTCCAATTGTTTTAAAGATATCGGGAATGACTCCAAATGTAGGGGTGCCATCCAGCCGCGGCATACCCTGGCTGATGGAACCACCACCTGCATAAGTCATTGCCACTCCCTCAAAAATGAAGAGTGACGCCAAGGTCACCAGCATATCGGGGATCTTTACTTTTACAATCAAGAATGCATTAAAAGCGCCAACCACCAACGCAACTCCAAGCGTGACCAGAATTGCTGGGACAGTTGGCATGTTATGCCATACGAACATTGAAATGACCATTGTATCGGCAAAAGTAGCCATTGATCCGATCGAGAGGTCAAATCCATTAATGGTCAATGAGATCGTAATACCAATAGCAATTACGGTTACGATCGAAATACTTCGAAGAATGGTCGTGATATTGGATGATGTCATGAAAATGTCTGGCATAGAAAGGGAGAAAAACAACAGTAAACCTCCGATTGCCAGAATCGTTCCCCATTTTGTCACGAAATTCATCAAAACAGTTTGGATGCGAACTTTTTTTAGTTGAGCATTTGAGGATAGCTGCATGGATTACTTACCTCCAGTTGAAAAGAAGAGTAGTTTTTCTTCATCAGTATTGATGGTTACAAGTTCCTGGGCAATTTGACCATCATACATTACATATGCGCGGTCGGTGATCCCCAAAATTTCAGTAAACTCGCAAGTGGCATAGATCACTCCTTTGCCAGCAGCTGCGAGACGACCAATGAGTTCAAAAATATCATGCTTTGCACCAACATCAACGCCTTTAGTTGGTTCATCAAAAATGAAAACATCCGCATCCGCGTTTAACCACTTACCAACAGCGACTTTCTGTTGGTTCCCACCAGATAGAAAAGCCACCTTCTGATTTTCATTTGGCGTTTTGATGGCTAGATCAGTAATCATCTTTCGGGCGTTTAACTTTTCAGCCAGTGATTTAATAAAACCTAATGGGGTTGAAAACTTAGCAAGCGTGGCTGCAGACAGATTTGAGAACACTGGCTCTTCGACGAGCACACCTTCTTTACGCCGTTCTTCCGGTACGAGTGCTAATCCATGAGTAACAGCCGAAAATGGCGAAGTAATGGATATTTTCTTTCCGTTGAGTTTAATCTCACCTGATTTTGTTTTTAGGCTGCCAAAGATCGTTTTGCACAGCTCAGTTTTTCCTGCACCAACAAGTCCGGTCACGCCAACAATTTCACCTGCGCGGACATACAAATTGATATCCTTAACAGCATCTTCTTTTTCAGTCAAATGATTGACTTCAAAAATGGTTTCACCTATTTCGACCTGACGTTTAGGGAATACCTCTGAAAGTTTTTGACCGAGCATAAATTCCACAACTTTAGCCACACTTAATTCCGCTACCGATTTACGGGTAACCACCTGGCCGTCTTTCATAATTGTGATATCTTTGCAAATTTCAAAAATTTCAGGCAGGCGGTGAGAAATAAAGATGATGCCAACGTTATGGTTTTGTGTAAGATCTTTCAATAACCTAAAAAGGTCAACGGTTTCAGTATTAGAAAGGGGTGCGGTTGGTTCATCCAAAATTAAGAATCGACAATCTTCAGCAATTGCTCGAGCAATCAAAACCATTTGTTTTTGAGCAAGTTTCAAGTTTTGAACAATTTCATTCGTGTCAATTTGAATATTTAATCTTTTTAGGATTTGCCGTGCAGCTTGATGGATTTTTGGCCAACGGACGAATACCTTCTTATCCATTTTGTTGACCAAGACGTTAAGCATAATGTTTTCAGCGACGGTCAAATACGGAACAAGAGCCGTATCAACTTCTTGATAGACTATCTCGATTCCTAAATTCTTGGCATCTCTTGGAGATCGAATGGCAACTTCCTCGCCATTTAAGCATATCGAACCCGAGTAATGGTTGTAAGCGCCAGCCATGATTTTCATCAGGGTGGATTTCCCCGCTCCATTTGCGCCTACCAAAGCATGAATATTGCCACTCGCAATGCTAAAATCAACATTTGAAAGGGCTTTTACACCTGGAAACTCAATTGAGATGTTTTTCATCTCCAGTTGATGTAACACTTGTGTGTCGATATTACACCTCCTTGCGGATGGCAAGATGTAGAACTAAAGATTATGGAATAATAGCATGAAAGGTGAGTATTTTGGTCAATTTATTTTTGTAATCAATTGCTTGTACATTTTTCAGTATTACTGCTCAGCCTGGAGTTCGGGTTGAAGGAAATTGCTAATCCAGGCTGAGCAGTTTGTCTTACTTGATTTTTTTACGGCAGAATAAAAGATCATCCAACCAGAAGACTTTTACTACCGAGACAATAAACTCTATTTTACGAATGCAGCTCTAAGAACATCCATCCATGGTTCGTTGAAAGCGTCTGATTTACCCCAACCTTCAATAACATCCTTGAGGGTTTCCATATTGGTTTCAGGTTTCAAATCAGATTGCTTAATCAATTTTGCTTCAAGATCATAGTTGGCAGGGAGTTCTTCTCCGGCGAATTTCTTGGCCAACAAGCGCATATCAACGATACCGATCAAACGTGGATCAACTGCAGCAGTGGAATACCAGACAGAGTTCTCTTCGCGCATCAAATTCATATCTTGATTTGAAATGTCGATCGAGATAAGGGCAATGTCGGTACGACCAGCATCAACCAACGCTTTGTAAGCGCCTTTAGCCATTTCGTCCCATGAACCCCAGATTGCATCAACAGTTCCTTCGGGATATTTAGCCAGGATAGCACCAACTTTTGCAGCGATATCACCCTGAACATCCTGGAAATTCGATGGTCCGATGGTTTCAAGTGTTTCGATCTTGCCTTCTTCTAAGAACTTCTGATAAATGGTTTCACGGCGATCCAAGGGAGGAACACCAGGACCCCACCACAACTTAATAACACGGGCTGGATTGCCATCTTTGCCAAGGGCAGCGATTTCAGTAAGAGAAAGTTCTGCCAAAGCAAAGTCGTCTTGGAAAGTAGTGGTAATTTCAGGTAAATTGGCGCCATCTTTTTCAATGACAGTGTCAAAGGTTACGACTTTGATGCCTGCATCGACAGCCGGTTTGAGCATATCATAAGAATAATCTGCTTTACCGTGAGAAATGATCAAGCCGTCATAGCCTTTTTGAATGGCTTGCGCAACCAGATCCTGAAATTTGACATCATCATTGTCAGCAATGAAAGTGTCAACCACAAAACCAAAGGATTCGCCTTCAGTGCGGGCGCCATCAAGGAATTGTTTAGTGTGATCGTCAGAAGGCAGGTTACGGATAACCGCAATCTTAAGTCCGGGGGTAATACCGGCCGGAACACCTTCAAGGGCGCCAGCTGTTTCTTCAACAACAGCCTGGGTTGCTTCTTCAACAACGGCTTCAGTAGGAGTTGTTGCAGCGGCTGGGGCGCAGGCGCTAAGCAAGAAAACAGTGATAAGCACTAATCCGAACAACTTTCTCATCTTCACTCTCCTTAAAGTATTTAATTGTGGATATGGTTGGATGGTATCTCTACCATGCGATCATTATAAACGAATTTTATAAAAGTTCAATACTGAACATTTGTTAAGCATATAGGTAAAATTTTTTTCGCTTAATTGATCACATAGTTACGAAGATTATATTGCACATTTTTCAATTGTTCAATAACGAACATTTGTTTTATGACATTTATCCTGATGTGATTTTTGCTAATTGACATTAATCTATTCAGTGTGTACAATTTGTACAAATATGTATAAATGTGCACCATTGAACTTTGGTTCACGCACTGTCTTTTTACTAATTCACCACTTTCATAAATATTATCTTTTTGGCAACGACCCAGATCCTTCGGATTCTTATGTAGAACAAAACGGAAAGGATAACGGAGAAGACCATGCTTATTGCTAAAGTAATCGGTACTGCTGTTTCCACAATTAAAGATGAGCGCCTTGTTGGCCGTAAACTTTTAATTGTGCAGCAAACAGATGAATACGGCACTCCTCATGGAAAACCATTTGTAGCCATCGACACTGTCGATGCAGGCGAAGGGGATCTGGTGCTCACCTGTTCAGGATCATCTGCTCGTCAGACAAACCAGACCAAAGATACCCCGGTTGATGCCGTTATTATGTCTGTGATTGACAGTCTCAATATTGATGGAAAAAATGTCTTTACCAAGAATTCGTAACCTCAATTAAGGATATCAAGCCTTATGTTTAAAGATCTCTCATCAATTCAAGAAGCTCGCGAAAAAGTCAATAACGCGCACGAAGCATGGAAACTGTGGAGCCACGCAACCCAAGCTGATGTAGATCGAGTTTGTGAAGCAATGGCAGAGGCTGGAGTTCAAACTTCTGAACGTCTTGGAAAAATGGCTCAAGAAGAGACTGGTTTTGGAATTGCTGAACACAAAAAACTAAAAAATATCGTCGGTTCTAAATTGGTATGGGAAAGCATCCGTGAACAAAAAACTGTTGGAGTGATTAATCACGATCCTCAGCGCAGGGTGTACGACATTGCCTGGCCCATGGGCGTTATCGCCGGCTTGATTCCTTCAACCAACCCAACCTCAACCACCTTTTTCAAATCCATCATCGCCTTAAAAGCTCGAAACGCAATTGTCTTTTCTCCTCACCCTAGTGCAGCACGCTGCACGAATGAGGCTGCTTTCGTAATGGCCCAGGCGGCAGAAAAAGCCGGCGCTCCACACGGCATAATAGATTGCATCCAACAAGTCTCTCTTCAAGGTTCACAAGAATTGATGACTCACAAATATACTGCCCTGATTTTGGCAACCGGTGGAACCCCAATGGTTAGGGCTGCACATTCGACTGGTAAACCAGCCTATGGGGTCGGGCCAGGGAATGTGCCGGTGTACGTCGATCGCAGTGCCGACCTTGAAAAAGCAGCACGCTACATAATTGCCTCAAAATCTTTTGACTGTTCCACGATTTGTGCATCTGAACAGTCCATTATTGCAGACAGACCTATCGCGACCAAACTCGCAGAGTTGTTATTCGAACAAGGAGCCTATTTTTGTTCTGAGAGTGAAACCAACGCGCTTCGGAAGGCCGTTTTTCAACCCGATGGCAGCATGAATGTGGCCGTTGTTGGTAAACCTGCCCGTTATGTTGCTTCTTATGCCGGTTTTAGCATTCCTGATTCGGCTCGCGTAATAATCACCCCCCTCATTAAAGTTGGGCACGATGAACCCTTGTCACATGAAAAACTGACAACTGTTCTTGGTTGGTACGAAGTTGAGGATTGGGAACGAGGATGTGAAGTTTCGATGGCATTAATCGACACGGGGGGGCGTGGGCACACTCAGATTGTCTATGCGCAAGACGAAAGGGTTATCCTTGCCTTCGGACTTGAGAAGCCCGTTTTTCGAATTTTAGTCAATACGATGGGTACTCTGGGTGCCACCGGTTTAACCACTGGTTTAATGCCCTCCTTCACATTGGGTTCAGGTGGCGTCGGTGGCGCGATCACAGGTGACAACATTACCGCATCCCACTTAATTAACATTAAGCGGTTGGCATATGAGCTCAACGAACCGCCTGCTGAAGTACTGGCGCCTCCTAACCTGCCCAGTATTCCTCGCTCACATGAACTGGAAAAAGCGATCCTAGAAGTAACTCGTGAGATCTTGGGAAGTAAGAATTACCACTTTTAGTTTTAGTGGTTTTCTATTTTGTTTCAATTAACATCAAACTATCTGATTGAAAAGGAAGGAATAACCGATGGACACAACATTAATCGCTTTAGGAATGGTTGAAACTCGCGGATTAGTTGGAGCAATTGAGGCCGCCGATGCAATGGTAAAAGCTGCCAATGTGGAACTGATTGGTTCTGAGTATATTGGAGGTGGTTTTGTTACAGTAATGGTCCGTGGTGATGTTGGTGCAGTAAAAGCTGCAACAGATGCCGGTGCAGCCGCAGCAAAACGTGTCGGTGAATTAGCGTCCGTGCATGTCATCCCCCGCCCACATGCTGATATCGATATGATCCTCCCCAAACGCAGCAAAGGCAGTGTTGCCGGCCGCAGTGAAAAGTAAACAAGATGGCTGAGACTCTTTCTTTAAGATGCTATTGCCTCATTGACCGAATGCAGGCGCAGTATGCCGCCTTCATTGGCTCCGTCACCCAGGGTGATCTTCCTACCGAAGGCATGGCAGCCCTCTACGTTGAAATGGCCCCCGGCAACGAAGTTTTTCGCGTTGTGGATATTGCATTAAAGGCTACTGAAGCTCACCCCGGTGCCCAAATCGTAGAACGCGAATTTGGTATGTTTGAAGTTCACTCAAAAAGCCAGTCAGATGTTCTCGAAGCCGGAGATATTGTGCTTGATCGGCTCGGCTTAAAAGTGACAGACCGAATGCGGCCACAAGTAGCTTCAACCCAGGTCATTACCCGTGTTGACCCCTATCAAGCTCAACTGATCAATCGCTTCCGCCGCGGAAGTATGCTGGTGCCAGGACAGACCATGCTTGTGTTGGAATGTACACCTGCAGCATATATAAATTATGCGGTTAATGAAGCAGAGAAAAAAGCAAGCATCAACCTAATTCATGTGTCTTCTGTTGGACGATTTGGCCGTATGTGGCTTGCCGGCAGCGAAGCAGAAATCATCACCGCTCGAGATGCCGCAATTCGCGCACTTGAAAGTCTCGATGGTATTTCGGCTTAATCATATCCATAAATACGGAGGTGAGACATCGCGAAAACATTTTACACTGAGCATGATATTGAAGATCTCGTGAAACGCGGAATCATGTCTCTGACACTGAATGATAATGTTGTGGTTACTGACTTGGCCTACGAAAAAGCCAATCGTCTGGGTATGAGTTTAATCAGTCCCAAAACAACCCAACCTCCTTCTGCGCCAACACGTCCATATATATCAAAAGAACAAAAACTTGAATCCTTTGAGCTAAAAATGGTACCTTCTCCAACCTTTGTTAATTTGGAGAAAACATTTTCTTCTGAGAATAATCCATCAAAGGTAAATTCGACTGAATCAACAAGTGGAAACGGACTCACTTCAACCGCGGTAATACAGAATGATGAGCCAAATCGAGCTGACGGGTACCCAAAGCCGATAAATGCTAACAGGATTGATGTAACAGATTTGCGGCTTCGAGTGATGGAAGAACTTCAATTGCGCTTTGGAAAAATAGATACAAATTTATTAGAAAAAGCAATACAACGTGTCTTTGTTGGAATGGGAATTGAGTAAAAATGCTTCTCGGTAGCGTAAAAGGAACAGCTGTATGCTCCATGAAATACCCTGGCATGGATGGTCTCAAGCTTCTCCTTGTTCAACCTCTTAACAAGAACCTTGACCCCGTCGGGATGTTGCAGGTAGCCGTGGATACGATCCATGCCGGACCAGGAGATCTCTGTGTAATGGTACGCAGCCGCGAAGCCTGTATGGCATTACATGAACCGAGAGAAATACCCATAGATCTGGCACTGGTTTCTATTGTTGACCAACACACAGTAAATCCAGATAGTGATTTTGACTTTGTAATGAAGATCGGTTGGACCGCATACAGTTGATTGGAAGAAGATGATACTTGCCAAAGTAGTCGGTAATCTAGTTACAACAATTGGCACTCCTCACTTTAAAAATCATCGCCTCCTCATCGTTCAACCCCTCGTGGTGGAAGGTGAAGCCGGAAATGATGATTTTGTGGCACTCGACAACACCCAGGCAGGAATTGGCGATACCGTACTTGTACTTCGCGAAGGGTCTGGAGCCCGTCAAGTGTTGAATAACCCACATGCTTGTGTGGTATCGGTGATTGTTGGAATAATTGACTCTGTTTATCTTGCCCCAAAATCACCATAACGCTCTATGTACTCAATGGATCAATAACTATTATTACAGTGTTTTTGGAGTAATAAAGATGGCAAAACTAATCCCAACAGAACTACCTTCCAATTGGAAGGAGACCGCCACACAAATTGCGAATCGAATCCGCCTTCGTGTTCTTGAACATGTTCTAACCAACAACGGTGGATATATGAGTCAGGCGTGTTCTTCAGCTGAGCTTTTTGCTGCCCTTTATACTCGGATTCTAAAACTGGCTCCTTCGCAAGCCCCCATGGTTCCTGCTCCTTTTAAAGGAGTTCCCGCGAACGACAATCCTGCTTATACAACAGGAGGAATTTATAATGGCCCGCAAACCGTTGAAACAGATCGCTTCATTTTTTCACCGGCTCATTATGCTTTAGTGCTTTACACGACTTTGATCGAAGTAGGACGAATGGCTCCAGAAGGGTTAAAGCAGTTCAATCAAGATGGAAGTTCAGTCGAAATGATCGGTGCGGAGCATTCACCAGGTTGTGAAGTTACAAATGGGTCACTCGGCCAATCCATCTCTCAAGCAGTCGGCATTGCATTAGGTCGCAGACTCAAAGGCGAAACCGGCCGTGTAATTGTGATGATGTCTGACGGAGAATTTAACGAAGGGCAAACTTGGGAAGCAATTGCTTCAATGAGTCATTACAAATTGGATCACATGTTGGTCTATGTGGATGTGAACGGTCAGTGTGTGGATGGCAAATTAAATGAAACAATGAATATTGAACCCCTTCAATCTCGTCTTGAAGCTTTTGGTGCTCGTGTTTTTAGTGTAAATGCACATGATCTGGATGCGCTCGTGGCCCCTTCAGAATTGACGCCAGATGGTCGCCCCACATTTGTTTTGAGTTACTCCAATCCCACGCAGGGGCTGCCGCTTTTACAGAAAAGAGCACCCAAACTACATTACCTCCGTTTCAAAGATGAAGCTGAGCGTGAATCCTACCGTGCTGTTTATCAATCCATGCTGGCAGAAATGCCCGCTGCTTCATAAGGTAGATAAAAATGGAAATATTATCCAAAGTTCATGCCACAAATCTGGTCAAATGGGCAAAAGACAAACCCCAAGTTTTGGTTCTTTCAGCAGATCTGACCAGTTCGACTGAAATCGATGACTTTCAGAAAGCATACCCGGAGCGCTTTTTCTCTTTCGGATTAGCTGAAGCGAATATGATGAGCGCGGCAGGTGGATTGGCACGCGAAGGGTTTATACCATTTATTCACACCTTTGCTGTATTTATCTATCGCCGAGCATTTGATCAATTAATTGATTCAGTTGCTTATCCTAATCTCCCCGTCCGTATGGTTGGATTTTTACCTGGTATCGTAACACCGGGAGGAATCACCCACCAGGCAATAGAAGATATTGCATTACTTCGCGCCGTGCCGAATATGACGATTGTGGAAGTTGCAGATGCAACTGAGATCGAAAGCATTCTCGAAGCTACTGAGAACGTTCGTGGTCCGATTTATTATCGAATGCTTCGGGGTGAAGTCTCGCGTTTGTTTTCACAAGACGAACCCTTCAAGCTCAATACTGCACGAAAACTCAGTTCAGGTTCTGATATTACCCTGCTTTCTTCCGGAATATGTACCGAAGAGGCGATGAGAGCGACATCCATCTTAAAACAAAGAGGTGTCTCAATTCAACATATGCACATCTCAACCCACAAACCCTTTGACGATCCCTCTGTTCTTCAGGCGATCTCAGAAGCAAAAATGGGTGTCATTACGATGGAAAATCACACGATCATTGGCGGCCTGGGTTCTGCAACCGCTGAACTGATTGCTTCAAACGGGTTGGCAAAATCTCTTCATCGGATTGGCTTGAAAGACACTTTTGCCCATGGTGCCAGTAAACCATATTTAATGCGCGAATACGAGATGGACGCGTTGGCACTGGTTCAAACCGTTGAGAAAATGGTCGGACATGACCTTGATATTACAGAAGTTGACTTACAATCTGTTCGATTGCAAGCGGTACACAGCGCAGCAAAAGCGGAGGCATTGTAATGCATTTAGTCACCCCACCTTTAAGCGGAGAACGGTTTCAAGTAATTTACAGAATACAGGGCGACTATGAAGATGCCATGGGTAAAGCCCAAGACGCCTGTATAGAACAAACTGTTGAATTCCCGGCGGATTTATTACCCAGTGGAGATATACCTGACCATATTATTGGACGCATTACAGCAGTCAGCGAAAAAAGTAATGGATGCCATGACATAACGATCTCTTACCCAGTCGAAGGCGCCGGGATTGATCTTGTACAACTTTTAAATGTGATCTTTGGAAATACAAGTATTAAACCTGGAATTCGAGTTGAAAAACTGATCTTACCTGCTGCAATTCTGAATACCTTTCGCGGTCCGCGTTTTGGCCGCATCGGCTTACGGGAATTATTAAAGGCTCCAACACGGCCGATGTTATGTTCAGCCATTAAACCAATGGGGTTGACAAGCGAGCAGCTTGCCGAACAGGCTTTTCAGTTCGCATCCGGGGGAATTGATATCATTAAAGACGACCACGGATTGGCTGATCAACCCTTCTCTCCTTTCAAGGAACGTGTTGAACGATGCGCGGAAGCTGTTCAACGCGCGAATTCAAAAAATGGCTCCAACAGCATTTATATGCCAAGTTTGGGTGCGCGTGCTGATCAAATATTTGAAAAAGCGCATTTCGCCAAAAGTGTTGGCGCTGGTGGTTTTCTCGTGCCGCCCGGACTGGTCGGTTTTGACACGATGAGAGCATTGGCTGATGATGACACACTAGCGTTGCCAATTATGATGCATCCATCCATGATTGGCAGTTATGTAACATGTCCAACAACCGGATTCTCTCACTACTCACTTTTCGGTCAGCTTACTCGCCTGGCTGGAGCTGATGCCACCATATACCCAAATTGGGGCGGACGGTTTGCATTCAGCCGTGAAGAATGCATCTCCATCGCTGAAGGAAGCCAGGATGATATGGGTCAAATCAAACCGATCTTCCCAACTCCGGGAGGTGGAATGACTATTGATCGTATCCCGGAAATGTTGGAAGTTTACGGCAAGAACCTCATATTCTTAATGGGTGGCGGATTGCACCGCATCAAACCCACACTGGTTGAATCCAGCGCCTATTTTAGGAACCTTGTGGAGAATATGTAAATGAAAAACAAGATCATTGGTCCTAATGATCCAGCCTTGCAAGTGTTAGATTCTCAACTTAAGTCTCATCCCGAATGGGAAACAGATTTAACGATTTTGCCTTGGGCTGAATATCAAACCACAGTGAATGATTCACTTCAGGCAAAAATAAGTACATTTCAGGCTGTCTGTATTCCTGGTCACATATGGTTACCAGGGTATGCCGATGCAGGACAATTGACTCCCTTTGAAGAATTAGTTCCACACCTGTCAGAAGAAAGAATTAATGCTTATCGGAAGGCTGATATTATGCCTTCAGTCTCAGCAGAGTGTCACTATAAAGGCTCTCAATACATACTTCCATTGTTTACAGATGGCCATATTCTATTTTATCAAAAAGAAATATTTACTTTTTTAGAAAAAACAAGTGTTCCAGTTATTGATCCAGTAAGTTTGCCAGCAATCTTGGAAAAAGCGTATTTAAAGGAAGGTATGTATCCCTTTGCGCTCAAAGCCCATTCAAGTGAGATCCTTACAGATTGGCTTCCTTACTTATGGGCATTTGGTGCGGATGTGCTGGACGACCAAAATAAGCCAGCATTTAATAGCCAGGCAGCCATAAATGCGCTTGAGTTTTATTGCAGTCTCAAACGCTTTTGCCCACCAGATACACATCAATACGGCAACCAAGAAATTGCTGATGCCCTCAAACAAGGACGTGTTGCAATGGCGGCCAGTTGGGGCGGCCAGGCAGCTATGATCATGGATGACGCTAATCTGTTCAAAAAAGATTTTGGTTTTGCTGTTTTCAAATCACCCTGGAATGCCACTTGGGGGGTAAGTATTCCCGCTAATCTACCTCAAAAAGAACAAATCAATATTTTGAATGTTCTTTATGCTGCTGCTTCTTCTGAACAAGATTTGATGGTTACCCAGGTCGCAGGCAGTCCGGTTCGATCCACAAGTTATTCTCAAACAGAATTGTCAAAATATTCCTGGTTGCCTGCCCAATTTGAAATGCTAACAAGATGTAAAACACTACCTGCAACACCAATCCTATCCAGATACCTGGGCGCACTTTATCAAGCGGTTTATCGCGCGTTTATTGGCGAAAAAACACCTCAAAACGCGCTTAATGATGCTGCAAAAATCGGATAATTTCATATCCTTTTTCTCCTTTCGAAAGGGCGGATCCGGTGAGATCCGCCCGATTGGTTAATATCCTTGAAATTGGGAGTGTATTGCCCATGTAACTCTCAAACGATTCAGTCTCAAGTAACCAGAATTCCTTCATGTGTATTTACATGAACAATAATACACATAAGAGAGTTGACGATTGGTGGATACACTTGTTCAATCATGGTTGGGAAATGTGAGACTAAGTAAACATTCTAAATTTTGATTTTCGGTTTCGTTACGCATTGTACTTGGCTAATTAATCAATTGTGGTGAGTGTGGTAGCTAAATCTTAAAAATCCTAACCAATGTGGCAAGCGTCACAACAATACGAAAGAAAGCAACTCGAACAAACGAGATAATATTCAAATTGATTATTGCCGCCAAGCCATTCATCAACAGTCCATGCAATTTTCATGTCAATCAAGCTCTATTTACTCGATCACTGCCAATTCCGATGGATAATTCTACATTTACACCTATACGCAAAACAGAATGCACGCCCAACTATTCATATCAATAGTCTGAGAGTGTCCTATGGGGATAGAACATAGCACAAGCGTCATCTTCGAAGAGCCCCATTTTATTTGTAGAAAAATAGATAGAACTTTTCCACACCCACTTCAATTGGTCGAATGAGGTTGGTGCTTGTGGGGCTTGCTCGAACGAACACTAAATATGAATTGCTTTTCCATCTGCGGCGGCTGCTGCTTCCATAATCGCTTCACTCAAAGTTGGATGAGCGTGAATATTCTGGTGTATTTCCGTGATTGTTAATTCATTTTGTTGTGCCAGGGTGAATTCAGGCAATAATTCTGAGACCTCAGGGCCGATCATGTGCGCACCAAGGATCTCGCCATACTTGTCATCCACAACGACTTTTACAAAACCCGCGCTTTCACCTAGACCAAGCGCTTTACCATTGGCTTGAAACGGGAACTTTCCGATCTTTATTTTCATGCCCAGTTCAAGCGCTTGAGCCTCTGTATATCCAAATGAAGCCACCTGCGGCTGGCAATAGGTCGCGCGTGGAACCATGTTGTAATCAATAGGATGGGTTGGTTTGCCGCCAATCGCCTCAGCACAGAGAATGGCTTGTGCAGTTGCTACGTGTGCCAGCAATAACTTGCCGGTGACATCTCCGATCGCCCACACGCCGGGGATGTTGGTCGACATTTTGCCATCCACTTTGATGAACTTGCGATCAGTGAATTCAACCCCGATGGCTTCAAGACCGAGGTCAGAACTATTGGGTTTAAAACCGATCGCCACCAGCACTTGTTCGGCTTCGAGCGTTTGATCCCCTTCTTTTGTCGTCACCGATACTTTTACACCTTTGGATGTTGGTTCAATATTTTGAACCCGAGACTCAACAAGGCATTTGATCCCACGTTTGGTAAAGGCCTTTAGAAGTTCGCCGCTGATCTCTGCATCCTCAAGCGGAGCAATCCGCGGCAGCATCTCGACTATGGTTACTTCAGCTCCATATGAATTCCAAATTGTGGCAAATTCAAGCCCGATGGCTCCCGCGCCAATAATGACCACTGACTTGGGAAGTTTTTCCTGGAGGATGGCCTCGCGATAAGTGATTACTTTTTCGCCATCTACTTTCACCCCGGGGAATAAAGCTGTTTGGCTTCCCGTGGCGATGATGATGTTCTTTGTCTTGAGTGATTGTTCTTCACCCTCTTTATTAGTAACATTCACTAATTCTTTTGACTTTACCTGGGCAGTCCCCATGAAGACCGTGATGTTGTTCTTCTTCATCAAAAAACCGACACCCTTGGTTAAGCGATCAGATACCTGGCGGCTGCGTTTGACTGCCGAACCATAATCCAGAACCAAATGATCAATAGAGAAACCAAAATCTTTACCCCGTTCTCTCAGAATGTGGGCCACTTCTGCGTTTTTCAACAAGGCTTTTGAGGGGATGCATCCAATATTCAGACACACCCCGCCAAGCCATTCCTTATCAACGATGGCTGCTTTCAACCCCAATTGTGAGGCACGGATTGCTGCCACATAACCGCCGGGTCCGGCGCCAATCACGACCACATCAAATTCATCCATTCAAGCCTCGCAGTCCTTTTGAGACGAAATACACCATTTCAAAAAAATGAAACTTACGATTTCTGGGAATCCTCCAGAAATGATTGGAGCACAAGAGCACTATTGTGCTCAGTATCATGGGCGCTGTAAAGCAAAGTCACACTGCCTTTTACCATGGCATCCAGGATCGGCTTCAAACCAGCCTCATTTTTTGCCAATTCGGCTCGATAACGCTCTTGGAATTCCGCCCATTTATTCAGGTCATGCGAATACCAACGTCTTAGGTCAGTGCTGGGAGAAATATCTCTTAACCTGGCTTGGACGTGAAGTTTTTCTTTGCTTATTCCCCGAGGCCATAAGCATTCAACAAAGAAGCGTATGCCGTCGCTCTGCTCAACAGCTTCATAAACTCTTTTGATCTTCAACATGCTTGCGACTTTCTAATTTATCCACTATTTCATAGATGGGACTTTTTATGAATTAGCTCCAATTTTCAAGATTCTCTTTGATCGCCTTTAAGAAGCGGTCAGCACCCTCTCCATCCAGGATGCGATGGTCAAAAACTAGCGACAGGTAGATCATGGGACGTATTGCGATTGAATCATTGCCCGACAGGTCAGTGATGACAACCGCTCTTTTTTGCATCATGCCCGTGCCCAGAATGGCTGCTTGCGGCTGAAAAATGATCGGCGAGGCAAAAATGGATCCGCCAGAACCGTGGTTCGTTAATGTAAATGTTCCACCCTTCACTTCTTCGGGGAGTAGTTTCTTGGTGCGAGCCCTGGAAGAAAGGTCGTTGATCTTTTGCGCAAGACCTTGCAAAGACAACAGTCCAGCATCTTTGATCACCGGTACAATAAGCCCTTGTTCGCCTAAAGCAGTGGCAATGCCAAGATTAATATCACGGTGAAGCTGAATACCTTCATCTGTCCACGAGGCATTCACCATCGGGAAGGATTTTAAGCTGCTGACTATGGCAGAACAAAAATATGCGGTCAAGGTCAGATTCACATCTTGTGCAGCAAATGCAGCCTTATTCGCTGCCCGGTGCGCAAGAACCTTGCTAAGGTCAGCTTCCATAACGGTTAAGACATGCGGAGAAGTATGCTGCGAATTCACCATGCGTTCTGCAATCTGCTTTCTTGACGACGAAAGTTGAAGCAACTCACCAGGCAATGAAACTTGTTTTTCAATAGGGGCGGGTTCAACTGCTGTCTGAACCGGTTTTTCAGCCGCGGTTGAAGGGGCTACTTTTCTGGACTCCAAATAAATGAGTACATCTTCTTTGGTGATGCGGCCTTCTTCACCAGAACCGTGCACCTGGTTTAGGTCAATTTTATTTTCCTCGGCCATTTTTTTGACCAGCGGAGATAACCTTCCAGTGTACACAGCATTTTCAGCGGCAGCGACTGGTACTTGAGGAGTTAGAGCTTTTTTCGCCTCCGGTAAAGGAGTTGCTTTTGGGGGGACGGCCTCAACAACCTCACCAGGTTGACCAATCCAGGCTAATGTTGAACCCACTTTAACGGTCTCATTCATTAGTGCCAGAATTTTTAAAAGAGTCCCCGCAGCCGGGCTTGGAATTTCAGTGGTGACCTTATCTGTTTCCAGTTCAACGATCACTTCCATTTCTTTGACCGTATCCCCTTCCTTCTTTAACCAATTAACCACGGTTAATTCTTCAACGCCTTCACCCATGCTTGGCGCTAATAGTCGAGTAGCCATAATTCCTCCTTAGAATATTCTTGGAAAGCGAGAAGGTGCCTGTTCTTTCATCAGATCATATACTGCATCAAAAATTGATTCAGTATTCGGCTTGGAATAATAATTGCCATCCGCCCCATAAGCCGGCCTGTGGTTTGCTGCAGAAAGCGTACGCGGCGGTGAATCCAACCATTGGTATCCTTTTTGGACTTCAAGAACCTGCTGTAGCATATATGCTGTTGCCCCGCCTGGCATGTCTTCATCCAGGAAAAGCACCCGTGATGTTTTTTTCAATGATTCAACGATCATACCGTTAATATCAAAAGGTAACAGCGACTGAACATCAATCACTTCAACATCAATCCCTACCGCTGAAAGATTCTCTGCTGCTTCAAGAGCGATACGAACGAGTGCCCCGTAAGTGACGACCGTCACATCTTTACCCGATCTCACAATTTCAGGGACCCCAAGCGGGGTCGTAAACTCACCAATATTTTCGGGTTTGCGTTCTTTATACCGATATCCGTTGAGCACCTCGATCACCACACCTGGATCATCTGATTTCAACAAGGTATTATAAAAACCGGCAGCCTGGGTCATGTTTCGCGGTACAAGAACATGCATGCCGTGTACCAGATTAAGGATGCCAGCCATCTGCGAGCCTGAATGCCAGATACCCACCAACCTGTGCCCGCGGGTGCGGATGATGACCGGTGCTTTTTGCGCCCCTGCCGTGCGCCAACGCAAGTTAGACAAATCATCTGACATGATTTGCAGCGCATAGATCAGATAGTCAAGATACTGCATTTCACAAATCGGACGAAGTCCCCGCAAAGCCATCCCAATAGCCTGCCCCATGATCGTGGCTTCGCGAATGCCGGTATCAGCCACCCGCAGAATACCATACTTCTTCTGCATATCATGAAATCCCTGGTTCACATCCCCCAAAAGGCCAACATCTTCTCCAAAGGCAAATAAACGTGGATCTCGCGCGAAAGCGATATCAAAATTGGCATTGAGAATTTCAAATCCCATCACAGAGGGAGAAGACTCTTTATACACAGGTGCAACAGCCGGAACTTTAAACGGAGATTCGGCAGATGTAGATAACAGGAATGAATCATAATAGCCTAAATTCTTGGTCTGAAGATCGCGCGCCAAGTTTTCGACCTCCTGCCTGGCCGCTGAGGGTTCGGCACGTGTAACCACCAGGGTCGAATGAAGCACGGCTGCAATATCATTGCGCTGAGGTTCTGGTATTTCAGTGAGAGCATCGCGATATTGTTCAACGACGTCAGAATGAACAGTTGAATCTGTCAGATTGGTAAGCAAAGTCTGTGCCTGACTGCGAAGTTTGAGAATGGGCGCTTGGAAGGTTTCCCAGGCTGATTTTCTTGCAGCTTCAACGGCGGCCAAATCTTCTTCATTCCATTGATCAAGTTGACCTTCAGTGGTGATCCCTTCAGCAACAATCCATTTGCGAAACTTGATCAAACAATCAAATTCCTTTTCCCATTTTAGGCGTTCAGCTGTCTTGTACCGCTCCTGAGAACCCGATGTGGAATGTCCAAGCGGTTGGGTCGCTTCAGTTACGTGCACCAAAGCTGGGATGTGGTACTGCCGGGCGGTCGCGCCAGCTTGCTGATAAACTTTCAACAAATCCGGATAATTCCAGGCATTAACTGAATAAAGGTCATATCCTTTGTCGCATTCTTCAGCCGGACATGGATCGCGCTGAAATCCCTTGAGAATGGAATAAATATTCTCTTTAACCATTTGAAACTGATTCGGTACCGATATACCATAGCCATCATCATAAATGGTAATAACAGCAGGAGCATGCAGCACGCCAATCGCATTGACGGATTCCCAGAATAAACCTTCTGCGGTTGAAGCATTGCCTATGGTGGCCCAGGTCACTTCATTTCCATTAATAGAAAAATCGGTAAACTGATGAAGAGTCTCTAGCTTGCGATACAACACGGAGGCATACGACAATCCAACCGCCCGAGGCATCTGTGCCGCCACCGATGCGATATCAGCCGAAGAATTGTATTTATCCACTTGTTTGAGCCAGTTGCCTTTTTCATCCAATAATCGCGATGAAAAATGGTTGTTCATATTCCTTCCACCCGAATTTGGCTCCAAATTAGGGTCTGGATTGGCATATATTTGGGCAAAGAATTGTTCCAGCGTCAGCGATTCCAAGGCCAGCATCCACGTTTGATCGCGATAATAGCCTGAGCGCCAATCCCCTTTTTGAAAGGCATGAGCAATTGCAATCTGGGCAAGTTCCTTTCCATCGCCAAAAATCCCAAATTTACCCTTTCCAGTGAGCACTTCTCTTCTGCCAATAATTGCTGCCTGGCGGGAGCGAAAAGCCAGTCGGTAATCAGATAGAATCTCTTTGGAATCTCGAACGTGTGTTTTTTCCTTCTCAGATCGCATAATTTTCCTCCATAAATTATTTATAACCTTTTTTATCCAAAAAACCTAATTACTTTTTAGCTATTCAATAATTATCAATTCATCGATTCGTACCGCTACATGCGTACATAAATTATTGAGGATCGAATAGAATACCCGCGATGGAGTGCCATTAGCCAGATTAAACAAAAACTCCCCTAAGGGAATATATTCTTGTGCTTTGTGAGTATCAAATTTCTAGGACGTTTTGGCTATTATGTCAATCCATTCACAAAAACAATTATCCATTTGAACTGAAATGGTCGTAATTGTTTGATGTACGCATTAGTTCTCTTCTCTAATATTATCGAGTGCCACAGCCTCTTAGGATATTAATGGTTAAAAGCATTTCTCCCCTCCTCCCTACTCATCCAGATAAACCATGATTTATAAAACGAAAAGCTGCGCATCCCTTACGGAGAATAATTTTTGAGCCGCGCCAGAAAACTAGACGGTTGCAGATTGGGTTGTTCTTAGCAAACAGGAGACTTAGATTATGTTTTGGAAGCCAGATCGGTAATGGTTAAATAAGCCATCGTTTGGTTCAAAAGTTGATAAACCACTTCACCAAAGGTGGTTGGACCTGTTATCGCTCCGGTTTTCTTGCCTTCCAATTCTGAATACACATAATTCAATATACAGTTGCACGAAAAAACAGGCTGTTTGTTCAAATGTTCGGGTAATTTTGCATTAAACTGCGCAATATAGCTTTCAAATGGTTTGGCATGCTTATAAGACACTCCTGCAAAAACAGGGGCGTAAAATTTTACTTCCTGATTATCCATATCCACTTGTTGAAAGCTTACATTGACCATGGCTCCAAAATAATCGGCGACAAGTGGAAGCCTTGTGTCCAGGTTGAGGCGGTTTACATAATCAGCAAAATTGGTCTTAACGCCGTTGATATAAGCCTCCTTAACCACAAAACCATCTTTGGGGAAGGTAATCGTGTCATCGTTGCCTGGCTCAAAGATATTCAGATAATCAATTTCAGCAAGCTGGGTGGAGGGCAAAGATGCATGCATGACGATGGCTCCATCTTCCAAAATCTCTTGCGTCTGCCCATTAAAGACTCTGGGATTGATCTTCCCCAAATCATCGAATTGGACCCCGGATACCCAGCCAATCAAAGGCCTTTGCCCAAAGCCTTGAAATTGTGGCGCATGCAGTGCAAATTCAAGATGCGTTTCCGATGGACATGGCATGACGATTACGCTAAAACCATTAGGCGGCATATCAGAATAGATATCAATGTTGAGTCTGATCGATACGCTTTACTTTGATGTTCCAGTAGTAAAGAATCCCCATCAAGTTATCCACGACTTTTTCGTTATTTTGAACCAGACGGACTCTTACTCTGAATAATGACAAAAAATCAATATCCTTAATAAGTCGTTGTATCGAAAAACTTAAATTTGCAAAATTGTCCCTGTTTCACTGGAATCGTATCCCCCCAACCGATCCAGCAATTGAAGGAATTTTTCACTTCTCATCCAACCGATAAGATCCTGTATTGGAGTCTTTTCCAAAAACTCCTGCCTTATTACAAAGTCGTATCGCTCAAGATCCACAAATAGAAAATCAAGGTTATGGGCTTTTGCTGCTGCTTCCATCCCCAAACCAACATCAGCCCGACCTTCAACAATCTCTATGGCAAGATCGGTGTGGGTCATTTTTTGATTGTCATATCCCGAAATATCTTTTGAGAAAATGCCATTACTTTCCAGTTTTGAATCGAAATAAACTCTTATACCAGAACCCACATTGCGATTGACAAAGGTGATGTCCTTACGGATCAGATCGTTAATCCCTTTAAACCCCTTGGGGTTTCCCGGTTTTACGAACCAACCGATTCTCCGCTGAGCTAATGTAATGAGGGCTATTTTGTCACCAGGGAAGAGCTTTTTAATAAATTGCAGGTTATACGTATTTGATTCTGAATCCCACAAATGCGAACCTGCGATATCAGTTTTTCGTTCTGCCAATGCGATTAATCCCGAAAGACTTCCGGAGAAATTTAGATGTATTCTACAACCAGGAGATATCTCATCAAAATGTGAAGCGATCCAGGCTACCGCCAGATCATGACTTCCAGCAAAACGTAAGGTTTCAAGATTGTAAATGTTTTGTGATTGTGAAACATTTCGCCATCTTGCAAGCGCAAGTCGGAAGGCATCTTCAGCTTCAACCGGAGTATGTCCAGAAGTGATGGTGTCTAATAAAAAGGTTTCGGCTCGATGAACCAGATTTGCATAACGCAATGAATCAGCAGGATGAATATTAATGGAGGCCACAACTTTTGATTTTTGTCCAACATGGCTTGATACCAGGCCTTCGTTCTCGAGTTTTTGAAGCGCACGTTGGATGGTGCCTATCGTACAATGCCATGATTCTTTAAGCTTTCGAATGGATGGAAGACTATCACCAGGCCGATAGAGTCCATTCGCAATATCCCGTCTGATGGCAGACGCAATTTGTTGATATAAATACTCATCATCCATAACGAATCCAATAAAACAGGTTTTAATAACAATAGTAATTTTAGCCGATTATAAGTTATGCGTTTATGGTTTTCTAATATAATCTTGTAATTAACGGGATAAAGAGAAATAATAGTACAATCAAATTCTGTTAGTACATCCATCATTGAAGTGACGGTCATATGAAAATTGATGTTACCTTATTTGCAACTTTGAAAGAATTGGCCGGAAAAAAGCAAATCAACATAGAAATTTCTGAACCAGCAACTGTCTCAAGGTTGCTTGCTGAAATTTCCAATCAATACCCTCAGATCAAAAATTCATCTGGCAATATTCTCGTATCAATAAATCAGGAATTTGCATCAAGAGATCAAATCATCGTTATTGGTGACGAAGTAGCAATGTTTCCTCCGGTAAGCGGCGGATAACCCATAAAGATTAAAACTTGAGAACAACATGCTTATAGATGCGTTTGCCCGAAAAATTACATACCTGCGAATTTCGGTAACAGACAGATGCAATGAAAGGTGTGCATATTGTCTGCCAAAAAATGGCGTTACCTGGCTTGATGAAAAAGAATTGATGACGCCAAATGAGATCGTCAGGTTGGCAGAAGCAGCAGTTGGATTGGGTATAACAAAAATACGATTGACTGGTGGGGAACCACTCGTAAGACCAGATATTCTTGAAATCATATCAAGAATAGCGATAATCCCCGGTTTGAAAGACTTAAGCCTCACCACAAACGGCATGCTGCTGAAAAAAATGGCAAGATCATTGGTGGATGCCGGGTTACACCGTGTCAATATCAGTTTGGATACCCTGGATCCAGAAAAATATAGAAAAGTGACAAGGCTTGGAGATTTTCAGCAGACCTGGCAAGGAATTCTTGAAGCAGAGAATGCCGGACTTCATCCAATAAAAATCAACACGGTTGTCGTCGGTGGTTTTAATGATAATGAGATCATCCCAATTGCGAAATTATCTTTGGAACACCCATGGCATGTCCGCTTTATCGAACTAATGCCGGTTGCAAATCAAGAAGATTGGGGAGCTGGATTGCCACCGATGGAAGAACGGTATTTTTCCTCCCAAAAAATGCACGAATTATTATCTTCATTGAATTTGGAAGAGGTTCCCTCCCCCGATTATAGCGGTCCAGAGCGAACCTATCGGATCCCTGACGGAGTCGGTACCGTCGGCTTTATTTCTCCCCTGGGCGATCATTTTTGTATGAAGTGTAATCGATTGAGATTAACTGCTGACGGATGTTTGAAATCGTGCTTATTGGTGGATAAAGAGATCTCCATTAGAGACGCCTTGCGATCCGGGGCCGATTTAACCTCTTTTTTAATAAATGCTGTGGCCAATAAACCAATTGGACATGAGTTATCCTCCCACAACTGTCCAGATTCCAGATGCATGTCACAAATTGGCGGCTGATTCAATTAAAGGGATGGGATGAAAATGGAATTATCGCATATTGACGCAAACGGTAAAGCAAAAATGGTTGATGTCAGTGACAAAACAGACACCACGCGAGTAGCCATCGCCTGTGGAGAAATCCGAATGAAACCCGAAACATTAGCATTGATCAAAGCCGGAGTCATGAAAAAGGGTGATGTTTTGACCGTGGCGCAAATAGCAGGCATTCAAGCGGCCAAGAAAACATCCGAGTTGATCCCGTTATGTCACCCCCTTCCAATCTCAAAAGTTGACGTTGAGATGCATATAAACGACCAGCTGCCGGGAATAGTTATCACTGCCACGGTTAAAGTGACCGGCAAAACTGGCGTAGAAATGGAAGCCTTGACCGCAGTCTCAGTGGCCGCACTGACCATCTATGATATGACGAAAGCTGCCGAAAAAACGATGTGCATTCAAAACATCCGGCTGATCGAAAAACACGGGGGAAGATCCGGCGATATTGTGAACGAGGTGCTGAAGTAATATGAATGAATTCCCATTGGTAATTGCCATAACGGAAGAAAAGCTTGATATTGATGCCCTGCTTGAAAAGATCACATTACCCAGCACTGGCGCCGCAGCCTTGTTTACTGGAATTGTCCGTGGCGTGACTGCACGAGAGGCTCGAAATACAGATTACCTGGAGTACGAAGCCTATAAACCAATGGCAGAAGAAAAAATGAGAAAAATCGCGGATGAGATCCGTTCGCGTTGGCCTGCCATTGAAGGAATTGTTATTGTGCAACGGATCGGAAAACTGATGCCGCAGACGCCGACGGTTCTCATCGGCTGTACCGCCGCACACCGCGATACCGGGGTTTTTGATGCGGCAAGGTATGGAATAGACCGTTTAAAAGAAATTGTGCCTGTGTGGAAAAAAGAAATCGGTGAAAATGGAGAAGAATGGATCGAGGGGCATTACATTCCGAACACGGAGGATTGATCTTTACGTTATAAGCGATTTCGGAATTATTACCCTATTCAATCAAAATATAAAGAACGCCAGAAAAATCTGGCGTTCTTTATTCATATAAAAAATAACTTGACAAAAGAATAGATTTTCTCTATATTAATACTTAACTGTACGGGTACAATTATACAGATATCAAACAAGAGGAAAAGGTTATGATAAAAAAAGCAACATTGATCATCAGCTTGGTTATTTCTATTTCTTTGTTATTAAGTGCGTGCACTTCACCCAGTGCAACAGCAAGTTTGACAGCAACCGAAGCCCCAGTTACAACGAAGGTCCCAGCGACCGAAGGTGTTACTGAAGCAGCAACTGTTGTTCCAACCACCCCCGCCAATCCAGAGATCATTCTGGCAACCACAACCAGCACTCGTGATTCAGGGCTGTTGGATGTTTTACTTCCACTGTTTGAAAAACAGACCGGGTATATCGTGAAGATGGTCGCGGTGGGAACCGGCCAGGCATTGACGATGGGAAAAGAAGGCAGCGCGGATGTATTGCTGGTGCATGCCCCTTCCTCAGAGGTTGAATACATGGATGGCGGATATGGTCTTGATCGCTATCTGGTCATGCACAATGATTTCATCATTGTCGGCCCTGCTGATGATCCCGCAAAAATCAAAGACCTTGCGTCAACCAAAGATGTGTTTACAACCATATATAATTCACAGTCCGTCTTTGTCTCACGTGGAGATGACTCGGGCACCAATAAAGCTGAATTGAAATTATGGAAGTCGGCTGAGATTACTCCTGAAGGGGAATGGTATCTTGTAACCGGCCAGGGAATGGGCGATACCCTGCGTATTGCTTCAGAAAAAGCTGGCTATACATTGACAGATCGCGCCACGTATTTATCCATGAAAGATACGCTCGATCTCGACATCCTTATTGAAGGCGATAAAGCCTTGTTAAATATCTATCATGTCATAACAGTCAATCCAACATTATGGCCAAATACCAATTATGACGGAGCTAAAGCTTTTGCTGATTGGATGGTTTCGGATGAGACACAAAAAGTGATCGCAGAATTTGGCGTGGATCAATATGGCCAGGCTTTGTTCATTGCCGACGCTGGTAAAGCTGAGGATGCAGTAAAATAAAGGAAATGCAGAATCTTTTAGATGGGATATTGAAAGCGTTTGAATTGCTGTTCAAGGGTGATCCGGAAGTCGTGCGGATCACCCTGCTTTCGCTTGAAGTTTCAGGGCTGGCAACGCTGATCAGCCTGATTTTTGGCCTGCCCATCGGAACCTTTCTGGCTCTAAAGAAATTTCCAACAAGACGTTTTTGGATCAGTCTAATAAATACTGGAATGGCCCTCCCGCCGGTGGTGGTCGGTCTCGTGGTCTGCATCTTCCTTTGGAGGAATGGACCTCTCGGATTCATGCATTTAATCTATACGCCTGCAGCCATAGTCATCGCCCAGGTGTTGATCGCTTTTCCAATGGCAGCGGGTTTGACACTTTCTGCGTTGCAACAGTTGGATCCAAAACTACGGATTCAGTTGTTGGGCCTGGGAGCCTCAAAAATTCAAATGGTACTTGTACTGTGGAAGGAAGCCAGATTGCCTTTAATCGCAGCATTAATCGCCGCCTTTGGCAGTGTCATCTCTGAAGTGGGGGCTTCCATGATGGTAGGAGGCAACCTGTTGGGGTCAACACGGGTGCTTACCACTGCAATTGTGCTTGAAACGAGTAAAGGGCTGTTTGCATCAGCAATCGCATTAAGTATCATCCTTCTTTTGATCGCCTTCCTGGTAAACCTCGGATTAACCTCCATTCAACAACGCAGGCACTAACCGTATGACAACTCTACTTGAACTTCACAACATCATCGTTAAGGCAGATAAAAACACAATTCTTGATGTAGATGAACTCATTGTAAACAGAGGTGAGGTTCTTGTACTTCTTGGCCCCAACGGTGCAGGAAAAAGCACGCTGCTTCAAGTGGCGGCCGGTTTGAAGAAACCAACCAGTGGAAAAGTGTTTTTCGCTGACCAACAAAATTTATCAGATTTGGAATTCCGCCGAAAAGTAAGCACGGTCTTTCAGGCTCCGCTGCTATTGAACGATACTGTTGAAAACAACATCGCGAGCGGCTTGAAATTTCGAAACCTTCATAAAATGGAAATACACCAACGAGTGCAGTATTGGATGGAACAGTTGCATATCCTTCCAATTGCCAAACGGCAAGCTAAAATTCTTTCAGGCGGTGAGTCCCAGCGGGTCAGTCTGGCAAGGGCATTCTGTCTCGAAACAGAATTAATACTAATGGATGAACCTTTCAGCGCTCTGGATAACCCAACACGGCAGGGACTGCTGGATGACTTGAGAAACATCTTTGCCAAAACCTATCAAACATGCATATATGTCACCCATGACCTTGAAGAAGCCTTGTCGATCGGTGACAGGGTAGCAGTTCTATTGAATGGAAAAATCCATCAAGTCAGTCAAACTCAAGAGGTTTTTTCTCATCCTTCCAATCCTGAAGTGGCAGCCTTTATGGGTGTGGATAATATCATTCCAGGGAATGTGTTTGGCGTAGAAAACAATTTGCTGCAGATCCAGGCGGATCATGCCGTATTTGAAGCCGTTGGCGATATAGCCATTGGAACTCAAGTCTATATTTGTTTACGACCTGAAGACATCACCCTTTTCAATGACGATCAAAAGCTAAAGCCTTCATCAGCCCGGAATCACGTGTCTTGCCAGATCACACAGATTATTAACCAGGGACCGTTCATGCGCGTCCAATTGAAATCTGGATTTTCATTAACTGCCCTGGTAACCAGCAGGTCCGTAAAAGAGATGGAACTTGAAGCAGGAAAAACTGTGATGGCTGTGTTCAAAGCGAGCGCTATTCATTTAATTTCATCGGGGAAATTACGGACGTAAGATCAGTTGGTGGAAAAAATCGAGTACGCTATAATTTAATCATAAGTCAATCAGATCAAGTTTTACGTATAAAGAGATGGCTAAACTCGAGCGGCGCCGTTTGGTTGCGGCAAGTTTGCGAGGAACGCTTTCAGTATTAAATTCCGAATTGCAAATTGACAAATTACTTGATTTTATAGTTAATCATGCCCTGCCCTTGTCAAGTGCTGATACCGTCGCAATACACCGTCTCAATTCAGACGGCAAACTATCCATTCAATCAGTGGTAGGGCTGCCCTTAGAGTGTTTACGATCTGCCAATGTAGCTCTTGGAAAAATAGCCACAAATTGAACGATGACGAACTCGACCTGGCGATTGATTTTTCCATTCAGGCAGCCCTAGCCATTGATAATGCCAGGCTGCGTGAAAGTTCAAAACAAGTTGCAATCTATCAAGAACGGAATCGATTAGCCCGTGAATTGCACGATTCCGTGATTCAAAATCTTTTTTCGGCCAGTCTCATAGCTGAAACACTGCCTCAAATCATTCAACAAGATCCTGAGAAGGGACCTGTTGGTTTGACCGAGCTGCAACTCTAGATCAGGGGTTCTATTTCTGAAATGCATTCACTGTTGCTAGAATTACACCCTAATGCCATCGAAGAAACACGATTGGAAGAACTGCTGAAGCAAATAGCAGAAATCGCGTCAGGCAGATTGCGGAAACCCATTGTCTTTACCAGTAAGGGTGAAACAATCCTGCTTGTGGACGTAAAGCTTACTTTTTATAGAACCGCCCAAGAAGCCATCAATAATATTGTACTTCTGGGGATTGATCGGTCAAATCACTTTCATCCAATCACCTGAAACACCTTGTTTAAAAATGCATCATTCCAGAAGCATCGCTCAAAGAGGTTTTTCCGGTGTTAGATGCGACTCCAGGCGTAATAGGTTCCCTTCAGGCAATGGAAACGCTTAAATATCTGACCGGTATTGGAGAATGTCTCAAAGGCCGCCTGCTTATTTTCGATGGTGATAATCTGTCATTTGAGAGTATTAAAGTGAAACGCCGCCCAGGCTGCCCGGTTTGCGGCGCAGATCAGGTACATCATTAATTTGTAAACTGATAAAGTGTCCAATATTTACATCAATTCCTTGTGAAGCATTTTGTTTAGTTTGAAATCCTCTACGAAGACTTGTAGCGATTAAAGTTTCAATAAAACTGTAGTTATTGAACACTTAAAAGAAAATGAAATAATAAAGCAATCTTCAACCCTTGCTATTATCTTAACCTCTGATGAATGATTTCTTATGAAAAAATCAATCTAGTGAATTCATTCACTGCTAATTTATCCCCTTTCAGCCACTCCTTATAAGTCCCCACAATTTTCTTGCAAATTACGCTAATAATTCTTTAGCACCGTCATAATCACTGGTTGACGCAAATTCTTATCTCCGCATTTACTGCTTAAAACATAGTTACATTTTTTCTTTTGCGCATGTCTCTCGCCTTATGGGAGAGGATGCTGGGGACTCAGGAAATTCAATTTTTTTAAATTACCCAAAAGTTTAAAAAATTACTGGTAATGAGAATCTGCAAATGGCAGGTTCACTTTACCAGTATTTTTGGATTTGCTTGAACTATACGGAGCTGCCAACCAGTTGATCAAAAAGCGACCGGTAAGAGATCATCGCCTGGCGCATTTCTTCGGTAGTTGCTTTTTGATCTGTATTCTTTATGGCAACTTCTCTGGCGGCTCGATAATCCTTCACCAGCTCGGGATATCTGATCGAAACATCCGCGGCACGTTGGTTAAAATCAGAAACCGGATAATTACGGAGTTGCATAACTTCCATGATCAGATGGTCCGCAGAACCAATAGCCGTGCCCGGTTCATTCACAAAATTAGCCTGGACGGTATCCCATTCTTTTTGGTATTGAACGCGTTCCGTATCAGTAAGGGGACGGATGTCCATTTTCTCAATATGTTTTTCTCTTCCGCGCAGTTCCGTTTGAGCTTTTTTCTCACTGCCCATTTTTTTGACTGCGAGGTTATATTCCTCACCATATTGAGTTTTGAATTTTTTGCTGTTTCTTCGTCTGATAAATGCCCCTATTCCCAAGACGATCCCAAAGATCACCAGAATTGCGACAACTGTAATAATTGTTGTGTTATCCATTTTATTCTCCTGTTTCAATTAACAATTAGTGACACGAACGGGTTTGATGCCAAATGATCACCCAATTAAACAATACCGTTATTCCTCTCTTAATAGCCCGAATAGAAACTGAATTAAATCTGCCAAAATATAGAAGTAATAATCAACGCAATCTTTTTCCCATGGTGATAATCACATTATGATCACCGTCATCATCGGTGAGCGGTATTGTGTTGCTTGACAGAGATTTTCCATCCAAATCAAGGCGAACTACACCCCTGGCCACTTGTTCAGGGTTATTCACCTGAATCAGGTATTTGCTGGCACCATATCGATAAGTGATTTGAAATCCATTCCACTCAGGTGGAATAACAGGATCCATCATTAATGTGTTACCAACCTTGTGAAAACCAAGGATGGCCTCCAAACCAAGGCGGTACATCCAGGCAGAGGAGCCTGTGTACCAGGTCCACCCTCCTCGGCGGATAAATGGCTCTTTGCTATATATATCCGCACAGATCACATAAGGTTCAACCCGATAAACCGCTGCTTTTTCAAGTGTATCTGCCTGATAAATTGGATTCAGTAAATTTAACAGTTCTCCTGAACGTTTTCCGTCTCCCAATTGGGCGAATGCCCAGGCCGTCCAGGTGGCAGCGTGAGTATACTGTCCGCCGTTTTCACGTATACCAGGGATATAGCCTTTGATATAACCAGGATCAAGATGGGTTTTGTTGAAGGGAGGGGTAAAAAGCAAAGATAAACGATCTTGTGGACGAATCAACCGATCATAAACTGATTGCATGGCCTGACGGCTGCGGTTGTCATTGCCTCCGCTACTTAATACTGACCAAGATTGGGCAATCGCATCAATCTGGCATTCCAAATCCTTGGACGATCCAAGTGTTTCACCACTATCAAAAAAAGCACGTTGATACCATTCTCCATCCCATGCAGAAAGTTCAACCGCCTTGATGTACTTCTTTGCTCTTTGTTTATATCTATGCGCATTTTCAATATCACCTATTTTTTCAGACAACGATCCAAAACGGTTAAGAACATCACTGATAAACCATGCCAACCAAACACTCTCTCCATGGCCTTTTTCTCCCACCCTGTTCATGCCGTCATTCCAATCGCCGGTTCCCATCAAAGGCAAACCATGCAAACCATAAGTGGACCCTTTTTCAATGGCACGTTGACAATGATCCAAAAGTGTATATGCGATATCCGTTTGTGAATACTCGCCATACCGCTCATCCTCGCCATCAGAAAGTGGCGCTGCTTTTCTAAAGGGAATCATCTCCTCGAGAATTTGGCGATCACCAGTAGTTTCAATGTACAAAGTCGTCACATAAGGCAGCCATAATAAATCGTCTGAGAAACGGGTGCGTACCCCACGCCCTGAAGGAGGATGCCACCAATGCATCACATCTCCCGCTTCAAATTGTTGTTTGGCAGCATTCAAGATTTGACTGCGTGTAATGGCAGGATCGATCGGCAGCAGCGCCAAAACATCTTGCAATTGGTCACGAAAACCGAACGCACCGCTTGATTGGTAAAAACCGGAACGACCCCAAATTCGGCATGACAAGGTTTGATAGATCATCCAGCGATTCAAGATCAAATCAGCCGCCAGGTCAGGTGTTTTAACCTGGATGGTATTCAAGAAACGATCCCAAAAAACATGGGTTCTTTCAAACGCCTCACCCACATAGGCCGGATCATGGTACTTTTTTACCAAATCCATGGCGTGCGCTTTATCATTCCCCTGCCCGAGTACAAAATAAATTTCGTCTGTGGCTTCAGGCATCAAATCCATGTGGATTTGAAGAACTGCACACGGGTCTTCACCAGGAGAAATACGGGTTTCCAATCCCAAACGCATGAGCGCCACCGGCAGGGTGAAGGTTCCCCCTCGCCCCAGGAACTCAGTACGATCAGCAGTTAAGCCATGAACAGGACGGCTTGCTATAAGAAAAGCCACACGCTTTCCAAATTCTTCACTGTAAGGATTGGTTGCCATCAGACATTCAAGGGTTGAGTCATATTCAGGAATGATATACGCCATGTTTTTGGCATGGGTTGTACCAAGCACCCACTCAATATATTGGGTCGCTGTGATCCTGCGAGTATGAGGCAGGGTATTCTTCAATTTCAAATGGATGATCTTGATGGGATCTTCCGGGCTGGAAAAGAGAGTCAAACATTGTTCCAGTCCATGTGATGTATGTTCAAACTTTGTGTATCCTGCCCCATGAACCACATGATAGGGCTGGTTTGAGCCAGCCGGCAGCGGCGTTGGAGTCCACACCTCTCCGGTTTCTTCATCACGCAAATACAATGCCTCTCCGGTGGGGTCGCAGACCGGATCGTTTGCCCAGGGAGTCAAACGATTTTCACCACTATTAAGAGCCCAGGTGCATTGACTGCCAGATTCACTCACCATGAATCCAAAATTAGGATATCCAATCACATTAACCCATGGTGCCGGTGTCGTTTTACGAACAACAATCCCCTTTTCATTTAAGAAAGAAGCATCCCAATTAATTATGTATTCCCTGCCATCGTCACTAAATCCTCCAAAACCATTGTCAAATAATAGTTTCTTTTGATTGAGTGCAAATAAATCGTTTTCAAAAGGTTCCATCAACAGGTCGTTATCTGCTGGCAGGGTGGGAATTAATGCGGGTAAGTGATGCACAGGCAATGAATAACTTGGTAATTGAGTTTCCAATGACCCCATAGCGCCATCAAATACCAATCGGCTTGCTGTTTGGAGCAATGTGTATTCTTCAGTAGAAATATGGTCACCATAAAGGATAAATACCCCGCCACGCTGGTTGAGTTGATCTTCACCATTCATTTTTGCCACCAGGTGATAAAGGGTACCGTTTAATTCCGCTCCGTAATCTGTTTTTTGACAATTTAAGATCACGAGGTCCATTTTTATCCGCCGGTTGCGGAGAAATTTATGAACCCTCAAGGTTTCAGCCACAATATCTATCTGCTGCGGATCATCCACCTGCACCAGCATGATGGGATGGTCTCCAGAAATCCCAAACCTCCATAATCCTGATTGTCCGAGTTGGTTTGAAGACAACATCTCTACTGAAGCACGAATCGCTTTGAATGGATAAATGAGCGCCGAAAGGACCTGCATCATATTCTTAAAATCTTGAGAGGTAATTTCCTGTTTTCCCAACCAGGTTTGTGTTGCAATACTTGCCTGGTGAAAAGATCGATCAATAACGGTCCAATTATGGTATTTTCGCGCCAACTCTAATACTGCCTCGCGACTCTCACCTGTGAAGGTTAAGAAAGCCAGATCAGCGCTATTGTGCGGCTCAACAATAAACGATTGCCCGAGCGAAAATATCGGGTCAAGCGTTGCGCCTGTTGTTCCAGTTAAGTATTCATTGGATGTCAGGGCAATCGGATTTCGCATGGTCCGATCGCGACCGATGAACCGGTTGCGATCTGCTTCGTGTCTTGTAGCTAAAGGCAACCCTTTATTGACCAACATGTGCCCCAAATAGATGCCGGTTTCTTGATTTGATCGCGGACGCCGGCTAAAGATCTGCAGTTCCAAATCAGGAATGTATTCGCTTTCAATAAATAACTTATTGAAAGCCGGATGTCTTGCATCATTATCCTGCGAAGCAAGAATAACCTCTCCATATGAGGTTAACCTGAGGGTGCGATACTGCTCGGAATGATTATGCAAGTGGAGGCGGCGAATTTCCACCGGATCGTCAGGAACTACAGTAATTTCTGTATTTGAAGAAATCTCATCTTGGGTCCGTCGAAACACGGCCATGTGGGCAAAATACGTGACCTGCATATCTTCAGCATTGGCCGGGATGGGCTGGTGGCAGGCAGACCAGATTTCATTCACTTCGGTGAAATCGCGTTGAATATCCTGAATGTAAATCCAGGTTCCCCACGGATCCAAAACGCCGTCAGGTTGCCAGCGCGTCAGATCAATTCCGTGCCATGAACTATATCCCCCACCCATGTTTGAAACCAGGAGATTGTAGCTGCCATTCGAAAGCAAGTGCATCTGCGGGATGGGTGTCTGAACCGGAACCATCCAGGGGACGATTTCTACAGGAGCAACTGTCACCCGTTGGGTTCCCACAACATCTTCACCGTATGGATCTTGAGTTTGAACCAATTGAGGGATCTGCTCTTGCAAGATCAATTCCACACTTTGAATGCGGGGATCAGCATGCATGCGTTGAACCATGATATCGTCGTGGAAAAAATTCACCATCGCCATCAGGATCATTCCCTGGTGATGCGCCATATATTCACTTACAATGACTGAGCTTTCATCCAGATGCAGTCGTTCTTGCGTAAAATCAATGGATTCATAAACACCATATAGACCAAGCATTTTGTAATTAATCAATTGGTCAATATTATGAATCACCGCATGAGGGGCGTAGCTGACAGCCATTAGGGAAGCATACGGAGAGATAACCAAGTCATCAGCAAGTCCACGTTTAAACCCCAACCCGGGAACACCAAAAGCTCGGTACTGATAATTCAAACTGGCGTCAAAACGGTTGAAACCTGATTCTGAGATTCCCCATGGGATGGATTTTGATTTCCCATAAGATATTTGATGTTGGACTGCCCCAATCGTACTGTCTGAGAGCAGAGTTCCCGGATAGGAACGCAAGAAGAGTGGCGGCATGAGATATTCAAACATGGTGCCGCTCCAAGACAAAAGAACGTACATCCCCCCGACCTGCGTAACAGGACGCCCCAGGTTCATCCAATGTGATTGAGGTACGTCTCCTTTGGCAATGGCCACCACGGATGCGATCCTCGATTCTGAAGCAAGCAGGTCATAAAAATTTTGATCCATGGAGCCCGCATCAAGGTTGTAACCAATATGGAAAACAGCCCGTTGAGAATGATATAAAAATCTAAAATCCATCTCATTGGTGTATTGTTCTGATCGTTCCATAATGAACGAAAAGCGATTATTTAACATCTCGGCATTTGAATCAACCTTGGCCAGAGAAGATATCAGCCCTGCCAACCAAACCATGGCTTCATTTAAAGAACGGTCTGACTCAACAGATTGCATTGATTGCGAAAGCCTTTTCTTTAAAGCGTTTAAGATCGGCATGGCCGATTTAACATGAGCCCTGATCTGATTCAACGGCATATTGATGGGCAAACTCCTCTTAATTTCTTCAATCTGCGGAACCAATTCGGCATCCACAAAATAATCTGGCGTTTTTTCTAAGAAAGGAACCCAAGGAACAAGTTCGGTTATCGTCCGTCTTACTGCAGTATGATGCCGTTCCACCTGGGCAGTAACCTCTTGAAGTTTCTCTAAGGTACTTAACGAAAAAGCTGAACGACCAACCTTCACCAATTCAATCAACTTGCCAGAGATATCCTGCCAGAAAGGGCCGCTTGCGCGTTCGAACAAGCCAAACCACAAGGTGGGATGAGTATGAACGTTGATGATTTCAGTATGGAGTTTATTAATACTCTGATTAATGGCTTCGACCTGTTGATCAAATTCAGCCTTGCGCATCTCTTTTAACATCTCGGTAAGATTTGCTAGAGTATCAAGATAGCCCTGCCACAAATCCCATCGAAAAATGGATTGTCCAAGAATTTCTTTGCAAGCTTGTGCAGTAACAATAAAACTGGCCGCCAGATTGCCGCTATCCACCGTTGAAACATATTTTGGATGAAGCGGCTGAAGAGACTGAGTATCATACCAATTCAAAAAATGTCCACGAAAGCGTTCCAACTGATCAAGTGAATCCATTGTTGTAGAAAGACGGGTTGCCAAAGCTAATTGATCGAGATAACCCAAATCATAGGCTGCCAATGTTGATGTTAGCAGCAGGCCAATGTTTGTTGGCGATGTACGATGAGCTATGATACCAACAGGCGATTCCTGAAAATGATCAGGGGGCAGCCAGTGATCACCTGGACCGACAAAACGTTCGAAGAACCCCCAGGTCCGTCTTGTGATCTGACGCAGATGGTTAACCTGTTCCTCGTTTAGCGTAATCTTTTTTTCGGTGATTGGACGGTTAATTCCCCATACAAAAAAGGGAGAGAAAAACCATAATAAAAGGAGCGGCGATAGATACAGAATCTCAGAAGTTTCAGTTTTCGTAATAAACAAAATCCAAACCAGTTGGATGGATGCAAGGAAACTTGAAACAGCCATTTTTTGCCAGGCGAAATTTCGGCGGGCTTGTGACCCAAAGAGTTTGGCAGTTTGTGCCGCGGTAGTCCATTGCAAAAGATTTCGCTTGCTGACAAACAATCTGTACAGGGTGGTAAATATTGCATCCATCGCAATATACGCTTCGTAAGGTAAAAATGCGATTGCCAACAACCAACGTACTATATTCCAACCTAAAGGTCGAAAGGCGTTTCTGACATCTTCACCGCTTAATACCGATCGTGCACTATGAGCCAAACCGGTAAGGATGGGTAAGCCAAGAGTAAATAAAGCCACAAAAGTCCAGAGGAAATTGAATCCCGGTAAAAATACCATTCCCAAGAGCACAAGGATTAAGAGAGATGGGGCCAGAAGTGAACGGCGCAAATTATCAAACATCTTCCACCGGTCAATTTTAGAGAAGCTAGTATCCTGATTTTTTGCCTTGAGCAACCAGGGTAACAACTGCCAATCACCACGGATCCAACGCCTCTGCCGCATGACTTGAGTGAAATAATTTTGTGGGTAGTCTTCGATCATGGTGATGTCGGTGACCAATCCGGCGCGCCCCATAATACCTTCCAAAAGATCATGGCTTAGAATCGTATTTTCCGGGATTTTTGTGTCAATACTGCGCATGAAGGCATCCACATCATAGATGCCTTTGCCCACAAAACTGCCTTCGCCAAAAAAATCCTGATAAGCATCAGAAACAGCGAGTGAATATAGATCCAACCCTGCATCACCACTGAAAAGTCGGGTAAACCAGGAGTGATTCGCGCTTCTGGGGTGGATTTCCATTCTGGGTTGTAATACGGTATATCCCGAAACCACTTCTCCGGTTTTCTCGTCAAACACCGCCTGGTTGAGGGGATGTGCAAGCGTACCGGCCAGGCGGCAAGCCGCACCCCGCGGCAAAATGGTGTCAGAATCCAGAGTGATCACAAAATGAACTTGTGTTAAAGCTGATAGATCATCAGGAGCCGTGATAAAGGAAAGATCTTTTCCTGAGCGTAAAAGTTGATTGAGTTCAAACAGTTTTCCCCTCTTCCGCTCCCACCCCATCCAGGTATTTTCAGACGGGTTCCACATGCGTTTTCGATGCAAGAAATAAAAAAGAAGGTCATTTTTCCGTGGGATAAATTCAATTTGGTCTAGCAAAGTTCCATCCGAAGTTATATTGGCAGGGTTTAATTTTTCATATTTGCGATTTAAAAATTCAATGGATGCCTTTGCATATTGAAGAAGCATAACATCCTCAGGTAATGTTTCAGTGGGGGCATCACGAAAATCAGTCAGTATCGCATAACTTAACCCTGGTTCGGGGTTACGCAGGTAATGAAGTTCCATTTGCTGCACGAGCGAATCTACATCACTGCGGCTGGTGATCATCGCAGGGATGACAACAAGCGTTTTATATGGATCAGGAATTCCGCTTTTATAATCAAGTTTCGGCAGATACTTTGGAGGAATACGAAGAGTGATCAGCCAGTTGACCAAACTGGCAGCAATCGTCAGAACTGGATTAATTAATAGCAGACATAGAAAACCAAAAATTGACCATTTAATGGTTGTGGTTAAAAGCCCTTGAAGAGTGGTTCCAGTCAATAGAGGGATGGAGAGAACAATCAAGGAAAAAAACAGCATGGTAAGAACCGAAACTATACCAATACTTGAGAAGTACACACCTGTGTTGTGCCGGCGGAACCTATTCCATAATGCAGTTTTTCGGTTTGGCTTGTAACCAATATGTATTTCAAAATCAGATCGATATTTACCGAACAAATATTCACCAATATGCTTATCATCACCATTATTGGGGAATTCATCCGTCGCTTGAAATTTGCCTGAAGTGGTGGCAATTTCAATTAATAATTTGCCGATTTCATTTTCATCACGATTCACATTAAATGCGAGAGATTCAATTTCTTTTCGATACAAATCACGAGTCTTGAAATCCATTTGAGCGTACTTACCTGCCGGATCCCGTCGAAGTATTCTTTCCAATAAACTGACGGATTCAAAGAATTCATTCCAACTCAGTTCAGCAATGGATCGCAAGCTGAGAATAATGTTGGCAATTTTATTATTGGCTGTATCATCAGTTTCACTATCCAGAGTTGGAATAACCCGGTCATTTCTAATAAAATCTGGCAGGTAGGTTGGTAACTTTGGCGGGGTCGGGGGATTAATAGTGATCGTTAATTCATGAGATAGAAATTCAATTAAACAATATCGAAAAAAGATGGGTAAAGCCCACAGCTCACCCATGGATAATGAAACCTTGAGCTGAAACTCTTTTAGAATATTTATGACCTCGGTTGAGTCAAATAACATTTGTTGCGATGAAAGGATTGCCCGTGCTATTGCATAAATGCGAGGGAAACCCTTAAATGGACCATTCGCCAGTTTTGGAAGCTGAAGGTAGAAACTTGTCGGCAGGTCTTCTTTTATCTGTTGAAGTGATTGACGAATAATATAATAATTGTCCAGCATCCATTCTGATGTATAAGACAAAGCCATTTGTTTTTGAGAGATCTCACGAAAATATTGGTGAGCATCAGCAAGCCAGGCGTTATGTTGGGCAAGATCCCGCCCCGGTATATCGAAACCCAATCCAGGTTTGCTTACATTTTGTTTAACAGAACGCGGTTCAACCTCTTGATAGTTTCTAACCAATACCTCAACCAGCTTATTGGTATGTTGCACTTTTGAGGAAATCGAATTGTCCCGAAAATAACCCTCTTCGTTTGTTTGATTAACACAATCATCAAGCATTCTTATAACCCTCCTGATTTTTCACAGGCGAGTTCTGCCGCAGATGGTTGCACTTTTGAGCGGGGTAAATCTTGGATGACTAGAACCGTTTTTGTACCGTGTTCCAAATAGTTGCGTGTTACGGTGCCATATGGCCAGGTTGCTCTGCCGGTATAACCATGAGCACAAAGTACAACAAGGTCAATTGCCTCATCTTGATCGGCAAGTTCCTGGATGGCAGAAGACACACTTGTATCCTCGACCACCAGACTATCACAATCCGCCGGCAGACGTTCTTTCATTTCTTTTAGGTAATTATTAACTGAGAGACGGCTGACTTCCATCAATTGCTCAGATAGTTTTTCGATCTCTGTTGGATAAGGTTCTGGAATTGGAACCTCAGGTGGTTTGATGACTGCAGCAAGAATCAACTTGGTTTGACTTGGTTGTTCTCCGATTTTGTTTTTCTTTTTAAGTTCACCTCTTGCCAGAGCAATACCTGCGGAGAGTGAGCATTCCGCCCGGCGCGAACTATCAATGGGCAGCAAAATACGCTTATAAGAAACTATCAAATTTTCTTCTGCAGGTTGGTTATAGGCACGTACGACCAAAATAGGGAGGTAGATCAAATTGATCAATTTTTGGGCGACACTGCTGATATTCCAACGGCTCAATCCACTAGAGCCGTGAGTGCTGATGACGAGCAGATCGATGTTTTCTTTATGAGCATAATTGATAATATTTTCTGCAGTTTTTCCTTCAAGAATGCAATATTCAACACGTGGTTTACATTCATCAAGATCATCTGGTATTGGAGTTTTTTTTACCGTCGTATCCGAATCCAATTCCTTACACAAACGGTCGGTGATTCCCTGCATATACATATCCGCTTCTGCTTTTCGAATTTGCCATTTCAAGGGGTCGATAGCATCAGGATTCTCATGAAATGATATTGGATTAAGTACATGCAATAGAACAATATTTGACCCAAACACTTTGGCAAAATGCATGGCATGTGGAATCGCACGTTCGGCTAATAATGAACCATCCAAAGGAATCAAGATACGGTTAAACATGTTTTTTCTCCAAGATCAAAAAATGAAATCAAAAATATGCGTGTTGGGCAATAAATCTTTATATTATTGGCCGCCAGGATCTTACTGAGACTTCAAAAAGGGATATTGGATATAACTCCAATAATCCTTAAAATAATCCTCATCTCCTCCCGATAATAACCACCTAACAGAGGTTTTTTCGAGAAGTCCGGTTAATTTATTCTATGGGGTTGGGGCTGAATATGTCCCTGATGAAATCTATAAAAAATCTATCAAAAATCTGACATTAAAATTAAAGTCTATGATTGGATATCTTTTTTTTGGATTTGCGTGTTATAAACAATATAGGGGAGTATTATTTTTGCGTAATTTTGTTACATTTTTTATCGGTTAATGAATTGTTCGGTCATTGCTACCTGCATAAGCGTGAATGATAAGGAAATTATCCAGACGCACCCTCTCAATGTGAAATTTAACATCGTTATATTGGTTGTGGCTGGTTCTGAAGAAAGGGTCCTATGAGTCAAGGGGATACGCTTTTTGAAAACCAGTTTTTGGAATTAAAAACCCGCTTTGATGAAGCTGGGCTCGAAGAAAAAAGAGTGCTTGCGCTTCATTTTTCAAATTGGGCTACACAACAGTTAGATCAATTAGGGATTACCCCACCAGATATTTACCCTGATGGGGGTCCCTTGATGGCTCGCAAACCCAGAAGAAAAAATTTTCATCCACATTTAAACAGCAGACAAATTTTTGATCTACTTGATATTCGTACTATAGTTAATAACAATAATTTACTGCGGCAAATCACTGAGAATATTGTTCAAGTCATCTGGCTGCAAGACATTGAAACAAATCAAATATTATATCTAAGCCCTGCTTTTGAGACGGTTTGGGGGCGGTCCATCCAAGGGATGATAGATGACCCCTCAACGTTAATCGAGAGTGTTCACCCTGAAGATCGGGTGCAGGTTATGGTATCCAAACCACGCATCAACCACAAACCGATCAGTCAAACTTACCGAATTTTACGCCCCGATGGAAACATCCGCTGGATTTTCAGCCGGTCATTTATCATTGATGATGCCAAAGGAAAGCCCTATTGTCACTTTCATATTGCAGAAGACATTACCGATCAAAAGAAGGTTGAATTAACGCTGCGGAAAACTTTAGATCGTTCTCGCGAACAATTTGATCTTAGCCATAAAATGAGTCTGGTCAGAAAACCTGAAGCAGTATTAAAGACGCTGATGTCTGCGCATGAATTTCAAACTGCCGTTCGTGCTGCCCTGCTCTTTTTTGATGACATGACTGTTGGTAAGAACCACGGCGTCGAATTTTCGGCTTCATGGCAAAGCAGTCAAAGCCTGACGCCTTGGACAAATGAATCAAATTTATACGAGGAACATGCTTTTCTACAATTACTGCAATCCAATCAAACTGTAATCATTTCCAACATTAATGAAGATCCGCGGTTAACGCCCACCATTCGGAAAATATTAAAGGAACCTGAAATTAAAATGTTGGTGGCCTTCCCCATGGTAGCCCTTGGAACCTGGTTGGGATGTCTACTTGTTTATTTTCCTCAGGAACGTCATTTTGACCATATTGAACTTCGTCACTTAAAGGTATTGATCGATCAAACCACGATAACCCTTTTTAACCTCCAACTGCTTGAAGACGAAGAGGAGTCACGACATGAGGCTGAAAGAGCCAATGAAATTAAAACTGAATTTCTGGCAATGATCTCTCATGAATTACGCACCCCGTTGACTTCCATCAAGGGCTTTGCGACCACTTTATTGGCAGACGATGTCGTTTGGGAACCGCAAGAACAACATGATTTCATCCAGACCATTTATCAAGAAACTTTACGGCTGCAGGAATTGATCGACCATTTGCTTGATCTTTCACGTCTTGAAGCAGGTGTATTATCGATAACTGTTGAACCGCATTCCATTTACGAGATCATAGAAGATGCAGAATCACAAATAATGACGCTTACAAGCGGCCACACGTTTCAGAAGAATATACCTGCAAACTTGCCGATGCTTTCGGTGGATGCAAAAAGAATTGCGCAGGTCATTGTCAACCTGGTAAAAAATTCATCCATTTATGCTCCAAAAGGGACTTTAATCAGTCTAACTGCCGCCATCCATGGCGATTGCTTGCAAATAACAGTCAGTGACCAGGGACCAGGGATATCTCCAAGTGATTATAAGAAAGTTTTTAAAGCGTTCAAACGTGGAACCAATGCTGAAAAGAAGTATTTACAGGGAGCCGGTTTGGGGTTGGCCATTTGTAAAGGGTTGGTGGAAGCACATGGCGGCCGTATTTGGATTAAGAAGAAAACGGTTATTGGGGCTTCAATATCCTTTACTGTACCTCTGTTGTCACTAAAAAATCGAGCTTTATATCCAGAATCGGGGCAATAAACTATGGGAAATATATTGATAGTTGAAGATGATCCAAACATTCGTAAACTCGTCAGAGTCAACCTTGTAAAACGTGGTTACACTGTCAGCGAAGCAGAAGACAGTCATACTGCGATTGCATTGTTTCAAGAGATCCCAGTGGATCTGGTTTTATTGGATCTGGTGATACCCGGACTGTCAGGAGTGGACGTTTGCTCCTGGATTAGGGCACGTTCAGATGTTCCGATCATCATATTAAGCGCCCGTCTTGAAGAAGAACTAAAAGTTGCTGCACTGGATGCCGGCGCGGATGATTATGTGACCAAACCTTTTGGTCAGGAAGAATTGCTTGCCAGGGTCAGGGCGTTTTTGAGACGTACTTATGTTGCCGCCAAAACCAGCGAAAACAAGATACAAATTGGCGACCTGGTCATTGACCTCGAAGCTCGGCGTGTATTTATTGGAGAGGAAGATCTTCACCTTACCAGAACTGAATATGCCATTCTCTCGGAGTTGACCAACCGGTTGGACGGTATTGTGACCCATGATGAGTTATTGGTCCGCGTATGGGGACCGGAGTATCGTGGATCAAACCATTACCTGCACACTTATCTCGGGCGTCTTCGAAAAAAAATGGGGGAATACAACGAATTACTCGAAACAGTTTCTGGAATGGGGTATAACCTACATTCGAAAAAGATATATTAATTACTTAGTTTTTCACAGACTACTAATTCACTTGCTATTTCAATTTAACCATCCCAATCTCCTCAAATAGTGGCTTTTATAGCATTTATTGAGGCTGTGTTAGGGACATAAATAGCCCTTTTTTTATAAGATGGTAAGTAACCAAAACCATTTGATGAAAGGAGTTTATTTTTGGCCCAAATTAAGGTTGGATTTTTCCCATGGGTTGAGTTTGATGGGATAAAAATCAATACTGGGTAATAACAACTTATCCGGAGCATAAATCAGATATCAAAATGACACTACTAAAATCAAAAACTAAAAGGCAAAATCGGATAGATAAAGAATGGTGGATTAACGACAGGTCATCCAAGGATACAAGTAAGTTTTTTTCAAAAGTTACTGTTCGTTCACAAGAGTTGTCCTCAAGCATAATCTTGAAATCAAATGAAGATTCAATATCAATGGTCAAAACAAAAAACTTTATTCGTGAATCACTTAACTCTTCAAAAGGCATTAACGGGACAATTATTATTGGGTCTGTTTCTTCTGATAAAGATGTTCCGGAGCTTCATGAAATATTACTGAATATCCAGCCACTCGGATGGATATATATTCCAGGAGGTAGTAAAGATGAAAAACAATAAGTTACTTGCCATTTCGGTAATACTAATGCTGATCTTTTCAGCAGCTGGATTGATCTACACTAACGTGAATGCAAGACCGTTAGGGATCGCAACTGCACCAGGGCTTGGAGCAGCAAGCAGTTTTTCTGCTTTGGCTGCATTGGCAGCCTCCAGTGCTAATACGACAACAGTTGCGGGTGATCTCGGTTTGTCAACCAATTTGGCATCGAGCAGAACTGGCCCCTGGATTGTGGGTGGTTCTGAATATTTCGGCCCTGGAACGTTGGCAGCGGATGCTCGCACATCTGCATCTGGCGTGTACGGCAATCTTGTAAGCCAGACTTCAGATGGAACATGGAGCCTTAATCCAAATCCAGTGCCAGGTGTTTGGACAGCTGCAGACAGCCCATCATTTTCAGGAACACTTACCCTGACCGGTGATTATTCTGATGTCTGGGTATTCCAGATTTCAGAGAGTATGACCTTCTCAGGAGCTGTCGTTATGGCCGGGAATGCCCAGGCATGTAATGTTTTTTGGGCAGTCTCTAGTGCAGCAACGATTGCGTCGGGAACTTCATTTATTGGAACATTGATCGCCGGTGGAGACATCACTCTTGTATCTGGAGCAACAGTCAGCGGCAGAGTATTGTCGCTTGATGGATCTTTAACCACGGATAATAATACGATCAGTATGCCTCCCTGTAATTCAGCGGTCGTTAGTCTTCCAGATAATCCACAGCCTGAAAGTGGTTCAACAGAAGCCTTTATTGGTACTGCTACTGCAGCAAGAGCTGGCGTACCAAGTACGGGTGGCGCACCCTTACAAGGTGACGGTTCAACCTTTTTACTGATTGGTATAATCGGTTTGACGATTATTGCGCTTTTCTTTGCCTTCCGAAAACTTCGCCAAATCTTTGGGTCTAAATAATAAAAGCTGACTGCGAGTGTTAAAAGTTGCTTTTTACTTTCGACGACAATTAATTCTCGCAGTTGTATTACTGCTCATTACCTTAGTTGTAAGTTGTACTCAACATGAGGTGTGGAAGGCCTACGCCAAGCCTTCTACACCTTTTGTGGTTATACCTATTGAGACCACTTCAAATTCAAAAGAAATCTTGAAACCAACACCAAGTGAATCTATTAGAACCCTTTCGAACTCCCCAAGGCCTTCAGTATCATCACCAACACCGGTGCCCACACCATCAATCCTGGGTGCGAACTACGATTTTGGTCTAGACCTCCATTCAAGTCCGGTTACTATACCTCTCCGTTTACAAATCCCGATCCTTGATGTCGACGCTCCCATGCTGGCAGTTGGCCTAACTGAAGGCAACAACATGGATGCGCCCAAGGGACCATACGGCGATCCCAATTGGTCTTCCACTTTCTGGTATCGCGGCAGTGCCATCCCTGGAGAACCAGGCACCGCGACCGTGGCAGGACACGTAAATGGAATGCTTGGAGAACCAGAGACCTTTGCCAGAATAAGAAGACTCAAACCTGGCGATCTGATCATAATAAAAGTAACTGATTCAGATGATGCCATCTATTTTGTTGTGGATGAAGTAAAGAAGTATTCCTTGACAGAATTAAGTGAACCCGAACTATCACAGCGAATTTTTGGCGGCGGTATGGGTTCTGATGGAAAAAGAATTACAGATGGTGTCGCTCACCTGACACTGATAACCTGCACCGGCAATTACAAAGATGGAGAATTTGACAACCGTATAATTGTTTTTGCGACCTTGAGGAATTAATCAGCCAGGTTTTTCATCGTTTTGCTTTTCCCCTCCTTACACTAATTTTTTTCATATTTCACATGCGTAACAAAAAACCCTTGTTGAGATATTTTTCAGGTTGTATTAGGGACAATAGTATATCCAAAACTGTAGGATGGTAGTGTAGCAACAAACTTTCATCATTCAGGAGGCTACATGGGACTGATCCAAAATAATGGCCACGATCCAACGGTACCAATTCTCATCCAACCCAATATTGGCTTGGAAAGTGAAGTGAGACTACCGATCATTAATATTCTCAACAATATCCTTTCAAATGAGGCTTTACTGACTTTGAAAACCCGAAACGCTCATTGGAATGTTCATGGCACAAGCTTCTTTGAACTTCACTTTCTCTTCGATACCCAATTTAAACAACTAAATGATATCTCAGATGAAATTGCTGAACGGGTACGAATGGTTGGGGGCATAGCGTTTGGAAGTTTTGCCGAGTATTTATCTCACACTCAGCTTGAAGAACGACCTTCAGAAGTACCGGATATTCTTCACCTTCTGGCGGATCATGAAACGATCATCCGTTTTTTGCATGAAGAAATTCGCAAGTGTAATGACGAATATGAAGATGAAGGAACCTCAGACCTCATGGTAAGTGTTATGCGCATGCATGAAAAAATGGCCTGGATGCTTCGGTCTTATATCGAAGTTGAACCGGCAATGGGCGAAAGCCAGAAAAGGAATAATTAAGATGAATGAACAACAATTTGAAAATAAGATGGAAAAAGATGGTACTAAAGTCAAAAACAGCGTTGATTCAATGGTTGGTAATGGACTCTCTCAATTGAAAGCTGAGTACGATGAATTTCGAGGAACCGTAAAAGACAAAGCCAGTGAGACAGCAGCTACGATCAGAAAAGAAGTGAACCATGGAATGAAAGAATATAACAGTAAAGCACAAGAAGTTGCGGATCGGCTGCCCTTCGATCTCAACCATAGCGTTAGAAAATATCCATGGGTTGTGATCTCTCTCGGTTTGATCATAGGATTTACCCTTGGTGCTTTACTAAAACCATCCCACCAATAATTTTGGACGTTTTTAATCAAGGCATGAACACAAGTTTCATACAAAAGAAAAGAGGATTTTATTATGACTGACTTCAGAGAGACAAGAACTTCACAGCACGAAGCAGGACGGACACAACGAATTGCCACATTTAAAGCGACTCAATTGATCTGGCTCTTCCTCGGGATAATTGAAGCGATCATTGCACTACGCTTCATCTTCAGATTGGTCGGCGTAAATGCAGTAAACAATTTTGCCAGTTTTATTTACGGCCTATCAAACTTCTTTGTTGCGCCTTTCCTTTCATTAACTGGAGCACCGGCATCCGGTAACATGGTGTTTGAGTTTTCGTCCCTGCTGGCAATGGCAATCTATTTGCTGCTTGCCTGGGGTATCGAACGGATCGTGTATGTGATTTTTTATCGTCCGCGTGGTCCCGTCAGTGTTCGCCAAACCATTGTTGATAACCATTCAAATCAACCGTCTGCACCGAGTTTACAACAGACAACCAGAACTCAATCACCATCCGGCACGCAACAAACCACAGTTACTGAGAATACACATATATCACCTCCCGGTTCACTTTAATGGTAGCGGGACAATAACCACCGGTTGTATTGGTAGTGAAAGATACCGGTGGTTTTGTCTCATAACACAAAATGAATTAGATCGTAATTTTGAAATATAAGATTCAAAAGGAGTAACTATGAACCTGTTTAATTTCCTGGTTTGGCTGACCACAGGCGCTTTGATCGGATGGTTTGCCAGCAGAATGGTGAGCGCCGAAAACTTACGAAAGCAGAAACAAGATTTGAATTTGGATGACTCCGATTAATCAACCGGAACCCGCTGCTTTTAGAAAACAAAAAACTGGAGTGAAAATCACTCACGAATGGAGTACCAAATGGGACAAAAAGGTAACAACAAAAAAAAACCAAGTCAGAACAAATCAAAAATAAAAGGCCATAACGACCCAGAAGGGGCTGTGTCAACTTTAACCCGCGATGCAAAGAATCAACCAACTCTTGTACGCGAAGTTGATAAAAGCACTTTGACAAACAAGTCAGATTCAAAAAATGGTACTAGAAAATAATTGTCACTCGGAACCCGGGCGTAATGAGTCTGGGTTCCTTCTCATTCATTATATAAGGAGTTTATTTTGGGTTTACTATCCTGGATTGTAGTTGGATTAATAGCCGGATGGCTGGCTGGTTTGATCATGCGAGGCAGCAGCTTTGGCTTCGTAGGCAATATCATTGTTGGCGTTGTGGGTGGTTTACTGGGTGGTTGGATTGCAACTTCTCTGCTCAACATAGGTCCAGGAATGAGTGGAATTAACCTTGGATCCATTTTGATTGCCTTCTTGGGCGCAGTTGTACTCATATTAATAATGCGGCTGCTGGGCCTTGGCCGAAAACGAGTGTAACAAAAATATAGATATATCCACCCTGGATCAATGCTGAAATGATCATATGCGGCATTATCCCGGACATCCATTTGGGAATCCACGGAAACTTTATTAAGCCCTTCCGAGGATTTCCTTTTTAGAACCTGATACAAGAAAGTGAACGATAAACGAAAACATAAAAATGCAAAATGAAAGAATCGAAAACGACCAGCTTATATGATCGTCATATCACCAGAAAAATAATATTGAATATCAATTATTAAAAAGGAGAATGAATTGGATAATCAATTAAAAAGTAAGCACCGTATTAAAGCAAAATTATTTTTTAACCCCAGTTCTGGAGCTGCCAGACCCCATCCAATAGAAATTGTGGACATCATTCACGAGCTGCAGGCTCAAAAAATCGTTCCTGAGCCTTATCTGGTGGAACCTGGATGCGATCTGGATGGCGAAGTCAAGCAGGCGTTGTTAAATGGATTTCGCTTTTTCATCGTTTGCGGAGGCGATGGAACGATATGCGCGGTGGCAAAGAACCTTTCAGGCACAAATGCAACTCTTGGTGTGATACCTATTGGCACGCAAAACAATTTTGCACTTAGTTTTGGCATCCCTGATGATGTTCCGGAAGCCATTGCCCTTCTAAGAACAGGCAAGCGAGTAAAAGTGGATCTGGGCACTGCAACCTGTGGGAAAGCCACCACCATCTTTCTGGAAGGCTGCATGATCGGTCTGGTGGCTGACCTTTTCACTTCAGCAGATGATATTCAGCATGGCAATCTCGCAAAGGTTGGTGAATTTTTAAAGACCTTGACTTCAACTCCTCCTGCCGAAATACACCTTTTTTTGGATGACAAGAAAGAAATTGTGGTCTTAGGCCATGTCGTTTTGTTATCCAATATGCCCTACATTGGATTCCATTATCAAACCAGTGCCAAGGCTTCTTTTCGTGATGGCTTGTTTGACATTCTATATTTGGCTGATTTGAATAAATTGGAATTATTGCGTTATGTGTTTCTGGAAATCGGGCTGGATAAACCTGAAGATGCACGCATTAAACATTTTAGGGCGCGAAAAATAGTCATTGACACTGTCCCAGAGATGAACGTTTTGATCGATGGTAATGATTTCGGTATAGGTCAGGTAAAGATTGAAGTATTACATCATGCTCTATCAGTAATTATTAATCCTTTAACCTTGCAAAAGTCAGCGCCTCTTGAGAAACCCACTGCCTGACGGTTTACCCATGACAAAAAATATTGAACTCAAAATCAAGAATTCCTTGAAAATAAGTATTAATTGGATGAAAAAACACGAATCAATCGTCCGATTAATTGGTTTTACACTTGGATTGATTTTGATCCTTATCTTTTTACCCGCAACCTATCGACGCTATTTCTGGGAAGCATTACTCAAGCAAAAAATACTTGCGACCATGCTTTTAGGATTTTGTATACTGGCAATTTCGCTGGTTTTAGCCGTAGGACAGCGGTTGGATGCCTGGGTTTTCCTCTTGTTAAATATCAGGGGGGCGCGGCCAGGATGGTTGGATCGTGTCATGGTTGGCCTCACCCAACTTGGGCATGCTTTCACCACACTGGGGATTGCAATAATTCTATTGTTATCCGGGAAACAAATCTTATCTTATAAACTCATATTGGGAAGTGTGACCTTATGGCTTGTGGTCGAACTGCTCAAATTACTGGTCCATCGCTCACGACCATTCGTGCGTCTTACCCAAACGCGAATCGTTGGTAACAAGGCTATTGGAAGATCCTTCCCCAGCGGGCACACCAGTCAAGTATTTTTTACTGCCTCATTATTGGTCCAAGGATTACACCTTCCGCTGCTGGCCGCGATTGGATTGTTCGCGTTGGCATTTTTGGTAGGTATTACCCGCATCTATGTTGGTGCACATTATCCGCGTGACATTGTGGCTGGAGCAATTCTTGGCAGCGCCTGGGGGCTTTTATGGGGATTGATCGATCATTTCTTTTTTATCGGGTTATCTTGATCAACAAGAATACATTTTAATAAATTCCAGCTTCACAAGCTATTGAAAGACCTGTTAAGCATTTTTATAGATTGTTTTAGGGACAAAAATAGCCCATTTTTCTTATGATTTTAATGGGCCCATAAATTATTATAGGTATTTTTTCGAGGCGATAAGTGGCAAAAATGGCAGAGGCAAAGGTGATCCACCCAGGGATAGATAAACCTATCTTAATTAATTTTATGCAAAGCCAGGAAACCTTAAAGATTACTGGGGCATTGCAAAATGCCATTTTTAATAGTGCCAACTTCTCAAGTATTGCAACCGACGCCAAAGGAATTATTCAAATTTTCAATGTCGGAGCAGAACGCATGCTTGGATACGAAGCCGTGGACGTTGTTAACAAAAAGACCCCTGCCGATATTTCTGACCCTCAGGAATTGATCACCCGAGCGAAAACACTAAGTTTGGAGCTTTCCACTCCGATCACACCAGGTTTTGAAGCCTTGGTATTCAAAGCCTCACGCGGTATCGAAGATATTTATGAATTGACCTATATCCGTAAAGATGGCAGCCGCTTTCCAGCCATTGTATCTGTCACAGCATTACGCGATGATACCGGGGATATTATTGGATTCCTGTTGATCGGTACAGATAACACCGCCCGCAAACAGGCAGAAGAAGCACTCCTTAAAGCCGGTGCGCTGCAAAACGCTATTTTTAATAGTGCCAATTTTTCAAGTATTGCGACTGATGCAAAGGGAATAATTCAGATTTTCAATGTCGGAGCAGAACGCATGCTTGGATACGAAGCCACCGACGTTGTTAATAAAAAGACCCCTGCCGATATTTCTGACCCTCAAGAATTGATCACTCGTGCTAAAACATTAAGCCAGGAGCTTTCGACAACCATCAAACCAGGTTTTGAGGCATTGGTATTTAAAGCATCTCGCGGGATAGAAGATATTTACGAATTAACATATATACGTAAAGACGGCAGCCGTTTTCCAGCCATGGTATCTGTGACCGCATTGCGAGATGATAATGGGTCAATAATCGGGTTCTTGTTAATTGGCACTGATAACACTGCTCGAAAACAAGCAGAAGAAGCACTGCTTAAAGCAGGCGCATTGCAAGACGCCATTTTTAAAAGCGCCAACTTTTCAAGTATAGCCACGGATGAAAAAGGAGTTATCCAGATATTCAACGTTGGTGCAGAGCGCATGCTGGGATATGCTGCTGCAGACGTAATAAACAAGATCACTCCGGCAGATATCTCAAATCCACAAGAGGTGATCGCTCGCGCCAAGTCATTGAGTTTTGAACTTTCAACTCCGATTACTCCTGGCTTTGAAGCATTGGTATTTAAAGCCTCCCGTGGAATTGAAGATATCTACGAGTTAACTTATATTCGTAAAGATGGCAGCAGCTTTCCGGCCATTGTGTCAGTCACTGCCTTACGAGATTCACAAGGTGAAATTATTGGTTATTTGTTGATCGGCACGGATAACACGGCACGCAAACAAATTGAAGAAGAACAAAAACTTCTCAGTCAACGGCTGCGTGATCAACAGTTTTACACACGGTCATTGTTTGAGTCAAATAGTGATGCCCTCATGACCACTGATCCATATGGCATCATCACTGATGTAAACAAGCAAATGGAAGCCCTCACTGGATGCACGCGAGATGAGCTGATCGGAGCTCCATTTAAGAATTATTTTACTGATCCAGACCGGGCAGAAATGAGCGTCAAACAAGTTTTGAGTGAAAAGAAAATTACCAACTATGAACTCACAGCAAAAGCCCGAGATGGAAAGGAAACCATCGTTTCATATAACGCCACGACCTTTTATGACCGCGACCGAAAACTGCAAGGAATGTTCGCTGCGGCGCGTGATGTAACCGAACGCCATCGTTTGGATCAGGTATTACAGGAAAAAAACGCGGAACTAGAAGGCGCTCGTTCGATCGCCGAAAAAGCCAACCTGGCAAAATCAGATTTTCTTTCAAGCATGAGTCATGAATTACGCAGCCCATTAAACGCCATTTTGGGTTTCGCTCAATTATTAGAAACTGATAACCAGCCACTGTCACCGATCCAAAAACAAAATATCGCCCAGATCCTGCATGCAGGGTGGCATCTTTTGAATTTGATCGATGAAATTCTTGACCTTTCCAAGGTTGAATCAGGTCAGGTACCACTTTCACCAGAGCCTGTATCGCTGGGAGAAGTTTTTCTAGAGTGTCAAAGCATGGTTGAGGCTCAAGCAGTTCAATATGGCGTGAAAATGATTTATCCCCAACTTGAAAGTCCTGTTTTTATTCGTGCTGACCGTGTTCGCGTCATCCAAATTATCACGAACCTGCTATCTAATGGAATTAAATATAACAAAAGGAACGGGACAGTTGAAGTCAATTGCTCACAACAAAAACCTGGTCGGATTCGCATCAGTGTTCGTGATACCGGGGTTGGGATGAATCCTGAACAAATTACGCAGTTGTTTCAAGCCTTCAACCGCCTCGGCCAGGAAGGCGGTGGTGTGGAAGGAACAGGGATTGGCCTGGTGGTGGCCAAACGTCTGGTTGAGCTGATGGGCGGTGAAATTGGTGTTGAAAGCGTCGTGGGAGTGGGAAGTTTGTTTTGGTTTGAATTGATCGCGATAAATGAACCACGTCCACCAGTTGAGAATTATGAGATTGACGAAAAAATCCAGTCCAGGCAACGAAGAAAAACAAAGATGCATACCCTTTTATACGTTGAAGATAATCCTGCCAATTTAACTCTGGTAGAGCAAATTATTGCACGATATCCTGACTTGACACTGTTGACAGCTATAACAGGAAAATCAGGCGTTGAAATGGCGAAAGAATCACAACCTGACACCATCCTGATGGATATAAATTTGCCTGACTTCAATGGATTTGAAGCATTAAAGATACTCCACCTTGATCCGGCAACTTCTCATATTCCGGTGATGGCCCTCAGTGCCAGTGCGATGCCAAGAGATATTAAAAACGGCCTTGAGGCCGGGTTTTTTAGGTATATTACCAAACCCATTAAAGTAAATGATTTTATTGCATCGCTTGACCTTGCGTTGGAATTTGCTGATCACAGGATTAATAATAAGAAAAGTTGAAAGAAATAATATGTTATATACGACCGATATATTATCTGGAAAAATCTTAATTGTTGATGACCAACCTGTAAATATATTGCTGCTTGAGCAAATATTAAATAATGCAGGATATTACTCCATCACATCCACAACAGATCCTAATGAAGTTGATATTTTGCACGGTTTGAACCATTACGATTTGATCCTGCTGGATCTACAAATGCCAGGCATGGATGGGTTTGAGGTAATGGACAAGTTAAAGGAAATAGAACCGGAAGGGTATCTACCTGTATTGGTAATTACTGCTCAACCAAATCATAAATTGCATGCGTTGCAGGCTGGTGCAAAAGACTTTCTCAGTAAACCCTTTGACCTCAGCGAAGTACTAGCACGCGTTCACAATTTAATCGAAGTTCGTCTGTTACACAAAAAATTAATAGAATATAACACTCAATTGGAACAAAAAGTTCAAGAACGAACAATCGAACTACAAGAAAGCAACCTTGAAACACTCTATACCTTGACACGTGCCGTGGAATATAAAGATGAAGACATTGGAACCCACGTACAAAGGATTAGTGAATGCACACGCCAGCTCGCAACTTTACTCCATCAAGATGACGAGTTTGCAAAATTAATTTTTGTATCCAGCCCGTTACATGATGTCGGAAAGATCGGTGTGCCGGATCATATTCTGTTGAAACCGGGATCATTGACCACAGAGGAATGGATAATTATGAAGGGGCATACCACCATGGGTGCGAAGATCCTCGGCAATCGAACTTCGCCATTCTTAAAAATGGGGGCCGAGATCGCACTCAGCCACCATGAACGTTGGGATGGAGGGGGATATCCATCAGGATTGAAACATAATGAGATTCCATTATCTGCACGCATAATGAACATTTGCGATATATACGATGCGCTGCGAAGTAAACGTCCATATAAACCTGCATTAAACCATTTTCAAGTTCTGGATATCATCACGAATGGTGATGGGCGCACTCAACCGGAACATTTTGACCCAGTCATTCTCCATACGTTCAAACAACATCATCTCGCTTTTCGAGATGTCTTTGATGAATATGGGGTTGTTGAATAAGTAGAGCATACCAACAAGAACCATCAACAATTGTAGATTATTGAAATATTTTTAAGTGCATCGGAAAGATGGGGCAGAAAAATGAAAGAGAGTATTGCTAAATCAATAGTGGAATCAGAATTACGTTACCGCCGTTTGTTCGAAGCCGCTCAAGATGGGATACTAATATTGGATGCTAAAACGGGGGCAATAAAAGACGTTAATCCTTTTTTGGAAAAGTTATTAGGGTATACCGAAGATGAATTCATTTCAAAAAAATTGTGGGAAGTCGGCGCTTTTAAGGATATTAAAGCAAGCAAAAACGCCTTTCTCGCTTTGCAAAAAAATGAATATATTCGATACAAAGATTTACCTTTGAGGGCTAAGAATGGACAGCTCATCCAAGTTGAATTTGTAAGTAATGTTTACAAAGAAGGACATGAAAAAGTGATCCAATGCAACATCCGTGATATAACAGATCGCATCCATGATCAAGCAGCATTAATTAAAAACGAAGCCCTTTTGCGTGAACAATCTGTGAGAGATCAACTTACCGGTTTATTTAACCGCCGCTACCTTGAAGAAACAATGAAGCGAGAGTTGAAGCGTGCAACACGTAAAAATTACTCTTTGGGGGTAATGATGATTGATATTGACAATTTTAAAAACTACAATGATTTCTTTGGTCATGCTGCTGGTGATGTCGTTTTGCGTGAATTTGGACAATTATTAATTCGAAATATTCGCGGAGAAGATGTTGTTTGTCGTTATGGTGGAGATGAATTTATTGTCGTTATGCCAGATACTTCAGTTGAGGTTACAAGCGAACGAGCTGAACATATACTTTCTTTGTCAAAAGAATTTGAAATGCGATTTGAAAGTCGTTTGCTCAGTGTTATCTCCATTTCGATAGGCATATCGTTTTTCCCAGAAAATGGTTCATCAAAATCCCAGATATTAAATAAAGCTGATATGGCTCTTTTTCGAGCCAAGAATGAAGGCCGTGGTCGGGTAATTATTTCTGACCAATTTGTATAAATCCCTAATTAATCGTTTTGCTAATCAAAGGAAATGGGTTTTGAAAGAATAAAGTGTTTTCTTTCTGAACCTGATTGTTGTATACAAGGTTTTCCTTTCTACAAAATATCATTTGATAGGAATTATTCAGGTGATGTTAGGGACGTAGATAGACGTTTTCACCTAAGCTTTTAAGAGATCGAAATCAGAAGGTATTATGTTTTATTTGCAATAAAAAAGGAGTATCACAATGAATAAAGATATTTTTGAAGGCAAGTGGAAACAAATTAGTGGTGAAGCAAAATCGTGGTGGGGAAAACTCACTGATGATGATGTAAAACTCGCCGCTGGTAAGCTCGATGTTTTATCTGGAATACTGCAAGAAAAATACGGTTATACCCACGAACGCGCTGTGGAAGAAATTGAAAAAAAGGTAACTGCGTTTGAAGAAAATTTGAAGAAGTAAATCACTTTTGGGGCACAATCCGATTTTGGAATTGTGATCTTTATCGACAATCCTTTCATATTCACCCATTTTAAGGAGAAATCCATGAACATTTTAATATACTTACTCGCAGCTGCAGTTATCGGTTGGGTGGCAACAGAAATAATGCATGATCGAACGAATTTACTCATTAATATCGTTGTAGCCATCGTCGGCGCTTTTCTTGCGGGATATTTTCTCAGTCCGATTTTTAATGTGGGAACGATCAACGATGCCATCACCCTCCCAACCATGTTGGTCACTTTGGTAGGCGCATTAATTCTATTGGTCATAGTGAGAGCGATAAGACGAAGAAGATAATCTCTAAGTTCATTGCCAATTTCTGGAGTGCTTATTAACACTCCAGAAGTTTCGAAGAGAAAAGTATGACCTCGTAATCGAGGAAGCAGGAAAAATGGAAGTATCTCTGGAAAAGGAAAGTCAACCCGTTGAGCGGGCAAACTCATTATCGGGAATCAGACGGTTATTCTTAACTGTAATAATCTGGATAGATTCATGTTTTACCATGTCAAAAATAGACCGATATAAAGCAGGCATTGATACATCCGGCGAAGGGCGTGACGATTCTTCACAAGAATGATGAATCGTTTCTTTCCTCAAATTCAATATACAAAAGGAGAATGAATTATGTGGACGATTATTATTGTTCTGGTAGTACTCTGGCTTTTAGGTGCCTTTGGCGGAAGAATGATTCCGAACTTTCCGAAAACTGGCGGATGGGTTCATACTTTGATCGTGATTGCATTGATCTTGCTCGTTTTACGGTTGCTCGGGGTCCTGTAATTGATATAGATTTGTAAGCCTCAATTTAGAAGGAATAAAATGACTGCTCCAGTGAAAACCAAAATCAGTAAATTTGACAAGTTGAAACTCAAAAAGATCTCGAAAAGCGAGAGTAAACACATCCGCCGCCTCAAGGAAACAGCCCGACGAGAAGCCATTCCGGAACCGATCAAAAAGAAATAAAGCTAATACTTTATTTCTGATTAAAAGGAGTACGAAATGAAAAATGAAGTAGGGCTGTGGGTAGATCATCGTAAAGCAGTCATCGTAACGCTTGAGAACCAGAAAGAAACCATTCAAATAATACTTTCAACCATGGAAAAACATACCCGCTTCTCAAGCGGTTCACACTCTGACACTTCAAATGATGTGAACGGTTCAACCGCCGAAGATATTAGAGATCGTCAATATGATTTACACCTGGGCAAGTATTACTCAGAAATTGCTTTTAATATCCGTGGAGCAGATTCAATCATGCTTTTTGGTCCTGGAGAAGCAAAAGTTGAATTTGCGGCATACCTGAAAAAAGAAAAACTCGAAGACAAAATTGCGCAAGTAGATACAGTGGACAAAATGACCGATCGCCAAATTGTGGCAAAAGTCCACGATTATTTTGTTCATGAATAAGGAGTCAGCCATATGGATGAAGATATAAATCTTTCCGGTTTATATCTTCATCAGGTTATTGGTATTTCAATTCAAAAACCTTGATTTTATAAACAGTGATCATAACACTTTGACATAAGGAATCAAGAAAAGTATGAGTGATCTTTCTTCGACTGATAATGATAATTGGACCTTCAGACGTATTGTATGGGCGACGCTCATTACACTTCTGGTGGTTTTTTGTTTTTGGCTTTTCTATAGATTTTACAAGGTTGCTTTTACCTTATTTATAGCTGTTGTTATTGGCACAGTTATCAGACCACTGGTATTGTGGATGAGTAGACACCATATTCACCAAGCCATCGGGATTATTCTTGTTTTCATTATTTTTATCGGGTTGCTTACTGGTTTTATCTTTCTTCTCTATCCACTCATTGTGGATCAAAGTGCCACGATAATCGCTTCTGTTCAGGGGTACTACATAAGTTTGCGTGAGTGGATGCTTCAAAACTCAAATACGCTGTTGACCTTAACCGGAAGTTTCCTCCCCGAAAAAATACCATCACTCACCCCCTTGCAACCTACCGGTCAACAAATTCTGGCTTCAGCAGAACAAGTAATTGGCTATATATCAAGTACATTTACAGTCGTATTTACGGGCTTATCCTTCATTTTATTTGTATTCTATTGGACGATCAATGGTCCAAAAACACTCCAATCCATCATCAATCTTCTACCTAAACAGAATCGTGAAAGTATCCTGGAGATTATTACAGCAATTGAAGCCAAACTGGGTTATTTTATCGGCGGGCAGGGGGTTTTATGTCTTGTGATCGGTGTGATGGCGATGATCGCCTATTCAATCATCGGATTACCCAATGCTCTTGTATTGGCCCTCGTTGCTGGTGTAATGGAAGCCGTACCCATGATCGGACCAATTCTTGGAGCAATTCCAGCGGCGGTGATTGCCTTATCCATAGCACCCTCAAAACTTATATGGGTAATCGTCGCCACCCTCATTATTCAACAATTGGAAAATCAGTTATTGGTTCCCCGGATCATGAAAAAAGCAGTCGGTGTAAACCCCTTTGTTTCACTCCTTTCCATATTCGCCTTTAGCTCATTATTCGGAATTGCCGGAGCATTGATGGCCATACCCATTGCAGCCATGCTTCAATTGATTTTTGACCGGTTCGTATTCAATCCTGCCCACCTGGAGCCTGAATCCGCTTCAGGTCGTGACCTGGTCAGCCGGCTTCGATATGAGGCACAAGCCCTGACAAAAGGACTTCGTAAACAAGCCAGGATCAAGAAAGAAGGCACACTTAAAGATGTCAAACAGATCGATAGAGTGATGGACGAGATTGAAGGAATAACCGAAGATTTGGATGCTTTACTTGCACAAATTCCACCTGCGGGTGAGTCATGAGTCGAAAAATCGTCAGGTTGGTTTTGGCAATCATGGCCACATTACTGGGGCTGGTCATATTTTGGCAATTTAGAGTAGCCATTATATACGTTTTCGTTTCACTCACTCTCGCCTCTGTCGTAAGGCCGCTCTCAACCCGCTTAATCGGAAAAAAGTTAATCTGGCGCATTCTCTGGCCGGTAATTTATTCTGTGTTTTTTCTTGGTGCACTCTTTCTTCTGGGCATGGCCGTCCGCCTTGCGTTGGTCGAAATCCAAAGTCTGGCCGCGGAACTCTCCGTCAAAGATGTGTGGACCTTCCCTGATTGGTTGGTGGGAACAACCGTTCAATCCACGCTGCTTAATTGGCTGCCGCCTCCAAGCGATCTTTTCCACGCGTTCACAGGGGATAAGGGTCAACTCATTCTCCCTGCACTTTTGGGCATCGTTAAGAATGTGGGCGGAGTGATCACTGCAGCCATCATCATCCTTATTCTAAGCATTTACTGGAGCATCAATCAGATCCATTTTGAACGCCTCTGGCTCTCGCTTCTTGCCATTGAACAACGCAAGCAAGCCCGCGGCATCTGGCGCAGTGTAGAACCTGAAGTAGGAGCATATGTACGCAACCAGGTAATGCTTAGCGTGGTGGCCGGTGTATTGCTGGGAGCTGGCTACTGGCTTCTTGGATCACCCTACCCTGTGTTCATGGCCCTGGCTGGCGCCGCGGCTTGCTTGATCCCGGTGGTTGGCCTGCCCCTGGCGCTTCTTCCACCACTGCTGGTTGGATTAATGACCAGCACACAGCTCAGTCTATTTACTACGCTATACGCATTAGTTGTGATGATCTTGCTGGTGGTTTTTATTAAACCGCGTTTTTTCAAGTTGCGCTGGAACAATCCCCTACCCACTTTGGTGATTTTACTGGTACTGGCAGATGCTTTTGGGCTCATCGGCATCATCATCGCACCTCCAATATCTGCGATCTGCCAAATCTTATGGAGCCGCCTAGTCAGTCACAGATTGCCCTCCGGCGCGGCAGATCAGATCTCTGATTTGAAGGAACGCCAGGAGAGACTTCTTGAAAAAGTGGCAGCCATGGGTGAAGAATCCATGCCGTTGATCACCAGCAGTATGGAAAAATTATCAGAATTGATCAACAATGCCGAACCTTTGCTTGTTGGAGAAATCTCAATTTCAAATAAGGGAGCTGATAATTCTCAACCCCCGCCCAAATAAAGCCGTTTGGATTTACTTTTCAATAAAAAACTTAATTTCCACTTTTGAGAGAAATTTCTGATTTTCAATTTCTTGAATCTTTTATTTGAACTTAACCATTTTCGGGTTCAAAGAAATGGAGAATCAACCTGTTGGTGACTCCCCTGACGGGCTTTAAATATCCGCGGGTATTTGCCTGTGTGCTGCACAAACAATTTTTCAAAATGGCTAAGGCTGGCATAACCCAGCGTTTCAGAAACCTCCAAAACTGACATGTTGGTCGTCAAAAAAAGCTGCATGGCCCAATCCATTTTTAGTTTGACCAGATAGGCTCTCACGGTGTCTCCAGTGTAACGTTTAAAATTTTGTATGACCACCGGAGCGGAATAGCCAGCGAGCTGATAAACATCGTTTGCATTACAGTCCATATATTCAGGGGTGTGCAGCTGTTCAAGCACTTTTCGCAGCCATTGCGGACATCCATCATGGCGCATAATACGCTTTTTGTGCATCAGCGCAATACACTGGATCAACATTTCGCTGATCGTCAATTGCAGGGTCGTGCGATCTTTTTTGTCATGACCCAAAAAATGGACCTGCTGTGCCCGGCTCATAAAATAATTTTTTTCTTCTGCCGTCAACGGAATACATAAAGCATTTTGGCTGTCATCGAACAAGTCTTCAGACGAAACACCCAACACTTCACATAACTGGTCAAACCGCTCAGGAACGGCAGACAGGTTGATATGTATGCATTTTTCTTTGCCAATAGGTGCAAATTGGTGGATATCGCGGGGGCGAATCAGGTACAGCGTGTTCTCACTCAGCGATTCGCGTACTCCATTTAATAAATGATAAGTACACCCTGAGGTTATGATAAAAAATTCACAATAATTGTGATAATGGAGTGATGTGTAGGCAGCATCCCACCAATGAAATGAAACTTGCATCTCAGATAGATTTAGATTGGCTCTATAATCGACCACGACAACCGGTTCATTTGCGGTATTTACAATCTGTCCCATTGCATACTCTCGCTTTTATTGTAGCAGTTTCCATGTCTCCGTTCAATCTGAACACGGATTAAACTCTTAAAATAATCGCGCATTTTATAAAGTAACCGTTAGACACTGATACAACCGGAATGCTACAATCTTTTTATTGTCAACCAGAAATTCCACCTAGGGAAGGAGCAAGAAGATGAAATTAAAGTCTACATTAGTCTCACGCCCGACAAAACCTATTAATTATGCCATTGGCATGTTCGGCACTTCCATTCCAATCAACATGTTCAAAACCTATGCATTTATTTTCTATGTCGATAAACTTTCGGCGATAACGGCCGAAAAATTCGCCCTGATCCTGGCGATCTATACGATTGTGGACGCGATTGATAACCCCATCTACGGCTTTCTATCAGACAGTACCCGTTCTCCCTGGGGCAGACGGCGTCCATGGCTGGTGATCGGTGCGCCGTTATTGGCACTAAGCTTCATTATGTTTTTTAACGTTCCGACCGGTCTTGCTGAAGGGTCAGTTTTTTGGTATGCCTTGATGATGTACATTCTTACCGGCACACTCGATTCACTCATTAATTCAAATTACGGCGCATTATTCCCCGAATTATTCAAAACTGAAAAAGCTCGCGCCAAAACGAATGCCATGCGTCAGGCTTTTCAATTATTAGCGATGATCATCAGCATTGCGCTCACCCCCATGATCACTGGTGCAATTGGCTACCGCAATACCGCGTTGATCTACAGTATTATGGCGGTTGCGGTCATCCTCTATATGACCTTCAATAGTCATGAAACACCAGAAGCCCAACAACTGCCTAAACCCAATCTTTTTACATCCATTTGGGCGATTGTGAAAAACCCCAATTTCTGGTTTTACGGTCTTACCAACGCGGCTTTCTTTGCTGCTCTGGCTATTTTGCAGCAATCCGTATCTTTTTATGCAAAATACGTTTTGCACTCAGAAGGCGCAGCCGCAACCATCATGCTGGCAACGGTCATTGTTGTTGCCATGTTGGCAATACTGGCCTGGGTACAGGTGATAAAAAAGATACACCTGATGAAAACCTGGCGCCTGGCGCTGCTTTGTGTAGCCGTGGCACTCATCCCATTATTCTTCACTCAAACCCTGGTGGCCAGCACTCTGGCTCTAGTCATTTTGGGTTTTGGTTATGGCGGCGTTACAGTCACCATGGATATCGTCGGCGCTCGTATTTTGGATGAAGACAAGGCCCGTTATGGGGTTCAGCGCGAAGGAACATTTTCAAGCCTGACTGGAATTCTCAATAAAACCAGCGGCTTGTTTGCAGCGAGCGGATTTTTCCTGGTATCTCGGATCTACGGTTATCAAAGCGGAGAAGTTCCTGGCCCGCAGCCTGCAGATGCCGCCCGTTTTCTCATCAGTATTTTTCCATTTATCATTATGGTGGTTTGCTGCCTGCTATCATTGCTGCTGAATTTTAAAGAAGACAAAACCCCCAGTGATGTGGCACCAGAAGCAGTACAATAGGCATGATCAGGTTAAGGAGATAATGCATGGCTGTCATGACATTGGATTTCTATTCACGAGAACTGAAAATGAGCACAATGCTCACCGTGATCGTGCCGGATTCAATCCGCATTGGCGATCAGCCGGTTTCACAGCGTAAATGTCTTTATTTACTTCACGGCCTGTCTGATGATGCCACTGCGTGTTTACGCCTAAGCAAAGTGGAACTTTATGCGATGGAGACCGGCATGGTTGTGGTTATGCCAAGTGCGGGCCGAAGTATGTATTGCGACGGCATCAATGGACAAAACTACTTTTCACATATAGCCGACGAAATCCCTGAATACCTGAAAATGGTTTTGGGGCTTTCTCGTAAAAAAGAAAAAAACTATATTGCAGGCATCTCCATGGGAGGCATGGGTGCTGCCCGCATCGCGCTTACCTATCCTGAACGGTTCTCTGCACTTGGTTTGTTCTCAGGACTATTAGATTTAAAATTGATGCTTGCTTTCGTGAATGAAGAACAAAAACAGGAATTTCCATTTTTAATGGCAGCCGCAAATGAAATTGAGACCACCCCGCTCAACCCGATCAACCTGCTCGATAAAAACAAGCACCAAGGGTTAAAAATAATCGTACGCTGCGGTCAACAAGATGATCTATACCCAATGAGCCGGGCTTTTTACGCAAAAGCCGCAGCACTGGGGTTGGATGCCACCGGTGTTTTTGAAGAAGGGACTCATGAATGGCGGCTATGGGATCGGTACATAGAAGATTTCATTTTGATGATGGCAATCGACAAACATGAATAAACTCATCATTGAGCACAATATACCAAAAAGTGCAGAGGGAACTTATTACACCATCCCCTTTACCGTACCTGAAGGCAGTATTGACCGCATAACAGTAACTTACAGCTATAACCGCATTTCGGCCAAGGACATCAAATCTGCAGCCAGGGTCAATATCGTCGATCTGGGCTTGGAGGATGCAAGCGGACGTTTTCTGGGCTGGTCTGGCAGCGCGAGGAATTCTGTATTCGTAGGGCCCTATGCCGCAACCAGCGGCTATCTGATGACGGAAATCACACCAGGAGATTGGCACATCCTGGTAGGGGCCTACAAAATCCCTGAAGCCGGTTTACCTGTACATTATGAGATTTTATTTACCCCACAAAAGCCTCGTTGGCTGATGGGGGATCTGCATATGCATTCCACAGCGTCAGATGGAAAGCACGATATTTTTACCCTGGCGAAGATCGCTCAAAAAGAAGATCTTGATTTTATCGCTGTCACCAACCATAACAATTTCAGTGAAAACCTGAGTCTTCCAGTCGTCCCCGGACTCACCTTTATCCCCGCCGTGGAATGGACCCACTACCGCGGCCACATGAACTTTTTTGGTATAGCTGCACCCTTTGAAAATTCCTTCGTTGCCAACAGTGAAAAAGAAATGTTGACATTGGTTGCCAAAGCAAAAGAAAAAGGGGCTTTGATCTCAGTAAATCACCCAAAAGACAACTTGTGTCCGTACTTATGGCAAAGCGATGATTGTTTTGACCTGATGGAAGTATGGAACGGCCCCATGCGAAAAGCCAACATAAACGGTATTGCCTGGTGGCATGGCATGCTGCAAAAAGGAAGAAAAATTCCCCTGGTCGGCGGCAGCGACTTCCACAGAAGCAGGCACATTGTCAGGTTTGCTCATCCTGTAAATCACGTTTATGCCAAATCGCCGGCGGTAGCTGATATTCTCAAAGCTCTCTCGCAAGGCCGCAGTTATCTATCCGCATCAGTAAGCGGGGTTCAACTGGACCTAAAGTATGGAGAAAGCATGATGGGTGATTCTGCTCCAATACAGGTTGGGCAGACTCTCTCAGTGACAGCCGAACGATTGAGACCCGGTATGCACCTTAAACTGGTCAACCAGGATGGTGTGGCTACCGAATGGCGTCATTTTAAAAATGGTAAACTGGAGGCTGAAGTACCGATTACTTCTTCATGGCGTTTTGCCTATTTGATTGTGTCGCGCAACCTCCTCGGCATGGATTACGTTCGCGCAATCTCAAACCCCATCTATTTTGACAAGGAGTAAAGACACCATCGAACCGATCACTCTCATCAAAAAAGAAAAAAAACACCTGCGGCGGTTAAATCGAATCCGTTCTGCCATCTACACCAAAGTTGCCCAGTTCAAGGTGGGTGTGCATCCATCAGCCGAACCCATCCCCGCAGGCAGTCAAAATGATTTATCCTATAGGTCCATCTCTCGCAAGAGTATATGGGGTGGAGTTTATGATTGTGCCTGGTTTCGGCTGCAAGCGGCGATTCCTGCGAGTGCTGCAGGCAAACACGTTGTAGCCCATGTTAATGTTGGCGGCGAGGGTGCCGTTTACCAGGCTACCGAACCACAAAATGCCATCACATTGGAGATGAATTTTATCGACCATCTGCAATCAGGGGTTGGAAAAACCGTTATTGAAGTAAGTAAACAGGCAGAAGCCAATCAGGAAGTACAGCTTTATATTGATGCCGGATATAACGGTTATTACGGCTATCCGTTTGGGTGGGGGGTCTTTCAATACGCCGACCTGTGTGTGGTGGATGACAACCTGCTTGCCTATTATTACGATTATTTATGCATCTCCTCACTGCTTTCAGTCACAAACGACAAACCTGAACGTGGAAGATTGGAAAAACTCCTTGATGAGAGTTATTCATTTCTTTCCAGTTCAGTTCTAAAAGCAAGCAGCATCTTGAACCCGCTATTTGACGGACAGCCTGATGAATCGGTGACTTTCACCGCAATAGGCCATTCTCATCTGGATCTTGCATGGCTGTGGCCAATCCGTGAAACGAAACGAAAAGCACAACGCACCTTCTCCAACCAAATAAACAACGCCAAACGCTATCCAAGCTATATCTATGGCGCCAGCCAACCCTGGCAGTTTGAATATTTGAAACAAAATGTGCCTCAGCAATATGCTGCGTTGCAGCAAATGGCTTCGCAAGGACAGCTCGAACTTCAAGGCGGGATGTGGGTTGAAGCTGACACCAACCTTTCTTCAGGTGAAGCGCTGATTCGGCAGATCCATTACGGCAAGGAATTCTTCAGAAAAGAATTTGTTAAAGAGATGGAAATTTGCTGGCTGCCTGATGTTTTTGGTTACAACGGCAATCTGCCCCAAATTCTAAAAAAGAGTGGCCTGCCCTATTTCATGACCATAAAACTCTCATGGAATGAGCACAATCGCTTTCCGCATCGCAGTTTTGTATGGGAAGGAATTGACGACAGCCAGGTACTTGTGCATATGCCACCCGGAGATGATTACAACAGCGCAGGCAGCCCTGCTTGTATCCGCCTTGCTGCTGAAAATTACACCGAACGTGATCTGGCACCACAAGCGCTGCTGGTCTACGGCATTGGTGACGGCGGAGGCGGACCAGGTGAAGCCCACATTGAATTGGTGATGCGCCAGAAAAACCTGGCCGGCAGCCCGAGAGTAAATCCTGGATCGGCGATCGATTTTTTTGGAAAACTGGATCAATACCGTCATAAACTGCCCACATACAAAGGTGAGCTTTATCTTGAAAAACACCAGGGCACCTATACCACACAAGCCGCGAACAAGTATTTTAACCGCCGCAGCGAATACGCCCTACAAAATCTTGAAGCCTTGTGCGCTTTGGCTTGGCAAAAAGGCCGCGACTATCCACAAGAAAAACTCGATGTATGGTGGAAGGAAGTGCTGCTGTACCAATTCCATGACATTCTACCTGGCAGCAGTATCACCCGGGTGTATAAAGAAAGCCGCGCCCGCTACCAAAAAGTATTAAATGAAATTGAAGATGAACGCAAAGAGGTATTGGCCTTCTTGTCTAATGGAAGCGGCACATCAGCCTTCAACCCAACAAGTTTTGAGCGCCATGAATATATTCACAACGATGACGCGTGGTTCCACGCCAGGCTGGCCCCTTACAGCTTTGCTCCACTTCAGGAGCTTCCTACGCAAAGCGGTCTGCTATTTAATGAAGACAGCATCGAAAATGAGCATATCCGCGTGCAGTTTTCAATAAAGGGCGATATTCTTTCTGTAAGATCCAAAAAAGATGGCAAAGAATACGCACAAGGTCAGCTAAATACTTTACGCCTTTACCGCGACAAATGGCTGTTCTTTAATGCCTGGGATATCGACTGGAAGTACTTTGAAAAAAGCCATCACGAACTAAAAGCCTATAAACATGAGAGTTTCATTGATGGGCCGACAGTGATCCGCCGCAGTTATTACAGACATGGACGCACGACCCTTAAGCAAGATGTCATTTTATACGCTGACCGTCCCATACTCTATTTTCAAACAACCTGCGATTATCACGAAACCTTCAAGATGCTGAGAGCCGATTTTGACCTGGCTATTCAATCTCCGTTTGTAACCTGTGACATTCAACTTGGCAGCATCCAGCGCAGCACGGGCGATTCAACCGATGTAGAAAAAGCCCAATTTGAAATCTGCGCTCATAAATATGTTGACCTCTCAGACGGAGAACACGGCGCTTCGCTGCTTAACAACAGCAAATACGGACACCGCGTCAAGGGCAACCGCATCTCACTCAACTTGCTGCGCTCCCCCATCTATCCAGACAAGACTGCTGATCGCGGCAAACAACAATTTACTTATGCACTGTTTTTGCATGAAGGTGAATGCGGCACGGAGACCTTAAAGCACAGCTACTCACTTAATAAGCCGGTGTTTCTGACCGCTGGGCAGGTGGATGTGGATTCGATGGCGAACACTGACACTCCCTCGGTTGTGGTTGAGACTATCAAACGTGCTCACAGTGCAGATGGAATTATTCTGCGTTTGTATGAAAGCCAGGGAGCACCAGCAGCATGCCGTCTGCAAACCATTTTTTCATTCACTGAAGCAGTTGAAACCGATCTGATGGAAAATGAATTGGGCAGTATCGATCTTAACAAGATCGAGTTCACTCCTTTTGAGATCAAAACCATCAAACTAAAGTGAAAGATTATTTACTTTAAAGATTTTTTACGAAACAATAAAGGTGTTGATCTATGTGGGTATGTGAGAATACATGCCCACATTTTTATTAAGGTGGGGACGGTGGTAACGCTAATTTATTGCCTTGACAGGTTCTTAACAACCATGGCACTAATAACCACAACCACAGTATTGAAAATATTCCATGATAGAGTACTCAATAATCGGTTAAAATTATCATATGCCACTTTCCGAAATGGTGATAAAAAGCAAGCTCATTCCGCCTCAACCTCAGAAGGCGGTTTTTCATCGTCGACGGTTACAGGAATGTTTGAACACGTCAGTTCGTTACCCGTTGACCATGATCCATGCCGGAACCGGTTTTGGAAAAACCACAGCCTTAATTGAACTCAGCAGTGAGTATAAAAAAATATACTGGTACAACATCACCGAACCAGATCGTGATCCAACACTGTTTCTTGCGCATCTGATATCTGCATTTCTACCCGATACACAGTCGCTGCTTGAACGACTCGAAAAAGGCGGCGGTATGGCAAACACTGGGATCATCACCGCCTTAATAAATCAACTTACCACTGATCTTGAAGAAGATGCCGTTCTCATTCTGGATGATTTTCACCTGGTCAGTAATGTAACAGACATCAACAGCTGGTTGGAGCAACTGGTTGAACAACGTCCGCCACATCTGCATATCGCCATTGCCTGCAGACAAATCCCGGAAACACCGGCGTTTATCCGCTGGCGTGTAAAAGGCAATGTCCTCGTTGTGGATCAAAGCGATCTTTCATTTACCCAAAAAGAAATCCTCAGTTTTTTTACTGACCATTACCAATTCGCCATTACAGAAGAACAAGCCCAAACGCTATACTCGTATACCGATGGTTGGATCATCGCATTGCAAATGGTTTGGCAGCGCCTTCAAACCAGCCATACAAAACAATTGGATAACATCTTGTCTGAATTGCCCTCCGCATTATCAGATATCTTCAACTTTTTGGCACAGGAAGTGTTGATGCGCCAGCCTGAACCGATCCAACAGTTCCTGGTCTCGACATCAGTCTTACGCCAGTTGGATGCTGATATCTGCAACCACTTATTAAGCGTTAAAGACAGCAAGAGCATTTTGGCTCTTTTGTACGAAAAAGGTCTTTTTATTTCCACAACTGATAATATCCATTTTCGTTATCAACGATTGTTTCAGGATTTTTTGCTTAACCAGGGTAAACAATCTTCCTTTGTGACTGAGAACCTGCATAAGAAAGCAGCCGAGTTCTTCACCAACACCAATGACTACGAAGAAGCCGTTTTTCACTGGTTCTCATTTGGCGACCTTGCGCAAGCAGCGATTCTAATCGAACACATTGGACCCAAGTTATTAGAAATCGGCCGTTTACGAACACTTTCTAAATGGATCGAACAATTGGATGACCATCAGTTGGAACTCCACCCTACGCTGAATATATTATTGGGTGATGTACTTAGGTTGCGTTCCAAGTTTGAAGATGCCATTAATTGTTACAACAAAGCGGAAAAAATCTTTTTACAGAATAAGGATCCGTTGGGTAGAAGCAACGCCCTGCGCAGCAAAGCCCAGGTTTATCTCGATACGATTCGTCCGCTTAAAGGGTCCAGTCTTCTCGAAGAAGCCATTGGATTGCTAGAACCGCAAGAATACCCGGCTCAGGTTGCAGCCTTATTGGATCAATTGGCTGAGAACAAATTAAACTCTGGTAAACCCGCAGAAGCACGAGCTTTGCACAAAGAAGCAAACATGCTGCGCTCTGAATCAGACCCGGATGATATATATCTAGAAGCGCGGGCGCTGCTACGCACCGGAAAACTCCACGAGGGTTCAGAATTGCTGGAATCTTCAGGAGCATTAAACGAAGAATCCTCTACACAAAGACCACAGCGCTTTCACCGCGAAATGCCCTTATTATTGTCGCTCATTTATTTGATGATGGGCAACATTCAAAAAGGGGAACACTTTGCTCGCAAAGGTATTGAAATCGGCCACCAGTTGGATTCACCATTTGTTGAAGCGGTCGGTTTGATGCGCCTGGGTCATGCCTATCAACTTTATCCGCATCTTCCATGGCGCACACAACGACTGAAAAAAGCCCGTGAGTTCTATGAAAAAGCCATTGACCTGGTAAAGCCGTTTAATGTAATGCGCGTGCAGGTGGAACCGCTTTGGGGGTTGTGCCGGTTTTATGGCTATCAAGGCAACATTACTGAAGCCAAACGGTATGCCGCCCAGGCGATTGATATTGCTGAAACATCAGGTGATTACTGGTTCGTTGCCCTCCTCTCGACAACCATGGGGTATTCCTATTCTCTTGCCGGAGAGCAGGATCTGGCGGAAACCTGGCTTGCCAAAGGAAATGAAGTCTTCAACATGGTTGGAGATACTTTTGGTGAAACAGTTTCATCAAACGCAAGCGTATTGAATTCCTGGTTGAATGGACAAAGACAAAAAGCGCTCACCGATTTTGCCAGGTTGATACCTCAAATCCATAGCTTGAACCTCGGTTTTACATTAATTCAACCCAGCCAATTAGGCATTCAGGATGACCAGGTGTTCCTTCCCTTGATGGTCGAAGCCTATAACCAGGGTATCGAAAAAGAGTGGATTGCATCTGTTCTTATGGAAAAGAATCTGGATGGTATTGACTATCATCCCGGTTATGGATTGGATATTCGCACACTTGGACCGTTTGAAGTTTCGCGGGGATCCTCTTTGATCAGTCCGCGTGATTGGCAGAGAGAAAAAGCGCGTCAGCTCATGCAATTTTTTGTTAATGGGCGAGGCAAATTATTTACGAGAGAACAAATTTGTGACCGCATGTGGCCCCATCTTGAAGGGGATACCGCAACACAAAATTTAAAAGTGGCACTAAATGCCCTCAACCGTGCACTTGAACCAAACCGCGAAACCGGCATCAACTCTTTCTTCATTCTGCGCCGTGAAAACATGTATGGATTAAACCCTGCCGCCCGAATCAATCTGGATGTAGATGACTTTGTCGAACTCTGCAATTCTAAAGACGAAGTTGATTTAAAAGAAGCTCTGTCCATTTACGAGGCTGATTACCTAAGCGAAGTAACAGAAGACTATTGGGCTAATGACAAACGAGAGAGCATCAGAGATTTATACTTAACCACTGCCATGAAACTGGCCGAAATATACATCAAGGCTGCCAAATGGGACGAAGCAGTTAAACTGAGCCATGACATTTTGGCAGTCGATAATTGTAATGAATCAGCCTTCAGGATATTAATGCAATGTCACGCAGCCAGAGGTAATCGAGCAACGGTCATGTCAGTGTACCAAAGATGTTGTCTCATACTACGCGAAGACCTTGATGTAGAACCCTCCGCCGAAACGACAGCCCTCTATCAGCAATTATCAAAATAATAAAAGGCACAGAATAAATCTGTGCCTTTTTGTTATCAGCTTTTACTATTTCTTGGAAGTTTTTGTGGCGAACATCTCGCCTATTTTCTTCCAACCTTGTTTCCAGACTTGTGACCAGCCAAGTTTTCTCGCCCGATAGGTGCCTACTATACCGTAGGGTAGGAACATGACAATCAATACAAACAGAACACCGAACACCAGCGGCCAACGTGGTCCAAACCAATCGAAGAAGAACTGGCTGATAAATTGCCAGATGCCTGCTCCCAAGATCGGGCCTACCAGGGTGCCCATGCCGCCAAGAATGGTGATGATCAGCGCATTGATAGTTGGCGCAGCTGAAGTCATGGCTGGTGTCGCACCCAGATTAAAGATGGCATTGAGTGCCCCTGCCAAACCTGCCACCATACCTGAGATCATAAAAGCAACAGAGCGATAGATGGCAGGGTTGAAACCGATCATATTGACCCGGCTTTCATTCTCGCGGATGGCAACCAGCACCTTACCGGTGGGAGAGTTAACAATACGCCTCATTACCAAATACATGATGGCTAAAAATGCCAGGGTAATGAAATAAAACATCAAGCGGTGAGTGTTCGGGTTGATCCAATCTGGAAAGGGAACCCCATGCAGCCCTTCATCCGCGCCTGTCCACTTTACAAAATCTGTGGCTTTGGAGATCATATAAATCGCATTGGCGATTGCCAGCGTGATCATGGCAAAATATACACCCTTGACCCTGACCGAAACGATTGTGAAAAGCAGCCCCAACAAAATTACCACCAAGGCCACAATTAGAATGGCGATAATAAATAAGACTAATTGTGTCAGGTCGAAAGAACCGATGGAGACATTAAATCCGTTATCCAGCCATCCGGGGACGACATGTTTATAGAAAATTGCGATCGCGTAGGCGCCGCCGCCATAAAAGGCAGCATGTCCAAAAGAGAGGATGCCAGTAAAACCCATCAAAAGGTCATAGCTCATGGCAAATACAGCCAGGATGAAGAAATTGATCAACTGTGACTGCCAGAATTTTGATGGCCCTTCAGTGGGCGATCCACCGGTAAGCCAGGCGAAAACAAAAGGAAACACAGCAAAGACCACCAGGGCAATAAGCAAACCTGTTTCTTTCTTCAGGAGCAGTTTGAATTGTCCCTGTGTTTTGTTGTTTGGAGCAAGAGAATTAGTGTTGTCGGTCATGATTACTCCTTCTTTCCAAAAATGCCGGAAGGCTTAACAAGGAGAACAATGATCATCACTACCACTGTGGATGCTTCTGCAATGGCGGGAGAAAGAGTAAATTTTAAAGCCAGGAAGTCTCCAAAGGCGCGGGCCATTCCCAACAAGAGAGCCCCGATGGCTGCTCCACCATAGCTACCCATGCCGCCAATTACAACTGTGATGAAACCTTGCATTTGATAAGCGTCACCCATGTTCGGCTGAACCGGAACAAAGGGTGCAGCGCCAATGCCGCCCAATGCAGCGAGCCCGACCCCAATACCGAAAACGATTGAAAAAACACGTTTTACATTGATGCCAAGTGCTTCAACCATATCGCGATCTTGTACTCCGGCGCGGATGATCATGCCAAGACGGCTGAAACGCATGATAATGAACAATGCGATCAACATAAGTATGCCAAGGGCAATAATAAACAATCGGTAGGAAGGAAACGTTACACCCATGATATCAATTGTCAAATTGTGACCGCTGAACCAGGCAAAAATGGTGTCAGCTTTTCCAGGCTGCGAAAAGAGCGGAGGTCTTTCCATGGCATAAGCCACAGGATCCCACAACAACTGGATCGTTTCGCGTAGTACATATCCAAGGCCAAGTGTTAAGAGGATGATGTAGAAAGGACGGGAGTATAAAGGCCTGATCAGACTGACCTCAACGATCATGCCCAACCCTGCTCCAACCCCGGCTCCGACGATCAAAGCCAAAACAAAACGCAGGTTTGCATCCATCTTTAGGACGAAGATTGGTGCAGCTTCTCTAAAAATGGTAGCCAAAATGGTGATCGTCAACATGATCGCCAACCGAAGCCAGGGAACCCATTTCTTGGTGGAAGGTACCAACTGCGTTTTATCGCCGGGTCTCGCTGAAGATATTGCCAACAATAAGCCGCTAATGAATAACAACACCGGTCTGAACCAGAATACTGATAGCGGTTCTTGCGTTGTAGCTTCAGCCAGGGGGTTTCCGGCATTCATGGCGGCAACCATGGCTGTTTCAGCCAACCCGAGCACATCCAATTTAATGAATCCCAAAACCACCAGAAGAAGACCAGAGACGACGAGTGCTGTATTGATACGTTTCTTCCACGATTCTGAAAGATTCCATTTGATGACGATTGGCAACCAGATGCTGGTTGAAGAAAGTCCGGCTGCAAAAGCGAGCACAAGAGGTAGCAAGCCAAATAAAAACGTTGGATTTGTATAAAACTGCCATCCCATATATGCGCCGGCCATAAACATGGCGCCATGGGCAAAGTTAAGGACATCCATCAAACCGAAGATGATGGTCAACCCTGCCGCCACCATGAAATACAGTGCTCCAAGGGTTAACCCTGATAAAGCAGTACGGACAAAACTTTCTTCGCCCATAAAGCGGTATCCGAGAACAGAAAATACCAACAATACGCCCATTACAACAAGTACTGGCAGAGATTGTTTGAATAACCCTTTCTTGATCATTCTGCACCTCCAACCTTGCCAATGTTGACACCAAGATATCGTTTAACGAGCTCATCATTTTTCACAAGGTCGGCCATTTTTCCATGCTCAACAGTTTTGCCATCATCAATAATGTAGAAAGTTTCAGCCAATTGACTCGCCATGATGAAATTTTGCTCAACCAACAAGATGGTGGTCGTCTTGCTGAGTTCTTTAATGGCTGCCATCATTTGTTCAATTAAGATGGGTGCCAATCCTTCGCTGGGTTCATCGATAAGCAGCAATTTATTATCCGCCACCAGAGCACGAGCCACAGCCAGCATCTGCTGCTGGCCGCCAGAAAGGTGGTTGCCTGGTAATTTATATAACCGCTTCAGGTCAGGGAATAAATCAAAAATAAAATCAGCTTTACGGTCAAAATCTCCGCGTTTTTTTTCTGCAATTCGCAAGTTTTCCATTACAGAAAGATTGCGAAAAACAGCGCGATGCTCGGGTACATATCCGATGCCGAAATTGGCAACATCATAAGCACGCTTTCCTTGTACTTCACGGCCGTCAAAAATGACTTTGCCTTCACGCGGGGGAGTCAACCCAAGAATGGATTTTAATGTGGTGGTCTTTCCGGCGCCATTTCGACCTAATAGAACAGTGATGCTGTCTCTTGGTACTTCAATTGAAACGCCCTCGAGGATGTGAAATTGTCCGATAAAGGTATGGATGGATTCTAGCTTGAGGATTGGTTCCACTCATGCCTCCTTTTTCTTTGTGATGTCCCCGTACAACGCTCCCAAATAAGCGTCTTGGACAGATTGAGTGTTCGAAATCTCTTGAGGAGTGCCCTCAGCGAGTACATTTCCTAAATGCATTACAGTTATGCGGTCTGAAATACTCATGACCATATCCATGCGGTGTTCAACCAACACAATGGTTTTAGTACCAAGGCCGCGAATTTTCTTAATAATATCCAGCAATGCTGGAACTTGTTCACTAGACATACCGGCGGTCGGTTCATCTAAAAGCAGCAGTGATGGATCTGAAGCCAACATGATGGCAATTTCTAATTTCCGCTTTTCACCATGTGAAAGATTCAAAGCAAAGGCCTGTTCCTTACCAATTAACCCGACCAGGTCAATTACTTCTTCTGCCTTCACCAGGTATTTCTTGAAATGATTGGAGGAAGTAAAAATTCGAAGGTTATCTTTGCCCATGGCTTGTGCAGCCAGGCGAATGTTTTCAATTACGGTCAGGTTTGGAAAGATATTCGTAATCTGGAACGATCTTCCAATGCCAAGGTGCGCGATCCGATGAATTGGAAGGTGTGTAATATCACGCCCCTTGAATATTACCTGCCCTTTAGTCGGACGGAGGACACCCGAGATCATGTTGAAAAAGGTGGTTTTACCGGCTCCATTGGGACCGATAATTGAGTGCAGGCTGTTTTCGCGGATGGATATACTAACATCTTCAACTGCCACCAATCCACCAAATTCCTTACGTAAATTTCTCGCTTCCAGAAGCGGTTTCTGTTCAGACTCCATCTGGTTATCCTTCATCTAAAATAATTTTGTAGGTAAGGATATTGCTATCCTTACCTACGAATCTAATTACAGTCGAAACAAGCTTATTTGTTCATGTCGCAGCGAGCTGCGTAATCACCCTCAAGGGTGCAGGGGATGTCTAATTCATCGAAGGCACTAACATAGACGGTCTCAAAGAATTTGAAATCGTTCACGCCATCACCATCGCTGTCAGGATTGACATTGACCAACTTCAAAACGTTCATCGGTTGTTCGCAGACATGATCGCCTGGGCGAATGTGATAAGTGCCTTTAGGTCCTTCGAATGTAAGACCTTCAAGGGCGGGGATCAAAGCGTCACCAGAGGCGTCGCCAGCGGTCTTTTCAAGTGCAGCGGCGAGGGCAATTGCTGAGGCCATACCACCGGCAGTGAAGAGATCGGGGGGTTCATTGAAGAGTTCCATGTGGCGGGTAACAAGGTAGTCATTGACTTCGTTGGTGGGAACGGTGTAATGATACACGTTTAAGCCGACGGTGCCAACTGCATTGCCATAAACTGCAGCAAAGGAGGCATTGTCACCAAAACCGGTTGAAACGGTCATTGCATCGAGGGCGCCCATATCGGTGAGCTGTTGGAACAAGGTCACATAACCGATACCAGACCAGGTGAGGAACAGACAACCAGCGCCTGAATCCATGGCTTGCTGAATATAAGCGGTGTAGTCAGTGGTTTCAGCAGGAGCGGGGATGGGGGCAACAACTTCTCCACCATATTTGGCAACAGCGAATTCCAATGCAGCTTCACTGCCCTGACCAAATGCATTGTCGATGTAAATGTGTGCGAATTTGGTGCTTACATTTTCAACAAGGTACTTGGCGATGACAAGGGTATCGTCATAGCTGGTGCGGGAGGTGCGGAATACATACGGATTGAAGCTTGAGCCAGTGGTGAAGGCTGAGGCAGCGGGGTCGATCATGAGGACCATTTTGTTCTCAAGTGCAACTGTAGTCAAAGCTACTGCAACTGCAGAGCTGACAGGTCCTTGCAAGATTTCGACGCCGTCTTTCTCGATCAATTCACGGGCCAATGCAACACCTTTTTCTGCGGTCAGTTCATCGTCTTTGACGATAACTTCGACAGGACGACCGGCAATGATATAGCGGCCTTCAGAATCCTGCTTGCCGCCAGAGGCGTATTCCAAACCAATTTGGAAACCGCGCTGCTGCTGCAGGCTGTAAAGAGCCATGGCGCCTGAGGCAGAGGTGATCTGTCCGATTTTGAGGACTTCACCCAGGGGTTCTTCAGTGGGGGCTGCGGTGGCGACTGCTTCAGTAGGGGCGACAGTCGGTTCTGCAGTGGGGGCAACTGTTGGTTTGGCGCAAGCGCTCAATAAAATTGCCATGATGGTGATAATGCTGATAATTGTTGCAAGCTTTTTCATTTATCTCTCCTCTTTATAATTTTAGAGCAAAATTGATTTGCAATCAAAACATTTCAAAAATTGGTTTGGTCCACCTCCTAATATTGTTGCTGATCGGTTACTTATACAAACTTATGCAGGAACAAGCATGACTGCTTGTCCGGTCAGCACCTGGTTTTTGCTGAGGTTGAAACAATTTATCTTAAGAGTGACCAGGTGTTTATGTGGATCAAAATCCATCACTTCGATGGTTGTTTCGATCCTATCGCCGCAAAAAACTGGCGCGAGAAACTCATATTGAACGGTGACGCATTGGGCACCCTTGCCCGGAATACGTGAATTGAGCAGACCGCCAACAATGCCGACTAACAATAAAGGATTCACAAAGCATCTTTGCTGAAAATCACCTGAATCAGCAGTATTGTCGATAATGTCAGGTGTATTCTCACCCACAAGCCCGGCAAACAAAGCCGATTCACCTTCGGTAATCACTTTACTGAAAGTTTCCTGCTGTCCGCTAAAGAATTCGGGATGCTCAAAAGTACTCATAACGCTGCCTCACAATGGCGCAACACAAAACCAATTAAGGCCGAGTTAAATTCTCCAGGCTTTTCAAGGCAAACAGCGTGTGCAGCATGCGGAATAATCACGAATTCCGAGTTTGGAATTTCGCGGGCGATAATTTCGGAATACTTTCTTGATTTCAAGATATCTTCTTCGCCAACCATTACGAGGGTGGGTGAAGTAATCTTTTTCAAATCACCTGTAATATTCAACTTTAAGAATGCTGCCATGAGTTCCGAAACCGAGGCAAAATCCATTTGTTCATACCGCTTGGCTGAGTTCGCCAGCACAGCCTGGTTTTCTTGGATATAGCGCTCTGAAAAATTGTATGGCAAAGTAACCGTGAATAATGAAGCTGCATCACGGCTCTGCAATGCACCCATCCAACTTTGACCGATGGACATCAACAGAGGATCTATCTGACTCACTGAAGCCGAAACAATCAAACTTCGCACCATCTCAGGATATTTCAACGCGAAGGTCATGCTGACTTCTCCGCCATAAGAAATACCTGCAATATGCGCTTTCTCAATTCCCAACGCCTGAAGCAAACCAGCTAGATCATCAGCATGCTGTTCCATTGAATATGGTCCTGCCGGATGATCAGATTTCCACATCCCGCGGCAGTCATAAACCAATACTCTGAAGTGGTTTTTTAAGCCAGCCACCTGGTAAGCCCAACTCGCTGTTGACATAAAAATACCATTGGAAAGCACAATGACATCTGCATTTTCAGGACCATGCAGTTCATAGTAGAGATTGATATCATTTACTTTTATCAATGGCATCTCAAATTTCCAATCTTACGCAGGTTTGAAAGCCAAAAAAGATTGTCGGGTTTCACCTTCACCGCGATCAATGAACAATGCTTTTACAGGTGTACCCACCTTAATCGTCTCGGGATGCAATACATCCACATCCTGAATAAAAGCACTGACCATGGGACCCTCTTCGGTCTTAACAATGCCAACGCAGTAAGGATTTTTTCGATCAAATCCAGCCTCGATCATGGCCGTAGGAGCAATATAGACAATGGTATAAGCCTCAAGGGTACCTTTGCCGCTAAATTCCAACCATTCCATATCCACTGAGTAGTTTTGAGGATTCAAAGGCCGGGGAGGCAGAAACACTGCACCAGATTTTTTATCGCGGCTGCCCAACAATTTATGTTCATTTAAGAAACTGCTGTAAGCGGCATGAGTGAACAGGTTTTCCATGTCAGTCTCTCCTCTCGAAAATGTGTACCACGCAAGTCTGACCGGTTCCACCCACATTGTGTGTGAGTCCGTATTTCAGTTTGCCGGATAATTGACGATCACCTGCCTGTCCGCGTAACTGCTTCCACACTTCAACCACCTGCCCCACACCAGATGCGCCCACCGGATGCCCCTTGGATTTCAAACCTCCTGACAAATTGATGGGTTTCTTTCCGCTTCGTGCGGTTTCACCTGCTTCGGCAGCTTTCCAACCCTGACCTTTTTCAAAGAATCCAAGGTCTTCAGAGGCAATAATTTCTGCAATCGTGAAGCAGTCATGCACTTCTGCAAAGTCAATATCTTTGGGTTGGATGCCAGCCATCTCATAGGCTTTTTGCCCGGCCAGCCGTGCGGATGGGATGGAGTTGAGAACTTCACGGTCGTGTAAAGCACCATCACTCGCTTGACCAACACCTGCAACAAAAATGGGATGGTCAGAGAATTTTCCGGCAAGTTCTTCACTGACCAACAAAACCACTGCCGCACCGTCTGATACCGGTGAGCAATCATACAAACGCATCGGCCAGGCAATGATGGGGTTGGCTCGTTCATCCTTCAAGAAATCAAGCTCGTCCTTCCACTCGGGAACCGGCAGCCCCTTTTTCGCAGCACTGGCCTTGCGTGCTTCCATAAGGGTTGAAATCTTGGCGCCGAATTGAGCTTTCTCGTTCATTGATCCGTTCTCGTGGTTCTTGATGCCAACTTTCATAAAGGTATCAGGGGTGGCTCCATAGGCAGCCATGTATGATGTTGCCATGGCCGCATAAAAACCCGGAAAGGTAAACCCGGCGGGGATTTCATACTGCGAATCGGCAGCGGTTGCCAGGGTGTCGGTGACTTTTTCGGTAGCCAGATCGGTCATTTTTTCGACACCCCCCACCACAACAATGTCACACAAACCTGAAGCAATGGCCAAGATGCCTTCTCTGAGTGCCACACCTGCACTGGCGCAGGCATCTTCCACACGGACCGCGGGGATCGGGGTTAACCCGACCCAGCTGGCCATGATGGGGGCTGTGTGCCCCTGGTTTTCAAATAGATCGCTGCTGTAGTTGCCTACATACAGGGCCTCAATACTTTTAGGATCAAAAGGTTTATCAACCGAAGCCAACATTTCCACGAAGGCTTCAACAAATAGATCACGTGAAGTCTTACCCTTGAAGGCTCCAAATTTGCTCATTCCGGCGCCAACGAGCGCCACACCCCTGGCAAGTTTCTTTGATGACATAGAGGTTGAATCCTTTCTATTGTTTCAGATAGAGTCGCGCTTTTGTAATATCAACCGGTGTTTTTTCACCAGCTTCAACGATGGACATCATTAATGATCTTGAGTCGATCCAAAAGCGGCCTTCAAATTTTCCAACCAAACCTAAAGAGTGCTGGGTTTGATCCAAATAGATCTGGTTTTCACACACTACATAGGTTCCGGCAGAAGAAACACCCATCTCGGTATAAACTTCTTGAAAAGTATCATCTGGATGGAATTCAAACCAAAGGCCGGCATAGGGTTGCCCTTCAGGTTGCTGCCATCTTCCAATAATTGGATTCTCCGGTTTTTCCATCGATCAAAATCCTAGATTTTTGGAGCAATACCAAGCCGCATGACTTCGGATTTCAACTGGTCCCTAAATTTCGGGTGTGCAATATTGATCAGTGCTAATGCCCGATCACGCACACAAAGACCCTTGAGGTCTGCGATACCAAACTCAGTCACTACCGTATCAATATCGTGACTGGGGATGGTCACTTCAGCACCCTCAGAGAGGATGGGAACGATCGTGGAAATTTCTCCGTTTTTGGCAGTGGAACGCAAGGCAATTATGCCTCTTCCCTGGTTTGAAAGCTGCGCACCCCGATGGGTATCCAGCTGACCGCCGGTTCCAGAAAAGTGTTTGAAACCAATGGATTGAGAACAAACCTGGCCGAAAACATCAATCTGCAAAGCTGTGTTGATGCTGATCATACGGTAGTTCTTGCCGATCACATAAGGGTCGTTTGTAACGCACCCCTGCTGAAATTCAACACCGAGGTTGTTGTTCACAAAGTCATAAAGTTTTTTGGTTCCGAGCGCAAATGCACCAACCATCTTGCCTTTCCACAGCGTTTTTCTGCGGTTGGTAATCACGCCGGCGTTGTAAAGATCCACCATGCCATCCGTGAACATTTCAGTGTGAATGCCAAGGTCTTTGCGGTCCATTAGAAAAGGTGTAATCGCGTTCGGAATGCCGCCAATACCCAGCTGCAAGGTTGAGCCGTCTTCAATGAGATCAGCAATGAAGCGGCCAATTTTCTCTTCCGCTTCAGTTGGAGGGGTTACAGGAAGTTCTGTAATGGGCACATGGTTTTCTGCAACATAATCCACTTCAGAGATATGGATCTGAGTGTCACCAAGTGTCCACGGCAAGTTTTCGTTTATCTCAAGGATGACCAGGTCAGCCGCTTCAATAAGCTGTTTTTCCATAACCAACCCGAGCGAGAGCGACATATACCCGCGGGAATCTGGCGGAGTAGCGGTACCAAAAAAGACGTTTACCTTGTTTTTGGTGGCGTACAGTTTTTTTGTTGCGGCCTGGTGCAGGTTATTCGGAATGTATGATTCCCTGCCCTCGGCGTGGATTTTTCGGTCTGAGTTTCCATAGAACCAGTTTTCAATGAAGAAGTGCCCATCCATGCTTGAATCGAGCACAAAACTATATGCGCCGAGAGGAAGACAAACCCAAACTTTAACATCTTCCAAACGATCACGGTGGTTGCCCAATTCAGATAATAATCCGGGTGGTTCAGAAGCAGCCATGGCCACACTTAGCGTTTGGTGTGATTTTAATTTGCCCACTGCTTCAGGGATGCTTACCAGCTTCTTTTTATACTCGTCTAATGGATTCATAATCACCTAAGGCATGATAAAGGCGGAGCCGGCCTGGTTATAACCAACCCCGGAACCAACAAAGCAAACCAGATCACCTGAATGAACTTTGCCTTTTTCCCAAGCGTCATCAAACGCCATGGGCAGGCAAGCTGAACCGGTGTACCCAAAACGATCCATGACATAATGTGCTTTTTCAAAAGGAAGACCAAGCGTTTCTTGAACAAGTTTGATACTGTTCAAGCGCACCTGAGTGTAAATGATCAAATCAGCGGCCGAAAGGTCAAAATTGCCATTTTTCGCCAGTTCTCGCATTCGCGCAGGCCAGCCCTCATGGTTCACTTCTGGGGGAAAGGGTGTTACTAATTTGACCTTGGTGCGCCCGGCTTTGATGCTTTCTTCATTGGCAGGTTCAAAAGTGCCGCCTGAATAAATACCCCAATGTTTGTGGTAAGAACCATCAGCAGCGAAAGCGGACGAAACAAATCCCGGTTTATCACTGGCTGTGAGAATTGCCGCGCCAGCACCATCCCCGTAGAAAAAGGACATCACATCATTTTCCCAATCGGAGAGCTTGTGCATCATATAAGCGCCGATAACCATGACGTATTTCAGACCTGGATTGCTGCTGATCAGGCCTGCAGCGATATTCAATCCGGTTGGGAAGGATGCACAGGCACAGCCAACATCAAAAGTGCCTGCGTTTTTCGCACCCAATTTGTGCTGCACCACAACCGATGTGGCTGGTGTGATGTAATCAGGGCTATCGGTACCCAATATGATCAGATCAAGGTCTTCCGGTTTCAAGCCGGCTTTTGCAAGCGCTTTTTTTCCTGCTTCCGCAGCCAAGTCTGAAGTCACCCATCCATCTGGTGCATAGAATCTGGTCTTGATGCCCGAAGAGGCTTCGAACTTGTCAATCACTTCGCCAAAACGTTCCTTCATGGCGGAGTTCGGACGCTCAATTTCAGGTAAATAGGAACCCGTTGCTATAATCGTCGCGTATCTGGTCATTCTTCCTCGAATTAATTAGATTAGGTACCTAAAACTATACCGCCATCAACACTGATGGTCGTGCCGTTGATGTAAGAAGCTTCATCGGTAGAAAGCCATAAATAGGTATTGGCAATATCTTCTGGTTCACCCAGCCGACCCAGGGGAGTTTTAGCGCGCATGCCCGCAAGCACTTCCTCTGGCATCTTGGCAACCATTTCGGTCATAATGAAACCAGGGGCCACTGCATTCACGCGGATGCCAAATTTTCCAAGTTCACGCGCCCATACTTTAGTCATTCCAACCACACCTGCTTTGGTAGCGACATAATTTGTCTGGCCGAAGTTACCATACAACCCAACGACTGAAGAAGCATTAAGAATAACGCCGCCTTGTTGTTTTACCATGTAAGGCGCAACAGCCTGCGAACAATTAAAGACACCTTTGAGATTTACAGAGATGACCGAGTCAAAGGCTTCTTCACTCATTTGTTTTACCAACTCACCATCTTTCATTTTGATGAACTGAGCATCACGCGTAATGCCGGCGTTATTCACCAAAATGTCAACTTTTCCGTATTTGGCTACAACACCATCCACCCATTGCTGAACTTCAGCCCGGTTGCACACATCCACTTTATTGAATTGAGCGTCGGGGCCTAATTCTTTTACAAGAGCGCTGCCCAGTTCTTCTGAAACATCACAAATAACGACCTTTGCCCCTTCTCTGGCAAACACTTGTGCGGTGGCTTTTCCAATACCGGCCGCGCCGCCAGTGATCATCGCAACTTTTCCAGATAGCCGCATGTTATCTTCTCCTGATTCGTAAAGGTATGAAACAGAATCATCCATTATCTGTGATGTTCTGCAAACGAAATGTTGTATTCGTTGATAACAAACATCATAACCAACCCCAGTTACAAATTGGTTACAAATTGGGAGTATTTTTAACTCAATGATTTTTAATAACAGAGGATTTTATTTTGCCTGCAAAATCAAATCAACTATTTCATTCACCGGTCGAGTAATATCCATAACCAGTGCGTCATTCGGTTCTTCCAGAATATCAAATTGGCTTTGCAGCAAGGTAGGCTGCATGTAATGCTCAGTCCGTGCAGACATGCGGGACCTGATGAGTTCGAAACTGCCCTTCAGGTAGACAAGCTGAACACCCTGATTACCGTCCATTAATCTCGTGCGATAAGAACCCTTCAACGAGGAACAAGCCAGTACCCCCGGCCGGTTTTCTTGCAGGGATTTTGAGATGATCGCATGGAGCGTATCCAGCCAGGGCAGCCGGTCTTCATCTATTAATGGGATGCCGCTGGCCATTTTCTCAATATTCGCCGCTGGATGATAATCATCAGCGTCGTAGAAATCCCAGCCAAGTTTTTGAGCAAGCGCCCTGCCCACGGCGGATTTTCCAGACCCTGATACACCCATGATGAGATAAAATCGAGGTTTCATTTTCTTAGTCGAACACCTTCTGTTGTGTTAAAGGAAGAATTCTCCATATGAAGAATTCTTCCTGTTCCATTTCATATCTATTTAGTGTCGAAAAGTCTTAAAACTTCTCACTCAAATAATTAGCTGGCAATTTTCGAGTAAAGCGCAGTTCTGCGTTATACGCGACGCGCAAGAGCACTGCTTCCTCCCAGTGGCGGCCGATGGCCTGCATACCGATGGGCATGCCATTCGCGTCATAGCCTACAGGGAACGAGATGGCGGGCAGCCCGAGCAGATTGCCCGGGAAGACGAAGCGCATCATTTCGGTATCCGTGCTCAGGTCGGACCAACCGTCGCTCTCCGCCTCTGCAGGCACGACAGGCGCAGTCAAGGCGGTGGTCGGCGTCAGAATGACATCCACCTTATCAAAAACATTTGCAAAAATCTTCAATGCACGGGTGCGCATGCGCTGCGCCTGAATGTAGTCATGTGAGCTCATTTCTTGTCCGAGCACCAGGCTTAAGCGGGTCGAAGCGGCGAAATCCTCCCAATGCTCGGGGTAATTCTGCATGCAAGCCGCCATCTCACTTAAAATGGTGATGGCATGAGCGACACGCATGGCATCCAACTCGGGGATGGTCACCTGGGTCACCACTGCCCCGCATTTTTCAAACTCGGCAATCATCTTCTCGTTGGCCGCCACAATCTCGGGGCTGGCATGGCGGGACCATTCGGGAAACACACCTACGCGCAATCCTTTGAGATCTGGTTTATTCCAGCCGTCGAGTGTGACTGGTGATTGCTGCTGCGATAAAGACTCGTCAGGGTCTGGGCCGGCGATGATCTGGTAAACCATAGCGACGTCTTCAACCGAAACACCCAGCGGACCTAAATGCGCGACACTCCAACACAAGGGCGCCGCCCCTGCTTCGCTGACCCTGCCAAAGGTGGGTTTGAGGCCGACCACGCCGCATAAACTGGCCGGCACACGGATCGAACCGCCGCCATCTGCACCAATAGCCACAGGTACAATTCCTGCCGCTACTGCGGCACCGGATCCGCTTGAAGAACCGCCGGTTTCGCAATGCAGATCATAGGGGTTGGCAATCCGCCCGTGATGGACATTTTCTCCGTTGGTGGCTATACCAATTTCGTGCATGTTGGTCTTGCCCACCAGCAAAGCGCCGGCCGCGCGCAGTCGGGCGGAAACATAAGCATCTTTGGCAGCCGGTTTGGCGCCCAGAAACTTAGTCCCCACCGTGGTTGGATATGGCACCAAATCCACTTCATCTTTGATCGCCACAGGCACCCCTTCAAGGAAGCTGCGCGGTTTACCCTTTTTCAATAATTCAGTAGAAATTTCGGCCTGCTTGCGGATATCCTCGGCATAACTGGCCGAAAACGCACGCATCGCGGGGGAAGTTTTATCGCTTTTTTCAATGGCCGCAATCACCTGTTCCGCTACCTGCAGCGGAGTCAGCTTACCCTGGCGGTAGGCAAGGGCGTAATCACGGATGGTGTTGTATGCAAGCTGCTCGCGCGGGGTTCTCGTGTTGGAGGGCTCTGCCATGGGAGTTTCCATGTGTCCGACCGCATGCTTTTCAGGGAAATTCAACGGGAACAATGTGGGTTCCTCGTCGAATTTCATTTTTTGAAGTTTTGGAATACCGCCGTTTTCTAACAGGCTGCCGATCATCAATGGACGGGTAACTTTGCTGCCAACCAGACCGGCAAACAAAGAAAGCATCTTACCGTAAAGCTTGGGGAGGTTGAGTGACTTGAGATCGTAATCCATAGAAATCTTTTGTTCTCCTTTTCAATGAGCTTAACGGATAAAACACTAATCCGCTTTGAGCGATTTGGCCACCAGCGCCTTGAGAATTTCCACCTTGGCTTTGTTGCGCGCCAACGGCTGGGCATGCGAGGTAATCCATTGTGCTGCTTGATTCGCAACGGCCTCGCCTGGCACCTGGTCTTCAAGCAAAGCTTCTATTTCACGCGCCCGCAGGGGAACCGGCGCCACCGCGCCGAACACCATCCTGGCATTGTGGAATTTGCCATCGCGCATTGAGGTCTTAAAAGCGACACTGACAATGGGAAAGTCAATTGAATTGCGGATGCGGAATTTAAGGTACTTCTGCCTGCTGCCTGTTTCGGGCGTGGGAATAAAGATTTCATGGATCAACTCATCCTCTGCCAAAACGGTGGTGCTGCTTTGAGAGACGGCAAACAATTCTTCCGCAGGCAGTGTCCGCTTGCTGGTCTTTATCTGGGCATCCAGGGCGATCAGCGCGGTGGCAACATCTGAGACATTAACTGCCACACAGCCGCAGTTCGCGCAACGTTTGGCCTCGTCTTCCATTCCAGCCGCAGTCAACCCTTGCTTGTCTTCTGTACTTAATGAACGCAGCGAAACTTCAAGATCCGGGACACTCACCCGTGTACTGGCTTTAAACGCAGCAGTATTCAGGTTCAATTTATCCTTGCCGCTCGAAGGTTGAGGTTTTGCAGGCACTACCCCCTGCAAATAGGCACTGATGCCAAAAGCAGCGGTTTTACCTGAAGCCATTGCCTGCACGACAGTGACCGAATCGCCGGAGGCGTCCCCGCCGGCAAACACGCCTTCAACAGATGTGGCAGTAGTACTTTTTTGTGTAACCAAAAGGCCTCGCTCTACCTGAAGAGCGGATTCTGCAAAGTCCAACACAGCAGACTGCCCGATCGCCACCAGGATCTGATCCACTTCGACGCTGATGGTCTCTCCTTCATTAAAGACAGGTGCAAAGCGTCCGTTCTTATCAAATACAGAAGTGCAGCGCACAAGTTCAATCCCGGTGAGTTTACCGCCCTGCTGGATGACGCGCTTCGGTCCCCAGGATGGCAGAATCTGTATGCCGTCTTCCTTGGCCTGGACAAGATCTTCTTCCACGGCAGGCATTGTTTCAAGCGTTTCAAGACAGGCCATGGTGACCTGGCTGGCACCCAACCGTCGGGCTGTCAGCGCCACATCCACTGCCACACTGCCGCCGCCGATCACCAGCACTTTCTTGCCAACGGTCTGTTTGATCTCTTTCTGCACGTTGATCAAGAATTCAAGACCTGAACCGAGCAACTCACTGCCCTCAATTTTCAATTGACGGCCAGCCCATAACCCGGTGGCAATAAAAACGCTTTGATGTTTTCCGCGCAGATCTGCAATGGAGAGTCCCTTGTCGCCAATATGCACATTATATTGGAATTGAATGCCCATACTTTCGAGCGCCTTGATCTGAGCTCGCAAGACGGATTTTGGCAGGCGGTATTCGGGAATGCTGTAACGCAGCATGCCGCCCGCAGCGGGCATCTGTTCGTAGATGGTGACAGAGTGCCCCTGTTTGCGTAAAAAGAACGCGGCAGACAACCCTGCAGGACCAGCCCCCACCACGGCGACGCTCTTGCCTGATTCAGCTGCTGGAACGGGATAATATTTCACGATATTTTCGAGCGAAAGGTCGCCCAGGAATCTCTCGACATTGCGGATGGCCACCGGTTCGTCAAAGTCGTGCCGGTTGCAGTCTTCTTCACAATAGGCTGAGCAGATGCGTCCGGTAATGGAGGCAAGCGGGTTGGTTTCCATCAATAAGGCAACCGCTTCTTCCACCTTGCCCTCACGGATCATTTCCATGTAGGCTGGGATGCCATTGTGAATGGGACAGCCGGTCTGACAGGGAGCCGCGCTCACACACATGCCGCCAAAAATGGAATGATAGCGATTCTCGGCAAACAAGGCGTCACACCATCTGCCGCCTTTGCGCAGACAATCAAAGTTGTTCTCAGGGTTGCGGTAATACCAACAGCGAGGCTCCTGGCACAGGTTGCCGGCGATGGTGGCAATATTGCGGATCTGAGGCGAGGCTACACTGGCTGCTGCTTCCGCCAGCAGGCCATAATCTTTGCGGATGACAGGGTTTTTGGCAATCTCATTCAAGGTCGCAAGTGCACCAATGCGGATGCCAGTCGGTTCGACAGCAACCTGGTTTGAGTCTTTGACAGATTTCAATCCGATCAACAATTCAGGCGGTTCGGCGTGTACAGCATCCTTGAGGGTGCCCAATAAGTCAGTACCCCCAGCCAGCACAGCAGCCCGGCCGCTGCTTTCATTTAATAAGGTTTCTGCCGATTGCAGATTCTCAACTGGGATGAATTTTATAGGTTGGAGTGTCATGGCGTCACCTTATATCCGGCCTAAAGCTTGAAGGACTTTTTCAGGTGTGATGGGAATTTCATCCACCCTGGCGCCAATGGCGTTGTAGACCGCGTTGGCAATCGCACGCGGCGAACAAGTTAAAGTGCCCTCACCAATACCGCAAGCGCCGTATTCGCCTGCCCCCTTCCATATTTCGAGCAGCACCGGTTCGACTTTTGGCATGTCGAGGATGGTGGGCATTTTGTAATCCACAAAGTTGAAGTTGAGCGGCACGCCGCGGATCGGATCGTAGATCAGCTCCTCGGTTAGCGCCTCCCCCATGGCCATGACCTGTCCGCCGATCTGCTGTGCTTCGGCACCCGAGGCATACATGACGGTACCGCAATCATTGATGATGACCAATTTAAGCACTTCCACCTTGCCGGTGGAGGTATCCACTTCAACATCGGCAAAACTGGCGATATAAGGCACACCGGTTCTGCTGCTATCCGGTTTGCGGCTGACCGTTACCGAAAGCGGAACAAGATCCCCTTTCATCAGCAGGTCCTTAACGCTGACGTTCCTGCCCGGGGTTTTGATCATGCCATCCATAATATCAACCTGTTCTCGCTTAACTTCCAGTTTCTCAGCGGCCAGGTTGATTAGTTTATCCTTTAATTCTCTGGCAGCGATCACCAGTACTTCAGATTGCAGGAAGGATACTGCGCTGTCGGTCTGCACACAGTCGCGCAGCCCGTTATCGGTATCCACGGTGGAGACCCAGGTAATGTCCTTTTGTTCAATGCCCAAGAAGCTCAAGGCTTCTGCGCAGCCCAGCACATTGCAGGTGTTCGATCCGGTGCCGGTCTCAACAGTGGGGGCATCCAGGGTGACCGTGCCATCAGGCAACAGGGTGATCCTGACCTGCACCTGTCCGCGGCGCACTTCCTGCCATTCGGCATGCCAGGCGGGATGCAGCGAGAATCCCACCCCGCGGCGTTTTGCCCCATCAATCAACTCTCCAGCTCCGGGTTTGTGGCGTTTCTCCTTCCAGCCGATGCGCTCTGCACCAATTTCAAGAACGGCCTTCAAGCTGGGGTCGGGGCATCCGCCCCATTCGTGGCCAAAGTTTTTGATGGCCAGTTCAACCGGGTCCATGCCCAATTTCTCCGCCAGACCGTCAATCATGCGGCCGAAGATGAAATTGAACTGCGAATTTCCCACCCCGCGCATCATACAGCCGGGGATGCGGTTGGTATAAACCGCCCAGGATTCCATTTTTTGATTTGGAATGTGCGCCAGTGCGACTTCAGAGATCTCCGCCGGGGCAAATTTCAGAGCAAAGACGGAATGATCCGCATGGGCGCCGATGTCTCCGATCGAGCTGAAATGCAGGGTGGTAATCGTGCCGTCTTTCATCGCCCCCACCTTGCAATGATAGAGAGCGGGCTGACGGGTATCGTGAAAACTGTCACGCCGGGTATGTTTGAACTTGACCGGCCGGCCGGCTTTTTTAGCCAGCAGCGCCGTAAAGATAAAAAAGGGCTGGTCGCCTGTGTCTGCTCGGCCGAACTGTCCGCCCACATACTGGCTGACTACGCGGATATTGTGAAGAGGCAGTTCCAGCATCTGGCTCATGTGCATGCGGGTCTGATCGGTTGCGTAGGAGTTTGAGAAAACAGTCAGCTGCTCGCCTTCCCACTGCACCATACAGCACCAGGGATCCAACGACCCCTGAGTCGGGTTGTCATGGATGGTATCCATCTCGACTACGACATCGGCCTGGGCAAAACCCTGGTCTGTATCGCCTTTGGATAAGAAGCAGTCAGGTCCGCCCACCGGGTCAAAGGGCAGCACATTCTCTGGAGCAATTTGAGGATGAATGATCGGCGCGCCGGGTTTCATTGCGGAGATCGGATCCATGACATAAGGCAGCACTTCCCATTCAACATCAACGAGTTTTAAGGCCGCCTCGGCAATCTGTTCGCTTTCAGCCGCAATGGCCACGCCCACTTCATCGCCGGCCCAGGTGCCGTAATCGCCCAGGATGTTACGATCACGGAACTTGCCCCACATCATGCCGTCATAGCTGACCGTATCCACGGCGTCCGTCCAACCGGCGTTGGTAGGTTTCATTTGTTTAAGGTTGGGGTCTTTGTAAGTGATGATGGCTTTGACGCCTTTCAAAGCCTCCGCCTTGCTGGTATCCATGCTCAGAATTCTGGCTCTTGGATAGGGGCAGCGCAGTACTTTGGCATACAGCAAACCGGGGAAATTGCGTTCGTTAATAATATCGTCCGCATAAAGCGGTTTGCCCTGCGCTTTTTCAAGACCGTCAATCCGCGGCTGGTAACCGCCGATAAATTTGCGTTTGACACGGGGTTTATAAGGAATGGTCATGAGAGACCTCCTTTTGCAACGATCTTCTCAGCGGCATGGGTCACGGCCATGGCAATGGCATCATAACAGCCGCAGCGGCAGAGATTCCCTGAGAGTGCTTCACGGATCTCATCCATGGTTGGGTGCGGGTTGTCGTTGAGCAGCGCCCGCGTGGTCATGACAAAACCTGGGGTGCAGTAGCCGCATTGGAGGGCAGTTCCGTGGCCGGGTTCACTTTGTTCTGCAAATGCCAGAATAACAGGATCGTCTTTTGGCAGTCCTTCGATTGTGGTGATGTCGCGGCCGTTGGCTTCAACTGCCAGTATCATGCACGAGAGCACTGCTTTACCATCCATGATCACTGTGCAGGCACCACAAGCGCCTTCGTCACAACTGACCTTCAGACCGGTATAACCAAGATTCTCACGCAGGAATGCAGATAGCGTCGTCCAAGGTTGGAGGTCTTTACCAATCTCGAACTCGCGCCATTCGCCGTTAATGCGAAGTGCGATCCCTTCATTCGACGAGGTTTTTGGACTGATTTCCAATGGAGCCTCCTTAAAACGATATTTTTGAAATCATTTACATATTTTTGGTTTAAACCATTATATGGATCTCAGATATTTTGGGCAACCAACAATGAGGGTGATTCTTTACACCAACCAGCAGGAATACTCAGGGAAACTGACTACGACGTCATCCCCAACCCTGGGCAGGGTTCGAGTTCTCTCATTAAAGAAGTCCGCTGAAAGTGTCACACCGCCGACATCAACCCGCAGTCGAACAATCGCGCCCAAGAAAAGCACCGATTCCACCCGGCCTTTGAGAGCATTTCTGCCTTCACCTGTGCCGATTTGAAGTTCTTCAGGCCGAATGGCAAGCCGTGGTGAGTCGCTGATCTTTCGTTCAGGGGAGTGCTCAAATTTGACTGATTGCCCTGCGAGAATGCACGTATGATTTTGTAAATCCACCTGTGTGACGGGCAGCATGTTAAGCTGACCCACAAATTGAGCCACAAACTCGCTGGACGGGAAATTATAAATATTGGCAGGCGTCCCCACCTGTTCCATCAATCCCTGGCTCATGACCACCACCCGATCAGAGATGAGCAAGGCTTCTTCCTGGTCGTGAGTGACATATATGGTGGTGATTCCCATTGCTTGCTGAATGCGTCGGATCTCGAGGCGCAGCTCCACCCGTATTTTGGCATCCAGGGCTGAAAGCGGTTCATCCAAAAGCAGCACCCGCGGATTAATAGCCAGTGCGCGGGTCAAGGCAATCCGCTGTTGCTGGCCGCCTGAAAGCTGGTAGGGATATTTGTTGATGTGGCTTTCAAGATGAACCAGGCTGAGCATCTCATCCACTTTCTTCTTGATCTCAACTTCTGGCACTTTACGCACCTGTAGACCAAAGCCGATGTTTTGCCCAATAGTCAAGTTGGGAAACAATGCGTATGACTGAAATACCATACCCACATTGCGCTGGTTGGGTGATTTGTAGGTGATATCTTCCCCGTCCAGGTTGATCGACCCGGTGGTCGGCATTTCAAACCCCGCAATCATGCGCAGGGTCGTGGTCTTGCCGCAGCCTGAAGGGCCGAGAAAGGAGACAAATTCTCCCTTTTCAACTTCAAGATTGAAATCTTCAACCGCGGGGGTTGAGCCATATTTTTTTGAGATATTAGAAAGTGAGAGAAATGCCATAATTCACCTAATGTTTTCTGATTTTTCGATGAGATTAGCGAGCTCCGGCTAATGAGCCGGAATCCGCTTTACCGCGGTTGAACAACTGGATCAGACCCATGAATCCCCAGGTAACCATAAAGCTGATGATGGCAAGGGATGAAGACTCATAGGTTCGGTTCTGGCCAATGAGCGACATGTAAGGGCCAAACGCTTTGATGCCGACCATGAAGCTGGCGATTGTATACTCGCCAATCACAGTGGCAAGGGTTAAAAAGGCGCTGCTGATGATGGCCACCTTCAAATTGGGGAATATGATCTTGAACATGATGGTAGACCAGCCCGCACCCAGGCTTTGAGCTGCTTCAGTTAAAGAGACCACATCGATGGCGGCCAGACCGGTATCCACAGACCTGAACACATAAGGCAATGCTAGCACAACATAAGCCGCCACGAGTAATGCATCCGTCCCAAGATAAGTATTGGTCAAACGGAAAGGCGCACCGCTAAAAACGCGGATCATACCAAACACCAGCACGATGGCCGGTACCACAAAGGGCAGCATAGAGATGAATTCCAACATCCCGCGCAGTTGAGGCAAACGGAGGCGAATCCAATAAGCGGTGGGAACCACCAGTAATATGCTGACAATGATGGTAAAGATCGCAATCACCAAAGAAAATTTGATGGTTGACCAAAAATTTGGATCCTTGAACACATTTTGATAGGCAAGAAATGAGAGGATCCCTTTCTTGGCGCGAAGTGAAAAATCAAAAGTCGAATACAACGGCAGCACAAAATAAATAACGCCGAGAATTATCCAAATCCAAGACCAGAACGGTTTCTTTTTCATTTACGCAGCCACCTTTCACTTCTGCGCCGTAACGCGTAATAGATGGACATCATGACCGCCATAACGAGGATCATGCCAACTGCAAGCGCATATCCCAAGCCAGGATTGTAGTAAATATCACCTTTGATCTGAGAGCCTATCACAATCGTGATAAGGTTGATAAAACCGCCAGTTAATGAATAGGCAGTGGCATAAGCACCAAAAGAGTTCCCAAATAATAGAATCATGGAACCCAAAATAGAGGGCATCAAAATGGGTAAAGCCACTTTTCGCCAATAAAGACTATGAGAAGCGCCAAGATTCTCTGCCGCTTCACTCCATTCTTTTTTGAGACCATCGAGTGCGGGGGTGATCACCAGCACCATTAAGGGAAACTGGAAGAACATATAGGTTAGTGATAATCCCCAAAAGCTGTATAGGCTGAACCCCTGATCGTAAAGATTGAGCCCGAAAATATTTTTTAATAATAAAGTCACCAAGCCAGTGCGTCCGAGGGTTGCGATAAATGCAAAAGCCAGCGGAACGCCGGCAAAGTTCGAGGCAACCCCTGAGAAGGTTAGCAGACTGGTGCGGACCGAACGAGGAAGCTTTCCAACAGTAATCGCATAGGCCATCAAGAAACCCAGCAAACCGCCGCCAACTGCGGTGGCAATGCTGATCTTTATCGTGACCCAATATGCGTTCAGGATGGAAGGATCCATCAAACTGACAAAATTCATTAACGTCAGTTTGCCAGTATTATCTCGAAAAGCACCAATGAGCAGAGTAACTGAAGGCAGCACAATAAATAGAAAGGCAAAAATGAAAAAAGGTACTACCCCAAGCCATTTGCGCCACTGCAATGGTGCGGGACGCGCTTTTGGCGCGTCCCGTTTTTCGATTTGAGTGGAGTTTTGATTACTTAACATCTGCACCAACGACAGACATCCATTGGTCACCAATGACCTGCTTGGCAGCGTTGATCTGATCAATGCTTGGGAAAGCTACTGGGCCGTCAAAGGTTGGGAGTTTGGCTGCGATATCAGCAGGGATCACACCCCGTTTTTGCATATCAGCATAGCGGATCGGGTGGCAGTAACCCTTGAGCCAGATATTCTGACCTTCGTCGCTGTACAAAAATTCCATCCACAATTTTGCGGCGTTGGGATGGGGTGCATAAGCGGAGATAGCCTGGATGTAGATACCTGCGATGGTTCCGCTCTTGGGATAAACCACGGCAATGTTCGGGTTACCAGCCAGTGTATCTTTGTCAGCGAGGGCGCTGTAGTCCCAGCGCAAGATGATGGGGGTTTCACCCTTGGCAACGGTTGCCTGCTTGGCAATCACAGGTACAAAGTTACCGGCATCGTTCACCTGTTTGAAGAAATCAAGACCAGGTTGAACATCGTCCAGTGAACCGCCGTTATAGATGGCAGCAGCATAAACAGACATTTGAGCCTGGGCAGAGGCACGCGGATCGCCGGCCAGTGCAAAGAGGCCTTTATATTCGGGTTTTAAGAGGTCAGCCCAATCGGTCGGGACGTTGGTTACGACGTCGCTGTTGACTTCAAAGGCTAAAACGCCGTAATAATCACCGTACCAGTACCCATCAGGATCTTTTGAATCAGCAGGAATGGAATCCCAGGTGGCCACTTTATAAGGTTGAACAAGTTTATCAGCAATCAACTGAGGTCCAAAACCATAACCCACGTCAATCACATCCGGAGCCTGCGGACCCTTGTTGTCTTTGTTGGCAACAATGGCTTGAATTTCATCCGCTGATCCGCCATCTGGATTGAGTTCATTGATGGCAATGCCGTATTTTGTTGAGAATGCCGTTAAGGCTTCACCGTAGTTGCACCAATCATGCGGCAGCGCAATAACGGTTAAATTTCCTTCTGCTTTGGCAGCTTTTTCCAGTTCGGTACCACCACCGGTTGTAGCAGCCTTGCCGCAGGATGCCAAAAGCATAACCATAACGACAATCAACGATAAAACATAGAACAATTTTTTACTGCGCATCTCATTCTCCTTTTTGGAATATAAAAAAATCAGCTAAGCATCTGCCTAACTGAAATTTACGCCACTATTTATTTTTTCCGAGACATACTACGTCGTAAAATCCCCATCAAGGATATGTTGTTTCGCAAATTATTGTTGCAATTGCCCACCAACAAATAAGTCATAAAAATCCTCTATGATGTAATAATTATACACAATTATACAAATGAGTGTTCATTCACCGATTAAGCCATTGTTAACGCCTTTTTACAGTGTTATTAATGATTGATTAATTCACCTATTGGTGAAAATGACTTAAACTCAAGGGAGCGAATAACGGCTTTTATCTGATCATGAAATGGGTACTTTAGGACTCTACTCAAAGTCACCTTCATGGCAAAACTAAGTATGCAGTGTTATTCATTGACCAATTCTTATCAAATATTTGGTTGAATTTAATGGTGAATTTCTTGCAACAATATTTTTACTTATTGAAGCTACATAGATTTCATCAAGATAAACAATAAGAAATGAAAGTTAGAAGAAAATGCCGGCGATCCTGTTTATTTGTACTGCCAACCAATTTCGATCACCCATAGCGGCTGCCAGTTTTGCCCAAAAACTAGCTTCTTCCAATTTACCCGATACCTGGAAGATTGCCAGCGCGGGTACCTGGACCTCGTCAGGGCTACCTGCACACCCAAAAGCTGTTGTGAGTGCCGCCATTCTTGGTCTGGATATCACGAACCATCAAACCCAGGAAGTCAACTTGGATAATATTTCAAGTTTTGATCTGCTTGTGGTGATGGAAAAAAACCATAAAGAATCGCTGGAATTGGAATTTCCACAAACTGTTGGGCAAATTGTCATCCTCGGTCAGATTGCGAATGTGCCCGATGGAGAAATTCCTGATCCGGCAAAAGAAGGATTCTCCAATTCGGATGAAGTCGCCAAATTAATAGACACTTCCATCAAGAGAACTTTTTCCAAACTGGTACAATTGACTTTATTACTTCATGACGGTTATTCACCGATAGAATGACCATCCAATAAAAGGTTACTTGATCTAGTTTTGGATGATAAGTTAGTCAAATACAACGCTAAGGACTTTATTGGATATGGACAATTCCCCAGAGGGACAAGACAGTTTTACACTTGATTTTCGCCAGTATTTGTCATTATTCTGGCAATGGGCATGGCTTTTTATATTTGTCGCGATAGTTACCGGTTCGGTAAGCTATTATGTCAGCAGCCGCATGCGTCCGTTCTATCAATCATCTACGACCATGCTTGTCAATGAAGCCCCGGCCACCCAGGCAAATGATTACACCTCTGTCTTAATGTCCAAACAACTCACCAGCACATACGCTCAAATGATGGTTAAAGACCCGATTTTGAGTCAGGTGATCAAAGAAGTAGGCATCGGCAACTCCATTAATGACCTCAAAGATTGGATTGATGTCAGCGTCATCCGAGATACTCAACTTATCCAGGTCACCGTCACCACAACCGACCCGGATTTCTCTGCGAAAATCGCGAATGCAATGGTGACGGTGTTTGCCGAGCAAATCCAGGCCATCCAGATCGGCCGGTTTGTTCAATCCAAAGCCGCACTTGAAACCCAATTAGCCGAAACGGATAAACAGATCACGCTCTACACCGATAAAGTGGAAAAGGCTACCTCCACGGATGAGAAAGAGCGCCTGGATGCCAAATTAACCCAATACCGTTCAATTTACGCAAACCTGCTGCTCTCATATGAACAAATTCGGCTTGCCGAAGCACAGTCCGTTTCTTCAGTGGTGCAGGTTGAAACTGCAACACCTGATCCAAACCCTGTCAGCCCCAAAACCTTTTTAAATACCATCCTGGCTGCGCTGGCTGGTTTTCTTTTAGCAGTGATCGTCATAGTGGCACGAGAAGCGCTGGACGATACGATTAAGACTCCCAAAGACATCATTCAAAAATTTCAAATTCCAGTTTTGGGAGTAATCAACCGCCACCCCACCAACGATAAAATGCCTATTTCGCTTTCTGAGCCGCGTTCTCCCACGGCTGAAGCCTATCGCGCTTTAAGGACCAATCTCAATTACACAAGTGTTGATCACCCATTAAAAAAGATACTGGTTACCAGCGCAGAACCCGGTGAAGGAAAATCCACTACCATATCGAACCTGGCAGTAGTACTGGCGCAGAACGGCAGCCGCGTGATCATCGCGGACTGCGATATGCGTCATCCGCGGATCAATGCCTATTTCAACCTGCCCAACCGCATCGGCATGAGCACCCTCTTTTCTCACCAGGAAGTAGTAAAAAGCGTTTGCCAGGCCACCAGTCTGCCCGGTCTTTCGGTCATCACGACCGGTCCGCTGCCGCCCAACCCATCCGAACTGATGGGGTCCAAGACTATGCAGGCGATTTTGACCCTTATGGAACAAAATGCGGATATCATCCTCATCGACACCCCGCCCGTGCTGGCTGTGACAGATGCTGCCGCGCTCGCCCCCTCTCTGGATGGTGTTGTGCTGGTCGTCCAACCTGGCAAGACTCGCATGACTGCCTTCAGACAGACCCTTGAACAGCTTTCTCAGGTGAAGGCGCGTGTGCTGGGAGTTGTCCTGAACAATGTCGTCACCCGCGGCAAGTCTTACGGCTACCATTATAAGGAATATCGAAACTACACTGCCTACCAGACCTATTACGGCAGCAGCAACAAGGGAAAGAAGAAGAAATAGGAGTATCATTTGTAATCTCAAGTTTCCATGTATAATTTTTCTATGCACACTTGAGATTAAAAATATAATCTTTTAAAGATCCATCCAGCTACAACGAAAATCACAAATATATTCAACTTAAAAAGAATTTTATTAAATGTCAAACATCGGAAATCAAAAAACCATTAACTTGGCACTTAAAGGATTCTCTTGGAGTGTTTTTGGGAATTTAATCAGGGCAATTGCAGGGTTTGCCACAAATATTTTCTTGGCGCGCCTGCTCGGACCCGAACCATTTGGAGTTATTGCTTTTGCTTTACTTGTAATCAGTGTCTGCAATTTGATTATTGAATTTGGTCTCGCTTCAGCCCTTGTACAGCAAGAAGAGATAGAAAACCAAGACATCGCTTTTGCATTCACAATACAATTATCGTTGAGTATTTTCTTCACAATAATTGTTTTTTTACTTGCCCCTTGGATATCACTTCAATTTGGAAATGAATCAGCAACCCCCGTCATTCACGTCATGTCAATAATTCTGATATTACAGGTATTTGCGCAAGTACCATCGGCGTTATTACGCAGGGAGATGAAGTTTAAACAATTACAGATCGGACAAGTCGTTTCATTTTTTGTTGGATTTGTTTTTGTTGGTGTACCTCTTGCCCTTTTAGGGTTTGGCGTTTGGAGCCTGGTTATCGCCACAATGATCCAATTTGGATTGAATGCATTAATCGTATTGATCGCTGCCCGACATTCGCTGGCAATATCTTTTAAAGGCTCCCGAAACTTGACTCTTTTTGGTATTCGTACACTTTTTGCCAATATCGCAAATTGGATTATTCAAAATATTGATTCTGCCATAATAGGCCGAAAATTTGGAACGACCAACCTGGGTTATTATAATAGGGCATATCAATTGAATTGGGCTCCGACAGGTATCTTTCTTGCGAGCGCTCAACAATCCCTTTTTTCAGCCATTTCCCGGATGGGAAAGTCAAATGGCACAATAAAGATTTTTAGGGGATTTATGAGCGTTTTTTCAATTTTTTTCTTTTCCGCTTACTGTTTGATTGCCCTGGAATCCAAAAACATTATTCAATTAATATATGGTCATGAGTGGCTCCCTTCCGCTGCCCTACTTGCCCCATTAGCTTTGGCCATGCCCTTTTATATTCTTGTTGGCCTTGAAGGTCCTGTGCTAAATGGTTTGGGAAAACCCGAAATGGAGATGCGGGCACAGTGGATTACAGCAATTCTTGCCGTTGTTGTACTAATTGTTGCATCGACAATTTCGCTCGAAGTCGCTGCCTGGAGCATTTTAATCATTTACATTTTTCGGTTAGTCATCATGAGTATCATGACCGTTAATGCACTATCAATAACATGGTTGCAATTATTCAAACCAATATTTATCGGAATTGTGATGGGGATTGTAACCCTCTTAATATGGAGTTTAATCAACTTGTTCGTCCCAAGTGATTTATCAACCTGGTTGATTTTCACAATCAGATCTGTGCTTACTATGTCTTTGTGCATAATCATCTTCTGGATTGGGCGATCCTGGTTTTTCGTTGATTTTCCGTTGTCTGAAATATTAAAAGCATTAGCCAGAAACTCAACTGCAAATACCGATATGGATCACAATGCATAAAACTACAATTACAAAAATAGATCAAGACCGGTGGGCAAAAGCTCAAGCATTTGAATTGTCCTTTGCCCAAAATAGCGTTGATCGTGGAGATGATGGGAATAAATGGTGGCGAAAACAATTTAATAATTACAAAGCGCTCAAGGGAAGGACTTTCCCTGAAGTCTTGGAAGTTGGCTGTGGTCCTCACACGAATGTACGTTTTATATTGCCCTTGATCAAGTTTTCTCATCTTGAACTTGAAGACCCCCTCATAGATTCATATATTGAACTTCAAGTTCAGAAAAAGATTGCCCATATAAAACTTATAGCCCGCCCCGTTGAAATCGTCCGATTACAAAAGAAATTCATGCCTACTCTTCTTTCAGAACCGCTGGAAGAATTATCCTGTCCTGACGAAAGTATTGATCTGTGTATTTGTATAAACGTATTGGATCATGTGCGTGATGCAAGTTTGTGTTTGAAAAATATTGAACGAGTAACCAAAAAAGGCGGGATGGTAATAATTGGGCAGGATTTAAGCAATGAAGAAGATCAAGTACGATGCCCAGAATCCTGGAGTGATGCCGGGCATCCGATAAAACTGGATATGAGTTTTATGGATGAACACCTTGGGTATTTAAATCCTGTATTACACAAAATCCTCCCTCGAGAAGAAGGCAGAAACCCAAGATGCCATTATGGCACCTATATTTTGATTGGACAAAAATAAAATGGAACAAGGTTGTTTCCTGGCCATTGATGCTTTTCGCTTGGTTTCAGAACCCAAAACTAGTGGCGCCTTTGTTGTTTCAGAACTTGTCCGTGAGATTAGCCGGCATCCAAATATCAAGAAAATATTCCTGCTTGTACCAGAAAAACCCAGTTCAAATTTCTCATTTCAAGATCTTTTAGCAAATAACAAAATTGATATATTATGTCCTGAAAAACCTTGCGCTCCTCACAGGAACTTCAGAAATTCTTTGAAATGGATACAATTTGAGATTCCGAAGCTAATAAAAAATGTTGAGATCACTCATTTTCTTGCGCCTTACCATCAAGCGCCAATATTCTTAAAACATCAAATTAAAGTCATAACGATCATTCATGACATCTGCGGAATATTACCCTCCGCTGGAGCAAACTATTTTAAAAAGAGTCCATATAGACACTGGATAAACTTTTTCACAGCATTAGCCAGATCTGATGCATTTATATACGATTCAGAATTTACAAAAAGTTCTTTTGAACACCTGTTTCATTCTTCAAAGAAAAAACCCTGCAGGGTGATCTATCCCAAACCAACCATTACTCCTGTTTCAGATAAAGCCACAATTGAAAGATTGATTTCTCAATGGGGAATTTCATATAAAGAATACTTTTTTGCCTTAGGAGCTGAAGGACTTCGCAAGGGAACAGACTTGACTCTCGGCGCCTATCGTCAATACCTGGCGAGTGGCGGCAAGAAAAAACTGGTATTGCTCGTAGCAAATGACTCCATAAGTTTTTTTTCTCAAAACATTAAGGACCTTGCTGGTGATGTCATCCTGGTCAATTCATTGAAAAATGCTGAGAGAGATGCCCTCTACGCAGGTGCAAATGCGCTGGTGTTTCCAAGCCGGGGCGAAGGTTTTGGATATCCAATCTTGGAAGCGATGTGTCAGGGTTGTCCACCAATAGCTCTGGATAATTCGCCGGCAAAAGAAATTACCGCAGGATGTGTTCAAAACCTGGATAGCCTTCAAATTGAAGAAATTGTTGGTTTAATGCGGGTTTATGAAACCATTTCCCTAGAAAACCGAAAAGTATTGGAAGACAAGCTAATCTTTCGGGCAAATGAGTTCATCGCCCAAATTGATTTGACCCAAAAATTTATCAGCCTATTACAATCCATCTAGCAGTAGACTGATACTAGTTCTTATGTTTACGTTTTATAAAAGCAATTTGGATGATTCAGGATTAATAAATCAATGATTTCAGTTTTGCACATTCTATATGAATTGAGATCCTCTGGTGCAGAAATCATGCTCAAAATCGCCGCTCCTTACATGAAGGATAAAGGTGTCCTTCAACACGTATTAAGTACAGCCCAATCAAGGGGAGATTTTGCCGAACACTTTTCCAATGAAGGAATTGTCATTCACCATATCCCCTACTCAAACTCACTTGCTTTTATGGTTAAGTTTGTCAGATTATTAAAACAGCACAAATTTGATGTAGTCCAAATCCATGTTGAACGGACCTTTTTAACCTTTGCAATTCTTTCCCGCTTTGCGGGGGTACCCGTGATCATTCGAACCTTGCACAGTACTTACCTGTTTGAAGGAGTAACGAGAGTTAATCGGGCAATTAGGCGTTGGATCGTGCGTTTGTTGGGAGTCATTCAGGTGAGTGTCAGTGCAGCCATTCAACAGAATGAACAAAAACGCTTTCGCAATCCAACCCTGCAAATCAATAACTGGTTCGATGATGCCAAGTTTTATCCACCATCAGATGCTGAAAGAGTCAGTGCCAGGAAGCAATTTAATCTGTCTGACGATCAGAAGATCATTATCAGTGTTGGCAATTGTGCTCCAGTTAAAAATCACGAATCTATTATTAGAGCCATTGCCATGCTGAAAAAAGATAATGTGCACCTTGTTTATTGGCACATTGGTGAAGAAGATGCCGAAAAGAAGGAACAAAAACTGGTTCTTGACCTTAAACTGGAATCTGTTATTAAATTTTGGGGGAAACAGAACAGCGTCCGTGATTTTCTGTGGGCTGCGGATGTTTATGTTATGCCTTCATTTCACGAAGGCTTGAGCATCGCCATGTTGGAAGCACTTGCAACAGGTATCACCTGTGTTTTAGCTAAATCACCAGGATTAGTTGAGTGGGGTGGAACTTTTCCACAAATCATTTATTCTGATACGACTCCTCAAGACCTTACAACAAGATTGTTGGAAGCTCTGATTAAAGAAATTAAACACCAAGATATGAATATGACATTCCTAATTAACAATTTCGGCGTTGAGCAAGGTGGAATTAAATATCTCGCATTATTTGAAAGTAAAAAATGACCTCTGATCCTATTACCCAAATCCTAATGGCTCTACTCGCTTTGATATTTGGAAGCATTCTGTGGGTCATTTTGTATCGAAATTCAATGGTTGTAATTTCAATAACCCTGGTAGTATTTATTTTGAGGGTTATTTTTAATAGAGAAATTGTTGTTGTTCAAATTGGACCCTATAATATTTTTTTGATTGATCTAATTTCTATTTTTTTGATAACTATTTCAATTGCGCAATTGTTTAGATCAATTAGAAGCCCAAACAAAATGACCTTTGGTGTTTTATTCTTCGGAATACTACTTCTAATTTCATGGATACGTGGCATCCAATTATTTGGACTTGAAATATCGACCAACGAATTAAGAGTCTATTTATACTTTTATGCAGTCCTTCTTTATACGGTTACTCTATCTTATAGTCAATTTTTTTCAAAAAAAATACTACTCCTTTTAGGATTAACAAGCATTATCCTCATCCTTATTTCATTTATTCGCTGGATTCTAGTAGCCCAAGGAGTTACAACAAATATAAATTGGATGGCTCCTAATGGAAAAATGTTACGTGTAATATCTGTTTCTGCCACTCTTTTATTACTCCAAACCCAGATTTGCTTTTACTATGCCCAAAATCAACTTAAATGGAAACCGTTTTTCTATTTAGGCATTTTACTTGTTATCGTAATGGTATTAATTTTACAACACCGAACAGTCTGGGCAACTTTAATTGTTACTTTCATACTAATTGCCGGTCTTAGAACAAAACAATACTTATGGATAGCGTTGAGTTTTTTGTTTTCGATTGTAATAATGGTAATACTTTTTATCAATAATGATTTTTCCTCCGTTAACCTTACTGGAACTAGTTTTGATATGAGTAGTTTTTCTTGGAGATTACAAGGTTGGAAAGCCTTACTTGCTCCCGGAAAATTTCACACGACACTGGATTACTTTATTGGTCAGCCTTTTGGCACTGGATATTCACGTTATCTAACATCAACAGAATATGCAACAACCGTTAGTCCCCACAACTTCTATGTTCAATCTTTGTTGAATATTGGTGGACTAGGAGTGTTCTTGATTTTCTTATTATATGGGTGGCTGCTTAAATCTTTATGGAATCAGAAAAATGAAAAGATAAGTCGCTGTTTATTTGTTTTATTATCAACACAGCTCATATATTATGTAACGTATTCTCCGAATTATGAGCAAGGATTAATTCTTGGATTGGCGATAATTTTTGTCCAATGGAAAAGAAGTGAAACCAACAAATTATATATAAAGTGATCGGTTGCCATGAGAATCTTTGTAATCATTCCTGTCCATAATCGAAAAGAAATCACTAGAGAATGTTTGAATCACCTTCATAATCAAACACTTAAAGCATATTCGGTTGTGGTCATTGATGATGGTTCGGAAGACGGAACAAACAAAATGATTGAGGAAGAATTTCCTCAGACAGTTCTTCTACATGGTGAAGGAAATCTTTGGTGGACAGGTTCGATGAATAGGGGAATCGAGTATGTTTTAACTGTTTGTGAGCCAGAAGATAATATTCTTGTTTTAAACGATGATCTTACAATCTCAGAAGATTATCTTGAAAAATTGTCAATCTTGGCAAACCGATTTCCAACTTCGCTTATTGGCTCCGTCATTGTGAATACTAATGATAAACACTCTGTTTTAAGTGGAGCGATTAAAGTAAATTGGTGGACCGCAAAACGCATCAACCTGGATGCAGGTAAAGATATCACCTTGATTCCAAAAGGACATTTTTCTCAGACCTCACTACTGACAGGAAGAGGGGTATTGATACCAGTCAAGGTATTCCGTGAAATAGGCTTATATAACAATCGGCATTACAAACAATTTGGAGATACTGAGTTAACAAAAAGGGCAGAAAAAGCGGGTTATCAATTGATTGTTAGTTATGATTCTATCGTTTATAGTCAACCTTTAAAAACAAATAATATAATGAATGATGGTTTGTATGAATTATCAGATTTTTGGAGTTATTTATTTGATGAACATGCAAATACCAACCTAATATTCCGATATTGGTTTGCATTTGACAATGCAAACAATTTTTTCCAGGGAACCTTTTTCCTCTTTTGTGACCTTGTGCGAATTACTATTCATTTTTTTAAACACTTAAATTTTAAAGCTCGGATAATAAATAAAAGGTCAAATAAATAGACAAATGGCAAAAATAGAAAGGTTTAACCTAGCAGAAATATCAATTAATAGGATCCTATCCGCCATAAAAATGCGTTTGGAAGATATTCCTCATTCAGTCGCCTGGAACCTTGATACCTATTCGCACAGAAACAGAGAAATGATTCAATCGTTTCATGGAATTCATAAAGGGAAACGGTGTTTCATCGTAGCCAACGGCCCTAGTTTGAAGAAAACCAATCTTGAATTACTTAATAATGAGATAACTTTTGGGCTAAATAGGATCTATTTGAATTTTATTTCTTCTTCATTTCGTCCAACTTATTATCTAGCCGTTAACGAACTCATTCTAGAGCAATTCAGTCACGAAATTTCTGATTTAGCCATGCCCAAGTTTTTAAATTGGAACCGACGGTTCCATTTCAATCCTGATATCAATAACATAATTTTTTTGAAACCTAAATTCGTTGTAAATGACTTTTTCCAACAAGATTTAACACACCCCATGGTATTTGGTGCTACTGTCACTTTTGCCGCCATTCAGTTAGCTTTTTATATGGGTTTTGAAAAAGTTATTCTTGTTGGAATGGATCATAATTATGTTGAAAAAGGTGTTCCGAATTCAATAGAATATAGGAAAGATGAACAGGATGAAAGCCATTTTGACAGTCAATATTTTCCAAAAGGAATAAAATGGCAGCTTCCAGACTTGAAAAGATCAGATTTGGATTATCGAATCGCCCGAAGTGTGTTTGAAATTCACGATCGAGAAATAGTTGATGCAACGATAGATGGGAATTGTTCAGTATTTTCAAAGGTTGATTACTTATCCTTGTTTAAATAATTGACAAGGTAATCTTGTCGAAAGAGTAATAATTTGACTCTACCCCGCATCCCCATTCTTGGTGTCATTATCAACCCTCTAAATATGGGATCTACTCTCATCCAAGTTGAAAAATGGGTGTCAGAGAAAACGCAAGCCTACGTCTGTGTCGCCCCAGCTCACTCCATCATGGAATGCGTCAACAATCCAGCCCTGGTGCCCATCTTCAATAATGCCGATATGGTTACCCCAGACGGTATGTCCATCGTCTGGCTGTTACAGCTTAAAGGGTATAAAGAAACCAGGCGTGTCTACGGCCCCGATTTATTATTGGCCGCCTGCCACCACGGCGCTGACAAGAACTGGAAGCACTTTTTTTATGGCGGAGATTTAGGCGTCGCATATAATCTGTCTGAAAAACTTCAGCACCAAATTCCGAACCTTCAAGTTGCAGGCACATGCTCTCCCCCGTTTGGTCATCCCAGTATGGATGAAGAAGAGTCTCTGCTTGAAATGCTGAACCGGAGCGGCGCTGATATTTTATGGGTTGGTATGAGTTCACCCTGGCAAGAGAAGTGGATGCACGAAAACCGCGGGAGGATAAACATTCCCGTCATGGTGGGTGTTGGAGCAGCGTTCGACTTTCTGAGTGGTGCAAAAAAACAAGCCCCGCGGTGGGTTCAACGAATGGGGATGGAATGGTTTTACAGGTTAATCAAAGAACCAAAACGATTATGGCCCCGATATAAACAATATCCCAGGTTTGCCTGGTTGGCGTTTAAGGAATTCCTTTCAGAATCACACCACTCCAACAAATAAATACCCCTCAGGTTATTTGCGTGAATACGCACATGGGATGGATCAGGCGATTTCATCTCATTTTTATTGGTCTATTTCTTGCAATAATTACAATTAAAGTACTTTACAGAAATCGAGCGTATTTTTTATGAACAGACGCTTTTCGATCAATTTCGCCATTCTATCCATGGTACTGGATGCCGTCACGATTGCATTCAGTCTGTGGCTGTCAAGTATCATCCGCCCTGCCCTAAATTCGCTCAACTTTGTAAAACCCATTTCGTTTCCGATACTTATTCCACCCGAATTGTATTGGATTTTTCCGCTGGTCTGGGTCTTGATCTACCTGATCATATCCATCTATGACGGCAAAAAATATATGCGCGTGGTGGATGAATTCGGCGCATTGACGCTTGGTATGTTGATCGCATCCATTTCTGCTGCCGGTATTTTGTATTTATCTTATCGCGAGTTTTCTCGCGCAGCATTCATCCTGTTTTTACCCATTGCCTATATATTATCGCTTTTATGGCGATTAGGTGCGCGGTTGCTGTTCCGTTATCAAAAACTGCCGCCCGCTGAAGAAAAAAGGGTCCTCATTGTTGGTTCCGGGCCAATGGGACAGAAAGTTTTAGCCCACATCAATGAAACCACCCCAAGAAACACTATCTTCCTGGGCTTTGTGGATGATGAGAAAGATGTGCATTCTGCTTTTTCATTACTTGGCAGTACAGGTGACTTAAAGGATATCATTTTCAAGAAAAAAGCCACGGATGTGATCATCGCTCTACCTTATTCCGCTTATCCGCAGTTAAGTTTGATCGTACAGCAAATGGAAGAATTACCTGTCAGTATATGGGTGGCTTTAGGTTTCTTTGACCTGGCACTTTATAAAACCTCAATAGATGATTTTGCGGGAATCCCCATGATCGACCTTCGTGCTTCTGCCATTGATGATTATCAACTCATGGTAAAACGTGCGTTTGACCTGGTCATATGCGTTCTCAGTATAATTGTGGTTCTGCCGCTCATTGTTTTAATTGCATTCCTTATTCTTATGTTCGAAGGACGTCCCATCTTCTTCAAGCAAAAAAGGGCCGGCAACAATGGCCGCATCTTCGAGATGGTCAAATTCCGCACCATGGTGAAAAACGCAGAAGCAATTCGATCGCAAGTGGAACAATTTGACGCCAACGGCAACAGGATCTTTAAAAGTAAGAATGATCCACGGGTCACCCCGTTTGGACGTTTCTTGCGCCGCTTCAGTCTGGATGAACTTCCGCAGCTTTTCAATATCCTAAAAGGGGACATGAGCCTGGTGGGACCGCGCCCTGAATTGCCTGAACTGGTCGAAAAATATCAACCATGGCAGCGTAAACGGTTTGCCATTCCACAGGGGCTGACCGGTTGGTGGCAGATCCACGGACGCAGCGACAAACCCATGTATTTGCATACGGAAGACGACATATACTATATTCAGCATTACTCCATCTGGCTTGATGTTTATATCCTGATCAATACCTTTTGGATCGTCCTCCGTGGAAAAGGTGCCTATTAATCTGTTAGTTTCAAGGATTTGGATATAGAACGCATAACTGATGTAAAATTAAAATAACGAGTTTATTGTTTACAAATAGAATGGAGCAAGACATGAAAAATAATCGTCCAGTAAAAGGTATGGTTTTTGTAACCATTCTCCTCCTGCTCATTACCACTGCATGCTCCACCCAAAACTCATTTGAGCAGCCGCTCGCTCCAACCATGGAAATCGAGACCGAGGCGATTGAAGCGGCATTGGATCTTGAAACCGCTGAATTACCAGAATCAAATGCAATTCCGGGTGTGGAAATTGAACTGCCAACCAATACCCCCATCGTTGATTTAACGCTGCCGACCAACACGCCAGAAGTGAAAAAGACTTGCGGCGAAACCGGTTCAAAAGTGATTGTGTTTATTGGATCTGATGTCTTGGGAAGTTCCAAACCCAATGGAGCTGATGCCATCCGTTTGATCAAAGTGAATTATGATACACAAACCATAAAGATCATTACTTTTCCACGCGACTTGCTGATCGAGACGGGATCAGTAAACGATGCGTACAAATACCAACAACCGCTTGGTTTAACTTACTTCACCGCTTTCGAAGCAGCCTTGGGATCCCCGCTAGAAAAAAATGCAGTTGGAGCAGGTGTGGTAGCCCAATTAATTCATGATAATTTTGGAGTCCAACCCCAATTTTATGTCACCGTTCAAATGGATAAATTTACAGCCATGATCGATACAGTAGGCGGGGTTGAAGTCACCCTTCCAGCGGCGATCACAACCGAACACAACGTTACCTTTCCGGCAGGCAAACAAACCCTCACCGGGGCACTAGCAACGGAGTATGTGCGAGCTTTGAATCCAGGCGGCGAATCAGCGCGAACCGCACGTCAGAATGAAGTGGTTAATGCCCTGCAAGCTAAAATGATCAGCGTCAACACATTACCACAAATTCCGACCCTCATCACCCAGTTTAAAGACGCATTTATCACCGATTTGAGCGCCGAACAATTAACGAACTTGGCTTGCCTTGCCTTAACCATGCCAAAAGAAAATGTAACTTTCGGCGCGATAACCGCCCCCGAAATGATGAATAATAACGTCCCTGATGTAGAAAAGATCAAAGCGTTTCTCAACACCACCCTTGGCAATTAATTATTGCCTATTGTTGGAAATAATCAAAAAGAGAGCTTAGGCTCTCTTTTTGCATGTGTGGATAAAGCATTAATCCAGAAACATTTTCCGGGTATGTTCTTTTTGCAACAGAGTAACGTCATTGTTTGATTTCTGTATTTTAGTTCAGGTGATATAGTGCTTGGCGGCATCTGATAGTCAATTCTTTTTAAAAAACTCTGGCAAATATCAGATGACATGGTCGGAGTGACATCCAAAATCTTTATCGATGATCAATCCCACAAGATTCTCCAAACGGTGGTCAGAATAATCCACCTTCGGTTCAAAGCCGCTCAATTCACAAGCAATCACTGCCAGTTTATATAACATGATCTGTTATCCACCAGACATAAATGGAAAAAAACACAAACGTCCATCAGTAGTTATCAATTCATCCTCTTCACATTGAACCCCGTTTAGAAACATCAATCCCACGAAATTGAGATTTATACCTAATCTCAATGCCACCTCATTGACGGTTGTGGATTCCTCAATTTGTAAAGTTTGACAACGGGGAACCTGTGACTGTAATTGACCGAACAACTCAATTTCCACAACCAAATTACACCTCTCAGAGTTTTTCAAATACTGAATCAAGATCAGAATCAGGTATATCAAAAACTGAGTTATGGGGCGCGAGAGGTTCCTCACGCATATATTCAGGGATACGATAATCAGCGAAAGTTAATCCAGCCCGGTGATTAAATTCAATTTCTACACGTAAAACGTTGCGGTTATATTGATCCAGGTCTTCTTTTGTCCAATTCCAACCATAGATACCATTTAACATATCCACCATCAATTGCGGATCAGCAATTACGGGGGGGCGAGCAAATAGACATAATCCTGTACTATCCAACATCGCAGAAATGATCTGCAATTTTAGAGATAGTTCTTTTTGCCCCTCTTTGCCAAGCGGATTGACTTCTTTTCTCGCTCCAAAAGCATTCCCGGCAGTATGGTCCGCCCCTTGGGGAGATGTTGCGTAAGTGACGCCATTGCCTTTCAAACTTCGTGGATCATAACCTGGGATAGCCTGACCTAAAGTTGTTGGCACGCGTCGTATACCAAAGACTCTACCAGTCACTTCTGCACCATTACCGATCACCCGTCCAAGCGCGGTACCTTCGCCCACCTGATTTAATAAAGCGACAAAGCCTTGTGTGTCACCGGGTTTAACCAATCCAGCTTCCATTGCAATTCCCAAGGCGGCACCTGTTTCAATAGTATCAAGGCCAAGGTCGTTGCACATATAGTTTAAGAGTGCCACATCATCCAAGTTATCCAAACCAAGGTTTGACCCAACCAATGCAATTGTCTCATATTGAACAGTACCAACAACTTCTTTTCCATTTTTATCCACAAATAAATTGCGACAAGCGATCACACAACCTGGCATACACCGGGTACCCACCTTACCTTCTCGGGCAAGGATCAGCTCTCGCATATATTCACCACGTAATTTGGTTGACTCCTCAAAATTACCGTTACTGAAATTCCTTGTGGGAAGAGCACCCATTTCATTGACAGCCCCTACAATTGAAGCTGTACCATAAAGATGTTGCCCACCTTGAGGACCCAACTTGGGATCTTCCAGTAATTTCTGCGCGAATGCTTTCGCGGCAGTCCTGAAGAGCTCCGCATCCACAAATTGGACTGTCTTCAAAATAGGTTTATCAATGACAATAGCCTTAAGGCCTTTACTTCCCATCACAGCACCTAATCCACCTCGAGCCGCATAATTGCTACGCTGTTCTTTTTCGCCTGTCGTTGAAATACCGGCACCAGTTAATAAAAACTCACCAGCCTGACCGATAGAGATGATGGAGCTATCTGCGCCGAATTTTTCCTCAAGCTTTTTGGAGGTGGCATAAGTTCCCAAACCGAGATATTCATTGGCGCTTTCAAGGGTTGCACCTTTAGTGGTAATGTGAAGTATATAGAACTCTTTCCTAAGTGGTTGGTTTTCAATTACCACGGCTCGTAAACCCATTTTTCCAAGGCTGTCCCCTGCAATACCACCTGCATTGGATTCTTTGACACCTTTTGTCAATGGACTTTTTGCGCCCACTGATAGGCGACCAGCGGTGGTAACCCCGGCTCCCCCGAGAAGACCAGGGGTAAATATCAATTTATTATGTGGACCTAATGCATCGCATGTAGGTGGAATTTCCTCAAGTAATAAGTTAGCGATTAATGCCCGACCGGAAAAGTGAGTGTATTTTTCAGGAACAGGTTCATATCGAATTTCTTTTGAAGCCATATCAACTCGAAGTATTCTCATTTGTCACTCCAAATTTCAATAAGATGAGGAATTTCCTGAATTTCACAAAAAACCATTTTCAGTTTGACCAAAATATTTATGAAGTCTCTTTCTTAATCGCAAATTCGAAAATTCGATTTGTTATCTTCAAACCGGGGATAAAAAAACTTACTTTCAAAACCTTGATCATTCCTTAAAAAGCTTCCAAGTATTCGATTACGGTCTATAAAACAAAGAAAAGAGTTTTTAGTTTTATTAGATAAAACTATGTTTCATTTATTATGATAACATTAACCAATTCCCTGGTCAAGCGCTTTTTCAGATTACAGTAAAAAACGATGTCACCTCAACTTCAGAGGAATAAACCAACTTTTTTGAAATTCACTAACCTTCCAGTTTAAATTGTGCGATCAATGTGTTTAACGATTGGGCCATCGCAGCCAATGATTGTGCCGAAGAGGCGACTTCCTGTGTATGAGCATTCAGCTCTTCCGTTGAAGCACTGACTTCTTCAACCGCAGCGCTGTTCTCTTCACTCACACTGGCGATATTTTCAATGGCTTGAATGACCACCACTGAACTAGCATCCATCTCTTTGGTGATGGCAGTATTTGCCTCTGCCACTTCCAGAACCGAATCCATGGACATCACCAATTCGTGTGAGGAGGCATTGACCTTTTGAGCCGATTTGGCAATATCTTCGATCCTTCGTTTGACGTCTTCGGCAGCTTTTGTAATCGAATTCAGCGCATCATCACTCTGGTTAGCAAGTGACACACCCGCTTCTACTTCTTTTTCACTCGCCTGCATTGATGCGATTGCTTCTTCCACTGTTTTTTGTATCTCGCCGATCAAAGTACCAATTTCCTTCGTGGCGGTACTGGATCTTTCAGCCAATTTTCTTACTTCATCCGCGACGACTGCAAAACCCTTTCCGTTTTCACCGGCACGAGCGGCTTCAATTGCAGCATTAAGGGCCAACAGGTTGGTCTGCGAAGCAATATCATCAATGGTTTGAACGATCGCACTGATCTGACTTGAACTGGTGCTCATATTCTGAACACTTTTTGCTGACAAGGCGACTTTCTCTTTTATTGATTGCATCCCCTGGATCGTTCCCTGAATGGTAACTGCTCCTTTAACCGCTATTTCTGCAGCATGTGAAGATTCCAAAGCTCCAGTTTCTGCATTCTCAGTGATTTGTTGGATGGCTGTTGAGATTTGATTTGAAATTTCAGAAACCTTGTTTACCGCTTTTGATTGGTCCTGTGCTCCCGAAGCGATCTTTGCTATTGCCTGACTCATTTCATCGGCTGACAGGGCTGTTTTTGTCGAGGATTCTGTTTGCTGAGAAATACCATTGGCGACTTGACTTATTGTTGTCGAAATTTGACTTGTCGCCTGACCTGTCTGCTCGGCGTTCATCGTTAATTGATTTGAGGCCTTTTCAAGCCCTGCCGCGTTTGTGCTGATTTGGCTGATGATTTCGCGAAGTTGTTCCGACATTTGGGTAAATGCAAAGCCAAGCTCATCCCGCTCTGACTTTGGCTCAACCCGTGTTGACAAATTACCGGCTGAAATCTGGCGAGCAATTTCGGCCATTTCAACGAGATAAAGCCTGATACCCCCAATCTGACGACTAACATCACCAATTTCGTCTTTGCGCTTTTTCAATTTTATTTTCATACTTTCGGACATATTTCGATTCAAATCACCCACTGACAGGTTTCTGAGTGATTGTGAAGTGAAATTGAGCGAATCGGTAAATCCGCTGGAAAAAACGAGAGCGATGACTACGATCACCAGTATTGATAGCAGCAGGAAGATCTGCAACAAACGTTTGGATGTCGTGTACGACGCCAAACTATCATTTTGTTTGGCCTGTGAATTATTCAACTCATAGCTGACCAATGACGCAAGACTTGCGAAAAGATCGTCACTGTTATCTGTCAGGTTTTGCATACTCTCTTTGACTGCAGCGGCGTTCCCATTTTCGATTTGTGTTTTCAAAGTCGGATAATAGGATTCATAAGTCTTCCAGTTCATGTTGACTGCTTGAACCAATGGTTGTTCAGCCGCATTATCCTTGCGAGATTGAAAATATGCCAATCCATCTGATATTGATTCAGTGGCTTTTTGAATTATCAATGCTTGTTCTTTTACAATTTCAGGCTCATCAACATGTATCAAGATCGTCGTATAGGAATTCCTTAGAGTTTGAAAATCACTCATTAATGCTTGAGAATGATAGGCAGGTAGATAATTTGATTCATAAAAACCAACACTTTTATGATAAAGCCCGGAAAGGGTATTCAATCCAATCGCCCCCATTAAAAGGGAAAACACCATTGTCAATGCAAAGCCGATGAGCAATTTAGTTCGAATCATGAGACTTTGTTCATCCTTTCGAGACAAATTGTTAATGCGCTTTCCTTTTACGACATCCTATTTCTACGATTAGCTTGGAAAAATTTTTCTCCTCTATCAATTTCTTGATCCCTGATGATTTTTAAGCGAGGCAGGCTGTAGAAAGAAAACCTTCTTGCTGCCGCTCCGCAGAAAACCTATTTCTTTTAATAATGAATAACGATTCAAATGCCCGATTTATCCTTACCAATATGGCATCTTTCCTTATGATGTCGATCTTTATCTTGTTAATCGAGATCGTTAAGCAGCATGTAAAAATAACTTTTCCAATAATTTCAACATTCGATTCTTTGTTTTCAAAAGAAACGTAGTTTTATTAGATAAAACTGTGTTTCATATTTATGATAGCATAATATTTTGTTAGGTCAAGTTTTTATACGAAACGAAACAATAAAGTTGAGTTAATAGATATGGAGATTTATCCGGCTTCCCAAGAATCTCCTAATTATTCACCGCTTATGAAAAAAAGTTTGTGATATTTTTGATTAAGGACTCTTATTAGTCCCAAAAAATCTTTACCTTTTTTACCTTGGATTCGGCTCAATTTCCAAATAAATGATCATGCAAAAAATTAAAAACTTTCGTCAAGTTTTCTTTGGTCTCAAACTTCGGATCGCCGTGTCCTGCCCCGGAAATGATCTCAAATTGAAGTTGATCAGGCCCCCAGTATTGTTCAAGCGCCTTATGTAGGGCTATGGATTGCTGAACAGGTACCAACGGGTCAACTGCACCGTGCTGAATGAAAAATGGAGGAAGCCCCGCATGAAGATAGAGATAAGGGTTGGCTTGCTCAACCTTATCAGGGATGGTCTGAATTGGAGCACCCAAATATTGCGACTCTGGCGAGAAAGGTTCGTTATGGTCTGGCACACCGATTCCATTTATCTGGATCTGTTCATCCATATGTAGAAAATCAACAGGGCCAAACCAATCCACCACTGCCTGCACATCTGATGTGAATTCCAGATTTCCCTGTTGCTGATCATCAAATACTTTTGTCTGGCCAGTAACCCCCAGCATGACTGCCAAATTTCCGCCAGCCGATCCACCGCACGCGGCTATCTTGCCCCCATCAATTGAATAGACTTCCTGGTTCGCACGGATCCAACGCACGGCAGCTTTGACATCCTGCACGGCCGCTGGAAAGATCGCTTCACGGCTGAGACGATACTCCACACTGACCACTGCAAAACCAAGTTCAATGGCCCCTAGAAATGGCAAAACGTGAACATCGCGTTTATCGCCGATCATAAACCCGCCTCCGTGGATCACCAAAAGCACCGGAAACGGACCCACGCCTTGCTCAGGCAAGTAAATATCCAACTTCTGTGATGGGGAAATAGAAGCATAAGGAACATCAAGGAATTTCCGGGCTACAAAAGAAACATCTGCCATCGGAATTTCTTGGGGTCCCATAGAATCGCCTAAAGGCGTGAAACCTCCTTTAGGCGATCGGACAATATTTGAATTCAAGATGCTGTCTGCTGGCGTCAAAGCTTATCCACACTCCAGATTTTTTGAAACAATATATCAAACAGTAAAAATTTTATGCTGCTACTTTTGCCACGGTTTCTTTGGCTTTTCGATTCTTCTGGAAGACATCAAAAGCCACCGCAATCAATAGAACTGCACCTTTGACCACTTGCTGTGAAAAATCTGGAAAAGTAGCCAATTGCATGGCATTGTTTAACACGCCTATGATCAGCATACCTACAATTAATCCGAAAACGGTTCCCTCTCCACCCTTGAAACTAACACCACCCAATAAGGCTGCAGTCAGGCAGTCAAATTCAAGACCTTGACCGGTCATCGTTTGGCCTGCAAAAACCCTTGATAGTAACAATATTGTACTGATCGAAGTTACAAGTCCACAGATCATGAATAATGAAACTTTCATCCGGTTGAGGTTCACTCCAGCCAAACGGGCCGCTTCTTCATTTCCACCCAGCGCAAACACTTTTCTTCCAAAGTAAGTCTTAGTTAGGATGAATGACCCAATCAGTGCCACAACAACCATCACAATGACCGGGACTGGAATTCCCCAGATGTATCCCTGACCAAACCAGCGGAATGAATCAGGGAAGCCCATGATATTCCTGGATTTGTTGATGATGTATCCGGCGCCTTTGAAAATTGCAGAAGTACCCAGAGTAATAATCAGCGGATGAATTTTAAGTTTAATACACAAGAAACCATTTATCGCGCCCAAACCAGTTCCCACAAGTAAAATGAGAGGAATTGCGACCGCAGTTGGTAATTTCCAATCCACAAACATGATTGCCATAAGGACGTTGCTAAAAACCACCTGAGCACCGATCGAGAGATCAATACCACCGCTGATCATTACGAACATCAACCCGACGGCGCTAATGCCCGCGAATGAGATTTGGCGAATTAAAGTACGAATGTTGCCAAAAGTCATGAAGTTAGGGGCTATGAACGTGAAGAGAATCACCAAAAAGATCAATATCAACAAAGGCACATTCTTTTTTAGGATGTTGACGATCTTTGGGCCAAAGGAGTTGTTACCAACAATTAGATTACTCATTTTTAGAATCCTCCGAAAATTAGTGCGTTCCCGATGCGAGGTCGAGAATATAATGTTGATTAAAATTCTCTTTTTGGACTTCCCCTGCCAATTCGCCTTCGCATAAGACAATGATCCGATCTGACATTCCTAACAACTCCTCCATATCAGAAGAGATCATCAAGATCGTAATCCCGTTATCAGCTAATTCAGTCATCAGGTGATAAATCTCTTGTTTGGCACCGACATCAATTCCACGGGTTGGCTCGTCAAAAATTAAAATATCCGATTCTGCTGCTAATGCTTTTGCAAGCACCACTTTTTGTTGGTTGCCACCACTCAGATTGACCACTTGCTGCAACAAGCTGGGAGTTTTAATATTTATTCGTTCTTTATATTTTGTTGCAATTTCATCTTCTTTTTTAGTATTTACAACACCATATTTTGAGATTCGTTGACCAATTGGAAAACTGATATTCCATTTGATTGGCATTTCAAGGAACAGCCCCTGCCCTTTGCGGTCTTCCGTCAATAATCCAATTTTGTGGTGAATTGCATCCAAAGGTGAATTTATTTTGGTAGGCTTCCCATTGATCAATATCTCGCCACTCTCAATTGGAGCTGCACCAAAAAGAAGTTGGGCTAATTCTGTTCGTCCAGCACCCACCAACCCTGATATCCCTAATATTTCACCCTTACGAACGCTAAAGGATATATTACGGTCACCATTACCGGTGAGGTTTTTTACCTCAAGAGCAACATTTCCTGGAAGGTTCTTTCGTTTGGGGTAGGTTTCTTTCAGTTCGCGGCCAACCATTAAAGTGATCAGTTCCTGTCGGCTGGTATCTTTGGTGTTTTTGGTTGTGACATAAGATCCATCACGCATCACACTTACACGATCTGAAATACGAAATACCTCTTCCAAACGATGTGAAATATAAATGACCGTTACCCCTTTTTCTTTTAACTGATTAATAATCTTGAACATCATTTCCACTTCCGACACACTTAATGGAGCAGAAGGTTCGTCCATGATTAGTATTTTGACATTTTTGGATACTGCTTTGGCAATTTCTATGATCTGTTGTTCAGCAATTGATAAATCCTGCACCATTTTTTTTGGATCAATTTTCACTCCAAATTGATCCAGAACCTTGACGGCTTTTTTTTCAATTTCCTTTGAGTTAAACAAGGCTGAATTTTCACTTTTTTCACACAAGTAGATATTCTCAGCGCACGACAATGTGGGAACCAAATTGAATTCTTGATAAATGACTTCTATACCAAGGCTTCTAGAAAGTGACGGAGTTATTTTTTCATATTCCTGACCATTGATGATAATTTTTCCAGAATCAATGTCAATGGCACCAGCCACCGCTTTTATCAATGTGGATTTCCCCGCACCATTTTCACCCAATAAAGCATGAACTTCACCTTCAAGAAAATTCATTGAAACTTTATTTAATGCAAGTACACCCGGGTATCTTTTGGTGATGTTTTCCAGGGATAAGACAACCTTGGCTTCCATACTATTCACCTCATTATTATTGGGAGAAGGGAGGAAATACCCTCCCTTCTCAATTATCACAACGAATGAACTTTATTTAGGTGCAAGAGTGGTGAAATCGCAGGTGATCGGTTCCAACACATCATTGATGATATTAGGATATTCGACTCCTTGCAACATCTTTTTGACCTGGTCGTAGGTTGCCTGATCAAGAGAAGTTCCACCGATGGCGACAAAACCTTTATAAGGATCTTCACAGCTTGTGATAACAGGAATATTGGCAGGATCCATGTCACCTGCGAAGACACCGTAATCTTTGAAATCAACATTGGGCATAGCTTTGATGGCATTGGCGATACCCTGGGCATGGGCGGAGGATTGGCCAATAAACACTTTTATGTTTGGATTGGAGACTAAGGCAGTTTCAGCTGCAGCCTGGCCGGCAGGAATGCTATCGGTCGGAACGTCTGAATCCACAACAAGTTTAACTTTGGGGCAAATATCGGTGATTGTGAGATAACCGTCGTGGCGAAGTTTCATACCAACAGAATTATTCGGCGCACCAAGTATAGCCGTTTCAACAGAGCCATCAGCTGCATCCGGGTAACGGGCATCGATGAAATCACAAGCCATCTTGGCCACTTTTTGGCCGTCTTCGTATTGGCTGGTGTGCATAATGGCGTCAAAGGGGGCTAATTTTTGAGGAGGAACACCCATGATCATGATACCAGCAGCCTTGACTTCTTCAATCGCAGGCATCAATTGATCAACTTCACCAGCTGCCATCAAGTACATGAAATCAACTTTCATCGAGATGCAGTTCTCGATCTGATCGAATTGTTGGTTTAGACCACCTTCATCAGCGCCGTAGACATTTACAGTCACACCGTCAGCTTTGAATTTTTCGGTAACAGAGGTGGCAACACCATTCAAGAAAGGATTGGCAAGTGAAGGGATGATGTAGCAAACAACTTTGCCATTGATATCCAAAGGTGCTCCGGGTTTTGCAGGAACCATGGAAACCACGGTGTCTTCAGCTGGTTCAGCAGCAGCTTCAGTCGCGACGGCTTCAGTTGGAGCAGCGGTTGCGACGGCTTCAGTTGCTGCAGGGGCTTCAGTGGCAACAGCAGCGGGTGCTTCAGTTGCTTTTGGAGCGCAGCTCGCGAGCATCATTACGGCAATTACGAGGAACGTCATTACAAACATCAACTTCTTAGTCATCTTTCTTCTCCTTTTTTTGTTGTATATCTGAAAAATTGAGATATTGATTTTCCTGAAAACCAGTCTTTCTAAAAACCACCTCCCTTCAAAATTTTCTTAGCAATAATCTTAAATGGCTAATTTCAAAAAAAACCATGCAAAATCCAACAGATCATTTCAAGTGTTTATCCAAAAAATTCATGACACGCTTGATATTCTCCGTGGATTCAAAGGCAGGACCACCGTGACCCGCTCCTTCCAGAACATCAAACTCAAATCGATCATGACTGATATATTTCTGCATTTTTTCAACGAAGATAATGGACTGCTGGACAGGTACGGTGGAATCCATGCTTCCATGCTGAATTAGTATTGGAGGCATATTCTTGTGGATATAAGTCATTGGATTTGCAAGTTCCACTTTCAACGGGACGTCGGATATCTTTGCTCCCAAATACCTGGATTCAGGTGAATTGGCTTCACCATGATCTGCAGGTCCCAATGCGTTTTCCAGTAATTGCTCATCCATCATAAGAAAATCAGTCGGCCCAAACCAATCCACTGCAGCCTGCACATTACACGGATATCCCGGGTTTCCAAGGTTATAATCATCAAATTCAGTAACACTGGATGTCACACAGATCATCGAAGTGAAATTTCCACCTGCCGAGCTTCCCCACACTGCAATACGATTTCCGTCGAGCTGGAATTTTTCACTATTTGCCCTAATCCAACGGATGGCAGCTTTGATATCTTGCAAAGCTGCGGGGAAGATCGCCTCGCCGCTCAACCGATAGTTCACACCAATAACCGCGTAACCATATGACAAAGCTTTAAGAAAAGTCAATAATTCAATATCGCGTTTGTCGCCTTGTTGAAAAGCGCCGCCATGGATGTACAATACTATTGGAAACGGGCCCTCCCCTGCTTCGGGCAGATAAATATCCAGCATCTCTGCATTGGAACAATTCGCATATGGAATATCCAGCCATTTGCGAGATATACCAGAAACATCTGCCGGAGGAAGAAGTATTAAATCATTGTCAATAGTTGTCATAGAATAATCCTTAAAAATAGTGTAACATTTCGAGTAATGAAACTCCAATTCATTCTATGATACAATATATTCCAAAATGGAATGGTAAAAAAGGGCAAAAAAATGGATATCAGACAAATCCAGTATTTCCTTTCCGTTGTTGACACTGGTAGCTTTACCGCCGCGGCTGACGAGAACTTTATCACTCAACCTTCAATTTCTAAAATTATCTCATCCCTGGAGAAGGAGCTCGGGGCTCCTCTTTTCGATCGCAGCAAGCACAAAGTATCGCTTACTGAAGCAGGAAAAGCCTTTCTAAGACATGCACGTACGCAAATTGCCGATTACAAAAATATGCTTGTTGAAATGGATGGATATAAATCCTCTGAGGATACCTTTAACGTAGCTGCCATCCCGGTGCTGCCGCAATACGGTATAGCAACCTTAATAGCCCAATTCAGAGATAAATATCCAACCATTCACTTTAGCTTGGAAGAGACAAATGGTCAAAACATAGTTCCTGGACTCATTGAACGACGTTACGACATGGGTTTTATTCGACATAATTACCTGGATCGTAATCAATTTGATTTTGAAGAGATTAGTAAAGACAGGTTGCTGGTGGTAGTGGCCAAAATGAACCGTTATGCCAAACGATCTTCCATATCCATCAGAGAACTGGCCAACGATAATTTTATCGTTTTTGATAAAGTGACAGACCTGCACCAGTTGATCATGGATGAGTGTGCAAAGGCACAATTTGAACCTACCATTTTCTTTTCAAGTCCACACAAGGTCAGTGTTTTTGCTCTTGTCGAGACGAACATTGGTATTGCCCTGATGCCAGCCAAGATATTTGAATACTACCGGCACCCAGGCATCATCACCATCCCCCTGGAAGAAAATATTGAGTGTAATCTTGTTCTGGCATTTCTTAAAAACAAGCCCCCCTTGAGTGCTGCAAAACTATTTATTGATTTTTTGAAACAATCATCCAAAAACGAAATTCCCCAATCATAAAAAATGGAATTAAATGGCAGTGGAGACTCCACTGCCATTTTAACAATCCGGATCTATTCGATTGTCATCAAAACAGATTAAGGTATGGGATAGACAAAGTCAGCCGTTTTCTGATCAGCCGGCCAGACAAGTTCCATTTTGCCACCCTGCCATTGGACCAATGGGTTCAAGACGTTCCCTGTTCCGTCTGCATTAAACGAAACGTTGCCCATGACAGTCATCATTTCTGTTGCCGCGATCGCATCTCTGATCGCGTCACGATCCAACGTGCCGGCTTTCTCTATACCGGCAGCCAGTATTTGAACACAGGCATACGCAGGGCCTACAAGGATGTCAGCCGGCCTGCTGAAATCAGTCTGATGTTTGGCATTGATCTCAGCAATACCGTCGAAGTTCTCGCCACTGTGCCAACCAGCAAACATGGTCACACTATCACCGGCTGTTCCGGTTGCTTCACCCCAAGTTGCCGCATCTGGAGCACGAACCAGCATGATGAATTTGGGTTTCCAACCAAGTTCAGCCGCCTGTTTCACAATGGCAATACCGTCTGGCGTATTCGGCATACCAAGAAGCATGTCTGCATTTGCAGCCTGGGCTTCCATGATCAAAGTCGAGAAATCGGTCGTACCAGGAGCATACTCAGCGTAATACGCCACCGTGTAACCTGCGGGACCAGCATCCGCTTTAAAGAGACCACCCAACTCATTACCCCAGTCGGTTTTTTCCTGGAAGATGGCGATATTGGTTGGTCTTTCTTCTTTGGTGGGAACCAACTCGTTGAGTGCCTTGAACACATCACGAGCCTGATCAGGTGATTTGGGGAACGGTGAAAACAGGTATTTGTAGCCTCTCTGGTGAATATTCCACCAGGCAAAAGAGACACCGAGGTAGGGCACCTTGTTCTTTTCAGCAATGGCTGTGGTGGCAGCGTGCATTCCGCTGGCAGCACCGCCCAGATATGAAACCACATTATTCTCGGTGAAAACTTTTTCCAAATTGCTGACCGCTTTGGTTGGATCGGATTCATCATCATACGCTGTCAGGCGCAGTGGAATTTTCGTCCCATATTCTGCGACATAAACACCACCGTCTGCATTGATATCGGCAATGGCATAGTCATAGCCTACCTTGACCTGGCTGCCTAAAGAACCGAATTTTCCAGTGAGTGGGATGGATGCTCCGATCTCAATGTATTCTGGAGCAGGCGGGTATTGTACTTCTGTGGCTGTTGGGGCTTGGGTTTCTAGCGGAGCCTGTGTAGCCACCGGAGTGGGGGTTGGCGCAGGAGTGCAACTGGCCAGCAATAAACTGATTATTACCACTAGTGCCATGATGGACATTCTTGCTTTCATTCCTCATTCTCCTTTCAAGTGAATAGCCGAAGAAAAAAACCTAAGATCTGGTGTCGTTAAATCATGCCGATAGTCTCTCTCCTTTCACTCACGCTGAATACCATCCTCGTTTTGAATGGTTGCTTTGAGTAACACTTTTTTTCTTCTCTTTGTTTTCTTCGTCAGAAATGTTCTAAATTTCTGCCAAATTTCCACAAGACCGCCGGGAAGGAACAAAACGATCAGAATAAAAAGGGTGCCAAAAATGATCAGATGGTATTCGCCTACATTCCAGACCAGTAATTGTTTTAACAACACAAAAAATACGGCACCAATGATGGGACCAATAATGGTTCCTGTTCCACCGATGTAAGCCATCATCATCGGGTCGAAGGTCCATTCACTGCCAAAGGGCATGTAGTAGTAATAGCTCACGTGGTAATATGCAAAAGCAGCCCCAGCCATGCCTGCAAAAAAAGCACTGATGGAGAGGGCAATGAGTTTATGTTTCAAGGCGCTGATCCCTAAAGATTCCGCAGCATCTTCCCCTTCACGAACTGCCATCATGCCCAAACCAATTCTGGATTTGACAAGAATAGCTGCGGTGACAATCGTGGCCACGGTTAACCCCAAAAACAGATAATAGCGTGGCAGAAGATGATAATTTGAAAGCTGAGGGTTATAAGACATCTCAGGAAGAATGTTGCCCACGGTCAGATTGAGCATTTGTGCCAGGGCAAGTGTGCCAATCGCGAAATATACCCCCCGCAGTTTAAAAGCCGGAGCACCGATGATGAGCGCCAATATTACTGCCACGACCCCACCCGCCAGAAAGCTGAACAAAAATGGAACCCCGTTGATCCAGAGCAGGCGGGTAGTGAGAGAACCGACCCCAAAGAAAGCCGCATGTCCAAGGTTGGTCTGGCCGGTATATCCGCCAAGGATATTCCAACTGGAAGCCAGTAATATATATAGCAGCACCAAAATCACGAGGTTGATGGTGCTGTCATTCTTTATGACAAAGGGTAGTACCACCAACCCGAAGACGGCAATGATGATCAGAGAGAGTTTAATGATTTTGCTTTTTTTCATCGCTTATGCCTCTTTGGAGCCGAACAACCCTTGCGGCCTAAAGATCAAGACCAACAGGAACAAGACAAGTCCCGCCACCTCACGGTAGTTGCTGCTGATAAAGAATGAGGTGGTGGATTCGGTCAAACCAAGGATCAATCCGCCAATGATCGTACCGGGGATATTGCCCAATCCGCCCAACACCATCACAATTAACGCTTTCATGGTCCAGCCAAGCCCCATGGATGGCTGGATTGAATAATTGACAGCCACTAGAGTGCCAGCCACGCCGGCCAGTGCGGCTCCCATGGCAAATGAGAGCAAATAAACTTTATGAATGTCGATTCCCATCAAAGAAGCGGCCTCCCAGTTTTGAGTGGTCGCCCGAATGGCTTTTCCGGTGTAGGTCTTCTTCAAGATCAACTGCAAGATGATCAAGAAGATGACCGTAACCACCAGAATGGCTACTTTCGGCAGAGGGAACCGTACTCCGCCAAGGGAGAAAGCCTGGCTGAAATAGGTGGTGGTGATGCCACGTTCATCAGCCGTGAAGAAACGGAGGGCCAGATTCTGGAAGATCACTGATAGCCCGAACGCCACCAGCAGCGTGTTTTTTATCTTTGATTCTTCAGGCAGCTTAATGGTTCGTGAAAACACCAATTTGTAGAGAATAGCCCCCAAAATAAAGAGCACAAGAATGGTTAGCGGAATGGAAAGGAATGGATCCAATCCTAATAGCGAAAACGCATAAAAACTGGCATACCCTCCGAACATCACCAATTCTCCATGCGCAACATTTAGGAATTTTGTCACACCAAAAATAAGTGAAAGTCCCAAGGCGACCAATCCATAAAGGGCGCCTACGAGAAGTCCAAAAACAAGATTTTGACCCAACGATTGGAGCATAACGGCCTCAATTCCCTTTCAACAGTGATTAACCCAGATAAGAACTGCGCACTGAATCAAAGGTGAGAAGGTCTTTCCCCTTGCCCTCACCCACAATTCGTCCGTTTTCGAGCAAATATGCACGGTGTGCCAACTCTAAAGAAGCCTGAACGTTTTGTTCCACAAGGAAGATCGTCAATCCTTCACGGTTGATCTCTTCAATGGTTTCAAACATGCGCTCTACCAGAATTGGCGCCAACCCGAATGAAGGTTCATCCAACATCAGCAATTGAGGTTTTGACATCAATGCCCGTCCAATGGCCAGCATTTGCCGTTCACCGCCGCTCAATGTACCAGCCTGCTGAGACTTTCGTTCGGCCAGGCGCGGAAATATTTCATAGACCCATTCGAGGTTTTGATTTTTTTCTTTGCGTGCCCTTCTCACGAAGGCACCCAATTCCAGGTTTTCCAGGACGGTCATTCCTGTAAAGATTTTTCCGCTTTCAGGAACTTGTGAAAGTCCAAACTCCACAATTTTTTCAGGTGCTTCTTTTTCAATGGAGTGACCTAGAAAATCCATCGTTCCTGATGCACTGCGATGAAGACCGCTGATCACCCGCAAAAGCGTGGTTTTTCCAGCTCCGTTTGGACCAATGAGCGCAACGATTTCTCCCTTTTGAACATTGAGGGATACGCCCCAAATCGCTTGAAGTTCTTTGTAAAACACGTTGATGTTTTCAAGGTTAAGCATGAGATTTTCCCAGGTAGACTTCAATGACCTTTGGATTATGGACGATCTCATCAGGCTGGCCTTCTGCGATCTTCTCGCCCATATTGAAAACGATAATTCGGTTGGATACACAAGTGACCGCTTTAACGATGTGCTCGACCATGATGATGGTGATGTTGGAATCTCGGATCTGAGTGATCAATTTACAAGCTTCATCTGCCTCAGATAGATTCAAACCTGCCATCAATTCATCCAACAAGAGTAAATAGGGTCTCGTGGCCAAGGCTCTGGCAAGTTCCAATCGTTTGCGCTCCATGACCCTCAAATCTTTTACAAGAACCTGGGCTTTGTTTCCAAGTCCCACCTTTTCAAGGATCTCTTCAGATTCTTTTTCTGCTATACGCAAGTTTGAACTTGGATTCTGCCCAAACGCTCTACCAACCATGACATTCTGCAAAGCTGTAAAATCCATGAATGGCTTGCATAGTTGGAAAGTTCTGGCAATTCCCTTTTGACAAACAATGTGGCGTGGAAGACCGCCAATTTCTTCGCCGCGGAAACTAATTTTGCCCGAATTGGGTTTCAAGAAACCGGTTAACAGATTTAATGAGGTTGTTTTGCCTGAGCCGTTTGGGCCAATGATGCCAACAATCTCACCTTCATTCACATGAAAGTCAAGATTATTAATGGCCTTCAATCCCCCAAAAGATTTGCAAAGCTTTTCAACGGTTAACAATTGCATATTCCTCCTTCGCGAATATTGATCGATCCAGCAACAATGTAGGAAAGAAATACCACTTACAAATAGGAGGTAAATTAGTAATATATTTGTTACAACAATATTTTTTTGGAACCCGTTGAATCAGCGATGAGTGTTTTTACGATCAAATTTAAAAGTAGAGATTCAGTTCAATTACTCCTTGAATGTTTTTTGGAAAGCAATAAATTCAAAAAATGCATTCATGCTTTTTTTTGAGCTGCACATACACTTTGCTAACGAGCTTAAAGTTTGATTTGAATAACATTCATCCCAATCCGAACAGGTTATTCAACTCTCAAAAGAAAAGCACCAATAAGAGGTAAACAATAATAGGGTAGTGATGATGTCGACGATGTTCGAAAGCAAAAAGTACGTAGCAGCGAACTCAGTATCCAGCCCCTCAGTCGCGGCTTTTTCCAATCGATCTTTTTGAACAAGAACCCAGTCACCACAAGACGAAGAATTGGTAATGCTTTTGTGACGGCTGGGTTCAATGATGAACGCAATTTCTCAAGTTAAAGGACTGATCTATGGCGGATACGCGACGGTATAGATATGTTTTCCGCCGTTTAATGGACCCTTTAAGAGTGCATCAATTTCAGCAGCGTCGCGCATGGTCGTCTTGTCGGTGGAAGGTAATTCTCCGGCTGGAAATCTGGTCATGATGTCACCGATCAACCGTTCCATGTAATCCAGCAGTGCATTCAAACCGGGTTTCGCCTTTTCTGCGTCTGCCAAAGTGGGACGTCCGATGACTCCCTCGGGGTAAACCAACACTTCAATGCCGCCCAGCCCAACATGTTCATGTCCTTTAATGGGAGCATGATAAACCTCGCCGCCTTTGTCTACATGACCAGGAGGCAAGAAACCTTCCGGTTTGGTATCCACTGCCAGGCTCATATCCATGAATTCCGGAAAAAGCGCCAGCGAATAGGATGCTTCGACTTCACAGGCGTGCTGGAAGGGGGTTTCAAACGGACCGCCGTGGGCTTTATCTTTCAAATAATCGTGGATGACCGTGGGCCAGTGGAGTGATATCAACAAACTGGGAACCTGATACTTCTTGGCCCATTGATGCAGCGCCAAAGGAATGACCTCTTCTTGACCATGACCATTTAAGAAGATTTGCTTGCGAAAACCCATATTCCATAAACCGGCGATAATGGCGCGCAGATTGGCCAAAAAGGCATCTTCGGGAACCACCACCGTACCAGGCATCCCCAAGTGATTATAGGGATGCGATCCGTACCAAACGGGTTCAGCAATCGTACAACCGGTTTTCAAGGCAACCTGTTCAGCCATGCGGGTCACCAGAAAAGTATCTTCTCCCAAGGGTTGAGCGGCACCGTGACATTCTGTACTGCCAACAGGAATAATGATCAGATCATTTTTCTTCAAACGTGCATTGATCTGCGTCATGTTCATGGTTTGCAGATACAGTCCTTCCGGTCTTTCCATTCGTCCACCATCAGGTGGAAATTGCCATTCACCCATCTTCTTCTCCTTTCGAAGTTTTCATACAACCACTAAAGAAATAAGCTAGACCTGGGGAAGGTGAAGATCGCTGGAACCCCTGGGACTTTGTTTAAGATCCGGATAGTAGGTATTTAACATTTCAACGATGATGGTGGCCTGATCTGCCATTTTCTTGCCATCGCTGGCAGAAGTGATCTGACCGTGAGCAGCCACAACCGAGTTGCCGGTTTTACAATGGACCGGTGCTGCAAGGCGTACGATCTCAGGTGCTTCATAAGTGCGGATAAAGCCGCCGGAGCCGGGGGGATTATCTGTATGGACATCCAGCGGGGTTTTGATCGCAGCACGCAGCGCGGCGATCATGGGAAGCTGCAAATCGCGAACTGGATTGATACTGTCAGCGCCAAGTGTTTCAAGGAGCTTTAATGAACAGGGATTGCACTGACCAAGATGGGCGGAGGTTTTGAAAATGATGTCTTTGGGCAGAGCGCCTTCTGCGCGCATTTTGCCGACCAGCCAGAGCATGCCTTCGTCATAGATCAGGAATCCACGGACGCCGAGATCATAGCCGCGTTTGATATCTTCAACTGCACGCACCATCTGTTCCATGCCGCGCAAGCGATAGCTGATACGCACACCCTGCTCAGAAAGGACGGTTGCACCGGTATCATAAGTAGCTCGAGGGCCGGTTGAGAGCAGCAGTTCTGCGCCGTAGTCATGGCACAACTTGCAGTATTGTTTGATCTCTTCGCGGGTGTGGCGGAACATACCATAGGTTTCGGTCACACGATTGATAACAATATTATTCTTGGTCGCCTGGTCTAATAAAGCGGCGACCGCGTCAGCGGAATTAATGGTGGGCACTTCGATACGGAAGGCAGCGCCATCCGGGAAGCGTTGTGTGGATGAAGGCAAATCCCAGAGATCCCCTTCTGGCATACCGATCTTCTTTAAATAATCGCGCGTCTCTTGAAAAATCATTTCCTTCTCCTTCTTAATTTTTTTTGTGAAGATTAACTACAATGCGCCGGTAACGGCGGACAGTAGACCCAGACAATTCTGAGGGGTTCATCACCAATATTTTCGACCCGGTGTTTCACACCTACCGGGGAATAAAAAGCCGTTTCAGGACCAATTTCCCACTCTCCCTGGCCATCAATAACGATCTTGGCATGTCCGCTGATCAAGAAGAGGACTTCCTCTGAACACTCATGAACATGATCCGGGATCATACTGCCCACTTCAGTGATATTCATGCCCATGGAAACTTTTTCAACGCCGCCAAATTTTGGAGCGAGGAGAAGTTTTGAAGTTCGAGGTGGGTCACGAAATTCACCTTTTACATCAGCTGCTCGAACGAACGGTACATTTGCCATTGGTTTTTTGACCTCAAGGAAAATTATTGGTGTTTCACTCTATGAAACACTGTTTCGTTAATCAGTATAGCAACATTTTTACCTGATGTCAACACCTTTCACCTAATAAAACTTTATTCGAACAGCTCTTGACTTCTGACTGACTGAATGATATTCTATTATGTGAAACTGTATTTCACCTGTTGATACTATCCTTTCGGAGGCAGCATGGCAAAAGATTCCGTTTATATCCCTGTGGATACTTTGAAAAGTTTCATCAATGACGTTCTACTGAAATGTGGCGTGCCGGCAGCTGATGCAGAAATCTGCGCAGACGTCATTATCGAGTCAGATAAAAGAGGGATCGAGTCTCATGGCATCGGCCGTTTAAAGTATTACTATGACCGGATTCAGGCGGGTCAGCATCAAGTGGTGACAGAAATTGAAATTGTAAAAAACGGCCCGACCACCGCGGTCGTAGACGGACATCACGGCATGGGCATGGTCATTGCCAAGCGGGCCATGCAGATGGCTATTGATAAAGCCAGGGAATATGGCATGGGATCGGTGGCGGTCAGGAATTCAACTCATTTCGGAATTGCAGGCTACTACCCCCTCATGGCAGTTCAACAAAACATGATCGGCATGGCATTTACCAATGCGCGTCCATCCGTTTCACCCACTTTTGGGTCGGAAGGTATGCTGGGTACAAATCCGATTGCCTTCGGCGCCCCGACCGATGAACCAATTCCCTTCCTGTTTGATGGAGCGACCCCTATCACCCAAAGGGGAAAAATTGAAGTTTACAACCGCGCTGAAAAACCACTACCCGAAGGCTGGGTGATGGATGAAAACGGCCAATTAATGACCGATTCAAAGAAAGCGCTGGATGCATTGGAAAAAAGAAAAGCTTCCTTCTTGCCGCTGGGAGGCCCCGGAGAGCTCATGGCAGGCTACAAAGGTTACGGACTGGGGACGATGGTTGAAATTTTCTCAACCGCGCTGCAATCTGGTGTCTTCATGCAAGCACTTTCAGGCGTTGCTCCCGACGGTTCTCCGCAGCCTTTCAGACTCGGTCACTTTTTCATGGCGATCAACATCGAAAGTTTTACAACCCTGGATGAATTCAAAGCGATTACCGGCCAGATATTAAGAGATTTACGTAATTCAAAGAAAATCCCGGGGCAGAACCGCATTTACACTGCTGGTGAAAAAGAGTTTGATATGCTTTCAGTTACCCGGGTCAAGGGGATCGAGGTCAACCAGAACCTTCAAAAAGACATCAAGTATCTTATCCAGGCACTTAATCTGGATAATTACAGTTTTCCCTTCTAGCGATTTTTTGATTGGATCAGATCGAATTGCATTACAGTTCTTTAATAAACCTGGTGGAATTAGCTGATAGTACTGCCGTTCCAGCCCAAGCGACGAGAGATCGTGACTGCATATTCACGGATAGATTTTGAAATCTGTTCCATTCTCTCATCCGACATTCGTCCAACAGGCGCTGGAACGCTAATCGCGGCAATCACCACGCCAGTATAATTTCGAATAGGCGCTGCAACCGCCCGGATGCCCTCTTCATACTCTTCGTGGTCGAAGGCGCAACCTGATTCTTTGATCCGATCAAGTTCTTGGAGTAATTTTTCTTGAGAAATCAGGGTGTTTTTGGTGTAAGCTTGCAGCGGAGCACTGAGTATCATTTGTAAATCTTTTTCTGTAGCATTGGCCAGAAACAGTTTGCCTGTGGCGGTGCAATGGGCAGGCAGCCGTTGCCCGACTGTGGCAGCAATGGTTAAAGTTTGATGACTTTGCAGTACCTCAATATAAAGCACTTGCTTGTCTTGAAATACACTGAGATCAATGGCTTCATCCCATTCTTCAATGAACTTCCGCATCAACGGAATGGATTCGCGGCGAAGATCCATGCGGCGCAATACTTTAAAGCCAAGGTCGATCATCTGATTTCCAAGACGATATTTTTGCCCATCAGCTGTCCGTTCAATGAATCCCATATTGAGCATGGTCGTAAGAATCCGGTGGGTTGTAGCTTTATGAAGTCCGATGGCTTCAGAAATCTCCGAGATTCCGCGTTCAGGATTCTCATCATCAAAGGAATTCAATATTTGCAAAGCTCTTTCGACCGCACGGACGTTGTACTCTGTCTGATCTCTCATATTGGAACCTGCCATTAAATTTAAGGTGGAGTATGTAATGCCAATGTTTGATTTTATACCAATTTGGAATTTCTTACCTTGCAAAAACTATCCGGCTTATAGTATTGTTAACGGATTATTGAACATCATTAATGAGTAGGAATAATTCTTCATTTTCGAAGAGGCCCTAATGACAACCCAAGAACATCCAGTCGAAAACCTGCACGCGGTCAACCAAAACCGGGTTGGAATACCACCCAGGATGAATACCGATCATATCAAACGAAAATACCTGAATATTGCTTATGCTAACCTATCACCAACTCAAAAAATGGATATCTACCTTCCGGAAAAGGGAGAAGGGCCGTTTCCAGTGATCTGTGTATTTCATGGCGGTGCGTGGATGTTTGGCGCAAAAGATGATGACCAACACGAGCCTATGCTGCGCGGCCTTGATAAGGGATATGCCGTGGCCTGTGTGGATTACCGGTTGAGCGGCGAAGCGATTTTTCCCAAGCAAATCTTTGATTGCAAAGCCGCGATCCGATTTATCAAAAAAAACGCAGATCAATACAAGCTGGATGGCAACAGAATTGCCGCCTGGGGCGCTTCTGCCGGTGCTCATCTTGCATCTCTGTTGGGTACGACTGCAAGTGTCAAAGAACTGGAAGACCTCTCGATGGGTAACGCTGACATAAGCTGCGCTGTGCAAGCTGTAATTGATTGGTGCGGACCCAGCGATGATTTTATTCAAATGGATGTGCAATTTAAGACAAGCGGCCTGGGTGCCGCGGATCATTCATTACCTGATTCTCCTGAATCAAGGTTAATTGGCAAGCATATTCTCACTGCCCCTGACCTTGTGGCTTATGCCAGTCCAAAAACTTATGCCAATAAAGATATTCCGCCGTTTCTGATCGTCCATGGCGAGCATGACCAGGTGGTTCCGGTTGAGCAATCCAAGAATTTTGCAGCTGCACTGATCAAAGCAGCCGGCAAAGAAAAGGTGCAACTTGAAATCATTCCTGGGTTATTACATCATGGGTTTCCTGCCTGGCACTCACTTGAATTGAGCGACATGGCCTTCGATTTTCTCGCGAAACGCCTGTAATATTGGTTAATGCTTGTTGTGTTTTGAATTAATTTGGATAATCTTTCTTATTTCTGGAGATCTCATATGGCGCCCATTACCAAAGAATCTGCTCTTGAATATCATAAAATGAACGGAGTACCGGGAAAGATTTCAATCAACCCGACCAAACCGCTAGATACACAAACAGACCTGGGATTGGCGTATACCCCCGGAGTTGCGTATCCTGTTCTAGAAATTGCCAGAGATCCTGATCTTGCTTATGAATACACCGATAAGGGCAACCTGGTGGCAGTCATCTCCAATGGCACGGCCATCCTCGGATTGGGCGATCGCGGAGCGCTGGCCAGCAAACCCGTCATGGAAGGCAAGTCTGTTTTATTCAAAAAATTTGCTGACGTGGATTCGATTGATATTGAGGTTGACACACGTGATCCCGAAAAAGTCATCCAGGTGGTTGAACTGATCGGAAAAACCTTTGGCGGGATCAACCTTGAAGATATTAAATCTCCTGAATGTTTTTACATTGAGCGGCAATTACAGTCAAAGATGGATATTCCCGTTTTCCATGATGATCAACACGGCACGGCCATCATATTGGGCGCGGCTTTGTTGAACGCACTTGAAATAAGCGGCAAGAAAATCAGAGATATAAAAATTGTGTTTTCAGGTGCCGGAGCTGCCGCGCTGGCATCGGCCAATCACTTCGTGAAAATCGGTGTACCGAGAGAAAACATCTGGATGTGCGACATCAAAGGCCTGGTCTATAACGGCCGAAAAGAAGAAATGTTCCCCGAGAAAGATATTTTCGCACAGGGAGAGAGCCCTGCCACACTGGCAGAAGTACTCGAAGGCGCGGATATGTTTGTGGGATTGTCGGTGGCCAATATTGTTACGCCAGAAATGGTCAAAAGAATGCGCCAGGCACCTGTTATTTTTGCCATGGCAAACCCTGACCCCGAGATCAAATTTGAGCTTGCCAAGCAAGCCTGCCCGGATGCCATGATCGGCACCGGCCGGTCAGATTATCCGAACCAGGTCAACAACGTACTTGGATTTCCATTTATTTTTCGCGGTGCGCTGGATGTGCGCGCCAGTGCGATCAATGACCAGATGAAAGTTGCAGCCAGCAATGCCCTTTCTGCGTTAGCGAAGGAACCTGTACCAGCCAATGTCTTAAAAGCATACGGACTTACTCATTTGGAATTCGGTCCGGATTATATTGTTCCAAAACCGCTTGATAACCGCGTCTGTCTTTGGGAAGCGCCTGCGGTTGCAAAAGCAGCCATGGAAAGTGGCGTTTCGCGGATCAATATAGACCTGGAAAAGTACGAGCGTCAATTAAAAGACAGACTCAAGATAGAGTAGAGGGAATATGCGTGACTACACACAGGAATTGCTTGAATTGGTTCGACTAACCTCAACTGATCTTCCCAACCAGGTTGAGGCACGGCTCAAAACCGCCCTGGCAAACGAGGAACCCGGTTCAGCAGCACACGCTGCACTTGAAACCATTTTGAAGAACGTCGCCATGACCCGCAAGAATTCAACCCCCATTTGCCAGGATACCGGCACACCAATTTTCTTCGTCCAGGCCCCATCTTCGGTGGATAAAGATGAACTGACACGGCAGATCCGTGCTGCGATTGAGATGGCAACCAAAAAGTCCTACTTGCGTCCAAATGCCGTGGATTCGATCACGGGCAAAAATACCGGCAATAATCTCGGCGATGCTTATTTTCCTTCCATTCATTTTCAGCCTTCAGAAAACGATGAATTCACCGTGGATCTGATCTTAAAAGGCGGCGGATGCGAAAATGTGGGAGCGCAGTATTCACTCCCCAACGACGATCTGAAAGCCGGCCGCGATCTTGAGGGTGTAAGGAGAGCCGCCCTGGATGCGGTCTTCCGCGCCCAAGGAGAAGGCTGCGCTCCGGGTTTTCTGGGTATCGCCATCGGCGGCGACCGGGGCACCTCTTACACTGCCTCCAAGGAAGTGTTATTGCGTGAACCGGATGATAAAAACCAGGATGCCGATCTGAACGCACTTGAAGATCGGATCACTGCCGAAGCCAACGAATTGGGTATCGGCCCCATGGGGTTTGGCGGCAAAGCCACAGTGCTTGGCACCAAGATCACTTCCACTTACCGACTGCCTGCTTCATTCTTTGTTACCATCTCATACATGTGCTGGGCATATCGGCATCACAAACTGGTGATCAAAGGCAGCGAGATCGTTTACGAATAGATCGGAGAACCCATGACAAAACGTTTAAATATTCCCATCAGTTCTGATGAAATAAAAGACCTGAAAGTTGGCGACTCGGTGCTGCTGAGCGGCGTGATGATAACCGGTAGAGATGCGGTTCATAAATGGATTCATGATACTTTTATCACCAAAACAAAACCAGCCACCCCCGAAGACCTGGAGATTTTGAACCATTTAAAACCTGTTCTGGATGGCGGATTGATTTATCACTGCGGTCCGGTGGTCGCAGGTCTGGATACCAAGCAATATCGTTTTGTCGCTGCTGGTCCGACCACAAGCGTACGAGAAGAACCTTATCAAGGAGATGTGATCAAATTTCTCAATCTGCGGGGTGTGATCGGAAAAGGCGGCATGGGGCCAAAAACACTCAAAGCATGTAATGAAGCGCCGGCGGTATATTTTCATGCGATCGGTGGCGCGGCAGCTTTGATCGCTGAATGCGTCACCGAAGTGATTGGAGTTCACAAATTGGAATTTGGCGTGCCGGAGGCAATTTGGGTGATCAGAGTCAAAGACTTGCCCGTAATTGTCACCATGGATTCTCATAAATCCAGTTTGCACGCATCAGTACGAGGCCAGTCTAATGCTGTGTTGGAAAAACTTATCGCCTGATAACTGAAATGGATTTATCTGTGCAAGTTGGTTATTTTATATTCAGCAGTAATCTTTTTGGCCATTTCAACCACCGAGGGACCAATTTCAAGTAAAGTTTTTACCGGCAGGCGATAAGCAGGCCCGGCTACTGCAATTGCGCCCAAAGGCTGCATTCTTGAATCCAGAATAGGAGATGCCACGGCATTTATGCCTTCTTCAAATTCCTCTTCAGAATAGGCAAACCCGCGTTCCCTTACCAATTCAAGGATGTGTTTCATCACCTGGGTGTCGCGCACTGTGGATTTTGTGTATTCTTTAAATCCATGGTTGTAGATTTTTTCAAGCGCCTCATCAGTCTCATAAGCCATGATCACTTTTCCAGAAGCCGTGCAAAAGGCCGGCAGTCTTTGACCAGGACGCGCTGCAATTTTCACTCCCTGCGGGCTCTCAAGCACATCGATATAAACAACATCCGTTTCATCAATAATTGAAAGCGTGACTGTTTCACGATGCATTTCATTTAATGCTTTCAAAAATGGCGCGGCGACGCTGCGCAAATTATTCCGTTCAAGCGTTAAGAAAGCCATTTGCAATAATCGCTTACCGGGTCGATAGAGACCGGTAACCTGATCTCGTTCGACAAATTGCTTGGCTTCAAGCGTGGCTAATAACCGATGAACTGTGCTTTTGTTCATCGCTGTTTTTTCAGAAATTTGGGTCATGCTCAATTCGGGGGTATTGGCCGAAAAACATAAAAGAATATCGAGAGCACGATCAACAGAACGGGTGGCTTCACTCAATTTATTGTTCCTCTAGTTAAATAATTCTCCAATAAGCACCAAGTATACATCTAAATAGAAATTTGTTCCACCTGATGAAATAAAAAAGTGAGTATTGACAAAGGGAATTTAAAATGCTAATCTATTTGTATCACTCTATGATATAGTGTTTTATCTAACGATAAGTTGTTCGGCGCAATAACTTCACATTTCAATTTCATTTTTTTGGAGAGGTAAGCATGCCAGATTCATATTCCTTGGTAGATGCAACCCTTAAGGTTATTCAAGACCGGCGCAGCATACGCGAATTTACCACGGATGCTGTTTCGGATAATGACCTGGATCTGATCCTTGAAGCAGCCCGACAAGCACCATCAGGTGAGAATGCTCAGCCGTGGCGCTTTGTAGTCGTCAAGGATGAGACCACCCGCAAAAAACTTGGCGCCATCGCCGGCGGCGGCAGCGGACGCCGATTTACCGCTGAATTTGTGACCCAAAAAATGCAGGAACGTTTTGCCAACCTTGAAGACGAGGCCAAAAAGAAAGCCGCTTTTGAAAAATTGACCTCGGGCCAGGTATCCGCGTTTATGGCTGATGCTCCCGTCAACCTGGTGGTGATCGGAAAAAAAGATGTATGGGATCTGCCTTTCGATACATCCGCAGCCATTGAAAACATTTTGTTGATGGTAACCGCATTGAACCTGGGTGCATGTTGGGTGATTGCTCCTTGCATCGACATCAGGGATGAAGAAAGAATCAAGGAACTGCTATCGATCCCGGAGAACATGAAGGCCATCAGTATAATCTCCATCGGGCATCCAACCCGGGTTCACCGCCCCCGCCCCAGGCTTCCATTAAGTGAAATTGTGTTCAGTGAAAAATGGGGAGACAGCTATTACAAGGAGGCAGCATGAGCACAGAATTGATCCCACTTGAATATGCCAATCATCTTATTTACGAATTGGAAAAAGCCTTTTGGGACGAACGCGGCAAAGGCGCCAAATTCCGCTTGACCAAGGTTGGCAAAGAGTTTTTCGACACCAATTGTCTGCCAAAAATCAAATCCAACGAGATAACCGATATCATCCAAATTATCGAACAGGTATTAGTTGAGAAGAAGATCATAGCCAAACTCAATTATTCAAACGAAGATCGCCTCTTTCGATTAACCATAAACGGATGTATTCACCAAACCGTGGAGCAGCAGCTGGCTGCCAAAGGGGTTGAACCATTGGCTTGTTTTCCTGCCAACTTGATCGTACTCGCCATTGAGAAAAAACTTGACCGTCCGGTTGAGCTTGCTGAAATCAAGATCATCAACGGAGCCTGTCAACTGCTGCTTGTTTTGTTTGAAAAAAGACCTTCCATGGGTTAGGAATAAATCATGTCAAAACTATGCTCAATGTCTGAAGCCGTCGCGACCATAAAACCTGGTATGCATATTTCACTGCCAGGTTTTGCCATCACCCGCTGCGCCATGGCTTTTGCTCATGAAGTTATCCGCCAACAAATTAAAGACCTGACCCTCTCACAATGTGTGGGCGCGATGGATGCCGACTTGCTGGTCGGAGCTAGTCTGGTCAAAAAGATAATTTACGGCGGAGGGTCACTTGACCGTTTTGGGCGGCTTGCCAATATCAATCGCGGTATCGAAAACGGCACCCTAAACGCGGATGAATACAGCAGCCTATCAGTAGCTTTCCGCTACCTGGCTGCGGCGCTTGGTCTTCCCTTCATCCCAATCCGTTCCTTAATGGGATCAGATCTGTTGAATCAATTAAAACAGAAAGAAAGTGAAGACGTTTCATCTGTAGATGACCCCTTCACCGGCAAAGACTGGCTCGTGCTTAAACCTCTTACCCCCGATGTTGCAGTCATGCATGTGCAGATCGCAGACGAAGAGGGCAACGCCTGGATACTCGGTCCCCGGTGGGATAATTGCGAACAGGTTAAAGCAAGCGAACGCACCATCCTCGTCGCGGAGCATGTCGTTTCAACCGAGATCATCCGCCAACACCCTGAAAACACCTGCATCCCCGGACTTTTCGTGTCACATGTCGTGGAACAGCCATTCGGCGCTTATCCAACCTCTGTCTACCGCGAATATGATTACGATTCCGACCACATGAAGCTTTACGTTGAATCTTCATGCTCAAAAGAAAAATTCGACCAGTATCTGAAAGAATATGTCTTTGCATGCAAGGATCACTGGCAGTTCCTTGACAAAGTTGGGTCTCAAAAGCTATCCGCTTTGCGCGCCGATTCTCTCAAGGGCTATTAAGAGTAAGGGAGCCATTATGGTCATTGACTATTCACCTAACGAATTAATGGCGGTTGCGGGGGCCAGGGAACTGCGCGATTCACAGGTCGTGGCGGTTGGTTTGGGGCTGCCCGTGGTTGCTTCATTTCTCGCCAAAAAAACTCATGCACCAAATATGACGATACTCTTTGAGCTGGGGGTGATCGACCCCGAACCGGTTGATTGCGGCGTAGGGCTGGCGGATCCCCGGGTTTGGTACCGAGCCAAAGTTCTCAGCAGTTTCGTCGATATTCTCGGTTCTGTACTTCATCGCGGCAGGGTGGATGTTGGTTTTCTGGGAGGTCTCGAGGCGGATGAATTCGGCAACCTTAATACAACTTTACTCGGCGACCCCAAGGGTCAATTCAAACACATGATCGGCAGCGGCGGCGCCAACGACATTGCCTCAAATGCCAAAAGCACCATCATTATCATGCGCCATGAAGCCCGTAAACTGCGCAAAACCATCTCATTCATCACCAGTCCAGGTTACTTGCACGGTAATGACAGCCGAAAGCAAGCCGGTTTATGCGGCGGTCCAAGCCGGGTGATCACTGATAAAGCCATCCTCGGGTTCGACCCTGACTCAAAAAAGATGATGCTTGTTTCGATCCATCCTGGTAACACGCTTGACGATGTGATCAACACAATGGGATTTGAGCCAGTCATTCCTGAAAAGATTCCCTTTACTGAACCTCCATCCATTGATCAATTGAAGATCATCAGAAACGAAATTGATCCAGGTAAAATTTACCTGGGATAAAGCCCGCGAAAGGATTGCTAACCCCATGCCCTACGTTGTAACCAGTGAATGTATGCTTTGCGGTGCCTGTATCAGCGGATGTGAATCCGACGCCATTACGGAAGGCGAAACACAAGCTGTAATTGACGTTGAAATATGTGTCGAATGTGGCACCTGCAAAAGGAACTGCCCCTCAGATGCAATCATATTTGTGGATTATGACCAGGAAAAACCTTAAGTAAAAGCTTTTTCATAGCGAGACTTTCTCCTTTCTTCCTTTTGTAAGTTGGTACAACGAAAGACCACAAGGGTGTTGAGACAGAACCCTTGTGGTCTTGAGTTTTACTAGTTCCTCAAAATGTAAGCGGTTATAATTACCAACAGCATTATTGAAGGTTGAGAAAACAATCTTATGGAATGCCTGTTCGTATTTCTAAATTCATAAAGGTGAATTGCATGCTCATCCCATTTAAATTAACCCCCATCTATAAGGATTATGTCTGGGGGGGCAAGAAATTACGGCCACAAGCTGAAAGAACCGCCGAAGCCTGGATTGTCTGCGAAGAAGATGTGGTTGCAGAAGGACTCTATAGTGGAAAAACCCTTGCCAAAGTAGTTGAACTAGAAGGAACTGCCTTGTTGGGCTCCAATGTCGTGCAGCGTACCGGCAGGCGCTTCCCTTTGCTGGTTAAGCTCTTGGATTGTGCAGACTGGCTGTCTTTGCAGGTACACCCAAACAATGAACAGGTCAAGAAACTTGCCGGCCCTAATCAGTTTGGAAAAACCGAAGCGTGGTTTGTGATCGATGCAGACAAGGATGCACTATTGATCAGCGGTTTTAAACCCGGCGTCACCCATGAGACCATTCAAAAGGCAGCAGGTAAAAAAGAAATGCTTGACCTCGTGGAACACAGGTCTGTAAAACCTGGAGACACCATTTTTATTGCTCCAGGCACCATCCATGCCCTCGGACCTGGATTATTGGTCTACGAGGTTCAGCAAAACTCAGACATCACCTACCGCGTCTATGACTGGGACCGTCCAATGGAGAACGGAAGAAAATTACACATCAATGAATCCATTGAAGTTTTGAACCCATTTGAAAAGGGAGAGGTTAAGCATTTTGACGATAAAATCGCTGCGGCTCCCATATCCACTTTAGCCTCATGCAGTTACTTCTCGTTGACCTTGCTTCAAGGCGAACAAAGCAATGTGAAGATCAATACCATGGGTGAATCATTTGCGGTCATAACGTCAATTGATAGCAATATCATTATTAAAGGAAGCAGTTGGTCCTTCACGCTCAATCCGCTTGAGACAATTTTTATCCCGGCGGAATGTCCACCTTTTGAAGTGGTTTTTGAACAAAAAGGCAGGGCTTTGCTTTCACACTGTTAAGAAGTCCCTGATATTCTCCCACCCCGTATGTTATCAAGACTCCTCCTTTACTCAAGGAGGAGTTTTTTGCATGCAGCGTAGCGTTTCGTTAGGACCTCGACCATAACGATTGCAAAACGTAATAAACATTGACACATGTTCATTTTGGAGTATAATTACACTTAATTCATTCACTAAATTAAGTCGTCTTTCTCCAGGGCATCACACCATTCCAACCAACATTGCAGGGGTCTCATGAAAAAGAAAATCTTTTTTGCAGTTGCCATCATTTTTCTTGCCTTTACTTTGCGTCTTTATGCTGCCATCACACTACCCACGGATTACGATGAGCCTGTTTATTATTCAGCTGCACGTTTGTATGCCAAAGCCATCCAACATAACCATCCTGAAAGAATTCCTTCTGAGGAATTTAACTATGAGCATCCAACGTTAGCTAAACTCACTTATGGTGCAGTGCTATCCATATTGCCTGATGATGGGTTTCTTTCAGGGGATGTGTGGCAAAAATTCATGTTTCAAGAACCCATAGACCAAACCGAAGACCCATTAAGGTTGTTTGTACTTCGCCTGGTAGCGGTAATTTTTGGAACACTCGCGGTTGCCCTGCTAGTGGTTGTCTCTCCAGTGGCAGCACTGGCATTGGCCGTGGATACAATTGCCATCAAGTATACAAGCGTCATTTACCTTGAGGCGCTTCCGATCTTTTTATCGTTAGCTTCTGTTGTGCTTATTAATGAAGGCACAAAATGGATGAGAATAAAAGAAAACCTCAATATTAAGCCGCGTTGGAAGGAATTCTTGCTTATTCTCCTTTCTGCTGTCTGCCTTGGGGCCGCTGCTGCTTGTAAATATCAATATGGGATAGTCGGTATCGCTATCATGATCTTTTTTGCAGCCTGGATTATTGGCTGCCAACCGAAAGAAGTTAAAAGATACGGAATCCTGGCTGGTTTTTCCGTAATTGCCCTGGCTGCCTTTGTTCTTGCGGATCCATACCTCTATTCAAATCCGGTTGAAAAACTCACTCACTCATTAGCCTATAGTCTTGATTATAAAAATGGTGAAACGGTCAGAGAGGCAGGCTATCCATTTTATCAACCCTTGGTATGGCTTTCACGCCCTGTGGTGGCTTTTGTTGACCGCGAAGTCCAACCCATGCCATCCAGAGGGAACGAGTTCTTGTTCCTGTTTGACACGCTAATATTCGTTCTTGCAATCCTCGGACTCCCCAAACTGTTTAAAGATCAACCGCTCTATTTCTCGTGGTTGATAAGCGGTCTATTGTTCTTATTGATCTGGAACACAAAATGGCCGCAATATACCATGTTGATCATTGTCCCATTATGCCTGTCTTCTTCTCAAGGCATCAATTTGATCGTAAATCTCGCAAAATTACTGATAACAAAAACCATTAAGAAGCCCATAAATTAAGAAGCCCATAAATTAACAGGCGCATCATCCAAACAAGGCAACCAAAAAAACGAGTAAAGGGCACTCTTTACTCGTTTTTACTTTTGCACCCAACGTATAAATTATTACGATGGCAACACGCTTACTTTACAAATCCGATGCAGAAACCTGGAGCGATTTTCGGTCAACATCTGCAGCCTTTCCTGCCATCCAGGCCAGGATACCACCTGCGATGAACAACACCAGGTTCAAGATAAACGGCAGAGTTTTATTCAAGGCCGAAAGATTGCCTGCAATCCAACCAAAGGGAGTCGTGATGATGATCACGGCAACATACAAGATAGATTGGATGCGCGCCCGCTCTTCTGCATCAATGGTCAAAACAATCAGTTGGTCAACCAACGGATTCAAAACCGCCAAACAGCAGCCGTCAATAATAATACTGATAATGAGCAACAAGTAACCGTTGACCGGTGTCAAAATGAGCAACAAATGGCTCAGTGCAAATCCCCAAAAACCCAGCACCATGGGTATTTTGTAATGGAACTTCTTTAAGCGCGGAGATACCACAAAATAGAAGAAGAGCATGATCACGGAGTGGATAAAGGCAAAGATCGAAATGTTATAGACTGCAATCTTGATCTTTTCGGTAACGATAACTGACCAAAAAGTGCCGTTGATCATCAAACAGATGCTCATTATCAACATGATCCCCGCGGTGTACAACGTTTTAGGAGTGTGCAAAACCTGCTTAATGATCTTTCCGTATCCCCCCATGCCAGTGAAAATACTTTTGCCTTTCATTTCTTCCATACGGATCAGCCCTTGTTTGGTTTCGCTGGTCAGCCGGTATGTAATAAAAGCTTTAGCCGTAAAACAAACAGCCGCAAACAAATACAAAATGCGCATGGTGGGGATAAGCGTTAGCGATTTGATAAGTACACCGGCGATGGGAGCAAAAAAGGCAGAAAGTAGTCCGGCAATATACACCCACGAAAAAACATCGATCAATTGGTCAGGATCGGTATCTTCCACTGCCAGACACATCCACGAGTTTTGCGGGATGCGGATGAAGCTGCTAAAAATTGCTGCACCAAGGAAATACCAGAAGTTCTGCGCCACGGCCGAAATGAGTGCCGGGATGACGTAAGACACCAGGTCAAAGATCAAGGTTGCCTTGCGTCGGCCAAGTTTATCGGTGATCGTTCCGCTAAAAATGGCCAAAACGAGCTGGACAGCCCAGCTGACGCTGACGGTCAAACCGATTTGAGCATCGGTGACACCCAGAGCAAGCATGAAAACAGAGACGTAAGGCGCATACAGGTTAACCGGTATGGCGTTTAACGGTTCCGGATACACGCATCCTCGTGCGTTACCCTTGAAATTGACTAAGGAATGGAACAATGGGTGAGTTTTCATAATGTTTTCCTTGGGCGTAGAATATGCGCGTTAATTCATCCCCCATCCACATACAGGATGGGGGATGTCATTTTAGTATTTATTGAATCTTAATGATTGTTTGTGTCGATCTGGCAGCCAGTGCGATCTTTACAACTTTCAATTTCTCATCCCAGGTCCAACCCGCGCTGGCGGGTGTTCCTGTCAGATCAACTCTTTTTGGCAGCACGGCACCATCAACGAGAACTACTTTAGGTTCATCAGCAACGATCATCAGTTGCAGATCAATTTCGGAAGCTTCAATAATGCAAATCGTTTCTGATTGAGCGGAATTTGTTGTCACTTCCAATGATACTGATTTCTTATCAGCCAAAACAATTTTTTTGGAGGTCGAATTCACACTTGGCCAGGCAATTAAGGTCAAGACTTCAACCTGATTGCATACATTACCAACAGGAGTGCACAGTTCACCGGTGTGATTCAGATTGAGAGGCAAAATGCTGCCCTGTCTCTGATAAACAGGAATCCGGTCCACGGGAACATTGACCGTGAATTCAACCGGACCATTCAGAATCTCACCCGTCCAAAAATCGCGCCAGCTGCCTTCTGGCAGATAAACCGGTAAATCCTCTACCCCTTCCTGGGTTACCGGAGCCACCAGCAGATCTTCACCAAAGAAGTATTGGCTGGCATACTGCCTGCATTTTGCGTCTTTGGGGTAGACCAAACCCATGACCTTCATCAAGGGCAGTCCGGTCTCGCTGCACAATCTCGCCTGGTCAAGCACGTAAGGCAGCAAATTCATACGCAGGTTGGCAAACTTGCGGAAGGTCGGCACCACCCGTGAATCGCCTGTCTGTTTCTGCATGTTCCAAGGAGTGCGGTCGCGGCTGGTACGCTCTGTGCGGTTGACATCAGAGTGGTATTGCATGATTGGACAAAAGACAGAAAAAGCTGCCGCACGCAAGTAAAGTTCGCTGGTCGGAATCGGTCCGGCAAAGCCGGCAATATCCCATCCCACGAAAGGAATGCCGCTGATACCCACATTCAGCAATGCTTGCAGGGTAGCTCTAAAGGCTTTCCAGGTGGAGTTTTCGTCACCAGCCCAATGGCTGGGATAATTCTGTGACCCGGTATAACCTGCCCGGCTGAAAAGCACAAAATCGTCGCCGCGCAACTTTTGCATCCAGCGGTCATAAGCGCCTTCATAATCCACCGGGTATTCGTTGATTGCGTCCATGCCGCGTTTGCCATTGAAGAAACGTGTGTCGGGATCCCAGATATGCTCGCCGCCGTCGGTTTTCCAGCCATCCACGCCAAGCTCTTTCACTATGTAGTCACGTTTTGAAAACCACCAATCCGCTGCTTCAGGATTGGTAAAATCCAATACCAGGCTGTTTTGGAACCAGGGCATATGTTTCTCAACACGATGTGGGGTGCCATCTGATCTTTTAACCACATATCCCTTTTCAATGGCATAGGCTTGGTCGGCCAAGTTTAGCCTGTCATCAAAATGTTCGTGGCTGCCTTGAGATTTTATGGTGGGGTTTTGCCACAGGACCAATCGTACATCATTCTTGTGGAGTTCATCGATCATGGATTTCAAATCCGGCCAACGACTGTCGGCCGCAAAAGTAAAATCTGAAAGTTTACAGGGTTCAGATGAAGGTTTGATTTTGTATTGGGCATCATTCCAGATATAGAAATTGGATTCATCACTCCAGGCTTCAATCACCAAAACACTGGCAGGGATTTGCTGCCGTTGGGTCTCGTGCAATTGATTGAGCACTTCCTTCTGGCTGTTCCAATCATTACTGCTCATCCATAACCCAAAAACCCAAGACGGTGGAGCTTTTGGTTTACCTGTTGCCATGGTAAAGGATTTGACATTTTCATACGGCTGGGTATGCAGGAACCAGGTGATATTCAGATGTTCATCGTCTTCTGCTCGGCCTTCGAGATACCACGAGTCAGGGCTTGCAGCGGCCAAATCAAACTGGGCCTGGCGGGAGGTCTTCAACCACATGCCGTAGCCTCGAGAAGAAACAAAAAATGGAATTGGAATATAGGTGCGTTTTCCCTGGCCGGTGTATTGACCATAGACATAATTATCCAAATGGCTGCCGCGTTGATCAAGGGCATTGAAGCGTTCACCAAACCCATAGAAAGCTTCATCGTATGGGCTTTCGAACTCCAGGTGATACTCGAGAACATGTCCGCTGTGGTCAACCAGCACCTGCAGCGGCCCTTTACTCCTGATCACCAGTCCATCAGAAGCACGTTTGATTTCAAGCTTGAACGGATTTTTATGCAGCGTAATTTTGAGATCGTTCCAATCAACGGAATATTTGGACTCTAATTTGGAAGATAATTGACCCTGTTCACGTTCGGTAGACAACTTAAAAACAAGTGAGTCCATCACATCATGAACCAGGTTGAGCTTTAACGCCAAACCCTGTCGTTCTGTGGCAAGTTTCAGATCAAGTTCATCTTTACCTTGGGTTACATCAACCAATGAGGTGATGTTTACCCAAGAGTTGACATGAAAAGAGTAATCTTCACCCGTGAAGGTTTGAGTGCTACTTTTAGCGCAAAAATGATAATTGATCTCTTCACCGCCCTTGAAAGCCGGCAGCTCCGTCTGCCAATAGTTATTGCCTTCATCCTCTGAAGTTTTCACCGCATCCACGCGATGATTCTCAGAGCTTCCCTTTTCATTCCACTCGCACCACAACGAATCAATGGCCTGGGTGGAATCAGTCTCAACATTTAAAGTAACCGGTTTTCCAGTTGAAGGAAAGCGCGGCGCCCTTTCATTTGGCAGTGGAATATAAGGATGCATTTCACCAATAGGGTCATGCCGCATTACGATAGTTTTTGTAGTGGGTGAAGTATTCATGAAGTCAATCCTTAGTTAAGTGCATTCATTAAGATAACGTACATTGCATGCGACCAAGTCAGTGGTTTGGCGACCGGTCCCCATTTTTTAACCCAGGGATCAATATGTTCCGGATAAAGCGTGTGGTCGCTGACCTGTTCTGCCAGCCAGCCATTCTCATCCGCCTGCGATTCGATCCATTGGCACAAGACTTGAGCTTTATCACGTTGGTTAACCGAAGCGTAATACCATCCTAACCAGGCCGTCAGTAAAATCCACTCGCCGCCGCCATAATAAACATCTGCCTTATAACGGTAAACACCACCATTAGGACGGTGTAAATCTTCTTCTATTACTTTGAGTGTAGATAAGAAGATGGGATCATCAGACAACAACAATTTAAAAGGTATGGCTGCCGCGAGCAGACTGGCATCCACTCCATCATTCCCGGTAAGTTGGGTTGCGGATTCCGAACCTGGAGTGCAGAAATTTTTAACCAAACGGCCGTTCTTGACTGCAAATTTAAGAATGAACTCACCTACTTCCTTCGCCAGCGCTTTCACAGGAATGGTTTTTATATTAAGATTCCCTGAAGCGATCATTTCGCCTGCAGCCTGAAACCCTGCATATACAGTTGACAGCGAATAGGTATGAAGGTATTCAGGGTGTTCCTCCCAGCAGTCATAATTTGGTAGCATCCAGACGAGTTCAAGGTAACGAAGAGTGACTTCGATCGGTTCCTTAAGTTCTTCAAGAATAGCTGGATCACCTGAGAGTTTTACATGCTCGTTCAAAGCCCACAACCAGGTTCCGTAACCGTCAATTTGAAAATTGCCCCAGGTGTTGTCAATGTAAACTTCCTCGCCATCCAGGGTGAAACGGGTATGCAGCAGATCATCCTTACCCATTGGCAGACCTGCCGACAAACGCAGACGGGCTTCATCCACCTTGTAACTGAAACGTTGAATCGTCCGCCCCACCCATTTGAAAAAAGCGGAGGCGCTTTCAAATTCGCCAGCTGTATCCATGGCATGGGCAATAAAGCTGCCATCTCTCAGCCAGCAATATTGGTAAGTCTCGAAATTTGGTGAAGCCACATACGATCCCCATTCGCTTTGACTGGCAAGAATCGTCTGTATTGATTTTTTGTATAAACCTTGGTTCATTAATCAGTACCTTTAACCTTTTAACCCCGTCATCTTGATGCTTTGTACGAAGTACTTCTGCAATAAGAAGAACAAGATAAGAATGGGTAGAACAGTGAGAACAGAACCAGCCATTTGTAATTCCCAACGTGTGGAATATTGACCAACTAAATAAGATAATCCCACTGCCAAAGTGCGCTTCTCTGGACTGGAAAGCATAACAAGAGGCCAGAGGAAATCATTCCATACTCCTTGAAAGGTCATCACTGCCAAGGTCGCCAAAACAGGTTTTGAATTGGGAATCAAAATTCTCAAATAAAACAATAAGGGGTTGCAGCCATCCAATTTGGCCGCGTCTTCAAGTTCGTACGGAAAGGTCAAGAAGAATTGCCGCATTAAGAATATACTGAATCCATCGGTGAGCTGCGGCAAAATGACACCCAGGTGGGTATCTACAAGACCCAGGTAACGCATAATAATAAAATTGGGAATGATCGTAATCTGGCTGGAGATCATCATGGTGGCCAGGATTAAGATAAAGAGGAAATTCTTTCCCGGGAACTTCATTCTAGCGAAGCCGTATCCTGCCATTGAACAAAGGATAAGACGACCGATCGTAACAAAGAAGGTAATTTTGAAGGTGTTTAGTCCATACTGGCCGAAATTGATCCTATCCATCACCTCAGAATAATTTGTCCAAACAAAAGGTTTGGGAAACCAAATGGGAGGCCAGGCAAACAATTGTTGTTGATTTTTAAATGAAGTAGCCAGCATCCAAATGAAGGGGATGATCATAACCAGAGCCCCTAAAGTCAAAAACACATAGATCATTATTTTGACTAAGGTTTTATTACCTCGAGTGTGCTTTGGAGAAGTATTCGCTATGCTACTCATCTCATTCCTCCCCGTAAACCCATTTACGGCGCATTTGCCATTGGATAATAGTTAGTACCAACAAAATCGCCATCAATGCAAACGATATCGCCGCGGCGTATCCCATTTTTGAATACTTAAAAGCATTTTGCCAAACATAAAAACCAACCGTACTGGTGGCACGGGCTGGACCGCCTTCATGTCTCAATGACATGTTGAAAACCAAGTCGAAAGCCTGAAGGGATCCAATCACACCCATTACTGCAACAAAGAATATGGCAGGGCTGATTAAAGGGAGAGTGATATTCTTAAAAATGCCAACATTGCTCGCCCCATCTACTTTTGCTGCATCTCTTATTTCCTCAGGAACATCTTGCAATGCTGCAAGAAAAATGATCACATTAAAACCAAGGTTTTTCCAAACATCCACCAATGTAATCGTTGTTAAGGCAGTTTTTGTATTTTGGAGAAAATTAATCGATTTCAAACCGATACTGGTCAGGAACGTATTAAAGATGCCAAAATCAGAGAGCAGCCAAACCCAAATGGCGCTGACCGCCACAGAAGCCGCAACCACCGGGATGTAATATGCAGTTCGATAGAAAGCCAATCCTTTGATTTTTTGGTTCAAAGCCAGTGCCAAACCTAGTGAGAATATGATATTCAAAGGAACGCTTAACGCTGAATAATAAAAGGTGTTTCCAAAAACTTTACCAGCCGTTGGATCAGTAAACAATTTGGCATAATTGGCAAATTGAACAAACTCCGGAGCAGACAATAATGACCAATTGGTAAAAGAAATGCCAAATCCGATGATCAAAGGCACCAATTTGAACAAGATGATAATTAATAGACTGGGTAAGACAAAGAAATAACCCCAGAAATACTTACCCAAATTCTTGCGCATTTTCTGAAAAAAAGATGGCGGGGGTTCCAAAGCGCGGGTAATTTCCATAGCTTACTCCATTTCTGTATCAAATTTGTTGGGGTTTGATAAAGGGCGGTTTAGCCGCCCTTTATCAAAAGAAGAGAAGGGAGAAACGTTAATTCGATTCAGCCAAGATAGGATTAATTGTATCGCATGCATTCTGCATTGCTTCAGCAACTGTAATATCGCCAAGTAAAGCGGAATCCAGTTGGGAAGAAATGGCATCGGCAATTTCTGACCAGCGAGCGTGGGTCGGAACACTTTGAGCGAAAGCTGCTGAATCAAGGAAGACTGCGGCGTTGGCGGGTTTCTTGCCTTCCATGGATTTCAAGAAGGAAGTTTCGGCAACTGATTTGATGGGGGCGATTTCATAACCGTTATCCTGGCGGATTTGATCGCCTTCGGGACCGGTGACGAATTTCATGAATGTGAATGCGGCTTCCTGCTGTTCGGAGCTGGAGAGGATGGAATAGGCATTTCCGAAGAGGAAAGTGACTTTCTTGCCGGTAGGTCCAACAGGCAGAGTGGTGGCATCCCAATCAAAATCGGTGATGGTGTCATTAAACTCAGAGATAGCCCAAGGTCCAATGGGGTACATGGCGATACGTCCAGACTTAAACATGTTCCAGTCACTCTGAGCAGCGATATCATTGGCTGAAGGAGCAACTTTGTCGGTTAAGGTCAAATCAACCATGGCCTGGAAGCCATCAATGGCGGTCTGGTCGGTCAGGGTGCATTGTGTGGCATCAGCATTGAAGGGGGTGGCACCGGTCATGAGCATGTAATAAGGCCACCAGAGGCGGGATGTACCAAAGATGTCAATTGTGCCGTCACTATTAGTGTCTTGAGTGAGCGCCTTATTATATTCCATGAAGGTTTCCCAATCCATGGTGTCATCGGGATAAGGCAGACCAGCGGCATCGAAGAGAGCCTTATTGTAGAAGATCACAACATTAGAATAGGAAGCGGGAAGACCGTACTGTCCGCCGTTGTTCTGGAACATATCAAGGGTGCTCTGATAATATTGTGAAAGATCATACCCATCGGCTTCGATCATTGGGTTCATATCGACGACGGAACCGGCAGCAGCCATTTCCTGGAGCATAGCCAGGTCTAATGAAGCAACGTCAGGTGCGGTTCCACCTGCAATCCAAGTCTTGAGGGAGGTAAAGTAATCGGCATAAGGCAGGAGCTGGAAATCCACGATGATTTCAGGATGTGCGGCCTGGAAAGCAGCCACAACCTGGGATTCAGCACCTTCTTTGGTTTCATCATAGGTCAAGAAACTGACAACCTTGATGGTCACAGGCTCAGCAGCAGCAACTTCAGTGGCGGCAGCTTCGGTTGCAGCAGCTTCTGTGGCGTCAGAAGCAACCGGTGCTTCGGTGGCGGCAGCGGGAGCGCAAGCTCCGAGCAGCATTGCCAAAACAATTACAACTGAGACGACAAAAAACGGTACACGCTGTTTCATTTCTACTCCTTTAAGATTGTTTTCGTTTACCTGCAAATGCAGGAAAATACATTACTTTATATACTGAACGAATTAACTTTTATTAAAAAAATTTATCTGGTTGCTAGGGTTCTTCCCTCCTTTTGGATCGGAGAAATAAAGATCTCGGCAATCACCAGGCTGGCTGCGCCCAGTGCCCAAATATCGTCGCCCCAGGAATCCACACGGATCTCGGTGTCTTCAGCGAGACCAGGCATGACTCCTTCATTAAATGTACTGCGCACCGCAGAAAAAAACACATCGCCCATGCGGATGCCTTCTCCGCTGATAATGATCAATTTTGGATCGAAAAGATTTACAAGATTGGCAACCTGGTGGCCAAGAAGAGCTCCTGCCCTGGTGAAGATCAAGGCAGCGTTCTGATCACCCGCCTTCATGCGCGCAATTAAGTCGTCAAGATCGCGCACATCCGGGGAGACTTGTTGCCGCGCTTCAGCAACCAACGCCCGATCACTCAACAAGGTTTCGAGACAACCCTGCCGTCCACAATCACAGCGCGGACCGTTGGGGTCCACCATGATATGTCCAAGCTCACCGGCGCCGCCGCCTTTGCCGCGGTAGATCTGTCCGTTGATCACAATGCCCATGCCGATGCCGCGCCCGAGGGTGATGACAATAAAATCATCTTCGGGTTTTCCAGGTTCAAGCCACTTTTCGCCCAGGGTCAGGGTGTTGACATCATTATCAATGTAGACAGGCACACGCATGCGTGTTTCAAGCAACTCGCGCAAGTTTACGTTTTTCCAACCGAAAATGGGGTTCTGTTTGACAATGCCCTGTGCGAAATCAACCACACCGGCCAGGCCAATTCCCACACCCATTAATTGTTTCTTTTTAATACCGCCTTGCTGCACCAGACGGTTGACCAGCGTAACCAGAGTCTCAACACTGGTATTTACCTGTGTATCTGGTAATTCAATGGCGTCTTTAGCCAGGATGGATGCATTCAGGTCAGTAATCGCGCCAACCGCCCTGCCTTCCATCAATTTGATCCCGATGACAAACCCGCCGCGCGGGTTCAGGGCCAGCATGATCGGCGGCCTGCCTCCGGTGGAATCGCCGGTGGCTTTCTCAAAAACCAGGTCTTCCTGGATGAGTTGGCCGGTGATTGTGGTAACTGTGGCGGCGCTCAAACCGGTCATGTGTGCCAGGGCTACACGTGAAACCTCCCCCTCAGTTTTGATCACATTGAGGAGGATGGAGCGATTGATGGAGCGAATAAGGTCGCGGTTGCCGCGTGGTATAGGGTTCATGATATAATTACTTCGTTTAGTGAATGAATTATGTTCATCATTATAGACCCTTTCAAAAAAAAGTCAATACCCTTTTTGCAGGAGAAACTTTAATGCCCCTCCCTCAATTCTTTATTCCCCCACTCTCCTCTTCCACTGCCAACCCGCAAGCGGTCATTCGGTTCGATAATTTCCGCTTTACCCCGCTGACCGAAAGACTGCTTCGTATCGAATACAACCCATCTGGACTATTTGAAGACCGCCCAAGCCAGGTTTTTTGGTATCGCAACCAACCCGTCCCCAAAGCTGAGGTACAGCAGACCACGGCCAGCCTGCTGCTGGAAACCACCCATTACAGATTAACCTGCCAGCCTTCACGCAAAGGGTTCAATCTGCAATCCATTCAGATCCTGATCAAGGAAACTCACCAGACCATCCACATTGATGACCCCAACCCTGGATGGCTGCCCGGAACTGCCCGCACCCTGGATGAGGCCGACGGCGCCATCCCCTTGAAACCGGGCTTGCTTTCACGCACCGGTTGGACGCAAATCGAAGACACCCCAAGTTTGATATTCAATTCAGAAGGCTGGCTCGAACCGCGCCCTGCCCATTCCGGCTACCGTGATCTCTACCTTCTGGTATCAGGAAGTGACTACAAGAGTGCTCTGCAAGACTATCAAAAAGTCACCGGCACACCTGCTCTGCTGCCGCGCGCCTTTCTCGGCAACTGGTGGTCGCGCTATTGGGAATATACACAGCAAGACCTGCAGCAGTTGGTTGAACGGTTCGGCCGGGAGCAGATACCGCTTTCAACCCTGATCATTGATATGGACTGGCACATCACCCAGACCGGTAACGCCTGCAGCGGTTGGACGGGGTTCAGTTGGAACCGCACGCTTTTCCCTGATCCCCCAGCCCTGCTGAACTGGCTGCACCAACATGGATTGATCACCGCGCTCAACTTGCACCCCGCCGAAGGGATTCACGCTCACGAAGACCAATATGCCGCAGCGGCAAGCGCGCTGGGGGTTGACCCTCAATCCAAAAAACCGCTGCCTTTTAATATCGCCCACCCTAAATTCGCACAGGCTTATTTTGAGCACATTCTGCATCCGCTTGAAGCGCAGGGTGTGGATTTCTGGTGGCTGGATTGGCAGCAGGGTGAGTTCACACAACTGCCTGGCCTCGATCCGCTCTGGTGGTTGAACCATCTGCACCATTTTGACCTTGGTCGCACAAAAGCCAAGCGCCCGGTGATCTTTTCGCGTTGGGGCGGTCCTGGCAACCACCGCTATCCGATCGGGTTTTCTGGTGACACAATAATTTCATGGGAATCATTGGCGTTTCAGCCCTGGTTCACCGCCTCGGCTGCCAACGCGGCTTACGGCTGGTGGAGCCATGACATCGGCGGACACATGCGCGGAATGGAAGACCCAGAACTTTACGTCCGCTGGGTGCAGTTTGGGGTGCTTTCACCCTTATTCCGGCTGCATTGTGCCAAAGATATGTTTATTGACCGCCACCCCTGGCATGGGGATGCTGAAGTATTGAAATTGACGCGCGAGGCCATGCAGTTCCGCCATGCGCTCATCCCTTACCTATACAGCATGGCGCGCCGCAACCAGCAGCAAGGGCTGCCGCCGATTACACCGTTGTATTTTGATTGGCCGGCAGAAGGATCCGCGTACACCGCTGCCAACCAGTACATGTTTGGCACGCAATTGATGGCCGCACCTGTTACAACCCCCATCACCCCCGAAATCGGCAAGGCCAAAGCAGGTCTTTGGTTTCCACCTGGAGATTGGTTTGAATTCTTCAGCGGTATTCACCATGAAGGGAACCGTTGGGAGATTAATTTCTTCGATCTCAAGGATGTACCCCTTTACGCTAAAGCCGGCAGCATCATCCCCATGCAGGCTGAAACCACCCTAAACGGAGCTGCCAACCCTGCAAAGATTGACCTGCATGTTTTCCCCGGCGCGGACGGCACCTTCACCCTATACGAAGATGACGGTACCACCCAGGATTACCTTGAGAAAGGCGGCGCAACCACTTGCTTCACCTCTCACCAAACTGAATCATCGTTGTCGGTCACCGTTTCCCCGGTGGATGGTGAAATACTGCACATTCCGGCCGAGCGCACCTACCGCATCCTGTTCCGCGGCGTGAGCTGTCCTGAGAAGATGTCAGTCTGGCTGGATGGCCGCCCATTCGAAATAAAATTCACCTACGATCCTGGTACGCGCACCGCTGAAACTGAATTTTTCAAACTTGCACCCAACCAGGAGTTAAAGGTCGAAATGAGTGCTGCCGCCGCAAAATTACTGGCCGACGAACCTGACCTTAAAACCAGGTTGATCCCCTTCTTAATGGGGATGAAAGTTGAAAATGTGACCAAATGGAAGATCGGTTCCCTGGTTGATGAACTTCAAAAAGGCTTTGGATGTTTAATTCATCCGCAAATCGTATTGACGCCAAAACAAAGAATCGCACTGATCGAAATGATCTCTGGCTGCGGAACAGCCGTCCTTGATCATCCTCAAAACGGAAAGAAAATCCTGCTGGTCAACCCAACCCAAAATTCGGGGTTCAGGGTAAAACAACACAAGCTTATGAAAATTGATCCGCGCGGCAGCCTGGTTGACGCTTCAAAAGCTGAGATGACCATCGATTATTTTAGTGTGGTGAAAAAGAAAATTTAACTGCGCCTCTGCTTATTCGAGCTCCAAACAAAAATATGTATCGTCATCTTTTTGATGTGTAATTTTAAAACCAAATTTTAAATAGAAATCAACAACCTCATGCCAGGTACTGGTTGTTTCTAGTATCAATTTTTGGATCCCGATATTTCTGGCATAATCGTACAACCGCTGCAAGACTGCAGTGCCAAGTCCGCTGCGACGCAGCGATGACGCCACGGACATGCGCATTATTTCTGCGGTATCCTTTGCCCTTGGCAGCAACGCCCCGGTGGCGACGATCTTACCCTTTTGCGATACCACCAAAAACAGCCCTTCTGCGTAAGAGGCAGCTATGTCGTTCAAATCCAGATTCAGATTGGGGTCCAGAAAACCCCAATGCTCAACCATGCCAGCCAAGATAAGATCCCTGGCATCTCGCTGGTCATCAGGTTGAAAAGACCGAATGCAATAAGTCTGATCCATAATCGACTATCTCAACAATCCATAGTATTGAATAATCCAAGTGAAATTCTAGATTACCTTGGAGTTTTTGATGATTCATGAAAAAATTGCTTCTTGCATTTTAACTTACAGTGTTGTAAGATAATGTAAGTAAAATTACATAAATATTATAAATGTAATCAACCACAACATACCCTTTCTCAGTCGACGCCCCGCGAAGACTCAAGAAACTGGGTGGTCAAATATTCTTACATCACAGGACAAACCAATAATGATTAAAGCCATTTTCTTTGATGCGGCCGGAATTCTTTACACAAGGGGTGGAACCACTGAAGAATTCGCAATAGATCTTCTTATAAAAAAAGGATACTCACCAGAAGTTTCAACCGAATTAATGGAAAAACAATTGGCGCTCCGATCTCAGGCGAACGAAGGAATCATCAGTCACGAAGTATATTGGGATCAATACTTATCAATGCGTAAAGTTAACAACCCTGACCTTCGTAAAGAGTACACAACCGAAATTGTAAATTATTCAAACGCCATTCAGCCAATCCCCGGAGCAAAAGAGGCATTAGCCCAACTGAAACAAAAAGGGTTCCCGATGGGCATTATCACAGACACGATGTACCCGCTGGAGTGGAAAATGCGGCGTCTTGAAAAAGCCGGGGTGGCAGAATTCATTGACATCGTCGCCTGTTCTACAGATCTCGGCGCTCATAAGCCTGACCCAGCTGTTTACACTTATGCCATTCAGCAAGCCAGGTTAACCCCTGCAGAGACGGCGTTTGTTGGACATCTGGGAGTCGAACTTGAAGGCGCTCACAAAGCCGGAATGACCACCATTGCCATAAATCACGATGAGGGAGCCAATGCAGACTTCTATTGCAACTCACTGTTGGATTTACCGACACTTCCAATTTTTATAAATGGCAACTGATCAACTTATTAACAGATTTAGTCTGGCCAATTTATTGATTTCGCAAGTTAATCGAAAAGAGGACTAAATGCCAACAGACAATAACGAGATGAACGACTTTAATAAACGGGTTGCTGAAAACTACGAACAGTTCACCAACAGCGAAAAAAGGATAGCAGACTTCATCAGCCAGAATCAGGATGAAGCAGCTTTTATGTCCGCGGCGGAGGTGGCTGCAAAACTCAACATCAGCGAGCCCACCATGCTGCGCTTCGCAAAAACGCTGGGATTTGATAGCTATCCGGCCATGCGCATCATGTTACAAGCAAAGGTTAGAAACCTGGTGAATCATTCGGCACGCATTCGCAGCAGCCTGGATGATTTGCGCGAAACAGGGGATATTTATGAACAACTAGTCACTTCCGAGATAGATTTTCTTACCGAATCTCTACACACGCTTGACCGAAACGCCATAAAACAGGCCACTGAATTATTGCGCACCCACCAGCGGATATTTGTATTCGGCTTGGGACCATCCGTCTCGTTGGTGGACCAACTGGATATTCGCCTCACACGTTCACTAAAGCACATTATTCCCCTGCGAACCTCGGGGCGTGAACTCATTGAACCCCTATTGTTAATGACCGGTGAAGATCTGGTGATCGCCATTGCCTTTCACAGCGTTAACCCTTATCTGGAACTTGTTTTGGATCGGGCAAATGAATTAAAGGCACCCGTGATTTTGATCACAGACACACTTGGAGATTTGATTGGAAACAAGGCCACTGTCACGCTCGCAGCGCGCCGTGGTCCAGTTTCAGCTTTTCACTCACTGACCATCCCCATGACGATCATTAACACACTCCTGCTGGCGTTAACCGCGGCAGACCAGGAAAAAATCATGAACAACCTCGACAAACTTGATCAACTTCGAGATAGTGTTCAACGAATTAGCAATAACCCAACCTCAAGAAAAAAGAATTAGGAGACCATCCATGGCCGCCCACGTCAATCTTGAAAAGAACGGCAACCTTTCATTCACTGCTCGACTTAGACGGTTTTCGCGTTGGATTTCAAGCCCGCATGTTTTGCTTTCCTTAATCATGCTGGCTTTGTTGATCTATCTGATCATCATTCCACTTTATCGTATGGTGGCTACCACCCTGACCTATCAAGAAAAGGACCTGATTAAGTTTCCTGACGCTGAATTAGGCGGATTTACTTTTTACCATTGGATCAGAATTCTGTCTTCAAAGATCAGCATGATCATGCTTTACATACCGTTACAACATTCCCTGGTGGTTTCTGCCGGTGCAACAGCAATTGCCATGGCATTGGGCTGTCTCATGGCATGGTTCGTGGTGCGAACCAACATGCCTGGCCGCAAGATCATTAACATTCTGGCGATTGTCCCCTATATGATGCCATCTTGGACTATCTCTATGGCCTGGACGGTCATGTTTAAAAACCGCACCATTGGCGGTGCACCAGGGATTGTGGAATTCCTGTTTGGGTTCAGCCCTCCTGACTGGTTTGCTTACGGACCGGTTCCGATTATGGTCAGCAGCGGTCTGCATTATTACACCTTTTTCTTCTTATTTGTTTCTGCTGCCTTGATGTCGATCGATTCGAACCTTGAAGAAGCCGGCGAGATGATGGGCGCCAACCGCTGGCGTATTTTGAGAAAAATCACCTTTCCGTTGGTATTACCTGCGCTTTTGTCAGGGTTCATCATGACCTTTTCAAGAGTAATGGGCACATTTGGCGGTCCTAATATCCTGGGTGTCCCGGTTCGTTATTACACCCTGTCAACCATGATTCGTGCTGACATGAAATTGGGCGATACAGCCGATGGATTTGTCTTGGCACTGATGTTGATAGCGATAGCCATCATCACCGTATATATCAACCAAAAAGCCATGGGAACGAAGAAGAGTTTTGAAACCATAGGCGGCCGGGGTTTGGTCATCAAACAGATCAATTTACGCAAATGGCGCCCCTTTTTTACTGTTTTGATCATCGGGATCGAAATAATCATTGCCGTTCTGCCAGCCGCCCTTTTGTTATGGAACACGTTTATGAAAGATTCAGGAGATTACAGCCTGGCAAATTTTTCGTTGGTTCATTGGATAGGAAAAAGTGACCCAACGATCGACGACGGTTTACCGGGAATCTTTAGGAACCCGGCAATCATCAAAGGTGCATGGAATTCCATCAAACTGGCTTTCGCCACGGCTTTTTTCTCCGCGATCTTGGGTGTCATATTGGGGTATGCCATTGTCAAAGGCCGGGGAACAAAACTTTCTAAAATAGTCGAACAACTGGCATTCATCCCGTACGTCATTCCGGGCATTGCATTTGGCGCCATCTTCATATCCATGTTTGCCAAACCGGTTGGACCGATCCCTCCGCTCTATGGAACATTCGCTTTACTGGTTGTCGTTTCAGTCGCTAAAAACCTCCCTTTTTCAAGTCGGACAGGTGTTACCGCCATGATGCAGGTAGGGAGAGAACTGGAAGAAGCAGCCAAAGTGGCAGGCGCAAACGCATGGACACGCTTCACCAGGATTATTTTCCCTCTGACGCGAAGCGGGTTCGTTTCTGGGTTTTTGCTTTCTTTCATCACCACCATGCGCGAATTGTCATTGATCATCTTGTTGGTCACTCCTGCCACCCAGGTGCTGGCGAGTATGACCATGCGCTACACCGAAAATGGCAGCGAACAGAAAGCAGATGCGGTCATCATCCTGCTGATCGTACTGATCCTTGGTGGCAACTGGTTGATCAGCCGCTTCCGCAAAGGCAGCCTTGAAAAAGGTTTGGGACTCTAAAAAAAAATGTGGCTGACTTTTATTGAAGAGGCTGTCAATCTAAATAACAAAGTCAGCGGCAAGCTGATCACTGCGGCTTAGTGAAAAAAATTGTGTCTTGGGTCTTTTATAAGCGTGTAAAAAGAAGGAGGTTTCATCGAAAGAATCCAAACCAAGGTCCTCACACTTTTCATCTCATTTCCTACACAAACTAAGGAGAAATAAATGAAAAAGCTTTTAAGGATTATCTCGCTCGTACTATTGATCAGCTTTTTGGTTTCCTGCGCCAAACCTACCGCGGCACCAATCGCCACTGAAGCCCCTGCTGGCACTCAAGCTCCGGCTGTCACCGAAGCTCCTGTTGCCACCGAAGCCCCGCTCAGCGCTGCTGAGCAATGGGCAAAAGATAATGGCCTTGGGTCTTATCTTTCTGATACTGAAGACTGGGCTGCCATTGAAGCTGCAGCAAAAGAAGAAGGCTCGTTGGTCATCTACTCCAATTCTTCCCGTATTCAAGATGCTGCCGCGGTATGGGCAACATTATATCCCGATATCGTTCTGCAAGCTAACGACATGGGTGGCGCGGAAGTGATCACCAAGGTTCGTGAAGAACAAAAATCAGGCGCCTACACTGGTGATGTCTGGTACAGTGCCGGTGGCCCGGACCTTGAAGGTGAGTTTGTTCCCAATCAATACCTCTGGAAATACATCCCCGCCGAACTGCTCTCGGTCATCCCCGAAGCGAATCAGAACCCTGTTGTATCCGCAAGCACTGAGATTTTTGGTTGGGTGTACAACTCCGAACTTAATGAAACCTGCCCGATCACCAACTGGTGGCAATTAACCGACGCCGAATGGAAGGGCAAGATCTTCATCAAGGACCCCATCAACAGCGCCGAAGACCTTGGCATGCTAATGAGCGCCATTTCTCATGCTGATGAATTTGCGGCTGCCTATAAGGAACTTTATGGCACCGATATCGTGCTTGATGCGGATACCCCTGATGCTGGTTGGATGTGGCTCAAGAAATTTGCCCAGAATCAGCCAGTAGGTGTCGGTGGCAGTGACGATGTTTGGGGCGCAATGGCCATCCCCGGATTGAAAGATAATAATCTGGGCTGGCTTCCCCTTTCCAAATACCGCAAAGTGCTCTCTGGTGATGCTGTGTTCAAACCCTGCGAAGGTCTGACCCCCGTTGTCGGCGTTCAAAAACACAACTATCTGGCCATCATCAATCAGGCTCCTCACCCCAATGCCGCCAAACTTTTCATCAAATTTGCTTTGAGTGCAGAAGGTTTTGAACCCTGGAACCAGGTTGGACAGTATTCCGGTCGGACCGATATTGCTCCTGTCGAAGATGCAGTGCCCTTCAAAGATCTTCCGGTTTACAACTTCGACAACATGTTCGTTTTCCAGAACATCACTGATTACCACGATTTCTACGCTGTCAATCTATTGACACAGTAGTTTCTTGTTTTCTCCTGTAAGGCAAAAGAACGCGGAAAATGCTCCGCGTTCTTTTGTGTAAACCACTCATTCAAACCATATTTTCGATCATCCATGAATGATCATGTAAGCTGCCATAAGTATCAACAAAACGAAAACGAAAACCTGAAATTTTTTGGGATCCAACCTTTCGATCACCCTTTTTGAAACCCATGTTCCCAGGATCATCGCCAGCCCCATCAATCCAGCCAAAAGCCAAACCTTGGGATCAATGTTTAGTGTGGTTTGATAGACAAGTGTTTTCACTGCATGCATGACAAGCGCGGTGGTGGCTTCACTCGCAATATAGGCAACCGGCGGAAGTCCCAGGCTTAAAAAGATCACTGCACCAAGCGGACCGGCGCTGCCAACCAATCCAGAGATCAATCCAACCAGCCCACCACCCACCACCAGCAATGCTTTGCCTGGCTGCAATTTTAACTTTCCGCTCAATTTCAGAAGTGTGAATAGCAGGATGAACACACCAATACACCGGTTAATTATTGATTTAGGTAGTTCTGCAAACAATAACGAGCCAGCGACACACATGGGTACGGCTCCTGCAAGAAACAGTCCGACAGGCTTCCATTTGATCTGCTTATAACCAAAACCAACCCGCGAAAAATTGCCAATTAACTGAACCAATGTCAGTAAAGGGATTGCCTGCAGCGTTCCTACCGCACCCGTGAGCACCGGCAGGAGCAACAACGCGCCTCCAAAACCGGCAGCGCCAGAGAGGGCAGCGGCGATGAATGCTGCTATAGATAACCAAAAATATTGCAAGACCACATCTTCTCCTCTATTGTGAAAATGTATTATCTCTTAATACTCAATAACCTGCTATTAAGCAGGCTATTGAGTGGAGGAAGAAAAAAGGTTCGTGAAGGAAACCTATAACCTAACCCTTGCCGTACTTGTTCCAATGGTTGCCAAAGATTACAGCCTCATCAGGCACAACCGGCTGTATGGGCATGGATACCCAGGTGGTGTTGATAAAGTGCTTCCAATGAACGTTTTCGCTGGTGATGTTGCCGCCCCAGGTACCGCAGCCCAGGGTAAGGGCAAAGGGCATGCCATTGTCGTAATTTCCACTATTGGCATAAGCCTGGGTTTGGCGCACCATCATACGGCTAACCTTGGCTTGATTCGCCAACTGCATGATATGGTCCTGATTGGTGGAATGTATTCCGCATGAATGACCGTAACCGCTGTAACGTGTGATATCGGTGACCAATTTTACCGCAGCATCAAAGTCGTCATACTTCCACAGCGTCATCACCGGAGATAATTTCTCGCCTGAGAACATATCCTCGCTGCCAACGGCTTCGCCGAGGACCATGATGAACTTGACTTCAGGTGACACTGAAATGCCAGCCACCTGGGCAATTTTCTGCGCCGGCTGACCGACCACTTTGGGGCTGAGGTGTGCCCCATCAGGCCACATGGCTTGCTTCAACTGCGACTTTTCTTCAGCCGAGCAAAGGTATCCACCCAGTGACTTCAAATTGGCAAGCATCTGCTCAAAAACAGCGGCCTGGATGACAACCGAGTTCTCAGAAGAACAGGAAGTAGCGTTATCAAATATTTTGCCAAGATGAATCTTGTTGGCGGCATCCTTTAGGTCAGCGGTTTCATCCACGATAACGACGGCGTTACCTGCGCCGACCCCATAAGCGGGGGTGCCGCTGGAGTATGCCACTTTTACCATTGCGGCTCCACCCGTCGCAACCACCAGGTCAACTTGTTTCATTAACTCCTGTGTCATTTCGACACTGGGATTGGGCACGTATTGGATCAGATCTTCAGGAGCACCCACCTGTTTTAACCCCTCACGCATGTAGCCAGCGATCAAGCCACAGGTCGCCTTGGCTTTGGGATGCGGTGCAAATATGACCGCATTCCGGGTTTTCAACATGGGCAATCCGTTGCATGAAATGGTTGATGAAGCATTTGTCACGGGTGTCAGTGCGCCGATCACACCAACGGGCTTGGCAATTTTGATCAACCCTTTTTCTTTGTTCTCTTCAATAACGCCTGTGGTAATCAGACCATGCAAGTCACGCAGAGTTCCCAAAGTTTTCTTTTGATGTTTGGTGACTTTGTCAGCATAGACGCCCATGCCAGTTTCTTCAACCGCAGAACGGGCACAAGCTTCAGCATGAGAACGTTCATAGGCTGCCCAACCGGCAGCTGCCACCATTTCATCCACACGATCCTGGGACCAAAACTCGACCACACTCTGGGCAGCACGTGCTTTTGCCACCAATTCCTGAATTTCATCAACCATTACTTGCTCCTTAAGACAATTATTCGATTTCAGACAACTTAACCGGACGGTTTTCTTTTAGCGACTTGTTGGCTGCCATGGCGATGACAACAGGTTTGCGGCCATCCAGAGCAGTCACAGGGGTCGGTTTGTCGTCGCGAACAGCTTCGATGAAATCAGACAATTCAGCAATAAAGGAATCCATGTATCTTTCAAGGAAGAAATACAATGGTTTCTCAGAGAGCACGCCGTCTTCGCTGCTGTAAACGCTTGAGTTGGCTGTATTATTGGCCACACCCACCATGCCTTTGGAGCCGAACACTTCCACTCTTTGGTCGTAACCATAAGCGGCTTTGCGGCTGTTATCAATGGTGCCGATGGCGCCATTTGCAAATTTGAGCGTGATGACAGCCGTATCGATATCGCCGGCTTCTCCGATGCCCGGATCAACCATGACGCCGCCTGCGGCAAAAACTTCCACCACTTCGCTGCCTGAAAGGTAACGCGCCATATCAAAATCATGGATGGTCATATCCAGGAACATGCCGCCTGAGACCTTAACATAAGAAACGGGAGGAGGCGCCGGGTCGCGGCTGGTGATGCGTAAAATATGGACCTCGCCTACTTTGCCTTCATTTACCATCTGGCGTACTTTTTTGAAATTGGGATCAAAGCGGCGGTTGAATCCGATCTGGCATTTGACGCCAGCTTTCTTTACGGCTGCAAGCGCGGCATCAATTTTCTCGAGGCTGTGATCAACCGGTTTTTCACAGAAAATGTGCTTGCCTGCCTCAGCAGCTTCGGTCATGAAACGAGCGTGAGTGTCTGTAGAAGAGCAGATCAACACGGCTTCGATGGATTTGTCTTCAATGATCTTGCGGTAATCGTCATAATAAGCTGAGACATGCAGCTTCTCAGCTAACTCTTTGGCGGCATCCACATTGGGATCAGCGATCGCGACCACTTCAGCGCCGGGAATGCGGGTGGCCAGATTGCCGGCATGGATCTTTCCAATACGACCGGCACCAATTACACCAACTTTAATGACACGTGGATTACTCATTTTTATTCTCCGTTTACAGACCAATGGATTTTATGAATTGACGATTGCGCAGTGCTGAATCAAAGGGTTTTCCCATTCCCGGGAGAACATCCTGTTCAACCACGATCCAACCCTCAAAACCTTGTTTCTCGAGTTCGGCTTTGACCGATTTGAAGTCCACGGCGCCTTTGCCTAATTCACAGAAAACGCCTTTTTCAACTGATTTGAAATAGTCCCAACCTTCTTTGCGAGACTGCTCAGCTATGGCAGGTTCACAATCCTTGAAATGCATGTGCCAAACTCGCTTGGCATTTTTCTTCAAGAATTCCACCGGGTCGCCGCCGGCAAATTGATAATGGCCGGTATCAAGGCAAATGCCCACGAGTGCGGGGTCGGTCAGTTCAAGCAGTTTGTCAATTTCAGCAGGGGTTTCAACATAGCCTCCACAGTGATGATGGAAGACCAGGCGCATGCCGGTTTCCGTCTTGACTGCTTTGGCAATCCGTTCAACACCCTTGGCAAAAGTTTTCCATTCGGATTCACTCAGCCCCATGGCAGGGGTGACACGTCCGGCGTTTTTTGTCCGTTCGGGGATGCTGCCATTATTGTCTGCCAATACAATAAAAGGGGAAGATCCTTCAACTGCGGATAATAAACGGGCAACTTTCAACGCAGCTTCTTCACCCTTTTCATGTGTGGTTTCATCTTTAAGTGCTACAGGCACGAAAGCACCTAGCAGAGTCAATTCGCGCTGCTTGAGTTCCTTTTTAAGTACGGCAGGATCGGTGGGCATGAATCCCCAGTCACCAAGTTCAGTCCCCTCATAACCGGTCTTCTGCATTTCATCCAGCACCACATCAAAAGTGGCGGGTTTTCCCTGCAGATCAAACTCAAGGGCTCCCCAGGAGCATGGTGCATTAGCAATTTTGATCATAGTTCTCTCCCTTAATAAAATGAGTACGTTATTTAATTTCGCTAATCAACACCGGACGCTGTTCATCCAGTGAAAGCGTGGCTGCAATTCCAGCCACGGTCGCTGCCCTGGCATCTGCACCGGTGGGGCTTGGGTCGGTGTTGTTGAGAATGCTTTTTACAAATGCGCGGATCTCTTCTGCGTAAGCTAATCCGAAACGCTCCATAAAGAACGGCACCACATCGTGAGTCACACCCTGTTTGTTAAGGATGAGCATGGGGGTTTGCTGAAGATAACCGATCCATAAACTGCCATCAGTGCCCAGTACCTCAGTGCGAATATCGTAGCCATAGACGGCGTTGCGGCTGGTGTCAATATTGCCTACCGCCTCGCTGGCAAAACGCAGGTTAATAACCGCATTGTCAATATCCCCCACGCCCTTGAGTTCGGGGAATGCCAGGCAGGTGCCTTCAGTGTAAACCCGGGTGATCTCGCTGCCCATCAGCCAACGTGCCAGGTCAAAATCGTGCACACCCATATCAATCACCAAACCGCCGCTGTTGACACGTTTGGCGAACTCAAGATTTGGGCAGCCAGGGTCACGGCTGATCGCCTTGAACATCACCGGCGTGCCAATGGCTCCCTCAAGAATTTTTTGCTTGGCAGCGGCATAAGGCGGATCAAACCGGCGCATGAATCCCATTTGAAGTTTTACACCAGCCTGTTTGACCGCCTGAATGGCATCATCACAGGGTTTCACCGCTTGTGAGATCGGTTTTTCGCTGAAGATATTCTTGCCAGCAGCTGCAGCCGCCATAATCACTTCAGCATGAGTTCCGGTCGGAGTGGTGATCACCACGGCGTCCACTTCTTTTGAGTCGAGTAATTCGCGGTAATCTTTGTAAGCTTTTTTGATTCCAAAGCGGCCGCTCACTTCAGCAAGCGCCTTTTCGCTGGGGTCTGCCACGGCAACCAGATCCACTTCTGTGACAGTAAAAGCCAGCGTGTTGGCAAACACCTTGCCCATCCTGCCTGCTCCGATCAAACCAATACGAATACTCATGTTTCATCTCCTCCGGTAAAGTGTGATGATCTATAGAAAGAATTTTTCTTTCTTACGGTTCTCTTCGTATGCTTTTCTGGCTTTCTTGACCGAAGGCATGGTGGAGGTCTCTGCGATGGCAACATCCCACCATGATTCGTACCCCGGAACCTTCTCTTCACGGTCGGTATTGATCACGATCACGGTTGTTGTAGTTTCACCTTTGGCTTTTTTGAGAGCATCTTTGAATGAAGCAATTGAGTTGGGAGTATAAACGACCGCTCCCAGGCTGGCAGCGTTGGCGGCATAATCAATGACCAGCCGGTCTCCTAATAATTGATCTGTCTCAGGATCACGATGATTAAGTCGTGTACCAAATCCGCTGCTGCCGATGGAACCAGAAAGTGAACCAATGGAGCCAAAGCCGTGGTTATCCACCACGATAATGGTAATTTTGACGCCTTCCTGAACTGCAGTGACGATCTCAGTGGGGTTCATCAAATAAGTGCCGTCGCCCACCCAAACATACACCTCACGGTTGGGATCGGCCATTTTCACGCCAATACCAGCTGGAATCTCATAGGCCATGCAGGAATAGCCGTATTCCATATGGTAGGAGTTCGGCGTATGGGTACGCCAAAGTTTGTGCAGGTCCCCGGGCTGACTGCCAGCTGCAGAAAGCATCACGTCTTTAGGTCCAGCGGCTTCCCAGATGGCGCCAATGACCTCGCTCTGAGAAGGTACAGGCAAGTGGTTCAAGTTGAACAAGCGATCAGTCTCTTTTTCCCAGGCTTCTTTTAATGAAGTAACTTCATGGGAATAAGCCGCGTCCACTTTGTAAGTTTTTAAAGATTTGATCAGTTCTTCAAGAGTGATTTTGGCATCAGCTGTAATAGGCACACCGCTGTGTTTGTAGGCATCCATTTCAAAAAGGTTGATGTTGATAAATTTCACATCCGGGTTTTGGAAGGCGGTTTTTGATGCGGTGGTGAAATCGGAATAGCGCGTGCCAATGCCGATCACCAGATCAGCGTCATGGGCTATGCGATTGGCTGCCAGGGTACCAGTGGCCCCAACTGCACCGAGATTGCAGGCATGGTTGTAAGCAAGAGAGCCCTTTCCGGCTTGTGTTTCGCAAACGGGAATTCCCGTTTGCAATGAAAACTTATCAAGAGTCTTGCAGGCGTCACTAAAAAGCACCCCACCGCCCGAGACAATGAGCGGACGTTTGGCTGCCTTGATCATGTTGATGGCATCCTCCAGGCGGCTGCGGTCAGCCATGGGACGGTGGATGCGCCATACTCGTTTGGCAAAGAATTCCTCGGGGTAATCGTATGCTTCTGCCTGAACATCTTGCGGTAGCGAGAGGGTGACGGCGCCGGTATCTACCGGGGAGGTCAAGACGCGCATGGCTTCAGGCAGCGAAGTGATCAATTGATCAGGTCGATTGATGCGGTCCCAATAGCGCGAGACTGGTTTGAAGCAATCATTTACACTGATATCCTGGGTGTTGGGTGATTCCAGCTGCTGCAAGACAGGTGCAACATTACGGCGGGCAAAAATATCGCCAGGTAGAAGCAGAACCGGAAGACGGTTGATCGTTGCGAGTGCGGCGCCGGTCACCATGTTGGTCGCACCAGGACCGATGGATGACGTGCAGGCAAACGTCTGCATGCGGTTTTTCATCTTCGTGAAACCGCTGGCGATATGCACACCGGCTTGTTCATTGCGCACCATGATGTAACGAAAATCGGGGTTTTCCTGCAAAGCCTGCCCAACGCCGGCCACATTTCCATGGCCAAAAATGCCGAGTACGCCGGCGAAAAATGGAGTCTGTTTTCCATCACGCTCAACATATTGATTCTTCAAAAAGCGGATGAGGGCTTGCGCCATCGTGAGTTTGATCGTAGCCATATAATTCTCCTGATTCACTATGCAGGTTTCACATCGGGGTTGGGAAGCATGAATTCGCGGACCACGCCTTGAACTTCATGATACGAAGACATAAAGCCGCGCAGGGTTCTTACGGTTGCTCCGTAGGTGTCAAATTGATCCACATCCATGCCATTGACTTCATACGCCATGCGAAAATCAGGGATTTTGGCAAGCATTTCAGATAAGATTTTGGCATCCACAGGGTCAGAGAATCGCTCTCTTACTTCAATGTCACTGGCATTGATTTTCAACTGCCATTCGAAGGGGATCGTCAAAATGATATCGCCGCCGATAAGTTCGGACCAGTGTCCGAGATGACGATACGCGGCTGCCAGAAGACGTGTTCGGTATTTTCTTTCGTTGAAGACTTTATAAGCATGCTTGACACATGCGATACCCGCCCAATCAAGATATGATGGATCAATATCAATTTCATCCCGTTTACAAACAGCTTTCATCCAATCATCCGTGCGGCCAACCATGATGGTACAAACAGGCGCCATTTCAGAAACAGGCTTGCCTTCAGCGACCCTGCGGTTCAATCCACGTTCAACCGCATCGGCAACCGCAATGGCTTGAGGAACGGTAAAACAAACTGTGGCATTGAGAGAAACACCCTGGTAGGTGGCTTCTTCAACTGCGTAAATACCTGCTTTGGTGACAGGCACTTTCACCTGCATATTTGGAGCAAGCGTGTGAAAATGAACTGCATGTTCAGTAATCGCCTGTGGATTACGGTAGAAGGTCGGGTTGGTTTGAATTGAAAGGCGTCCTTTTTTACCTTTTTCTTTTTCAAAAATGGGTTGTAACAATTCTGCACCACGGATGGCCATCTCTTCAATTAATTTCCAGGTGACTTCTGATTCTGACCAGGCGGCGTTTTCGCGGATCAATTGATTGATGCGTTCCTGCCAGAGCGCCATTTCTTTCTTCAGCACATTCACCACGATGGTTGGGTTGGTGGTTGCACCAACCGCTCCATTTTCAATCGCGTAAGTCAGTTCTTCGATTGAGCATGAGTCATTCCAATAATCAGTCGGTGTGGTGGAGACAGTTTGGTGGAGCTTGCTTTTATACTCGGTCATCTCATTCTCCTTGGATCACTTATTCATCTCTATCGTTACTAAGGGAAGGCGCTTATCCAATCCCTTCCACGTTTCTTTAACCCAGGCATAGGCCGGATCATCACTGCTGGCCAGAGATTGATCTGAACCTGCCAGGTAATTTAAGTAATAGACGTTGTAACCGGGGGCTGCCACAACAGGATGGTAACCCTCAGGGGAGAGAACAGCCTGGCTGTCACCCACAAGAAATAATTCATCCAGGCTGCGGTCATCATTGTATATACGTTGATATGCATATCCTTCGGGTTTATCTATCTTGTAGAAATAGATCTCTTCCAGATCTGCTTCAATCAGATTCCCCTTGTCGTCCAGTTTACGCTCGTCATGTTTGTGCGGCGGGTAAGAACTCCAATTTCCGGAGGGCGTATAAACTTCCACGACGATCAACCGGTCGCATGCAAATCCAGCCGGCAGCATTTTGTTGATCTGGCGGGAAACATTATCACCACCGCGCAGTTCAACGATGACGTCTTCAGGCCTTACCAAAGCGGCAGGGTAATCTTTTTCTGTTTTCGCCCATCCGCAGGCAAAATCAAGGGTTTCGCTTACAGCTTTTACTGTAAATGATGTATTCCGTGGAAGATAAAGCGTGGTTGGCATGCCATGAAAGACATCTGTTCTTGAACCAATGCTTTCCCAATTCCCAACCGAGGATGAAATATCACAGGTACCGCCAAGAATGGTCATGGCTAACTCATAATCAGAAGTATTGAATGACCAGGATTTATTTTTTTGTAATTTTATGGCCGTAAAATGAAGATGCTCCCAATGTGCACTTTCAGGAGTAATGGTGATGTAAAAAGGATTTGAGAAATCCGGTTTTACAAGAAGATGCGAATTTGTTGATGACATCAAGAACTCCTCTTTTGTGGTGCGGATGTCGAACCGCGGACTAATAAATGTCCGCGCATCATGTGGGTTACAGGAACTATGTTTTGCGCATTTTCAGGGTTATCAATTATCCCCAATAACATTTGGGCAGCTTCAGCCCCGATCATGCGTTTTGGTTGATCGAAAGTGGTTAATGGAGGTGCTGTATAAGCAGAATATGGAATGTTATCAAACCCGGCGATCGAAATTTCATCTGGAACGTTGATTTTGTTCGAATTGAGCACACTCAGCGCTCCGATCGCCATGAGATCGTTGAAACAAAATACAGCGGTTGGTCGTGACTCCAGTTCTAATAATTCTTCCATGCCGTGTACGCCATCCTCAATCTCACTGGCGGCACAATTGACTAAAAATTTTTCGTTGACCTGAAGTCCGGCTTTTTGGATTTCAGCTCGGAAACCCAATAATCGGTCTTCGTTGATCCGATCTGCATTGGAATTCCCTAAATAGGCAATTTCTGAATGTCCAAGATTGATCAAATGCCGTGTCACATTACGGGCGCCATCAACATCATCATTGGCGATGGAACACTGGTAGTCTTCTGGAGACTGATTGTTGATCACGACAATCGGCATGCCATATTTCTTTAAGAAATCAGCATGTTTCGAACCAAAAGTCACTGAACAAATGATCACGCCATCCACCCGGTGCTCTGCAAAAGCCTGGACGATGTTTTTCTCACTATCAAAATTTAAATGGGACGAAGCAACAAACAAACTGTATCCAGTTTTTTGAAGAACTTCTTCAATACCTTGAAGAATCTCTCCAAAATAGGGATTATCGATGCGGCTGACTATAACCCCGATCGCCTGAGATTTATTGGTTTTCAATCCCCTGGCTGCTGCGCTTGGAAGATATCCCATTTCTTTGGCCAGTTCGCAGATTGCCAAAGTGGTCTTTTCGGGAATGGAACGGTTGCCATTGAGCGCCCGCGACACAGTGGTATGTGAAACACCTGCTTTTTTTGCGATATCTTTTATTGTGACTGGCATTTGATCTATCCTTATATTTAATGCACACGTGTGCGTTAAATATAACAAACTAAAATTTGAAAGTCAAGACCATCCGACCAAGAATAATACTCAGCACTCATTTGCCGCCATGGATCCAAAGAATTTTGGATCCATGGCGGATTTCGTATGCTTATTTCAATATTGCGGGTTTCTTGCTGACTGCGATGGCCCAAACAATCGCTGCGAGCAATAATGCCACAATCACCCAGCCTACGACACCAAGACTCTGGTAGCGTACGATGACAGGTGCAGCGATCAAACTGACAAGGTTCACCACCTTGATCATCGGATTCAAAGCAGGACCTGCGGCGTCTTTGAGCGGATCACCAACGGTATCACCCACCACAGCCGCTTTATGGCAATCTGAACCTTTGCCGGTGTTGGCAACCAGGTCACGCATCTGATCTTCAACAGATTTCTTGGCGTTATCCCATGCACCGCCGGCGTTGGACATGAAGACAGCCAGCAGTTGCCCGCTTAAGATGACACCAGCGAGAAAACCGCCAAGCGCTTCGACTTGCAATACCATCCCAACCACCAAGGGCATCAAAACCGCGATGGCAGCCAATGGCAGCAATTCTTTTTGGGCAGACCCGGTTGAAATGGCCACAACTTCAGCATAATCTGGTTTCTTGGTGCCTTCCATGATGCCGGGGATCTTAAACTGACGGCGAACTTCTTCCACGATCTTGATGGCGGCACGGCTGACTGCTTTTATGTTCAAAGCGCTGAAAAGCCAGGGTAAAGCCCCACCCAACAGGAACCCAATGAACACTTTGGTATCAGAGACCCTGATCGATTCAAGGATCTCAATTTTCATACCGCTGGCAACAAGCCCTCTTTGTACGTTACCAACATCCGTGATAAAGGATGAGAACAGGCTGACCGCTGCGATTACTGCGGATGCAATTGCCACACCCTTGGTAATGGCCTTGGTGGTGTTACCTACTGCATCAAGGTCGGCCATGGTTTGGCGGGCTTTAAGCGTTTCTTCATCAGTTTGACCATGCCAGGCCATTTCACCAATACCGTTGGCATTGTCTGAGATGGGTCCAAATGAATCCATGGCCACATTATTGCCCGTTTGGCTGAGCATTCCGATACCCACCATTGCGATGCCATAAAGTACATAGATTGATTCAACCCCGGGGTACAGAAGCAGTGAAGTGAAGAATGCCACAGCGATGACCACCAACGCCCACACACTGGATTCCATACCGATGGCCAGGCCGGAAAGAATGGTTGTCGCCGGACCTGTTTTGGTACTGTCAACAATTTCACGTACAGGTGCATACTTTGTGGATGTGAAATACGAAGTCAGGGGATTGAAAACGACAGCCAATGCCACCCCAATGGTGGTCAGAACAGCCAATTTCCAATCGTGAGCGTACAACATGGCAACCACAAACGACCAAACAATCGTGTTAATGCTGGAGATTTCATATGACCTGAACATGGACTCTTCAGCATCATGCGCACGCATGAATTTGATCGGGAACTTTTCCCAGATCGGAACAGCAAAGGTGCCAAGAATGGAGCTGATCACGCCGATGCCACGCACGATCAACGGGTATACGATCCATTTTAAGTTTTGATCTTGAGACCAAAGCGCAAGCCCAAGGATAAGGGCTGACACAATGGTCACTTCATAACTTTCAAAGATATCCGCAGCCATACCGGCACAGTCACCCACATTGTCGCCAACAAGGTCGGCAATAACAGCTGCATTGCGAGGATCATCTTCAGGAATGTCTTTTTCAACCTTTCCAACGAGGTCCGCACCTACATCAGCAGCTTTGGTGTAAATGCCGCCGCCCACCCGCATGAATAAAGCCAGCAGAGTGCCGCCAAAACCAAAGCCCAGCAAAGCATCTGGAGAAGCTTTACCAAAGATGATGAAAATGACGGTGCCACCCAACAAACCCAAACCGTCCGTGAGCATACCGGTATATGCACCGGCATAATAAGCAATGGAAAGTGCTTCGTTGAACTCACGTCTGGCTGCAGATGCCGAACGTACGCTGGCTTGAATGGCCATGCGCATGCCAAGTTGGCCAACGATGAGTGAAAATGAAGCGCCTAAAACAAAAGCAACAGCCCGCCCGATGGCGATCACCAGTTGGGTATTGAATTTCTCCGGAGGAAATTCGATCAATGCTTCAGCACTCGGGGGAACCACATACACTGAGAGGAACAAAGCCACAAAAAGGATGCCGATTGCGGGCAGAATAGTTCTCAATTGTTTCGAAAGATAACCTTCCGCACCAACACGAATGGCATCCCACACTTCCTGCATCTTTGCGGTACCCTTGTCTTTTTTAAGCACGGATTTCCGTAATATCCAGGCATAAAACAGGCTGGCACATGAGATCACCAAAACAGCAATGATGGCGATCTGTTCAAAATTGCTCAGCCCATGCCTTAAACCAAGTCCTAAAATATTCATTACTCCTCCACGATGAAAATATTTGACGACATATTGTTCATTTTTTAACCTCAGATTGAGAGGTTAATAAAACCCGGAAAAAGATGTTGCTGCCGAAAAACAAAAACAGACTTGCCTTGAAGTAGCTTCCCAATGAAAACTTGGTGTTTATTGACTCAAAATTGACAAAACAGAATTAGAGAGGTGCTTTTAAGCTAATAATTCTGGATTTAACGAACAAAAATACTTTTCGTATCTCCTACTCAGATACGAATTTTTGAATTTCTATTCTTTTGTTCTTAACAAAATCCGGACAAAACTTGAGTTGCACACGTGTGCATCAACAATATAGCAAACAAAAAAAAGAAAGTCAATACTTTTTTGCAAGATTACTTGCATATTTTCAAATAATGTTGTAATATCAACATTTGTAAGGACAAATTCACTTTTAATTTTTTTGCAACTGAATATTTCATCCATCTTCGGCGATTTTTCTAGGCCGTTAACTTTACAGATCGAAAGGGAAATTCCATGAATCCTAATATTGAAGCAATTTTCCTGGATGTTGGCAATACGCTGCGTATCGTATTGGAAGATCCTGAGTTCCAAGCAAAAGCCAAACAAGATCTGATGAAATTGGTTGGTACGACCGAATCTGAAGAAGTATTCTTTGCCGGTTTGGAAGAACGCTGGAAAGCCTATCGAAAAGCCTCCAAGAAATCGTTAAAAGAATCCTCTGAAAAAGATCTCTGGTCCATTCACCTGTTGCCGGGGTATCCCCCAGAAAAGATTGCCCCGCTGGCTGGAAAACTTACCCGCTTATGGCGTGACCATGATGGAATCCGGGTACCAAGGCACGATGTAAAAGCCACGGTCCTCGAACTCGTCAATCGCGGTTACAAGATCGGCATTATTGCCAACACGATCACTGAAACCGAAATCCCTGATTGGATCGAATCTGATGGATTAACTGGAGTTTTCAACCCGGTCATTCTTTCGTCAAAAGTTGGTTTACGTAAACCGGACCCCGAGATCTATTGGTTGGCATCCAGAGAAATTGGTGTTGAACCCATCAACTGTGCTTATGTCGGAGATAACCCTGTTCGCGACGTTGAGGGCACTCACGCTGCCGGTTACGGCATGATGATCGTCATTGACGAGCCCGCAACTCTTGAAAAAGAACCTCAATCAAGCGATTTTGTCATCGACTATCACATCACTGAAATTTCACAACTGCTGGATATCTTTCCAGCCCGAAAGTAGTCACCATGGATCAGCTGAAGTCCGCCAAGACCGCCGATATTAATGCTATTTTTCTGGATGTAGGCAATACACTGCGCATCCTGTTAAAAGAAGAACCCCACCGGGCAGCCGCTCGAATTGAAATCACCAGGTTGGTTGGAACCACGCAAGATCCTGACAGTTTTGTCGCTGAACTTGACCGCCGCTATAAACTGTATCGAAAATGGGCGTTTGAAAACATGCTCGAGGCTTCTGAAAAAGAATTATGGACGCGATGGCTTTTGCCCGATTATCCGGTCGAAATTATTTCATCCCTTTCTGCACAGCTTACCTATCAATTTAGACAATCGATGGGAAGGCGGGTCGTGGCAGAAGGCGGAAAAGAAACCATCATTGAGCTTTACAATCGCGGATACACCTTGGGCATTATCAGTAATGTGATCACTGAAAGAGAAATTCCCGATTGGCTGGAATCTGATGGGTTGTCACAATACTTCAAATCCGTCATGCTCTCTTCCGTGTTTGGAAAACGCAAACCAGACGCCTCCATCTACCTTGAAGCCGCCAGGCGGGCAGAAGTCACTCCAGCACAATGCGTTTATGTTGGAGATAACTTTGCCCGTGATGTAGAAGGCACGCGCCACGCCGGGTTTGGCATGGTGATCATCATGCCTGATGAAGAAGACAAAGACATGGTGTTGACCAAGGAACAAACCCCTGACATGGTTATTGAACGCCTTACAGACCTTTTAAAGATTTTTCCACCCAGAACGTCTGTAAATTAACAAGCAATGATCGGAGTTTTTATGGGCAATAAGCAGATTATTAATTGCGGAAGTGTTCTGGCAAATACCGTCAGAGAAATGTATGCTGAAGGTCAAACAGATTATTCATTTGAGCCAGTTATTGCCTTTGATGACCAGGGTAAAGCCGTCGGAAGGATTGAAGAAAACGACGCAGTGGTTTTTTGCTGCCGTAGAGGTGAACGAGAAATTCAGCTTACTGAAGCCTTCACTGAACCTGATTTCAAACAATTCCAGAATATTCCTTTTAAAAATCTGCCCTTTGTTATTTTGACTCTATATCACGATAAGTTTAAAGACCTTCCAGTGGCTTTTGCGCCAGTTCAAATGAAAGAAACATTGGGCGAAGTTGTAAGCAGAGCCGGCTTATCTCAAGTGCGTGCATCTGAATCTGAAAAATTCGCTCATGTAACTTTCTTCTTAAACGGTGGAAATAATAAACCTTTCCCCGGTGAAAAAGATATCCGTGTGCCATCACCCAAGGGAATCCCATTCGAAAAAGTTCCTGAGTTAAAACTGGACGAAGTTGCAGAAAAGGTAATTGAAAGCATCTCGAAAAAGGAAGATCTAATTATCACCAATTTCGCCAATGGTGATGTTATTGGCCATACTGCCAATCGCGAAGCCAAAATCAATTGCTCAGAAGTTGTTGACCGTAATCTTTCAAAGGTAGTTAATGCAGCACGTGATGCCGGTTATGTCACACTCATTACTGCAGACCACGGCAACCTTGAAGAACTCTATAATGAAGATGGTACCCCCAACGTCTCACATACCACCAACCTGGTGAATTTCATTTTGATCGATCCCGAAGGAACTTCCCCGATTAAACTGAAAAACGGAAAACTTGCTGATGTCGCACCCACAATATTAAATATTTTAAGTCTGCCCCAACCTGCAGCTATGGACGGCACCAACCTGGTGATTAACCATCAGTTTGGACTGAATCGCAAAGTGCTATTAATCATCCTTGACGGATGGGGTATCGGAAAACAGGACGAAAATAATCCAATCTTCGTAGCAGATACACCTGCCTGGGATCAACTCTTGGATTCTGAAGCAACCTGCACCCTCGAAGCATCAGGTGAAGCCGTTGGTTTGAAAGCCGGAAAAGCCGGTAACTCAGAAGCCGGGCACATGAACCTCGGGGCTGGACGTGTCGTTTTACAAGATGACATACGATTGGATGCAGCCATGAAGGATGGCAGTTTCTATGAAAACCCCACCCTTATTCACGCAATTGATCATGCTCTCAACAACAAAAGTAAACTGCATTTAATTGGACTTCTCACCCTGAAGAGTTCACATGGGTCGATCGATTACCCATTGGCGATTTTAAAAATGGCAAAAGAACGCGGCCTGAAAGATGTTTTTCTTCATATGATATTTGATGGAAGAAGCACTGATCCAGGCAGCGCCCCCGCTCTACTTGAAATGTTGGAGGAAAAAACCGCCGCCATCGGTGTTGGCCAAATAGTCACTGGTATCGGTAGAGGTATAGCCCTGGATCGTGATGGCAATTACTCAAAGACAGAAAAAGCGTACAACGCTTTTGTATTTGGCAAGGGAAAACCCAGCTTCATTAAATAATGCCGCGGCTTATTGAGGTTATATGGATTTAGACTTTTTACGTCGAATGACTATTCCTGCAAAAACCAAGATCGTCATGCTCATACTTGACGGCCTTGGAGGATTACCGTTGCAGCCTGGTGGATTGACCGAATTGGAAACCGCCAAGACGCCAAACCTTGATCATCTTGCCTCACTTTCTGCGCTTGGGCTGACCATTCCAGCCGCCTACGGCATTACCCCTGGCAGCGGACCCGGACATCTGGGAATATTCGGATACGACCCGATTGAACATGAAATTGGTCGGGGTGCCCTCGAAGCATTAGGCGTTGATTTTGACCTGCGCCCTGATGACATCGCAGCCAGAGGAAACTTCTGCAGTCTGGATGAAAATGGTATCTTACTTGATCGGCGGGCTGGCAGATTGGCAACCGAAGAAGCAATGAAAATTGCCAGTATTCTCAACACGATCAAAATGGATAATGTGGAGTTCTTTGTTATACCCATTAAAGAACATCGCTTTGCCTTTGTGATCAGAGGAGCTGGTTTGGGAAACAATGTCAGTGAAACTGACCCTCAAAAAAACGGGGTCAAACCTTTACTGGCAATGGGATTTGATCAGCCATCAATTCGTACCGCGGAAATCATCAACGAATTCGTTGAAAAAGCAGTTAAAGCTCTCGCAGCCGAAAAATCAGCTAATGGAATCTTGTTACGAGGCTTCGATAAGCTTCCAGTTCTGCCAAAATATCAGGATATTTTCAAGTTGAATCCGGCCGCAATTGCTGTAAACGGTATGTATAAAGGTGTTTCACGTCTTGTTGGAATGGAAATCATTAAATTTCAGGGCACGACTATAGCAGATGAATTTGCTGCACTTGAAGAAAATTGGCAGAATTTTGACTTTTTCTATATTCATATCAAACAAACGGATACTGCCGGGGAAGATGGTGATTTCGACCGCAAAGTTCGCGTGATCGAAGAAGTTGATGCTTTACTACCCAGGTTGACTGCACTTAACCCTGATGTGATCATTGTCAGCGGTGACCATTCATCTCCAGCCGCATTGAAGTTCCATTCATGGCACCCTGTGCCTACCATGATTTTTTCAAATTATGTTAGACCTGATGGAATCACTCAATTTGGAGAAAGAAATTGTTTAAAAGGCAGCCTTGGAATTCTCCCTGCAAAAGAAGTGATGCCAATCGCATTAGCGAACGCGTTTAGACTTGCCAAATATGGTGCTTAAAGGTATTGGTTAAAGCAAAAACCAAATTGGAGAAATAAAATGTCAAATGAAGAGACGTTTCCGAAACTGGATTTCAACCAACAAGTAAGTACGTATTTTGACGACCTTACAAAAAGCGAAAAACAGATCGCCAATTTCTTGCGCAACAATCAAAATGATGCCGCATTTCTTTCGGCTAGTGAAATTGCGGAATCCCTTGATATAAGCGAAGCGACCGTGGTTCGGTTTGCGCGTACTCTGGGTTACCCTTCTTATCCAGCACTGCGCGCTTCTTTTCAAGATGCGTTCAAAACCAGGCTGACCCACTCTTCAAGGATCCTTTCACGGCTTAAAGAAGTACCCGAAAAAGGGGATATCTTTGAACGATTAACCATGATGGAAATTGACTATTTGACCCAGGCATTGGAATCTGTTAACCGCGAAGAATTCGACAAAGCAGTCAAAATTACCTCAGAAAACAAACGGGTATTTGTTTTTGGCACCGGCCCCTCCATAACCCTGGTAGATTTGATGCAGATCAGGTTAAGCAGGTTTGGAAAAACCGTCATTCCTTTAAAGAGTTCCGGCCGGGATGTTCTGGATTCATTGCTCACACTTTCATCAGACGACATTCTCTATGTCATCTGTTTCTTTAATCCCAACCCTACGCTAAAACTCGTTCTGGATTATGCCAACGAAATTGGCTGCAAGATCATCATGATCACCGATACGCTTGATACGGTTCTCGGCAACAAAGCCGATGTAGTGCTCGCAGCAAAAAGAGGTCCAGTTGCAGAATTTCATTCCATGGTGGTGCCAATGACCATCATCAATGCTTTACTGCTTTCAGTCGCTGACCAACAACAAGAAACCATTTTACCCGCATTGGATAAACTGGATTCACTGCGAGAACGATTAAAAATATTAAATTCAGAGGAACTCTGAATTGCCAAATCTACTTGAGGAGGATTTTACAACGCAGAACACATACTGAATAAATTGTTTTATGAATCACAATTTGTTGAACGCGATCCGAAGCTAGGAATTTTGCTTTGATACAGGAGAAAATGAATGGCTGCTAGTACGTTCGATCAACAAACAAATGCAGAAAAATTTCAAACCTTTCTGCGCAGGTTTTACAGATGGATCTCAAGACCGCAAGTAATTTTGTCTCTCATCATGCTTGTCGTAATGTTCTATATGGTGATCATTCCACTTTATCGAATGATCGTTACCACCATTACGGTATCTGATAGTGATTTGCGTGTTCTTAAAGATGCTAATATCGGAGACATCACCTGGTATCACTGGCTGAGAATGCTAACAAGCAAGATCGCCGTGATCATGACCTATGAGCCTCTGTTGCACTCGCTCACCATTTCTTTGGGCGCCACTTTGCTTGCTTTGGCAATTGGCGGTTTAATGGCCTGGTTGGTTGTGCGTACGGATGTGCCGGGCAAGGGCATCATTAACACCTTGGCTACCGTCCCATACATCATGCCCTCATGGACCATCGCCATGGCGTGGAAGGTGTTGTTCAAAAACGCCAAATCGGGAGGCACACCAGGTCTGCTCGAGTTTATTACCAATCAGCCCACACCTGACTGGTTGGCATATGGGCCGTTTCCGATCATTGTGAGTAGTGCATTGCATTATTACACTTTCTTCTTCCTGTTTGTGGCAGCTGCTTTACTCTCCATTGACAGCTCTCTTGAAGAAGCTGGTGAATTATCTGGCGCAGGTCGATGGCGGATCATGCGCAAGATCACTTTTCCGTTGGTTGTGCCGGCCATTGCCTCTGGTTTTATCATGACCTTCTCAAAGACCATGGGCACTTTCGGCGGACCTAATGTGTTGGGTGTTCCTGTCCAATACTATACCCTGTCTACCATGCTGAGATCCAACACCGGTATCGGTAATTACGGCGACGGCTTCGTTCTGGCTATCGTGTTGATCTTATTCGCGATGGTAACCGTCATGATCAACCAAAAACTGGTGGGAACCAGAAAAAGTTATGAAACCATTGGCGGCCGTGGGTTTATGGCCCAAAAAATGAAACTTCGTAACTTTAAAGGGTTATTTACCGCAATCGTAGTCGTTTTTCAATTCATCATTGCAGTACTGCCTCTCACTCTGTTGATCTGGAGTACCTTTATGCTTCGGACAGGGGATTACAGTATGAGCAATTTCACCCTAGCCCATTGGATAGGCAAAGGTGATTTGTCAATCAACAGTGGTGAACCAGGCGTTTTACTCAACCCAAGAATTTATCTGGGTGCCTGGAACTCGATCAAACTGTCACTCTTTACAGCTTTCTTTACTGCCTTTTTTGGCGTAATTCTCGGTTACGCGATTGTAAAAGGCAGAGGAACGCGTCTCTCAAAGTTGGTTGAGCAACTTGCTTTCATCCCCTATGTGATTCCTGGCATAGCCTTTGGTGCGGTTTACATTTCTATGTTCACCAAACCAGTTGGGCCAATTCCTGCACTTTATGGCACCTTTGCCTTACTGGTGGTTGTTTCAGTTGCCAAACACATCCCTTATTCGTCTCGCAGCGGTGTATCTGCCATGTTGCAAGTCAGCAAGGAACTGGAAGAAGCAGCAGCCATCGCAGGGGCAACACCCTGGCAACGGTTTAAAAGGATCATTTTCCCATTAACCAGCACAGGGTTTGTCTCTGGTTTCTTGATGACTTTTATCACCACCATGCGCGAGTTATCCCTGATTATCTTGCTGGTCACGCCTACAACGGCTGTGTTGGCAAGTATGACCATGCGTTATATCGAGAATGGCAATGAACAGCAGGCTAACGCTGTCATTATTGTTTTGATCGTTCTGGTCTTGATTGGCAACTTCATTATTAGCCGCTTCAAAGGCGGAAGCCTGAAAAAAGGCTTGGGAATGTAAGGAGAGATATCATGGAAACGACAATCACAGTAAAAAACCTCACCAAGAAGTTTGGCAATGTTGTCGCAGTAAACGATGTCAGTGTGACAGTAGAACCTGGCACATTCTTGACCTTGCTCGGACCTTCTGGCTGCGGCAAGACAACCCTTTTACGATGTATCTCTGGCTTGGAAGACCCTGATGAAGGTGAAATCTATATCGGCGACAAGCTGGTTTATTCACATGTTAAAGGCATTTCTCTGGCTCCTGGCAAGCGTGACCTGGGTCTCGTGTTCCAGAATTATGCGCTATGGCCCCACATGAATGTTTATAAAAACCTGGCATTTGCATTGGAAATCCAAAAACTTCCCAAAGACGAGATGGATAGAAGAATCAAAGAATCCCTTTCTGAAGTTCAAATGTCTGGATACGAAGACCGCTACCCTCGCGAGATGAGCGGTGGTCAACAGCAGCGTATCGCTCTGGCCCGTATGTTGGCTTATCGCCCGCATGTCTTCTTGATGGATGAACCACTTTCAAACCTGGATGCCCGTTTACGCATGGATATGCGCACGGAACTCAAACGTCTTCATCATGTATCTGGCGCGACAACAGTTTACGTGACCCACGATCAGGTTGAAGCCATGACCATGTCAACCAATATTGCCATTATGAAAGAAGGCGTCATCCAACAAATGGATACTCCTGACAGGGTTTACCACTTCCCTGCGACACTTTTTGTGGCCGACTTTATTGGCAACCCAAAAGTCAACCTCATGCCGGGTTGGGTTTCAGGCAAAGACACCGTGGATATTGGCAAATTCAACGTGCCTGTCTCAACATTAAACCAGACTGGTGATGTTGTGGTGGGTATCCGTCCTGAAGACATCAGCATTACAACCAAACAGGAAGATGACGCAATTGAATTCACAGCTTATTCTGTTTTACCCTCTGGTGCAGAAACCACCATTATCGCCCGTAAAGGTGATACAGAATTAACCGTTCGTGAAATGGGTGTGTCAAAAATCAAAATGGATCAAAAAATCTGGCTGAAATTCCACAAAGAAGACATCAATCTCTACGATAAAGCCAGTGGAAAATTGGTCAACGGGTAAGTGGCAATTGAAATATTCAGTAATTATTAATCAACGATACAGGAGGTACCCAACAAAAAATATCACAACCATAATTTGTCGTGCAACGAAGTGTGTTTGATTCTTATTCTACAAGGAGAAGACAATGAAACCGTTCGTGAAGATTGTTACATTTGTTGTATTGATCAGCCTCCTGGCCGCATGTGCAAAAACACCGGCAGCCACCGAAGCACCGGCAGCCAACGCACCTGCTGCAACTGAAGCAGCCGTTGCAGCCACAGAAGCTGCAACCCTAAGCGCCGCAGAACAATGGGCCAAGGACAATGAAGTCGGTCCTTATCAGACTGAGACTCAAGATTGGGCAGCTATTGAAGCCGCAGCCATCGAAGAAGGAACTTTATTGGTCTATGCCAACAGTTCCAAAGTCGAAAAAGCCGCTGAAGCCTTCATGGAAGCCTACCCTGGAATCGCCGTGCAGGCCTTTGACCTCGGTGGTGATGATGTCTTGCAAAAAACCATTGAAGAACAAAAAGCAGGTGCATTCACTGGTGACGTTTGGTTCAGCAGTGGTGGTGCAGAACTCGTCGGTAATGTACTCCCCAAACAATATGTCTGGCGTTTCGTGCCTGACAGTACTGTTGGCCGAATTGCAGATGAATATACTCACCCCTTATTAATGCAACGCCTGGGCACCAGTATCTTTGCTTACAATTCTGAATTGAACGAAACCTGCCCCATCACCAACATCTGGGAACTTACCCAACCAGAATGGAAAGGCAAATTCTTCATTGAAGATCCTCTGAATGACGCTTCAACCCTGAGCAAACTGCTCACGATTGCTGCCCATGCAGAAGAAGTAGAAGCCGCTTACGTAGCCCTTTACGGATCAGCTCCTGAGCTGGATGCCGACACACCCGATGCTGGTTGGTTATGGCTCAAACGCTTTGCACAAAATGGTCCCATCCCCCAACCAGGTGGAGATGAAGTTGATTCCGCCTTTGCAACCCCTGGTATGACTGACAGCTATATGGCTTTGACCTCTTACTCAAACATGGCTGATGTCATGGATGGCGTATTGGCATTCGAACCCTGCTGGGGCATTCAACCGGCCCTTGGTATTCAAAGCCAGAGCTATTTGGGCATTCTCAACCAGGCTCCTCATGTCAATGCCGCAAAACTGTGGGTTAAATTTGTGACCGAAGAAGAAGGCCGCGATCCATGGGCTAAATTCGGAACCTATTTCACAGATTCCACATATGAAGTCAAAGAAGGCATGAAACCTTTGGCTGAAATGATGAGCATGACCTGGTTCATTGATGAACAATATGCCTATGATAATATGATCCAGGCACGTGACTTCTATCTTTTGAACCTCGGAAAATAGTCATTTAGTTTGACAAGTCGATCATTGGGCACGGATGCTGGCCTGGTCCGTGCCCAACCAATCAAAAAACCAATTAAGCATCTTATCGGTAACAAATAGCAACGAATCAAAATCACTGGAGTGGATATCATCATGAGCCTCAAAGTAATATTTTTCGATATGGGTGGAACCATTCAGAACTTTTGGACAAACCGTGAGATGAAAGTTAAAAGCATTCCGGTTTTTCGAGATACTTTTCTTCGAGCCGGCATTAATTTTGAACTCAATGATGAAGCTCTGACCGATCTGGTAGCCAGTGGCATTTCTGCCTATCACAAGTGGAACCGCGAATCCCGTATCGAATTAAAACCCTTTGAAGTTTGGAAGAAATTCGTACTAAAAGATTATCAATTCCCTGACGACGCCTTGTCATCAATAGCCGAAAACCTGACTTATTTATATGAAACAACTTTTTATTTTCGTGAAATGCGGCCTGAAATGCCTGAAGTATTGAAAGCCATAAAATCCATGGGGCTATCCATGGGCATTATCAGCAATACTCAGAGTCAACGTCAGGTTCCAGACAACCTGACACAGTATGGAATTATTGATTATTTCAATCCGATCGTTTTGACTTCACAATATGGTCTGCGTAAACCGGACCCCTCTATTTTCTATTACGCTGCCCGCCTGGCTAAGATTCCCACCGGCAGTTGCATGTATGTTGGCGACAAAATTAACCGCGACATTCTTGGTGCACGTAGAGCAGGTTTCAGATCTGCCATCAAGATTCTCCACGTTTATGACGATGGTGATCCCGATTTTGGTGCAACACCTGATGCCGAGATCGACAACATGTCTCAATTGATCCCCATAATTGAACAAGAGTTGGAAAAAGATAAATTTTTAATCAAAATTGAGAATAATCTCAAAATAAAAGCTGTTTTCTTTGATGCCGGTGATATTTTGTATCATCGTCCTCAAAAACAACTCAACTTCAATGCTTTTCTTTCTAAAATTGACCATACACCTGATCCTGAATTGGATCGCAAGCTGAAAGTAATTCGTGAATTGGCCTTTCAAGGCAAACTGGATCGTCACGATTTTTACCGTCAATCAGTGCAATTACATGGTATTACAGATGAAAAACTTATCGCAGATGGGGTGACTGCTCTTGATCTTGACGATGATACTGTTTCGATCATTGCGGGTGTTCCAGAAACGATCAAGGCCTTAAAAGACAAGGGCCTCATTTTGGGAATAATTACTGATACTGCCCTTCCCCCTACAGTCAAACTTAAATGGTTTGAGGATAATGGATTTGGTTATCTTTGGGACATTATTATCAGTTCAAAAGATCTTGGTATTCGAAAACCCGCCCCGATCCTTTATGAAGAAGCCATTTCTCAGGCAGGCATCAAACCAGAGGAAGCTGTCTTCGTTGGACACAAAGCTACTGAACTTGATGGAGCGCGTAATGTTGGAATCAATACGGTCGCTTTCAATTATGAGAAGAAAGCTGTTGCCGATAAATATATTCAAAACTTCAGCGACTTGATTGACGCAGTGGCTGGTGATTTTATTAAGGTAGAACAAGCATGAACCCCAATATTAAAGCAATTTTATTTGATGTCGGTGGAACACTCCGATTCACCGAAAGAGTTGACGGCCGCGAAACCCAAATTCTTGAAGAAATGCGACAGTTTTTGAGTTTTGAAGGGACCGCTGAAGCACTTAAAAGTAAACTTACCCTTGGTGAAAAAGCCTATCGTAAATGGGCCAAAAAATCATTAATCGAATTATCTGAAGAAGAGTTATGGGTCAGGTTTATGTATCCTGACCAGCCCAGAATTGAATTTATCCGTGAAAACGCGATCAAACTGAACCAGCTTTGGCGCAATTCAAAAGGCAAAAAGAAATTACTGCCAAACGCAATCGAAACGATCAAAGCATTATCTGATCGCGGATACAAATTATGCATCATCAGTAATACAACTTCCTCCGTAGAGGTTCCCATCCTTCTTGAAGAAAATGGCATAACACATCTGTTTTCTTCAATCATCCTATCCACGGTATATGGAAGACGAAAACCCCATCCCTCATTATTTTTGGATGCTGCAAGAAAATTGGGGATCCATCCAGAGGAATGCGCATACATCGGTGACCGTCCATCACGTGATGTGGTTGGAGCTCGTGAAGCAGGATACTCTACCGTTGTCATCATCCAAGCAGCTGGGTTGAAGCAAGAGAAAAAAGAAAACGTACCCATGACCCCGGATTTCACAATCCACCGCTTGCCTCAATTGTTGGATATTTTCCCGGATCAGAAAACACTCCCTCAAACCAGTACAAAATTCCGGCAACCGGATTACCTGTATGATGCAGCTCTTTCCACCATGTGGAATGTTGGACAAGATCTTCCGTTTAATGAAACCTTCATCATTGGCCGACAAATGGGATTTGCCAGATTTGAACTTAATCATGCCATCTCACCCGAAAAGATGTCAGAGATCGATTTCAACCTGTTTCGCGCCGGCAATATCCATGATCCTTGCCCTGCATTTTTGAGTATGAACCAGCTTAAAGAGAAAGACTGGCTGATCTCCTCTCTTGATGAAACCAATCGCAAGCAAGGTGTGGATGTCACGCTTCGTACCATCGACCTTGCGGTCAAACTTGGGTCAAGTTCAGTGATCATTCATCCCGGCCAGATCAATGGTGACCGCTCCATGGATAAACGTTTGCGCGCCATGTACGAAAAAGGAATGTCAGGTTCTCAGGAATACGAAGAATTACGATCTGCCATGATTGCTGATCGAAAGAACAAAGCTGCTCCATACCTTGATGCAGTTATCAAAAGTATGCATGAGATCATCGAATATGCCAAATCAGTAAAAATGAGCATTGGCCTCGAAAATAGGTATCGGTATTACGACATCCCGGTACTGGATGAGATGGGTCTCCTTCTCGATCTCTGCCATGAACCCTGGTACGGTTTTCAATATGACATGGGCCATGCTCAAACATTGAGTGCCCTGGGCTTGCAAGACCACGAAGAATGGCTTGGCAAATTTGGCCACCGCATCGTCGCCATTCATATGCATGATGTGATTGGTATTACCGACCATCAGGCTCCCGGATTTGGTGATATTGATTTTTCAATGGTGGCGAAATATATCCCTGAAGATGCATATCGCACACTTGAAGTAGGACCGCAAGCAACCCAACAAGACCTTATCCAAGGTATGGAATTGCTGGTAAGTAAAGGAATTGTCAAGAAACTCTGATCCACGCAAAAATGTTAACAATATGAAAGAAAAGAAGATTTAATTATGGAAGCTCAGATAAAAGCCATCTTTTTTGACATCGGCGGAACCCTCGTCATGAAGAAAAAGAACAAACAACGCGACCTCTCAAATATCCAAACAATGATGGCGCTTCTCGACGAGAAGTGCGATATCAATGACTTTGTATCGATGCTTGAAAAAGAAGAAAAAATCTATAAAAACTGGAGCAAGCAAACCCTTTCAGAATCCACCATTGAAGAAAGATGGATCAGGTTCTTGGGAAATCGATACTCCGAAACCAAAATCAGGGCTCATGCTGATCAACTACAACTGCTTTGGGGCACCTCTAAAAGCGTCAAGACCATCTACCCGGATGCAGCAACCACTCTTACTGAACTTTACCGTCGTGGATATAAATTGGGAACCATCAGCCATACATCTCCCAGGTTTCTCGAAGGAACCGGGGTTCCTGAACTTCTTACCACCATTATCTATGCCTCAAAATTTGGCAGAAGAAAGCCGCATCCATCCCTCTTTTTGGCAGCAGCCCGAGAATGCGGGGTCAATCCAGAAGAATGTATGTACGTGGGTGACCGACCCTCTCGAGATGTCATTGGTTCGCGTGAAGCAGGTATTGGTAAAGTTGTCACTGTAAAAAATAAAGATCAAGAAGCCGAGACTGAAGTGGTGCCGATGCAGCCAGATTACCAGATAGCTTCGTTGGCTGATTTATTAGATATCCTGCCATCACGCACGGTTGGAACCAATAATAAGCCAGAAAGCTCTTACTTTTTATACGATGCAGCTCTTTCGACCATGTGGGGGATCAAAGAAAATGTTCCCTTATCCATCCTCCTGCAGAACGGACGCGACCTGGGATTTGCAAGATTCGAGCTTAATCACAATGTGTCGCCTGATGCATTTGATGATCTTGATCAAAACCAATTCCACATCGGGTCGCTGCATGACCCCTGCCCTGCCATTATTTCAACCAAGGAACTGGATAAGCGGGATTGGCTGGTTACTTCGCTGGACGAAACTCTAAGAATTAAGGGCGTTGATGTCATTAAACGCACCATTGAACAGGCCGTGACGTTGTGTTCGACTTTGGTGGTCATCCACCCTGGAAGAGTAGTTGGAGATCATTCGCTGGATAAACTGATCCGCGAACAATACCGCAAAGGTGAAAAAGGCTCACCCACCTATGAAACGCTTCGTCATCAATTGATCAAGGATCGTGCAATAAGAGGAAAACCCCACCTTGATTCTTTATTAAAAAGTGTCGCTGAGTTGATCGAATTCAGCAGCAACAGCGGAATAATGCTTGGGCTAGAAAATCGCCTTCATTACTATGAATTGCCCATATTTGAAGAAATGCAAACTTTATTATCCACATTCACTCAATCGTGGGTGGGATGGCAATTTGACGTCGGCCACTTGCAGATCCACGCAGCACTGGGGCTGACAAATTTCGACGAATGGCTTAATCATTTTGGCAGCCGTATCATGGGCATTCATCTGCATGACGTACAAGGGATTGATGACCATCTCTCGCCTGGTTGCGGAGATGTTGATTTTTCAAAGATCGCGAAATTTCTTCCCGAGTTTGCTTATCGAACTTTGGAAGTTGATTCGAAATTATCAAAAGAAGAAATCCGGTCTGGAATGGAAACCCTGGTGGCCACAGGGTGCGTATCCAGAATATGAAAATTTAAGGAGAGATAATGATGCTGAAAATTTTTAAGAAAAGAAGAAATATTTTTATTAGCTTGATACATGAACAAGCAAAACTGACTCTGGAGGGTGTTGAAATTCTAAAAGATTATTTAACAACCCCTGATGATGTATTGGCAGATAAACTGCGAATTAAAGAAAAAGAAGCCGATGAAGCCAGAAGAATTCTGATTTCGGAGCTCAACAAAACCTTCATTACTCCATTTGACCGTGAAGATATTTTTGCACTTTCACGTGCCGTGGATGATATTCTTGATTATGCTTACAGCACAATTACAGAAATTGTCATCCTGAAAGTGGAGCCCACTCCATATATGGTTCGTATCTGTTCACTTTTAAAAGATGCGACTTTTGAAATTTTGAATGCTGTTGACCGTCTTCAAGATCACCCGGCTGTTACCCTGGAACACGCCCAACGCTGCAAGGCATATGAGAACAAAATCGAAGATGTCTACCGCGAAGCTCTGGCAGATATGTTCACCGAGACAGATGACACAAAACAATTGGTCAAAATGTTAAAACTCCGCGAGGTCTATCGCCATTTGAGCAACGCAGCTGACCGCGGTGACGAAGCAGCCAATGTACTTGCTGATATTGTAGTCAAAACCACATAAGGATAAACAATGGAACCGCTGCTAATCATTCTGATTATTTTTGCTCTTGCATTCGATTTCTTAAATGGAGTCCACGATTCAAGCAACGTGGTTGCAACCATGATCTCATCACGGGCAATTCAACCCCGAATTGCCCTCTACATGACTGCTGCGGCAAATTTTGTAGGTCCATTTATCTTTGGTGTTGCGGTTGCAAAAACGATCGGTCATGATATCGTAGCAGCGGAATCCATCAATATGGGTGTTTTAATTGCCGCCTGTGCAGCCGCAATTTTTTGGAATGTTCTCACATGGGTGCTCGGGATTCCCAGCAGCTCATCGCATGCCTTAATTGGTGGCCTGATTGGTGCAGTGGTCATGGCAGCGGGTTTTCGGGTAATTATCTGGAGCGGTGTAGTCAAGGTTTTAATTGCCTTATTCGCATCACCCATCGTGGGATTTGTTGCTGGGGTAATCATTGCAAACCTTGTCTACTTGTTTTCATGGAAATCGTCACCAAAGATCAATGGTGTATTCAAAAAACTACAAATTATCACCTCCATTGGTCTGGCACTCAGCCACGGCACGAATGACGCTCAAAAAACCATGGGGATCATCACCCTGGGGTTGGTGATTACAGGTGTTCAAACCAGTTTTGAAGTTCCTTTTTGGGTAATTCTGATATGCGCCGGTGCAATTGGTGTTGGAACCGCCCTCGGCGGCTGGCAGCTCATAAAAACTCTTGGCTCTAAATTTTATAAAATTCGACCGGTTCATGGCTTTGCATCTCAGGCGACCTCCGCAATTGTGATCATCACAGCTTCACTGTTGGGCGGCCCGGTAAGCACTACACAGGTTGTCAGTACGGCAATAATGGGTGTAGGTGCTGCTGAACGAATGAGCAAAGTTCGCTGGGGTGTCGCTGGAGAAATTGCTTCAGCATGGTTATTAACTATCCCTTCCACTGCACTTATTGGTGCAGGAAGTTATTGGCTCATTGATGTTGCAATACCTGCTATAACAAAAATTTTTTAATCGCAAATTGTTGTAAAAAATTTACACACAAGTAGATAAACTACTTTAGGAACATGTGATGCCTATTTTGTTAGTAGTTTTAATTGCCTTGGCGATCATTTTTGATTTCCTTAATGGCGTGCACGACTCAAGTAATATTGTTGCAACAATGATTTCTTCACGTGCCATTCAGCCACGTTTGGCTTTGGCTATGACAGCAATTGCTGAATTTTGCGGCCCATTCATTTTTGGAGTTGCCGTTGCCAATACGATTGGACATGAGATTGTTTCATCAGACAACTTGAATATGATTGTAATTATTGCAGCATTGCTCAGCGCAATTGTATGGAATGTAATGACTTGGCTCCTGGGAATTCCGAGCAGTTCGTCGCATGCATTGATTGGCGGCATTATTGGAGCTGTAGCCATTGGCGCAGGTTTTCAAGAAATCCATATGGCAGGGGTAATCAAGGTTGTATTAACCTTGTTCATATCGCCCGTGCTTGGATTTGTGGTCGGCATCATTATCGCAAATGTAATCTATGCCGCTTCTGCAAATGCAACCCCCAAGATCAATACCCTTTTTAAACGAATGCAAGTCATAACCTCATTGGGTCTTGCGTTAAGTCACGGGACGAATGATGCACAAAAAACCATGGGTATTATTACCCTTGGTTTAGTGATTTCTGGGGTACAAAAAACTTTTTCTGTTCCTTTTTGGGTAATTTTGGTATGCGCCTTTACCATCGCCTTGGGAACTTCAGTTGGAGGATGGCAATTAATCCGCACCCTTGGATCAAAGTTCTACAAGATTAGACCTGTTCATGGTTTTGCAGCTCAGGCAACCTCGGCAGCAGTGATCTTGACAGCCTCCTTATTGGGAGGCCCCGTAAGCACCACACAGGTGGTCAGTACGGCAATCATGGGCGTCGGCGCTGCTGAACGTATGAGCAAAGTCCGTTGGGGCGTGGCAGGTGAGATCGCCTCTGCATGGTTGTTCACCATTCCATCCACTGCATTACTGGCAGCAGGTATCTATTGGCTCATCACGGTTGGCGCTCCGGCCATCATTAATCTATTCTAGGAAGGTTCTGGATGACAACACTAAAGCAATATGATGTGGTATTTTGTGGAAATTACACCAAAGACACAATTATTACTCCTGATGGGGTAAAGCATGTAGACGGCGGCGGCATGAACTATGCTGCTCACGCCTCAAAACAACTGGGTGCGAAACCCGCCGTGGTCACGCGCTTGAATAAAGAAGATGATCATGTCGTCAAAGCCTTTGAAGCGGCCGGCATTGATTGTTATCCCGTCTACACACCGTCATCCACGCTGATGACCCTGGAATACAAAACCAGGGATGTAGATCAACGTAACCTTTATGTTAAAGGTACAGCTGGAACCATCACCCCATCCCAATTGGATGAGATCGAAGCGAAAGCGATTGTGACCAACTCCAGTTTGCGTGGTGAAGTGGAACTCGAATTCTTTCAAAAAATGCGTGAACGCAAAGGCGTATTGATCTCTGCGGATGTTCAAGGTTTCATACGTGTATTGCGTGGCGAATCGTTGGTCTATGAACCCTGGACTGAGATGGAAGCAGTTTTAAGCCATTTGGATGTACTAAAGAGTGATGCTGTTGAAGCCGAATACCTGACCGGCGAAAAAGACATTGAAAAAGCCGCCCGCTTTTTTGCAAACCTGGGTCCCAAAGAGATCATCCTGACTCACAGCAAAGGCTTGCTCGTTCACACTGATGGTAAGGATTACCATTATGAATTCCATGCCGAATCGATGGGCGGAAGAAGCGGCCGCGGTGACACATGCGTAGGCAGCTATATTACTAAACGACTGACCCTGCCCCCCCGTGAAGCAGGCAAATGGGCTGCTGCAGTAACCAGCTTGAAAGTAGAAAAACTTGGTGTTTTTGACAGATCCACTTGCCTTGTGGAAGCCTTTATTCAAAAATACTACCGGGATTAATGCAGGCCGATTAATTGTGAAACTTGTTGATAAAGTAGAAACTGCCCGAAAAGAGTATTCCGATCAGTGGAACCTGGTCGTTAAGGATTGGAATACTCTCAAATCTACAGATACCGCCTGGTTAACCTATGCGGCTAATTATTTATTGTTTACAAACGGAATAAGGTGGGCAATAGACCCTTTCTCTATGTCTACGCGAATAGCATCAGTACCAGAACCTGACTATGCAAAAGATTTAATGAAACTGGAATTTGTGGTGCTTACGCATGCACATAATGACCATTTGGATCTTCAATTGATCGATTCGCTGTCTGACTTGTACATCAAATGGATCATTCCGCAGCACATGCTGGAAAAGGTCATCGAAAATACGCATCTTAAGATGGAAAATGTGATTGTTCCGAAAAATGGAGAAAGTATTGCCTTCAGGGGTGTAACCTTGACGCCGTTTAACAGTCTTCACTTTCACAACCTGGGCGGGATTGAAGAAACAGGCTACCTTGTTGAGTTTAATAACAAACGCTGGTTGTTCCCGGGTGACATCCGTGATTATGATGCAGCCAAGCTGCCCTCATTTGGAAAACTGGATGGAACATTCGCGCATCTCTGGCTGGGAAAAGGTTGTGCCAAAGAAAAACATCCACCGTATCTGGAAGCCTTTGTTAAGTTTCACGCGGCCCTTGCACCAGCAAAACTGGTGATCACTCACCTGGATGAATTCGGCAGGGCTGAAGATGAATTATGGGATGACAAACACTATATGATGATCTCCAAAGAGATCCATGCAGCCGCGCCAGGCATCTCAATTAAAATGGCAAAAATGGGAATGAAAGTAGTACTGTGACCCTTCAATCAGAAACACTTAAATAAATCGAGGTAAAGTGATGACCAGTCAACAATTTCTTGCAAACCCGGATCATTTTTGTGATCAACTTCAACAGAAGATGAAACAGATCACGAAAGTCGTTGAACGCATGGAACCCTATGAATTCCGTTACTCATTGAACAACATCACTCCTGTGAATGATGATTGGGCTTCGGTGATCTTGGAACCGATCGAAGATATCGAAAAAATGATCACTTCTCAGGATTTTTTCGATTCCATTCAGATCAGGCCGAAAGTTGACGGCAAGATCGTCCTTGATGAAACCATCACCAAGATCACTCAAATGTTGTTTGCCGGTTTGGTAACTGAAGTTTACCCTGTGGATTGGATCGATCGACATTTTTATTTTGATCCCCGCAGTTTCAACTTTTTTGTCCGCTCAACTTATCTGACACCTTCAATTATCACCCACCTTGGTGGCGCTCCGTTTAAACAGTACGAGAAAAAACAAAAAGCACTTGATTCCTTACATGAAGTGGGTTACCAAGAATTCAGAAATGCAAATCAAGAAGTCGATCATGGTTTCATTGAAATTGTCCTTAAACTGATCGCTCAAAAAGGAGTGCCTATCATTCTGGCTATTGCAGGCCCCACCGCTGCCGGAAAAACCGAAATTGTTGATCAACTTCGTGAAAGGTTTGAGCAAAATCATCAAAAAGTTGCCACTATTGAATTGGATAATTTTCTTACCGATCGAGACGGACGTGAAGAAAAAGGCATCGGTTCATTTGGCAAGGCTGCCCTGCATTTCGAGCTTTTTCAGGCTTGTATTAATGACATACGCCAAGGGAAGAAAATCCAAACGCCGCGTTATGATTTTATTGATGGCAGTTCAAGTCATGATCTTTCAGGTTATCTGAAACTAGGCCGAAAACCTATTGAAATCGAACCGGCGGATATTATATTCCTTGAGGGCAACTCGCCCTTCCTGCTGCCAGAAATTGCACCATTGATCGGAATCAAAGCAGTTTACATTACCGATGACGCCGTACGACTTAAACGCAAATGGCGCAGAGATATCGATTACCGCAAGAAGTATGATCCCTTCTACCTGCGCAACCGTTATTTCAAGGAACAAGCTCCGATGGCGGTCAAGAATTACCAACCTCAACTCAATACCTGTGATATTTTCGTGGATACTACCGGGGCTGCCATCTGGGTCACCCCAGAAATTGCCAAAGAACTTGCCTGAGGAATTATTATTGGTAATTGGTTCTTTTTCTCCGTATATTCGTCCTGACAAAAAAAGTAGAAGTGTAGCGAACTACACTTCTACTTTTTTTACTTATTTTATATCGGTTTTGTGTTGCGTTGTTTAGTATATATTATCCTATGCCCAGAACATCTCTCCGGCACTTTCGACCGTCACGACTTCCTTCAACGCGTTCAAACCTTTTTTCACACCTTCGTCAAATGACATCATTCCGTCTTCGTGTTCGAGTGAGATGGCGTGGTCATATCCCACCATCCGCAGAGCGGAGACGATGTCCTTCCATACCTTGAGGTCATGGCCGTAACCGATGGTGCGGAAGGTCCAGGAGCGGTGCGGAATATCAGTGTAAGGTTTATGGTCATTGCAGCCGTTGACGGCCACATTGTAAGGATCCACGTAACAATCTTTACCATGGACGTGGGCGATGGCATCACCTAATTTGCGGATGGCGGCCACAGGATCTACACCATTCCAAAACAGGTGGCTGGGATCAAAGTTACAAGCCATTGCCGGACCGCATGCCTCACGCATGCGCAGCATGGTTTCAACATTGTAGATCAACATGCCTGGATGCATTTCAATGCCGATTTTGACCTTGTGTTCCTCGGCAAATTTGGCTGTTTTCTGCCAGTAAGGTATGGCCACCTTGTTCCACTGGTAATCCAATATTTCAGCAAAATGCGGAGGCCAGGGGCAGGTCACCCAGTTTGGCATCTTATCCCCAGCGGAACCCGCCGGCAAACCGGACATGCCATTAACCACCGGAACACCCAACATCTCTGCCAGGCGAATGGATTTGCGTAACAATTCATCTGAATCCGCGGCAACTTTTGCATCCGGACCGATGGGGTCCCAATGGGCGCTAAAAGCGCTGATGATCATGCCGCGTGTTTCCACTGCCCTGAGATAAGCCTTGCGTTTCTCTTCGCTGGCGAGCAGTTCATCCAAAGCACAATGATGCGCTCCCGGCAGGCCGCCGGTGCCGATCTCTACAGCGGTCGCGCCATAAGAGAGGATCTTATCCAACGCTTGTTCAAACGGAAGTTGCTGAAAGATGACCGAAAATACACCGATGCGCATGATTTCTCCTTCACAAATTGGACGTCAAATAACAGTCTATTTTATAACTTCAGTAACTTTTACCCAGCGATGTTCAAGTGCAGAAATACGGATCGCTTCACAAAGTTCCATTTCATGGTGGCCGTCTTCAAAGGTTGCAAATTTGCCTGTTTCGGGCATCTTTCCATTTTTAATGGCGCCATAGAATTGTTTAAACACCTGAACAAAAGTGTCAGGGTATCCTTCAGCATGTCCACCGGGGAAACCGGTCAAGGCGCGTGAACTTGCATGGAACAATGAGGGATCTTTAGAAAGAAGCTGGTTGGCCTGGTCGCGGTACCCGATCCAAAGTTCATTCGGGTTTTCCTGTTCCCAATGCATGGCAGATTTCGACCCACCGATCTCAAACCACAACATGTTTTTGCGGCCGGCACTGACTTGTGAAAGGGTCACATTGCCAAGCGCACCGTTGCTGAACCGGAAAAGAATGAGCGCCACATCTTCGGTACGAATGGCTACTTCATTGGTGGATCGATTCTCTTCTAGTTTTCCAGAATAGGTTTGAACTTCACCGGCAGGTTGGAGCCTGGTTTTGTGTACGATCGAGAAATCAGCCATAACTTCTGTAATGCTTAACCCGGTCAGGTAAGTCACTAGGTCCATCCAATGTGTGCCGATATCCGCCACCACACGTAGGTCACCACCTTGTTCAGGTTCCAAACGCCAGTTCCAGTCGTTTTTCAAGAAAAGCCAATCTTGAAGGTACGCACCATGGATGAGATAGGGTTCGCCCAGGTCGCCGGCGGATATTCTCGCCTTCGCCTCCTGGCAGATCGGATAAAACCGCAGGTTGTAGTTAACCGCAGTAAATAGTCCTTTTTCTTTGGCAATTTTTGCCAGTTCTGAAGATTCAGCCATGCTCATGGCCAGGGGTTTTTCGCAGAGAACGTGTTTACCAGCCAGCAACGCCTTCTTGGCTTGCATGAAATGCAAGTTGTTTGGTGTACACAAATGCACGACCTGCACCGCAGCATCAGCGATTACATCTTCAAAGCTTTTATACCAATTTGGTATGGATAATTCCGAAGCAGTTTTTTGGGCTTCATTTTCATCAATACCGGCCACGCCATAAACTTCAACACCCAATCTTCGCAAAGATTGAATGTGTGTTCTCCCCATAAAACCAAGCCCAACAACCACTACCTTGGGTTCACTCATTCTTCCTCCAAATTAGTAATTTTCTAAAACAATAATTATGTAACTTAATAACTATTCTATAAATTAAATAATTAATAATTGCAGCAAAGGGAATGATCAAATGATCATTCCCAAGTTAAGACTATATTAGTTTGCTCAGATGTTCAAAACTTCTAATGGCATCAGGAACGGTTCCACATTCTACACTAAAAACGATATCTACGGGTGCTTTTTTGGCGATGTCGATCATCCGTTTCCAATCCACAACACCATCACCGCAAGCGCAACCCACGGGGGTTCCAGAGACCTTGCCTTTTTCCTCGCCACTTTGAGAGAAGCTGATATCTTTGGCATGCAAGTGAACCAGGCGGCTGGTGACATGGGTCAGCCATTCATATGTATCAGTGGTTCCAGCCAGGTAGCTGTTGCCAGTATCGTAATTGATACCAATGGCGGGGGATTTTACCAGGTCATAAATACTATCCAGACCTTCCTGCGATTTCGAATACTGCTGATGAGGTTCAATGCCAATCTTAATTCCGTAACGTTCGGCCACCATGGAGGCTTCCTTGAGGGTATAGGTCATCAAGGTGTAGTCCATTTCTTTGGTGGTCCATTCAGGTTTTGGGCCTTCATCGGTATTGACGACAGGGGCACCTGCATCTGAAGCCCAACGTATAGCCTGTTTGAGATACTCAACACTGATCTCAGGTTTGCATAAAGGGGTGTGAGCTGATAGGCCAGACATTTTGATATTGTGCTTGTCACACAGATCCCGCGCCCAGCGAGGATCGTCGTACATGGAAACACTGTGGAAGTAGCGGGCTTCACTCAATAGCTCGCGACCCCAATGGACCATGGGTTCAAGATACTGATAGCCAATCTCAGCAGCCTTGGCAACGCCCCAATCAAAGGGTTTATCATGCGACCTGACAAACTCCATATTGATGCCTAAAAAGATTTTACCCATTTAAGTTCTCCTCATTTTAGTGATTAGTAATAATCATCCTGAGTTAAGAAGCCATACGTTTATTGGCATCCTCAACAACTTTTCGTACCCAGGCCAGGCTTTTTTCGATCATGGGGCCGCCCTGGCCTTCACATTCAAGGCTGACAACGCCATTGAACTTGTTTTCCACAAGGATGTCAAAACATTTTTTGATGTTTTCACCGTTGACGCCGTCACCGATGGCGCATTGGCTCACTGCAATACCGGTCAACTCACCGCGTAATGATGCAGCCAGAGTATCGCTTACATCTTTAACATGAACGTGGCTGACTTTGTGTTTAAATTTTTGAAGAAAAGCCACGGGATCTTGTCCGGCAATAAAGGTGTTACCGGTATCCATGTTCATTCGCAGATATTCACTATCAACAAATGACAACATTTTTTCCATGAACTCGGGTTTGGTGGTGTAATAACCATGGGGTTCGATATCAATGATCATTTTGTAGCGTTCCGCTACTTCGATGATCTGACTGTAAGAACGTTTCATCATATCCAACGCTTGATCGTTGGTCAGTCCCTTGGGGGCAAAACGATCATCCGTTGTATCAACATGATCGCAGCCAGCCAGGTAAGCCCAGCGGATGGTACGTAATACATATTCAACACCCAACGATGCGCCTTCAGGAAGAGACATCGGAAAAGCTGCATCAATTTGCGAGAATCGCAAACCGTATTTTGCGGCTTTTTCACGCCACATCATGGGATCTTCCCACATGGCGACGTGAGGCTGGTATCCAAGACCATGGATCCAGCTCACACCATCAATCATGCCGCATTCGATCCAATGAAGATCATTTTTTTGAGCCCATTCCAACGTTTGTTCAAAATTCCAGTAGCTGCTATTAAATGCGTCTGTATGAAAACCGATCTCGATCATGGATATCGAACTCCTTTCATGGAAATTAATTCATAGAGATAAGAGAAGGCCCGCCCGGTTTCCGAGCGGGCCTAACTCCACTTACTTCTTTGTTATAAAAGACTTATTCAACTACGTCTTTATACTTATTAATGTCGAGCGCTTTCCATGCATCTGGCCAATTGGTCATGTCTTCTGCACTGCTCATTACATAATAGAGCGGGGGCATTCCTGTACCAACGTATTGATCCAGGTTTTCAGCGGTGACATCTGGTTGTGGGAGAACCCAGTTGTGCTGTACAGTCTTTCCCTGAAGGAACATGACTGAGGAGAGGACTGCTGTTCGCCACATGAAGGTGGAGAAGGTGGGGGCAATACCGTTGATGTTATTGGTCTTCCAGTAATCAAGGAAGTCTTGTTGGTCTTCACCAACCATAACACTAGGATAGGGATATCCACCGTCCTTGAAGGCTTCGAGGATGGTAACTGCTGTACCGCCAGCATCCATCCAAACAGCATCGATGTTACCGTATTTTGAAAGGTAATCACTGACTACTGTTGAGGCTTTGAAGGAATCGTATGCAACGAATTCAACACCGATCACATTGA
>CAZQXI010000002.1:0-285440 GCA_964597505.1 uncultured Anaerolinea sp. | reverse complement strand
CACCGCTCGCGCCATCGCCGATGCCTTCGGTGCTGACACCGACGTCACTTCTTATGTTGTGACCGGACAGGATGCCGAGATCGCCTCAATTCAATACATCATCGACGGAAAACAGTCCATGACCGTGTTGAAAGACGTCCGCACTCTCGTGGCCGATGCCATCAGCGCTGCCCAGGCTTTCTTGGGTGGATCCACTCCTCCTGAAACCACAACCTACACCAATGGCACCATTGATGTTCCTGCCAAGCCGTCAGAAGTTGTGACTGTTGATCAGGCAAACGTCAAAGCCGCTGTTGTTGATTCTGGCTACTGGCCCGCTGACAACTTCACCGGTTTAGAATAATCTCTTAACAGTTTCTCTAGGAATAGTGGTGGGTTGAACTCACCACTATTCCTGTATAATCTAAAAATATCAAGAAAACCTCAATGTCGGAGTTAATGGATGAATACGCCAATTCTGGAGATGAAAAATATCACCAAAGAATTCCCTGGCGTAAAAGCCTTGGATAATGTCAGCTTTCAAGTTAAAGAAGGGGAGATACATTGTCTGGTTGGCGAAAACGGAGCGGGTAAATCCACTTTAATGAAGGTTTTAAGTGGTGTCTATCCATTTGGCTCTTTTTCAGGTGGAATCTATTTTGATGGTGAATTAAAGAAATTCAACGGCACTTTAAGTAGTGAACAGGCAGGCATCGCAATTATTTATCAAGAACTGGCTCTTGTTCCTGAGATGACAGTTTTTGAAAACATTTTCTTGGGCAACGAAATTAAATCAGGCATCGTCATTAACTGGAATGAAACTATTCAGCAGGCTGCTGATGTGTTGAAAAAAGTTGGTTTGTCAGTGAATCCCTCAACAAAAGTAAAAGAATTAGGTGTTGGCAAACAACAATTGGTTGAAATTGCCAAGGCCTTAAGTCGAAATGTAAAATTGTTGATCCTTGATGAACCCACATCAGCCCTCAATGAAGTGGATAGCGAAAACTTATTAAACCTATTACTTGGACTGAAACATCAGGGTGTTACCTGCATTCTGATTTCTCATAAACTCAAAGAAGTTATTAAAATTGCCGACACAGTTACCGTTTTACGAGATGGCAAGACCATTTGCACTCTGGACGCGGCCAAAGGTGAGGTAAAAGAAAATTTACTGATCAAATACATGGTAGGCCGTGAGATCAATAACATCTATCCGCAGCGTGAACGTAATGTAAGCACTGAAGTGACCATGGAAGTGAAAAATTGGTCTGCTTACAATCCCATGATCGGGCGTGATATTCTGAAAGACATCTGTTTCAATATCAAAAAAGGCGAAATTGTAGGTTTCGCAGGTCTCATGGGATCTGGCCGCACAGAATTGGCGAAGAGTATTTACGGCAATCCTGACGGTTTCAACACCAAAGGCGAAATTTTTATCAAGGGTAAAAAGGTTCACTTCAAACATACCAGCGACGCATTAAAACACGGCGTTGCTTATGTTACTGAAGATCGAAAGCGCGATGGATTGATCCTGATCCAGGACGTAAAATCCAATATTACTTTGGCGAATCTGAAAGAAATATCCAAACGTGGCGTTGTGAATGTGATTGATGAAATACACATCTCCACCGAGTATAAAGACTCATTAAACATCAAAACACCTACTATTGAACAAAAAGTAATGAACTTAAGCGGTGGTAATCAACAAAAAGTTTCTGTTGCAAAGAACCTGTTTATACACCCTGATGTATTGATTCTTGACGAACCGACCCGCGGCATTGATGTGGGCGCCAAGTTTGAAATCTACACCATCATGAACGCACTGGTAGCCAAAGGGATGAGTATTATTATGATCTCTTCAGAATTGCCGGAAGTTCTAGGAATGAGTGACAGAGTGTATGTGGTTTCTTCAGGCAGAATCACTGGAGAATTACCCATTGCAGAAGCAACGCAAGAAAAAATTATGGAACTAGCCACCGATTAGGAGGATCAGTATGTCATTCGCAAAAGATTTACAAAAAGTACTACGCGCAAATATTCGTGAATACGGCATGTATATCGCCTTGTTTGTGATCATGGCCATTTTTACGGTCACAACCAAAGGTGTGTTCATGTCTTCAAGGAATATCGTCAACCTTCTAAACCAGACTGGCTATATTGCAGTTTTAGCAGTTGGTATGACCCTGGTCATTGTTATTCGCCATATTGACCTCTCGGTTGGTTTTCTGGCAGGTTTCCTGGGTGCCTGTGCAGCCATTATGCTGGTTTTCTGGCATTGGCCTGTTTATGTTGTCTTACCCGCCACCTTAATTCTGGGTGTCATTGCCGGTTTATTTACCGCCACCCTGGTGGCCAGGCTCGGAATTCCCTCCTTTGTGGCTTCTCTCGGCGGATGGCTGATCTATCGCGGCGCTATTCTATTGGTCACAATGGGCACCGGCACGATCATCATCCCCGATGCAGTGTTCAATGCCATTGGCAACGGTTTTATCCCTGACATCCCGGGTCTCGAAGCCTTCCTGCCCGGTGTCCACAAATTCACCCTCCTGCTTGGATTGATCACCATCATTTTATTTGTCATCAATACGATTCGCAACCGAAGAAAACAGGAATCTTATAAATTCGAAGTTCTGCCCATGAACATGTTCATTGTGCAGCTCGTGTTCATCTCTGTCATCATCGGTTACATCACCTGGGTTCTGGCCGGATACCGCGGTATTTCATGGACCCTGGTGGTTGTGCTCGTGGTGGTGTTGGTTTACGACTTCATCACCTCCAAAACGGTGCTTGGCCGACACATCTATGCGGTGGGCGGCAACCCTGAAGCAGCGGAACTGAGCGGCATCAGCGTCAAGAAAATCGTTTATGTTGTCTTCGGCTCAATGGGTATGCTGTCAGCCTTATCCGGCATTCTCTTCGCTTCCCGTCTGCAATCCGCCACCACAACTGCTGGCAACCTGTTTGAAATGGATGCCATCGCAGCCGCTTATGTCGGTGGTGTATCCGCCGCCGGTGGTGTGGGTAAAGTCGTGGGGTCTCTCATCGGCGCCCTGGTGATGATGTCATTATCGAGCGGTATGAACCTGATGAGTATTGATATTTCACTACAATATATCGTCCGCGGTGCGGTATTGGCCGTGGCAGTGATCTTTGACGTAGCAACCCGCAAACAGAGAAAGTAATTGCGTTCTCTTCTCCTAAACAAATCCCGCGGATTTCGCGGGATTTGTTATTTAATCGAATTAGGCGAACCCATCGCGGTGGACGATGCCCCGCTGCCAGGCGTATACCGCCGCCTGGGTGCGGTCCGCCATGTGCAGCTTGCTTAGAATATTGCTCACATGACCCTTGACCGTGTTCTCGCTGATCACCAGTTTTTCTGCGATCTGGCTGTTGGTCATGCCGCTGGCAATCAGTTTTAATACGTCCGTCTCGCGGTCGGTCAACTCGGTGAACAACGGTTCAGCCTCAGGGTTCTCGCCACGGATATTCTGCAGCACCCTCACCGCCACCCGCGGATGCAGGGTCACTTCGCCCTGAACAGCCCGATTCAGTGCCTCCACCAGCTTATCCATTTTCATGTCTTTCAGGATATAAGAGATGGCGCCGGCCTTTAGAGCGGGGAAAATATTCGCATCTTCATGATAAGAAGTCAACACCACCACCTGGGTGCGCGGACTGACCTGTTTGATGCCGCGGATGGTATCCACCCCATCCATACCGGGCATGATCAGGTCCAACAAAACCACATCCGGGACCTTTTCAGAGATCAATTGAATCGCATCTTCACCGTTTGCCGCCTCACCCACCACCTGAAACTCTTTAAGCGTTTCAAGGTAGGCTCGCACTCCGTTCCGGACCACTTCGTGGTCATCCACCAGAATGATTGAGATGGGATTCGTCATTTTCGTCTCCTTCATGGACCTGAGGTGATTGTAATGGAGCATTGAACGAGATACAAGTACCGCAGTCAGGCGCACTGACAATTTGTAATCTTCCACCTATGGATTCTATTCGCTCGCGGATGGTTCTCAACCCCATGCCGTTCTGCCTGGTTTTCATGTCAAATCCGCAGCCGTTATCAACAATTTCAGCAGTTACTTCTTGGTCGAGAAAATCAAGAGTAATCCTCACCGATGTAGCCTTGCTGTGTCGGGCAATGTTCGAAAGAGATTCCTGGATGGAGCGGTAAACCGCCTGTTCCACATTGAGGGCAAGTCTTTTTTCGTGCTCAATTGAAACCTGCACCTGGATGTCGGTGCGGCCTTCCCAATCAAAGACATATTCACGAACACTGGCCGCCAACCCTTTTTCTTTCAGCGCCAGGGGATACATTTCCTGAATCAGGAAGGTGAGTTCCTCGATCACCTCATAGACCAGGTTCTCGGCTTCCTGCAGGTGCATTCTGGCAGATTTGGGGTTTTCTGGCAGTACGCCGTTGGCTGTTCCCAACTGGGCCAGCGCAGCAAAAGCTTTCTGCTTGGCGCTGTCGTGCAGTTCCCGCGCCAGTCGGTTCCTTTCTTCAACCACTGCCAGTTCCTTGGTTTTTTCAAAAAGCCGTTCGATCTCTTTTGTGCGCGCGCCTACCTGCCGCTCCAGTTCACGAGTGTTGGCTTTCACACTGGCGTTGCGCAAACTGTATATCGTAAATACTGATCCAAAGACCAGAAGTACCGCGCTGATCTGAAACCACAGCGTTTGCCAAAAAGCCGGGATGACTTTGACCACCAGCGGTTGACTGGATTCATTCCAGACACCGTCTTCATTGGATCCTTTCAGGCGCAGCGTATAAGTACCGCCCGGCAGGTTGGTATAGCGTCCCTCACGCCATGATCCTGCATCTATCCAGTCCTGATCAAAATCTTCCAGTTTGTATGAATGCTGATTCTTTTTCGGATCCACATAACTTAAAGCGGCAAACTCAAAATCAAAGCTGTTTTGCGGCCAACGCAGCACTATTTGTTTCTGCCCTTCCTGATTAAGCTCGGGGATAAGATCCTTGCCGTTTTGCGTCACAGAAAGGAGGATTATCGGTGGTACATGGGGGTTCACTTTAATCTTCAACGGATCAAAACTGGTCATCCCGTTGACGCCGCCGAAAAACATCGTCCCGGAGGCATCCTGGGCGTAGGCATTCATATTAAACTCGTTACCCTGCAATCCGTCTGACTCGCTGTAGTTCTTGAACTCTCCGCTTTCAGGGTTGAAACGTGACAAGCCGTTATTGGTACTCAACCACAAATTCCCCTGGCTATCTTCGAGGATGCCATAAACCACATTACTGGCCAATCCATCTTCTTCAGAAAAAGTGGTGAAGCTGCTGTCTGTTTCATTCAAAAGGTTCAAACCGCCGCCATCAGTACCCACCCAAATTCTTCCGCGGGTGTCTTGATAGACCGACAGAATTGAATCATTGCTGAGACTGTTAACATCATCAGGGTTTTGGCGATAATGCAGAAACCGGTTTCCCGCCGGGTCATACCGATCCAAGCCGCCCGAGAAGGTGCCAACCCAGAGTGTGCCGTTGCGATCAAAATAGACTTTGGTGACTTCAGTGCTGCTAATGCCGCCCGGATCATTTTCGTTATAGCCATAATGCGTAAATGAGTTTTGCAAAACATTAAAGCGGTCAAGCCCGTTATTGGTGGCAAACCAAAGATCGCCGTTCTTGCTTTCGGCGATATCATAGACCAGGCCGCTGATCGAATCAGGCGAAGTTAAGTTGGCAAAGAAATAATGGGTAAATTCCTTGCTGCCCGGATCAAGCCGATCCAAACCAAGCTTGGTGCCGGCCCACAAAATGCCTCGACTGTCTTTAAAGACTGACCAGACCACATTGCTTGCCAGGCTGCCGATGACCTCCGGATTATGCTGGAAAACTTCAAATTTGCCGGATTTCGGATCAAGGCGGCTCAATCCGCCGTCAATGGAAGCTGCCCAAATTGACCCGTCAGGATCAACCGCGATCTTGAAGATAATGTTGCCGCCAATGGAATGGTCATCTCTGGAACTGTGGTGATAATAAGCAAACTGGTCCATTCCCCGGTAGTATTTATTCAGATAACCGCCGAAAGTGCTGACCCACAATACGCCGTCTTTGCTTTCATAAACATCCAGGATACTGTTGTTGCTGAGGCTTTTAGGGTCCAGCGAATCATGGGTAAAATGGGTAAATTCGCGGGTTTTGGTGTTGAAATAGTCCAACCCTGCCATGGTTCCAAGCCACAAATTGCCAAAAGGGTCTAGAGTCATGATACGGATGCGATTATCAGAAAGTGTGTCTGGGTCCTCAGCTGAATGCTGGTAGCGGATGAAAGTTCCCTTAGAGGGAGTGAAATAATTGAGTCCCGATGTGGTGGCAATCCAGAATGAGCCGTTATCAGCGGGGGTAATGCCTCTGATGTTGTTGCTGATGAGGGAGCTTAAATCGGTGCGATCAAACGAAAAATGGACCAACTCAGCTGTCTTGGGGTTGAGTTTGAAAAGCCCTTCAGCGCTTGTTCCAACCCAAATATTACCCTCTTGATCATCACATAATCCACTGATGGTGTAACTCTCGCTATTATTATCTTCAAGCCCAAGTGAGTAATGGATAAAGACGCCATTTTTAACATCCAACATATCCAACCCGGAGGTTGTGCCTACCCATAACCTGTCTGTTCCATCTTTGAACAACACTGTGACATGGTTGCCATTAATGCTGTCGGGTTTTTGGTCATCATGAACAAAAAGGTCAAACAGTCCGGTCTTGGAGTGAAAATAACTCAACCCTCCCTGGCGGGTTCCGATCCAAAGATCACCGTTGTCTGCCGGTACCAGTGAAGTGATCCATTGATCCCCCTTTATTTCAGGGTCTTGTCCTTGAATATTGATCTTTATAAATTTATAACCATCGTATCGGATCAAACCATCTTCAGTACCAAACCACATGAACCCCAGATCATCCTGCGCTATGGCGTAAGTGGTGCTCTGGGTTAACCCGTCGTCACTGTCAATTTTTGTAAATCGCAGGCTAAGGGGAATTCCTTGAGATTGAGTCGTTTTAGCAGATTCATCAATAACGGATGGCTTTTCCGAGGCTGGGTTGGGTGTCGGTGTTATGGCAGGTGCTGACTTATTAATACATCCAGCAGCAAGCAGCATCATACATACTGCTGCTGCCAAAAGGGATAAGCCTGACCTATAAAAATGATGACCGTGTAGAGTTCGTTTTAAGCTCATCGCCCAACATCCGGAGTGTAATTGAGAATAATTAATTATCGCTCATAATTATTCATCCAGTATAACGTTACACAATCAATTTCATGCAAACCTTGAGAACGTACTTATAACCCTCCCGTGGAGCCCTTCACTGGCGGTTTTTCCGGGTCTGGAGAACTATTCCAACCGGTAGAACACCCTCCTGTAGGGGGATATAAAACCCGACCGTGGATTCGTGAAAGTCGTTTTGTTAATTGTTACTCTTGTTTCAACATAACGAGATCATCACTCGATCTTTATGACGGCATCTAATCATCAAAGAGGTGTCCCGGAAACTCCGATATTTCTTTTGCTTTTCCTCCTTAAATCGGAGTGTTTTACTTGATCGATAGGCAAATCATAAGCCAGCGCGACCACATTAATTATTAAATCTCATTTTTTGCAGAGAAGTGAGAAAAGGCATTCGCCTGGCTTGGAAAATTCCCGCATCCTGACGGCACAGGGTGCTGAATTTTCCCCAGTAAATTGATCCGGGGCACCTGTTTGGTAATACGTTGGCATAGACACTATCAAGGAGGTGATCCTGTCATTTGAGCAACCCCCTCATCAAAAATAATTCAGAACAAAATTCAAATCGATATGGAGGTAATAGATATGTTAAGAAATCGCTTGACAGTTGCTTTTGGTTTAATGCTCGTTTTTTGCATGCTCCTGTCTTCATGCACCCAGACCCCTGCTGTAACGCCGGCAGCTACTGAAGCAGAAACAGCCGCAGCAGTCACTGAGGCTCCAACGGCTGCGCCGACAGAAGCACCGGTAGCCACCACCCGCAAAGGCGGTTGGTTCGATGAGATTAACTTTTCCGTTGTGGATAATGATTCGGCCGTGACCCAAATTCAGGCCGGCGCCATTGACATTTATGCAGATGGTCTGGCGGCTGCTGATTACCCAACAATCATCGACGCTGGCTTACCTTATGTACAGAATAATGGTCTTCAGTATGATATTCTCTACAACCACGGCGTCTGCACTGACACATCCATCATCAACCCCTTCTCAGATCCAAAGATCCGTGAAGCCACCAACTGGTTGTATGATCGCGATTACATCAACCAGGAAGTTTATGCAGGAGCCAATCTTCTAAAATGGTTCCCGATCACCACTCAGTTCCCGATGTACGCGAATCTCGCCGATGTTGCCGCGAAGCTGGAAACGCTTTATGCTTACAATCCAGACAAAGCGGAACAAGTTATCACTGAGCAAATGACTGCCATGGGGGCAGAGAAAAATGCAGATGGCAAATGGGAATATAAAGGCACCCTTGTTACCCTTAATTTCCTGATCCGCAGTGATAGTGATGGAACAAGACAGCCGATTGGCGACTATGTTTCGAACCAGCTAGAAAATATTGGCTTTACAGTTAATCGCCAATATAAAACTGCCACCGAAGCTGGTCCGATCTGGCAAACAGGTACTCCGACTAATTGCGAGTGGAATTTATACACTGCCGCTTGGAGTGCCACCATCATCGACCGCGAAGAAAAAACCCTTTACCAACAGTATTACACTTCAGAAACCTCACAAGGGGTCGAGCCTATCATTTCTGCCACCCCGGCTGAAGATTTCAGAGTGCTTGCCAATGATCTGGCTAATGGCAATTTCAGCACCCTTGAAGAACGCGATCAAATGATCGCCGACGGCATGGAAATGGCGTTGAAAGACTCCCTCCAGGTCTGGCTGATTGACGGCAAAGTCTTCATCCCCTACAAACCTGAACTGCAAGTCAGCTATGATCTGGCTGCTGGTGTTCAAGGTGCCCAGGTTTGGCCGTTTACCATCCGGTTGAAAGATGAAGAAGGTGGCGTTCTCAAAGTCGGTCAACAAGACATGTTTGGCCAACCTTACAATCCAATTGGCGGAACCAACTGGGCTTTCGATCAAATGGCCATTCGCGCCACCAACTCGGGCGGCACGATGAATGATCCCTACACCGGATTGATCTGGCCGTTCCAAATCGAAAAATCTACAGTAACCGTTAAAGAAGGCATCCCCGTCAGCAAGACACATGACTGGGTAACCCTCGATTTCGCTCCTGAGATCAAGGTTCCTGAAGACGCCTTCATCGATTGGGACGCCAAGACCCAAACCTTTATCACGGTGGGTGAAAAATATCCTGAAGGATTAACTTCCAAGGTGCGCAGCGTCACCACTTATCCCTCCGATTTCACAGATCGCGTGACCTGGCATGACGGCAATAATATCAGCGTGGCCGACCTGTTGATGACCATGATCATGCAATATGACCGCACCAATCCAGACAGCGCCATCTATGATTCACAAGCCGTCCCCAACCATGAGGCATTCCTGACCGTGTTCAAAGGCTTCCGCATCACCTCGACCGATCCATTAACGGTTGAATGGTATACCGATGCAGTAGCTGCTGACGCCGAATTGAATGTAAATACCCTGTGGCCTGGACCGACTGCTGTTGCCTACCAACCATACGTATTTGGTGAAGGTTCCTGGCATGTGTTGACCATAGCCAATATGGCTGAAGCTGCCGGAGAGCTCGCCTACACAACCAATAAATCCACGGAAAATGAAGTGGAATGGACCAATTTTATTGGCGGTCCGAGCATTGACATCTTGAATAAGTACCTGGACCAGGCTATTGAAGAACAATATGTTCCATATGCTGCTACTTTGGGTCAATACATTACCCCAGAAGAAGCTGTTGAACGTTATACCAACCTCAAAGCCTGGGTTGCCGATCATAACAGCTACTGGATTGGAACTGGTCCTTATTACATCGATCGCGCCTACATGACCGAAAAGACCCTGACATTAAAACATTATGATGCATATGCAGATATGGCTGACCGCTGGTCTGGTTTTGGTTCACCCAAGATCGCAACCGTGGCTCTTGATGGACCTGCCCAGGTTACGATTGGTGAAGAAGCTGAATTCTCAGTATCTGTAACCCTGAATGGTGCTCCTTACCCAACCGCAGACATTAAATCTGTAAAATTCCTGGTGTTTGATGCCAACAATAACATAGTCGCAGTTAATCCGGCCGAGTTGGTAACTGATGGAGAGTATAAGGTTGTTCTCACCAGTGAAATGACCGAAAAACTGGTCACCGGATCGAATAAGTTGACTATTGCTGTTGTTCCAACGGTCGTGGCCATCCCGACCTTCTCCAGTCTCAACTTCGTTACCTTAGCCCCATAATCAACTTTTTTATGGTTCCAGGCAGGGGAAAATCCCTGCCTGGACCTTCTATTGAGGGAAGCAAATGACTGTCGATTCTCAGGATAAACCCACCGATCATAAAAGCAATAGCCACTTGAAAACGCTTACCCGGGTGCTTTCATATGTTGGTACTCGGCTGGTCACTTTATTTATTACCGTGATTGTTGGAATTTTTCTCACCATCATGATCGCAAACATGGGGGGCTATGTAGATAACATCATGCGAGCCAAAATTCGCGAACAAGTGCTGACACAATTGGTAAGCAATGTTGGCTACAAATTAATGGGAACGGAAGACCGCAAGGCACTGGTTGATGAGGCCGTGGCAATTGAAGAACAGAGGGTTGGTCTGAATACCCCGTTTGTCATTCGTTCGTTTCGATATCTCGGTAATGCTCTTAAATTGGATCTTGGCAACGCCTTGTTTATGACCGCAGACAGCGGTTCAAGACAGGTTCGCCTAATTCTGTTGGAACGCCTACCATCAACCTTGTTACTGATGGGCGTGTCTCAATTTTGTTTATTTTTCTTAAGTGTATTTATTGCTCTAAATCTCTCTCGCAAATACGGCGGTTTTTGGGATAAGGTGACCATCGCCTTATCGCCCACCTCATCAGCACCACCCTGGTTTTATGGGATCTTCCTGATTTTAATTTTTGCAGCAGTATTACGCATCCTCCCATTTAGCGGGTTGGTGGATTCTCCTCCTCCTGACAATAAATGGCTTTACACCTTAAGCCTTTTGAAACACCTCATTTTGCCAGCCGGGTCTTTGATCATTAGCGGATTCTTCTTAAGTATTTACACCTGGCGTACCTTCTTTTTAATCTATTCAAGTGAAGATTATGTCGAAATGGCAAAAGCCAAAGGGATCGTTGATCGCGATATCGAACGCCGCTACATCTTGAGACCGACCCTGCCCAATATCGTTACCTCATTCGCCCTCACCTTGATCGGCATCTGGACGGGCGCAACCATCACTGAGACCGTATTTATCTGGCCAGGCCTGGGGCGCACCCTTTACACCGCCATTGGACTTTATGATGTGCCCGTCATTGTCGGAGATACCATCATCTTCGCCTACTTATTGGCGATCACAGTTTTTGTGCTTGACATCGTTTATGTTTTGATTGATCCGCGCGTGAAAGTAGGAGGGTAGCCTTGATGAAAACACTAAAACGTACCCTCAAAGAAATGCTGCGTTATCCATCCGCGGTTATTGGAATGGTGATGATTGGCATCTTGTTGTTTATTGCTGTATACACCATGATCACCATCCCATATTCACAAGCCATTTCATTATGGCGCGGTGGAGAAGACGTCTGGTATCAAAATCCTAAAGTTGTTGCTCCTGCATGGTTCAATTGGTTTTCAAAAGAAAAGAAACCCGTCTCATTTGTGATTAACGAATCTGCCGGCGATTATCAACGCACCGTAGATACAAACAGCGACGGTAGCAGCGTCATAACGATGACTTTTACCTTCGACTACCAATATGATGACTTTCCACAGGACATGATGCTTTACATCAAATCCGCATATCAATCAAAAAAACCCTTCCTCTCGATCACCTGGATAACACCGGAAGACCAGCAGATCCGGGTTGGCGATATGATATTGGATTCATCCGCGACCTATCGTTTTTCTCAAGATGAAAAACTTAGCCTGAAATTGTTGGGAAAACAACCCCAGGTGGCTCTCTTTTTGAACGAAGACAATACCAGTACAACCCCAATTAAGGGGAAGTACCAGGTGGTACTTTCTGCTGTGGCCTGGGAACCCGAATCTACTGTTAATGCGGAATTTGTCATGCACGGCCAGGTTTACGGTATCGCCGGCACGGATATCTACCGCCGTGATTTGAGAGTTGCACTGTTGTGGGGTGTACCTGTGGCGTTGGCCTTCGGGTTGCTTGCTGCTCTGGGGACCTCCGTGCTGACCATGGTGTTTGCCGCGATCGGCGCCTGGTACGGCGGCTGGATTGACGGCCTGATCCAACGCATCACTGAAGTCAACCTTGTGCTGCCTTTCCTTTCCATTTTGGTGATGGTGGGCACTTTTTACAGCCGCAGCATCTGGGTAATTTTGGGGGTGTCTGTGCTGCTCAGCATTTTCACCGGCCAAATCAAGTCGCTGCGCGCCGCCTTCATGCAGGTCAAAGAATCCACTTACATTGAAGCAGCCAAGGCTTACGGTGCCAGCAACCGCCGCCTGATCTTGATGTATTTGATCCCGCGCATGATTCCCACCCTGATTCCTGGGCTGGTTTCTTCTGTGCCAACTTTCGTGTTTCTTGAAGCCTCCCTGGCGGTCTTGGGATTGGGCGACCCCACCCTGCCCACCTGGGGCAAGTTGATCAATGATGCTTTCGTCAACGGCGCTCTCTACAAGGGACAGTATTACTGGATCCTTGAACCGGCCGTGCTTTTGATGTTTACCGGGTTGGCCTTCGCCCTGCTTGGTTTCGCCCTGGACCGCATCTTTAACCCGCGCTTGAGAGAGGCTTGATATGGAAAACTCCACTTTGCTGCAAGTTAAAGATCTGAAACTGCATTTTCGCACCACCCGCGGAGCCGTACAGGCTGTGGATGGTGTCAACCTCGAGCTGAAACAGCACCGCGCCGTGGTGGTGCTCGGTGAATCAGGCTGTGGAAAAAGTTCGCTGGCTCGCGGCATCCTGCGTTTGCTGCCGCGCAACGTAGTCACTTACAACGGCCAGGTGCTGATCAACGGCAAGGACGTAATGCCCCTGAGCGATGAAGAATTCAGACGCCAGGTACGCTGGGTTCAAATGTCCATGGTGCCACAGGCCGCCATGAACTCTCTAAACCCCGTCATCCGCGTCGGAGAGCAGGTTTACGAACCCGCCATGATCCACCTTGGGGTGAACAGAGATGAAGCCATAAATATGGCTGTGAAGATGTTCAAACATGTTGGGGTGCCTGAAGATTTTTTGACCCGCTATCCCTTTGAACTTTCGGGTGGTATGCGCCAGCGCGTGGCCATCGCCATGGCACTGATCACCTCCCCCAGCCTGATCATTCTGGATGAACCCACCTCCGCCCTGGATGTACTCACCCAGGCCAATATTTTCAATGTGCTCAAACGCATTAAGCAGGAACTCGGCACCAGCTTCATCCTCATCACCCACGATATCGCCACCTCAAGTGAACTTGCGGATGAAGTGGCCGTGATGTACGCCGGTCAGTTGATCGAAACCGGTTCCGCCCGCAGCTTTTTTACTGCGCCTTTACATCCTTATTCACAGAAATTGATGGCCAGTGTTCCCCACCTGCGCAGCACGAACGAGCTGGAACACATCGGCGGCCAGCCTCCCAGCCTGGTGAACCTGCCCGAGGGCTGCCGCTTTATGGAACGCTGCACCAAAAAATTCGAACGCTGCACCCAGGAACCTCCCGTTTACCGCGTGGACGGGCGCAGCGTGAAGTGCTGGCTTTACCAGTCTTCACAGGAGAAACCATGAACACGAACATCCTTCCCTTGGATCTGATCAATGAAGAGGAAAATTTCAATAAAGGCGGGCCGTTACTATCCATCAGGGAACTGAAAGTCTGGTTTGAGCTGCGCCGTTTTGGCTTTGGCCGTGCCGGGCATGTCCGCGCCGTGGATGGAGTGAGCTTCGATTTATCGAAAGGCGAAGCCATTGCCATCGTCGGAGAGAGCGGATGCGGCAAATCCAGCCTGATGAAGACCATCCTGGCCCTCTACAAGCCCACTGCCGGTCAGATAGCATTCATTGGCCGGGACCTCGCCAAAATGGATGATTCCGGGTTGCGCTGGTACCACGGACACGTCGGCTACGTGCAGCAGGATCCCTACGGCGCGCTAGCCTCTTTTATGACGGTCAAACGCATCCTTGAAGAACCGCTGATCATCGGCGGCGTAAAAAATAAGAAGGAACGGGCCGAGCGGATAAACAAAGTGATGGAAGAGGTCAAGCTCCATCCCGTCAACGATTTTCTCGAAAAATATCCCCACATGCTCTCTGGCGGGCAGCAACAGCGCGTTGTCATCGCCCGCGCCATGATCATGGAACCCAAGCTTTTGGTAGCCGACGAACCCGTCTCAATGCTGGATGCTTCGGTGCGGGTCGAAATTCTCAAGCTGCTCAGAAACCTGCAACAAAAACACAACCTTTCGGTCATCTACATCACGCATGACCTTTCCACGGTCAGCTACTTTGCAGAACGCATCTTCGTGATGTACGCCGGTCAGATCGTCGAAAAAGCCCCCGTGGACCGCCTGATCAACCATGCCTGTCACCCTTACACCGAGGCACTGTTGAACGGCACCTCCGTCCCCGATGCGGATAATGCCGACACCTTCAAGGAAGTGCCCCCTGGTGAACCTCCCAGCCTGGTCAACCCGCCTGTGGGCTGCCGCTTCAATCCGCGCTGCGCCAAAATGATCAGCGGCCTGTGCGACGTGGAAGAACCCCCCGAGTTTGAACCGCTGGCCGGTCACCTGGTGAAATGCTGGTTGTTCAAATGATCAAACTCTCACCCCTGCACATGATCCTGATCGGCGCTGTTTTAATGATCTTGGGCGTTGTTCTGCCGCTGTTGATGGTGATCAAAATTCTTCCATCCACATTTTTGTTGAGTTTCCTTTCTTATACTGCCTCAGTAGTGGGGATGTTCGTGGGGCTGATTGGCGCCTTGACTTACGCTCGCAACAAAATGAGGGGATAAAACAAAAGGTTCCCGGTGATGAGCCGGGAACCTTTTGTTATTAATAATTGGTGTTTGCGTGGTTAATTAGTTTTTTTTATTTTAATCAATAAAGCCCTGACGCTATTAGCAGTCAGGGCTTATCGAATTCATTACTATTTAGTTTACAGCAGCTACATCGATGGGCTGCGCCATTCCGCTTAAAATGGATTCAAGCGACATGGTGTGTACACAGCGGCTGTGCGTGATGAAGAATTCGCAGTCGCAATCCCATTTCCCGTCTGTATACTTCACAGCGTGGGAATTGTTATCACCCTTCACGGTCACAGAGAACGTATGAAATTCAAAACGATCTCTTTCTTGCGCATAACGTTTTGCTTTTTCAATTTTGCCGATCATGCTGTAATCCATGTGATGTGGTTCTCCTTTGGTTGGTTAAGGAAGATGTTAAAACAAAAGGCACGCGGAAATACCGCGTGCCTTAGTGACTAACCTCAATTATCAGTGCTTCTGTTACTCGCATAGTAGATGCGTCTCCTGTATTGGGTATATAGTATAACTTCCTTAGCCATTTGTCAATATTTTTATTCAACGATTACCCTACGATTTTGCAATTATCAAAAGAAACCCCACAATCACCCCGGTTTGTGCGATAATTAACCATTGAAATAATAATCAAGAGGAGCGGCCCTTTTTTATGTCACCTGAAAAAATTCTCATCGTGGATATTGATTCCAAATCCATCTCACTTTTACGCCAGGTATTTTCCTCCGCCGGGTTTGAAGTCATCAGCACCAACAAGCCTGAACGCGCTGTTCAGTTGGTCACCGAAGAGATTCCCATTCTGGTCATCACCGAAGCCAGGCTGGATGGCTCCCTAGACGGCTTTGGCCTGCTCCACGAAATCCGTGAATTCTCGACCATCCCCATGATCATGCTGTCTGACCGGCCCACCGTGGATGATGAATTGCGCGCCCTCGAAAACGGTGCAGATGATTACCTCGCCAAACCTTATGATTCGCGTATTTTACTGGCCCGCGTCAAAGCCATCCTCCGCCGCAGCAAGAACGCTCCCGCCGCCCCCGAGATCATCCAGTGCGGTTCACTCACCATCAACCAGGTTTCCCGCCAGGTCAGCGTGGATGAGTTGCCCGTTTATCTCACCGAAACTGAATACAATCTGCTGCTCGAACTTGCCAAGCATCCCGACCAGGTCATGCTGCACGAACAGCTCCTGCGCGAAGTCTGGGGACCCGAATACCGGCACGAACTCGATTACCTGCGCTCTTACGTGCACATTTTGCGCAAGAAACTTGAAAAGACGCCCTCCCAACCTGCGATGATCGTCAGCCTCTCAGGCATCGGCTACAAGCTGGTTTCATCCCCTTCTCCCAAAAACAAAGGCAAATAAGTCATGGATAGTGACGGCTCCTTTAACCTGTTTGAAATGGCGCAAAAGCAGTTTGACCGCTGCGCGGACCTGCTCGACCTCGAGCTGCCCGTGCGCGAGTTCCTGCGCCTGCCCATGCGCGAAACCCAGTTCAGCCTGCCCATCAAACTGGATACGGGAGAGTCGAAAGTCTTGCGCGGATTTCATGTGCAGTTCAACGACAGCCGCGGACCCGGCAAAGGGGGTGTGCGTTTTCATCCTGCCCAAACCCTTGATACCATCCGCGCCCTGGGCATGTGGATGACCTGGGAAACAGCCATCGTCAACCTGCCCCTGGGCGGCAGCGCCAGCGGCGTGGCCTGCGATCCGCACAGCCTCAGCCCGATGGAAATGGAACGCATCTGCCGCGGATTCGTGCGCAAGGTCGCCCACCATTCCGGTCCCGATTGGGATGTGCTCGGCCCCGATATCATGACCGGCCCCCAGCACATGCTGTGGATGCTGGATGAATATGAGACCATCGTGGGGCATAAAAGCCCCGGTTTTGTCACCGGCAAACCCATCCACCATGCCGGTTCGCAGGGCCGCAAAGAAGCCCCCGGCTATGGTGTGATGATCGCCGTACGTGAAGCCCTCAAAGACATGGGCATCGCGGTGGAAAAGACCAGCGCCAGCTTTCAAGGTTTTGGCCTGGTCGGCATGCACGCTGCCCAGCTTTATCACCAAATGGGCGGACTGATCCACTCCGTCGCCTGCTGGAACCAGACTGACCGCACCACCTACACCTTCCGCAAGAAGGAAGGCATTGATTTCGACCAGCTCGTTTCGATCACCGACCGTTTTGGTGAAATCGACAAACTCAAAGCCCTCTCCCTCGGCATCGAGTGCCTGCCCGGCGACGCCTGGATCCAGCAGGATGTGGATATTCTCGTGCCCGCCGCGCTCGAAAACCAGATCAGAACTGATAATGTCAATTCGATCAGCCCCAAGGTCAAGATCATTGCTGAAGCTGCCAACGGCCCCACCAACCCGATCGTGGACCCCGAATTGACCAAACGCGGTATCCTCATCATCCCCGATATTCTCGCCAACTCAGGCGGCGTCATCTGCAGCTACTTTGAACAGGTGCAGAGCAACATGAACTATTTTTGGAGCAAAGACGAAGTGTTGAGCAAACTGGATTCGCTCATGACCTCGGCATACATTGACGTTTCCACTTTTGCCAAAAAGAACAACACCACCTCAAGAGACGCGGTCTACATGCTTGCCGTGGATCGGGTGGCGCGCGCCTGCCTGGATCGCGGTTTGATCTAGGGTTTGACCTTCATCCATGATTAAGATCGCGGATCATTTTCAATTATTATCCATGCGCCGTAAATCCGAGCTGGACCGCATGGCGGTCGGCGATGGCCGTGAAGAACTGGGTGGTAAAGCCCAGGGGCTACTCTCCGTTCATCAAACCTTGACTGAGCTGGATCAATCCTCCTTCCCCGAAATTAAACTGGATATTCCAAAGCTGACCGTGTTAGGCACCAGTATTTTTGAAGCGTTCATCCAGCGCAACGGGTTGGAAGACATTGCCCACTCGGGCCTCTCAGACGCGCGCATTGCCAACGCCTTTCAGCGCGCCGACATGCCCTTTGAAGCCCTGGGTGAACTACGGGCGCTTTCCACCACCTGGACGACCCCGCTGGCCGTCCGCTCCTCGGGCTTGCTCGAAGACCAGACCCAGCGCCCCTTTGCCGGTGTGTATCTCACCAAGATGATCCCAAACAACCAGCCTGACCCCGATACCCGCTTTGCCAAGCTAACCGAAGCGGTCAAGTTCGTATGGGCTTCCACTTACTTCAAGATCGCAAGGGATTACTGCCAGGCCACCGGTCTGGATATCTGCCAGGAAAAGATGGCTGTTATATTACAGGAAGTCATCGGCCGCCGCCATCAAAACCGGTTTTACCCTGAACTTTCTGGCGTCGCCCGCTCGTACAACTTCTATCCGCTCAAACCGGCCAAACCTGAAGACGGCGTGGTCAACCTGGCGCTCGGACTTGGCAAAACCATCGTGGATGGCGGCCGCTGCTGGATCTACTCCCCAGCTTACCCCGAGATGCCCCCGCCTTACGATTCCACCGAGGAACTGCTCAAAGAAACCCAGACGGATTTCTGGATGATCAACATGGGCGAACCGCCCGAGTTCAATCCCATCAAGGAAACCGAGTTCATGCAGGTCGAAAACCTGATGACTGCTGACAAGGACGGCACCCTCTTTCACCTGGCATCCACTTATGACCCCAAGTCTGAACGTATGATGATCGGCACCGGATCCAAGGGCATCCGTGCTTTGACCTTTTCACCCCTGCTGGTGATGAAGGGGATCCCGGTCAATGCGCTGATAAAAAGAATGCTGGCCAGCTGCGAGGCCAAACTCGGCTGCCCCGTGGAAGTCGAATTTGCCATGACCTTTGACCCTCCCCGCTTCGGGTTTCTGCAGGTGCGCCCCATGGTCGTCCCTGAAGGCAACCTTGAACTCTCGCCGGATGAAATGCAGAACCCCAAAGCCCTGGCCTCTTCTGAAGTGGTGCTTGGCAACGGCGTGGAAGATGATATTACGGATATTGTTTATGTCGTGCCGGAACTTTTCGATCTGAAGAACACCCGCCCCATGGCAGAGGAACTTGAAGCCCACAACCGCAGGCTGCTGGATGAAGGCCGCAAGTATTTATTGATCGTCTTTGGCCGCCTTGGCACCGAAGATGCCTGGCTCGGCATCCCCGTCACCTGGGGACAGATCTGCGGTGCCAGCGTGATCATTGAAGCCACCCAGCAGAACGTCAAAGTGGAATTAAGCCAGGGTTCCCATTATTTCCACAACATCATCAATCTGGGTGTCAAACACTTTTCGATGCCCTTCACCAGCCCCTTCCGCGTCGATTGGGATTGGCTGCTGCAGCAGCCGGTGGCCAATGCCATGCACTTCACCCGCCACACACGGCTGAACGAACCCCTCCATATCAAAGTCGACGGCCGCCACGGCCGCGGGACCATCCATCATGCTTAGATATCGTGGAGGCGCAGCGCGCTTTACTCATATTTTTTAATAATTTCACCATTGCAATATGTTTGTCCAACCTATATAAATATCCCCCACCAATTGAATACCGCGGGGGATTGCCTTGGTTATTATGCTTTACTGTAAGGACACGTTGCAACGTGCCCTTACGAAATTTTTCTTGCCTTCACAAACGCCCTGACCGTGCGGCTGATATCTTCCTCGGTGGTAGCCCACGAACATACGCTCACCCGGATTACGGGAGTATTGTGCCATTTGCCGCTACCGCACCAGCATTCACCAGACTGCTGCAAATGCCGCAGGGTTGCCATGGTCTCCTCATCGGAATCGCAGGTCACCAACACCTGGTTGAAAGCCACCTCGTTCAAGACGGAAAAACCTTCCGCCTTGATCTCTTCAGAAAACTGAACTGCCCGCTCGCACAAGCCGTCCACCAGCTCTTCCACCCCGCTCCTTCCCAACAGCTTGAGCGTTGCCCACAGCTCCACCGCCCGTCCCCGGCGGGACATGTCGGGCGAGTACAGCATACCGTCACGCTGATCGCTGTAAAGGATGTAATCTCCACTGGCCTGCATGGCCGTGATCATCGCATTGCGATCCTTGCAGATCACGATGCCGCAGTCATAGGGCGTGTTGAGCGTCTTGTGCCCATCCACGGACCATGAATCTGCTTTTTCTATGCCTTTGGTCAAGTATTTCTTATTGGCAGAAGCCGCCGCCCACAAGCCGAATGCACCATCCACATGCACCCAGGCGCCAGCCTTGTTTGCTGCGTCGCACAGTTCATCCATCGGGTCAAAAGACCCCGAGTTCACGTTGCCTGCCTGCAGGATCAAGAGGGTATTGCCATCCAGCGGAGGAAGCTTGTCGGCACGCATGCGGCCCTGTTCATCCACGGGTACCAGTTCGACCCGCTCGCGACCCAACCCCAGAATCGCCAGCGCCTTGAACACCGAACTGTGGGCTTCGGCCCCCACCACCACGCGGATGGGCGGCGCGCCGAAGAGCCCCTTTGTATTCACATCCCAGCCGGCTCGCCGCAGCAGTTCGTAACGCGCTGCAGCAAAACCGGCCATGGTCGCCATCGAGGTTCCGCTCACCAGCCCCATGGCGCAGTCTTTGGGCAGCCCGAGCAGTTCGTTCATCCACTGTTCACACACAGATTCCAGCTTGGCCATGATCGGAGAGGTCACATAAAGGGGCGCCAGTTGGTCCCATACATCAGCCAGCCATTTCACAGCCATCACCGGGGCGAAGGAACTGCCCACAACCAATCCGAAATACCTGCCGCCGGTGGTGGCCACCGTTGCCGGGGATCCGTAATCGTGCAGCAGACCAAGTATCTTTTCCGCTTCACCGGGTTTTTGAGAAAGTGGTTCATCGAAAACTTTAAGTGCTTCAAGCGCTTGTTCATCGGGGTAGACATTTCGGTCGTTCACGGTCTTCAGATAATCGAAGGCATAACCTTTGGCTTGTTCAAATAGAATCTCGTGATTCTCGGATAGGATATTTTTTAAGGCGTCAGTCATATAAATTACTCCAAAATGCTTTTGATTCACATAGTATAAATGAAAAAGACCGTATGGAATTCCATACGGTCTCAAGATGTAAAGTGTTCAATTCCCGGATCTTTACTCCTCCTGGAAGAGCCGATAAGTTGTAGACCACCAGCAATAACCTGTCAAGTCATCGCTGCGCGCCTCGATCGGGCTCAACATGCGGATACCATCCTCACTCATTCCACCGCAGCGGATGGGGCCGCAAACCCCGGTGCCAATCTCATACAACCCCATCACCGGCCTTCTAAAAAGCAGACCGTCAAAAAAGCATTCTTCATCGGTACCGGGTGCCACCAGAGTCGTCCCGCCAAACCCGTCGGCAGCGGAGACGGTTTCGGCACCACCGCTGTACCAACGATAGCCGTGTGTGGCAATGTCCAATCCGGCTGTTCTGGTAATGGTCAATTCTTCATCACCGGCCACTTCAAACCAATCTGAAACGTAATTACTGCACCAGCCGCCGCCTTGAGCTTCATCCCAGGGAACTTCAAACTCGGGAGAGTTCCAATCCACCACCGTACGCCTTGAACCGCCGCCGCTGATGATGGCAGATAAATGCATATCCCAGGTGTTTCGGTAACTCACATTTTCACCCATCAGCAGAAAGTGATTGGTCGGGCAGAAAGTGGCCCAACCTGTCATCCACACCAATCGCAAGCGTTCGGTGGCTTCCACCTGGTACTCATTATTGGTGAAATCTTTCTCGGCGATGGTGTTTTCAGGGTTGATCCGTATCAAGTAGCCGCCGCGCATTCTTTGCCGCAGGGTTTCATTGACATCAATTTGCAGTGTGATGGAGTCACGTGCGCCCAGATCAAGGTCTTCAAAATCCTGCATGACAGGGCGCCCTTCTGAAAATTCAAGCCAAACAGCCAGGTTGGCATGGTCCAACGACCCATTCGTATCTGCATTGGTGAGCGTGGTTTCACCGTTGTTCTGCACAATAACATTCAATTGGCTCGTGGTTTGATCAAACCCGGCGCTCGGCACAGACAAGTCTGGCAGCGGTCTGCAGTAGGGAGCCTTTTCACCCAAAACACCACTGTCAACATAGCGGTCCCTATCCTCCTGGACGGCATTATCCGGGTCCATTAACACACAGGCGCCCAGAGTTGGCTGCGGATCCATTCCACCATGTGAAAGGGTTAATGCCTCGCCAGGGGCTAATGTAGAATTGGGCCAGGAAAACGTGCCAAACTCCTCGCCATCGAAGGAATAAACGCGAGCCACTAAATCCTTGTTGGTCCAGGTGGCCATACCTACGTTGCGTATATGGATGCGCAGTTTGCCCGAACTGGGGTCAACACTCAAGTTTTCCACCACGATATCAGGCAGCGGCGGTGGCGCCCCCGGATCAACCACCGGCGCCTCGCCAACCTGAGAAAGGTTGTAAGTCACCCTGCACCAATCCGGCAAAGAACCAACTGGCAGCTCCGTGTCTATTTCACTCTCAAAATTGGAAGCCAGTTGTGTTTCATTGATAAAACTCTGACCGGAACAGACCTTTTGGGAGCCGTGATAGATTTCAAACCCCAATGCCAGCGGAATTTCAAGGACAGATGGGTTCCCGGCTGGAATTTCAACCAGCAACTGGCTGTCTCCATTACCAAAACCGCCCATGATCTGGCTTATGCCCACTTCAGAATTACGATGCAACCCAAAAGTGGTCGGAAAATTATCATCCTCAGGCGGTCGCCCATCAAAGTTAAGTTGCTGCTCATTGGCATAAAAATCGCCGTAAACTGGGCTCAGATCTCCGCCAACTTCACCGGTTTTAAGCGTTTCAAAGGTGACCATCACAGATTGTCCGCACCCCGGGCTGCCGATTTCGCCGCCGCTGATCAAAGCTGTATTCGAGGGCAGTGAATAATTGCCAGATGGATATCCATCAACAAATGCAACCACCTGGAATCGATATTCATCGCCGCAAGGCAGGTTGAACCACTGTTCTGGCAACCGGGTGGATCTGGCGCTCCTGGTTACAGTCCATTGAAAAGTGCCATTGAGAAGAATTGCAAACCCATCAATGACCGGATTATCGCTGTCGTTTGGCAGGTATTCCCAGGTTAACTGATGCTGTTCAACATTTATCGCGGCGTCCCATGGCGAAGTGATGCTGGGATCCAGCCCTTTTTCGGGCCAGGTGACCCGAAAGGCAAGAGAGAATCTGTCTTCACCACCGGAACTGGCCGCGTGTTGGATCACACCCCAGGCTTCAGGCCTGATCTCTTTATGCAGGGAGCCGAGGTCCACCGCATCCAGCCCGCCTTCTGCCACGCCAACACAATTGATATCCACAGGTACCGCCTGGTCGCCATCCCAGAATATACGCAAGGCATTTTCATTGGCCATGTGTGCTGCAACGTTCCACGCCCTTCCATTATTGGAGACCTCAAATGATTCATCCGTGTTTTGATTGGAGTCTTCATCGGGCATCCAATGCGGCGTGTTTCCCGCCAGGCTGACATAACAATGCAGTGATTCAAAACTGTTGGGGGTGTCAAGTCTTAAGACTTCGACCTTTAGTTGGACGGGGTCAACGGGAGCCATGAATTGGAAGAACGGCCATTCGATATCTACGGATTCAATGGAATCCGGCGAAGCGCCCTCTGTGTTGGGGGCCTCCTCCTGTGGTACATCCCCTTCACTGCCGGAATCACTGCTGGCGGCCTGCTCCATCTCTCCTGAACCGCTGGCTGAATATGCAGGCAAGATCAATTCATCACCAGGAGCGGGGTTCGCTCCGCCCCCGCCATTTAAGGCAGCCAATTCCTCCACGCTGACATCAAACCCATCCGCAATGGATTCCAGGGTTTCACCCTCTTCGACAATATATATGGGTTCTGAAGCCAGGGATGCTTCAACCACATCCACCTCGATGCTGGCCTGCCCTATCACTCCGTTATTGGTAACGGTCTTGACGGTCAATGTATGTTTACCTGTCGTGGCGGGAACCCACGCTTCAGAGAGGACCATCAAATTCAGCGTTTCACCTGCAGGGGGAAGTTTTTTGACAATTTGCATGTCATCCACCCATAATTCCATTTTCTGAAGCGGTTTATCGGCGCTGGCAGTGGCATGGACGATGAAACCTTTATTAACCACCAATGATTGACGGTCCAGCGGAGCCTGGATTAACACCAGGGGGTGAGAATTGACCGCCCTATCCTTCATGATCCAGTAAAACACACCCAGTTGAAGGAGGAATATTGCCAGCAGGCCTAAGAAAACATACAGGATCCAGAGTCGTTTTTTCATTTCTCCCTCCTTTAGCTCAGCAGGATCGCAAAGTAAGACCAGTCAGACCAGGGACCGATGTTGCCCTTTCCATCAATGGCTCTTACCTGCCAGCGGTAATAGAATCCGCATTCAACCCCCACGGAGACCGTTTTATCTTTAAGACCTGTAAAACTTGTTCCAGGCAGACTGTTCCAATTACTGTTGTCGCCGGATTTTTGAACGTTGACCTGGTATTCCGCTATTCCACTGGGATCATCCAACGGCAGCCAGGTGAGTGACTGGGAAGCTTTGCATGCCATCGATAGACCGTTAGCCGGGACGGCCAAAGTAGGCGCCGGAGGCGCTGTTGAATCACAAATGCCGGTGACATTCACCGAAATGGTGCGCTTTTCCTCCTGCCCAGATAGATGAACGACCGTGATCGTGTAGGATTTAGTTACACAAGGGCATTCTTCATCCGCCCCAATAAGAGGCTGTTCAATATTCCCAAATATTACTTTTTTTGCGTTGCTGATGTTCCATTTAATGGATGTACATCCTCCCGCCGCAACCTGATCCGGTTCCGCCCAGAATTTGATCGCCGGTTTTAAGAACGGCGTTAATGTTTTTGTAGGGGTTGCAGTCTGGGTTGGCGTGGATGTAAAAGTTGGCGTAAATTCAGATGTGCTCGTGGGGGTTGGGGTGGTTGCTTCCGCAACCGGTATTTCTGATTCACCTGCACCTCCAATATGGAGCAGCGCTGTATCAGGTGCGCTCGAAGTGCCATTCGAGGCGTACGCAATGACATGAATGGCATAATCTCCAGGTGTTGTCGGCTGCCAACTGGCCTGGAAATTCACCAGCTGCGAGTCTGTAGAAAAATCAGTCAACGAGATTAAGGGGGTGTCGTTGATCGAGATATCCACCCTTTCGATCGTGCCAAGAGAGGAGGCGTGTCCTTCTATTTGGATGAGCTGGGGGTTTTCCAACGTCAAATTGTCTATGGGGGCATCAATCCAGGCGTAGGTCACGTTTCCAACATTTTGCTGAGAGCACGAAACCAAAAATACAAAGGAAAAAACAACAAAAACATGAAGTATTTTTTTCATTGCATACTCCCTTTTGATGTTATTTTTTACCAATAATGAAAACCTGGGTATTGGGAATGCAAAATAACAGTTCATTCTGCAATGAAAGTTTGATGTTTTGGGTTTTTGGTATTAATTGGATTTTTCGATGTGGCGTTTCAGAGGGTTAAAAAAGAGTATAGCATATCTGGTTTACGGATAAAACCACTTCTTTTTCAATGATTTTGCTTATCCCCGCCACTTAAAAAGCAAGGCTGACCACTTTTCATTGATCGAACAAATCTTGTAATCCACCATGCCTACCGCCAGACACTGTTCTCGAACCACGGATTGGGTCAGGTCGCAGCCAGGGTCAGCTGCTTTCTTTGGCCAGCCGACCCAGGTCGGCGCATGTTTAACTTTCGTTTTGATCAAGGCAAGGTTTGCCGTAAGTTCAGCCTGGGATTGCAGACACCACAGGTATAAATTGGCATCATCCACAATGTCATTGACAACTTTTACCCCTGCGGGTAATTGATCAGAACCACCGAAAAGACTTTCATTTTCACCGATCAAACACACCACGAATCCGGGTTTGATGCACAATTTTGTAACCAGCGGTTTTTGTGAATAGGCAGCAAAAACGGAGGATTGCGGCAGGAAGTCTTTTTCTTTCGAATCCACGACGCGTGTTATTGAGGGTAAGATGTCATCCCAGGTGGTAAATTCTGCATCCGGAAGCAGTGTTCGGATCGCTTCCACTTTGTCTGCCGCACCATCCACAAACACGATGGGGATCTGCCTTGTGCCCGCCCTGGTTCGGATCATTACCCCCAGGTCGCGTCCCTGCGAAGGAAGACGTGAGAGATCAATCAAAACAGCGTCCGGTCTGGCAGTCTCGAGTGCTTTTGAAAAGTGCGGACCGGCATCTATTCCCGCCAAAATTTCCATTCCTTCAAGGTCGAGTTGAGAGAGCCGTTCCTGTCGTTCTTTTTCGTTCCAATGAATCAGGCAAACACGCATGGAAGACTCTACTTCATGATCATCTTGGCATCAGGGTATAGGGTTTTAATCAATCCATACAATTCATCTACTGCATAACACAAAGGTATCGAGCCGGTTTGTTTATAGGTTTTTTTAAAATGGCAATATAGCTTATGAGACTGCAAATCAAACAACATCATCTGACCCACTTCGCCACCCTTCCAGGGGATTTGGTATCTGGATTGGACATAAGATATTGCCTCTTTTGGAAAGTCATTGGGTGAGACAGCAACAACCACAATATTGGGCAAGGTCACCCTCCAAACATGAGGTACTTTAAAGTCTTTATTCACCTCCTGGCTGAAGCTTTTTTGAGCGGCAATCAGTGAATCCAAACGGCCAAAAAGGTCATTCTCCCAATCGAGAAAAAGGTAATAGTTGATGAACTTTGCAGGTCCCACGCTGGTAATCTTGGGTGAAACCGCTGAAATCAAGGCATGTACGCTGGGAATGTTCGCATTGGAATTAATCGTGTAACCCGTCGTCCAAAGTTGCTGTTCAAATTCCTGAATGAATTCCAATATCATGTGTTTATCCCTTCCCTATATGCTCAAAACGATAATAAAATTATAGATGAATTCAACCCAATTTGATTACCGGGCTAATTTTTTCTTTGAAAGCGCCAAATAGGCAGATATAAGTATCAATCCCCCCGCCAAATCAATCCCCAGGTCAAAAAGCGATGCGCCAATATTGAATACACCCACGCTGATCATTTGTATGACTTCCTGGAGGGTTCCCACCAACAAAACACTACCCAGGCACCATAAAACTCTTTGCCACATTGGCTGGTTTGGAGTAAAGCTCATCACGATCCATGAAAGGACGCCAAACAGCGCCATATGCATCAAAATATGAGCAAGCAGCGAATTAAACACATAATTGAATACGCTGGCGTATTCCCCTGAAAGCTGAGAGAGCGCCGCAAAAGGGAACAAGATGCCAAGCAAAAGAATAATCAAAATAATTACAACCGTGCTTCTTTTCAATGAATTTTCCACCCCTTCGAAACGATACTATTTCAAAAAAGAAAGACCTTCTTGAACTAAAGCCTCTTTGATCTTTGCCAGTGCGTTGGGTCCAATGCCGTGCAGCTTGGCCAGGTCGCCTTCCCTTATCTTTGTAAAATCTGCCAGCCCCTTGATCCCCGCGAAAGCCAGCGCCCGCAAGGCAGGCTGCGCCAGACCGGCGGGCAAGCTGCCCTTAATTGCCTCAGTAACACGGTCTGCTTCCTTCCTTTTCAGTGGATCAGCCGTGATCGGGCAATTACTTTGACGGTTGATTTCTTTATCTGTCATATGGTCAGAATCTTACCATTCTTTCAAAATCACTCCGGGTTGCGAGGAGGGATGGACATTAATTGAATGTCAGACAGATCTATTTCTTGCGCTTGGCCGCCGCCTTGGCCAGATTTTCTTTCAAACGGAACCGTACGATCTCGCGAATAAGATCCAAAGGAAGTTCCTCATCCAGCGGAATTTGGACTGTTCCTGTCGAAGTCTTATACCTGGCCAATTCATCCTTGAAATTCTCAATCCCTGAGGGTGCAGGAAAAAAACCAATATGATTTTTAAAATAAGCAAAATGCACCAGGTTGCCTTCCTGACTGAAAGTTGGCATCTGATATGCAATCCGTTCTTCAGCGTCAGGCACTTCTGATTTGATGACCGTTCTCAATTCACGCAATTTTTGCTGCACTTCTTGAGGAGCCTCATCAATATATTGATCAATTGAGCTGAGCGGTGCTTTCCCTTTTTCCATAATTACTCCTGATTAAGATCCACAATTAAGTGGACAATATTTATCGGATTATCTCTTAATTCAAGCAAAAAAGCCAGTTTTTGAAGTGCTAAATATCTTATTGGAAATTGTATAAAAATTGATTCTGAGCGAATTACTTCGTTTTCTTTGGTATTTGCGCCATGATGTATTCTGACAGAGCGGTGATGGTTAACGCCGGATTGGCATTTAAGTTGACCGGCACGACCGAACCGTCAGCCACAACCAGCCCGGGATAGCCGAAGACCTTGCCCTCTTGATCCACCACACCTTCGGAGGGTGAATTGGCCATCACACATCCGCCCAAAATGTGGGCCGTGGTGGGGGCATCCAGCAGCACTTCAAACCAGCTCCCTTTTGGAAAACCTTTCATCTTCTGTGCCATCTTGCGCGTGACCTGGTTGGCAATGGGTATGTAGGTGGGGATTCGCAGACCATTTTCAGGCAGCCGCGAGTCCAGTCCAAACCGTGTTCTCTTGATCCGCAGGTAATTTTCGGTAGACTGCATCACCAGAATGACAGATGTGCGCGCACTTTGTCCGGGAATCCACAAGCCACGCAAGAACTGCAGCGGATGCCGGAGGATGTTGCCGAAAAAGCGCAGCACCCGCGGGATTTTCCCGCCGCCATTGGTTAATACCGTGGCCAGGGCATACATCACATCAGAGCCCTTGTTATACCTGACCACTTCGATGTGAGTGTTCGCATCCGGGTAAATGCCCGAGGTGATGGCAATGTGGTCGTTCCAATCCTTGCTGCGGTCGCGTGAATCCACCCCCAAAATGGCTTCAGAATTGGTGCGGGTGAAATCGCCCAGTTTATCAGACAGATTGGGTAAAAGCCCTTTTTCTTTGCAATCCAGCAGCAGCTTCACTGTACCCAATACCCCACCGCTAAACACCACCCCGCCGCATTCAAAGATGGATTCCTTCTTCGCCAGACCATGAGAGGTGACCGCTTTAAGCTGATAGCGGTTTTCAGCCAGGGGCTTCACTTCCTTGACCTCGGTTTCGGAAATGATTGTGACCCCCAATTTCTCGGCCAGGTACAGGTAATTTTGGTCCAGGGTATTCTTGGCGCCGTTGGGACATCCGATCATGCACGCACCGCAGAATTTGCAGCCCGTGCGCTCAGGGCCTTCGCCGCCAAAGTAGGGGTCAGGTACGGTCTTATCCGCTTCGCCAAAGAATACTCCCACCGGGTTGATGTGGAAGGTATCCTCGCCGCGCAGTTCAATGCCCACTTCGCGCAAGACCGAGTCCGCGTTGCCGATGCTCGGACAGGTAACCGCCCCAAGCATACGGCTGGCTTCTTGATAGTGAGGGGCCAGTTTCTGCTTCCATCCGCTGCCGCCCCATTCAGGTTTCTCGAAAATATCGTCATTGGGCACGATCAACTGGTTGGCATACACCAGGCTGCCGCCACCCACCCCCACACCATTAAGCACCAAAACATGGCGCAAGAGCGTCAGTGATTGAATGCCAAGCAGTCCCAGCTTTGGCATCCAGATTGATTTACGTAAATTCCAGTTGGTCTTGGGGAAGTCCTGGTTGCGATAACGCATTCCCTTTTCAAGCACAGCCACCTTATAGCCCTTTTGCGCCAGCCTCAAAGCGGATACCGCCCCGCCAAACCCTGAACCGATCACAATGAAATCGTATGAACCCATTTATCAATAGCCTTTCATAACACAAAATAAACCTAACAATCGAGCACATTGTTAGGTTTATTAACACTGGAACACAGGTTAGTTATGCAAGGATTTGATCACGATGGCCTGGATCAGTTAGTGCGGTTCTCCAATTTCAAGCACATATCCATCAGGATCGTAGGCTCGAAAAACTCTCTCCCATGGCAGTTGAATGATCTCATGCTCTATGGGAACCCCTGCAGATTTCATTGATTCAAAGCACTCATCCAGGTTATCACTCTCGATATATATAACAACATTTGAGCGTCCCTGAGCTCCAGCCTGGACAAATCTGCCTGTCATTTCAAAGGGTTGAAGTTGATCAGCCTGATGGAGTGACAGATTCTCCTTGAACACAAGCATGGCACCCCAATCGTGCACAATATCCAACTTGAGTACATCTGCATAGAATCGCCTGGATTCTTGAATATTCTTCACCATTAAGATGGTGTTCATCTGTCTTTGTTTCATATTGCCTCGTGTAATGTCTAATTCTTCAAACTGTGGATCGGCGCGGGGATCTTGCCGCCAAAGGCGATGAACCGTCCCGACTTGCCCACACTGCGCACCGGTGCGATGGTACTCTCGCCAAAAAGGCCGCCAAAGGCCACGAAATCGCCGGCTTCCTTGCCCGGCACGGGGATAAGGCGCACCGCGGTGGTTTTGCCGTTGATCATACCGATGGCCATTTCATCCGCGATAATGGCCGAGATGGTGGCCGCGTCCACCGACCCGGGGATGGCGATCATATCCAGCCCGACCGAGCACACGCTGGTCATGGCCTCGAGTTTTTCGAGCCCCAGGCTGCCGTCGCGCACCGCATCCGCCAGGTAGCGGTCTTCGCACACAGGGATGAAAGCGCCGCTCAAACCACCCACGCTCTGACTGGCAAAAGCGCCACCCTTTTTTACCGCATCATTCAACATGGCCACTATTGCGGTCGTACCCGGCGCACCGATGGCATCCATGCCCAGGATCTTCATGATCTCGCCCACGCTGTCACCCACATTGGGGGTCGGGGCAAGTGAGAGATCCACCACACCAAAGGGGATCCTTAATTCTGCAGCCACGCGCCGCCCGATCAATTCACCGCAGCGCGTCACCCGGAAGGCGGTCTCCTTGATCTCTTCTGCCAGGTCGTGCAGCCCCAGGTTCTCCACGCCGTCACTGGCGATGCGCCGCTCCAGCGCGCGGGCGATCACCCCCGGGCCGCTGACGCCCACATTGATCACCACTTCATGCTGGTCCAACCCGTGGATGGCGCCCGCCATGAAGGGATTGTCCCCCGGCTGGTTGGTAAACACCACGAACTTGGCTGCCGCAAAGCCTCCAGAATCCGCGCTGCGTTCTGATAATTCCTTGATCACATGCCCCAGCCTCGCCACGGCATCCATGTTGATTCCTGCGCGGGTGGATCCCACGTTGACCGAAGAGCAGATCTTGTGGGTGGTGCTGAGCGCTTCAGGGATGGAGTTGATCAACTCGGTATCACCTGAAGTGACGCCGTTGGCCACATCCGCGGAATAGCCGCCCAGGATGTCAATGCCCACCAGAGCAGCCGCTTCATCCAGCGCATGCGCGATCTGGATGAACCCCGCCGCGTCAAAACCAGCGCCTACATGGGCGATGGGGGTCACGGAAATGCGTTTGTTTACCACCGGCACGGCATATTCGCTGCTGATCTGCTCGCAGGTTTGCACCAGCTTGCCGGCATGACGCGTAATTTTTTCAATGATCGCCTGGCTGGTTTGTTTGGCATCCGCGCGGTGGCAATCAAGCAGGCTGATGCCCATGGTTACGGCGCGCACATCTAGATTTTCCTTCTGGATCATTTCAACCGTTTTGAGAATGTCTTCTGAACGCATAATTATTGCTCCCTCTTGGGGCGGATGGGCAGACTGATCTCGTTGACCGCTTTGAAGATGTCGTGGTGTTGAAGCACCACGCGCAACTGGTTTTCACGGCCAAACTCGGCCAGCGCCGTTCTGACTTCGCTGATCGAACTGCAGCGGCTCAAGTCCACTTCGAGCATCATTACGAACTCACCATGCGAGAGCGTGGTTGAAAGATCGAGGATGTTGATCTGGTGCTTCACACAGAACCCAGCCACCCTCGCCACAAAACCGATCTGGTCCACACCGCTGGCGGTGAGCACGTAGCGGTTCTCGGGGCTACCCAGGTTGGGCAGGGGTTCATCAATGGAGTTAACCAATATGTTGAGCGGGGTCGGGCTCTTTTGATCCACTTCAGCCAGCTTGGACTCAATGGTTTGGCGGTTAACCGAAACTGGGAAGCTCGCCCGCATGATCATGGTGTAATAACCGCACATCACGCTCTGGCGTGAATCCGCGATGTTGCCGGCAAGTTCTGCCAGCGCGCCCGAGATCTCGTAGACGATGCCGATGCGGTCCCGCGAAGTGATGGAAATAATGTATTCAATGGATTGGGTTGACATAAGGGTACCTGAATTTCTGAACCGAGATTTAATGGTTCATTATACCCAATGGTGGTTTCCAAATTTATGAAAAATAAATCAAAAAGTTTTCACTGGTAGCGAAAACATCGTTATCAATCTTTTCATTGTTAATGAAAAGGTCTGTTAATAATAGTTACTTCCGCGGATGTTCCTTCACAAACTCACGGATGTAATCCATGATATCCACCGTGGTTTGCCAGCCCAGTTCCTGCCGTGCCTTGGAAGTGTCATTTACCGACTCTTCCCGGCCGGGATAGCCTTCGACCCACTCCACCGGTCCGCCAAAAGCTTCAGCGATCTCAAGGATCGAATGGCTTTGCTCCGCGCCCAGAGCGAAGCCGTCTCCCCAGCCTTTATCACCGGTCAGCATGATGCCGCGCGCCAGGTCTTTCACGTAGGTAAAAGCGCGTTTCTGCGTCCCCGGTTTGACCACCGGCAGCGGCAGCCCATTGAGATAAAGTTGTTCATATTTCGCGATCACCGTGGCGTACTTGCTGTCTCCACGCTCACGCGGACCGAAGCCGTTATAAAAATAGCAGATGGCATAAGGCAGGTCGTACCATTTGCCGTAATCGTTGATCAGATCCACATTGACCGATTTTGTAAAGGAATACATATTCTGGTGCCGTCCGTTCCCCTCCACTGCAAAGCGCGTGCTGGAAGCCGCGTAGACCAGCTTTTTTACCTTGTGCTTCCGGCAGTACTCAACCACCGCAAAAGTGCCCGTGATGTTCATATCATAGACCAGCGCCGGTTCTTCACGCGAGGGGGTGATGCGCGCATATTCACCAAGGTGATAGATCAGGTCAGGCGTTTCAGGCACCAGGGTCTCAATATCCTTGGTATGTCCGCGCCGATACTCTGCCCCGGGGATGTGATTATCCTCGCTGCCGTTGAAATAATTATCTAAAGAGATTACCTGATTGTCCGGGTCGGCAACCAGCAGTTCCACCAGATGGGAACCCACATGCCCGGCTCCGCCGGTGACCAATATAATGCGCTTGTTCATCCAAACCACCAGTTCATTAAGATAGACGTATTATCACTCATTTTGCGATTAATTGTGCAACCAGGGCACACCGCCGTGAGTTTGGGTTGCGATCCGCCCCAACTCGGCGCCGGCCAAAAGTGCCGCAGCAACGTTTCTTGACTTGTAATACTCCTGGGTAAAGGCAGCTTGAAAAGCATCACCGCACCCGGTGGTATCAATCACTTTTTCAACCGTAAAAGCGGTTTGCCGGTACACTTTATCGTCTACGAAAGCCTTGCTGCCTTCGGCACCGAGCGTAAGCACCACAATCCCCTTACGCCCTTTGGCCATTCGCGCGAGCTCATCCGCCATATCGGGAGTGCCTCCAAAATAGGCCACGTTGATCATATCCAGACAATCTTCGAGCAGTCCGTATTCCTTGAAATGCAAAAAGTCAACCCCGATAAAGACATGTCTTGGTTTTCGTTTTAACGCTTCTCGAAAATTCGGGGTGTTGGCGTGTGTCACCCACACATCAAAATCGGAGATAAATTTCCAATCTTCTTCACTGAGTTTGTAGGTTTCATAAACACCACCATCCCAGGCGTCATCCACGCCATATCGCTCACCGGCCTCATCATTGAAAATACGGTTGGTGGCAGTTTTTCCTTCCAAGCGATAGGTGTGCGAAAGATCAACCCCAACCTCCCGCATTAAATTTTCGAGTCGGTCGCCATTTTCGTCATTCCCCAGGGCTCCCACAAAGGAAGTGTCATACCCCATCTGTTTCAAACGCACCGCTTGATTTAGCGAATTGCCCCCTGCAAAATATTCGTTCTGTTGTGGAAAAAAATCCAGAGCTGCAACACTAAAACAAGCTACTTTTGTCATCCTAGATTCCTTTTGACTGAATAAAAAAGATTTCTATGATAATTGGTTAATTCATGGCTGTGGATTGCACATCTTTTCGCATCAGACTGAAGCAGCCAATCAACCCAAATGCCAACATTGGCAGCACACGAAGCAGTTCTATCCGGTCAGAATATGGTCCGATCAATTGGATCGAGAAATTGGATGTGAAATGTAGAAACATGGCCGACAAAATACTGCGGTTTGTCTTGAGGTAAACCCAGGTCATGATCATCGAGAGTGAGATATTGAACACCAAAAAAGTCCAGAATCCCGCCAATTTGAAACCCATTTCTGCATGCCAACCCGCAGACATGAAGTAAAGCGGTAGATGCCACACACCCCAGATCAATCCCAATAAGAAGGTTCCGCCGAGCAGACCGAACCGTTTTAGCATGGGATCCAAAGCGTAACCCCGCCAGCCAAATTCTTCAGACCATGGACCTGACATAAAACTGATAAAAGCTGCCAGCGGCCACATGATCGGGTTTGCCATTAACCCCTTGAGTTGTTCCATGCCGGGTAAAGTTCCGCCCAACAGCCAGTCTACTGCCACTACTGCTGCAATAATAATCGGAAAAAGCAGCAATACCGCCAGCCACCAGTTCCAACGAATTTGTTTTAAAGAAAAACAACGGTTAAAAAAGTCGCGGCGTTTTGCTTTATCAAAGGTAAAGAACACCATCAATACACCGATGAGAGAAGGCCCCATTCCACCACAAATCAAGAGAATCATCCATGGCATTTGCAATTGACTGTTGCCGGTCAACACGATGGGTAAATAGCAGACCCAGGTCCATAAAAATGTGATCACAAAAAACAATATTAAATTTCGGGATTCTTTTTTCAATGGATAAATCTCACTTTACAAAATAATAATTAACCATCAACCGTAATTTGCCAATTTTCTATACAATTCGTGGTACCTGGTTGTATTAATTTACCAGTAAGTTGATATTTACCCTGGTAAACAACATTTTGAATTACTTGCAAATTTACTCCAATTCCTGTTGGTTGTTCATTTTTGACACACCATCAACAGGTAATCACCCGAATCATCCAATTGTCCCGGCCAGCTGGCATGAAATTCCACTTTTGAAAAACCACATTCACCGGCCATGAGACGCAAATCATCCTCGGTATAAGCCTGGTGGTTATCCGCCATCTGCTGCACTATTCCGGTTGCAGCGTCAATCACATACATTCTGCGCGTGGCTGCCTTTAGTTCTTCATTCCAAAAGCTCTCTTCCAAAAACAGATAAGGCTGGGCCGAGAACAAACCACCGGGGGCGGCATGCCAGCCAGGCGCGGTTAAGCCAAATTTGTTCAAACAGGCATAGGAATTCAACTCGATCAACAATCTCCCGTCATCCTTGAGCGCTTCACGCGCCTTGATCAAAATGTTGCGCGCATCCGGTTTACGGAAGGTGTTAAACTCACCGTATATCAGCATAACGAGGTCGTAACCGCTGCCGTATTCAAAAGTACGCAAGTCATGATGAATGTATTGAATGCCGGTTTGCTGCTCTTCATTCTGTTTCCTGGCATACTCGATCGAAGCCGGCGAGAAATCTACACCGGTGCAGGTGTGGCCCAGTTTGGCCAGGCGTGAAACATAAAAACCGGGACCGCAGCCCAGGTCTAGCAGCCTGGAAGGTTTTTCTTTCAACAAAGTTTCATGGATCCAACTTACATGCTGATCAATGATCGCAAACCTTCGGCTGGCAGCATCATGATCTTGTGACAGATGCTCGCGCAGCATGCGCTCACTGAACGCCGGTTCATCCCAAGGGATCTTTTCGCCTTCCATCCACGGAATCGGGTTTTCACTGCGATTAACGATATCTTTCAGATTCATATTCTCCTCTTTTTCCCATCCACGCCCATAATTATAGCGGTATTGAACATAAATCGAATAGTGCCTTCCCTAAAAAAGCGGAAGGCACTATTTTCAATTTCACGATCTGGTTATTGAGGTATTCGAGTGAGGGTGGCTTCGATGGGCAAATAGAATTCGCCTGCGGGGGCTGCGGTTATTTTCCATTGGACGGTATTCACGTCGATATAGGTGATCTCTGCAGTACCAGGTTGGTCAGTAAATGAGCTTTGGAACTGTACTGTTGCCACCTTGCCTTTCAGCCACCCATTAATTGAGGCTTCAAGTGAATCAATTTTGTTGCCGCTTTGGACCACCACTTCATGCTGACCGTAGATCTGCTTCCAATCCTGGTATAGGTCCAGGGTAAAACCCGTGTTGGCATCCACCCAGTGACCGTCCATTGAAAAATCGGCCTTGTATTGCGCCAGGTCAACTTCAATTGAATAAATTTTCTGCTCAGGTGTCAATCCGCAGGCATCCAGCGGCTGATCAGCGGGGCATTCCACGCCCATATCGGGTTTCCAGTTGACGTTGATCAGCATTAAGGCCATGTCTCTGTACAATCCTGCGGCCGAGCCGGTAATGCCGTCAGCCGAATAATTCTGTGCCTGGGTCCAGCCAGCTCCGATCGTGCTGATCAATGAAGAGACGACACTGGCCGGGTCAGAGAAATCCACGCCGGTGCCGGCGGCTTTCAACCGGCAACCCTGACCAGCCTCGCGGCCAACAGCGTCCAAAAATGGAGCTTGGGCTTCTGTGTAAATTTCTTTATTAAGTATTGATGCCATTTCTTCCTGAAGCAGCATACATAAACTGATATCAACGGGTTCGTAAACTTCTCCGGCAGCCGGATCAACTGTCTCGGCCGGGATTTCGATCTTATACGAGTACATGATATCTTCTTTTGCCAATGACTTGATCTCAACAGTCAAGGTTTGATCGGAAGTTAAAACCTGGCTCCAATAAACCAACGGCTCGCTGGTTTGAACAGTTCCAGAACCATCCATGATGGTTAATGTAGCCAGGAGAGATTCTACTGGAGCTGGTTCAGTGGTCAACCACATTGAAACTTGCTGACCCTTCAATGCTGAAACAGTAAATCGAATTGCAGTATACGGTTTCAGATCGCCTGGCGTCTGCATGAAAGTGGTACCGGGGTTAAACTGCAGCGGACCGGCATCCGTTACTTGCCAGGTAGCTTCAACAGATTCGGTGGATACCTCAGTAGCAGCTTCGGTAGCAGCCTGGGTGGGTATTGGAATGACAGCAGCCGGCTGTGAACATCCTGCCAATAACATAAAGATAAGCAGCAAAGCGAAACACAAACGGCTTGATTTTTTCGATGTCATGTTCGATTTCTCCTGATGGAAATTAGTGCTCAACCCATTATAGAACAGGTTTTTACGAAATCGAGTAGTGTCTTTTACGATTTATGGTCTCTTAAAATGAATTTTCAGCAAAAAGAGCTAAATAGTATTTTTTTTGTAATGTCGCTGTAATGTCAAACCCTTGAAATCTATTTTTCTCTCGGTATAATTTACTTAACATTCATTTATTGAACAAGGAGAAATAATATGTTATTCGCCCCGAAAGAAAAAGGTCAAGGTTTGATCGAATATGCACTGATCCTCGTGCTCATCGCTGTGGTCGTGATTGTTGTCTTGCGCTTGCTCGGACCTCAAATTGGCGGTGTCTTCAGCAAGATCAACTCATCACTATCTGCTGTCTAGTACGATTCATTGCACTACCAAAAAACATCAAGCCGGTAACCAGTACCGGCTTGATGTTTTTTGATTACTCTTCTCATCTATATCAAAAAATCTTGCATTGCTTCGATCGTCTCACTTTGATATGGAATACTCAGGTGATGACAGTTCATCACTTTTTGGAGTTTGCAGCCTGGGATTTTTTCAGCCAAATACAGAATATGTTCTTCTTTGATCATATCCTTTTCTGCATAAAGAATACACACCTGGGTCTTAATATTGGTCAGATCACTCTCAGTGATGCCTGTATCCTTTAACATGAGTTCAAAGCGCATGATCTGCTTCTTGTTGGGGAATCCAAGTTTTCGAAGTCTCTTCATGGCGGTAAGATACCGATTGATGGCATTGATTACCCCTTCCTTGTTGCCATCAGCCGTAGTATTAGGAGAGATTGCCACAACCTTGGTGAAAATTTCAGGTGCCTTCACCGCCAGCCACAAGGCCAGGTTTCCACCGTCGCTGTAGCCGATTACCCTGGTTTGTGTAATGCCAATGGCTTTACAAAAATTCAACACATCCATGCTTTGCTGCTCATACGACAGTGCGCTGTCTTTGGATCGGCTTTGGCCGTGTCCACGGCTGTCCAGCGCAACCGTATGATATTTAGCAAAGTAATCCAGTTGATATTGCTTGAAGAATTTCTTGCTTCCTGAATTTCCGTGCAGCAATAGCAAATTCGAGCCGTCACCATGTTGGGTGTAAGCGATGTGGATGTCATTCAGTTTGACGTGTTCAGTTCTCAATTTGTCCATTTGTCGTCTTATTCCAATATAATGAATAAAAAAATTATACCTTCGCAATAGGATATTCCCCAAATATGTTAATCCTATTTGATTCACATATGATTTTATTCACAAACCAGAAAAGAAAACAGAAAAACTGGCCTGCCATTTTCGCAGTGTCGTGAAATGCTTTTATCACTTTCATTGCATCGTCAGCCCTCTCCGCCGGAAGAATAATGTCATCATGCTAAATTCCCGCTTCAATAATTCATCAGATGCCGGACTTGCCCAATGCACCGGCGAATGCAGCGGTTATCCCACCCGGCTGCAAATCTGAGTTGGTCTTGAGTGTGATCCATGCTGGACGCATGTTCCAACTACACTGCGCAAGGTTGGGTAAACACGAAGCAACCTTAATCGCCTGACGACCCCTACCTTTGTCTTGGCTCAAAACCGATAGAGAGTCCACCTAAGTCTCGTCTCCACCACACCATCCAGGCGTCCTCTGGCCTGGCCAGAATGAGGGAAATTTCAAAATCTTCATTGCTAAAATAGAACTTATATTCTATAATAACACGGTATTTACTCACACCTGTGATAACTTATTCCGCCTCGGGTTGAGTAGTTTCCATAAAAATTAGTTGGAGGAGTTGGAATTGAACAGATACGAAGAAGGATTAAAATTACTTGAAGAAAGCTGTGGCAACGGAAAAGATAATGTCATCGCTCTTTCAACCATTGCTATGGAACCGAGCGCTGACGGAATCCCCTTTCCTTATGTCCGTGATGTGGACGCTTTTTATGAAGATGGCGTATTCTATATTACTACTTGGGCAAAATCAAACAAAATGCAGCAAATAGCTCGAAACAAAGAGGTTGCATTTGTGGTCCACCTCGAGGGGATTTCCGGAAATGGAATTGGCGAAAACCTTGGATGGGTTTTTGACCCAAAAAACGCCGAACTAAGGGCAAAACTTCGTAAAGCATTTTCCGATTGGTACGACTTTGCAAATAATGAACAGGATGAAAACTGTGTTATTTTGGCAATCCGCTTCACAAGAGGCAGGATATTTAGAGACCATGGTGCTGTCCGATACAATATGGATTTTGTGAATAAGATAGAGACTGTGGAAGGATAAATTAGGTAAGGTGTTATTCTCTTCGATTAAGCATGTATAGTAACTGCTCACAGAGTGGGAAAATCTCACTAATGAGGTGTGTGGGGTGCTACGGTCTCCATACACCTCATTAAGTCCTCTTGAGCAGTTATAAATATTCTTATATAAAATATCGCTCAATCAGGTTAATCCCATTTAATTCAAATGAGAATTTGTTTATTTTGGAAAGCAGAAAAACCTAATTAACAATTTGCGAACTGGATTCAAGTGTTTTGAGCGCAATCATCGCGTCGGCAGCACGATCCATCGGCACAAAAATATGATCATGAAAAGCCCCTGCCACCACGTTGCAGCTGATGCCTGCCTTGCCTAATGCCTTGGAAAATGCGGCAGTCAGCCCCACCGCTTGTAGATCAGAATTAACTTTTAACGTGATCCACCCCGCGCGGAATAAGATCGGCAGTCCGAGTGTGATTGCATCACTTTCTGCAATCACGGCTGAAAATCCCTCCGGTTCCACGATCGAAGCAAGCACTTTGACTGATGCCAGCTGCGCAGCGTTGTTCACAGAGACAAACGCAAAAACGCCGGGGTTTAAAACCGGTTCCATGCTTTTGAGTAATAGGTCAAGATCAGTAATGGGCGCCTTGCTCATTTTTTCTCGCCGATCACTTTATCAAATCGGTTATCCAAACAGACACTGAGATCAGTCGTAACGAATTTACCGTCTTTGAAAAGGCTGAAGATGGTGGCCGGTGTTGGCGCGGATTGAGCTTCATCCAAATTTTCCAGTTTGATGATCTTGAGCGGAAGGTTGCGTTTGGCTGCTGTATCCACCAGCACCTCTTTGATGTAATATTCGCAGAACGGACAGCGGTTCGTGTAATACGCGACCAAACCGGTCTTTTCGGAGCATTCTCCGCTGCGCACACACTCTTTGAAGACTGGTTGAGTTTTGTGGCCGTCTAATTGCAAAGCAAGCAAACTAAATCCATTTGCCGTAGTGTCGCAAACCATAAACCCCTGATCCAGCAGCCATTTGGTATCACTCATAAAATGGAATTTCTTGCTGCCCACCACTGCAACCACTCCATCTTTGCCCTGCCTTTTGGCATCTTCAATCACAGAATCCAACAAGGCTTTGCCGTGCCCGTTTCCTTTATAACTGCCTGAGACCCAAAAGCAGCCCAACATCATGGTGTTTGGAGCAGTCACCGGCAGCCATGCTTGTTCGGTTGGTCCATATTCGATAAAAACCTTGGCGCGTTCATCCAGCCTGCGGAAGACATACCCATGCTCGAATTGCGCCTCAAGCCAGCTCTTTTTCAGCTGAGTCCCTGCGGCACATTTTTTATCAGAAAATCCGCAGCAAATGTGTTCGGTCTGTATATTTTTCTTTGTTAGATCAATGTAGGTCATTTCATCCACCATCCTATAAGCAATATTTTGCTGCTTCGATCAACCTTTTAATATCACGCAAACCGATCGTCCCTTTGAAATATTTTCCGTTTTCATTAACTCGATCCATGGCTGCAAACAGCTCATTAGCATCCGCAGAGGACAGCTTCTGACAGTTATCATAACCAGCTTCAATCAACATCCTGCCGGTATTTGGGCTGACCCACTGAACTCGACAAAGAGAGACAAGGTTACTTAAATAAACCAGGCTTTCGTGATCAATCCCGGTTTCTTTGGCGAAACTTGATCGGTATCCTTTATCAGCAAATTTCACATAATACTGTTCAGAATTGGTAATATTGTTCTCAAGCAATTTTTTTATGACATGAGAAGACACCCAATCAATTTCCTCCAAATGAAACGGTTTTGGAAGGTAACTTTCAACTTCTCTTCTCAGGAGCACCAGGTATTGAAGGTCAATTTCTGTTGTTTTTGACAGTATCTCCAAATGCTTGAGGTTCTTGAAGGATTTTTGCAGATCCATCATGGAATGAATACCCTGCTGCGCAAGTTTTTCAAAAACTGCGTCGATATCGGTCAACAATGCCGTCCGGCTTGGAATCAGGTCAGTGGAAGTGATGCGGACTTTTATCTCGTTCAAACTTACAGTTTCTGGCCGCGAGTAGTCAACCATAAAATCGCTCCCTTACTGAATCCCGTTATTATTCGTCAATTTCTTCCACATGAAGATACGCTGATGCCCAACCGGAAGATCATCCAGCACACCAAAAACAGTATAGCCGAGCTTCTCGTAAAACGGTTTCGCTTGAAAGCTCATCGTGTCCAGATGAACAGCCACACATCCATTTTTGCGTGCCTCTTCCTCCGCCAACCTGATCAACCGTTCACCGTACCCCTGGTGGCGCAGACTCTCGTCAATCCACAAAATGTTGATGGATAACCAGCCCCAATAGATGTCTCCCAGCAACCCACCCGCAATGGATCCGTCTTCAGATCGCAGGAACAGGTTGAGCGGTTGAAAACCAGCGTCATCAATGAACTGGTTGTTGTAGGCGCGCAGCCCCTGACGCACAAAACTTGTATCCGCATCAGATGCATTCGGTTCGTTGGTGATACTTATGGATGAAGTTAGCATGGTCACATCCTGTCTGGCCGTTTGGGGATGATTTCCGATTCAATGAAGGCATCCAATGTTTCCTGAGAAAAATGTCGGAATACGAAATGCTTATCGTATTTCTTGCGATCGAAACCTGTGATATTTTTTCCGAGTTAATGAACCTAATTTGAAAATTCTATTGTGATAGATTACAATTATTTTAGCACAAATGTTTTATTTTCGTCATATCTCTTTTTCAGATCCTTTTATTTAACCAAAGACACCTCAGACTTACCAAGCCGAGGTGCCTTAATAGTTGTTTTCAATTACTGGCGAGATTTATTGATCCTCCTCAACAGATTTGATCAAATCTTTCAGACTGGTATCCACTTGCGCATGGGATGTACGAAGTTTTTCCAAGATCACTTGAGGGTCACCCTGCTCCACGTTGGATAACGAATCAATATACTGTCGTAAATTTTCATGGAACGCTTTATGGTCCACCTTCAATGCGTGGAAGTTCTTGTCTTGTCCAAAATCTCTGCCGCCAATCCCGTAATACCATCTACCAAGTGAACAATTTCGATGGTTTGGAAGTTCGCTTAACTTCACTTTCGCACCTCCTTTTTGCATATCTTCTGCATTTTTTACAAAAAGATTGTGTTCAAAAATAAAACTGCCAATTTCAGAGATTTTTTCTGCACTCGTTTTTTCAGTCAGTTTGAAAGTTTTAACAACATCTTGAAGCTTTTGTGCCATTACAGCAAGTGACGCCGCAGATGTGGTGACTTCGTCAACCTGTGTGCTCATTTCTTCAGCGCTCGCACTGACCTCTTCAATGGCTGCACTATTTTCTTCGCTCACACTTGCAATGCTTTCAATGGCCTGGGTGACCTCATTCGAATTGTCTGCCATTTGCTCCGTGGATGCTGTATTTTCTTCGACAACTGCAGATACTGAATCCACAGCTGCTACCAATTCTTCAGAGGCCGATTTCATCCGAAGACTGGCGTCGCCCGCCAGTTCCGCTTGCTTTTGAACAGCTTCAGCTGCTGACAGAATGTCATTTAACGCCAACCCTGCCTGGTTGGCGCTGACGACTCCTTTTTCAACTTCATTAGTTCCATCTTCCATCGCTTTCACAGCTTCGGCAACAGTGACCAGGATTCCGTTGATCAAATTACCAATCTCTTTTGTCGCAAGGGAAGAACGTTCAGCCAATTTTCTTACTTCATCAGCCACGACTGCAAATCCCTTGCCGTGTTCCCCGGCTCTGGCGGCTTCAATTGCCGCATTCAATGCCAACAGGTTGGTTTGAGAAGCAATATCTTCAATGGTTTCAACAATCTTCCCGATCTCTTCGGATCTTCGGCCCATTTCATGCACTTTATCAGCAGAGACTCCTACCTTAGATTTAATCCCCTGCATCTCTTTCAGCGTCTGCTCTACAGTTAAAAACCCCTGGCGAGCGGCATCAGCCGCCAACGAAGAATCTGTTTTCACAGAGATGGCAGTTTCAGACACCTGCTGTATAGCCCGATTGATTTGATCGGTGGCATTGGTGACTTTTGACACTGAAAAACTTTGCTCTTGTGCCCCTCTGGCAACTCCGTCAATCGCGTTGCTCATTTGCATCACAGCGGTGGCTGTCTTTGAAACCGCCGCGGATTGTTCCGATGTTCCCTTGGCTACCTGCTGAACAGTGGCTGCAATTTGGCTGGTTGCAAGCCCTGCCTGGTTAGCGGCGTTTGCCAGTTGATCTGAAGCCTCGCTCAAGCTTGTGGCACTTTCAGATACCTGACCAACTGTTTCTCGAAGGCTGAAAACCATTTTTGAAAATGCATTTCCCAATTCGTCTTTTTCATTATTTACGACAATTGATGCAGATAGATCATTGGCAGCAATAGTATTTGCGGCATCACCTTTGTCTTGCATATATCTAATTATTTTAAATATGGATCTCGAAATATCACCAACTTCATCTTTTTGAGTTATGAGGGCATCCCTGGTTTTTTCGTTCAGGTCTCTTAATAAATCACCTTCTGAAACCGCCAAACCTATTTTAGAAAGTTGAGTCAGAGGTTTAGCAATGGAATTACTGATCAACAAACCGATCAAGATCGCCAAAAGAAAACTGACACCAGCCAATGTGAATGAAAGAAAAATCGCTCTTGCATTACTCTTTTCAGACTCCAGATTGGCTCTTTCCGCATTTTGTTTTATCAAATGGTTAATTGCACTAATGGATGCACTGGCTGCGTTTTGTGCGATGCCAGCTTTTCCAGATTCCGTCATACTTTCTTCAATTTCCTTCTGCTTGCTCTGTTTGCTCCACTCTTTGATTTCACCTATGGCAGTTTCATATTCTTTCCAGGCCACATTAAACTCATTAACTTTTTTTAGCACATCAGCAGGAGGATTACTGTTGATATATTCATCAATTCTGGTGTTTATATCAGCTTCCATTTCAGTGATCTCAGAAAGACTTGCCCCTTTTTTTGAAGGGGTCAATATAAGTTTGTATATGTTCACTTTGATCCGATAGAGGTCTTCACTGATTGACGTGAGTGAACTTATTGGCATTAGGTTTTTATGAAATAATGAATCAAGAGCGGAATTGGCGGATCTAAGACTGAAAAAACTCATCACAGAGACCGCCAGGGTAATCAACCCCACAATCACAAAACCACCAATTACTTTTGTACTGGTTTTTGTATTCTGCAGTAATTTCATATCTATGATCCTCCAATTATCCACTGCTAGTAATCACAAATCTTTACTATTTGTGAAATCCTTGGTTTGTAAAAGGATTTCAACAAATTCATGACTTTTTAATAATCTGTCGGGACAGCCTGTCGGAAAGTGATCAACCTGTATCAGGTCTACACAATAAGATTTATACTTTCTTTCGGAGCTTTTGAAAGTAAAAACCCCATTAATACTAATTATGAAAGTTTAATTTCATAAGTCAAATTTTTCCTTCATTTTTAAGAAACGGGGACAATGGACTTCGTTTAGGATAAAAAAAACACCTCAGCATTATGGTTGCTGAGGTGACTTTCATTGATCAATGTCAGTTTTTATTTTATGGATGGCAAAATAAAGAAACTGGAAGATTTGTGTTCCCTTTTCTACGCTCATCCAAACCTTACCAAGCCATGGTAACAGAGCTAAGCTTTTTTGATTGGATCCTTGCTTTTTTTAATTTCCTGCTCTTTTTTCTGATGTTCCTTCTTTTGTTTCTCAGCCTTGTTTTTGTCCTTCTTGCCGCCTTTATCTCCCATTGAATATCTCCTTTTTAATGTATGGATCAATCATGATGAGTGAGATGGCCTATCGCCATCCTGCATAAAATAAGTATAGTCTTTTTTTGTGCAGGTGTATAACAATTTTTACGCATTTATGAGTTTAAAACCAGCAATGAATACTCTGCCAGGCAAAATTTTTTACTTTTTATAAGTAAATATTTAAAACAATATTGTTCTGATTACACAATAATCCAATCTAATTCTATTCGTTCACCCATCGTCCACTTTTCATACTCACAACGAGACAAATTCAACGACACGGTCGCGTCCTTGCTCTTTTGCTTGAAATAAAGCGGTATCCGCAGATTTTAAGACCATTTCGCCTGTTGACCCATTTTTGGGAAAAGACGATACCCCGATAGAAACAGTAACCTCACCTTTTAGCTTATTAATACATGAAAAATGCATATTTCTAACACTTTTACACATCGTTTCAGCTCGAATCATGGTGGTTTTTTGAGATGCTCCAGGCATGACAAGAACAAATTCGTCTCCCCCAAAACGACAGGCGATATCAGCATCGCGTACATGTGAAAGTATAATTTTTGCCAATTCCTTTAATAAACTGTCTCCAGTGGCATGCCCCATGGTATCGTTGTATTGCTTGAAATGATCAATATCCATGATCATGATCCCAACTGGTACTTTTTGACGCTTTGCTCGAAGAATTTCACGATTTAAAGTCTCATCCATATAACGCCGATTATACAAATTGGTAACATGATCACGAATTGACAGCTCTCTCATTATTGACTCACTCTGAATTAACAATTGAGTCTGACGATCAATTTTTCGCAAATCGTGGCGGCTGATAATATTTGCCAAAATACTAAGAATCGACGTCAAAAACACAAAAATCAAAAAGCTTGCCCAATTTATCGTGACTGTTGCCGGTATGAAAGTAGGAATTAACATCAATCCGCAAATTTGAATAAATGCAATTCCAATCGTAATCGCTGGATGAACCAGTATACTGGATAACAAAACAGGAATTAAAACGTATGCAAGTGGAACGAAGTCTCCTTGAATGATTTCAGGATCCAATACTATGAAACCCCATGGACCAAGTAAAGCACAAATAAGCAGCATCGATGCGGATATGGAATAATGACCAAAATGGTTTAGTAGATAAGCCGTTAAAATAATTAGAATCAATCCAAGAATCAAAATAGTGTATTCCGTTCGTCTTGAACTGCCAGGTCCATTTGTCATGAATACGATTGCCAGAATAAGAACGGTCAATATTAGAATGGCTAACAGAATCAAAGCCAGCAGTTTTGATCTTCGGCGTTCCGGTTCAAACAGATCCTTATACGTGATTGCGGGATAAATCAATCTATGGATAAACTTCTCAAATTTCCATTTCTTGGTCACCGCCGTGCTGGATTTATGCCCAGCCGAAGATAAATCGTTTACCATGTTAGTAGATTTAGCTCTCACCATTCAATTCCTCATTTGATAATCAGTCATTTTTAAAGTATCAGAAAACGTATGGCAAAAAACCGAATAATTCATGAATAAACTCGCAAGAAATAAATTTAATATAGACAAGTCGTATGTGTAAATAACCACAATCAACAGATAGGATAATTTATCGCTTATCGATAAAACCGACTGTATAATCAACGCATGAACAAATTAGTGTTTCGCATAATCTTGGCGGTCATTCTGGTCATCCTGGCTTGGGTGGCCTTTACGGCCATCAATAACAGCATCTCAAACGCACTTTCACCGTTGAAACAGGCTAACCAATCGCTCAGCACCCAACTCGCGGATCTTCTGCACCCCACTCCCACCATCCTGCCAGACCCCATCACCATCATCCACGAAGTGCGCGGATTGGCCCGTCTGGAGACGATTCAATACACTGTGGAAAAAATCATCACGGCCGAAATTGGGGGTGGTCCATTTGAATTTCTCAACAAAGACCGACTGCTGCTCGTGGCACACGGCACGGTCATCGCCGGTGTGGATCTCGAGAAGCTGACTCCTGCAGACCTCTGGCTTGAAAACGGTGTATTGAACATACGCCTGCCTGCCGCGGAAGTCTTCATCGCATCACTTGACAACGAGAAATCATACATTTTTGAGCGTGAAACCAGCATTTTGCGCCAGTCTGACCCCAACCTCGAAACATTGGCCAGGCAATCAGCCGAGCAGGAAATTCAAAAAGCCGCCATAGAAGACGGTATTCTCGAGATTGCTCAACAAAACGCCGAAAGCTATCTTTCGCGCCTCATTCTGGCTTTGGGATATGCTGACGTCATTTTTGTTGACCCAATCGCATCAGAATAATCACTCAACAAAAAATAAAAACAGGTCAGAAAACAATTTCTGACCTGTTTTGTTATGGCGGGCTAAGCTAGAATCCAAAAACCAGTCGAATTAAGGGTAAGTTAACAACAAAATCATAAATTCCAATCCCGATCAGCAGCAGTCCGCCTATCACATTGATCAATCTTGAGTGCATAGCCAGCCAGCGGGTGATCGTTCGCTGCAGCGCACCAGAGATCAATGAGAGCAGCAACAAGGGCAGTCCAAAACCAATGCCAAACCATAAAAATGCACCCAATCGGCTCAACACTTCTGCCGTAGTAAGAGAAATGGCAAAAATACCCACCACCAACGGACCTGAGCAAGGCAGGGCAATGGGTCCATACAGCAAACCATACATGAATGCACTAAAAAAAGGGTTGCGCATCGCGGGGATTTTGATTTGAGGGAGAGCCTTAAATGGATTCTTGTCTAAGAGCAGCAGAATTCCGAGGGTGATCAGGAGCAGATCTGCGATGGGTATGATGATTGATAATGCTCTTCCGACTGAAACAGACAACAATGCAATCACCAGACCCAATAAGAGCATCATGCTCAAAACGCCTGCCAACACAAAGAATCCCAAGAAATAGCGACCCTTTCGTTTTTCTCCGGTGGCTGCCCCGCTTAGATAAGCCAGGTAACCCGGATAAAGTGGAATAATACATGGGCTGGCACTGGCGAGTAATCCAAGACCGATTGAAGCTAAGATAGCATCCATAGACCACTTTCCAGATGAGATCACGGAGGGAATTACCCCTCCGCAGTCTCATCTTTTAGATCAACCGATTACATGCCTTCTGACAAAAAAGGTTCAATGAATAATTTAAGATCCTCAGCGCTTTTTAGTCCCATATTCATGGGATGCACAACGCCCTTGCGATCAATAATCAACACCGGTGTAAGCGGCGGATTCAAAAAATTCGCGCCGTACAGGTTGGCAATTTCTCTGACAATATCAAGTGATGGAATCGCGTAATACCAATCAAATCCGTTGCTTTCGACATACTTCTTCAAATCTTCTTCCACTTCATTCTGGTCTACATCAAACCCGACCGAAACAAGATCGGAATCGGCCCCGAGTTGTTCATGCAGCAATTTCACCTGCTCTTGCTGCTTCAGACAAGTGGGGCACCACATGGCCAAATTCTCGACCAGGATCACTTTCCCTGCGAAATCAGAAAGCTTAAAAGCCTCACCTGTGGCAACATTGACCAGTTCACCGCTTACCCACGCAGGCGATACTGAGGGTTCTTCGGTCATCACCTCTGACGTTGCCTCAGTCGCCGGTTCGGCTGTTTGAATCAAGGTCGCTTCACTCGTTTCTTGAACCATTACTTCTGTAGCGGCATTTGTTGGCGCGCAGGCAGCAACCATAAATATAGTCATAATAATTGGAATCAACAACTTCATCGTATACCTCCTTAATTTAGATATATATTATCATATTTATAATATTTATTATAACGATTAATAGCTCACGGTGAAAAATACTCACCGTGAGTTTTTCTGCATCATAAACGACAGACTGAATGAAAAGAAATTGAGGTAGAGGGTTTATCCTATGGCAAACAAACCCTCTACCTCCTCAAAGGTCTACAAATTTTTGAGTGCGGTTCCAAGTGCCAATAAAACAAAACCGGCCGCGACCATCCAGAATGCATAAGGCGCGAGCAGCGGAATTGGCAGTAAGGTTGCCAATATTGCCAGTACACCAAGAATGACAGCGATCCACCAGGTAATGACTTTCGGTTTGCTGAGTTTCATGTTGTTTTCTCCATTTCTAAGTTTTTTTGAAAACTGACATTCAAATCTTTCGATAATCAGTCGTTACAACCTTTACTTTGTCCAACCACTGGCTACAAAGGCAGCGGCCGTCTGCGTCGAAAGAGCAAACTCAAGATCAGAATAATGATAACGATGCCAATCAGAAATCCGACATTATATTCGCTTCCATCATTGTGAACCTCATACATTTGCACATTCGGGTTGATGAATGAGAATATGAGCGTACCAGGTGAAATAAATCCGTGCCATACGCCCACTAGTATGCCGGCGACCTGGCCATGAGCATCAGCTGTTTTTGCCAAAGGGTTTATTCCTGGAGCGTTGAGTTGAATTTTGAACCCTGGCACATCAATTTGGCCTTTGGCCGCATCCGCTTTAGTATTGGGTACAGGGGTACTAATTTGAATGCCCGTGCCAGGCGTGCAGCCCATTGCCAATATGAGGGTGATAACCATTGCTGCGATTAAGATAAGCTTCTTCATTTACATCCATTCCTTTTCAATAGATCTGACTGGTGACCCGCTTGTTAGAAAATAAAACAAACAGCACAGATACGACATCTGTTCAGCAATGATCTGACCGTCTGTCATCCACTGATCAGGCAGAGATCTTTACGATTTTTTTATCTGTATGGCTTTAGTGTAAGGAAAAGAAGCTGTTTTTGTCCCCAATAAATTATATAAAAAGTCTATCTTTTTAATAGGATTCCCAGTCCATCCGTTGATATTCCCACAGCACCTGCCGCTCAAAGCCCGGCAGCGATTCATAATCATGCATGCGCTTGCCAGCGTTCTTGAAGCCCATTTTTTGTAATACGCGATTAGAAGCAATATTATCCGGGTGCGTTTCAGCAAACAACCGCTCTTTTTTGAGGACCTCAAACACGAATTTAAGGATGGCTTTCGTGACTTCGCTGGCATACCCCAGCTTTTGAAATTCAGGCAGCACGAACCATGAGAATTCAATACCAGGTTCATCGGGGTTGGTGTCTTCGGTAAAACCTGCAATTCCCACTTTCTGGCCGGTTTCCCTTAGCACCATCACCCCGTAATAGTAGTTGTTTTTCCCCCATTCGTTCTGCCATTCAAGCAACGTCTCTTCTGCCAGTTCAACAGTCCAGGCTCCGCCCAGGAAGTGCATCATTTCTGCCTCACAGAACAGGCGAGTGAATAACTCGCGATCACCTTCTTCAACACGCCGCAGCTGCAGCCTTGGAGTTTCAAAAAGAATGTCAGTTTGCATGGTAACCAATGGCTTTAAATCCTTAGAATTAGATGAACTGACTCATTATAATTGAGGGTCGCACCTGGCACGAGACAAACAAAAACCCTGGATGTGATATGTACGCTCCAGGGTTTCTATCAGAACTTTATTCTTTTATCGCGTCCATTCCTCGGTGATCGCCCCAAACGAACCCTCATAGGTGACAAGCAGAGAATTCGTTGAACACACATAGGTTGTCGTGGATGGAGGTGACATAAAATCATCAGGCAGTGGAATAGCTGAAAATGGTCCTTCTGAGGTTTCGCCATCAATATTAATCGTCAGTGTTCCAAAAGCCACCGCATAAGTGGAATCACTAAGAAATATGGATGTTCCATCCGCAGAATAACGACCTTGTCCACTGTGAGTGCCGGTGATTTGCATAAAATCACTTCCACTGCCAATATCCGCTCGAACGATTGTTTCTCCATTGATTGCATAACTACCATCTCCGTTTAAGTTCATGGTCATGGCACTTGGAGCGACCACATACATGTTTGGAGAGTGTGTCAGATCCAGGAATTTATTGTTCAAGGCATAGGTATCCAATGTCCACACGCCGGGCAAACAGGCATCCGCCCCGTCTGATGCTTCAGCCGGGGTCGGCAGCGCCGGAGTTGGATTTTCTGTTGATCTCTCTTCCGTTGGCTCAGGGTCGGATGAATCTCCCGCCAAAAATGGCAGTGAACAAGCCGCGCTTGTCAGTAAAACCAATAAAAGCAAAAAGTATTTTATGCTTATTTTCATCATATTTATCCTATTTTTTATAGGATACCTAAAACAAGCCAAAAAAGCAATAGTCAATTATTTCTCAATAATGAGATAGCTTATGATGTACTACCTCTAATAATTCTTGATCCCCTGGCAAATTGAATCGATATTTTTACCAGCCACCAATGCAACCCCAGCAGAACGGAGCCGCCCATCAAGATCAGGGCGATGATCATCCCCTGCGTCAGTTTAAAGGGCAGACGGAGCATGCCTTCGAGGTTGGCCGCGGTGGTCGGGTCACGCAGCGCCAGAAACGCGGATGAGGTACAGATAAAAGCCATCACCCCTGTGGTAAAGAGATTGGTCTTAAGCATCAATTGATTTTCAGCTTCGGCGGACCTGGCTTGATACGCCAGCTTGCGCCCAATGATCAACCCGGCAGGGACGGACAAAGCCACATTGACCACCGGCACCCCCATGAAAAAGCCGAACACGCAGATGGAGTAGAAAAAGAAAATTGCCATCCAAAGCTTGAGGTCCATCTCAAACGCACCGGCCAACCACCTCTTGAGAAAAATCACATCTACAATGATTCCGCATGCCAATCCGGCCAGGGCAGCAGCCAGGACCCAGGCATTCGACCACAGCTGACTGGTGCTCCACCAGCCCGCCAAAAATCCGATCAGCGGAAAAACCGCCCCCAATATTATTCCAAGAAAAAAACGTTCATATCTGCACATACTCAATCCTGTCAAAACGTGATGGTCCAGACAAATGGACAGTGCAATTGTAGTGAAATACAGGTCTCACCTACCCTCAAATGACGTCAAAAACTATCAGTTTTTAGAATAGCTTCAGTATGATAATAATCAATGACAAATATTACATACATAATGTATAAAACACTTGACATTGTGTAAACTTAATGATACTATATGGAAAGTAACCGATACATTCAATTAGGAGAAAAAAATCATGTCTTACCAAGAAAAAAGAACACTCGCAAGTATCACCTCCGGCGCATTGATCCTGGCAGCTTACTGCCTGTATGCATTCAACCCAACACGGTTGGCAACACTCACCGCCGGAGCCCTCAAACCCTGGGCCACCACCATGTTGATCTTCATCGGCATCGGCATCGTGGCCACAATCATTATCCAAATCGTATTCCACATTCTGCTTTCGATTTCGATTGCCATTAGAGAAAAAATGCAGAACATGCAGGCGGATGATAAGGATATTGAAAAGAATATCAAATCGGAAATGGTCGAAGACGAACGCGACAAGATGATCGAATTGAAATCCAACCGCGTCGGTTTCGCTATCGCTGGGTTTGGATTCATCGCTGCACTCCTGGCCCTTATTTTCAACTATTCACCCGTGGTCATGCTCAACATCCTTTTCATCAGCTTCAGTTTCGGTTCGATCTGCGAAGGGTTCACCCAAATCTACTACTATCGCCGAGGGATCTAGTATGCCCAATAAACTTGTGATCACCAACAATATTCGCAAGTTGCGCTTTTTTGCCAACGAAATGACGCAGCAGGAACTGGCCGAAAAAACCGGCGCCTCGCGCCAGACCATCATCGCCATCGAGGCGGGTAAATACTCCCCCTCACTTGAATTGGCCTTCAGTATTGCAGATGCGTTTGATGTCTCGATCACAGAAGTCTTCGCTCACGAAGTAAAGGAAAAGTAATCGTCAAATATTCAAGCAAGTAATTAATCTCATCCAACTATTTCAATTCTTTTAGGAGAAAAAATGAAAAATCTACAAAAAATGGGCGGTTTCGCCGCCCTGTTGATGGCGGCTGCCTATGTGGCAATGATGTTGATCTTTATCGTCGTGTTGAAATATGTAACCATTGTCGACCCGACTCAAAAAATAGCTTTGCTCGTTGAACAACCCAACATGTTCTTCCTGACCAACATCCTTGGTTATGTGTTCTTCGGTGTGTTTCTGGTCGTCCTCAGCCTGGCCCTTTATGAACGTCTCAAAGACGGTTCAACCGGTATGCTTCTGGTGGGTGTGGTGCTTGGCATCATCTGGGCTGGTTCTCTGGTTGCCAGCGGCATGGTCATGAATGCGGCCATTGCTCCCACCGTTGCCCTATACGGCAGCGATCCCGCCCTGGCAGCCAACAACTGGTCGCTCGTTGAAACACTTTCAGGCGGTTTGGGCAATGCCAACGGCGAGATCATGGGCGGATTGTTCACCTTGCTGGTCAGTTGGGCTGCCCTGAAATCAGGTAAACTACCTAAGGTATTGAACATCCTGGGACTTTTGGTCGGCGTGGTGGGGATCGTTTCACTTGCCCCCATGCTTAACAGTCTCGCCATGGTTTTTGGAGTGCTTCAGATCGTTTGGTTTATCTGGCTTGGCATTATCCTGCTCTCTCAACCCAAAAAGGCTTAAGTTCTTTTGGTGAATGTTTTGAAAGGAAGTAACCATGAAAGCAATTGTTTACGATAAAAGCAACAAACCTGATGTTCTGGTGCTGCGTGAAGTGGAAAAACCCGTCCCTGCCGCGGACCAGGTTCTGATCAAGATCATGGCCGTCTCCGTCAACGCCGCGGACTACCGCTCGATGCGCTATGGCATCATCCCACCGCGCAAGATCTACGGCGCGGACGTGGCCGGCAAGATCGAAGCCATCGGGTCAGAGGTCAAACTATTCAAGGTTGGTGATGAAGTCTTTGGCGATATTCTCAAATGGGGCTCGGGCGGTTTTGCTGAATACGTGGCCGTACCCGAGATCGCTGTCGCACTGAAACCGGCCGCCGTACCCTTCGAATCCGCCTGCACCATATCCATGGCAGGTGTCACCGCCCTGCAGGGTCTGCGCGACCTCGGCAAGATCCAACCCGGCCAAAAGGTATTGATCCTGGGAGCAGGCGGTGGTGTGGGCAATTTTGCCGTGCAGCTTGCCAAATATTATGGCGCCGAAGTCACCGCCGTCTGCGGCCCCAAAAACGTCGAGATCGTGAAATCCCTGGGTGCAAACCGCATTTTGGATTACACCAGCAGCAATTTCACCGATGAAAAGATCAAATATGATCTCATCCTGGCGGTGCACGGCAGTTATCGCCTGGCCGAATACCGGCGCGCCCTGACGCCCAACGGCATCATGGTCATGGCCGGCGGTGCGTTGCTTCAGCTGTTTCGACAGATGGCATTCGGCTGGTTATATTCAATCGGCGGTCAAAAGATGTACCTGCTTAAAGCCGAACCCAACACCAGGGACCTGTCTTTTCTCATCAAGCTGGTGGAAGAAGGCAAACTCAAGACGGTGGTTGACCGCACCTATCCGCTTGCAGAAACCGCCGAAGCCATGAAATACGCCAACCACGGACACTCCCTCGGCAAGGTGGTGGTGTCTGTGAGTAGCCCTGAATAAGTTTTTATAAGCAACCCTTTTATGCGCCCGTTACCTTCGTCCAACAAAGGATGAAGATGACGGGCGTAATAATATACTCCACTTTCTTTTTGGTGCTATAATTAGCGGTATCGTTACCGGGAACGATACCGCTAATTTATTTTCGCAATTCGGATTTTTTCTGGAGGCGCGTATGAATCACCAGCTAAAAGACAAAATGATCAATGCGTCAATCACCGTTACCGATGCGGCTCACAGCCCTTTGGCCAACCAGTCCTTCACAGTGAAGCAGACCAACCACAAGTTCCTGTTTGGCACAGCCGCGTTCGATACCGTCCCCCTGGCGGGTGGTGAATATTCAGGTCCTGCTCTTGAAAAAGCCGAAGCGCTTGCCCAAAACCTGCTGCAGCTTTGCAACGCCGCTACCCTGCCATTTTATTGGGGACCTTTTGAACCTCAAAAAGGTGCTCCGCTGACCGAATCGCGCAAACGTGCCGCTCAATGGTGTGTCGACCATCACCTCAAGACCAAGGGGCATCCCCTGTGCTGGCATACCATGACTGCGGATTGGCTGCTGCAAATGGATAACGCCGCCATTCTTCAGACCCAAATAGCACGCATCCAGCGCGAGGTCAACAACTTCCGTGGATTGATCGATATGTGGGATGTGATCAATGAAGCCGTGATCATGCCCATATTCGACAAATACGACAATGGCATCACCCGCATCTGCAAACAAAACGGACGCATCCAGACCATTAAAACCATGTTCGAGACCGCCCGTGCGGAGAATCCCTCCGCGGTGTTTTTGATCAATGATTTTGAAACCTCTCCCGCCTACGACATCCTCATCGAGGGCTGCCTCGAAGCCGGCATTAAGTTTGATGTCATCGGCATCCAATCCCACATGCACCAGGGCTGGTGGGGACTCGAAAAGACTCACAAGATCCTTGAACGTTTCAGCCGCTTCAACCTTCCCATTCACTTCACCGAGACCACCCTTGTTTCAGGCCGGCTTATGCCCCCCGAGATCGTGGACCTCAACGACTACCAAGTCACAGACTGGCCTTCCACTCCCGAAGGGGAAGAACGCCAGGCGCGCGAAGCCGTTCAGCATTACGAGACCCTCTTCGCCCATCCGCTGGTCGAGGGCATCACCTGGTGGGACCTTCAAGACGGCAATTGGCTCAACGCCCCTGGCGGCTTGATCCGCAAAGACGGCACCCCCAAACCGGCTTATTATGAACTTCTCAAACGCATCAAAGGGGATTGGTGGCTCCCCGCCACCCCCATGACCACGGATGCTGACGGCGTTCTTCACCTGTCTGCCTTCGCCGGCGACTACGAATTGAGCCTGAATGGTCAGCAGCAAACCTTCACCCTTGATAAAACTTTGCAAAATCAGACGGTGGCACTTAATCCGGCGTCTTGATCTGACAACCATCTATTTACTGATTTCATCTCTCTCCTAATTGATTGCACGTTGATACACACCCTATTCTTTTCAAGAACAGGGTGTGTATCATTAAAACTTGCAATAAGACACCGGGAATCTGAATTTGATTCCCGGTGTCTGGGGGTAACTTAAAATCTAATTATTATGATCTGAAAAACCCAAGGCAAGCACTATAATTAACATAACCTCATTCATTGGAGCACCAAACATGGACCTGTCTCAATTTCGCTGGATTTTTCCCCCCACACGCTTTGAACTGGCCGCGGACAAGCTGACCCTCTTCACCGATCCCGACACGGACTACTGGCAGCGCACCTACTACGGTTTTCAGCACGATAATGCCCCCGCTTTCCTCACCGCCGTCAGCGAAACAGAATTCTCCTTCACCGTCAAAACGAAATGGTCGCCGGTCAAATTATTCGACCAGTGCGGCGTCGTGCTATACGAGGATGCCGACAACTGGTTCAAGGCCTCCGTGGAATACGAATCTCCGCAGGTCTCCAAACTCGGCAGCGTAGTCACCAACCTGGGATACTCCGATTGGGCCACCACCGACATCAGTTCCGCTCAAAACGAGATGGTCTACCGCCTCAGCCGCCGCGGACAGGATTTCTGCATCGAGAATTCAGTGGACGACGGCATCGCTTTTAAACAGATGCGCATCTTCCACATGCACCTGCCTTTGACCTCGGTCAACATCGGCGTCTACGCCTGCAGCCCGCTGGATTGTTCCATGAAGGCTGAATTCTCAGGCTTCAGCCTCGGTCCCTGCCAATGGGCGCTGCATACTGCCTGATTTCTTCCTTAGGGCTGACAAGGTAATGCTGATCGCGATCGTGGCTGCCAGTGAGATTATCAGCGCAAATCCAACCCGAATGAAAAATGCATAAGAATTCCACATCCGCACCCAGTAGTGCACCACCCGGTCATCAAACCTGACAAACCGGGCAGAATCAATGGCATCGGCGTATAACCTGGTTGATAATACCGTTTCCACCGGTTTTCTAAACAGTGTGGGCGCAAAAAACCGATAAGGCTCAAAAATCGGCTCGTCATCCGACTCTTCTTGAATTTTTCCGGTTGTTTTTACCCACGCGCAGCTTATCTTGCTTCCTTCGTCCGCCTGACAATCATAGACATAGAAACTGCCTGATCCAGCAACAATCGCCGGCTCGATACTGTTCGGTAATATCTCGATCCGCGCAATGGGTTCAGGTGCAGGGCTTGTTTTTTGCCATTTTCCATGAGGTAGATAGTAAATTCCAACAAGCACCAGCAAAGACACAACTGCACCGATCAACAGGCTGCTTATAAAGTGTGCGAGCATTACCCACCACCTCAACTTACTGCTGTGCACAAACAGCAAGGCATAACCACACATCGAGACCGCGATCAAACCTCCACCGAGCAAGGCGTAGAAAAATTTCAATAAAAAATAATTGGGTTGAAATGCCTCCAGCACTCCAGCCAACAGGCTGATCAGCAACAATGTTGATTTCATAAAACTCACAAAAACGCGGCCTTTTCGCATCCACGACCTCATTGCACCATTATTGCTTAAGTATATTTATAAATAATACTTACGGCCATGCTTTGCTGCGTGTCGGTTGATCTAAACAACAGCCTTTTGAGCAAGAACAAACAATTTGCCCCTGGGATCAACTTTGGCTTCCATAACCTTAAAACGGCTCAATTCATCGGCCAATTCATCTTCGGTAAAAAAATGATGCGGAATGCCCTGCTCAAATCCTTCTGTTGGCATGAAGGTATGAGCTTCGATCTCGATATACTTGCCATCCTTCCAATCGTCGGGTGGGAAGTGAGGAATCACCGCGTAGAAGAACCCTCCCGGTCGCAGCACCCGCTCCACCTCATCGAAAGACAGCCTGAGGGCATCTATCCGCTGATGGTGGATTACCTGCACGGACATGACCGCATCAAACCGCTCGGCTGGCCAGGGTAAACAGGCCGCTTCAGCACAAACCAGTTCCGCCTGCAATTTTTCGCTTTCCAGCCATTGTTTCGTCCGCAGCGTGCCCCACAATGAATAGTCCATCCCTGAAGCGGAGAATCCCTCCCGCACGAGATACACCAAATGCCGCCCATCCCCGCAGCCGAGATCAAGCACCTCTTGCCCACCTTTCTCACGGACCAGCTTGAGAAACTCGATCACCCCCTCGTATGGGTTTTTATTCACGTACGGCCGATCCTGATAAACAGCATTCCAGTTGTCAGACATATTATCCCCGTAACATTCGCTTCTCTATCAAATCTTTGTTTTTATCATCTCTTTGCGAGCTTTGCGACCTGGGGTGAGATTAAGCCCTTAATATCTTCCCCAACACATCCGCATTGGTGAAATCGTTCGAATCCAGCTTGTTATCCAACCCCACCAGTGTGAGATCAATCGTTTTTAAATGCTCATCCGTGATCGCGTCCCGCAGGGCAGCCACGATCTCGCCCGCTATGATCACCTTGTACGGACGGTTGTAATAATCCGAGATCACACGCTCCACTCTCGGCACCCCCGCTGACGTATTCTGCAGTGCCAGCACCGCCAGGTACAACCCGGCCAGTTTGCTCTCTATGACAGCCAGCTCGTTCTCGCTCAGCACCTCCAAAGCCTGCGCCTTTAACCCGGGTAGCCCAAGATCGTCAAACCCGCGCGAGAACCACTTGGAGTAAGGTACATAAATTTCTTTGATCACAAAACAGATTTTCAGCATCAGATTGACCATGCGTGCGGCGAGCAGCTTCAGCCCCACCAGGTCGCCAAACTCGACCGCCCTGCCCACGAACGCTTCTTCATTAGCCACGCAGTCCCAATAAGCCGCCAGCTTGACCAGCTTCACCTCAACAGGATAGTAGCTCAGAGCTGCCCTGATCTCATTCAGGCGTCCCAGGCCGTCGTGAAAGACCCGTCCGCGTGTCACTTCGACCAGCCTCTGCTCGGGGATGCACAGCCAGTCCAGCGTGGTGAGCTGGGATACCTCCTTGTGAAGGATGTCGTCAAAATAACGGTCGAGCGCATATACCTCGATCAGATGATTGACCTCGCCCCCGGTGTGCACCTGCATATGCTGAGTGCCGTCGGGACCTTTTTCACTGAAATGCGTCGGGAACCCCAAGAACTCACCCGGCAGGTGCGTGCGTAAATAATCCTTGATTGCTTCGATCCGCTCCGCATCTTCTTTACCGATGAAGATCTGCAGACGCGGACCCCAGTTGTGGTCCATGCTGGTGGCGTTGTCGTAGCCCAACACGTCCGACCCGTAACCGATCAGGCTGGCCGAATACTTGAGGCTCGCGTCGTACTGCTTCAACAGCGGTCCGACAACTTCGGTGTAATAGCATTCGTTAAGTGTGAGTCCAGGGAGAAATTTCATGGGCTGCCTTATTCCTAAAAACTATTGAACAGATTTCGCCTTCACCTATATTCTATACGGTTTTCTTAGCGGCCTATGTAAAAACTTGGCGGTATCGCGGTGCGCAATAGCTCAAGAAGCGCTTAATGTGTTGCGAGAAAAAGATATTTCCGCGACCTCCGCGGCTTTGCGTGAAGATTTACCCTGATTACCGATTACTCCTCACTATTCCCTAATTATTACTTTTCTCCAATCAATCACCACCAACATCACGAAACCAACCACCGAAACACCCAAACCCACCGTCAGCATGAAGGGCACACCGCCGCTGGAATCCAGCATCACGCCGCCCAAAATATTACCGAGCAGCCCGCTGATACCCATCACCATACCCATCAAGGCCTGGCCTTTGTTCTGGTCCACGCCGCGGATCACCTCGTTGACATAAAACACCGACGCTGGGATGAACATGGCATAGGCAAAGAACTGTAATAGCATTGAAGCGTTGACCCAAAAAACATTTGGCGCCAGCAGCGTCACCAGAGTCTTGACCAAAAAAGCCACCCCTGACAGTTTCATCAACAGCCCGGCGTTATGAACTTTCTTATAAAGCAGCGGAAAAAGCGCCATGGCCGGCAGTTCCACCACGGCTGCAATCGAATTCGCCACGCCCATATCCGCGCTGCTGCCGCCAGCATGTTCAATGATCTGGATCATGAAAGTGCTGATGGTCACATGCGAGAAAAAGAGGATCGAGATGCTGCCCACAATGCCCATAAAACGCTTGTTGTTTTTGGCAAAATCAAACAGGCTGGTGGGTTCTGTTTCTTCAATATTGCTGGATTTCTTATTCGCTTTTTGAAAGGTGAGCACCAATGCCAGCGCCAGTCCGCCCAACACCAGATTGACCAGCATGATCACGCCACCGCCAAAATCTTCCACCAGGTAGCCCAGCACGATCGAAAGGATGGCAAAGGCAAAAGATCCGATGCCGCGGGCCAGACTGAAATTGATCGCGATGCCTTGGTTAATATGATCCATTGACATGGTGGTCACCAGCGGAATCTGGGTGGCAAAGAACGCGAGCAGGATCACATACAGAACCCCTACCCCCCATACCGGCCTGGGGATGATGAACAAAAGGAATGCAAAGATCATCAGTCCAACCATCATGGCCGCCACAATGGAGCGCAGTGAAAACTTTTTGGTCTTGTCGGCAAAACTGGCCACCGCCGGAGAAGCCACCAAACCCAGTACGCTTGAGAGCGTCAAGGTCAACCCAACCTGCGAATTACTGAATCCGCGCGCCAATAAAAACACTGCGGCATAGGAATAGATGGAACAATACCCCATGATATAGATCGCCTGGATCATGGAATAGTGCGCTGTCAATTTATTGCCCAGTTTTTTGCTTTCTTCCATGAATAGTCCTTTTCAATATCAGGGATCGTGATGGGTTGATCATCATTATTATAGTTTGGATATCTTTGCAACAAGTTGCAGAAATCCTTGATTTATTTCATTAATATCATTAAAATCTTACAGTTGAACAACTTTTCAACTATAAGGAGCGATATGTCCCCTGTAATTCTGCCGTTGGAATCTGCCTTTGAACTGGCTGAACTTTTTGACTCGCTGAGCGACCCCACCCGCATCCAGATCATTTCGCTGCTGACCGAAGAAGACGAGGTCGGCGTCTCTGAACTCGTCGCCAAGCTCAACCTGAGCAAATCAGCTGTATCACATCAACTGCGCGGAATGCGCGACAGGCGCATCATCCGCACGCGCAAACAGGGCCGCAACGTCTACGTCTGCCTGGATGACCGCCATGTCGCCGAACTCTTCCAGCGCGGGCTTGAACATATTCAACATTAACGCCAACAAAAAAACCCGGTTTCTCAAAAGAAACCGGGGTTCTGGTTAAAATAATTTAAGGAATTACTCTACAAACAAATTCTGCATCTGCAGCCGATCCACCATGGCCTGCATCACATCATCTGTCGGTTTGGATTCAAACCGGCTGGCGGCATCCAGCACCCTGGGCAGAATGTGGGTGTCTCCTGCCGAGTTCAGGAAAAGCCCTTCATTCCCCAGCACCCAGTGCACAGCCAGGTCTATCTCCGCCTGATCTTCAAGCGGACGGTACCAGGTGGTGCGTGTGTGTTCGCGGTCGCCCCATGGGGTGTGCACCAAAGACTTGATGGTCTGCACCGCCACGTTGCGCTGCTTGCATAAGTCGAGCAGCTTCAAGAAGTCGCTGCGGTACTGTGGGTTCATCCACATCAGGTAGCTGTAGGGCAATAACACCGAGTCAAAATCGAAACGCTCCAATGCTTTGGTGTGCTGCGCTGCGACGGTAAGCCCGTGGCCGGTCACACCGATGAAGCGCACCAGGCCTTCTTCGCGCGCACGCACAGCCGCATCCAACGCCCCGCCCGACGCCATCGCCGTTTGCCACTCTGTTGGGTCAACGAGATTGTGCAGCTGGATCAGATCCACCTGGTCAACATTCAGCCGTTCCAGCGAGCGGCGGATGGAGTCATAAGCCTTGTCACCGGTGCGCTCCTCGGTTTTGGTTGCCAAAAAAGAGGGTCTGCCGTGCCGCTTGATCCAATTACCTAGATATATTTCCGAGTTGCCGTAACTTGCAGCAGTATCAAAATGATTGACACCGCTGGCCAGTGCCAGTTCAATGGATGCATCTGCATCCGCCTGGGGTAGATCCCAAAAGGCGGCCGCTCCCAGCAGCACTCGTGAACTCATATGTCCGGTCCGTCCAAAAGGATGTTTTGCGATCATCAAATCATCTCCAATTACTATTGAATTTTCACTCATCTCACTCTCATTATGCCATAAACTGTGTCAGTGGTTAACCCAGACCCCCGCGGTTTATAAACCGCGGGGGTCTGACCTTTTTTAGTTTTATTGCATTTCTTTTTTGTGTCATTCGTGGTTATTAAATGATCTTAACAAGCCACGATCTCCTTGATCATGAACTCTTTGCCAGGCACGATCTCGATCTTCAGTTTGGTCTCTTCCATCATGGTTCCGTCCACCGCTGCAGGGTAGCAAGCCTCAAGATAATGCGGCACCACCGGGGACTCTTCGCCCACCTGCAGCACCAGGGTGTCGATTTTGGTGACCTGGTTTTTGGCAGCGAAACTTTCCACCGAACGGACGATATTGAACATGATGCCTAATTCGTGCACAAGACCTCTGCCTACTTGGTGAAAACGCGGCTGATTTTCTTACCGGCGATCTTGATCTTGCGTTTGAGCATTTGTTTGATCACGATCGGCTTCAGATCTTCATAAGCCGCACCCGTGCCGTTATATTCGCGGACCAGTGTGACCGCATCAAATTTGCATTTGGTGGTGCACATCCCGCAGCCCACACACAGCGCGGTATCCACCACGGTGGCGCCGCAGCTCAAACAGCGCTGCGTTTCCTTCTTCATTTGGTCTTCGGTGAAGGTGGCGCGCAGGTCGCTGAAGGCGATTGTGGCCTTGGCTACATCCAGGTGGCCGGCCTTCTGCCGGGGCAGATGATCGTACCCACCCAACACCAGGTCGGCGCGGTTGAGGGAGGTGTAAACGCGTTTACTGCGGCCGATGGTCAGGCTCTGGCCGGGCTGCACAAAGCGGTGGATCGAGATGGCAGCCTGTTTGCCTGCCGCAATGGCATCAATGGCGAATTTCGGTCCGGTGACCACATCTCCGCCGGCAAAAACATCGGGCTGGGCGGTCTGCCAGGTCAGCGGATCGGCCTTGATGGTCTGGTTGCGGTTCAATTCCGCCTTGGAGCCTTCCAGCAGGGTGCCCCACTCGATGGATTGTCCGATGGAGACCAGCACATGGTCGGCTTCCACGGTGATGATTTGATTTTCGTCGTAGCTCGGAGCGAAGCGTCCGTTCTCGTCAAACACGGAAACACACTTCTTGAATTCCACACCGCTGACCTTGCCACCGCTGGTGAGGATGCGCTTCGGACCCCATGAATTATTGACCTTGATCGCTTCGGCTTCGGCCTCTTCGATTTCTTCTTCCAGCGCGGGCATCTGCTCGCGTGTTTCTAGACAGTAAAGATCCACACTGGCAGAACCCACACGCACTGCGCTTCTGGCCACATCAATGGCCACGTTGCCGCCGCCGATCACTACAACCTTGCCCTTGAGTTCCACTTTTTCGCCCAAATTGATATTGCGGACGAAATCCACGCCAGAGACCACGCCCTGCGCGTCTTCGCCTTCAATGCCAAGTTTGCGTCCGCCCTGGGCGCCGATGGCCATGTAGAAAGCCTCGTATCCCTGTTTACGCAGGTCATCAAGGCTGGCTTCCTTGCCTACTTCAAACCCGAGTTTGAATTCCACACCCAGGTCTTTCAGGATCTCGATCTCGGCGTTGACCACGGTCTTCTCAAGTCTAAAGGAGGGAATGCCCAGCGTCAGCATGCCGCCAAGGGCTTTCTGCTTTTCGAACACGGTCACTTTATAGCCGTCAATGGCCAGGTAATAAGCACACGAGAGTCCTGCCGGGCCGGCGCCAATCACGGCAATCTTCTTGCCGTATGCATGCCGTTTGGCGGGTACGTAGCGGTGCTTTGAGTTTAGGTCCTGCTCGGCAATGAATTTCTTGATCTCGTCAATCGCGATCGGGTCGTCGATATCACCGCGGGTGCAGTCGTTCTCGCAGTTACGCGGACAGATGCGTCCGCATACCGCCGGGAAGGGGTTCTCGCGTTTGATCAATTCCAGCGCTTCGGAGTATCTGCCCAGGGAAGCCAGTTTGATGTAACCCTGGATGCCAATATGCGCCGGGCAGTTGGTCTTGCAGGGGCTGGTGCCGGTATCCACCACGTCGGTGCGGTTATAGCGGTAATCGGTGTTCCACATTTCTTCAGGCCAGTCGTTGTCGCGCGGCGTTAACCGTTCAGCAACGACGATGGGGGTTTTACCGCAGATCTTCTGCCCCAATTTCAATGCATTGGTGGGGCAAGCTTCCACACATTCGCCGCAGGCCACGCATTTTTCTTTGTCCACATGTGAAACATAATTGGAACGCACCATGTCGGTGTTGATGAACATTTCAGCCGTGCGCAGTGAAAGGCAGGAGCATCCGCAGCAGTTGCAGATGGCGTGGGTCTTGCCGACGCCGTCAATATTGGGGATCTGGTGCATCAGGCCGTTCTCTTCGGCGCGCTTGATGATCTCGAAAGCCTCGTCGCGGGTGATCTCGCGTCCACGCCCGGTGCGGATGTAATATTCCGCGGCGTGCCCCATCTGGATGCACATGTCTTCTTTCAAATGTCCGCAGCCCTCGCCCATGGCCTCTCTGGCCGTGCGGCAGGAGCAATCCGAGACGGAGAAGATTGAATTATCGTTCAGGTATTTGGAGACTTCTTCATAGGATGCCTTGCGGCTGTTGCCGTCAATCGCCGTTTCAATGGGGATGACGCGCATCAGGCCAACCCCCACGGGGAAGTTCCCTGCAGTCATCTTGCCGCGCACCCGGCCGTAAGCCTCAAAGGCTTCAGCGATCTGCGGATATTTTTTAACGTTCTCGAGGTTGTTGTTCATCATTTCCATGATGCCCGGCACCCAGGTGTCGTGCCAGTACTTGTCCACGCCGTCAATGGTGTTGATGAAGCATACGCCGGCCATCGAAAGCTCCCACAGCAGTTCGGTGGTTCTCTCCAACGGCTTGCCGCACATGGCAGAAATTTCTTCCGCGCTGCGTGGAATGCGCATACCGAGGCACATGGCCACTTCAGCCATCTCTTCGGTGACCACGGGTTCGAGGATCATGTATTCGGGATCGGTGGCTTTGATTCCGGCCTTGGAACCCATTTTCTTGCGACTGACCTTATTGGCGAACTCCAACACTTTTAGTTTGACAGCCATCAGAATTACCTCTCCATCTTTGAATGATTAATCAGTTTTCCACTGTTTGATTTCAGTACGGATCCAATCTACCCATTCGGCGATGCCTTCGCCTGTCTTGGCAGAAATGGGGATGATCGTAACTTTGGGGTTCAGCTTCTTGACCCGTTCGGTCATGACCTGCAGATCAAAATTGAAGAAAGACATCGCGTCGATCTTGTTGACCAGCAGTACATCAACGATCGAGAACATGTGCGGATACTTGAGCGGTTTGTCGTCGCCCTCCGGCACACTCAGGATCATGGCGTTGCACGCCGCGCCGGTGTCAAAATCCGCCGGGCAGAGCAGGTTGCCAATGTTTTCAAGTATGACGAGATCCAGACCGCCAATGCCCATTTCGTGCAAGCCCTGCTCCGTCATGTAGGCGTCCATGTGGCACATCCCGCCCGTGTGCACCTGGATCACCTTGGAGCCCGTTTTGGCGATGGTGTCGGCGTCCACCGCGGAATCAATATCCGCCTCGACCACGCCGATGGCCAATTCATCTTTCAACGCTTCGATCGTCCGCACCAGGGTGGTGGTCTTGCCTGCCCCGGGTGAGGACATTAAATTCAATAAAAAGGTCTTGTTCTTTTTTAATTCTCCCCTGAGAGCATCCGCCTGCCGGTTGTTGTCTTCAAAGACACTTTCTTTGATCTCAAGCACTTTGAATGCGTTCATATTATTCCTTTTGAAGAGGGAATGCCTTTGGCTTACTCTCCAATTCTATTTTACATCACAAAATACCTAACGTAAGGTATGTTTTTACCTGATTTGAATGGAAAGTTGTCACATTCCTTCTTTTTGATATATCAACTTATTTAGTGTATTGGAATGATTTCTGGCTTTTTGAAAAATAAAAAGTTCTGCTTTGCGCCTTTTGCGCCCTTTGCGCCATTCGCGCGCTGTGTGTTGCTAGAAAGCGCATTTATGGCAACACAGGTTCCCTCACCATGCACCAGAGTTCCAGGTCAAAATTTGGGAACTTCTCCGTGCTGATCAGTTTGAACCCCTTACTCTCATAGTAGGCCACGTTCTTCTGGTCGTGCGTTTCGAGATACATGGGCATTTTGGCGGCATCTGCGGTATCCAGCACCTTCTTCAGCAGTGCGGAACCAATGCCCGTGCCCTTCACCTTCGGGTCAACCGTCAATCCCCACAGGTAATAATGCGCGTGTTCCTGCATCAGGCGTTCATGCGTCTCGGCCACAAAAGCCTCGCATTCCTGTGAACGCGCAAAATCCTTCGATCCCAGCACCAGCGGAGTAAACAGAAAACCATGCTGCATGTACTCCCATTGTGAAATCTTGGTGTGACCAGGCGGCAGGGTGAAGACCACCCCCGAGCACTCCGGGTTGGTATAGACTTCGCCGTAGGCCAACGCGCAGTTGAGCGTTTGCTCCATATACCAGGGCAGTTCCTTCACCCTCCGCTTTTCATCGGGGAAATAAAAAGTGAACATTGGGTAGTTGAAAAAAGCTGAAGCGACCACTGCGGCGGCTTTCTTTTTATTTTTTGGGTCGATTTTGATGATGTCCATGAATTCCCTCTTTACCATTTATTTTTCATCCATTATTCACCCGATTTTCAAAAGCAACATCCCCCTTAAGGTATAGTTTGAATTAGCTAATTGGATAAAAGTTCGCCTTAAAGGTAAATTAATTCTTAAGATTTTTTCGTGTTTTTCGGTTTTTCGGGGTGTCATAATAAAAAGCCCCCCATTGTTTTGGAGGGCAGAGAACACACGAAAAGACAAATCTATTTCATCATCTGGATGACGCAAACCGCCAGCACGATCACCCATACGTTATAGAGCAACACCATGATGCGGTTCGGCCAGCCCAGCAATACTGTCGGCCCCACCCGCCCTGCACTGGGATCCTTCTTGCGCGACCAAAGGATCGAACCGAAGAACGCGATCATCCCCAACCAGTTGAGCAGAGTGAAGTTGAACACGGCCAGGGTATACGGCGTCCAGAACGGACTGCGCAGCAGGGCATTGGCGACCAACGTTGAAGCGATCGGGAAGGTCAGGATCACGATGGATCCACACAGGGTATGCAGGGTATTGTCGCGGCTGGTGGAATTATCCGTAATGGCGTTGGTTTTGAAAATACCCGCACCCACCAATGCCAGCACAATGATCAGCAGTAAAACCCAACCGATGATCCCGCCTGCAGAACCGATAAAATGCCAGGCGGCGAGCGCCATCAATAGCAGGCTGGCAGCCCAAGCGAAAAAAGCGCCCTGCATCAAGTAACCGTACTTGCCGATCTCATACTCGCTGATCATGCGCCACTTGGGGTCGAACTCCGGTTTAAGCAAATGCAGTGCCGCCAGCGTTAAAATAAAAAGCAAAGCAAACACCTTCGCCGCAATACTCAATATCGTATAAATCATAAGTCCTCCAAAAAGCTCAAGTCACGATAAATCAATTATACTTTTTTATAGAAAGGAGGTGCCCTCGAAGTGGTTTTTTTGTTCGATCATTCTATTTTTATCAATCGCTTTTCCCTTTGGGATAAAACCAATTTACGGTATACTAGCCGCATGGAAAAATACTTGTTGGTCAAGGTGGTTAATTGCAGAGAATCAGCGCGGGGGTTCTATTCGCGCGCCTGTTGCTCGTGTAACGAGTAAGTTTCTCTTTTTGAAACGAAATGTAACCGCGGCGCGCCTGCCGCGGTTTTTTTATTTAATCTAATGGTGTTGAAATGAAATTTTTTACCAATAAAAAAGCGTTTTCTCTACTGTGGTCCGGCCAATCCCTTTCTCTGCTGGGGTCCGGGTTAACCCGTTTCGCCTTGATGATTTGGGCTTATCAAAACAACGGCTCGATCACCTCCATGGTCTTGCTTGGATTTTTTTCCAGTTTGGCCTTCATGCTGGTCAGTCCGTTTGCCGGTGTGGTGACAGATCGCATCAATCGAAAATGGGTCATGTTCTTCGCAGATCTCGGTTCCGGATTGGTCACCCTCATTTTGCTTGTGCTCTCATTCAACGGAGAGTTGCACTTCTGGCATCTTTATCTGGCAGAAGGGCTTTCTGGTGCATTTGAAGCTTTTCAATCGCCGGCATTCTTTTCATCAGTCAGTCAGCTTGTGCCCAAAGACGAATTCACCCGCTCGAATGCATTGATCGGTTTATCAAAATCAGCCATTCAGGTGATTGCGCCTGCCCTTTCCAGCGTGATCCTCACCTTTGGCGGCCTTAACCTGGTGATGAAAATTGACTTGTTCACATTGTTGCTTGGCCTTGCCGCCCTGCTGCTTATCCGAATTAATAAACCCGATCAAAGTGATGTCGGCATCCTCGCCAGGGGTGATTTCTGGCATGAATTCCGTTTTGGTTTTCGCTACATCTTCTCTCAGCCCGGTTTACGCGTGATCCTGCTTAATTTTGTCGGGATCAACCTTTTCGCTGGCTTTACTTATATGTCCATTCTGTCGCCTATGATCCTGACACGCACCGGCGGAGACAAGATCGCGCTCGGTACGATTCAAACCATCATGGGTATCGGAGGGATCATCGGCGCCCTGGTGCTGGTGGCCTGGCGGTCTCCACGAAAAAAGGCCTCTCTTTTCGCGTGGTCAACATTGATCTCATTCGGTATTTGTGATTTATTAACAGCCGCTAGTCATTCGGTTTGGAGTTGGTCCGCTTCGGGGTTTCTATCCGAATTTTCCATCCCCTTTATCGTTAATCCTTACTACTCCATTTGGCAGGAAAAAGTGCCGACAGATGTGCAGGGCAGGGTTTTTTCGGTTCGAGAGATGATCCAAACCAGCCCATCTCCGCTGGGTTTTCTATTGGGAGGATTGTTGGCCGATCATGTTTTTGAGCCGCTATTCATGCACCCCACTCTGCTCACTCCCCTGGTGGGAATGGGACCTGGTGCGGGGATGGCAGCCATGTTTCTGATCACCGGCTTTTTCGGTGCAATGAACGGTTTGGTGGCAGTGTTGCACCCCGCCGTCAGAAAACTGGATATGTGATCCTAATAATAAAGATCGGGCGGGTTCTCTTGTGAACCCGCCCGATTTTCTATATATCTCAGCTTACTGTTGCCATAAAATCAGGTGGCATTTTTTTCAACGGCAGCCCAATCGGATATCTTGCCATGGGGGTATTAAAATTAATACGTTGCCATTTACCCTCAACCGGCGAACCAAAACACATTTCAATCTCACCAGCTTGCGGATCAAAAATCATCGAGCGCAATGTGCCGAACCACTCCTCGTAATAGTGGCAGGCCAACCCCTTTGGATACTCTTCTGACAGGAGAGACTTGATCGTTTCCCGGTTGACCTTTTGAGTACCCCCCAGCCGTGACTGGATGGCATCATAACGAGTCTGAGAATTGACCCAGATCGCGTCCCGAAAGGGTAGCATTTCTGGCAGCGTAAAGTGGTTGGTTGAACTGATCATTTGCTCGGCGCTTTGTGCATCAATTCTTTTCACCGCTTTATGAGAGCCAAATACCTCGATCAAAGCTGCTTCACCTGATTTATCAGCAAGAAGAAATATAGGGTTGCCGCAAGTCGGGATTTCTTGGATTAGCCGTATGGCCTCATCCACGGTTTTGCATCGTTCAAGAACTGCCCTGATCACAAACCAGAACTGAAAACCGTCCTCAATTGGAGGCCGCATGCCTGATTCAAGCCCGACAGGCATCCCCCCCGCCGTTTGAGAAATCACCAACCCGTGTTCATTCATCCCTTCAGTGAAACCAAAGAAAATGAGTGATGAACCTATAAATGAGAATTTATTATCCAGCTGCATGGTGCACAGTCTCAGATCTTCGGTATCCACCCCAAACTCATAACTGCGACCAATAAGCATCTTTCCCTCTTCTGTGCGGGAAGGAAGCAAAGCGAATTGACTGCATCTGCCCTTGGGTAAATAAGTGTAGGCATAATAGACCAGGTTTTCCAGCGGAATTCCCACACCATCTGCAAAACCCCTCATTTCCTCGTTAATCCCCGGAAGAAATGATTCCATTTGTGAGGACACTTGTTTAAATTGTTCCTTTGAAAACTTTCCTGCTCCTGAACCAAGAAACTTGACAAACTGCGGAATATTTTTTACTGCTTCCGCCTGAATTCTGCCCACTTTATAGGGTTCACCTTTCAAGGTGATGTGATGAAACACGACTTGCCGCTGTTGAGTCATTGGATCCTCCATAAATTTGAATGATCAAAGGATACTCTCGCAGCAAAATAATTGCTTTGCACCGCTTGCCTTTTACTTTGCAAATCTTGCTATTTAAAGCGGAACAATGGGAATATAAATTTCCATTTCATACTTGCCCTCTGGGTTTGTTTCAGGCGTTGAGAGATATATCTCATAGGGCGGCAGATCGGCAGGTTGAAATCCGCTGTCTATAAGCCAGTCACGATAAAGGTACATGTATATACCCTGGATTTCATCCAAATCGCAAGTTACTCGCGTGATTGCACATTTTGAACCTTCCAAAGTCATAAACCCGATTGGAGGCTGTGGATTAATGACGCTTGGAATGGATAGACAGGCAAAATATCGGCATTTATCCACAGGGGTAATCAGCGGATCATCGAAAGAGATCCCCAACACGCGGGTCTCTTTCGAGATCAAATCATGGGCGGTTGCCCATCGAAAGAGCTGATTCCATCCTTTACAGATTAATTCAATTTTGTATCCCTTGAGAATTGAAACGTAAATCAGGTTCCAGGTTGGAACATTTTGGATTTCAACTTTCAATTGAGTATAGTCCATGGAGAACACGTTGTTAGTTGAGACTTCAGGAGTTTCAGGTCTACTTTCAGATTTCCGATACTCAATGGCTGAAATTCCAAAATGACTTTTAAATGAGCGTGCAAAGGCAGATGAAGATGAAAAGCCGCACTTCATGGCGATCTGGGTAACCGAATACCCGGAGTATTTGACAAGCATGTTTGCGGCTCTTTCAAGTCGTAATCGATTGAGAAATTGTTGTGGGGTTTCGGTCATTAAAGCTGAAAAAAGACGGTGAAAATGGAAGGCCGAAAAACCGGCGGTTTTTGCCAGGTCATCCAAAATCATTTTTTCGTCCAAGTGGTCATGCATATACATAATGGCTGCATCAACCCTTGCCTTATAAACAGACCTTGAATCCATCAAGTGCGGCTCCTCATGATTTCCAATTATATTTCTAATTCATCATGGCAAATCATAAAACAATGATGATCTTTACTTACTCAAAATCCTCCACATCCTCTCCCCTCAACCGCTTGATGGAATGGATAATGCCAAACGTGCCCGAAATGGTCATGCCCGTGCTCATTAATAAAAATGGAAAAAGTGACCAGAAGTTATAGACCCAGACCATACCTTCAACGAGACCACCCTGCTCCTTCCACATCGTGTAGATCGGAGCTGCCAACCCGTAGAACGAAAACAACGCCCACACCAATCCCGCGACCGCAAACAGAGAACTCAAAATCAACATCAATGGGCTTTTACGTTTTTCCAGTTGGTTCCTGTTGTCATCTTCTATTTTATTAACCAGGCGTTCCCCCTCATCCCAAAAGCAGTTTTGCCGCAGGCAAACCTCCTTAATGATCAGATCGCGATCTGTCATTCTAGACAGTTCGTTTACGACATAATCATTGATCGTTTCAAGGGGTTCTTCCATGATAATTCCAGTAATTATCGGTTATCTGCATAATAAAATAGGTCAGAAACGTGATCTATTTTTTACGAATCGGATTATTTCTTTTTGGGTTTGGGTGCTGGAAGCTCTTTTTCAGTAACCCGGATTAACTCACTCAGCCATTCTTGATTTTCAAATTGTTCCTCAATAAAAAAATATAGCTTCGACCCCGGATAAGCAGGCGCCTCGACAACATTGCCTATGAATTGTTTTCCGGCTTCAGTTGGCTTGATAAACAATTTATTGTCACAGACGAGAGCGACAACTTTTTCATTACAATAAATCGCATATTCCCCAAACATTTTTCTGTATCGAATATCGCCAGCCTCTTCCATTTGTTCGGCCAGAAATCGAAGAAAATCCTCGTCAGATGACATTAATATTTACCTCCAATCACTTATTGCTTCAGCCTAGATTTATAAATTCGTTTTGTTACCAATCACAGAATTTCAAGCATCTCTTTACACTTGCAAACCATACTCCACTTGCGGTCGGTCTATTCTTCCCAATTATGTTATTGGCTGATAAGTTAATACTATCGCTCCATTCTTAAGCGGATGGCTGTCAACAAGTCTTAACATTTCAAAATCTTTTACTTCATCAAATAAGCGCATACCACTGCCCAAAACAATTGGAAAAACCATCAAGCGATATTCATCAACGAGGTGATTTAATTTAAGGAAATTTACTAGTGTACGGCTGCCATTAACCATTACATCGCCATGCATTTCAATCTTAATTTTTGTTATTTTAGACAATGTATCTGGTCCCAGGATTTTTGAATTATTCCAACTTACATTTTTTAGTGTAGTTGAAGCAATAAATTTTGGTAAACCATTCATTTGGTCTCCAAACTTACCGCTAATCGAAGGCCATGCTTCAGAAAACCCTTCATAAGTTTTTCGACCTAATAACAATGCTTCAACCGCCAAGACTTCTTCAAGCTTGTAATTAATTTGTTGTTCATCTTGAAATTTTGCCACCCAACCAGTATGTGGATAACCTGGTTCGCCTCCGGGGGCTTCCATCACCCCGTCAAGTGATACAAATTCCGAAACAATAATTCTACCCATTCTGACTCCTTTTCCATTCACAACAACCCCTAATACTATTTTTCAAGATCTTTACATCTCAATTAAATCAATCGTCAGTTGGATTTTTAATCATTGGTCACAATTGCTCAACCATCTCCTTAAGTTTGCATACCGTGTTCCAGTTGCGGTCGGTCATATCCACCCCAATGATCGTTTCAGCCCCCGCTGCCAGTTTGGATTTACCCACACCCTCCGGGGCAAAAAGGTAAAACACCTTGGGCGTCAGGCAATAATGTTCACTTTCCACCTTTAAAGCCGACAGCTTCTCGAAATCTACATCCTCAGGTTCCGCGGCTAAAAATCCCAGGTGCAATGCGCTTGCATCCCCTTCAGGCACCGGAAACGGGTTCTCGTCCATTGCGCGGTCGAGCTCCTCCGCGGTCAACAACAGCACTTTAGGCGCAAAGCCGCACTGCTTTTCGACCTCAAGACTGATGATGTTGGAAAACGCTTGTGTATCCACTTCTTCAAATTGGAATACTGCATTTCCGCTCTGGATGTAGGTTTTAACCTCTCTCGCCCCCAGCCCTTCCAGGATTTTCACCAATTCAACCATGGGCAGTTTATTGTTACCGCCAACATTAATTCCGCGAAAGAGAGCGATGTATTGGTTCATGCCTGCCATCCTTAAAGGTCACTTGATAAATAGGTTTCAACATCACAGATAAATTTTTCCACTTGCTCTTGAATCTTCTTAGTTAATCCGTCCAGATCATCAAAATCAGGAGTCTCAATCAGAACATGCTCAATGATCGCATCTGCACCCTGCAATGTAGAAACGGTTTTATATTGGTTCCAGCCGCTTTGTTTGATCTTCTGCCAATATTCTGCCTGCACCCCTTTATTGACCCCTGCCAGCCAGACTTCAAACTTGCACGTTTCGTGGATAAACACCACCGCGATCTTCAGTTTTCTATCCTTCAGCGCAGGCGGGATTATGGAGAAATAGCTCATATCCATGTAACCGGTGTACAACCCCCCGGGCACAGCCCAATCTGGGTATTGTTTCTCAAACAAAGCCCGCAACGCCATGAGGTATTCCAACAATCCCTTATAGGCCTTTTGAATCTCACCTTTTTCTAATTGTTTTTTGTATTCGATCATGTATTCTTGCAAAGGTGCCATGATTTAATCCTTCCCACAGGTTGGTTTCACAACCCGGTTGTTAATCAAACCTCAAACACATCGGTTATTGTGCCAATAATTATATAGGACAAAATGGCGTTGTAATATCCAGCACGAATTATTGCAAAATAAATCCCAACTCATTACTGAGATAATTAATTTGGTGTAATTATATTCGTGACAAAATATTGAGTTACATTTTTGATCAAGTAGACTTTTCTTAAGCGGTGTCTTTATTATTTGTGGTCAGCCGTATACTTCCTTTCTTTTTTGATGGAATTGAAGTTGCTTTTCCATATTCACGTATAATTATGGGTAATGGTACTAAAGTAACTGTCAAGAGTAGCGTTAAGCTGAATAAGTGACGCTTTCTATTACCACTTATTTGTTGAATATTTGACTCTTTGCCAAACAATCAAGTGAAATCCAAAAACAAACTTCATTTCAAGCAAATTTGTAATGATACTTAGTGAAAGTGTTATAAATTTTTGTGGATTCTAAAATACGGAATAAAGACAAGAGGTTAATTAAATAATTGCTTTTACACTTTTTATGAGCAATCAACCTAATATGATTTATTGTTGAGAGATTACTGCAACCTTTGAATTATGTAACATGTCAATAAGAATAATCAGATTGTAAATTCGGTCAAACTCATATGCATGTATTAATTTTTAAAGTTGTATGCAGGAAGGATTTTTATAAATGACGAAGCGAATCTTACAGGGAATTTTCTGGATAAGTGTCTACATAATTATCACCCTTGCCCCTTTGTTGATCATACTTGCAGGGCCGAGACCTGCGGGACGTGAATTTTGGCGAGATTTATCGGTGGGCTTAGGATACTGCGGCTTATCAATGATCGGATTGCAGTTTGTGTTGACTGCCCGTTTTAAGGTTATCAAAGCTCCTTTTGGAAGCGATATTGTCTATTTTTTTCACCGTCAAATCTCAATAGTCACATTCGTGTTGATCGCGGCCCATCCTCTCCTTTTATTCATTTTTGATCCTCGCCACCTCAAACTTCTCAACCTGGTTACAGCGCCATGGGCAGCACGTTTTGGGGTTTTAGCACTAATTTCGTTATTAGCACTGATTAGTTTGTCTGTATGGCGCAAAAAATGGAAAATCGAATATGATCGTTGGAGAATTTGGCACGGGATCCTTGCCATAGTAGTAATATCTTTGGCCTTGATTCATACAGAGTTGCGAGGTTACTACCTAAATACGCTTTGGAAACAACTTTTTTGGGGAGTATACGGAGTTTTTTGGATTTGTCTGTTAGCCTGGGTTCGCGTAATAAAACCAATAATACTATTACGAAAACCTTATGCTGTTGATAAGGTAATTGCCGAACGAGGCAATGCCTGGACGATTGTCCTTCGAGCAATCAATCACAGTGGATTGCGATTCCACCCGGGACAGTTTGCATGGATCACCGCTTGGGATAGCCCTTTTCGCGATCATGAACATCCATTTTCATTCTCAAGCAGTGCTAGCGATAGCTCTTTATTATCTTTCACCATTAAAGAATTGGGGGATTTTACTGCTTCGATTAAGAATTTTACCCAAGGTCAACGGGTGTATGTTGACGGTCCTTATGGGGCTTTCAGTGTTGATCGCCATCCTCAAGCACAAAGTTTTATCTTCATTGCTGGAGGTATCGGTATAACACCGATGATGTCAATGTTACGCACATTATCAGACCGGGGAGATTCGCGGCCTTTAACCCTAATCTACGCCAATAAAACCCTCGAAACAGCAACTTTTCTTGAAGAAATTCAAAAGCTGCCTGAGAAGTTAAACCTCAAGGTGGTTCATGTGCTCGAATCTCCACCGGCAGATTGGACCGGTGAAAAAGGTTTTGTTAACGCTGATATCCTCAAACGGCACTTACCTGCAGAACGAATACCAAACAGAGTTGAAATCTTTATTTGCGGACCGGGACCGATGATGAACGCCGTGGAAAAAACCCTCATAAACATTGGCATCCCACTGGGCGATTTCCACTCTGAACGGTTTGACCTGGTTTAAGGAGGACTTATGCGTCAGCGAGCAGCAACATGGTTGGCAATTTCAATTGGATTGATCGTAATAATATTGGCCATATTCTTTGCTGTATCTCAGCAAGGTATATAAAATAGTGCACATCTATAAGGATATCATCCATTGTTTATAGATGAATAAGTAAAGGCAAATAAATGGTGAAAATAATAGGTAAGTTACTAAGTTTATTCGAGCGCATAATAGTGGGCAGCTTGATCTTTATGATGATAGTGGTTATTTTATTGTCTACCATCGAATTGGGGCGTATTCTGGTTGTGGATATCATAACCCCCCCTCGATATTTGCTTGACATTAATGAATTACTGGATGTGTTTGGTTTCTTCATGCTGATACTAATCGGTGTCGAACTGCTTGAAACAATTCGCGCCTACCTTAACGAGCACGAGGTGCATGTAGAAATTGTGCTTGAAGTTGCATTAATTGCAGTAGCACGTAAAGTGGTCATTATTGATGTAAAGGAATACTCCCCTGAGACGCTCCTGGCTATTGCAGCAATCGTAATGTCTTTGGCAGGTGCTTATTACCTTCAAAAGCGGACTCGCAACCGACACGAAATCGCCTCTGTGAAGAACACAGACGATTTATCAAAGTAAACAGCCACGGAACAAACAACGAATTGCTGTATTAAAGAGGAATTGCTTTTCTTTAAAAATAATTTTATTCAGTAATTAACGAAGTCCAGTTATATAACCTGTGAGTTGCTCTACATGAAATTCTAATTCTTCAATCATATCTTTGACCACGTCGCCAACTGATATCATGCCAACTAATTGCCCATTATCCATCACAGGCAAGTGTCGGATATGATTGTCAGTCATAAGCACCATACATTCCTTAACCGTTTTGTTTGGGTCAACAGTGATCAATACTTTTGTCATGACATCTTCTATTAAGGTGTCAACCGAATTAATGCGATCGAGACCTACTTTTCGAGCATAATCACGCTCGGTAAAAATTCCAACCACCTCGCCATTATCAATAACCACAAGCGAGCCAATATTTTTTTCTGCCATTAGTCTCAAACTATCTTGTACGGATGATTCCCTTGAAATTGACCAAACCTGTTCACCTTTCGCCTTAAGAAGCTGTCGAACTTTATTCATATTTTTCTCCTTAACAAAGTTTAATTTATGGCAACCTGCTTGTGATGAGCCTCAATATCTCAATTGCTTGTTGGATAAAAATCCCACTCACAGATCTATTGGAACTCCTACATTATTTCACAGCAACGTTCAACTTTCGTCTTATCCATTTCTCAACTTCAATGACAACAAAAGCAATCAAACCGACAGCCAGCACATTTAGCCAAAGCAAAAGCGAGATGGGGGCGCTGTTAAAGATCGTGTTCATGAAAGGTGCATACGTATACAGCAATTGGACAAGTGCCATGAGGATTGCTCCACCCACTGCCCATGGATTGGTAAAGAATCCAAGTTGGAAAGAGGAACGTGTTAACGACCGCGCGTTGAATAAATAGAAGATCTCTACGAAAATGACCACATTAACAGCAACGGTGCGAGCCTCAGCCAGTGAAGCGCCCCGAGTTTGTACATATTCAAATAATCCGAAAGATCCTGCAAGAATGATGACACTAACCAATATAATTCGCCAAATCAGCGTCCCGCTAAGAATGGGTTCCTTGGGATTGCGGGGATTGCGCTGCATGATTCCAGGTTCTTTGGGTTCAAGCGATAGTGAAAAACCCAAAAACGCAGCCGTTACCATGTTAATCCACAAGAGTTGGATCGGGAGAATGGGCAACGTGGCGCCAGAAATAATTGCCGCCAAAAGAACCATGCCCTCGCCCAAATTGGTGGGAAGTGTCCAGGCAATGAATTTGGTCAGATTGTCAAATACCCCCCGCCCTTCTTCAATGGCCGCTTTAATCGAAGCAAAATTATCATCAATCAAAATCATATCAGCTGCTTCTTTTGAAACATCCGTGCCAGTAATCCCCATCGCCACACCAATGTTGGCTTGTTTGAGGGCCGGGGCATCATTGACCCCATCTCCGGTCATGGCAACCATATGCCCTCGAGCTTGCAGTGCTTCCACCAATCGCAGTTTTTGTTCAGGAGCCACACGGGCAAATACATTTACCTTTCCAACTTGTTCAATGAGTTCGGTGTCAGAGAATCCGGTTAATTCGCCACCGGTGAGCACAGTGGCGCAATCATCTTGGCATAACCCAATTTGCCTGCCGATAGCCGCGGCTGTAAGAGCATGGTCCCCAGTGATCATTTTGACGGTAATACCAGCCATATGGCAAGCCTGGATGGCGCCAATGACCTCTGGGCGAGGTGGATCCATCATGCCTTGCAAACCTAGAAGGGTTAATTCCTTAATATCATTAAAGTTTATAGACTTCTCACCAGGCTTTTCGATGCTAGCAAATGCCAGCACACGTAAACCCTTGGAAGCCATCTGCTCCATAGCCGCACGAAATATATCGCTCGCACAATCCGAAAACTGGCCTGAAGGGTCAAGTGCCCCAGCACAACGGTCTAAAAGTACTTCGGCCGCGCCTTTGACATATACCTTTCCTCCGACGTGAAGCGTGGCCATGTATTGGTGTTGTGAATCGAATGGAATTGAATCCAACCTTGCAAGATTGGCAGATAGATCAAGATCAAGAGAAGCTTTACGAGCTGCGACCAACAACGCCCCTTCGGTTGGGTCCCCTTGGATAATCCAACGCCCTTCTGTCTCAATAAGCTGACTGTCATTGCAAAGCAACCCGGCTTTAAGGGTTTCGATTACTGCTTGGTCTTTGTTCCATTCACCCAAAATTTCGCCTTCTGGTTGATATCCAACGCCACTGACAGAATAAATGCCTCCAAGCGTATGAATTTCTTGTACAGTCATTTGATTTTGAGTGAGGGTTCCAGTCTTATCAGAACAAATAACAGTCGTAGAACCCAAGGTTTCAACCGCCGGTAGGTTGCGAATAATTGCTCGTCGGCGAGCCATTCTAGAAACGCCTATTGCAAGCGTAACGGTCATAGCCGCGGGCAGCCCTTCCGGAATAGCACCCACTGCGAGGGCAATTGCCGCCAACAACGTTTCCACCACCTGCTGGCCACGCAATAGTCCTATTCCAAAGGTCAGAGCCGATAATCCCAAAATAGCAATTAGCAACACGCGGCTGAATTGACTAATTTTTTTGGTCAGCGGGGTTTCCAACTTAACCGCGTTGGTTATTAGTTGTGAGATTCTACCCACTTCGGTTCCGTCACCTGTGGCTATCACTACGCCTGTTGCAGCGCCGTATGTAACAAGAGTAGAGGCGTAAGCCATGTTCCGGCGCTCGGCTAAGATGGCATCGTGAGGAACAAAGAACGCAGCATCTTTTTCCACGGGTAGTGACTCGCCTGTGAGAGCCGCTTCAGTTACCTGTAGATCGCGCGATAATATAAGACGCAGATCAGCCGGTACACGCGCTCCAGACAGCAACTGAACGATGTCGCCAGGTACCAGTTCAGCAGCAGGAATTCGAGCTACTTTCCCTCCGCGTATGACAACTGCTTCGGTCGTCATTGTTTTTGCCAATGCCATAATAGCCTGTTCAGCTCGAGATTCCTGAAAAAAACCTATAGTCGCGTTGACAAGAACAACTCCAAAAATCACGGCCGCGTCAGTCGGATCTTTTAACACCGCAGTCACTAAACTGGCAACCAACAAGATGATGACCAGTGGATTGTTAAATTGAAGAAGAAAACGCACAAAAGGACTATGGCCTCTCTTGGATGTCAGAACGTTTAATCCAAATCGCTCTTGACGATGTTTCACCTCAAAAACATCCAAACCCTGCTCAACATTCGAATCCAAGAGGTCAAGTACTTCATCAGAAGGTAGATGGTGCCAATGTTTACTAATTATTGAATCCATTTAACAATCCTTTGATTGTGTTCAAATCAATAACAAACCCTGAATAATGATTTTACCTAAATCTCCTATTGGTTGCCAGCTTGATACTTTTTCAACTTTCCAAAGATAAAAGCTTGAATATTTTGGAATTTGCTCATGGAGTTATGTGAAATTACACAATCCTACAGCACTGGTCTCTTTTTATCTGCTTATCATTTTAGGCACGTAACGCAACACTACTATCCCGCACGGGAATGAAGTTGCTTTGATTAACATAAGGTCTAATTTGGATTCCAATCCATTGAAAATGGACATCCCGCTGCCAATGGCCGTCGGATTGATGAACAAATGATACTCATCGATCAGGTTGGACTTGATCAAACTTGAGACAAAAGTACCGCCTCCGTAGGCGATGATGTCTCCGCCGTCTTGTTCTTTCAAGCGCATGATCTCTTCCACCAGGTCACCCTTGGCCAGCACGGTGTTTTCCCACGCTGAGCTTTGTAACGTTTTGGTGAAAACCACCTTGTGCGTATTGGTAAATTTCTGTCCGGAGGTGTATTCAGGGGATTTGGGGTCAGCCGCTACCCCAGCCCAATGCGGAATGAATCCTTCTGCCAGCTTGCGCCCTAAGACAATACAATCTATAGGTTCAGTCAGGTCTGTTACATAATGGTTGATCTCTTTATCCCAATTAAACACCAACCAATCCATTTCACCATTTGCACCAGCGATAAATCCATCCACCGTCATCTGCACTTGCAGTTTAAGTTTTCTCAACATTGACCTTTCTTATGTATTAAACCTCTATATGTCTTTTGGGTCATTGTAACAACAATTCAAATCCAAAACAAATGAAACGTTATACGACCAACCTTTTAAAAAAGACAAATTGTTAGGAATATAAATTCACTACACACGGCCGACTGAAATTAACCGGATAATTCGGCTAAAAGAAGTACAATATAGTCAGCAAACCGTTAATCCGAAAGGGAATTATGGAAGAATCTTCTTCTGGATCCAAGGCTCAGATCGTCTATTTCTCCCACGGCGGCGGACCGCTGCCCATCCTCGGGGACGAAGGCCACAAAGCCATGGTGGCTTTTATGCAAAAGTTACCCGATCAATTGCACCGACCTGACCTGATTTTAGTGATCAGTGCGCACTGGGAGGAAAACGCCGCCACATTGCTCGGGGCCGCAAACCCCGTTATGTTTTACGACTACTACGGTTTTCCCGCACAGGCTTACGAGATTCAATATCCGGCGCCTGGCAGCCCGGCCGCCGCAAAACGGATTGCTGCAATCCTTGAAGGGAATCACATCCCAGTTAAAATTGATCCCCAACGCGGATTCGACCACGGCCTCTTCATCCCATTAAAGTTAATGTTCCCTGAAGCGGATATCCCCTGTCTGCAGCTCTCTTTGATTGCCGGGTTAAACCCTTCAGCTCACCTTAACCTGGGCAAGGCCTTGCGTGAATTATTAAACGAGAATATTCTCGTCATTGGTTCAGGGTTCTCATTCCACAACATGCGCGCTTTTTCATGGCAATCGACAACCGAACCGGATCCCGGCAACAATGCCTTCCAGAATTGGTTGATCGAAACCTGCACAGGTGATCTCACCCAAACTGAGCGCAACCAGCGTCTGCTGGATTGGGCTAAAGCCCCAGCCGCTCGCTACTGCCATCCGCGTGAAGAGCATTTATTACCCCTGCATGTTTGCCAGGGCATGGCTGACAGACCGGCACAACTGATCTTTGATGACACGATCCTTGGTAAAAGAGGTGTGGCTTTTAAGTGGTGACAATCAAATTTCCATAATCACCAATAAGGGTCAGATCCGCTGTGACTACATTAAACATGTTGGTCAAGTAGAATTTGGTTACCATCGGGGTCAACCAACATTAAATTGGCAGGACCTGATGAATTTTCGTCAACTTCCGAGATCAATTCAATACCGCTTTCTTTTAATTGCTTCTGCAAAACTCGAATATCGGTATAATCTTCTACCTCATGTGCATCTCCATCCCAGCCTGGGTTGAAGGTCAGGATATTTCCTTCAAACATATCCTGGAACAACCCGATGGTAAGGTCGCCATTCTTCATGATCAACCAGTTCTGTGATTGTTCTCCATGGAAAACCGTAAAACCCAGTTTTTGATAAAACTGTTTAGAGATTTCAATATCTTTTACAGCCAAACTGATCGAAAAAGCTCCCAGCTCCATAAGATCCTCCAGTTTGATAATCAAACAAGCTCATAGATTAATTATACTAAAACGATAATATTTGTATTAATTTAAGCCCTTTTCACTTACGACCTTATGTAGCCATCTGACTGCAATTATTGAACTATTAAAGAGGAGTAGCTTACTTTTGGATTAAATGAGCCTTGACCTTTCAAGTATTGATCAAAGAACCCAAGCGCCAGTTGGTTGATGGTCTCAAGACAAAACCGTTTGTCAATGCTGGCAGCTTGTCCGTTCAATAGCCGTGTAAGAAATGGGCTGGTTAATGCCAAATCGGTGAGATTGAGGTGCCCGGCCCCCGTGATATGAACGCTATAAACATGGTCTCCAGTCACCGTCAAAAGCTTAGCATTTTCAGCGTATTGCGGCCATTCACTCAAATGACTCCAAGAACTGTCTGAATAAACATTCAATACGGGCACAGGATAAGTATTCGGGTTCCAAACAAACTCACCATTTTCAACCCCTATGACATCATACATAAATGGAGATTCCAGAGCCAAAACCGCGCCTACTGCATTACGCGTTTCACCAACCCCAAGCGCAGCCGAACCGCCCAGTGAATGCCCCATCACTCCAATTTTGGTGGGATCAGTTAACCTGAAAACCTTGTCTGGATTCCCATTTTTGACCTCATTCAGGATCGTATCCAGGATGAAATCAATATCTCCCATACGGATATCCATCCACTTTTTATAAAAAGTATAGCTTTGTTGCCTGTCCGTTTTGGCATCCTCAATCGAGATTTCACGCATAAATCCCTGGTCCAGCCATGTGGTTTTTCCATTGGCATCCATTGAAAAAAGACTTTGATAGGGATGACTGACTGAACCAACCACGTATCCATGGCTGGCCAGATCATTAAACAGTGAAACATTGCTTGTAACCGTGCCGAATGAACCATGTGAAAACAACACCAGGGGAAATCTACCCTCTTCATCTGAGGGGTACCAGAATTGGACAGTCACTTGCCTGTTTTCAACATCCTCAGAATAAGATTCAATTCGACTGTCATCTGTATACGTATAGGTTGAGGTTTCAACCGTATAATCTCCGGTCGGGGAAATGGGTTGATGCTGCGGAAAAACCAATGCCGGGATCAACACAACGAACCATAAAAAGATCATGGCGAGAGTAGTCCAAATGGTTTGTCTGACACGAAACACTTTTGGAGTGGTGCTTTTCTGAGTTAATTTGAAAAGATGGATAATTACCAAAACAGCTAAAAATAATGCCAATCCGTACCAACGCAAATCCCACTTTAGAACCTTTGTGATCAACAACATGGCAAAAAGAACAGACAGACTTAATCGAATGATCGTTCTGATTCTTGTTTGACTCGACCTGGTCGAAAAACAATAGACTGCCAATCCAATTTCAACCATTACCAAAACACAAAACGCAATAATCTCCAATGAAACCTCGCTCACGAATAGAGGATCTTGCCATAAACCAGCATCATTAAATAATAAGCTGAGAAAAAAACATAGTACTTTTTCTCCTGATTAAAAATATGTTATGATTAGAATTTATATTCTATTATTAATTCCGGATCTGGTTGGATGATAAACGATACTACATTTAAAGAAATCCACTGTGAAAGCGCACTGAACGAATTAAAACGAAAAGTCCCGTTCGGCTGGGACCTAAACATCTACCGCGGATGCAGCCACGCCTGCCGTTATTGTTATGCCATTTACTCACATACTTATCTCAACTCTGACGGTTTTTATGACGACATCCACGTCAAGACCAACGTCGTGGAAAAGCTGGAGCAGGAGTTGAGTTCCCCAAAATGGAAACGTGAAGTGGTCAACATTGGCGGGGTGACCGACAGCTACCAGAAAGCGGAAGAAACCTATCAATTGATGCCCGAGATCTTGAAACTGTTGATCAAGTACAAGACGCCGGCTATCATCTCCACCAAATCCACCCTGGTGCTGCGGGATTTCGACCTGATCAATGAACTCTCTCGCATCACCTACATCAACATCGCCGCCACCATCACCACCATGAATGAAGAGGTACGCAAGAAAATTGAACCCGGCGGCGCCCCTTCCGCGGAACGGTTTGCCATGCTCAAACATTTCCGCCAGACCAACGCATCAATTGGCCTGCATGTCATGCCCATCATCCCCTACCTGACCGATGGACGCGAGAATTTTGAAGCCTTGTGTGCCAGTGCCAGCGAGAGCGGCGTCCATTACCTGCTGCCGGGCGTTCTCTATCTGCGCGGCGACACGCGTAAAATATTCTTTGAATTCATTCAGCGCGACTACCCGGAACTTTACCACAAGCTGCAGGCGCTTTTCAAAACCGGAGGTGCCGAAAAGGCGTATAAAGACCAACTCTACCTGATGGTCAACGAACTGCGCGACCGTTACGGCATCTCCTCCAGTTATTCCAAACCGATGAAGGAAAAGATGCACCAATAACTCGCCTCTGGTTCTTTTTAGTTATTGTCTTTTTATCCCTCTTCATCATGGATGACTGCCCACCCATAACCCTTGACCTTCCACTCACCCTCTTCCTTGACCAGCACAAACGCCCAGCCCCCATCCTCCTGGAACGGATTGCCGCCGCGCAGCCCCGTCCAATTTGTGGCAAGCGAAACAAAAGCAAGGTCCTCATCAACATTCAGATCATGGTATTCGCCAAAAGTGTGTACCAGGTTGAGCTGTTTGGTGTGCCATGATTTGATTACCTTTGACCAACGGACAACTGCATCTTCACCCTCAAAAATGTGAGGCTCAAAATTTTCAATGATCACCACCCCTTTTTTTGCAAAAGCAACAAGGTATGATTCATCACCGGTTTCCAAAAACCGTGCTACTTTTTCGATAGGTTTCAATAATAGGGGATCCAAAGGCTCTTGCATTACTCCTCCATCTTCAAATTGATTAATTGCACCACAGCTTGTTTCATACAAGTGTTGACTTCAAAATGGCCATCCAAAAATGACAGAATAGCCCTGGCAGATTCACGATTCTTCTCATACCCTTGCATCATATCGTGTAATTCTTTAGAAGATATCGGATACCTTCGTTCAAATCGCCGTTCTATATTGAATTCATCACTATGAACTGCAGCGGCTGGTTCCAACTGTTCAACCAGCTCCAAAACGCGATCCACTGCATAACCCTGGATGAATCGCATGGCAGATAACTTTTCTCCGCGCTGTTCTCGGCATAAACCCACATACAGGTTGGTCAATGCCTCGCCAACCAACCACTCAACGGAATGTTGCTGCCGTCCATCTACACCTCTTTGCGGAATAGCAATCTGGTCTGAAACACCTTCTGCTTTCCAAACTATCCGTCCGGGAGTGAAAAAGGTGTTTTTCAGCTCATCTTCTTCAAATACGGCGAATTCACAAAATACACCATCAGAAAAAAGAAGTTTGTAACCGTCTTGAGTGTTCATAAAACAATATCCGACAGGTGAAACTTCGTTCAACCAACCCAAATCATCAAGATATTGTGATTTACAACCGCTTTTGACAATTACAAAAAAATCCAGGTCAGAATATTGATCCAACCGGTCAAGCTCAATCCCAACTGACCCCAAACCGATCAACGCCTGGGCTGAGTCTTTTTTGGAGAGCACTTTTCTGATCCCGGTTAAACGACCCAAAAGGAATTCAACTTTGTTCATCTATCTCCTGCACATCCATAAAATTTTAATGTCTATGATTTTAATACACACAACGCCTGTCGGATCTCTCCCAGGTGATAGGCGCTATGGGCGATGATCGCCATGGCCGTGCCAACCGTTTCTGCATTCGGCCATTCATGCACAGACTCAAGATACTTGCGTATGCTTTGGTAATTGAGCCGCAGCTCATCCTGAATGGATTGCCATTCCTCCGGCGTCACCTGGCTGACGGTGCGCCAAACCTCGCCCCAATCTGCCGCGGGTGTCCTGGGGTCGCTCATGAACCGTTCGATCACTCCAAGATAAAACGCCACGTGCTTCACCTGGGCAGCCAGGGTGGCGCACTTACCTCCCACCGGAACAGAAGCCTCCGCAGCGCTGATGCCTGCCAGCGTCTCAAACATGGATGTACCTTTATCCAGGTAAATGCCTTGAACATTTTCGAAACTCTCGTCCAAAAGCATAAAAATGGCCTTCGTGAAATGCTCAGATTGAATGGTCGTCATTTTATCTCCTGCATATAAATATTGCTCTTTTCAACAGAAACAATTATAGCGAATATTGATGGTGATTTTTTCTATTAATTCGTTACAAAAAAGCGCCCCCGAGATCGAGGACACTTCCTTGTTCCTAATTCCTATTTTCTGATTACTTCGTTACCGCCGTCCCATTCACATAAAGGGTGTGCCCGTTAGTCACCAGATTGGAAATACTGCCATTGAAAGCCGTTACGAAGCTGTCGGCGGTTAACGTCCAGGTGCTTGAGCCATCAATCGTTACCACGAGAGATGAAGCCGATGTTCCATCTGCATTGATCGAACCCGTAAATGATGAAGAATCCGAAATATTCATCGCCAGGGTTGAGATTGTGTCCACCATGATGTCGCCGGCTGCGGTCTGCTTTGAAAGATTGAAGGTGGTTTCTCCTCCATTGGCACCAGCTGTACCCCATCCCCTGGAGGAGTCATTGCCGGCCACCAGTAGCAAGTAAGTGCCGTCAGCCAGGGTCAGATCAACGCCGCTGAGTGAGATGATGCTGCTGGTGTTGGTCACATAGAACATATCGCCGCTTTTTGATACCAGGGTTCCACCGGTCATGCTGAAGCTGCTCGTACCGGTCTCGGCATCGCCAGACATACTTTGGTACAACATCACATTGTGAACATTTTCGCCATTCGCTTCCGCGGAGGTGCCGTCCATATTGCCGGTCACATCGCAGTCTACAAGCGTGACAGAATTCAACCCTTCAACCACCACCGCCTCTGATGTGTTGGCCGTTAAGGTGGCATTGCTAACCGTGATATCGGCTGTACTATAGATGGCCGGCGCGCCGCTGCTACCACTGGTGGTATAAGTGCCGCCATCCACCACCAAAGTGCCGCCGCCCCGGTCGCTGCGAATGGCTGCCTTCACTGTGGAATTGACGGTCAGGTTGGTCGCATACATGGTTCCGCCGCCTGCTACTTCAATGCCGCCCGCGTTGCCGCCGGTAACATTAATGACAGTATCCGAAATGTTGATCGTCGCACCATCGTAGGCAAACACCCCGTTGGCGCCTTCCGCTGAAGCCGTGACTGTTCCGCCAGTGATGGTTAAGGTGGCGTTGTCGAGCGCCAAAATGGCTGCATCCAACCCGTAAAAACTGCTTGCATCACTGCTTGAAGCGTCGCCAGCCGTCTTTTCAACGGTGACGCCATCAAGCGTTGCCGTAACATTCCCTTCAGCCCTGATCGCGTTTTCATCCGTATTTGTGGAAATATAAGTTCCGCCGCTGAGAGTCTCACCATCCGCAAGCACATAAGCCCCGGTTCCAGTGTTCACACTCTGAGAGCCACCGCCTGGAGCACCACCAGGTGCCCCATCGGGTGGGGCCGCAGGGACGCTTGATGACTCAGTACTGGTTGCCGATTCTGTTTGTACAGCAACTGAAGTCTCACTGACCGTTGTTTCAACCGTGGATGCTGTCGTGGTACTGGCCGTTGTTGAGCCGCATCCAACCAGTGCCATCAGCATCATTGAGGCAACACAAATTACCAAACAAGTCTTGAAAAAATGATTATTCATGAATATCTCCTGAAGATTTGAAGTGATAAGCCAAATATAAGAGAATTCAGTGATGGATTGGTTTACTTTTGGTATAGGACTAACTCACAATATGCTCACCTTGATTAAGGAAAGAAACGCTTTCCATTAAAAACGGAAAGCGTTTCTGAGTTTCTCATTTTGAACGAGTGTTTACCTGCTCAACAAATAATCGATAATGACCTTTTTCTCTTCTTCGCTGATCTTGGCGCCATAACTGATCATCCGGTCCAGGGTGGCATTCCACTCTTCACGCGTTTTAACCGCAGCATAAACCCGATCAATACTATGATTATTCTGCAACTTCTCAAGAATTAATGCTTCAACATTCACTGCTTGCGTTTCAACAATGGCTGTTTCAACCACAGCAGTTTCACCCAAGGGTGCAATGGTCTGAGTTACTGCAACAGTTGTATGCACTTCTTCTGTCACGGGCACTGTAGCTGATTGAGTTTCACTTACTTTTGGCGCACATGCAACAAGCCCAACGAGAATAGCTAATAAAAATCCTACCCCTGGTAATCTAAATCGTTTCATCCTATATACTCCTGTTATAGAAAAATTTTACCTGAATGATTATCCAGATTCAACTTTTGTACATAGTTCGCGACAATTAATAAAGCTACTTTTGAATTACTTGGAAGTTTTGTTTTTAAATTACTCGATCTCGCCAAACATGATGTTCTCATGAGTCTTTCTAACAAACAAATCGAGTCTCTTCTTAAAGATATCTGGCTGTTTTCGCATACTTTCAATGTTCCCTATGCGGATTCTTTTGTAGACTTCAGAAAATGCGTTAAAGTAGGTCCAGGTCTGTAAATCAGACTGAAGCGCCTCAAGGATATCCCCTGAAATTTTGAAAGCATCCAGTCAAAGGTCCGGGAGTACATTCATCCCTGCTTCAGTCATTCTTCCGGTTTGGATCAACCGTCGCGCCCGTTCTTTATTAAGCTCGGTCCAGTTACTTTTTAATCGGCGCGGCGAGAATCGTTGGGCGGTGTTTTCGGTGTCAATTTTCTTGGTGGTACTGTCTATCCAACCAAAACAGATGGCTTCTTCAACAGCATCAAGGTATGAAAGTTTTACTCCTTCACCCTTTTTTCGATTGCATACAAGCCAAATCTCTTTTTTGACAGAGTGGTTATCAGCAAGCCACTGACGCCATTCTTTGCGATCTTTAACAAACAAGATTTCTGAAATTTCCATGATGTTTTCTCTGAACCAGTATAAAGATTTGCCGTTTTTTATATGCTATTGAAGCTCGGTTTTAGAATTTCTCATGTCTTTGGGGTCATTCTGTAAGAAACGACCAACACGAATTGTTGGTTTTTACTTCAACCGAGTAGTTACTCAAAAATATTTTCTAGTGGAAATGTTTTATCTTGATTATATTAATATAAAATTATTCACCATACAGAAAAACCGCTACTTTCGTCCAAACCAGCGATGAACAGAAGCGCCATACCTCAGATACTCGTCTCCAAACTTTGCGACAAGGTACTTTTCTTCGGGAACTACCAAAAAAAAGTGGCAGGCCGCCAGAGCCGGAATGAGCAAGATCACTCCCCAGCTGATCCGAAATGCCAAGTCTATCCCAAGCAAGAAAAGGATCCCCCCAAGGTACAGCGGATTTTGCGAGAAAGAAAAAACGCCCGTCGTGATGACTTTGGTGGTTGAAAATCCCGGGTCAGTCGGCTGAGCATGACGTGCAAACTCGCGTCTGGCAATCGTTACCAGGACAAATCCTGTCATGATCAACACCACTCCCAAAAGGATAAACAATAGCTTCAATTGTTGAAATGGAAAAGCGATTGGCAAAACAAGCTGCAGGCCGATCGCTGCGAGAAACGGAACGCCAACAACCACTTCAAAGATCTGCCAGCTTTTTTGGTGTGCTGAATTATGTTCCATTGAAGTGACCAACTCTCATATCTTGTGAATTATTGAATGAGATAGACAAACCACCAGGCTTTTCCACCAAACCACATAACAACCCTTGTTACTCTTGAAGAACAGTAAACTCTAATTATTGTCTGTTAATTTCAGTCAGCCTCAAACATTTTGGACATACTGAATAATCCTCAACCGGATCATCTTCCCATGCCTCGCTGCAATCCAGACATTGCCGCCAGCGGCCGTCTAGAATTCTGGCCTCAATTGCTTTAGGAGAAGGCACTTCCGTTGTTAACTGTGCGTTGATTCCCAAAAGATCCGATTGAACGCGATAGAACAATTGCCGGGACGAAATCTTGAAAGCAGAGTCAAAATTCATTTCAATAACAGGGGTTTCGTTCGCTGCGGATTCTTGCCGCACAGTACCGGTCGCAGAAGCATAATCCAAAGCATCTTGAAAAGACATTCGTTGAACATCAATAAATAGAAGTTCCACGGCATAAGGCGGCCACTGAGATTGGATAAGCACCTGCGCATCAAACTGGTGATTCATCAACATGGTATGATCCGCTAGCACGCCTCCGCGGTTGATCATGTGGATTTCCTTTGTCATACTGTCATGAAAATCACCGATGGAGAGGATGAGCTCATCAAGGTCTTTCTGGCATTTAATTTCAGTGTAATTCATCATTGAAACTCCAATTTAGATCTAAGTGCTTCATTACTTGATGCTTATCTTCAATTGCATGACCTTTTCAAAATCAGCCAGAATTTCAGGTGTGTCGATTTCAAAAATACATGCTCTAGATTTGCCCATGCTGCGGGAATTTCTGAATTTCTCTTTAAGCGTTTCGCTGATCTCAAGAGTAAAAACTTGATCTAGAAACTTTTCAGGCATATAGATGGCTGCTTGCATATAACCCTTCCAGGCAGACATCCAGACGATGGTTTTCTTCTTTTTTTGCACCTTGCACAACCAGGCTTTGCCATCGTGGTAGAAACGCCAAAGCGGTTCCATCTGATTGGATTCAAACAATTTTAGTAATTCTTCATAAGCTGGATAGGATTCACCCAGTACATTTTGCAGTATTTCCGCATCAGGATAAACTGTTTCATCTTTGAGTTCAATGGTGTTGATCGTTTCCAAACTACACACTCCGGTTGACAGTAGAATTTTTCGGTCTCAAGCCAACTTCATGATATACACTTTTAAGCTTAACTCTTTGATATTAATGGTTAATCCTCACTCCCGACAAAAAATGCCTGGTGGAACATGACCTTGCCCTTTGGCATCTTTCCATCAAACGAAAGCGCAAAGAACGCTTCGGGCGGCACGCCTTCCATGGTAAATTCATCCGTATTCACAAATCCGAAACGGCCGTAGTAGCCCGGATGCCCCACCAGGCAGCAACCTCTAGCCCCCAACGCTTTCAACCGTGCCAGACCCTCGTTGATCAACGCCGAGCCAATCCCCTGTTTCTGGTATTCGGGCAGCACAGAGACGGGACCCAATCCATACCAATCAGTAGTGCCGTCAGACAGCGTCACCGGCGAAAAGGCAATATGTCCAACCATCTTGCCATTAATCTCGGCTACCAGCGAAACCGTTAAGGCTTTCGCAGCTCTTAGCCCCATCACCACGAACTGCTCGGTGTGGTCGCTGATTTCCAAAGTCTCAAATGCCTTGGCGGTTAATTCGGTAATGGTAGCACAATCCATGTCGGTATCATCACGAATCAAGAGGTTTGGTTTCATACTTTTTTCTCCCGATGACCTAAATTAATAACAACTTTATCCGAACCGCAACAAGAAAACAAAATAAGTGATTTCTCATCCCGGCTTAATCGATCTCTTTATCACCTTGTCAGCATACAAAATTATTGGTGTGACATGGTCACCACAACGTTCCCAATTTTGTTTCCACTTTCAGCATATCGATGTGCTTCTACTATTTGTTCCAATGGATAGATCCGGTCAACAACCGGTCGAATCTTTCCGGTTTCGATTAATTCTCTGAGAGTGTCCAGGTCCTGGCTTGTGCCGCTTCCCGCCCCATAAACCACTTTCTTTTTGCTTGTTCTGGATATCCACCACCCCTGCAGCAATTGGGAAAACCCCGGGTTGGCCATTAGATAGCAGCCATTTTCAGCCAGCAGTTTTATGTTTTGAGAAAAATGAGGCTTGCTGATAACCTCAAAAATGACTTCGAATTTTTCATCTTTTTCGGCAATGGCTTGCCCGGTGTAATCCACAACCTCATCCGCCCCAAGGGATCGCAGTAATTCCATTTTGGAGGTACTATCCACCGCTGTGACTACCGCACCCTGGAGTTTGGCCAATTGGACAGCAAAAGTTCCAAAACTTCCGCCTGCGCCAATGATGAGAACCTTATCTCCGGCGTGGATGTTTGCCTGCTGGAGGTAATTTAAAGCCTCACCTCCCCCGTAGGGTACCGCGGCAGCCTCTTCGAAGCTCAAGGTGGAAGGCATCATTGCCGTTGCTCCCAGGTCAGCGAATTCGCGAAGACAAATGTATTCAGCATAAGCCCCCAGGGTGGCGCCGGTGGATGCAAACACCCGGTCTCCAGTTTTAAATGATTTAACCTCTTTTCCAACGGCTTCCACAACACCGGCCAGGTCCTGCCCAAGCACTTTTATTCTTGGTTTAAACAGACCGAACCAGAAGCGGATGGGCAGCCAGACCCAGTCAGGAAAATCAAATCTCCGAATCTCGCAATCTGCTGCTGAAACAGATGCTGCATAAATCTTAATCAGCACTTCATTATCTTTCGGTGATGGCTTCGAGACATCATGAAGCTGCAACACCTCTGGCGGGCCATATTTTGTGCACACAATCGCTTTCATGCTTGATCTCCATTTATTGCTAATGAAACAGGAATGATTTCATTTTGAAAAAAAATTTCTCTTTTCCTAATTATGGCACATCTAATTAAAAACAGGTCCGAATGGAATGCCCTAACCTCAGCAATCTTCCAAACGGACCCATTTTTGTTTTACATTTTTTTTAAAACGATTACGATACCGTTACCGTTTCAGTTTGTTCTACCTGTGCGGGGATGTCCCTCCACACCGGGTCGCGCAGCAAAAAGAACACCACAACTGCCAAAGTAGCCATACCGTATATGCCGATCCCAAAGCTGAAGATCTGACTATTGGGAGCATAGATCACGCCGTAGAAGAAGTTGGCGGTCTGATCAATGATGGCATGCATGAAAGCTGCTAGCCAGATGCTGCCTGTCTTGAGCACAGCGTGACCAATGACAAATGCCAACAGTACACAGAAAATCGTCATCATGAGCGTACCCAAGACCGGTTGGCCGGGATAATTGTGCCCCATCCAAATCACAGGATAGTGCCAGGCACCCCAGATCAAACCGAGGATGAGAACACCGCGCTTCTTGCCCAGACGGATTAGCTGCGACTGTAAAAATCCGCGCCAGCCGTACTCTTCACCAAACGCGATCACTAAGCCCAGCAGCGATCCCTGCAGGATCATCTGGACGGCGAGCACGATCACCAGCGTGGAACCAGGCATGGCCGTTCCCATTTGTGCCGCCAGCAGGTTGGCATCCACCGGGGTTCCGAGATGGAAGAGCGCATTCAATCCGGTCTGGAGCGCCAGGAAGAGCACGATCGCGCCGCCGTAGATGACCCAATCCAAAACTCTTCCGCCGCGCAGGTTGGCACGGGCAAACGAATCCTTGCCCTTCAAAATACGGAAAATCACCAGGCCGAGCACGCCCAGGATGATGGGCAGGGTTCTCAACTGATTGACAAGGTTTGTCAAAGAGGGCGCCAGCACGGAGAGTGCAGCCAACACCACAAAGAACACCGTCAAAACCATATATAGGTAAAAGAAACCGCGAGCCCGGTCTTTTCGTCCATCCGGCATCGGTTTGCGGAAGTAGAAGGGGCTGTCGGTGAACACGAACATTCCGAGCAGCATGGCGAAAAATGCAGGAATCAGCATTTGCAGCTGCAAAAAGATCATCGTGCTGGTGCTGCCGTAACCACTTCCCAAATTCAGTGCTAAATCTAATGCAAAGGTGAACCCAAAGGTCAGGCCAGTATACAAACCTACTTGCTTCCAATTAACCTTTGGTTGAGTTGTTTCTGTTAAAGTTGTCATTCTTCTCCGTAAAAAAATTATTCTTCGTCGTTAATTTCAGGCGCCTGCCCGCCTTGCAGCGGTTTGCTCACGACATCGGGCATGACCATCGTCGCAAAAATGCGGCGTTTGCGTCCAGGCGCGGGTTGATTGGACATGTGAGGCACAATGGCTGCGTTGATCCCTTGCGCGACTGCAGCGAATTCCTCATCACTCAGTTCGAGCGGAAATTTCTGGTAGCCCACTCCATCGGTCAATATATTGACCGGCTCCGGGTTATTTATATAACGCGAAAAGTCATCCAATAAAGTGGCCACAAAAGTGGTGAAATAGCGCAGGTGTTCTTCACGGCTCATGGCCGCGAACTGCTGGGGGTCAATAAAAGCGCCGTGGCTGCCCAGCGTATAAACCTTCTCGAGGGTTCCGCGCACTCGTCGTTCGGATGCCACTGCCAGAACGCCGGCCTCGGTCAGGCGGTTGAGATGGCGATATAGTGTCGCCGGGGGTACGTCTCCCAGGGTTTCGGCCAATTGCTGGGCGGATAATTCCCGGCCAGCCAGGGCCATCACAATGCGCATCCGAATGGGATGCAGCACGAGGTCGACTAATTTTTCCATCTTGCCTCCTTACTTAACAACATAGAACTATTATCATTATCAATAATGATTATAATATCAACAATGAAAATGTCAAGGGGGATAATTAGCCGTAGGGCGGCATCGCCGCGGGTTATCTGGTCACTTGTTACCGGAACAATAAATACAACTCCCAGCTCTTTCTATTATGCACCCCCGTGTATTTCAACCTGAACCCTACGCTCTCATACAATGAACGCGCGTTCGCCAGATCATCGTGCACAACCAAAATGACTTTGGGCAGCTTCTTGACCTCAAAAAACCAGTGCAGAGCGGATTGCATCAACTTACGCCCGATCCCCCTCCCCCTGAAATCTTCACGCACACCTAAGAAATCAAACGCTCCTTCACCGGTATCGTCATCAATATTGGCACAGCAATAACCGATGATCTCCTCTTCCTGGCGGCAGACAAACACCTGATGGCGGCCATCCATCTTGTCCAAAATTCGCTGACCGGTGGCATAGGTTCCGGGGAAAATCGAATCATGCAAAACAACAAATTTCTCTGTATCAGGCAAAGAGAGCGGTTCACACTGGTCGCTGCCTTGATTGTCATTTTCTGGCGGCGGACACTCATAAACATGCACCAACCTGATCCGCTTAAAACCCCGGCTGAGATAAAAATCGTTCCCACGGGTGTTGGCGATATCCAAAAAAGTATCCAGCTGATGGATGGACGAAGGCAGCACAGCAAGCAGTTCGTCATAAAGCGTTGCAGCCGTTTCGCTCCAATCCGCTGTGGAATCTACAATGAATGGTCCGCGCAACCAGCCGCGGCCCAGTTCAAGGTCAAACTCGCAGCCCAAAACGCCTGACAACCGCCCATCGACCGATGACATCACGAGCTGAAGTTCATCATCCCCGGCGAGGCGGTTCATCTCGCCAAGTATGGTTTGAGCATCCCCGCCCGTGTCGCTGTGGATGCAGTGGGTTTCAGGGTACTTGTTTTGAGAAGCGATCAGGGTTGAAATCGCCTCAAAATCTTCTTTGTGGGCTTGTCGAAAGGAGTACATTTTGAGAATCCTTTTCACTCTGACACTGCATATTCATATCTAAGGAGGCAATCTGGGTCACGGCACCCTTGTTCAAAGTCATTGCCAAAAACTGCTAACTTTTCTCTCAATCCATCTGAAAAATTATCAAGCAGATGGCGAATTATCTAATTAATAGCTTCTTAATTGTTTTTTGTTAGAGCAGGCAATTTCTTAACTTCCAAAGTTAAGAAGAGGCAAAAAAGCACTTCAATCCCCACCATCAATCCGGCCACCATTTGTGGAGCAAAGTTTAATCCAACGATTAAGCTGACGATTGGAATAATCCCTGATAACACCATATAGCTTTTTGATTTGTATAACCAACCATATGGCAACAGATGAGCGCCAAAAATCATAGCTAGAACCATTACCATTTTTTCCGGGACGGCATTGTAAATCCACATGGCAATCAATAAATAAATGATCTGATTGAATGAAAACAGAATTCCCAAATTGGTTAGTGGATTGTCTTTATTGGAAAAATCCACTTTAATCAATTTTGAGATCATATAAGCCAGAGGAACAAGTGGGGCGGTAACACAAAACGTGAGCAGGTTTTTCGATAGAATGGGTAATGCCGTCTGGTGAATAATTAAAACCCCCAACCAAATGATCACCGATGCCATAATAAAATGAAGCCCCTTCTTCTGTTTTATGGCACTATCCAATCGCATTTCGTCAAGATTCATTTGTACCTCCAGTTTTAGTGTTCTGATAATTATCGGACCTTAATCATTATGGGAAAGTCCTTCGATGGTAGAGTATGAATAAGGTGAATAGATACAAAACGGACAAGAATATTATAATGACATAATTATGGCTGGGTGGCATTAATTAAAAATAGACTCCAATAATCTATCACTTAATGATGGAATTCTTTACTTTTTGATAACTCTTTTAATACATAAGGTTCCCAGCCAAAAGAACATGATGCCAAAAACAATTGCCTTTGCGATTGTCGCGATACTTAAATTATTAAATCTAATAACTCCAACTAAGAATACTGCCGTGATAAGAAAAGGAACCAAAAGAATAATAAGGGGCACTTTCTTGCCCATGAGTTCAAACGCGATCACCCCCGCTGGAAGCAGCATCAGCAGCATGGATAGCACTGTGTTCATGCTAAATCCACTCGAACCTGCTTCGATCATGGCCGAGATGGTAAGAAACAAAATAGCTCCACTGTATATTCCAACAAAGACCCACCCTGCTTTTTTGATCATTTTCCCTCTCAGACGATGATGTTTATGGGCAATCCCTACCTGGATAAATTTTACATGAAACTTGCAGATTTCATGGATAAAAAAGTGCCTTCTGGATAAAACCAGGGAAGGCACAAATACTTTACAACCATTTCAAATTAGTCCCGCATCATCCGCAAGCCCGCTTCACCAATTCAACGATCCTGGCTTCCACTTCCGCAGTCAAGGTGACCAGCGCAAAAGAGGTCGGCCACATATTACCTTCATCCAGCATGGCTGCATCATTGAAGCCTAATGTGCAGTATCTTGTTCCAAACTTCTTTCCACTTTGGAAAAAGAAAACCGCTTTCCCATCTTTTGAATAGGCGGGCATGCCGTACCACGTTTTCGGTGCAAGTTCAGGCACATTGGTTTTGATCAGCTCATGCAGTCGTTTAGCCATCGACTTGTCTGGCTCAACCATTTCTTCGATTTTCGCCATTACACCGGCCTCACCATCTGCTTTTGACTTATTTGCCTTAGCCTCAGCTTTCAATTCCTGGGCGCGTTCTTTCATGGCGGCCTTTTCGAGATCCGAGAATCCGCCGGTTTTTGTGTTTTTATCTGCTGTCATTTGAATCTCCTTTCACAACCTGTAATTAATCGATCACTAATATGGTTTTTACTTTTTCAAAAACGAGATCTCACCCTCTGATTCAAGCATGCGCAGCCTCACCTGTTCGGATGAAATGTAACTGTAGGGAATGCCGACGATCAACTTCAGTGCGATCTGGTCTCTTGTCCGCCGTACGACCACACCTGAAAACTCGATCACCACTTCATCCAGAAATTTGATTGCCCCTTTTAAAATATCATCGGACAGCAAATTCATGCGTGGAACAAGAAATCGGATCCCTGTTTCACTGATATCCAACAACTGGTAGGTGTGATAACGGATGGTTAATTCGGGCAGGTATTTCTTGGGGCAGTCCAGCGGATAGTAGATGCGCACGTATTGGCGTTTATTCACCATTTCCTGCGCCTGTGAACCCGGGTTCCCAGTGGGGGTGGAAGTTTGATTAATTATAGGGTTAGGCAGTGTCAACTCAAAATCACTCTCTGGAAACTGAAGATCATAAAGAAAAACTCATTCACCAACATCTTCTTGCCCATATGTCATAAAAGTATAGCAGTTTGAGTTGAACAGTTCAACGCCTTTTGCACGCTTTTTGTACATACCTGATGCATCAAATAATTCTTGCATTTGTAATTGTCCAAACTCACGCTGCCTCGCTAATCATTGAGCCCCTTGCCTTCAAGAATTTGCGCAATACATTTTTCAACCCGTGCCTCGCGTGTTTTGGATTGTTTGGGCGCAGCGAAAAAGAGCAGGTAGGCGCGTTGCCTTCCCGGGGTCAAGGCATAAAAAGCCGTGCTCAATTCAGGGTTTTCTTCCAGTTTGGCCTGGAATTCATCTGCAATGGCAAACTCCTCGGCTTTTTTGAACTGCACTTTTAAGCCGGATTTTTCCACCTCGATCGCGTTAGCAACATAAGCTTTCAAAACGGGTTCAAGAGCGTTGATCTGCTCCAAATTGGTGAATCTCACCTGCCGCGCGGATTGTACATTTTCGGTTTGTTGGATCAATATCCCCTCGGGATCATTTAGCAAGACACCCTTGTGAAATAAGATCGCGCAGTATTCTTTGAATGTATGAATGAGAACGATGTTGTTCTTCTGGTAGGTGTAACACGGAACACCCCACTTCAATTCCTCATTCAGGTCGCAGTCAAGCAGAATGGTCCTTAATTTTTTGACTTCTTCATGCCATTTTTCTTCTTTTTCAAAATACCAATTAACCTTCGGATTCATGTCTTTCATATTAGAACCTCCAATATCCGCAACCTAACCTGGTCGAACTATTAGTAAAAGCCTATAAGAGCAGCATTAAGATCAAGCACGCGCTTTTGTTGGCAGATCGCATTCTTATGAAGCTTTTACAAGAATATCCTCGCCATCCACTTTGACCTCATAAGCCGCTTCATCTTTAACTTTCATTTTCACGAACGCTATTTTGGCTTCACCAACAGCCTGCCCTGTCGTTACATCAAACTGGGCGCCGTGTCTTGGACAAGTCACAACTTTGCCGGACAATGATCCTTTTGCCAACGATCCGCCCAGGTGGGTGCATTTATTGGCGATGGCAAAATAGGAGCTGTTGACGTTAGCTAAAAGGACTTCCTTACCCTCTACCAAAACCATGACCATGGTGTTTGCCGGCAAGTCTTTTTTCTCAACAACTTTTACAAATTCCATCTTACCCTCCGTTAGAAAAACAATCGTATAACTTTTATATTAGCTGCAATTTGTGTTTTCCTACTCAGAAACGATCAAACAGGTTCTTCCGATACAGGAATACATCTTATTAACACCGTCCCGGAACTGAATATTCGAGTTTCCATCGGTTTGAGCTGCACCCTCTGACTTATCTTTGAAAAGGCAGCCTGGCCTGAACCCAAGAAAATAGGTACGTAAAAGAGCAGATATTCATCGATAAGACCGGCTGAAGCCAAATCGGAAGCCAGGTCATAACCTCCGATGCTCATGTTTTTACCTGGAAGCGCCTTAAGCCTGGCAACTTCTGCAACCGCATCATCCTGTACCAGCCTCGAATTCCAGCCAACCTCTTTTAATGTCTTTGAGAACACAACCTTGGGAACGGCTTTCCACAGACGGGCGTAATCCAGCTCGTATTCAGTTGCAGACGGATTCTGATCGGCGGTCGGCCAATAATCAGCCATCAATTCGTACATCTTCCGCCCATAAAGCTGAGTGCCGTTCTCCCGTTCCAGGTCATTGAAATGCCGATGGAGTTCTTCATCAGGAAAAACCCATTCAGGGCTACCTGTACTCTCCGCTATAAAACCATCCAAAGAAAGAGATGTCGCATAAATTAACTTGCGCATGGAGTTCTCCTCAAAGTAAAACCAGTAACGAGCTGCTAAACGATTACAAAAGTAAAATTGATTATTTAAACAGTAAACCACTCTCAATAATTAAAATTATACACTTTAATCTTACAATATTTCTCTTATTTGTCGCCTTGAAAAAAATCAGGGCACCCTGATAACGGGTACCCTGAAAACGGATCGTCATTTATGCTTTTGTTTCTAAAACTGTGCCTCATTTGGTTATGGACGGCAATCCTGAATCAGCCTTAAGGAGCTTCGTATTCCTGAACCACCCCGCCATAAAACTCATTGGTCCTGACCAACGTCATCTGCGAAGCGATAGTTCGCGGGATAAGCCCCGATGGATCAGTATATGAGTCATGACTGTAGATAAGGAAAACCCGTTCACGATCCTTCAACAACGAGAGTAAAGCGGGAACATCATCCTCAGTCATCACAGGTTCCAACACACCATCATCAATCAGGTCCAGCGGCAATCCCCTTTTTTCAAGACGCAGATATTGGTGGATTTCGTATGATTCAATGTAATAATTAAATGGGATCTCAACAAAATTGGAATTAAAAAGGACCAGATCGTCATCTTCTGCCCAACCCGCAACGGTTCGGGCAGCGGTATTCCAATCTTCCTTTTGAAAGAATCTGAAATAATCACTTACAGAAAAGAGGTTTATGGTAACCAAACCTCCCAACACCATGATGACCAGAATCCTAAACTTCAATCTTGCAATCCCGGCTGCCAGCAAAAGGATCAATGGAATGCTAATCCAGATCAGGGTTCGCCCCGAGAAGATGGGCCGCCAAATGCTGACCAGCAACTCTCCGCCCAGTGGAATCGCAAACAAGATGACCAAAAACAGAAACTTTGAAAACTGACCCCAAAATCGGATGAAGCCAAGAATAAACACCACTCCAAAAAAGATCCAGATGCCGGTTGTCAGGTTGGATGGCAGCGGTGCAGAGGGGTTGATGAGCGATTTAAGGACCTGCGCCACAGCCTCCCAGGTGGGCGCCGGGATCCAAAACCGGTTATACACAGCACTGGATTGTTTAATGAAAGGTATTATCCACGGGGTCCACAACAGGAGGATCACCCCCTGAGATTTCACCCAGTTCAAGAAAGAGGGAGCCTGAGAACCCGGCTGGGCAGCGGGTCTAATTTTTCTTTGAAACAACATCAAACCTAGCACAAAAACATTCACAGCCACGGGGAAGAAAACTGCCGTATTATGACTGTACAAGGTCAAGGTTGAAAACAGGATAAATGCCACCCATGACAAATCTGTTGCGATCTCACCGATGGGCAGCCAATGATGGCGGGAGACCCAGGCTTTCCAGCGTTTTTGGAACCAGCTCTCAATCTTGTAAGTGAATGGCTTCTCTTCAACCTTCTCCACTGGCGCCGCGGATTTCCACACTTTCAGATAATTCTTAAATTGGCTGCCCATGGGAGCTTTGGAGCGAGCATCTGTCAGCAGCCTGACCAAGGCGTAAGTCGCCACGGACGCATTGAACATTAAGAGCGTATACATGCGCGCTTCTTGGGCATAGTAGATATTGAAGGGCGAAAACGCCAAAAAGGCCGCAGCTGCAACGCCCATCAATGGACCTGACAGTCTTTTACCTATCAAATAAATAAAAGGGATGGTACCAACCCCAAACAAGACTGAAAAAAGCCTTGCAAAATATGGAGACGAACCGTTGGCGCCGACCCATAAATGAAGCAGAAAATAATAAAGGGGTGGATGCTGGTCAATTTTAATTACCCATTGAAGCATCTCGCCAACTTTTAAATTTGCCATCCAGACACTGAACGTTTCATCCAGCCACAATCCCTTTGAATCAAGCAAAAGAATTCGCAGAAATCCCCCGGCAATCGCGGTGAACAAGACTATCCACGGTGCAGCATCTTCAAGATCAATATCATCGTTCATTTTTCTGTCTTTCTTTGAACATTCTTCATTGAAAATATATCCAAGCTAATGATCCAATGATACATTCAATAAACTCTTCACCATAATTATACGAATTGTAGCGAACTCACTAAAGCCATATTTCAATATTCACGATCCATCTCTTCGAAAAGATGTGCTGGATTCTTGGCTCTAGTTACTGCGGTTTTTCGACGCTTCTCAGTATAAACAAAATAACATGTGCAACGTCCTGACTAAAAGGTGAATTCACCCCTGGTCAACCGGACAGGTTTTTCTCTATCGCACAACATAAATATTTAGTCCGGCGTTTAAAAATGATCATCTTCTCAATCGATAATGGAAGTGCCCGATCTACTGATGGGCACTTCCTGATCACTGATTACAAATTACACATTACTAATTACAGATTGCCTTGCCTTTACTTCTCTTCATCCAGCAGGCGTCGCTCGCCCTGCAGTTTTTGGATCTCGGTCACATCTTGGGTCACTTCCATCGTGCCATGGAATTTGCCCTGCGCGTCACGAACCGCAAAATAGCGGATGTGAATGACCCGGTTGCTCGGGTCTCCCGGTTTCGTCTGGATCCAAAACTCAGCCGTGTCACGCTTTCCGGCCCTGAAATCTTCCAATATCTTGAACACGATTTGCACACTGTCGGGATGGTGGCAGTTCAAGACATTGCGACCGATAATGTCGGGCGTGCGTTCGAAAATGCGGTTCGGTCCGCCTGAATAAAACTGCACATCATTGCCCTCATCCACAAAGGTCACATCCACGGGTAAATTCGTCAGGATCAAATTAATTTGCTCCAGGGTTAATGAACCCACCTGCATGGGCAGTGGTTGGTTTTTGGTTGCATCGGTCATGACCTACCTCCAATTGGGAAAAATAAATTGCATAATAATCGTGAAAATACTCAGATTAATGACATTTTATCACACGGCACTTTGGCTTGATTAAGTGTAAATCAACTACTGCCGCAAAATCTTCTCCATGGTTTTGCCTTTGGCCAGCTCATCAATTAGTTTATCCAGATAGCGCACTTTTTTCATCAGCGGATCTTCGATCTCTTCCACGCGGATGCCGCACACCACTCCGGTGATCAATGCGCTGTTTGGATGGAAAGCCGGCGACTGGGCAAAAAAGGTATCAAAGTCTACTCCCAACTCAATTTGCTTTTCGAGCCCTGCCTGGCTGTAACCGGTCAACCAACAAATGACCTGGTCCACTTCTGCTTTGGTGCGACCTTTACGCTCCGCTTTTTGCACATACAGCGGATAGACTCCCGCAAATCTCATTTTATATACTTTTTGGTTGTCCATGATTAAACCTCAAATCGGCCAATTTTTCTCTTATTAGACCACATTAATTAATTCCAGTCTTTTAATAAATTCTCATAATTGTGCAAAATGGTTCCATCAAGTGTGTTTTTGGACAAACCTACACCTAAAATTCATTTTCTTTGACAATGCCATATAAGGCATACGCTTGTTTTGTTTGAAAAGCCCAGTATTTATCGCCATATGACCAGTGCCACCACTCAGGTTCGTAATTAACCAACCCAACCGTGCAAAGAACTTCTTCCAAAACCGACCTCGCTCGCTGAGCGTCTTTTGAAATATTCGCTGCATGTAGAAATGTTGCATTATTGGTGTCACCGGGGGTGGCGTTGTATTCCGTACCCATATCAACCTCTTCATTAGTTTGTTTATCTAAAAGGGTTAAGTCTACAGCAGCACCGGTAGGGTGAGGAGCCACATCAATGGGGGCGCAAATTTTGCAGGCTTCTATGTACTGTTGTTCATCCGTCATACTATCGTATTTTTGCTTAATATATTCCAAAACCTTGTTAAAGGAATTTTCCTGAGTTTCTGGAGGCCTGTAACATTCTTTAATTAAGAAGTCATATTGTTCTGGTAGCAATTGCCTTGCTTGAAAAAGTTTTTCAGCCACGGTAAGTCGAATTTTTGAAAAATGCTCACTCCGATTCGCAATTTGTTTCCTTGAAAGATCAAAAAGAAAGCCACCATTCCAAGATGCCAGATCGACAAACGGTTCACTACGATCTTTTATACAGATCATTTTTACCGCTGGGTCTGAGATTATTATCATAGATGTCATCAATGAGTTTTCCTTGGATGAAAGTATAAAGCAAATACCTGATCGTTTTCATTCGGAATCTGCTTTTTTAGTGCTTGCACAAAGAGCATCATCAATTTAGTTTGGAACCCTGAAAATTACATCGAATAAAATCGTTCGTAAACCTGACGAAGGGTATTTGTTCTTGATGTTTTTTATAATCGAAAACGAATATAAAAAGTACCCAGCCATGAGGTGGGCACTTCCTAATCACTACTCACTAATTGTACATATTCCGACCTTAAGAGCCAACACAATGAATTGTCATACCTATTTATTGATGCGGGGAATATCCATACTTACCGTCATCGAATCGCCGCCGCCCATATCGCATTGGAAAGAACCTACCATACGATCTGAGTCAAATTCAACATCCTCGTTACTTATCTTAAATGAACCTGAATTACACCCAGACATGTCTATTTGGCCGCCCATTGACATGACAAAACCACTGGCAGAACCTTCACCATACAACGCACACCGGTCCGTTTCATCAACCTCGCAGCCATGAAAATCATTGATGCAGGGACCAATCGATTTTATGCTTACTGCCCCATTCTCATAAATCGATGCTGAAACGCTTTGTGTAAGCGTGCAGGTTGATGTTGTTCCCGCGAGCACACTTACGGCGACATAAGTACCATCTCCACCATATTCATAGGCAATTAGCGAATCACCCGGAGAAGAAGGTGCAGATTGTGTAGTACCCCCTCCCTCATCTTTTTCATCCACCAATCCAGGAATATTGCACGCCATCAAAATGACTGCCGTGAGGAGCAGAAAAATAACTTTTCGCGTCAGTTGTGAAGATAACATGGAAGTCTCCTTTTCAGTAATTGCCTCGCCATGTATGCTATTATGATGAATTAAGGGGTAGGGTTTATTCGCTTTTGAACCACATTTTTCAACTTTCTATCCTTTATTATAACCATCCCCTTCTTCAATACAACAAAGAAGTGCCTGTTGATCAGACAGGCACTTCTTAATCAATTCTCGCGATTTTCAGATCATCAGCCTTCAGGTGATCACAATCAATCGGGACGGTGCTGCGAAACATAGATGTACCAATAAACGCCGTACTTGTCGACAACATCAGCCGAACTTGGGCTCCATGGAAGGGATCCGAGTTCCCGCAGAACATGTCCGCCTTCGGCCAGCTTTTTATAGGCATGCTCAAGTTCTTCATCGTTGCCGAGACTTATTCCATAACTCATGGTTGGCCGCTCTGTCGCCAGCATGGCTTTTACGATATCAGGTTGATTGCTTTCACTCACCGCAAAGATGGATTTGCCATCTTTTTCAAGTTCAGCATGAAGAAAAGTACCGTCATCATTTTTCGCATTGTAGCCCAGTCGCATCCCAAAAGCATCCATGTAGAAATTCAAAGCTTCAACCGAATTCTTGACATACAAAGTCGCGCCAAACTCCATTTTTACTCCTTGTGATCCAAAATGATTACCTGAAGATGTACCCATATTATAGAACATATATTCTTTTTTGTGAAACTCCTTAATCCCTTAAACGAGATGCACATGGTGTATTTTCATGCTGAAAATTGATACTTATAGAAGAATAATCACAACATCACCCAAGCTGTTTTAAAAGTTCTCGCGCTTGAGCCACAACAGCCTCTTTCAACTCACCCGGTTCCACCACCTCCACAAAACCAACCAGTCCAAAGACGAGCATTTTGGCTTGTAGATCAGAATTCATAGAAAGGGATATGGTCTTCCAATCCTCATCTTCAGTGTCAGTAACCATTTCCCAACGCCCTGGCATTAGCGTTTTGATAAACGATATCCAGTCAGGATGAACCCGCAAAACACAATGGTACCCGGATGAAAATCTTTCCAGGTTTTGCGTGTGCGTGCGCCAGTAAATCGGCAGGTCAAAGTCGGGACGGCGTATAAACGATTCGTCAAGCAGTATTACCGAATGAAATCGGTCAACGCGATAAGTTCGCAGCTCTCGATCCCGTTCGGCGAGTAAATACCACACACTAGATTTGCAGACCAGACTATAAGGGGCCAGAATCCGCTCCCCGACCTGACCGTCAAAATGTTCATACTGCACTTGGATCATTTTGTCTTCATACACAGCCCGCTGAATCTCCTCCCAAAAGGGAGAGATCGAAGCATCATGCCACCACCAAGTCGGGTCTATCATCAGCCGTTGGCGAATATGATCCGCGGTGGAATGATGCGTTTTGGGTAGAGCTGCCAATAACTTAAGCGCGAGGCGTTCTCCGGCGTCGCCCAAACCCACGTCGCGCAAGGCTTCATTGTTGTTACTGACAAACAGGCTTTGCACTTCCAATGTATTTAATCCCGTCAGCGTGGTGCGATACTCCTCGGCAAGCGAAATCCCGCCCCCGTGCCCGCCTTCACTGTAAACAGGCACGCCCGAAAAAGATAAAGCATTGATGTCGCGCAGGATCGTTCGGCGCGACACCTCCAACTCTTCTGCCAACCTTTTAGCGGTCAACTTGCCGCGTGTTTGCAGTAAAAGAATGATGGACAACAATCGGTCTGCTCGCATAGCTGTTTCCTCATATTGGGTGACATTAGGTGTCACCCAATGAAGTGTATCATCGAAATAGTTCAGTATAAAAAAGGAAAATAAAATGATTGAGACAAAAAAAAGTTATTTGGATCTAGGGGATGGGCAACTGTATTACGAGACTGCAGGCAGTGGAATGCCGCTTATATTGGCACACGCCGCATTCCTTGACAGCAGAATGTTCGATGCGATCTGGGAGCCGCTGGCAAGCCGTTTTAGAGTGATTCGATATGACATGCGCGGCTTCGGAAAGTCCAGCCCGGTGACAGGGCCGCTTTGCCGGCGCAACGATCTGGATCGGCTGCTGACTCACCTCGACTTGAAGGATGTGCATCTGGTGGGGTGTTCCATGAGCGGAGAGATCGCCCTCGATCTGGCGCTTGAACAGCCGCAACGTATTGCATCTTTGACTCTGGTTGGCTCCACCCCGAGCGGCTTTCAAATGGAAGGGGAACCTCCCCGCTACATTATGGAGATGATCGCAGCCTTGCAAATAGGCAATGTTGACCTGGCCACCGAACTTCAAATCCGCATCTGGTTGGACGGCAATTATCGGGAACCAGGGCAGGTAGATGCAGCATTGCGCAAAAACGCATTGGAGATGAATCGTATTCCGGTCTCGCAAAACACCTTCTTCATCTCCGACATGCAGCCAGCCAACCCGCTTGCCCCACCCGCCATCACCCGGTTGGAGTCGGTGAAATGCCCGACCCTAGTCATCGCCGGAGCACTCGACCATCCCGAGGTCTTGCGTGCTGCCGATGAAATGGCCAAACGGATTCCAAATGCCCAAAAAACCCTGATTGAATCCACCGGGCATGTTCCCAGTTTCGAACAACCCGAAATCTTTACCCAGTTATTGCTGGATTTTCTAGACAGCTAATGGGATAGATGAAAAAAGTGCCCGTCCATATGGCGGGCACTTACCATTCTCAATTCCGCGAATTTTGCGCCCCCGAGCGAAGCGAGTGGGGTCGGTTCAAACCAGCTTGCTAATCAATGATCGCTGTTCAGTTCCTTGTATCGAAAACAAGTCACAATATGGTCATTGATCATCCCGGCCGCCTGCATAAACGCATAGAGGATGGTACTGCCGCAGAATTTAAATCCGCGCCCAACCATGTCTTTGCTCATCGCGTCTGAAATCTCGCTGGTGGCTGGGATCTGAGTCAGGGTCTGCCAGCTATTCTGAACGGTTTTCCCTCCGACAAACCCCCATAAATACTTGTCCAACGAACCGAATTCATCACGGATCGCGATGACCCGGTTGGCGTTATTGATAATGGCATTGATCTTGGCCTTATTGCGCACGATTCCCGCATTGGCAAGAAGTTCCTGAATTTTTATCTCATTGTAAGCAGCCACAACTTCGATCTCAAAGTTGTCAAATGCCTGCCGAAAACTCTCCCTTTTGCGCAAGATCGTGTTCCAGCTCAATCCAGCCTGCATACCATCCAGCGCCAGAAACTCAAATAACATACGTTCATCGTGCAGCGGCTCTCCCCACTCCTCATCATGATATCGGGTAAGGAGCTCATCATTGAGATTCCACTCACAGCGGGTTATTGATCGATCGAGAGTATTTTCCATATGTTAATTTTACCGTAGGTGGAAAAAAGTAAATCAAATCAGGTTATAAAAAGTGCCCGTCCATTGGACAGGTACTTTCGGTTTACAATTTACGGTTCACAATTCACAAAAAACTGCTAGCTGCGAATACGCATCGGCTTGATGAATCCTTAATCAACACTACCCGAAAACAAAAGCGTTAGACGCAGCATGTCAAAGAGTTGTATTCCGTCTTCATATATTGGCTCAGGGTAGTTTTTGACAAAGAAATTATGGTCAATGCTTGTAACGCGAAATCCCTGGCGCTGGTAGAAAGCAAGCTGATAGCCGAACGTGCCTGTGCCCACTTCGAGCTGCCTTGCACCAGAGTTGCGGTAGAAATCAATCACCCATTTCAATAATGCAGTGCCGTATCCTGACTTTTGATGTGCAGGGTTTACTGCGATACTCATGAATTCATAGGTGTCTATGCTGCGTGGCTGAACGACGCATGCACCCACGACAACCCCATCAAGTGAGGCAACGAAGCAATTGGATCCTGTAAGATAGGAGCGAATCTTGTCTTCTGAAGGATCAGCAAGGAGCAGCAGCTCTATTGGAGCATTGGTTACAGAAACTTCCTTTATTATTAGCGACACAATTTCCTGCTTCATAACTTTTTACGCTATATCCCTGTGAAGCACACTGGGGTGATTTAGTGGATAAAGCCGCTAGATGCCAAATCCGTCTTTAGGGGCAAAGTCCCGAAAGTGCGGCGGGGCACCCCGCAGTTATCCTGTGTGCACATTACTTTTCCGACTTTGGTTCTTTCTTGATAGATTTTAATTGGCGGATAAACTCATCTCGGATTTCTTCTGCGGTAGGTATTTTGTTTGGATCATCTTTGGTGAGCATATAAAGTGCCGCTATATAAGCTTCTCCAAAAGCAAAAGTTAAAGTACTGGCTACACCAGCACTTATTGCTCCACCTAAAGTTGAACCAATTCCAGGTATTAACTTCAACAATGCACCCGCGGTTGCACGCCCCACTAATGTACCTGCAGAACCAGTAATAGCTCCACTAATCAAGGTTCCCAGAAACGCAGTTGATACGGGAAGACCCCAAGCCGCGCTTATACTAGCAAGCATTGATATTTGAATAGGAACTATCGCAACTGCATCAGAAAAAGGAAGAGGAACAGCCCCTGCACCACCAGCAGAAAGCGCAAACGCACCTACAACTGCATGCGCTCTTTGCAATTTGTGATTGACACTTACCTTTTGAGCTGCAGCAAGTGCATTTCTTTGAGTTTCTGGAACAAGATTCATTGTAAGTTCCACAAGATTTTCAAGTCCCATTACTGGCAATGAATATCCGTCATCAAACACCGTTTCTTTTGCACGAACACGGGTAACATTTCTCGCTTGCGGTAAAAGGTCTTGGACTGTTTGCCGAAATCCATTGTCCGACACGCTTTTGGTAATCACTCCGACAACTGGGATATATTTATCCAGCATTTCTACAAGTTTTATTTCAGCATCCTCAATACGACGAGAGTCTTCCATCACGCATACCCAAGCGATGTGAATATGCTGGTTAGGATCTACGCTTTTTCTCTTATCCTGAATTAGTTTTTCAAGGTCCTGAACGGTATTTTTGTACTCGCTAATTTCCAGACCGCGAGTATCGAATATACTGAGTGGAACGCCATCTTTATTGATTTCTCTAGTTGTCTTGGTAACAGGACGCCCATCCCCAGTTTCCGCTAAATTACCTTGAAATACTGCATTGATTAGCGTACTTTTACCAACGCCCGTTTTACCTGCAATTAGTATATTTACCTTGCCGCGTTGTTTTACAGCTTCTTCCAGTTTTTGTTTCAAAAGCTCGGCAAAATCATTTTCAATTTTCACGCTCTTGACCTCTCTGATAAAAACGTATTACTTTCACGAAACCTGATTAGCTGAAATTAATCCATCATTTAAACACTGAAAGAAATTTTTTATGTTTCCCCCTAACACAATTAATTATATCCATCCTATTCATAAACGCAACAAAAAAGTGCCCGTCCTTATCGGACAGGCACTTCCTGATTACTCATTACTAATTACTGCTCTACGCAGCCATCACCGGCCTAAACTTATATACGCCAATCCTATTTACCAATTTTTGGGTGTTTGTTTCTGTATGAAAGAGACGGTTTCAAAAGCGAACCATCATACAGTCTAGAATGGCGATATTAATTCTTTTCTTTTAATTATTCAATCTCATTAATGTTACTGTCTCTATCAATCCCTTTCCATTTGATTTTCGCTATCTTACTGTAGTAGAAATCGGATCGAGATAGAACAATTCTTGAATTTCGTTATATTCAATTATTTTTGCCACAAAGTGTAGGTTATCTCCAATTCCAATAGTATCCGGAATGTTGTCACCAATCAGATTTAAATCGTAAACAACATTCACATCTTCAAATTTGAAATTAGGTCCAGAAAATGAAGTTTCACTATAGTCCCACGGCAAAATTAAGAAGTCGTATCTTGTGGAGTAATCTCCATTTTGAACCATATATGCTATGTTTCCGTCAAATGCAATAATCCGACCTGCATACTTCTCAGCAAAATCATGGATTATTTGATCGCCTGGTTCTTTAGCCATCAGAATTGCAGCGAATTCCTCATTGTTATCTACAGTAATGATTTCTTCCTCTGCAGAAGATTGAGTTACTTCAGTGGGTTGAGCTTTCTCAGTTGGTTCAGCTTCCACTATAGATTCAGGCGTTGGTGATTCAGTAGCTTGCCCATCTTTATCCGCCGGGAATGTATGGTATGAAACTTTTATTTCAATATCTGCTGGATATCTGCTGTCTGTCGAAAAGGTAGTATACCCATCAACAGATACCTCTTCAATTTCTCCGTCTTTTGTAAACAAACCAAAGATTAAGTCATCTATAGCTTCGGTTTGGATGTTCGTGAAACCGGCATTTTTGAATTCAGTTACAACATCCTGATAGTTTGCATCCTTCAGATCACTTGATGAAATAGGTAAATTGATTTTAACAATGTCTTCTTTGCTACTACATCCTACAAATGAGAAGCCGAGTACTAATACAGAAAGCAGTAAGATTATTCTTTTCACAATCGTCCCTCTTATTTTTATTCATAATTTAAGCAATATTAACCAATATCAAAAATTGTAAGTAATGTAGGTTCGCTTCGTTTTGTGGCTTTCTGGTAAAACCCACTAATTATTTATGGAGACTTTTTCCCCCACACCATTAATTATACTTCCCAATAAAAAAAGTACCCGTCCATCGGACAGGCACTTCCATATTCCTCATTACTCATTACTGATTACTGCACTACGCAGCCATCACCGGCCTAAACTTATACCCGTACACGATCATCCCTTTGCGTTCGCCGTCTTCGCGGATCTTGCGGGTCACCATTTCCACCGGCATGCCGATGGCCACGGGTTCCTCACCCAAATCGGTCAACTGCGCCGTCACCATGGGGCCTTCTTCGAGGGCCACCACTGCCACGGTATAGGGGGCATTGTGTTCAAAACCGGCTGGGGCGTCGCGCATCACAGTGTACGAATAAATCTTGCCCTTGCCGCTGAAAGCGAATTGGGTCTTGGCTTCACCGCCGCATTCGGGGCATACGTCCCGCGGAGGAAAGATCTTGGCTTCACAGTGCGGACAAACTTCGCCCATCAGGGCATATCTTTGTTGTTTTAAACGCCAGTTGCGTGGAACTTCCATTTTCGTCTCCGTCTTTGTTCAATGTGTTACTTTAGGTCAATCTTATGCGCCTTACGCTATCAAATACTATCAAGTTGCCCCCCTGGAGGGTCAACAGAGAATAGAGAACCGAGAACTGTCCAAACCATCGCTTTTACGATTCTCTATTCTCTGTTCTCGATTCTCGTATAACAACTCTCTACTTTCAATTCCGCGATCTTAGCGCCCCCGAGCCTCGAAGAGGCGAGAGGGGTCAACTCTCAGAATTCCAGCCGATCAAACACATGTGCCACCGCCGTGGAGGCTGGTCCGCCGAGGGCCAGGGTCACGGCCAGCCGCGCGTCGGGCACCTGGTTGGGGCCGCACAATCCGCGCAGCTGCATGGCAGCTTCGATCGCCTGGTAGACACCCTTGGCGCCGATGGCGTTGCCGCGCGCCTTGCATCCGCCCATGGTCATGGCGGGCAGCTTGGCAGTCGGCGCGAGGATTCCTTCACGCGCCATGCGCGGAGCGTCGCCAGGGTCTGCGTAGCCACAGGCTTCCAGCGTCAAGGCAGCATAAATGGAATAGGAATCGTCCAATTCGAGAACGTCAGTATAGATCGGCATGATGCCCGCCTGGGCGCAAGCATTTTGCACTGCTTCCCTGGAGGCAATGAATTCAAGCGGATCCTTGCGGTCGTGCAGCGCCAGTGTATCCGTGGCGATGGCTGACCCCAGCATGCGCACCACCGGCTGCGGATGGTCCTTGGGCAGCAGGTCGCGCCGGGTCAAGATCACCGCAGCAGCGCCGTCTGCATATGGAGCGGCATCAAACAGGTTCAGCGGCGGGTTGGTCAACCCTGATTTGCTGTAAGTTTCAAGTGAAATGGCCTTTCTGAAAAAGGCGTTAGGGTTGTTGGCACCGTTGGCATGCGCCTGCACGGCAAAACCGCCCAGTGCATCCGTGGGCAAATGATGTTCATATAAATAGCGCTGCATCAGCAGGCCAGCCTGGCCGGTTTCACTCATGCCCTGCATGAATTCGTAATCGAAATCCAGCCCCATGGCCGCCGCCGTCTCTGCTTCACTGTGCGCCATGTCGGTCCACTTTTCGACGCCCAGCACAGCCACCGTATCCACATATCCTGAGAGGATGGCCAGGTATCCCAACCGCAGCGCCGCAGCACCTGATGCGCCGGAGGCTTCGGTGGTAAAAGACTCGATCCCGCCCAGGTCGGCGTAATCGGTAAACAGCGCGCCTAAATTGGCCTGGTGCGACACCATCGAGGCCAGCATGTTGCCAATATACAGCGCCTGCGGTTTCAACCCGCCGCTGTCTTTAATAGCGGCACGCAGTGCGCTTACGCCCATCTGGCGCAAACTCAACTCGTAATGCTCTCCAACCGGGATCTGACCGATCCCTGCAATAACCACGTCTGAATTCATCTTTGGCCTAACCCATGTTGATCTTGTCGCGGAAGCGCGTGTAGACGGCATAATCGATCTGCGTGCGCCTGGCGATATAGTCCGCGGTGGAGGGTGCCAACGAGCGGCGTTCGGCGATCTTCTCAGTCACCTCGAGCGAGAAGGCATCCGACCCTGCACCGGATCCGTAAGAGACCATCAAAATCCTATCGCCCGGTTTGGCAATATCCAGCACGGCAGTCAATCCGATCAGGGAGGCGCCCGCATAGGTGTTGCCGATCACCGGAGCCAGCAGACCGGGCTTGAGCTGTTCGGGGGTGAACCCCAGGTCTGCCCCGGCTTTCATCGGGAATTTGGGATTGGGCTGATGAAAAACCGCATAAGTGTAATCTGCAGGTCCCCTGCCCATCTGTTCAAGCATGGTGCGCGCCGCAGTCTCAATGTGTTTGAAATAAGCCGGTTCGCCGGTAAAACGCTGTCCGTGCTCTGGATACTTCTGCTCAGGCCGCCGCCAGAAATCAGGTGTGTCTGAAACATAAGAATAGGAGGCTTCGATCTTTGCCACGGATTCATCTGCGGGGCCGATCACATAAGCCGCTCCGCCGCTGGAGGCCGTGTATTCCAGGGCATCGCCGGGTTTCCCCTGCGCAGTATCCATGCCGATGGCTAATGCATATTTGCCCATGCCGGACCCCACCAGTGCAGTGGCGGCCACCATCGCCTCAGAGCCGGCCTTGCAGGCGAATTCCCAGTCGCCTGACTGGATGTTGTGCGACGCGCCGATAGCCTCAGCCACAATCGTGCCCGAAGGTTTCACCGCGTAAGGATGGGATTCTGAACCCACCCACACCGCCCGCAGCTGGCAGGCATCAATCCCCGCCCGCAGCATGGCATTGCGCGCCGCCTCAATGGACATGGTGATCACATCTTCGTCCAGCCCGGCCACGGACTTTTCCTTGACCGTGCCGCTGCCGCCACCCGTCCAGACGCGAGCGACTTCCGTCCCCGGCAGCCGGTATCGCGGAACGTAAGCGCCGTAGCCGACAATGCCGGTCTTGCGGTCTGTGCGTAATAAAAGTTGATCTCCATGCGAAGCATGCGCAGATGAGTTTTCAGTCATGAGCTTATTTTCTCCACTCTTTGAGAATTTCCTCCGCGCGCTCTGCACGGATGGTCTTTTCAAGCACCAATTGCTGTGCCAATTTTTCAATTTGATCGCCCTGGGCGCCAGCCGCCGCAGCGATTTGCCTGGCATGCAGGCTCATGTGTCCGCGTTGGATGCCCTCGGTGGCCAGTGCACGCAGCGCCGCCAGATTTTGCGCCAGACCGACCGAGACAATGATCTCCGCCAGTTCGGCGCCGCTGGTAACCTTCATTAACTTAAGTCCGGCCTGGGCCGCAGGATGCACACGCGTGGCGCCGCCTACAATGCCAACGGCCATGGGCATTTCAAGCAGCCCACACAGGTTGCCCAGGGCATCTTTAGACCAGGTCGAGAGGCTGGTATAGCGTCCGCTGCGAGCAGCGTAGGCATGCGCCCCGGCTTCAACGGCGCGCCAGTCGTTGCCGGTGGCCAGCACCACGGCATCCACGCCGTTCATGATGCCCTTGTTGTGGGTGGCCGCGCGGTAGGGATCCGCCTCGGCAAAGGCCCAGGCTTCGAGAATGCCGTCACGAACTTTTTCCGCGGAGTAGCCTTCGAAGGCCAGCGCCTGCAGTGGGATGGTGCAGGTAGCGCGTGCCAACCGGCGGTCAGCCAGGTTCGAAAGGATGCGTAAATGCACCCTACCGCCGCTGATCTCCGCCACCCGCGGAGCGATGCGCTCCAGCGCGGTATTGATGGCATTGGCGCCCATCGCGTCCCGCACATCCAGGATCAAATGCACCACCAAAAATGGACCGATGGCCGATTGTTCGATAAGTCTGATTTGTAGATCACGCGCCCCGCCGCCATACCGTACCAGCACCGGGTCAACAGTACTGGCCAGGTCCAACAGTTCAGCGCGGTGCGCTTCCAATTGCTGGCGCGCGGCTTCCAGGTTTGCAACGTCCAGCACCTGAAGCTGTCCGATCATCTCCGGCGCGGAAGCTTTCGCCGTGAATCCGCCGCCTTGATGAACCAGTTTCGCCATGAATGAAGCCCCGGCAATGACCGAAGGTTCCTCCACAGCCATGGGCACCAGAATTTCACGTCCGTTGACTAAAAAGTTGCGGGCAATGCCCAAAGGCATGCCAAACACGCCCACTGCGTTTTCGACCATGTGGTCCGCTTGATCTGCGTTCAACCCGCCAGCGCCGCTTAATACTTTCACTTCATCCAGCGGTACACCGCTTTCACGGCTAAGTTGAATTAACCTGTCATCCAGGCTGAGTTCGTAGAATTTTTGTTGGGACGAATTGGTCATGCACTCTCCACTTAAGTAACACTGCTATCTTAATCAGGCAAACCTCGCAAAACCTATCAAGATTGCAACTGGCAGGCAAAATTGTATAATTAACACTATGAATACGTTCCCAGAGCTTGAAAAGAAGTATGATTTTTACGCTCAACTCAAAATTGAGGGGCAAAGGACCATGGCTGCTGATGAGATCCTGTGCAGCGCCATCTTCCGGCTGCAGCAAGCCTATGTGCCGCCCGTTTTGCCCTTCGACTGGGTCGGCGCGGTGCGCTATGTATATGAAGACATCAAGGAACTCGGATTGACCAGCAAGGGGTTGGTGCGGCTGAACCCAAAATACATCACCGAGTGGACGGTCGTTCACGAGCTAGCCCACGCCTGGGATGCCGCCAACAACTGGCTGATCTCTGACCTGCTGCGCCGTGAAACTCACAGCGGATTTCACTTCCTCTGGCTGCATCAAAGATACCGTGAACGAAAACAATTCTGGTATCACGTGGGCTCCCCCCCCGCCCCCTGCGGTGTGGATAAAAACTTTACCGCCAAGGAAGATTTTGCTGAATCCGTCACTGCCTACCTCTTCCCTGCTGAAGCCCGTCGCAAAGCTTCCAAACGTGGATACTCTTATGAATTCAACGGCTACATCCACTTTCACGACACCCCCCGCGGAAAGTTCATCCACAGCCTTTTTAGAAATGGATAATATCAACCTTTTCAAGGTTGTTCTTAACCTTTTTAAACCGGGGATTTTATAAAATCCCCGGTTTCTTGGGTATAAAAGTCAGACCCCCGCAGTTTGAAAACTGCGGGGGTCTGAGTAAATTCACAACTTAATCCAGAGGCATTGTTTCAGGGCATGAAGGAGCATTCTGGCAGATGTATTCCTCTTTGGGTTTGAAGAGGAAGCGCTTCTCGGAATGCAGCAGCATGGGCACACCGCAGGCCGGGCAAATCGGTGCTGTATCCATGTTCATGAACGGACGCTTGTCCTGGGGAGGGTACTCATCATAAGCCTCGGGGATATCCATTGAAACCGCCGGGGAAGCCACATAAGCCGTTACGGGTTCGGGGGCAGCAACTTCCTTGGCGGGGGTATAGTCATATGCGGGGACGATCACCGGAGCAGAGGCAATGGTGGCAGAGGCATAAGCGGTTTGCATCATGGGCATGTTGATCGGCGCAGCCACAGGCGCTGGTGCAGGTGCAGCTTTTTTGATCGCCTGAACAGGCAGCGACTTGCGGATATGGGTGGTCTTCATCACATCCAAGAATTCATCGCCGTCATACAAAAAGATCGGCTTGCCTTCAGCCCATAAGCGTGCCTGGGTGGTGATCAAACCGGTGGTGATCACGGCGCCGGCATCCGCATCAGAAGCGCGCAGCGCGCCGTAGAAATCGCGGATCACGGGTTCGCCCACTTTGCCGCGGTATTTCTTGCATTGCACGATCCAGGTTTCACCCTTGCGGGTTTTGACGACAAGATCAATGCCGTGGTCGCCGGTGGCGCCAACGATCTCAACTTTGTGTCCCTGGGCGCGGTAAGTCTCGGCTACCAGTTTTTCAAAATCAGAGGGAGAGAGTGCTTTAAGCTCCTCGAGCGTCTCGGCATTGATCCGCTTGTGACGCTGTTCGAGCACAATTGCAACTTCGAACGGCAGCAGGATCAACCCCACGCTCAGGAAATACTTCATATTGACTTCAATGGGCAGCAGATGGAAGGTGTCCAATTTGAAGAAATAGAAGGCCAGGTTCAATAAGGCAAAGAAAGCCCAGGCCAGCATGAGTGCATTCACAGAAGTGCGAAGGACGGCGCCAAAGCCTTTCCTACGTTTCACGACACCAAACAAGACGGCCAGGAACATTAAAGGCCACAATCCGACCGCAAAGCGGCCAACGGTGATCAACAATTCCAGGAATGTATTCATGCAACTACCTCCGCGATAATTATTAGCGTAGTGTTAGTTGCATGAATAATGCCAGAGTAACGATATTGTAAGTTTGTGGAATTAAAGGGTGATGCTTTCACCCGGTTTCAGTACTCGCACCTCTGACCTGGTTTCAGCCTTCACCCGCTCCGCCCACAAATTCGGATCCTGTTTGATCACATCAAAGGTATTAAAGTGGATCGGCACCACCAGTTTTGGGTTGATCATCTTCACCGCCCGCAAGGCGTCATCCGGGTCCATTGTATAGTTACCGCCGATCGGCAACATGGCCAGGTCAATGCCTTCTTCGCCGATCAGTTTCATGTCACCAAACAAACCGGTATCGCCGGCCAGGTAGATTTTCTTGTTGTCCGTGGTGGTCAGCAGCAGCCCAACCGGGTTTCCGCCAAACGCACCGTCCGGCAGAACGGATCCATGCAGCGCCAGGGTCAGCTTCAGATAGCCAAAGGGATGTTGAAACCCGCCCATCACCTGCTGCCCGTGAGTTTTAATATCCTTTTTCCCAAGCCATTGAGAAATTTCAGTATTGCTGATCACCGTGGCGCCGGTGCGCTTGGCAATCGTCAGCGTGTCGCCCAGGTGGTCGCCGTGTCCATGGGTCACCAGAATATAATCCGGCGACAGTTCCTCCGCCTTGGTACTGGCCTGCGGATTGCCAGTGAAATACGGGTCCACCAGAATAAATTTACCTGCGGTTTTGATGCCAATGGCCGCATGTCCATACCAGATCACTTCAGTAGTCATAATCTTACCCTTTCACCAACTCACTAAAAATCAACAAGGTTTTTATACTGCATTCCGACTTGAGATTCAACCACCCGTTTTTTCGCCCAACGCAAAAAGCTCCGTGGCAGATTGAAAACCGATGGTTTGAAGTCGCAGCCGTAAACTGACACCTTCATTTATAAGGTCAGCATTTTTGGTCTTTGCCAGGTAATTGTCAATATTCTTATCCAAAATGGCGAAGGTTTCAGGATCAAACGCGTCGCCCGAAAGGTCAACATCATCCAGTATCTGCCAATGGCCCAATTCTGAACACTCGATCAGCTTGATAAGTTCATCGCGCGTGTAGGGCGAGCGGTGGCAGATGCCTGCGGCGGTATCAATTTTGCCCCACCATTGATGCAGCAGGGTATGTGTCTGCTGTTCAGGTGTCTGATTATCGGTGTACATTTCATACAAGATAAAATGTCCGCCAGGTTTGAGCACCCGCACCATTTCAGCCAGGGTCTGGCAGGGGTCCGGCAGATGGTGCAGCGAATTGGAAATCGAGACCAGGTCGAAAGAAGCGTCTCCAAAATCAAGTTTCGAAGCATCCATCTGCATGAAGGTGATAGGCTGCTCCGAAAACTTGTCTGACTCCCAATCTTCAGAGGATTTTACGTCCACACCGATACCTGTACCGAAGGCACCCAGGTTCTCTTGCAGCAGCAGTAAAAAGTCGCCCCTGCCTGTGGCTATATCGAGAATTTTTTCAGCTTTCACATTGTGTAACAATTCTTCAATGTTATTCATTAATGTCTCCAAGTGGCGGTTCATAAGCACAAGTCTCTGCGCTTGAAAGTAAAGCCAAGGACGAATTGCCGATAATCAGATTGGGGTCAGACAAAAGCATTTTTAGCAGCTTGGCAATCACAGCAGATGTCTCATCAATGAACCGATCCAGTGTTTTCATATTGAGATATGGATAGACCCGGTCAAGCACCCGGTCAGGGTCAGGAGTAGCGTAATACTCTTTGATATAGTTCATTTGTATTTCAAACGCTTTTTGCGGCATAAACGGCAGTGGAATTTGAGGGATCTCAGATTCAAAAAACTTAATCCAAACCGCAAAACCGGGGTGATCTCGAAGATATCTATGATCCAGGTCATACCAATCAGTCTTTACTAAATCAAAAGCTTCTCCCCTTGTTTTTGTTGCGAATAAATTTTGATTACTTGTTTCAGTGGTGCTGATAATTTTTCTCCACCAGAATTGATCAGTCAATAAATGGATGTAGTATCCCAACCTAAGACTGTAGCTGAATTTATGATCAACTTTTTCCAAACCACCCAAATAATCATTGTAAAAAGTCAGGTCGAGAAAAACATGACTGGCTTCATCCAGATAATGGGTAATTTTTCTGGGAGGTTCAAACTGAGTCCAGTCTTCATTAGGCAAACCCGAGTCAGGCGCCAGGTTTCCGTATAAAAATGAAACTTCATCCAGTTCGGGGATTTGTTGCAAAAGGTTTTCAGCGATCCGCAGATGTGTGATCCAGGTAGCCATCCTCCAATTTTACATGAATTATGCAATCTTCTAATGAATTTCATATTTTGCCTGGTGTATAATCACATTGTCTCCAAATGTGGTGACAAAGAAAGGAAAAAATGAACATCTTCTTGGACCCCAATGTTGCCTACCTGGTACTCGTTGTGGGTTTTGTTTTGGGGGTTTTAGCACTCCTGACTCCGGGTACCGGTCTTCTTGAAATTGGAACCCTGCTGGCCATGTTTTTGGCAGGTTATTCCATTTACAACCTTCCCATCAACACCTGGGCGTTGATTCTGTTGGTGGTGGGGGTCGTGCCGTTCATGCTGGCCCTTCGCAAATCCAAACAATGGTACTGGTTGATCCCGGCCATCCTTTCTCTCATCGTTGGCTCGATCTTCCTCTTCAAACTGGAATCCGGTGGACTCGCCATCAATCCATTTTTGGCCAGCCTGGTGAGCATTATCGCGACAGTCTTCCTCTGGTTCATTGGCCGCAAAACGATCGATGCCATGAAAGCCCGTCCCAACCAGGATCTGTCACGCCTCATTGGCATGATTGGCGAAGCACGCACGGATATTGCCATGGAAGGAACAGTCTACGTCGGCGGTGAAGATTGGTCCGCTAGAAGTGACAAAAAGATCAAGAGCGGCTCACAAGTAAAAGTGATCAAACGTGACGGATTGGTCTTGTTGGTTGAATCTGTCTAGTTTTAATGAATTAATCCCTTGAAGGAGGATTGGAATGAGTAGTGCAAATATAACTTTGATTTGTCTGGTCGGCGCAATTGCCTTTGTCGTGATCGTTTTTTTGATCTCGGCCATCAAGATCGTCCCGGAATACAAACGGATCGTGGTCTTCCGCCTGGGCCGCTGCATCGGACCCAAAGGCCCTGGCCTGATCCTGCTGATCCCGTTTGTGGATCGCCCCGTGATGGTTGACTTGCGTGAACAGGTGCGCGAAATTCCTGCGCAGACTTCCATTACCCAAGACAACGCCCCCATCTCGATCGACTTCCTGTGGTACTACAAGGTCTTCGATCCTGTGCAATCCGTGCTTCAGGTTCAGAACTTTGAACTGGCTGCCCAGGGTATCGCCACCACCACCCTGCGTTCCGTCATCGGCGGCATCCTGCTGGATGGTGTGCTTTCAGAACGCGAGAAGATCAACACCGCCCTCCGCGCCCGTTTGGATGAAGTCACCGAGCGCTGGGGTGTTAAAGTCACCAATGTTGAAATTCGCGAAATCGTTCCTCCGAGGGACGTGCAGGATTCAATGAACCGCCAATTGACGGCAGAACGTACCCGCCGCGCCGTGGTCACAGAATCCACAGGTACCCGTGAAGCCGCCATTAACGTGGCTCAGGGCGATAAACAATCCAACATCTTGAAAGCGGAAGGCGAGAAACAGGCCGCCATCTTGCGCGCTGAAGGTGAAAAACAAGCCCAACTGCTTCGTGCAGAAGGCTACCAAAAGGCGCTTGAAGCCATTTATGCCGCTGCCAAGGATATTGATCAGCAAACCATGACCTTGCAGTACTTCGAAACCTTGAAGAGCATGGCTGCCAGTCCATCCACAAAATACATCTTCCCGATGGAATTCACCAGTTTGATCAGTGATTTTGTCAACAAGGGCAAAGCAAAATAAGGCCCTCACATTAATCCATAGGTTCTGTGGGTTGGGTGGCTTTCACTCAACCCACAGTTTTATCCACACATGACAATGACTCCGCTTTATCAACTCAAACCCGCTGGTCTCAGTGACCTGAACCCGCTTCGAGCCATCGAAAAAGCCTGCTTTCCGCTGGATGCCTGGCCCATGTTGGAATTAATTGCCGTATTGATCATGCCGAACCTGGTCAAGATCAAAGCGGAAGTTGGCGATAAAATGGTTGGTTTCGTGGGAGGGGATGCCCACCGCTTTGAAAACGTGGGCTGGATCACCACCCTTGGTGTTCTGCCCCAATACCAGCGCATGGGTATTGCCTCTGCCTTGCTCGATCAATGCGAACAAGAGATGGGTATGCCTGTCGTCAAGTTGACCGTTCGCCGCTCGAATCTCAGCGCCCAGACCCTCTATTTCGGCCGCGGATATCAGCAGATCGATGTCTGGAAGAGTTATTACGAGGGCGGTGAAGACGGGTTAATACTGCAGAAGAAGCTATAAACCAACAAGCGAGAAGAATATGATCAATGTAATAGAAAACTTTCTGACGACTTATCCATCCGCGCATATCGGCATTATGATAATGCGCGATGTAGAAAACCTGGCTGCCCACCCCGCACTTGAAGCCTGTAAACAAGAGCTGGAATCTGAACTGCGTTTGCGTTTTGCAGACAAGGAACCTAGAATTTTGGAAAACACACGTCCGCTGCCCGCTTATACGGCTTATTACAAACGTTTTGATAAAACATATCATGTTCTGGGACAGCTAAAATCCATCATTTATAAAAACAAACCCGTCCCCAGTGTGGCCAGCCTGGTGGAATCCATGTTCATTGCTGAACTCAAAAACGGATTATTGACCGCCGGCCACGACCTTGATCGGGTTGAAGGGGCTATTTCACTCAATGTATCCAACGGCGAAGAACACTACATAGTGATGCGCGGCGAAGACCAGCAGTTGAAAAAAGGGGACCTCTATATCACTGATGACCAGGGAATTTTATCCGCAATCATTTATGGACCTGACCTGCGCACTCAAATTACCCCTGAGACCAAGAATGTGCTCTTTACAGTCTACGCACCTGACGGCATCTCCGATGAAGAAGTAGAAAGACACTTACTTGATATTTGCGACCTGGTTCAATTGGCCACCCCGGCAGCCAGGGTTGAAATGCTTGAAGTTATTGGCAGGTAAGACCTTTTTTTATCGGATTTAAACCATGCCTGATCATCCCGAGATTTACCGAAGTCAAGCCGAACAATATGAAGCCCTGGTTTCAAGGGAAGATTATCAGGGCAACCTGCTGCCCGCCCTGCTGAAAATAACCTCTTTCTATCATAAAAGGGTGGTGGAATTCGGCGCCGGCACAGGCCGTTTGACCACCCAAATCGCTCCGCTCGTCCAATCCATCAAAGCATACGATATTTCACCGCACATGCTCGACCTGGCCGCCCAAAAACTCACCAACAGCGGATTGAGCAACTGGCAAATCCAGACCGCGGACCACCGCCAGGTGCCCGCCGCAGATCATTCCGCCGACGTGATCCTTTCAGGTTGGAGTGTATGTTATGTGGTGGTGGATCACCCCCAGTGTTGGCAAGCCGAGATTGATAAGGTGCTGACTGAGATGGACCGTGTCCTCATCCCCGGCGGAAAGATCATCCTGATCGAAACGCTGGGCACCGGCTTTGAACACCCCAATGCTCCTGATCACCTGGTCGAGTATTACGCTTATCTTGAATCCCACGGCTTTACCCGCACCTGGGTGCGCACCGATTACCGCTTCGAGAATATCGAGATTGCTCGTGAGCTCTCCAGATTCTTCTTCGGAGATGCCATGCTTGAAAAGATTGTCAGCGATTCTCGCGGTATCACCCTGCCCGAATGCACCGGCATCTGGTCAAAATAAAAGAAAATCAATCCCCGATTTCTGAAAGTAATCGGGGATTTGCTCTAACCGATGACCATACTAGTAAAAAAATCGGAATTCTGCTTGTAGAATTCCGATTCTTGCTCTTTTCACAAACCCATTATAAAAATCAACCTATTTGATCAACTGTCCCAGCATAAAAGCCACCACGGCCAGCGTCGCACCGATATATACGCCGCGCATGGCATTGCGTCCTTCACCTGGCGTATTTGATCTCAACAGCCTGTAAGAGAAAAAGATCAGCAGCAGATCGGTGATGCCGATGAAAAGCAGGTAGCTCCATCCAAACCAGCCCGTAATCAGCGGAACCAAACCGAGCAGGATGACGATCCCCCAACAGATCACGCTGATGGTGGTGGCAAATCGTTTACCCTTTAACAAAGCCACGGATCGTGACCCGCGTTTGCGGTCGCCTTCCATGTCCATGGCATCCCCAGCGATTTCTTCGCCAAGGTCAATGAAGAAGGCCATGCCGGCAAATACCCAGATTATCCCGTTCCAGAAATCCCCGGCAGAAATGCCGCCCAACAAGAAGGTGCTCGCCACCGAGAGGCACACCATCAGGTTGCCCGGCAGCCCTGATTGTTTAAAACGCCAGTTATACAAAACTCCGATCACCCACAGCACAATCGCCAAACCGAAAACAATAAGCCCAAAATATAATGCACACGCCAATCCGAGCAGTGAAGTGATTGCGGTCAACCAGAGTGCTTCACGTTTGCTGACCAACCCTGAAGGCAGTGGTCTTTCAGGTGCGTTGACCAGGTCCACTTCGTAATCAAAATAATCATTAAGGATGATGGCTGCCGCCGAAATGAAGAAGGCTGTCAGAAATCCGGCCGCTGCGGTAAGAATGGGTGGGAATCTGCCAATCGCCAATATTTGACCGGCCACCACACAGATGCCCGCAGCCAATGACAGGTCGGGACGAAAAAGGCGAATGATTGCATTAATTTTTTTAACCGACATGAGATTATTATATCCATTCACACCAAAACCCTGTTATTTTCATAAGCTGCTTTCATAAATCGTGGTTTAATAGAAACAGGCTGTAGCAAATTGATATTTTCATTTGATCAGGAGTGTCTCATGACAAAACGCATTGTATTGATCGGGGCCGGCAGCGCCCAGTTCGGTTATGGAACCATCGGCGACATTTTGCAGAGCCAGGTGTTGCAGGGCAGCACCATCGTTTTGCATGATATCAATCCCGTCACCCTGGCAAAAGTGCAAGAGACTGCTGCCCAGTTTGTAAAAGAACACAAACTGTCATTTACCATCACCTCCACCACCAACCGGGCCGAAGCTTTTGCCGGCGCGGACTTTTTGATCATCTCCATCGAAGTGGGCGACCGCTTTAAACTTTGGGAAGAAGATTGGCGCATCCCGCAGCAGTTTGGTGTCAAACAGGTCTACGGCGAAAACGGCGGCCCCGGCGGATTGTTCCACGCCATGCGCATCATTCCCCCGATCCTCGAGATCTGTGCGGATGCCCAAAAGATCTGTCCCCAGGCCACCATCTTCAACTACTCCAACCCCATGAGCCGCATCTGCACCACGGTTCATCGGGCTTTCCCTGATCTGAAGTTCATCGGCCTCTGCCATGAGATCGCTTCATTGCCCAAATTCCTGCCGCCTGTTCTGGGGGTGCCTTACGAAGCCATGGATCTTAAAGCCGCAGGCTTGAATCACTTCAGCGTGGTGCTTTCTGCCAAATACAAAGATAGCGGTGCCGATGCCTACCCTGACATTCTGGCGAAAGCCCCCTATCTCTTCGAGAACATGCCCAAGATGGAAGCTGTCTACAAATACGCCAAAGAAACCGGCGCCGTCCCTGAAGCCATCGAAGAACTCATGCAGCTTGAGACTGAAGCCTGGTCTGAACACCGTCTCTTTAAGGTCATTCTCGAGAAATTCCACCTTTTCCCCATCACCAGTGACAGCCACTTCGGTGAATACATCCAGTGGGCCTATGATGTCGTGGATCACAAGGGCATTCTCGATTTTTATCGTTTTTACAAAGATTTCCTCTCAACCATCGAACCGCATATTGAACTAAAACTCAAGGAGCGTGTGGTTCCCATCATGGAAGGCATCATCACCGACTCCGGTTATTTCGAAGAAGCCGTAAACCTTCCCAACAACGGATTGATCGCCGACCTGCCCGAATGGATCGTGGTGGAAGTACCCGCAACCATCGACAAGAACGGTGTTCACGGCATCTCAATGGGGCACCTGCCAAAGGGTTTTGCCGGCTTGCTGATGAACCAGGTGGCCGTCCACGATCTGACCGCTGAAGCCATTCTCAAAAAATCCAAAGATCTGGCACTTCAAGCGCTTCTGGTGGATCCAAACGTCAGCCAATATGAAGGTGTGGAAGAAATGCTAAACGCCATGCTGGATTATCAAAGCAAATGGTTGGGATACTTGCAATAAAAAACGATAATCGACTCAATAGTTATCAACATTAAGCTTCTACAACCGTTATTGTAGAAGCTTATCCTATTTAAAGGGTTGAAATTAGTGATTGACCTCGGATAGAATAAATGTAACAATATGATTATTGTTGCTTTTTGTGTACTTCTTATTGGTATTCACACACAAGGAGTTATGAATGAGTGTCGAGATTGTTTACGATAGTCCCTCTGCCACGCTGTGGTATCACCCAGAAAGCAAAATAATCCATCATCAAACCCATCCCGTCAATGGATCGTGGCAGCCTGAAGAATTCCGCAGCATGATGCTGTTAGGTTCTCAAACATTAGAAGAAAAAGGCGCGCAAAAATGGCTATCTGATGACCGATATACAATTGGCGCCAGTAAAGACGAGTTCAAATGGGGTGCGGAATTTTGGTTTCCTCGAACGGTAAAAGCCGGCTGGAAACATTGGGCAATCGTTCAACCAAAACATGTTATTTCCCAGCTTAACTTGGAGAAAACCGTTAAAGATTACAAAGCCCAGGGAATAAATGCAATGTTCTTTTCTGATCTTGACGAAGCCATGCAGTGGCTTGAAAGTGTTTAATTCAAAGTTCTTCAATCACACAAATAGACCAACCGCCCCAATACGGATTATGGCATTATTAGCTTATAGGATGACAAGGAGTTAATTATGCAATATCGTGATTTGGGAAGAACCGGATTTAAAGTCTCAACTTTGAGTTTTGGCGCCTGGGCAATCGGCGGCACCTGGGGGCCAGTCGACGAAGCGGAATCGCTTGCCGCGCTCCATCGTTCCATTGAACTGGGCGTTAATTTCTTTGACACTGCGGATGTTTACGGCGACGGTCTGAGTGAAAGACTGCTCGCCAAATTGAAGAAAGAAACCCGCGAGACCATTTATATTGCCACCAAAGCTGGCCGGCGTCTCGATCCGCACACCGCGGATGGCTACAACCGAGCCAACCTGACCGCCTTCGTGGAGCGCAGCCTGAAGAATCTCAACACCGACGCGCTTGACCTGCTTCAGCTGCACTGTCCGCCAACTGAAGTGTATTACCGCCCTGAAGTATTTGGCGTACTCGACGACCTCACCAAAGCCGGCAAGATCCGCAATTATGGCGTCAGTGTTGAAAAAGTGGAAGAAGCCCTCAAGGCCATTGAATATCCAAACGTGCAGACGGTGCAGATCATTTTTAACATGTTCCGCCTGCGGCCCTCTGAATTGCTTTTTGAACAGGTGCTAAAACGCAAGGTGGGCATTCTGGCGCGTGTGCCGCTGGCCTCAGGCATGTTGACCGGCAAAATGAAGGCCGATACCCATTTTTCTGCGGATGACCACCGCGCCTTTAACCGGCATGGTGAAGCCTTCGATCGCGGTGAAACCTTCTCAGGAGTTGACTACAATCTAGGCCTTGAAGCCGTGGAAGAGCTGAAAAAGAGCTGCCCCTCTGGCATGAGTCTGGTTCAATTTGCCCTGCGATGGATTCTGATGTTTGACGCAGTCACCTGCGCCATCCCGGGCGCCAAACGCCCCTCCCAGGCAGATGAGAACTTCAGCGCTGCTGATCTGCCTGCCCTTTCAAACGAAACCATGCAAAAAGTTCGTGAAATTTACGACCGCTGCATCCGCGCAACAGTTCATCCGCTTTGGTAATACTTCAAAAATATCAACTTTTTACGTTCACACCTCCAATAATGGAGGTGTTTTTGTTTATAACAAAATGATATGTTTTTTTGAGTTTTTTTTAAGGACAAAAATAGTGCCTTTCCAATACGATAAAAGTGCAGTTTTTCTAAGGCCTAGCTTTAAAAATGAAATTGAATAGTTTAAAAAAAATACACATACCGAAGAATACCTGTGAAAGTAAAAATTATGTCTTTCAGTGATGCATTTCTTGACCGTGTTACCGATTATGGAAAAGCGCCTGCCGAAGCCGCTTTTCCAAAGGTTAAAAGTGGTTGGAACTTGCTTATCACTGACATTATTAAATTACAGGCAGCAAAAGCGGTAAACGACCTGTCTCCATTGATCATTACGATGAACGCTATGATCTATGTGATTGTTTCGAAGTTAGTTTACTTTTTGGATAATCGAAATCATCGGTCAGGGGTTTTCAGAGCGTTCCTCAACCACTTGATTAACTGGGATTTTCGTATGCAAAATCTCAGTTAGTGCCACTTTTCGATTATTGGTGGAAGGCTGAAGTTTTTATCGGTTGAATTGGCAGCCAGACAGGATAACCAATTGTCTGGCTGCCAAAGAAATATTTGATTGGAGAGAAAATATGCATTACATCACAACAAGAGACGGCACACGTATCTATTTTAAAGATTGGGGTGTTGGAAAACCCATTGTGTTCAGCCATGGTTGGCCGCTAAACTCGGACAGTTGGGAATCTCAAATGATCTTCCTCGCTTCTGAAGGCTATCGCTGCATCGCCCATGACCGCCGCGGACACGGCCGCTCAAGTCAACCCTGGAGCGGGAATGATATGAACACCTACGCAGATGATCTGGCTGAACTGATGAACACGCTCGATTTAAAACGGGCTGTTCTTGTCGGTTTCTCTGCCGGAGGCGGAGAAATAACCCGCTATGTAGGTCGTCATGGTACGAAACGAATCGCCAAAATGGCATTAATTTCTGCCGTTCCCCCGTTGATGCTCAAAACGGAATCCAATCCCCTGGGCCTGCCCCTGGATGTGTTTGACGGCCTCAGAGAAAAATCCCTTGCGGACCGTTCACAATTATATAAAGACCTCGCCAGCGGCCCTTTTTTTGGCGCCAACAGGGATGGAGCGAAAGTGTCTCAGGGCATGATGGATTCATTCTGGCTGCAAGGAATGCAGGCCGGGCACAAGAATACATACGATTGCATCAAGGCTTTTTCTGAAACTGACTTCACTGAAGATTTAAAAATTATTAATGTGCCTACCTTGATCATCCATGGCGATGATGACCAGATCGTGCCCATTGATGCCGCAGCGCATCATTCGGTGAAACTGGTCAAAGGGGCAATCCTAAAAGTATATCCAGGCGCCCCGCATGGCATTGCTGTAACCCACAAAAATAAGTTGAATGAAGATCTATTGGCGTTTATTAAGGCGTAACCATTTGAGTCGCGCCGCCTGGGGTCATTCTGTGTAACCCTATACGAGATGCCCTGCCGATTTACCCCTCAAATCGGTAGAAATCCAGGCGGCGCGTTTGACACGCTTTTATTTTTCGAGTTCCTTGCGGTAAATGCGGTAATAACTGTAAACAAAGATCAAACAGGTAAAAACAACCAACAGGGGCAGCACCCAACCGACTGCTCTCAGCAACACAAAGGGCGTTTCAAATAAAAAATGCGTCACAAATTCAGAGCCGGTCATTTGCCATAAACCCGGAGTAAGATATCCCCAGCTTCCCATTTTCAACGCACCGGTGGCAAACAAGGAGACATAAATTGGGATCATGGGGATCAAGGACATCCCGGTTAATTGAGCATAACGAAGATATCGTCCTGCTCTTGAAACCTTATCTGAAAAAATATCCTTTCCAGGTTGATCAGCCATAGAATAAAAATAGTAGTTGCCCATATTTTTCTTGGCGGATATGCTGGTCCATCCGCTGTCGGTAAAAAGGGAAACATAATCTACAAGATCAGCTTGTTTGGAGATATTGCGGCAGTCGATCTTGTACACCCTTTTTTCGGGCTTTCCATCTTGAAATTTATATAATCCATAACTGGCGCTGATCAGGTGCCAGCCAGAAGCGGACATGGCTTCAAGCCAGGCCTCTTCTTTCTCGAAACGAAAGAAAAACTTGATCTGTGATATTTGTGCGGTCATTGAATTGCTCCTCCTAATAACGGCTGGCTGAGTTCAACCAGCTTTTTCATTCTTGAATATTCCATTTCCAACACCTGCCGGCCCAGGTCTGTCAGGGCATAAATCTTGCGCCGCTTTTCAGCATCTTCCGCAACCAGGCTGATCAGGTTTTGTTTGCTCAAATTCTCAAGCGCCCCATAAAGTGTTCCCGGCGCGATATCCACAGATTCGGCGCTGAGCGCCTTAACCCGCAGGATGATGCCGTATCCATGCAGGGGTTCCAACAATGCCAGCAGGATGTAATAAGTGGTTTCAGTAAGTGGAAGCAGTTTGTTTAGATTCATCTACCAACCTTTCTATATCGTCTTTCTTTATACAGTCTTACTATATATAGCGTGACTATATATTATCATCCCGCGGATAATTGTCAAGGGTTTTACATGAATCCAATGACTGCCTGGTTATCAAGAAATGGTATATTTTTCATTTTCCGCTTGCAAATCCTTAATAAATTGCTATAATAATGATAGTGTTTATCTACGGAGAATGATTATCAATACTACACTTGATCCAGAAATTCGTTATCAATCGATGCTGAAAAAACTGCAGGACCGCGGCTGCCGCATGACTTCGCATCGTCTCGCCCTGCTGCGGATCATGGCGGTTTCTGAAGGCCACCCAAACGCTGCCCAGCTTTACGAAAAACTACGCGCTCAGTTTCCAACCATCAGTCTGGCAACCATCTATAAAACTTTGCTGGTTCTCAAAGAAGACGGACAGGTTTTTGAAATTGATCTTCATAATGACAGTCATTATGACGGCAATAAACCATACCCTCACCCCCACTTGATTTGCAACAAATGCGGCGCAATCTTAGATGGAGATGATGTAAGCTTTCTTAACACCATCGGCCAGGAAATACAGGAGAAATATAATTTTCAGGTTTCTCAATCACAAGTTTTGTTTTATGGAGTTTGCCAAAGCTGCCAAAAATGAGCGCATAAAAAATTTCGGAATTATTGATAATAATTCTCTATAAGGAACTGTGTTCAACTAAGAAAGGATATGCACCATGAAAAAGGATAAGAAATTAACCACTGCCGCCGGAGCACCTGTTCCGGATAATCAAAATGTAATGACTGCCGGAAAGCGCGGACCCCAGCTTCTACAAGATGTTTGGTATCTCGAAAAACTGGCCCACTTTGACCGCGAGGTCATCCCGGAGCGGCGCATGCACGCCAAAGGATCGGGGGCTTTCGGCACCTTCACCGTCACCCACGACATCACCCGCTACACCAAAGCCAAGATCTTTTCTGCAATTGGCAAGAAAACGGATCTGTTTGTGCGCTTTTCAACCGTCGCCGGAGAACGCGGCGCGGCAGATGCCGAACGTGACATCCGCGGCTTTGCAGTCAAGTTCTACACCGAAGAAGGTAACTGGGATCTGGTCGGCAACAACACCCCCGTCTTCTTCCTGCGCGACCCGTTAAAATTCCCAGACCTCAACCATGCCGTCAAACGCGATCCGCATACCAACATGCGCAGCGCCAAAAATAACTGGGATTTCTGGACCTCCCTGCCTGAAGCGCTGCACCAGGTCACCATTACCATGAGCGAACGCGGCATCCCCGCCAGCTACCGAAACATGCACGGATTTGGCAGCCACACCTTCAGCATGTATAACGCCAAAAACGAACGTCATTGGGTCAAATTCCATTGGGTCTGCCAGCAGGGCATCAAGAACCTCACCGATGCCGAAGCTGAAGCCCTGGTGGGCAAGAACCGCGAAAGCCATCAACAAGACTTGCTTGAAGCCATTGACCGCAAAGACTTTCCGCGTTGGAAGCTTTTCATCCAGGTGATGACCGAAAAACAGGCAGACGTCATGCCTTACAATCCCTTTGATCTGACCAAGGTCTGGTATAAGAAAGACTTCCCTTTAATTGAAGTTGGCGTCATGGAATTGAACCGCAACCCTGACAACTATTTCGCGGATGTGGAACAAGCCGCTTTCAATCCCGCCAACATTGTGCCCGGCATCGGTTTTTCGCCAGACAAAATGCTTCAAGGCCGATTGTTCTCATACGGCGATGCCCAACGCTATCGCCTTGGGGTTAACCATCATTCCATTCCGGTCAACAAACCGCACGTAGAAACCAACAGTTACCACCGCGACGGACAAATGCGCGTGGATGGCAATTATGGCGCAACCATCGGATACGAACCCAACAGCTACGGCGAGTGGCGGGAACAGCCCGAATTTGCCGAACCGCCTCTGGACCTGGTGGGCGCCGCCGACCATTGGAATTTCAGAGAAGATGACAGCGACTACTACACCCAACCCGGAAAACTCTTCCGCTTAATGAAGCCAGCCCAGCAGCAAGTGCTGTTTGAAAACACGGCTCGCGCCATGGGAGATGCCCCTAAAGAGATCAAGGTTCGCCACATAGGCAACTGCCTTAAAGCAGATCCCGCCTATGGCGCCGGGGTCGCCAAGGCGCTTGGCATTTCCTTGGATGAAGTTAAATAACAGGTATTAAACAAGATTAGCAAAAAGGAGGATTCATTCTTCATGAATCCTCCTTTTTCTAGGCAAACAATTAGTCACAATTGTGTGGATAGATTACGGTACAGTTACGGCCTTCTTTTTTGGCGCAATAGAGGGCTTTATCTGCGTTTTGAATTATTTGACTCGTTTCATTGATCTCTTCAGAAAGACTGGCGACCCCAATACTAACTGACACATCAATTTCGATGGCAGAATTTTTATCACTATTAACCACCAGTGGATGAGCATGGATGTGTTTTCCAATTTTTTTTGCAAAGGCGCCTGCAGCTTCAGCCGACGTATTTAATGCAACGACAATAAACTCATCTCCACCATATCTCACCAACACATCCGATCCACGGATGGTAGTCTGCATTACTTTAGCAAGTTGCGCGATCACCTGATCTCCGACAAAATGACCGGCATTGTCATTGATTTCTTTAAAATGATCCACATCGATCATCAAAATGGAAAGTGGAGAATTAAACTGCCTGGCATGTGAAAACTCTTCACCCAATCGGCGTTCCAGGTACCGTCGATTATAGGCGCCAGTTAATGAATCTGTGATGGATTCTTCTTCAAGGCGGTATATTCGTCGAATATCAATGGCGGTTTGTAGTGAAAGGGTGGAGATAAGCCAAACAAAACAGGCTCCAAAGAAAAACACTCCGGGAACGATCAGATCAATCGAAGTGTCAAATTGATTCCAAAAAGCAAGCAAAAAAGCAAAATATGAAAAAAGAAACAATAACGTGAAACCCAATAGTAAAAACCATCTCTGGCGAAGGGTTCCCTTTGGTAATCGGCGAATAATTTCTTTAATCGGAAACAAGGCGGCAATTAATAATACAATACCCAAACCTAACAACAAAATGGCTATAGAAAAATAGAATTGATTATTCATTGATGATCTCTCAGTCTATTATCATTGAGGTCACAATTATTATATATTTCTTAGCCTTGTTTCCGATTATCAATAATTAATCGTTACAACTTGATCATAGATTCCGAATTAATCCGTGTTTTCTTTCCATCAAAATCTTCAATCACAAGTCCAACAAAGTAAGTACCCTGGCATGCTTCAACCAGCTCCCAATGAAGCTGATTGCCGCCGCCCAACATGATCGGGTTTACCAACCCGGTGACCATTTCGCCCTTGGCATTGAGCATGGTAACAAACGGTTCAAAAGTGTCGCCATCTTCAATCAGTAGTTCAAAAGGCATAACGACACCGCTAACAGAGGCTGGAAAGAATCCTGTTTTACGCACCAGAGCGCCGCGGTTATCAAACTCGAGTTTAACCCTGAAAGGTTCTCCCCCACCGCGCTGGTAGACTCCTTCCAAACCCCAGATTTGAGCCTCTGGCTCGACCCCATAGCGTTCAGGGGTCATACAAGCCAGTGTAAATCCTTCTCCGCAAAACAATAATCTGCCCTTGGGTGCAAATTCAAACTCAATTTCGTTTTCTGCTTCCCAACGAGGATGAACAACGCCTTTAACCTCACGCTGTTTGGGTGACTTCAGAAAATCACATTGAACTGGACCAATTGCATAATCGTTTACCTGTATCATCAATTCATAGGTGATCTGGCTGATATTTTTGCCTTTGATCGTCGTCTTGCAAGTAACCGATTCTCCATCCTTTATTTCATTGGCAGACAAGATAAGGTCAGACAACTCAAAAACACCTTGGCCGGGTGCCTGCACACCAGAAACCTTCGATGAAGTTCCGCCATCTTCCTCGGTCATCAGCGGATTGAATTCCAATTTCTTTCCGTTACACATCAATGTGATCTTCTTTGCCATCCTGTAACCCTTTCTCGATGAAACTTCAACGTTTAGTATTCGGGGACGGTTATGTTGGTCCATGATTCTGTGTAATTTCCATCATAGTCTTCGACGGTGACACCCACTTCATAAGTTCCTGGGAATGCTTCATAAGCCACAACCGTGAAGGGTTCGCCGGTGAAAGTCAAGACATCACCGAGGTAATAATTAAACTCCCAAAGATCAGTGTCTGCTACGTAATCTTGCCACAACTCATAGACAGTGAATGTATCACCTTCTTCAAGAGTTGCCTCCCGTGGCGCACCTGTCCCGTCGGCACCGGTAAAGACCCAGAAACTTTGCATTTCAAAATTACCGTCGAATTTGATCATAGCCTCTTGCTGTTTGCTTTCATCGCCGCCTGGAGCATACAAGCCATAGAGCGTGTAAACATCCTCTTCATAAGTTGCTCCGTATACTTCCGGTTCGAGGTAAACGAAAGCTTCATCAACGCCATCACTCAAATAATAGACTGTTGGAGACCAGTCAAAAGAGACTGAAAAGTCGCGGGCATCTCCCCAATCAGGGTAGAGCGTGCCGCCGACATCGAGTGTGTTTTCAGAAGAAAGAAACTCCATATCAGCCATCAGGTATGATTCGTCTTCTTCAGAATAATAGCTGACATAATAATAGACATATCCAATATTGTTACCGCTGACATCAGCCGTAAAGGTTGCGGTTTCGTCAGGTGCCATTTCATATAAAGTTGATGTCACTTCACCCACTGCAATATCGCCGCTGCCAGGCGCTTCAACCGTTGCGCCGGTTTCAGGTGCTGAAGCCGCAATGGCTTCGCTGAAATCCTGGTTGGAGCTTCCAGTCACAGGCGCAAGAACGGATAAATCCGCCGCGTCAGCGTTGAGGTCTTTTCCCATATAGTGAAAGACCAAAAAATCATCCCATAAGGAGGCGGCTGCAAAGCGGTCTGCGGTAGTGGTGTAACTGATCCATTCTTCATCCGTGGTCATCGTATACAATTCAGAATTTGGAAAATAGAATGAGATGCCGGTGGAGCCGGGTTTTTGTTCGCCGTGTTTTTCTGATAAAACTGCCTGCTGCAGCGCAGCAGTTACTTGTTGGGCGGCATTGGCAACGTCTGAATCACCGGTTTCATCTGAAACCAATTCTGCAAAATTACCAAGATCAATAAACGAATCTGGAATTTCCTTATCAAAAACACTCGTATAAGATTGAGAGTAAGAACGCGCTGCTGCCACACTGCTTTGGTCCACATAGGTGAGACTTACCGCCAGTTGATTCATGGCCTCATCAAGGGCTGCAATCTGTGATAGGTCAATGGCAGACAGGGTTACATCCACGCTCATATCCGCTGCTACTTGTTCTGCAGACAAATCTGAACCTGATTCGTAATTCTCTTCTACAAATGAAATCCGTGCATCATCATCGGTAATGCGATAATCTTCGCTGATATAAGAATCCACCACTGCCATCGCCAGATCAGCGCCGCTCATGGCAGGGTTATCCACCAGGTCACCCAGGAAAGAAGCATAAGCCCAACCCACTGCCGGTTCAGTTTCTTCAGAAGCTGCTGCATATTTTGCATGAGGTGCCAACATACTGAACGCTTCAAGCTGAGCCATCAAGCAAGCGTCAAAACCAACAAATTCAAACTGTCCAATTCCGGTTTGGGTGACTGAGTTTGCTAATGCGCCATCAATTTCAGACAGACTCATATCTCCGTCACTTGAATCCATGTCTGTCCAACCTCCGAGCCAGCCCATGCCGTGATCAGACATGATTAATGCATAATGATCAGCAGGATAGGATGCGATTGCCCAAGTGATAAAATCTTCCAGACTCTGGGGATCACTCATATCAGTTTCACCCAGGTCTTCAAGTTCTTCAGAAGCAATCGTTTCGAGGTCACCGTCTTGCTGTACCAGGAACCGCTTGGTCCCCGTCCAATCGCCATCACCATCAAAAGAACCGTCATAACGATCTAATTGTGAAACAATGGTAACCATATCACTGGATCCAACGATTTCTGCCTCATTGAGATCGAGAAATACGTCTCTTTCAAGGGTTTCATCATCGCCATCCTGATAGAGCATGACCAACCAGGTTCCCGGTTCGCCCTGGCTGTTGATGTTGGAAGAATCGCTTGAAGCTGCATCAGTTGAATCAGTGGGTCCGGCAGTTTCTTCTACATAACTGCTCAGATCGCCGCAAGCCGTCAACAAACTGATTGACATTGAGGCAATCAATAAAGTAGATAGAACTCGCCAGGCTGCTTTTTTCATGTTGTACCATCCTTAATTCAGGTTTATTTGGCATAATTTATGCCATGGATAATATGGATTCACTCAAGTGGGGGTTGTCAAAGATTATACAAATAATGGGTTGCCTTGTTCATTTTTGGTTCACACCAGTTTCACTGAACCATATTATTATCTCTGTAAACGAGCTTATTTTCCATAAATTTTAGATATAGTTTATTAAACCAAGGATTTGGTCATAACGGCGAAACTTTCAATTTTGTATAATCTAATGAAAAAGAAACTATCGTAAGATAAACTTTGTTAGTCGTGGAACTAATAATTACATTATTTAAAGCCTAATTATTTTAAACAGGAGATAAAAATGGAAATAGACATTCAATTTCGACCCTCTTATTCACTCGCAGTTGTAAAACTCGTCCCCAATGAACGCATTCGCGCGGATTCCGGTGCCATGGTCAGCCATTCTGCCGGTGTGGAGGTTGAGACCAAGGCAGAAGGCGGTTTGTTTAAATCCCTGGGCCGCGCTGTCCTCGGTGGTGAATCATTCTTCCAAAACTTCTGGGTAGCCGGACCTCAGGGCGGCGAAGTAACCCTTGCTCCAGACCTGCCCGGCGACATCGTTCATATTGATATGACCGGCACCCCGCTCATGGTTCAATCTGGATCATACCTGGCTTCAGAGAATGGAATTGACCTCAACAGTAAATTCAGCATGAAAGCCTTTAAAGCAGGCGAAGGCGTCTCCATGCTTGAAGCTACCGGAACAGGCAAACTGCTCGTCTCTTCATATGGCGCCATCTTCGAAAAAGACCTGGTTCCAGGCGAAAAATATATCGTAGACACCTCGCACCTGGTCGCATTTTCCGCCACCATGGATGTTCAGGTCAAGTCCGTGGGTGGATTGAAATCCGCTTTTCTCTCAGGCGAAGGTCTGGTGGTTGAATTAACCGGCCCCGGCAAGATTTACATACAGACACGCTCGCCGCAAGCCCTGATCAGTTGGATCATTCCGCAGGTACCGCAAAAAAGCAATTAACCTCAATGGACAAAAAAGAACTCTCCCAGACAAACGGGAGAGTTCTTCTTAGTATTACTTGACTGATGGTTTATGATTAATAATATTATTATCTTAGGGAGGCAAATGTGAATATCAAATTTGGAATCATCGGACTCGGCAACATATCCGCCCGCTTTGCGAAGGTATTGAACACCGTTGAAGGCGTGGATTTGGTCTCCGTGGCCTCCCGCGATATGGAACGCACCCAGAGGTTCGCCCGGCAATTTAAAGCGTCAAAAGCTTGTGCCACCTATGAAGAAGTGATCAATGACCCTGATGTTGATGTGATCTATATCGGATTGACCCATAATCTTCATTACGAGTTTGCCAAAAAATGTATTGAAGCTCACAAACCTGTCTTGTGTGAAAAACCTTTGGTAACGACCCAAAAACAGGCTGTGGAGTTGGTAAACTTGGCCAAGAAGAACAACACCTTCCTCATGGAAGCCATGTGGACGCGCTGCATGCCCGCCTACATAAAGGCGCAAGAATGGATCAAATACGGCCGCATAGGCCAGGTAAAACTGATCACCGCCAATTTTTCATTTCGCATGCCCTATGACCCAAAACACAGACTTTATTCAAAAGAAACTGAAGGCGGCAGCCTTTATGACGTGGGCATTTATCCCATTGATTTTGCCACCGGCATCATTGGCGAGACGCCGCAAAGTGTCACCGGGTCTGTTCAGTTCGCTCCCAACGGCGTGGATGAAGCCGCGGCTTTCTCGATGAAGTTTGCCGGTGGAGCGCTTGCCAACCTGGCGTGCGGTTTTAACGTCCGCGCCATGGAAGAAGCTTATATCTACGGCACTCAGGGCCGCATCATGCTGGATAACTGTTTTGGCCCTCAAACCTGCATCCTTTTCAATGAAGCTGGAAAGCAAATCGAGAAATTTAAGAAACCTGTCCCTGATGGATTTGAACATCAGATTCGCCATTGCGCCGATCTGCTGCGCGCCGGTAAAATAGAAAGCGACCTGATCTCATGGGAAGATACCATTATCAGCACCGCGATTTTTGATGCATTGAATCGGCAGTGGGGTATCATCTAGAATTTCATCAATTTGGGAGGGATGATAACAATGGAAATCAAAATTAATGGAAATCCACTTGAATGGCTCCTTGAAAAAGAAAATCCCGAGGTGCGTTACCTGGCACTGCGAGACCTGGTTCAACTGCCGTATGATGACATTGAGTTAAAAACCGTACGTGATGCCGCCCACCGCCAGGGACCAATTGCCAGTATCCTTGAAAAAATGGACCCTGCCGGTTTTTGGCAGAAACCAGGTCCCGGCTACGGACCCAAGTATAAGTCAACGGTATGGTCGTTGTTGCTGCTTGCTCAGTTGGGCGCCGATATCCGCGAAGATGAGCGCATTGCTACAGCCTGCAATTATCTGCTTGACCAGGCTCTTGCCTCAGGTGGACAGTTCGCCTACAACGGTGAACCATCGGGTACCATTGACTGCCTGCAGGGTAACCTGTGCTGGGCGCTGTTGAAGCTCGGCTGCGACGATCCGCGCATCCAATCCGCTTACGAGTGGATGGCCCGTTCAGTGACCGGCGATGGCATTGCGCCCAATACTGACCGCAAAGCCCCCGTCCGTTATTATGCCTACAAATGCGCCCCCAACTTCGCTTGCGGCGCGAACAACAAAATGCCCTGTGCTTGGGGTGCAGCCAAGGTCATGCTGGCCTTCGGGATTCTGCCTGAAAAATCTCGCAGCCCCATGATTGACAAAGCCATTCAAATGGGTCTGGATTTCTTTTTATCAACGGATCTCGCAAAAGCGGGCTTTCCAAACGGTTTGAACGACCATCCCAGCCGCAACTGGTGGAAGTTTGGCTTTCCGGTTTTCTACATCACCGACCTGCTGCAAGTAGTAGAAGCCCTGGTTTTACTGGGGGCAGGCAACGATCCGCGCCTGGAAAGCACACTTAACCTCATTCTTGAAAAACAAGACCAACAGGGCCGCTGGGCTTTGGAATATGATTACACAGGCAAAACCTGGAGAAGCTACGGCAAACTGAACGAGCCAAATAAATGGGTGACCTTACGGGTCTTGCGAGCTATAAAAACCCTATAATCTCTTGCTTGCCAAAAGAAAAACTCTCATTGTTGCCAATGAGAGTTTTCTCATATTTCCAGAACATCCCTTTTATACGATATAATACTGGGCGCTTAAAATCTAATAGAGAGTTGGTAATTGTTTGTGAATTCGAATAATGTTTCAAATGAAATGGTAAAACCAATGCGAATTAACCGGCTCGTGTCGGTAATTTTGAATGGTGTCATGTTGGAAAAATTAGCTGTGGAACACGCTCACGATGTTGATGCAATGGCTGATAGTTTGATGAACAACCTCTCAGGGACTGTTCAAAGAAACATCCTCACCCACGAAGCTGCTCACGTGGACCAGAACTTGAAAATGGAAATTGGCCGCCGCATCAATTTGCCGCAAGCTGTCTAAGATATTCCAATGAGCTGTCGAGCACCCTCCTTTTAAGGCAGGGTGCTTTTTTTATCCCACACCAATTTTCTTTGCTTTTTACATCTAAAAACAGGTTTTTATATCAGATAAAAATTATGATATTTGATTAATTAAATTAAATGAATTATCCTTTTCTCAACGAGAAAGGATCCTAATATGCAAAAAATCTTACCCATGTTGTGGTTTGACACCCAGGCTGAGGAAGCCGCCAACCTTTACACTTCCCTATTTAATAATTCGAAAATAAACCAGATCGCCCACTACCCAGAGAATACTCCCGGCCAGGCTGGCACCGTGATGACCGTCAGTTTTGAGGTCGACGGCCAGGAATTCACCGCACTCAACGGCGGACCACTCTTCAAATTTACCGAAGCCATATCCTTCGTTGTTAATTGTAAAGACCAGGCTGAGGTGGATAAACTATGGAATGGTCTGACCGCCAACGGCGGTGAGGAATCGCAGTGCGGCTGGCTGAAAGACAAGTTCGGCGTCTCATGGCAGATCGTGCCTGACGCACTCATGGAACTCATGAGCGACCCGGATAAAGAAAAAACCGACCGCGTCTTCCAAGCCATGCTAAAAATGAAAAAACTTGAGATTGAGGGGTTGAAAAAAGCCTACGCCGGAGTATAAATATCGGTGAGGAGACCTCACCGATGGCAAATACCATTCTCAAACTTAAGGGCGCCAACATGGATATCGACCTGGCCACCCCTGCAGCGGATATTACCTGGCAGCAAGACGCCTGCCCGTGGAACCAGGCAGAATCAACCGATATTCATCGCTGTGCCATCAAGAACATCTCGATCTGCCCCCATTTTCGCGGCGTGGAATATCTCGATACCCTTTTGTGCAGTTATCCCGCTATACGCCAGTCGTCAAACACAAACCCCTGATCATTCTTCCACGGCAATCGCCGGAAGAACAGCCTGTTTTTCTTTGTTTGGCAAGATAATTAATGCCATTGCGGCCGAGAAAACCATGGCAATGCTGGCCATCAAAAAAGCTTCTTTCATACCGTTTACAAACGCCTGACGCGAGGTTTTCACCACCAGGTCCGCCAATTCCGGCGCCAACCCTTGGGCAGCCACCATGGCGCTTTGCACACTTCCGCTGATGGTTGCCAAGACCCCACCCGCCACACCGGATTGCCCTGCCAAAACACTCACATCCGAGCGATAGATGCTGTTCATCAATGCACCCAAAATCGCCACTCCCAGCGCGCCGCCAAGCTGGCGGGTCGTGTCATTCATGGCCGAGCCAATGCCTGCCCGATTGGGAGGCAGTGAATTCATGATCGCAGAAGTGGCCGGACTCATGGTAAAGCCGATGCCGCAGCCATTAAGGAACAAAACCAGCAAAACAATCCAGTAATTAATATGCAATCCCACTGTCTGTGAAAACACCAATGCAGACAACCCAGACAGGATCAGCCCGATGCTCATCGTAATCTTGGTGCCTAACCGGCGGTTCACCCTCACCGACAACATGGTGGAGGTGAATACAAATGGGGTCATGGGCAGCATGCACAGCGCGGATTTTATGGGGGTGAACCCTTCAATGGATTGAAAATACTGGCTGTAAAGATACATGCAGCCCATCATGGCAAATGCACTGATGGTTAACGACACATTCGCGCCGGTGAAATTCTTGTTTTTGAAAAATTCCAGCGGCAGCATGGGATTGGGGGAGTGTTTTTCCCACAGGATGAAGGCAGTGATAAAGATTGCCGCTATGACAAACGAGATCCACACCATTGGCGCAGACCAACCCTTCTCACCCACCAGGATCATGGCATACACCAGTGAGACCACCCCAACAAACGAAAACGCCACGCCGGGGAAGTCCGGTTTGGGGGTACGCACGTCTTTCGATTCAGGCACATATAGAACACAACCAATGATGCCTATGACCACAACCGGCAGGTTGAGGTAAAACACAGAGGACCAATGAAATGAAGAAATGAGCAATCCACCAATGATCGGGCCGATGCCAGCCCCGATGGAAAAGATGCTTGACCAGATGGCGATCGCTTTGGCACGTTGCTTGCCTTCGCGATAGACATCGATCAATATCGACAGCGTGGATGGCATGATCAGCGCGCCGGCCAGCCCCAACAGTGCTCGGAAGGCAATTAACATGATCGTGGAAACCGACAATGCCGCGCCCAGCGAACCTACCCCAAACAACGCCAGACCGATGATTAAAAGACTTTTTCGGCCATAACGGTCGCCAAGCGCGCCGGTAGTGATCAGCAGCGAGGCAAAGATCAGGGTATAGGCATCCATCACCCACTGCAGCTCTGCAGTGGTCGCTTTGAAATCAGCCGCAATGGATGGCAGTGCCAGGTTTAGCACGGTGGTGTCTATCGAAATAATAAAAAGGGAAATGCACATGACCGCCAGTACCAGCCAACGGCTTTGATTCTTTGATGTTGATTCCATGAGTCTTTGCTCCAATAAGTTGGGTTAATCTCGTGTCAGGTTCTGGTGAATGCGCTCGAGAAATTGATTTAATGTGTTATGTTCTTCAGGGCTGAAACCAGCAAATGCAATTCCATCCATTTTTTCAGTCTGCTGTATCGCTTGAGAGAGTTTGACCCTGCCGGCATCAGTTAAATAGATGCGTGAACAGCGGCTGTCGGATGCATCCGTTCGACGTTCGATCAAACCGGCATGCTCCATGCGCGTCAGCAGGTTGGTCAGCGTCGCCGGGGTCAGTTCCAATTTTTCAGCCAGTTCAGATTGTGTCCGACCTTCATCCTTCCCCAATTCAAACAACACGGGAGGTTGTCCGCGGAACAGACCGATCTGGCCAAATTCACGAAAAGCCAGGTTGTGATGTGCCCGGCTGACCAGAAATAATCGATATCCAAGTTTACTTTTCTCAGTCATTTTTGCCTTAAATTAGTTAGCTTGCTAATTATATGGAAGTGCAAGTAACTGTCAAGATTCTTAGTTTATTTGCTACAATTCATGTATTCAGACGTATATAACAGCGGGAAATCTATTAACCACAGAAAGCGTATTTAAATGAAAAACTCAATTTTGCGGATTGATATGGGCTTTGTCAATGCCTATCTGCTTCAGGCTGGCGACGGCTTCATCCTGGTGGACACCGGCATCGGCGACGTGTGGACCAAACTGGAAAGCGAATTATTATCACGCGGCGCGCTGCCTGAACGGCTAAAACTGGTCATCCTCACCCATGGCGACATGGATCATGCCGGAAATTGTAAAAAATTGCAGCAAAAATACGGCGTCAGTGTCGCCGTACATCAGGGAGACCTTGAAATGGTTTCCACCGGCACGCCCAGGCGCCGCAGCGCTAAAACATTTACCGGCAAACTCATGACCTGGATGGCCTCCCGAATGAAAGACACCTCCGGCTGCTTTGAACCCAATCTCTATCTCGAAGACGGGCAAAACCTGCAAGAATTCGGCTTGGATGCCACCATCTTCCACACCCCCGGTCATACCAGCGGATCCATATCCATTTTGACCGCCGCAGGTGAATTACTTGTTGGCGATACCCTCTCGAACCGCAGAACCCCCAAAACCGCGGACCTCTTTGAAGACGAATCTGTGCTGATAACCAGCCTGTCAAAATTGCGCGGGGTGGATGCCAAAACCGTCTATCCCGGCCACGGCAAGCCTTTCCCATTTGAAGCTCTGCTTTCCTTAACCAAAGCACTGTAAAAAACGGGAAACTTGATGGATTACATGTTGGAACTGCGTAAACTTGTCGGACACCGCCCGTTGATCATGGTGGGCGCCACCATGCTTTTGTTAAATCAAGACAATGAATTATTGATGATGAAGCGAACCGATAATCTTTGTTGGGGGGTTCCAGGTGGGTCTATCGAATTAGGTGAAACTTTTGAAGAATGTGTTAAACGTGAAACGCTTGAAGAAACTGGGATTATTGTTGATCAAATGGAATTGGTTGGTGTGTATTCCGGCGAAGAATTACATTACACCTATCCAAACGGGGATGAAGTTTATATGTTTTCTGCCGTTTACTGGTCAAGAATTGATGGTGCTTGTGTTCAGCTCGACCTGGCAGAACATAGCGAATATGGTTTTTTCAAACTCGATCATCTCCCCGAAGAGGTAAGCCCTCCCATCAAACCTATATTGCGTGATTTTATTCTATCTTCCAAGGAACGCCTCCATGTCTGAAATCGCACTGCAAACACGCCATCTGACCAAGAAATATGGAGCACTTACAGCGGTCTCTGACCTCAATCTTGAGGTCTACGCGGGAGAGGTGTTTGGTTTTCTCGGCCCCAACGGAGCCGGCAAGACCACCTCCATTAACATGCTGTGCGGACTGCTTAAGCCCAACAGCGGCGAAGTCCTCATTCACGGCACTGCACTGGATCACCGTTCGGATATCCAACAGCGGGTGGGGGTCTGCCCCCAATCCATCATCTTGTGGAGTTCGCTGACCTGTATCGAGCAGCTCGTTTTTATAGGCGAGATGTATGACATCCCTGCCAGGATCGCGCGTTCCCGTGGTGAACATCTGCTTGAAGTCATGCAATTGACCGAAAAACGCGACCAGCTCGCCAAGACCCTTTCAGGCGGCATGCAGCGGCGGCTCAACTTGATCATGGCCCTGGTGCACGAACCTGAGATCCTCGTTCTGGATGAACCCGAAGCCGGTCTGGACCCCCAAAGCCGGGTCTTGGTGCGTGAGTTCATCAAATCTCTGGCGCGCAAGAAAACCGTCATCCTCACCACCCATAACATGGATGAAGCCGACCGCGTGGCGGATCGCATTGCCATCATTGACCACGGTCAATTGCTGGCGCTCGGCACCCCTGACGAACTCAAAGCCCAGGTCGGAACCGGCGATGTGCTTGAGTTCACCATGGTCGAGCAAGCCATGGCAGACCGCTATCTTTCACTTTTGAAACCTATATGCACAGATATAACCGTCAACGATGATGAATTGGCCCTGCGCAGCCGTGGAATTGTGGAACTGCTCCCCCGAATCCTCGAGATATTGCAGGTCAATGGTCTTCATCCCGGAGATTTACGCTTGAGACAAAATTCACTCGAAGATGTATTCATCACCCTCACCGGCCGGAGGCTGCGCGAATGAGACTTATCAGGGTTTTCCTTAAAAGTATGCGCGAACAGCTTCGCAGTTATTGGCTTTTGGTGCTTTCCATCAGCATTGCTCCTGTTTTTGTTCTACTTTATTGGATGATCACCGGCGGCGGTTCGACCACCTACCGCGTTTTGGTCATCAATCGTGACGATCAAGCCGCTGCTTCTGTCAGCACTGCAGTGATCGAAAAAATACAGCAGCTCAGTTACGCCGACGATCAGCCTATTCTCAAAGTAACTTTGATCGAAGATCAAACCGCAGCCGAAACCAAATTGCGTAATCGTGAAGCGACTGCATTGCTTATCTTCCCAGAGGATTTCTCATCCACTCTTCGGTCTGCCGAATCCGGACAGAGCGTGGAACCGGTTAAATTGACCATCATTGGTGACCTGACCAACCCGTATTACCCGTTGGTTTCGATCATGGCGGTTTCCGCTGTAGACGAATATGTGAAAGAAATGATTGGTCAAACCCCACCAGTTGTCCTCAATGAAATTCCACTCGGTGGATCTGGCGCACGCACAGAGTTTGAAATGTATGTACCGGCGCTGCTCATCCTGGCCGTGGTCATGTTGATCTTCCAGGTCGCCATGACCATCACCCGTGAGGTCGAGAACGGCACCCTGCGCCGCCTGCAAATGACCAAAATGACCGCCTTTGACCTGCTCGGTGGCATCAGCCTCACCCAGGTGCTCATCGGTATCGCCTGCGTACTTGTCACCTTTCTCACCGCCAGCTTGTTGGGATTCAGCAGTCAGGGGTCTTTATGGGTAGCCATATTAATAGGCGCGGTCACCAGTTTTTCCATCGTGGGCATCGGCCTCGTGATCGCCTGCCTGGCGCGCACCGTTAGCGAAGCCTTTATTTATTCCAACTTTCCGCTCATCTTTCTGATGTTTTTCACCGGCGCGGTCTTTCCCATCCCGCCCATGCCGTTATTCACTGTTGCCGGCCGCACCATCGGCATGTTTGATTTTCTGCCACCCACCCATGCCATCGTCGCCCTTAACAAGGTTCTCACCCTGGGCGCAGGCTTAAAAGATGTCGTATACGAATTGTGTGTACTGTTGATTTTGTCCGCGCTCTATTTTGGGATCGGCGTGTGGTTGTTCAATAAACTGAGGCTTAAACGCGCATAACGATCTGATCTGTTTTTTTTGAAACGAAAAGAAGTGAATATGATAAAAACTGTATTTATCACCGGGGCATCCAGCGGGATTGGGCTTCATACTGCTTTGTACTTCTTTGAACAGGGCTGGAACGTGATCGCCAGCATGCGCAGCCCTGAAAAACGCCAGACCCTGCTGCACGAAAAAGGGCTGCCCGATCTGGTTCACCTGGATGTAACCGAAGGCGCTTCCATCCAGGCTGCCATAAAATATGCAGTTGATAAATATCAAAAAATTGATGTATTGGTTAACAATGCCGGTTATGCAGTCTATGGACCCTTTGAAGCATCCACCCCTGAACAGGTCAAAAAACAATTTGAAACCAACGTTTTTGGCCTGATGGAAATGACCCGCGCCGTGCTGCCGGTCTTCCGCGCCCAGCAGGAGGGCTTGATCATCAACATCACTTCCATGGGCGGAAGACTCGGCTTCCCGCTTTACTCCATCTATAACAGCACCAAGTGGGCAGTTGAAGGCTATTCTGAAGCCCTGCAATACGAATTAAAATCCCACAACATCCGTGTGAAAACCATCGAACCCGGTGTGATTAAAACGGACTTCTACGACCGCTCGCTGGACCGCAGTGAAAGTGTAGTCGAAAACGACCCGTATGCCGATATCCTGCACCGCGCGCAAAAATCTTTGGGTGAGGGCGGCATGGCTTCTGGGTCCGAGCCGGTGGTGGTAGCCAAAGCCATCTTCCGCGCTGCTACGGATGGCAGCCGCCGGCTGCGCTACCCCGTGGGTGCTGACGCCCGGTTGGTAAATTTTCTTCGTTCGATCTTGCCAGCCCAATGGCTCTTTTCAATTCTCGAGAAATTCACCCTCGGGTAAAATAATTATTGATGAATATTGGCGAATTAAAGAAAACCTACAACAATGCCATTCAACCCGATCCGCTCCAGTCGATTGTGGAGTGCAGTCAGGCCTGGACCTATTTTAAGGACTTTCTAACCTTACTGCCTGAAGGCAGTGAAAACGAGGAATTTGGATTCAGCTTCAGCCTCGCAAATATCAATGACGGGATCACATCAAAAATTGATCCCGATCTGTTCCAGGTCTATTTCGGTCGTCAAATTGATGCGGAGAAAGGGAGTGACTGGCGCACCGCTGAAATCAATTTCTATTATCGGTATCAAATGACTGAAAATTTACAAAAACTGCTAAACGCCCTGCCTTGTGAAAATGTGGAAACAGCGTATTACTATACAGAAGGGCAGCCAGCCATTTTTAACAAAAGAGCGGAAGTGCTCAACTTTGCTGACCAACAAACCAAGATTTGGGCTGAAATAAAACCACTTAAACCCACCCTGGCCAGTTACCATTTTTGGGTTTGGTAAATCAAAATCGATCAAGAATAGGAAATTTATATGTCCACTGCCGCCTCCAACCATACCAAAAGTGACCGCAGCCTCATCATCCTTGCATGGATCGTGACTGCCCTGGTCAGTGCCCTTCCTGACATCGTTTTTTCAGAGATCACCGGTGCGGTGCCTGCCTGGATGGTATACGCCAAATTGGGTGTTCTGGCTGGCATGGGTTTTGCCGCTTTGCGCTTTAAACCCTTCAGACCCCTGCTGAACTTTATCACGGTAATGATCGCCTTTTTTGCCCTGTTGGAACTGCGTCCACACTTCAATTTCAACCTGCCATTTCTGCAGAATCTGTTCGGAGCAAATGTCTTTGATCAGCGCATGCAGGCTGAACAAACCGGCAAGCTGGCGGTGGCCGTGGTTATGATTTTGATCCTGTTTGCCCTGGGATATAAGCGTAAGGATTTCTTCTTGACACGCGGAAATCTCAAAGCACCGATCACCCCGGTCAAGCTGTTGGGGTTCCCCAAATCCGAGCCGTGGACGAAGTTTGGCTTGCTCTGGTCATTCTGCATCGCCGCCGGGTTGGGCGTTGTCCTTTACCTCGGAATGAGACCGTCAGCCAGCTTGTTTGTTAAAATGCTGCCCATCCTGCCTTCCATCATTTTTTATGCTGCCTTGAATGCCTTCAATGAAGAAATGATCTTCCGCGCGCCCATGCTGGCCACCCTTGAACCCCTAACCGGTAGCCTGAACGCCCTTTGGATGGCAGCCTATTTCTTTGGCATTTCGCATTATTTCGGCGTCCCCAGCGGGATTTTGGGTGCGCTGGCTTCGGTCTTCATGGGCTGGATCCTGAGTAAGGCCATGCTCGAAACCCGCGGCCTCTTCTGGTCATGGTGGATTCACCTGCTCAGCGACATCGTCATTTTTTCCTTCCTCACCATGGGATTATTACAATAGAAATTATCAACCATGTGGATTTATAACAACACTCGCCCCTCTGAACCCTCCAGCCCGGCCATGGAGCGTTACCTGCAAAGCATGAAGATCGGCTACATCGAATGGCATGACGGCATCAGCTACGATCTCGAAGCGCTCAAGCAGTTTTCCCCTGAGGAATTAAAATACATTGAAGCTTTGCATGTCTCCCGCAAGGATGAAGACTGGCGCGACATCGAAGCCCTGGCCGCCTTGGGCACCCCCGCCGCCATCCAGGCCTTAAAAAAAGCACTCGAAAGCCCCAATTATGACTGCCGGCTTTTTGCCGTGCGCTGCCTGAAAGAAATGAACACCCTCGACCGGGTGGATCAGGTGGTGGCAGCCACCCTGCCGCTCACCAAAATAGGTGAAGGAATGTCTCTTGCCCTCGCCCTTGCCAGAGATTACCCCTCCGAGGCTATCAAAAACATCGTACTCTGGTGCTGTCTGAACGGCAACGACAGCATCCGCGTCCACTGTGCTGCCATGGCGTTGTTCCTTTATAACGTTACCCATATTGAGTTCGATGTTAATCAGAAGATCGTCTATGAATTTAACGAACCCGACCGTGATAAACGCCTCGCCCCCTTTACCCGTCTTTGTCTGATGATCAACGTCAATCCTGATCAATTCTTATAGTTTGTGAACCCAATAAATTCCTACTCACTGATTACTAATTACTAATCACTAAAAACTATTCACTATTCTCTACTCTCAGCTCTCGGCACTTCTCTTTTGAACCTTTTCACATGCTCTGCTACATACTTGAAGATACAGGTTGAGGCAGACCATGATAACCAACACACTGGCACAAAAAAGGAAATGGACCATCGCAATGGCTGAACCCAGCAATGACGAAACCCTGGCCAAAAGGCTGGCCGCCGGGGACGAAACCGCGCTTCACGAGTTGTTTGCGGAATATGGGAAGCGGCTTTTTGCGTACGCCCTGCGCCTCACCAATGATCAGGCCAAGGCTGAAGATGTGGTGCAGGATGTGCTGGTCGTGGTTTGGCGCACCGCCGGCCGCTATCGCGGTGAAGGACGCTTCATCGCCTGGCTGCTGGGCATCGTCCATCACACAGCCATGAATGCCATGCGCCGCCCCTCCATCCCCATCTCGGACGAAATGGAAGACACTCTGCCTTCCAATTCGCTTCCGCCTGAAAAACAAACCCAGCGCAACCAGCAGGGTGAATGGGTGCGGCAGGGGCTTGAATCTCTCGACCCTGAACACCGAGCGGTACTTGAACTGGTTTTCTACCAGGGGCTGAGTCTTGAAGAAATCTCGCGGGTGTGTCAGATCCCGATCGGGACGGTAAAAAGCAGGCTGTCATATGCCAGACAGCATCTCAAAGGCATCTTGATCAGACAAAACGCGGAGGAATGGCGATGAAAGACCATACTGAATTTGAAGAACTGCTGCCTTTCTACGCTGCCGGGGGCTGCAGCCCTCAACAGAAACGCGAGATGGATGCACACTTGAACGGCTGCCCTGAATGCCAAACCGAGTTGGTTATGTGGAAAGCTGTTTCTGTCGAGATCAAAACCTCCAACGAAACCATATCCCTGCCTGCGGAGATCCCTGCTAATGCGTTCAAACGCATTCATGCCCCCAATCCCCTGGCCTCTGCCGTGCGTCAATCCTGGCAGCTTTTAAAAGCACAAACTTACCTGGTCCAATCCGAGTTGTGGCCTGTTTCTGCCCTGGTGATGTTGATCGGCGTGCTGGTGGCCGTGATTGCCAAAAGGGATATGGTGATCTATCTGCTATCACCCATGATGGCAGCCTCCACCCTGGCCATGCTTTACGGCCCGGATCACGACCCGGCCAATGAACTAACCCGCTCCACCGCCACCTCCCCCTGGAAGATCCTGCTGGCGCGCATGAGCATCATGTCTTGTTACAACCTGCTTTTGGGTCTGGTGGCATCATTGGGGCTGCTGCTCTTTGTCAAGCCTGAAATGCTGGGCGGCATCATCCTCGGTTGGATCGGTCCGTTGGCATTTCTCTCGTCATTGGCCCTTCTGCTTTCCGTTTGGTGGGGAACCGGCGTCGCCATTGCCGTGACTTATGGTCTATGGCTGGCTCAATACATCTCCTTCAAATCCATCAGCATCTGGATGCCCTCGCCAGTTTGGAGCAGCTTTTTAACGGCTTACAAAAACTTCTGGCATGAACCGCTGCTCCTGGTTGGTTTGGCGTTCTTGCTGGCGCTGGTCGCTTTGTGGTCAGCCAACCAGCCAGCCATGCGCCTGTCTTCATCCACTCAATAATTTACACATGTGAGACCTTCGGGTCTTTGGAGGAACTATGTCTCAATTTTTTGGCGTCATGCGCCACGAATTCAAAATGGCCGTCAAACGGCCTGGCATGTGGATCGCATACGCTGTACTCTATGTGTTTTATTCCATCACGGTTTTTGCCCCATCTGAAGTGGGTGAAGGCTTGCCCGCTAACACCACCGAAATGTGGCAGCACGCAGCCATGATCATGTTTTACACCAACATGTTCATGGTTCTCCTCGGCGGAATTTTGGCCGCGGACCGCCTGCAGCGCGATTACCGCCTGGGCGTGCGTGAACTGCAGAGCAGTTCACCCATCGGCCAATTCACCTACCTTTTGGCTAAATACATCGGTGTTTGGGCTGCCGTAATTGCCCCCATGTTTATTTATGTCATGGCCTATGCCGGTTACTATGTGGCCAGGGGTGTTTCACCGCTCTTTCTTGCTGTCATGCCGGTGGTCTTCCTTGTCATGGGCGGCACTGCCTTTGCCTTCGTGGTGGCTTTCTCAATTGCCTGTCCACTTTTCATGCCTGTGCGGGTCTATCAAGTGCTCTTTGTCGGCTACTGGTTCTGGGGTAACTACTTGAGCCCGGATGTCTTCCCCACCATCAGCGGAACTCTGCTGGTTCCCTCTGGCAAATACGCACAATATGGTTTTTTCCACGGGTATCCCGAGTTCTTCTCCAAATTCAACCAACCTGTTATCACCACCACGCAGGCGATCTGGAACCTGGTTATCCTGTTTTCCATTATCGTCGTCGTTCTGGTGGTCACAACTCTGTTATTGCGCAGACAAACCCGTCGCGCTTAGGATGATTACAATGAAACGCTTTTCACTGCGTTACACACTAATGACCTACAAACTGGACCAGTTTTACCTGCCCCTGGCTTTCTTTGGCTTATTCGTCGTGATGTGTTTTATTATGATGAATACCCCCCAGTTTATGAATCTTTCCAAAATATATTTGGGAGCCGCGCTGCCTCTTTTGAGCGGTATTCTGGGCGCTTATGCCGTTCTTGAAGATCCCGCCCTGGAATTGCGCTTTGCCACACCGATTTCAGCAGCCCGAACCCTGCTGGAGCGCCTTGGGTTGATTTTTGTCGCACAAACCGTTCTTGCCCTGCTCTTTCAATTGATTTTCGTCCTGTTGGGTGGGAATTTCACAGAATTTCAGAGCATCTGGACCGTGCAATTAGCCTGGATAATCCCCACCCTGTCGCTGATGATGCTCGGCTGCACCTGCTCCCTGATGGCTGCCAATTCAACCATCGGCGCTTTGATGGTGGGCATGGTCTGGCTGGTGGAACTGATCGCCCGCGGATGGTTTGCCGAAAACTTTGGCAAATACTTCCTGGTCTTTATGGGTGCCTTGATGGCTGACCATCCTGACCGCATTGCAAATCATATATCACTCTTTGTGATATCAGTTGCACTTTTACTCTCTTCCATGGCGCTGCTTCGCCGCCAGGAACGCTACATATAGAAAAGGATATCTCATGATCAAAATTAACGCACTCTCAAAAACCTACGGCGCCGGCGCCAAAACTGTTCAAGCCCTCAACGGCCTGGACCTGGTCATCGGCCAGGGTATGTTTGGCCTGCTCGGACCGAACGGCGCAGGCAAGACCACTCTCATGCGCATCCTGGCGGGCATCGTCAACGCCTCCAGCGGATCGGTGAATGTCGGCGGTTTTGACGTCAACACTGAAGCCGGCAAGATGGATGTCAAGAAGATGCTCGGCTACCTTCCGCAGGAACTGGGCATGTACCCGGAGCTGACCGCCGCACAATTTGTCGATTACATGGCCATCTTGAAAGGCCTTGAAAATCCCTCTGAACGCCGCGAACGTGTTGAAACTGTTTTGAACATGGTCGGGTTGAGCGAAAACGCCAACCGCAAGATCAAAGGATTTTCCGGCGGCATGAAACGCCGGGTGGGCATTGCCCAGGCGCTGGTCAACGACCCCAAGCTGCTGATCGTGGATGAACCCACCGCCGGTCTCGACCCCGAAGAACGCATCCGCTTTCGCAACCTGTTGGTGAATCTGGCCGCCAACCGCACCGTGCTACTTTCGACCCACATTGTGGAAGACATCGGGCAAACCTGCCGCGATCTGGCCGTCATCGCCCGCGGACAGGTCATCTTCCGCGGCAGCCCGGCTGAGTTGACCCAGGCCGCCGCCGGACATGTCTGGGCTTTGACCAGCTCCGCCATGGAAAAACCCGACCACGGACTGACCATCGTTTCCATGCTACACTTGGCGGAAGGCACCCAGTACCGCATGGTCGGCGAAAGCGCCGCGGATTACCCGGAGGCGCAGCCCGTCCAACCCGGCCTGGAAGACGGCTACGTTTGGCTGATGAAAAATGCCGGACAAGCGATTGATACGATCTAAATGAGTTCTACTAACGGATGGTGTTGAAAAAGCACCATCCGTTTTTTACTTTAAGAATACATGATTGAAAAAATATAGGTGCTATTCAAATGACCCAACTCATCAACCTGGCCAACAGCACTAACTGACTTGAACTAAAGATCCTCGTATATTTCGCCGCGAAAAACAAAAGAATCCCAAAAACATATTACCAACCTTGTACATTTGCAACAATAATGGTTGTAATCTGTTACTATTTAACTACGATAATTTAGATTTGATTTGGGAGAAACATGAAGACCACAAAACATCTCAACTTTAATGCCGCTGCCCCTGATTTAATATTGCATGACATTTACAAACAGGAAGTTAAGCTTTCAAGCCTTTGGGCAAAACAACCCCTTGTGATCGCCTTTACCCGCCATTTTGGCTGTACCCAATGTAAAGAAATGTTGGCCGAATTGGTCGCCGCCCATGATCGCATCACCGCTGCCGGGCTTTCTATCGTGGTCATTACCCAGGGAACACCTGAAACCACTGCCCTTTTTGCCGGTGAATTTGCCCCCGGTTTGCTCTGCCTGGCGGATCCCGAAAAGAAAGCCTATGCCGCCTATGGGTTGGAGCGCGGCACCCTTCGTCAAACATTTTTGAATCTCAAAGTGTTGGCTGCAGTCAAAGCTTCCCAGAAAAAAGGCTATAAAGTGGAAACCCCACCCGAAGGCCAGGATGCCATGCTTATGTCAGGCACTTTTATTGTGGGAACCAACGGCAAGATTTTGCTTCCGTATTACTACGATAACATCGCCGATCACCCTTCAGTGGAGCTGTTTTTGAACGGTGTACTATCCACCGATTGGCACAAATCCTTTGAAGAACCCATCGGCCGCGGCGTCAAATAATTGATTGAGTTTGGAGAATTAACATGAAAAAATTACCCGTAATTGTTTTGCTTATTGTTGCTGCCTCTTTGGTACTGACCGCTTGTTCAGCAAAAACTAATGAAGATTCAACCCCCGCTCCAGTGAGTGTACAAAATCAAACCTTGATCGCAGAAGGAAATTTGCAGCCGATCAATTCACTGGCTCATTCCTTTTCTGTTTCAGGCCAAATTGAAGAAGTATTAGTAAAGAATGGCGATGTTGTCAAAGCTGGTCAGGTACTGGCCCGCCTAAAGGATTCGCCTGCAGCAAAACTTGCGCTTGAAAACGCCCAAGCGGAAGCTCTCGCAGCGCAGCAGGCTTATGATCAATTGCTTAGCTCAAAAGACCTTACCCTGGCCCAGGCTCAACTGAATGTAGCCAACGCCAAGAAAAATTATGACAAAGTCAGCGGAAATCAGGTCATCCAGGGTCAGGCCCGTCAGACCAATCAGGATGTGATCAATGCTGCCCGCGCAGCCGTGACCCTGGCTGAAGACAAAGTTAAAACAGCAGAAGAGAAATACAACGATTTCACTGAAACGCCTGATTCCGATCCCCTAAAAGCTGCGGCTCTCAGCACACTCTCCAATGCCAGATTGAACCTTGAACAGGCGAAACTAAACCTGAACAACTATATCAATCCGCCTAACGCACAGGACCTCTCGATTTCAAATGCTGAAGTGGCTGTTGCCAAAGCCCTTTACGAAGACGCTCAACGTCAGCTCGAAAAACTTCTAAACGGAGCCAACTCCAACGAATTGGATATGGCCAAAGCCAGACTGGATTCAGCCAACTCAGCGGTAGTGAATGCCCAAAATCAGATTGATGCCTTATCCTTGACCGCCAATATAGCCGGTACCATTGTTGATCTTACCCTGCAGCCGGGACAAAAAGTTGCAGCTGGCGAAACTGCCGTGGTCATAGCGGATTACTCAGACTGGGTGGTAAAAACCGACAACCTGACAGAAACCGAGGTCACTACGATCACCACCGGCCAAAAAGCAAATGTAGTCCTGGATGCCCTCCCTGAAAAAACCTTACAAGGTGAAGTCACCTACATCAATTCATTATTTGAAGAAAAACGCGGTGATGTCACCTATACCGTAACCATCCTGCTGACTCAAACCGATCCGCTGATGCGCTGGGGTATGACTGGTGCTGTTGAGTTCCTCAAGTAGAAAGGGCCGGGAAAACCCCATGAGACAAATTTTTGAAATTTCGGGCTTTTTGGCGCTCAAAGAAATATGGCGCAACCGCAGCCGCTTTCTGCTGGTGAGCCTGGTGATTGCTCTCATTACCCTATTGGTGCTCTTTATCGCCGCACTGGGTGAAGGATTGGGCAACGGCAACCGCGAGTACATCTCCAAGCTGGATGCACAGTTGATCACCTATCAATCCAAATCGGATTTCCTGATCGCAGCCAGCCGGCTCAGCAAAGATCGTTTAGCCGCCATCCGCCGTGTGGAAGGTGTGGCTGATGTCGGCATGCTCGGCACCGCCAACGCGACCATTATTTTGCCGGGTGATGTAGAACCCCTTAAAGTAGCCCTGCTTGGCGTCCAACCTGGACACACCGGTGAACCAACCGTCATGGAAGGAAATCAGCTAGGCACCGACCTGTCAAATGAGGTCATCATCGACCGGAATACCGCCTTGCGCAGTGACTTAACAGTCGGAGATGATCTCACCCTCCGCGTCACTCAGGGCACCCAAGACGAATTCTACACGCTGCGTATTGTGGGCATTTCAGACGGCCAACAGTATTCCCTGCAGCCATCAGTTTTTGTACCTTTCTATACCTGGGACCGCATTAAACCCAAGTCTGAAGCCGAAATCAACAGTTCAAATCCGGTTGCCAATGTCATCCTGGTTAAGTTGAATGACCCCGCAGCCATTGACCAGGTCAGCGCAGACATTGTGTCGCAAGTCAATAATGTTGAAACAGCAACCCTTAAACAAGCCATCCAGGCTCTGCCGGGTTATTCTGCCCAACAAAGCACCCTCAATCTGCAGGGCGGATTCACGCTCTTCATCGGCGTATTGGTGATTGGCGGCTTTTTCCAGATCCAAATTCTGCAAAAAGTGGCCCAAATTGGCGTGCTGAAAGCTATCGGCACCGCCAACCCGATAGTTGCCATGGCTTCAATTCTTCAAATTGTAGTGGTTACCATGGTCGGTGTTGCCATTGGTGGATTTCTCACCTTCCTGTTTTCACTTTCTTTTCCACCCACCGTGCCCATCGTATTCAACGGAACCACCACCGCCATTGCAGTTGTCGCCTTATTATTGATCGGTCCATTGAGCGGACTTGTCTCCACCCGTTACGCTGTCAGGATTGAACCCCTTAAAGCACTTGGGCTCTCCTAGAGTTGGAATCCACTATGAACACTTACGCTCTTGAAACAGAAATTGTCACCAAAACCTACCAGAGTGAATCCGGCGTCATCAACGCCGTGGATGAAGTCTCACTGCAGGTCAAACCGGGCGAATTCGTAGCCCTGGTCGGCCCCAGCGGTTCAGGCAAGACCACCATGCTTTCCATTCTCGCGGCGCTGCTCAAACCAACCTCCGGCAAGGTGATCCTCGACGGTCAGGACCTGGCCGCCATGAACGAGGTTGATCGCGTCGCCATGCGCCGCAACAAGATCGGCTTCACTTTTCAAGCCAACAACCTTGTGCCTTACCTCAGCGCGGTCGAAAACGTGGAACTTATGCTTCGTTTGAACGGTAAGCTCGACAAGACCGGCAAGATCCGTTCGCGCGAACTATTGGCCCGGCTTGGACTGGCCGAAAGGCTGCACAATCTTCCCGGGCAAATGTCAGGCGGACAGCAGCAGCGTGTGGCCATTGCCCGCGCCATGATCCACAATCCCAGCCTGGTGTTGGCGGATGAACCAACCGCCAGCCTGGATACCGAACGCGCCTACCAGGTGGTAGAGACCTTCGCCGGCTTGATCCACGAACAGAACCGGGCAGGCATCATGGTGACTCACGACCTGCGCATGTGCGAATATGTTGACAGGGTTTTGCAAATGCGTGATGGCAAGCTGGTACAGATCTATTCCACCAAAGCTGAAATAATGGAACTGGTCAAAGGCAAACACGATTAGACAAGGTTTTACTTACTTGAAAAGACGCCATTGGTTTCAATGTGCGTCTTTTTATTTGCCAATCTCACCTTGCCACTTTTCATAAAAGTAAGCAAAAGTTTTATGCAACCGGTTGCAGTTTTGTGCTATAATGCTCAAATCTACTGAAGTGAAGGAAACCATTATGACCACTGCAAAAAAACCATCCATAAAAATCGGTTTGATTCTTCTCGCTTACATCGCATTTATTGCCCTCGGCATGCCCGACGGATTGTTGGGCGTTGGCTGGCCCTCCATGCGCGCCGGATTTCAAGTACCCCTCGATGCACTTGGTTTCTTCTTTTTCGCTGGAACCGCCGGTTATCTTAGCGCAAGTTTCGCTTCCGGCTATCTCCTCCGAAAAATGGGGGTGGGTGGGCTGCTCGCCGCCTCCTGCGGGTTGACCGGCCTGGCGCTGCTCAGCTACACCATCGTCCCGGCCTGGTGGATCATGGTCATCCTCGGGTTGTTCGGCGGGTTGGGTGCCGGAGCCATTGACGCCGGTTTGAACACTTACGTCGCCGCCAACTTCACTGAAGGCCTGATGCAGTGGCTGCACGCCAGCTACGGCATCGGTGTGACCCTTGGTCCAATCGTCATGACCCTCGGGTTGGCTTCATTCAATACCTGGCACTTCGGTTACCGCGTTGTTGCAATTTTTCAAATTTTACTGGCGATCACATTCTTCATTACCATGAAGATGTGGGGACCCAAAACCAAACAGAGTGACTCAAAAGAAGAAAAGAAGATCACCGAATACAAGACCTCATATAAAGAAACCTTGCAGCAGCCTGAAGTCTGGCTAAGCATGCTGCTTTTTGTCTTGTACGTTGGTGCTGAAATGGGATTGGGCGCCTGGGCTTACACCTTTTTAACCGAGGGTCGCGGCATCGCCACCAAGACGGCTGGTTTCTGGGCAGGCAGCTTTTACGGTCTGTTCACGGTCGGACGAATTCTGGCAGGTCTATATGCCAATCGTTTGGGTGTTAATAAGACCATCCTCGTCGGCACTGTCGGCGCCATTATCGGAGCCGTTTTGCTGTGGTGGAACCCCACATCGATCATCAGCTTGATCGGGGTCGTAGCCATCGGTTTTGCCATCGCTCCGATCTTCCCGGCCTTGATGTCTGGTACCAGCTCGCGGGTCAGCCCGAAATTCGCGGCCAATACCATCGGTTTTCAGATGATGTCTGCCGGTATCGGCGGTGCTTTATTACCCACCCTGATGGGAGTGTTTGCCCGTCGTATTTCACTCGATACCATCCCGGTCTTCATGTTTGTTCTGCTTGTCGCCTTATTGATCGTTTATCTCGTCTCAATGAACCGTACCAAACAGTTAAATCTGGTAAAGGTTGCAGAGTCACAACCTGCAGATTAAGGATTAGTTTATGAACCAGCCTTCTTCTGGATTGAAAAAACAGATTGCACTTTCTTTACTCATTCTGTTGACCCTTTCAGGATGCAGGCTGGTTTCTTCTTTAACGTATGTACCTCCTCCTTCCACCCCAACACCCACGCCCGAGTATTGCGCCTGGACCTGGGCATACGGTGATGGGTCCGCAGATTTTGACCGCACCTTGACCGAAAAACTGGCTGAAAAAGGTATTACCGCATCCATCAAAAGTTCGAGCTACGGCGAGGTCAATAGTTGCGGTAACACCTATTCCGCCATGGCTCTGGATGTAAAGCTGGAGGTCAAGGTGGATAACCTGGCAGACCAGGTTTTTCTTGCCACAACATCTGAAGAAATTTTATCCCTTGTAAAAGATAACCTAACCGTCAGCCAGATCAATAATCTGGGCAACGTTAATCTCTCGTTCATCACCCAAGATGGTCATACCTGCTACTGGGATCAATCTCAACAGCTTTGTGCTGAATAACCTTCCCATAAGTCCCCCTCGGACTACAATCCGTTTAAGTACGGACTCCCGCGGTTTTATATACCGCGGGAGTCTTTTTGGTGTTTTAGTATTATTTAGGCTTTGTCAGCCGGTTTGTCGGTTGGTTTCTCAACCGGTTTTTCAGCCGCAGGGGCATCTCCACCGGGTACCGCATCGAAGGCCTTCATGCTCTTGCGAATATCGTTGCGCAAAGCTTCAGCGTCTTTACTGCGTTCCTTGGTGGTTTCACCGGTCACAGCCAGATTAAGCTTGTCTGAAAGCAGCAGGGTTAAAAGACCTTCCATCACGCTGCCATTGGATGATCCGCCTTCGGCGTTGTTGCCGCTGATGACCACTCTTGGCACCACATCCACACGGGATTGCTGCACGGCTTCGGCGAAGCGGTTCATCACCTGCTGTGTCACCTGGAACTGCGGTCCGCCGTAAGCGGCAACCTGTTCTTCAGTGGCGATAGCTTGGGCAATACCGGTGCGGGCGATGCGCTCGGCATCCGCCTGGGCCAGGGTTTTGATCTGGGCGGCTTGCTGCAGTGCGCGCTGGTATTCCGCTTTACCCTGGTTTGATTGTACGGTGATACTCAGCTCAGACTCAGTGATGTTGCGCTGCTGTTCGGTGCGTGCTTGAGCTTCGCGCAGTTCGCGTTCCTTGACAGCAGCCGTTTGCTGTTTTTGAAAAGTTTCGATCTGCTCAACCGCGATCTGGCGAGAACGCAGTTGGTTAAGAATGATCTCGATCTGTTTGTCTTCACCATTGGTGGTCGGTGTGCCGATCAATACTTCTTCCAGCTCAAGGTTGTAGTGGGCAAATTTATCTTTCATTTCTTTGCTTGAAAGATTCTGAATATCATTTCGTTCCTGAATGAGTTGGATGAGCGTACGGGTCTGGCCGACGTTCTTGAAATAGGCCGAAACCATGGGGTCCAGCGTCTGTTCAACCAACTTTTTAACATCGCCGAAACGCTGTACTACCAGGGGCGCTTTCTTGTAATCAATATGGATCACGACAGAAAGCGGCAGGGAAGGTTCAAAAGCATCCCGGGTGATCAATGAGACTTCAGACAGGTTTTCGTCAAAATGATGCGAACCTGTTTCACTCTTGATCCATTTTAGGATGATATTGGTGGTTGGAACAGGCACCACTTTACCGGCATAGGTATTGAAAGCATACTTGCCTGGCAGCAGCGGATCACTCCACACACCACGGTTGCCGGTGCCGACCAATTCGCCGTGCCGGTAATCGGTGCCTGAAAGATCCACACCAATGTTGCCGGTGTAAGAAACCACTACCCCAACAAAACCAACTTCGATCACGGTCTTTGGAATCATTTCAACCGTGGCGAACAGGCGGTTGAGATAGTAGGTGCCTTCAACCAAAACCTGGAGCTGGCGTCCGCGCAAGCCATTGGCAGCAATGAAGCGGTCAGGCATTTGGAAGTTATTGTGATAGGTCAGTGCATCATTAACATCAGCACCCACGACTGGAGCGATGATCTCGCCGGAAGCCAGAGAGGGGCCGTCATGTACGGTGACCACACCTATTTGATCATCAGAATCTTTGATGACCACCGGGGTGAAACCTTTACGCTCTGCAATCACAGCACGCATATTCTGAATGACATTCTGGTCTTCACGGCTGAGCGGCATGTAATAGACCTGTTCTTCAGTGATGACCACGAATTGCGCCAGGTTGATGGCATAGGTACCTTCACGCAAGATCTGGCGCTGTGGACCGCGCTGCCCGCCGTTGTTCAAAAAGGCGGCCACATCTTGAAAATCATTGGCTGTGATATTGGATGCCAAAACCTGCATCGCAGAAAGCGGTACACCGTCACGGGCGAAGATGTAACCGATCTTGCCCTGGGCGATGGTGACCAGCGGCGCAATGTGCACCGAATACTGGATGGGGATCAGGTAATGCAAACCACCACGCAGCAGGTCAGGCTGGTAACCAGCCTCGCCGTGAAGCGCGATGAAGCGTCCCTTCACCGACCGTCCGCCGAATCGTTTTTCAACGATGCCGACCCTGTTGTTAGGGATGAACCTGATCCCTGAAAGCAGGAAAATTAAAACTACGACTGCCAAACCAATGTATAAAAGATTTAAGGGCATTTTTTCTCCTTTTCTGAAATTACCCAAATATTGAGTATACTCTTGTGTAATATTTGAAGCCTTTTTGGCAAGGCTTTTTGTCGGCGATTATATAAATAATTAACAATTTTGAGTTCAAATGACTGAAAAAACACCCCTTGAAACACTTTTACAGTCGCGTAAAGAACGCGACGAACGTGTCAAAACAAACCCTCGTCACTGGCTGGCATTGGCCGGTCTTTTCTGGCTCGAAGAGGGCGACAACCCTTTCGGCAGCGCGGATTCCAACAAGATCGTTCTGCCCGGCTTTCCTCATCCGCGCAGCGGATGCCTGCGTCTCGAAAACGGGCAGGTTTGTCTGACCGAAGCCGCGGAGGGCGTGCTACTCAATCGGCAAACAGCTGAACTGCGCATATTGAAAGCAGATGCAGACGGCGATCCTGACCTGGTCGAAGCAGGTCCTATCCATCTGATGGTTATTAACCGCGGCGGCAAGGCCATGCTGCGCGCCTGGGATGTCGATTCACCCTCCCTCAAGGCGTTCAAGGGATTCAAGTATTTCCCGGTCAACCCCGCTTTCAATGTTGAGGCAAGCTTCATCCCCTATGACCCGCCCAGAATCTTCACGGTCACAGATGTGATCGGGTCTCAGCATGAAAGCAGTATGCTTGGTGAAGTACACTTCAACCTTGATGGAAAAGACCTTGTTCTGCAGGTTGAAGATGCCGAAGACGAAGGGCTGATCAGCTTCGTGGATGAAACCCGTAAAGATCTGACCTATCCGGGTGGTAGGCTGTTAACCTTGCCTAAACCGCTCATCGAAACCTTCAGGCTGGATTTCAACGCCGCGCTCAACTGGCCCTGCGCCTATACTCCCTGGGCGACCTGTCCCCTGCCGCCAAAAGAAAATTTTCTGCCCGTCCGCATTGAAGCCGGCGAGATGAGATATCACGATTAACCAGGAGGAATAATATGACTGCAAGAATAGACATGCTTGGGATTTTTGCTGGAAACATGCAGGTGATGGTTCCCTTTTATCGCGACATCTTGGGCTTTGAGACCGATTGGGATGGACAAAGCCCGTACGCTGAATTTAAAAACGAAGGCGTAAGATTCTCAATGTACCGCCGAAAAGAACTCGCAGAATTGTTTGAAGAAACCCCCACCTTTCCTCCCGCCTTGAACGGCACTTTCGAGATCGCCCTGGACTTCCCCACCTCCGCGGAAGCGGATCGTGAATATGAGAGGGTCGTGGCCGCCGGCGCCAGAAGTCTCTACGCTCCCCGCGACGAACCCTGGGGCATGCGCTCCTCCATGGTGGCCGACCCTGAAGGAAATATTATCGAGATCGGGTCATGGAATAAGGGAAAATAACAAAAATCCTTTCCCGCAACACATAGCGCGCTTCGCGCTAGTGCGCAGAGCGAGAATATAAAGATTGCAATGGCCGCAAAGAAAGCCCTTATCTGAGAATTCAAATTGGAAAGAAGCGAACGATATTGTCCCATTTATAATATTCATTGAAAGTTGTTCTAGGTTAGGGAGAGTTTTATGAAAACCCCGCTGAATGAAAAGTTTAATAAAACAATCGGCAGTGCGCAATTTTTTATGCTGCGTTATGAAACCGAATTCACTCCCTGCACTGGGATCACCGCGGTCACCAAACAGGAACGCCGCAATTTCAAACACGGCATCATGATCGCTCCCTGGTGCCCCAAACTCAAACGCGACAAACTGCAGGACGATCCCATCACGAGCGGCAAGGTCAAGCCCACAGAGTGGACCTTCAAGGTGAACGGACGCCCCTGCCGGGTGTTGGTTTCTACGGATGAATTTGCCCCGATCCTGTTCCTTGCCATAGACGGCCGCTTCGAGGGCATCGAAACCCCTTATGATATTCCATTGGCGAGCCTGCGTGAAGACACCTTATGGTTCGGCCTGGCTGTGGATGAACTTCTCAAAGCGGCCGCCTCGCCGCAGCAGTTCGTGTGGGCTGCTGATTGGGAAACCGTGCCGGCTATGGTGCTTGCCCGCAACCGCCATCACGTTTCTCTGACCCTGCATAATACTTTTGACGAATGTCTGGTCAATGAGATCAAGCCTTTCGGCAAAGTTTTTTCAATGTTTGGCACGGAACGCAAAAACGACGGCATCAAAACCGCGCTTGAGATCGGCATGGAACTGGCCGACGTGGTTACCACCGTCAACCGCGGATTTGCCTACGGCATGCGCAGCGAAGCCATCCAGACCAGGGTGATGGCACCGCATCTGCAAGCCTTGATGGGCAGGGTGGTGGGCATCAACAATGCGGCTTTTACAAAATTAGATAACGCTCTGCAGACCCTCAAACAGCGCCTGATCGAAGACCCAGAAACAGCCCGTAAGGAACTTTTTATGTCCCAGTCGGAGGCACGCAAACTGCTGCCTGCCGAGATCAGCGGCAAGTGCGGCAACAAAGTGATCGTGATCAGCATGGGGCGCCGCGTGGCGCAGAAACTGCATGATGTGATGGTTGAAAGCACCCGACAGCTTTTACGCAAAGACAAAGCTCTTCCGCTTTTCGTGGTGTTCACCACCGTCCATGGCGACAGCGGCAGCCCGGCCCGGCTTGAACGGATGCAGGCGCTGGCCAGAGAGTTCCCCGATAATGTGGCCTGCCTGGACGGCCGCCTGACCTTTTTCAGCGAGATGATGCGCGCTGCGGATTACAACTGCATGCCCTCATTATATGAACCGCACGGCGGCGCTTACGAGGGCACGGTCATTCCCGTCGCGCGCGCGGTGGACGGGTTGGCCGAACAGATCTGTGGGCTTAACCCCGCGGGTGAAGCAGCAAAAATGAACGACATGTGGCACCCGGCCAACGAAGCGCCGGGCGGAATACTCTTCCGCGAAGGCGGCAAGGCCACCGCCGGCCAGGTCAAAGACCTGGCAGCCTTGCTCAGCCAAAGCCCTTCTCCAAACAACAAGCTTTTTAAAGAAATGACCGCTGCGCTCAGCGAGGTGCTGCTGCAGGCCGTGGAACTGCGTTTGAAGCAGCCAACAAAGTATGCGGAACTGGTGCTGGCAGCCATAGAAAAGCAGGAAGGCTCCAGTTGGGAGGTCAATCTTGGCGGTATGCTGGCATTGATCGAGGAAGCAAGATTGAAAAGATCTTTAAAAGCATAACCACGAAAAAACGAATTAATCGAAAATCTCTTTGTAGGGGCACGCCTTTCGCAAACAATGCTCGGGTGCTTGCGGCGCGCCGTGCCCTCAAAAACAAAATTAGACTATTGACTTTTTTATTGTGAATTACGCGGAAGAGGGTAATGATGAAAATTATGAACATCCCATTTGGCACCACAGATTGGTCGCAGATCGAACCTGTTGAACACCAAGGTGCAGCAGGCTTTGCCACCTGGCGCACACAGCAGTTCGGCGAGATCCGGGTGCGCATGGTGGACTACTCCCCCGGCTACCTTGCGGACCATTGGTGCAGCAAGGGGCACATCCTCTTGTGCCTGGAGGGTGAACTGCATACCGAACTGGAGGATGGCAGAACCTTCATCCTCACACCGGGCATGAGCTACCAGGTGGCAGACGGCTCCGAAGCGCACAGATCGTCCACCGCGACTGGGGCAAAGTTGTTCATTGTGGATTGAAACCCGCACTGCGGGGTTTGGTGAGTACGCGCAGAAGGTAAAGTTCAGATTGATTCCGGGGGTGTGGTAAGCAATGATTCAATTCGGACATATTCTCCCAGACACGGCATTCATGGTACAAAAATAAGTAGGGGCACAGCGCGCTGTGCCCCTACGGTTGAATGAAAAAAAGGCAGGTTTGGAACCTGCCCCTGCAATAATCATTTCTGCTTCAGAACCTCATCCAAGATCACGCGTTCTTCATCGGTGGGCATGACCAGCAGCTTTACCGCGGATTCGTCGTCGTGGATCCAGGTAACGGCGGCGGGTTCGGCTTTTCGGTTGGCCGAACGGTCGAGGATGACGCCCAGGCTTTCGGCGTCGGTGCAGACCGCCTCACGCAGACGCCATGAGCTGACGCCGATCTCATCGGTGAAGACAATGGCATCCGCGCCGTTGAGCAGCCAACTGAACGCGCCCAGGTAATGTCTGAGACGCAGCACATAGGCTTCATAGGCCGCCAGGCAGGTCTTGTCGCCGTTCTCGGCCTTCTCGATCACCTCGGATAAATTGGAGGAATAACCCGAAAGCCCGATTAGCCCGGATTTGGTGTTGAGCGTTTTCTCGATCTCGTCCGCGGATTGACCCTTGCGCATCATGTCGATCAGGATGCCGGGGTCAATATCTCCGCAGCGGGTGGACATGACCAGCCCGGCTAGCGGCGAATAACCCATGGAGGTATCGAGGGTGCGGCCTTCTGAAAACGCCGTGACGGAGGAGCCTCCAGTGCCCAGGTGGCAAATGATCAACTTGACCTGGTCAAGCGGTTTTTCGAGCAATTCAGCCGCTTTGGCAGACACATATTGGCATGAAATGCCGTGAAAGCCGTACTTGTGATATCCATTCTTCTCGGCCTGTTCGAGCGGCAGCGCGTAAGTGCGGGCTTCTGCCGCCATGTTGGCGTGGAATGCGTTATCGAAGACGGCATACTGGGCTGCATCCGGCAGGTAGGCGTGGCACATTTCGATCACCCCGTAAGCGTTGGGGTTGTGGATAGGCGCCAGCGGAAAGCAGGCGCGCAGGTTGGCCAGCGTGCTGGCATCGATCAGACTGGTCTTGGTGAAAAGGTCCCCGCCGTGCACAAAGCGGTGGCCAACGGCGTCCACTTTAATTTTGTTTTCCTGCAGGATCTGAATGACTTTTTTAGCCGCCTGTTTATGGGTGATGCTTGAGGCTTTATTAACACCGTTCTTTTCATTGACCTGCCAGGTGAGCTTCGGCCCGGCGCTGGAGGGTGTGTCCACGGCGGTAGCCTTAAAGTTGGCAATCGCCACCGGTTCGGCAAGATTGTTATTAACCTGATAAAGCCTCGCACTTTGCGAGGAAGATCCGCAATTAAATATAAGTATGTTCATTGGGGAGCCTTTCTTGAATGCTGTTGCACTTTCATTGTATCTTAGTTAACCCAAAGGTGTGCGTGTCATTTGACACAATTATTTGACAGGCTTAATTATACGGTGTATATTTACAGGGGATTATTCAGGAGGTAAGCATGGGAAGACCCATCCGCACTGAACCTTACGATCTGGGCGCAGCTGTAAAAGCCGAAGCCTGGAAGTTGATCACCGAACAAGGGGTGGAAGCCGTGGCCCTGCGCGCCATCGCCCGCGCCCTCAACATCACCGCACCCGCCATTTACAACTACTTTACAAGCCGCGAAGAACTGCTGGCCGCCCTGGCTTCAGACGCGGATGCCAACCTGGGACACTACCTCACCGACGCCCACTCTCCCCACCTAGAAGACGACGCGGATGTGCAGCTCCGGGTGGTCTGCCAGGCTTACCGGCGCTGGGCTGTTGAGAATCCACAGCGCTACCTGCTCCTGGCAGAGTCCCCCGTGGTCGATGTCTCCGCCACCCTGACGGCGCTGATCGGCATCCTCAACAAGGCAGATTCGGGCGGCCGGTTGAAGAAGGAAGAAAAACTGGTACTGCCCCCCGGCTTGAGCGGTCTGCTCAATGAATGGAAAGCGAAATTTGGGGTGGAAAATGAGTACGTACTCTACCTGGCGTTCATCATGTGGAGCCGCCTGCACGGGCTGATCCTCAACGAGATCGGGCAGCGGTTTCCGCCTTACATTAAAGACGCTGGCGAACTTTTCAGGCTGGAAGTCAAGACCATGCTCTACCAATATCTCAATTAAAACCTTGCTCTCGCAAAGAGCGCAAAGAAAAAACACGCAAAGAACGCCAAGAAATACTTTTTGAATTTTCAAGGAAACCAGAAAAATGCTGCCCGCGACAAACCTGTTAGGGATCACAATGGCCTTCATCTCAGCCCTGGTCTGGGGCAGTGCTGATTTCACCGGCGGCATGGCCACCCGGCGCCGCGACCAATATCAGGTACTGGCGCTTTCTGCGCTCTCGGGTCTGGCTATTCTGGTGATTGCCGCGCTGGTTTTTCGCGAAAGCTTTCCAACATGGGACGGCATTTTCTGGGCCGCGGCAGCAGGACTGACAGGGGCAGTCGGGCTCGCCTGCCTGTATAAAGCGCTTTCCATTGGTGAATCCGCGGTGGTAGCGCCGACTTCTGCAGTGATCGGAGCGGGGCTGCCGGTGGCCTTTGGTTTTCTTACCCAAGGGCTGCCCGATCCGCTGCGGCTCATCGGTTTTGTGCTGGCTTTTGTGGGCATCAGGGTGGTCTCGCAAACTTCCACCGAAAAAACGGGGGAACATCGCAAAGGCTTTATCCTGGCAGTGATCGGCGGACTCGGTTTTGCCGGTTTCATGATCTGCATGTCGCGGGTGGATTCAGTCAAGGTTTTTACTCCCCTGATCATCTCGCGTTCGATGGTCATGATTGCCGCAGTCGTCATGCTCAGCTTCAACAAAACGTCCTTCCCCTCTTTACACGGCAATGGGATTGGGCTGCTTGCCGGCGCATTGGATGCGGGCGGGAACATCTTCTTCATGCTGGCCAAGCATTTCACCCGCCTGGATACCGCCGTGGTGCTTTCGTCACTCTACCCTGCCGCCACGGTCATCCTCACCGGGTTGATCCTCAAGGAGCGCATTTCACTCAAACAATGGGTGGGGGTCGTGATCTGCCTGGCTGCCATCGTTTTGATTACCTTATAATGCAGACGAATTTTATCCAACGGATATTATCCAGACGAACAAGGTTTACATGGTTATAATAGTAATTAACAAAATCAACTTTTAAGATCCTAAACGATTAATAATGGTAAATAATGATGCGAACCCTGGCTGATATTGACCGTCATCCCAACGTGCCCCGTGAGGGCAAGACCATCTGCCGCGAGGCAGTGAGAGCCATAATCCTGCGCGGACGGGAACTGCTGATGGTGCATTCCAAAGTCAACGGAGATTACAAGTTCCCCGGCGGTGGAATAAAAGAAGATGAAGACCAGGAATCCGCCTTGATCCGCGAAGTGGCTGAAGAAAGCGGCGGGAGTGTCATCGGCACTCCGCAACCCTTCGGCAAGGTGCACGAATATGACTTCCCGGCCGAGAAGGAATTCACCTCCTTCTGTATGACTTCTTATTATTACGTGTGCGAGATTGACGACGCTCTTGGTCCGCAGCAGTTGGATGAATATGAAGCCAGGCTGGGTTTTGTGCCGGTATGGGTGAACATTGACACCGCCATTAAGCACAACCAAGACCTGTTGAAATCCGGTAACCAAATCGAACTATGGGTCGAGCGCGAAACCCGCGTCCTTGAGATCGTGCGCAACGAACTTATTCATTAAGCAACCTTCTTAAAAGGGCTGCGTATATTATCCCGTGAGGAAAAATGAGCAAAGTCATTCCCACCGAAGAACGAATTGAAAAGGCAAGAAAACTGGTTGAGAAGGCGCGTGAAATTCAGCCGCCTGAAGAGGGCGGGTGGATGGATTTTTCATACGCCGCACAGGTCAAAGATGTACTGCGTCAGGCTAATGACCTGATCAAGTTCATTCCCATGACCTCGGGTCCCTCCACGGAACTAAAGAGCGAAGCCGCGCAGCTCATGAAAGACATCAAAACTGCAGAAAAAGAGATCCTGCACCGTTCATTGGCATAATTTTTATTTTGAGGAACATATGAAAAAAGTTTTAGTCACCTACATCACCCATTCAGGCACCACCCGCGACGTTGCTGAAGCCATTGCTGAAGAGATCACCAAAACAAGCATTGAAGCACAAGTATTAGAACTTTCAGAAGTAAAAGACTCCCGTGAATTCGATGCCGTCGTTCTTGGCGCTCCCATGATCATCGGCTGGCACCGCAATGCGTTGAAATATCTCAAGACTCACAAAGCGGAATTAGCCTCCAAACCTCTGGCTTTGTTTCTCACCGGCATGAGCCTGACCGAATCGCCCAAACCCGAAATGCCAGGCGTGGAATTACATCTGGACCCCAAATTGATCGTTCCACCGCAAAAACCCGGCCGTTATAACCACAAAGAAAGCTTTACCACCTTGAAGCATTATTTGACACCCGTCCTTAAGTCAGCTCCTGCCAGCCTGAAAGCGCTTGCTTTTTTCGGCGGCCGGTTGGATATGTACCGCTTAAAATGGTACGATGCCATATTCGTCATGCTGGTGGTGGGCGCAAAACCGGGTGAAAAACGCAACTGGCCGGATATCCGCGCCTGGGGGGCTTCGCTGCCCGCCTTGCTCAAGCTGGATGAAAAATGATCCCGCTGGCCACGCTCGAAGCGCACCTCAAGCACCTGCCTGAAGACATGCTGGATATTGTCATGGAGATCCGGGATATAGTTGAAAGGTTGTGCCCCGAGGCCGTCGAGCGGCTGGATCGCAACGGAATTGCCTATTATGATGCCAACCGCGGCGGACCCGTCAAGGCTGGCATTTGTCAAATCATCTTCAAGCAAGACTACCTTAGCCTGGAGTTCATCCACGGCGCGTTCTTGCCCGACCCGGCGCATCTTTTACACGGCAACAATCTCTACAAAAAACAAGCCTTGTTGGGTGCCTTTAACGACGTGCCATGGGATGAAGTAACCGCTTTGATCACCGCCTCTGCACGCTTCGACCCCGCCAGCCTCATCCTCAAAGGCGCGGATGGAAATACTCCGCTCGAACGGTTCCAGGAAAACCAAAAAAGTTAACTCTGCTTGCTCCCTTTTTGGATCGCAAAAGCAGAATCCAAAGCGGAGCCGCCCAGTTTGACCAGGGCATAAATATCCTGTTCTTTAGACAAACGCATCCCCTGCATTTTGATTTCGAGTCCAGCAGGAGAAAATTTGACAACAGGCGGCAATTTCATCGGCCAGGCTCGCAATTCATTTTCAAGCTGTTGATCGAGAAACAGCTTGGCTGTTTCTTCGCGATTCGTCCACACCATGTATTTCGCCATCAACTCAAGACTACCGAGTTCCACCCGTTCGATGCCGATGGCGCTGTCGAACTCACTTCCGATCATCAGGCGCAAGGCTACCATCTTCACCATATCCCCCAAACCGCCAAAATTGATCTCTGGTTGATGCGGACCGATAAGCACAATGCCATCCGACATGCGTACTGCATCGCTGAACCAGCGGGTCATGCTGTTAACCGTGCTCGAGTTGGAATTATCCGATGAGCTTTTGGTGGTTTGGTTCAGCGATTCGATTGTCCACTCGCCTTTTCGCAGGCGCCAGCCGGAGGAGGTTTTATCCTCAACGGATTCATAGCTCCAGCCGTTTAAGCTGGCCAGGTTGCGTAAGCCTGTTTCGCGTTTCTTGTTTTGAGCGGCGACCAGTACAAATATTAATCCGATGATCAGACCGGTAACACAAACAACGATTAATCCTGCAGTTAAGTCGCTCATTCCAACTCCTTATGGAAAATGGTTGTTTGTCTAAGTATAGAAGAATAGATCAGCCAGTGCAATCTCCATAATTCTGCATACAATGGCATTTACCTTTCTTCATACAGGCTCTATAATCTACAGATATAAAAATTTATCACCAGAAGAGGAATCCATGGCGAAAAAACAAGTTGAAAAGACCAAGAACCTGAAAAATGTGTTTTACCCGATTGTCATCATCGTTCTGGCCGTGCTGGCAGTTGTCTTGATCATTTTCATGACCCAAAATTCAAAGCACGAACTGCAAGCTGAAGCGTCAGCCCAACCCGAAAGCGCAGAACCCATGGCCACACCACAATTGGTTGGCGATAAAAAATATTCTTCAGCACCGCCTATGCTGATTGACACCAGCAAAAAATATTCCGCCACCTTCACGCTAGAAAAAGGCGGTACCTTTACTGTTGAACTATTTGCAGACAAAGCTCCGATTACGGTCAACAGCTTCGTTTTTCTCGCCCGCCAGGGATATTACGACGGCACCACATTCCACCGTGTGCTTGAGAACTTCATGGCCCAGGGCGGTGACCCCACCGGAACCGGTATGGGCAACCCGGGATATCAGTTTGAGTACGAAGACAGCGGCTACACCTTTGATAAAGAAGGTGTTCTGGCCATGGCAAATTCCGGCCCGCAGACGGCCACCAATGGCAGCCAGTTCTTCATTACCTTTGGCCCCGCCAATTATCTGGATGGCGGTTACACCATCTTCGGACAGGTTACCGAAGGCATGGGCGTGGTATACAACATCACCCGCCGCGACCCTGACACCAATCCCACCTTTGAAGGGGATAAAATCCAATCCGTTGTAATAACTGAAGAATAGTTACATTTTCTAACCACAGCCTCTGACAAAAACGTCAGGGGCTGATTTAATTAAAAAGGGATGTTTGAGCTTGTATAATAGAAACAGCTTTTAGGCATGATAATTGCATTTGGATGATTGTGGATTATCTGTATTTTTAAAGCAAATTATTCTCCACAAAGACAGGACTCACAATGGAATTTCTCGAATATATAAACAGTGTTGATGCCGAAGAACTTAAGACCCTGCCCGGATTGACCCCCGCACTTGCCGAAAAGATCGCTGCGACCCGTCCCTTTGCCACCCTTGATGATTTCTCGGCAGTAAAAGGAATAACTGAAAAACGTCTGTCCACCTTGATGGAAGATTTCAGCAAGAAAGCAGAAGCCGAAAATGCAGAAAAACTGAAGGAAGCTGAAGCAGCCTCCTCTGAAGAAATTGCCGAAGCCGTCGGCAACGAAGTGGAAAAACTCACCCGTAAGAACACCCTCCGCCGCGTGATCACCTGGATCGTGGTGCTCATCCTGCTGGCCGGAGCCGTTTTTGCCGTGATCAAATGGGGCATCCCGTTTGTGTATGACCGATACATCAAACCAGTTGAAAACAATGCCGCCAGCATCACCGACCTGGCGGACCAACAAAAAGCTGAGATCGCCCGCCTGGAAGGCGAGATTGCTACTTTGCAAACCCGCGCCGCCACCCTTGAAGCGCGCGCTGACAGTGTGGATCAAAGCCTGGCTGCCCACGACACCTCACTGGCACAGCTTGAAAACATGCAGAAATTGTTGGATAACAACTTTACCATTCATAAAACCGAGGTTTTGGCTGAACTAACCAACCAACTTACCTTAACCCGTGGCATTGAACTGGTGTCGCGCAGCCGACTATATCTCTCAGAAAGTAACTTCGGCCTTGCCAAAGACGACCTGATCAGTGCGCGCAACCTGCTTTACACACTGCTTGAAAAACTCCCCGCTGACCAGATGGGCGCATTGAAAATTGTGATCGAACGCCTGGATATGGCCATCGAGAAACTGCCCTCCTATCCGGTGGTGGCCGCGAATGATGTGGATACCGCCTGGCGTTACCTGGTGGATGGTTTGCCCAATGTACCCCAACAAGCCGTGACCCCGGTGGTGCTTCCACCTACTGAAACACCCTCGGCTACTGGCACAACAGAAGCCACCGCCACGGAAGAACCAACTGCCACGCCATAAAAACATGGAACCTCGCAAGGTTACGGTCAACGACCGCATGCAGCAAGGTTACGTCTATTGGCTCACCGAGCCGGTTGGCGAGAATTTTGACCCTGAATTTAAACCTGAATTGACCCCCGGTGAACTACTGGAACTGGGGGTTTTTGGCGGCAAGTACATGACTGACTGCGTGGAGGAATTCCCGGCTGAGTGGTTTGAACATGCGCGCCTCAACTCTGAACGGCACGACCCTGACCTGAATTTCTTCGGCATCAACGCCTCAAAACCCTTGAGCTATTGGCGCGAGAAAGGCTGGATCCATCCTGATGATCCGCGCGGATGGTTTCAGTGGTACTGCCGTTACTACATGGGCCGTCGTGGAGAGGATGATGCGCGCCAGATCAAACGCTGGAAGGCCATGACCCGCCACATTGCACAGATAAGAAAAAACTGTCCGCCAGGGAATTTAAACTGCCGCAGAAAACAGCGGCAGGCGCTGCTGCACTGGGCTTACGATTCAAGAAAGATATAAAAAAGGCTACCAAATAATGTTGTAAATGAAATCACCTTGAAAAGGCTAATAAAAGCCTTTTCAAGGTGATTTGGATTCTGAAAATCGTTTATTGAATTAACTCAGGTGTATATCCCAATTTTCGCACTGCTTCCATGATCTTGTCAGGGGTGACATCGGCTTCATCGTAAACCACCTTCATCTTCTGGCTGTGATAGCTGGCGTCCACCGCATCCACACCAGGCAGGTCATCTTCAAGCGCCTGAAGCTTCATGGTACAGTTGGAGCAGTGCATATCTTTTACTTCCAAAAGTAATGTTTTCATGGTTTCCTTGATCAGTTAAAAACGATCTCGCCGGTATACATTCCCATCGAACAGGTGAAGGCGATTTTCTTGCCGGCCGGCTGTGCAGGGATTTGAACTGACTTGGTGCCTGTTTGATCCAAAAGTTCACTGATGTTCAACTCGGGGATCAAGAAAGCACGTGAACAGGAGTTGGTGTTTTTTGTGACCAGGTTCAGGGTCAAATCAGTATTGGCCGGGGCATTAAGGACGTTTGGTTGATATCCGCTGTTAACCACATTCAAGGTGATCACATTTGCAGTATCCACGGCACCGGGGGTCGCCACAACTTCCACAACCTGCGGCCGGGTATCGGTCTGCAGCAGCTTGGTAATAGAGTATGGCGAACCCAACAAGTTCAATCCGGTATCAATCGAAAGCAATCCCAAAACCAACAGCACCACCGCCACCACACGTACCAATTGTTTTTCCAACAAAGATCCGAGCTTGGTGGCGAAATATGACAAAACAAAGAAAACCGGTGAGGTGCCAAGCGTAAAGGCAAACATCAGTGCGGCACCCAAGAAGGGATTTCCAGTAGCAATCGCGCCTGCCATCATGCTTTGAGTAATGCCGCAGGGGATCAGGATGGTCAAAGCGCCTAAAAAGATCGGTGTAAACAATGAAGTTTTGTTTTTGGCTTTTTTGCGGATAAAGCGGGTCACCGCAGCCGGGGGTTCAAACGAAAAATATCGGAAGATCGGATGCACATTGAGCATACGGAGGGCGTTTCCGATCATGAAAATGGCGATCAGAAATTGCAGGATGGCGCGCATGGTGGGGGTTATCTGCAAAACGGATCCCAGCGCGCCAAGCAGGGCGCCCATCAATGTATAGGCGATCAATTTTGCAGCCAGAAACAGGGCTATAGGCAGGGCAATATGCGGCGACCGTTTCTGTTGGCTCTTTTTATCGGGTGTACCAACTTCTTTTTCGATCTGGCTGGCCAATGAACTGGCCAACAACCCTCCCTGCACCGCCATGCAGCTCAAGCCGCCTGTGGTCAAACCGGTAATAAAAGCTACCCATAAACTCAGCATCCAACACCTTTACTTTCATAGAAAAACAATAAAATACTTGCAGAATACAATCTATTCAATAATTGAGTAATGAATAGGGAAAAATCTTAATAGATAAGGTCATAAATGTCAATATTCCCACAGAAAGCTGGAATATTGCTGCAACAAAAATAATTGCCGCTAAAAACAATTAAACGCAACCTTGACAAGGTTACGTTTAATTTGAGATTGTGATTTCGTCGTTATTTGTTACTAACGAATTTTCTTGTCAGCGTGCCAGCGGTATCCGCTCAACGCCCAAAGGACCACATTTGTGCCGTAAAAGACCCAAACCAGGCCGAAAGTGATACTGGAAATGGTGCCAAGTCCAAGATTGTAGATCTCACCCAGGATTTCAGTGGCGAACCAGCAGGTGGCAGCCAGGGCGGCAAACCAGGCGTTGCAAGCAGGATAGAGTTTGCGTTTCACGGTCTCCCATGAGAACCACATGGTGGTGCAGAAGAAAGCAGTGTAGATGGGGCCGATCACGCCGTGTCCGACGCGCACAAGGTCAGGCCACAAAACCACCACTATAACCGCGGCTACACCGTAGATCACCAGCGGCAGCCACAGGTCCTTGAGTTTGAATTTTTTCAAGTAATGCAATCCCCGCCCGACGCGGATGATCAGGAAGACGTGGGCAATGATCGAAAGTGCACCGCCAACCATGAAAACCCAACCGCCAACCCCAAGTGTGGGGCTGACCACCACCAGACTCATCAGAATATCCGTAGGCAGCATGCAACAGAAAGCAGCCAGCAGCAGCTTCCAATCTCGGCGTTCAAGTTTATTGGCGCCTGCAATTAAGACGAGAATAAAAGCCAGGAGCGTAATGCAAGGTTTGGCAATGGCCGGGTAAAGGCTGGATGTCTTGTTGAAATAATTCATCCAATCCGCGCTAAAAACGGATCCGGCCAGCAGCAGGGTTAATCCCAGTATGGCAAAAACAACCTTGCGCTTTTTATCAGAAATTGCCTCGGTTTGATGCACAGCCATGATTGAACCTCCGAAATGGGGATGATTTCATGCTTAATTATATGGATTTTCATAATTGTAGTAAAATTCTTTTGCTTCAGCAGCCAGCAGCCAGTGTGTATTTATGACCGACAGGTCGGTATGGTGTTTTTCCCTTATGCCGAAAGGGGTAACTCTTCTCCCATGATGCAACTTCATTAATTTCCCAGCGTATTAATAACGCCGTCTGATTTCATTCATTTGAAATCCATTGTGTCTGCCACTTGAGGTGGTCAGCTTTTATTTTGTTGCCATTCAAAGGTAATTCATTATGTTAAATATGAACTTTTCTAAAATTGCCCGGGAATTCCCGCGCAAATTCTGGATAGTGGTTGGTGTCTCTTTCATTGACCATGTTGGCGGGACAATGCTGTTCCCGTTCTTCTCACTCTATATCACTCAGAAATTCAACGTCGGCATGACTGAAGCCGGTATCGTGCTGGGTATATTTGCACTCTCAGGTTTATTCGGACAAATGATCGGCGGTGCGTTGACTGATAAATTCGGCCGCCGCAACCTGATTATCTTCGGCTTGATTTTTAGCGCCCTCAGCACCCTGACTCTCGGTCTGGTCAAAGAGTTCTCGGTGCTCATCCCATTGGCAGTGGTGATTGGGCTGCTCTCTGATATGGCGGGGCCTGCTCACGGCGCCATGATCGCAGATATTCTGCCCGAGCAAAAACGCCAGGAAGGTTTTGGCATTTTGCGCGTGGTGGGTAACATGGCCTGGATCATTGGACCGACCATTGGCGGCTTTGTTGCCGCAAAATCATTTTTGGCGCTCTTCATCATTGATGCGATCATCAGTTGTTTTGTGGCTTTACTTTTCTTCCTGTTCATCTCTGAAACCAAACCCGAGGTACATGAAGAACACAAACAGGAAAGTCTGTTTAAAACCTTTTTAGGTTACGGCAAAGTCGTTACCAATAAAGCATTCATGGCCTTTTTGGTCGCGCTGATCTTAATGGGATTGGTCTACCAGCAAATGTACAACTCGCTTTCGGTCTACCTGCGGGATGTTCACCATATTGACCCAAGCGGTTACGGATTTTTACTGACCGCCAGCGCGGTAGTGGTGATCCTGTTTCAGTTCAGCGTCACCCGTTATATCAAGAACAAGGCGCCTTTCTTGATCATGGCTGTTGGAACCCTCTTCTACATGATCGGATTCAGCATGTTTGGGTTTGTCAATATCTACTGGATGTTCGTGGCAGCCATCATCGTGGTGACCATGGGTGAGATGCTGGTGGTGCCTACTAGCCAGGTGCTGGTGGCCGGTTTTGCCCCTGAAGATATGCGCGGCAGGTACATGGGTGTGTTTGGCATGACCTGGTCCATCCCGGGCGTGGTTGCTCCATACCTGGCCGGGGTGATCCTCGATAACCTGGACCCCAACCTGCTTTGGTATATCGGCGGTATTCTATGCGCGGTGGCTGCGTTTGCCTTCTTCGGGTTGCATGCTGTCCTCGGCAAACAGAAACGCTTTCAACCAACCGAAGAAGAACCTGTCATCGGTGCGACTGAAAGTGCATAGAAAACACAAAATTGAATCTGCTTTTTCAAGAACCCCGCGGTTAATAACCGCGGGGTTCTTCTTTGTGGCCTAAACGCAAAAGGGGTAAGAATCGGGAATCAAAAATCAGACTCACGATTCTTGTAAAGATATTAACCTAACATCCATTTGGCAGAATAAGGCGGAAGCTCCAGGTGCAGGCAGCCGTCTTTTACTTCATAAACGACCTCGTTATCCATCAAATCCATAAACCGCATCTGGCCGCCGCCCAGCGGAATATCCACCAAGACGAGATGGTCAGCGGCATTGATCACTGTGACGGCCAAACCATTTTGCAATTCACGGCTGAATGCAAATTGTTCATTGGTTAAATAGAGCTGCTGGTAGGCGCCGGTGAAGAATGCGGGGTGTTCCCTGCGAATCTTGATCATTTTTTTGAGCGCTTCATACAGATCCAGGCGCTCGGCATGTGTCAACAGGTCCTGCAGGTTAAGTGCCGGGCGCAAAGTTGCATCTTGCTCCTCCTTGCGTCCACGGATACCGAATTCGCTGCCATAGTAAATGGAAGGAATGCCCGGCATGCTGAACATTAACTGATACATGGGCAGCAAGGCTGCCGGGTTATTCAGAATGCTGGCTGCGCGGCTGACGTCGTGGTTATCGACAAAGGAATACAACCCCAGGCCGCGGAGTTTAGCATCCGCTCCAAATTGCTGCTGCAAGGTGTAGGCAATTTCAAACATATTATGGTCATTGAAGCTGGAGTACAACCCCTTGTAGGCAATGTAATTGGTCACCGAATCCAGCCGGTCGGGGCGCACCCATTGGGTGTAATCGCCGTGCACCACCTCACCCATCAGCCAAAAATCGGGTTTGAGATTCTTTGAAAAACCCGCTAAAGAGGATAAGAAATCTTTATCCATCACATCCGCGGCGTCCAATCGCAAGCCGTCAATATGATAATCTTCGATCCACTGCTTAATCGCGCCAAATAAATGGCTGCGTACTTCCTCGTTGGAAAGATTTAGTTTTACCAATGTTTCATGACCGGCCCAACTGTCATAAGACAATCCGTCATGAAATGAATTGTCGTTCTCAAATTTCAAACCCGAAAACCACCCGCAGAAACGTGAAGCCTGGCGTTTTTCAAGCACATCCCGAAACGCCCAAAAACCGCGCCCGACATGATTGAAGACCGCATCCAGGACGACCTTTATCCCCAGTTCATGCGCCCGCGCTGAAAAACGTGCGAAAGTCTGGTTGGTGCCCAACCGTCGGTCAATGTTGTAGTAATCCACTGTGTCATACCCATGCCAAACCGATTCAAACAACGGACCGATGTACAGGGCATTGATCCCCATGACAGCCATGTGTTCCAGCCACGGATGCAATGCGTCCAGGCGGTCTACCGGCGGTTGGCTGAAATCATTATGAAACTGTGCGCCGCCCAACCCGAGCGGATAAATATGATAAAAAACACTTTGATCAATCCAATTCATTTTTGTCCCTTGTAGGGGCAGGTCCAAGACCCGCCCAAAAAATCAATTACGAATAAATTCCATACTGGAACTGCCTTACAGCCTGCCGGGCAAGTTCCACATCCAGGGTGGCAAAACCGTTAAGCCCCAACCCAATATATGTATTGAGCATCCCCAAAAAAGTCAAAGCGTAGGCCTGGTGCCTGCCGCGCATGTTTCCATGCTGAAACACAGCGTTAAGAAAAACCTTCTCAAGTATTTCGTATTGAAACCGGTTTTGAATGATAACAGCCTTGAAGCCTTCGCTTTCTTGAGGGGCAAACCAAAGCGCAAGCTGCAGGCGGTAGAACACTTGAAATTCACCGGCAAAAGAAAAATAGGTCTCGGCAATGGTCTGCAAGGTCAAAGGCAAATCACCCTGATAATGTGCTGCCACTTCCAGGCGGTTTTTTAATTCGCTGAAGGATTTTTCAAGGATCGCCTCCAGCAGTCCGCGTTTGCTGCCGAAATAATGGTAAAGCGTGGGTTTGGTGATGCCCGCTGCTTCACAGATTTCCTGCACGCCGACGGCATCGTAACCTCTCTCTGAGAAAAGAGCTAGAGCCTGTTCAAGAATGATCATGCGGTTATCCATGACAAGTAGTATACCGTTCGGTATACTACTTGTCAATACTCTTCCTCAAAAGTGCGAATACAGCGATAAAATGGAGTTATGGACAACAACACACAACAAATTGATTTTCAAAAACTGCTGGCCGGTTTTAATGCATCCACGACTCCGCTGGATTGCGGAAAAATGTGCGCCCCCTTCAACCCCTCCGGCAAACCTTATTGCTGCGACATTTGCCACGCCGTGCCGGTGGCTTACAAACCCGAATGGGATTATTTGAAAATGCACACCGCCCTCTGGCACCTCTGGCGCGGAGACGAATGCAGCGATGAGCCGATGAATCCCGACGACTTGATGGAGGAAACCCCCGAACATCTTTTGCTGCTCTCATGTAAAGGTCCTACCCACTGCGAACGTGACTTCCGCGCCACAAGCTGCCGGCAGTTCCCGTTTTTTCCATATATCACCAGCGATTACCGTTTTATCGGACTGGCCCACGACTGGGAGTTTGAATCCAAATGTTGGATCCTGAGCCACATGGAACAAGTCACCCCGGAATATCGTCAGGAATTCATTAAAACCTTTGACATAATTTTTTCATACTGGATGGATGATTTTGACAGTTATGCGGCGCTTTCTGAAGAAGTGCGGGAATATTACCTTGCCGTCCACAGGCGTATTCCACTGCTGCATCGCAACGGCTCTGCCTATCTAATCAGCCCCAAAAATGAAACCATGAAGAAAATAGACCTCAAAGAATTGAAAGCGCACCCCCCTTACGATTGATCAAAAACGCTTGCATTTTGGATTGCTACACTTTACTATATATATTAACAGGAGGATTTGATGAAAACTAAAATGAGAATGATCAGCATGGTCACAGTCATGCTTTTGATCCTGGTCAGCGGATGTACAACCACCGCTGCGCCAACCCCGGACCTGGCGGCAACCATTGCTGTCAATGTGGCCGTGGAACAAACCATGGCTGCTTTGCAGACGCAGTCTGCTGTTACACAGACAGCCTATGCCCTGCAAAATCCCACTGAAACCGCAACCCCCCAGGCCACCGCCACCAGCGAGTTCACCGCCACACCTGAAAAAGTCACCCTCACCTTATCCAAAGACACATACTGCAGAAACGGTATTTTTGCCAAATCGCCCTTTGTAGCTTTAATGACCGCCGGACAGACAATAGACGTACTCGCAGTGGATCCCAAAAACGAAGCCTATTACGTCGTTGAACCCAACCACACCTTTACCTATTGCTGGTTATGGGGTGAGTTTGCCACTGTCAGCGGCGACACATCCACTTTACCAATTTACACCCCTCAACCGCTGCCCACCCCAACCCGCACTCCCACTGCTGGCCCTGAATTCTCGGCTTCATATGTTGGCCTGCAAAGCTGCGGAGCAGATTATTACCTGCGCTTTTTCATCAAAAACACCGGTTCTAAAACCTGGCAGGCAGTTCTAATTGACATTACTGATAATGCCAACCTGACCAAGACTTCATTCAGCAGTACATCCTTTGTTGATTACACCGGTTGTGCAGCTGGAGCAACGGAATCGGATTTGTTCCCAGGAGAGTCCAGCAATGTTGCCGCTTATCCCGCTGGAAAATTCTCTTATGATCCCACTGGACATTCCATGACCGCAGTCATTCAAGTTTGCCAGACTGATGCCCCAGGTGGATGTAATCCAAAAATCATCAACTTTACGCCATAAGTGATTATCGGTTCATTGTTTACAGATTAGGAGAGAAATGATGATGGCAAAACGTGTACTTATAACAGGTATTGTATTCACCCTCATCCTTACATTATCCGCTTGCAATCTGCCAATGGTCGGTACCTCAGCGGAAGTTACACCCGATATTGCGGGAACAGTAGCAGCCAGGGTGGACATTGAACAGGCCGCCCAGACCATGGTTGCCCAGACACTCTCAGCCGGAAACTCCGGCGCCCCTCAGGTGAGCACCAGCACTAATACCCTACAAGTGCCCCCGGAAGCCACCTTCACACCAACTCTTTCACCCACCATTACTTTAACGCCCACCCTTGAAGGGGTGTTCCTGACAGTTTCACAAGACACCTACTGCCGTTTTGGCGGCCCCTATTCTTCATTTAAGATTTTAGCAACCGTGAAGATAGGTCAAAAAGTGGAAGTGATCGCCCGCAATCCCGAAAACGATTCTTATTATGTAAAGAATCCCTATGAAGCCAATTCAACATGTTGGTTATACGGAAAATATGCCACCGTCACAGGCAATGCTGCCGGGTTAGTGGTTGCCACCATGAACCCCACCCCCACACCGACGTTTACACCCACTCCGGCGATTAATTTCAACGTTTCTTATTCAGGGTTGGAAACTTGTGGCGGCCAATGGGGGATCAAGCTGTTCGTTCGAAATACCGGTCCAACCATTTGGCAATATGTATCCATTTCAGGTACTGACTCGGTCACTGCTTTTGTAATCAACCACACCAGCAACAAATTCAACACCTATTCCGGATGCGGTATCACCCTATCACAGGAAGACCTGACCACCGGCGAGGAATCTTATGTTCTGGCTGTTGCACCTGGACAGTTAAATTACAATCCGACCGGAAACCTAATTAATCTTGTCGTGAAGTTGTGCTCAGAGAATAATGGCCTGGGTACCTGTTTATCCAAACCCATTTCGTTTACACCGTAGATTTTGAAAGAAACCAGGAGTTAATATGAGATCCAAACGGATTTTTTCAACAGTACTGGTTTTTGCGGTTATTCTTACATTGACTGCATGCAATCTACCCACAAAAGGTGCTTCAGTGACATCAGAAGTATCACCTGCCGCAAACAATGCAGCTGCCGTTGAGCAAGCTGCTGGAACCATTGTTGCCCAGACCCTGACCGCTGGAGCGCCCACTATTACATTGACCCCCCAACCTCCGTTGGAATCATTCACGCCCACCTCGACGGCCACACAATCATTGCCGCCCACTTCAGAGGTTGTCTCGTTGGTGGTTCCAAAAGATACCTATTGCCGCCAAGGCGCCCCTGTGGCTGAATTTAAATCCGTGGCCATCATCAAATCTGGTCAACTAGTAGAAGTGATAGCACGCAATCCTGAAAATAATTCCTATTTCGTTAAGAACCCTTATGAAGAAAACAGTACTTGTTGGATCTTTGGCAAAGGCCTCACGCCGAGCGGAAATGTTGATGGTCTGAAACTCGCAACCTTGCAGCCCACCTCAACACCAACCCGCACACCGGCCCCCTCTTTTAATGTAACATACAGCGGCCTGACCGACTGCGGCGGTTCAATATATGCCCTCAAGCTTTATATCCAAAACGTTGGCACGACCCCCTGGCAATATATTTCGATCACAGGTAACGACTCGACCACAGGGTTCATCATCAACCACACATCGAATGTATTTGATCAGTATTCCGGTTGTTCAACTGTGAATCCCCAAGACATCATCCCGGCCGGGGACGACTCTTACGCCATGAATTTAAACCCGGGTGAATTTAACTATGATCCGACCGGGCACCAGATCCATCTCACCGTGAAACTTTGTACTGAAGACAATGCCCAGGGCTATTGTGTATCCAAGCCTATTACTATCGGCCTGTAAAAACGAACACCTGCCCTTCAAACACATGCGGATTTACGATCCGCATGTGTTTTTTTATTCCCATTTTCATTGCCTTCCCCAACTGGCCGTTTCCTTTTTATATCCCAAACTCCGTGATAAGATTGGAAATACACAAGTCAGAGGCATGACAAATGCCTGCTTGGGAGGTTAATGATGAAAAAACAAAAGATGATTTTATGGGGTCTTACCCTCGTGACAGTGATAGCCATGGCAGCCTGCGCCGCACAGCCAACAGTCCAACCCACTGCTGAGCCCACCGCCACACCTGCTATTGTTGCCACCGTGGCAGCCACTGAAGCACCGGCCGTGGAACCGACCGAAACAGCTGCACCTACTGCAACCCTTGAGCCTACCGCCACCGCTTATGTGGAACCCACGGCGTCCAACGAGAATATCCCCGCGCCCACGGAAGTCACCGCATTTGCTGGAGGAAAAGTAGTCATTGCACTGGCTAAAAACACCATCTGCCGAACCGGACCTGCCACCAATTACCCATCCGTGGCTTCCATCCCTGCCGGACAGCAACTGAACGCCATTGGCAAATTGGAAAACAACACCAGCTACACCTATATTGAAAACCCCTTCACCCCTGGAACTTATTGCTGGGTATTCAGTGAAGGCGCCACGCTTCAAGGCAACCGTGCGGATCTGAAAGTCGTTAATCCGCTGCCCACCCCCACCGGTGACACCGGCATGAATTTCAGCTTGACCTATTCAGGTCTTCAGCAATGCTCCGGCGGAGACTATTCTTTCAACGTGGTCATATCCAACACAGATAAACTGGTCTGGAAGTCCATCAGCGTTTATATTGTGGATGCCAACACCAAAAAATCTGCCAGTTACTCGAGCGATAAGTTTGAAGGCTGGTTCAACTGTCATGTAGACAACATTCAAGACGACCTGGCCAAAGGCGAACATGTATTCATCAGCCCTTACAATCCGGGACATTTTGATTACAACCCCGCGGGTGGAACTTTCTTCATCCGAGTCAAGCTGTGCTCCGAAGATGGTCTTGCTGGCACCTGTTTGAACAAAGAAATCAAGGTTCAGCCTTAGGCTCCCAAAACAGAATAAAAACCTCCGCGATTTTGTAGACTCGCGGAGGTTTCCTTTTTAAGTCAAACACTCAAAATAAAATGCTTGATTTGATCATTCCAAATCGGTGCCGTGTTTGCGGAATTGGGTTTTATAAAGCTGCGCATATAAGCCTTTTTTCGCTAGCAGTTCAGTGTGGGTGCCCATCTCGAGCACCTGTCCGCGGTCAATCACTAAAATCTGGTCCGCAGCCAGGATGGTGCTCAGCCGATGTGCGATAACGATGCTGGTGCGTTGTGCCATCACACGGTTGAGAGCTTCCTGGATGAGCGCTTCTGATTCACTGTCAAGACTGCTGGTGGCTTCATCCAGAACAAGAATGCGCGGGTCTTTCAAGATCACGCGTGCCAGGGCAATGCGCTGCTTTTCTCCGCCGCTTAGCCGGTAACCGCGTTCACCCACCACGGTGTCGTAACCATCCGGCAGATCCACGATGAAATCGTGAATATTGGCCGTCTTGCAGGCTGCTTCAATTTCATCCTGGCTGGCATCCAGCCGGGAATAAAGCAGGTTGGTGCGGATGGTATCGTGAAACAAATATGTTTCCTGGGTAACCATGCCGATTTGTTCGGCGAGTGCATCCAGTTTCAAATCGCGCAGATCCACCCCATCCAAGCGGATACTGCCCGCAGTGGGATCATACAAGCGTGGAATGAGGTAGGTCAGCGTGGTTTTTCCGGCGCCGCTTGGGCCAACCAGGGCTACCAAACTGCCCGGTTCAATACAAAAACTGACATTTTCGAGAGCATTGCCGCGAGCCTGGCTGTGATGGCCGTCATCCGCATTTGAGATCGGGTTGGTCCCAGATAATGAGGCCGTGATGGATTCCGTGCTGCCGTAGCGGCGCACATCACTTAAGAGATGCTCGTCACCAGCCTGATAGGTAAAGGTGACATCCTCAAAATCGATTTGCCCTTTGACTGCCTGGGGAATACGCGCATCCGCTTTCTCTTTAATATCAAGCGGCATGTCAATCACTTCAAAAACACGTTCAAAACTGACCACCGAGGTGGCAAAATCCATGGGAGCGTTCGCCAGACTGAACAAAGCGCCATAAAGACTGCCAAGATAGGACCCAAAGGCCACGATCGTCCCTACCGTAAACAAACCCTTGATCACAAAATAACCGCCAAAGCCGTAGACCAGGGCAGTGCCGACCGCACTCAACAATCCGATGATGGCCATAAAGATCGAACCCAAATAAGCCCGTTCGACGCCCTGGTTTTTGACCTGCCTGGCTCGCTCACCAAAGCGGTCCACTTCAAGCATTCGCCGGCCAAAAAGTTTGACCAGCAAAGCGCCTCCAATGTTGAGTGTTTCATGCATCATGGCGTTCATCTGTGCGTTGGCTTCCATTTGAGCGCGCACAATATCACGCATGCGGTTGCTTAATTTTCGAACCGCCAGAATAAACAATGGGGCTATCACAATACTGATCAGGGTCAGGCGCCACTCAAAGGTAAACATGACCGCCAGGGTTGCCACCATCTGGATGATATTGGTTAGGATATTTACAAATGTGCTGCTGATGGCATTTTGTGCCCCCACCACGTCATTGTTCAAACGGCTCATCAATTCGCCGACTTTGGTGTTGGTAAAGAAACGCAATGACATCCGCTGCAAACCTGAATATAGTGTCATGCGCAAGTCGTAGATCACACCTTCACCCACAGCTGCACTCAACCGTCTTTGAATGACACTTAACACACTGTTCATTACCGGAATCAAGAACAGGGCGCCTGCCAACCAGATCAGCCCTTTGATATCCCCTGCTGGAATGGTCTTGTCAATTAACTGCCTTACCACCATGGGGGTTAACAAGGTCAGTCCGGTGCCGACCAGGATCAGAGTCAGCATCCCCAACAAGGTCCAGATATAGGGTTTTGCGTAAGTAAAAACACGTTTCATTAAAGTCCACGAAACGTGTGGAATTTCGTCCGGACTTTCAGCCAGGGATTTCATCATATGTCCGCGCATAAAGTAACCTTTCCAATCATTAATTGGATTTGATTATATTCCCGCTTGCATCAAAACCAAGGTTAATCGGCGAATCCCCAAGTGCCGCTTGGGGATTCGTGTTATTCAAAGGAGGAGAAGATGTAGTTTTAGTTTACAGAAAAGTTGTGAAGGACTTATCAAAAACAAGCGTATATTTATCGATCATCCTCCTTAGCTGCATTCACCTAAATCGCACAACCCGTTGCTGTTTGAGTCGGTATATCTGCCGCACTCGCCAGGGAAGGAACAATGCCGTCTCTTGGGACAGGTTGCGTAACAAACCAGGTTGTTGCTTGCCACCGGTGCGCTGGTGGCGGTGGGGATGGCAGTCGGCTGTGCAGCGGCGGTGGGGACGGCGGTCGGCGCATCTGTTGAAACTGCGGTGGCAGCCTGTGTCTGAGTTGCTGCTGCGGTCGGCTGCGCCTGGGTGGCGGTTGTGGCTGTAGTGTCACTATTTTGTGCAAGTGTTGAAGACGCATCCACTTTCGTGAGCGAGGGAAGCACATTACTGATGGCAATGGCAGATCCCAACCCAACCAGACCCATGGTAACCAAAAAATCTCTACGGCTGACGGTTGCAGCTTGAGGGGCAGGTGTCAGCGCCTGGGGGTTAAGTTTCGGCGCGGGGTTGAAGATCCTGGCTGCGGTTTTAACGATCCAGCGCCAATGAAGACCAACCTTGAGTACTGCCAACAATAAAGTGGCAATTGACGAATAGATGTGAATATCCAGCCAGACCTCGTAATTGGTAAGGTTTAGATTGAACCAGGTAGAGATGACCAGCCCAGTTTCAATGATCATGACGAACCCGTAAAGTAATAGTCCATCGATCAAGGCATATAATCTGGCCCGGCCAGAGGTCTTGCCAAAAAATCTCGAGAAGACGTTTTTAACCCAATTCCAATGATTGACCAGGTGAAACAAAATACCCAAAAAAACGGCGACACCCAGCCATTGATGCACAGCCAGCCCGGTTAGATTTAGAAAAAAGGAGACCAGAAATCCAAGCAGGATGACAACATCCAGGAACCAATTTGATTTTTGATTTTTCATAATTTTTTTAATCTGTATGCCTATAATGTTATTGATGCACAAAGGATACAAGCAGCAAGACTTTATTTGGTTTAGATTTGGTATAGATACTTTGCAGAACTGTGATGCAACCAAAACCTGGAAATCAGGATTTATTGGGTAAAATTATCAGTATCTCGTTCACATCAGGAAAGCATTATTGTGGCTTATAAATTATTGATCTTTGATTTTGACGGTACGCTGGCGAATTCATATCCATGGGTGGTAGCCATATTGGACGAACTGGCTGAAAAATTCAACGCTATTCCGGTTGATCATTCCAAATTGGATGAGTTAAAAAACTATCCGCCTCGTAAAATCATGAAAATGCATAATGTGTCGATCTGGAAGCTGCCCGCCATTCTCAAGTTCACGCGTTCGCGAATGAAAACAAACGGAGACAGTATTAAATGTTTTGAGGGTGTCGGTAAAATGCTGCAGGAACTCAAAGACAACGACATCCGCCTCGCGTTGGTGACCACCAATACTTGTGAAACAGTGCGCAGAGTGCTGGGTGATGATCTATACAGCTTTTTTCACCTTTTCGAAGACAAGGTTTCTCTGTTCGGCAAGCCTGCAGCCCTGAAGAGGATCATCCGCAAAAGCGGGCTGGATCGCTCAGAAATGTTGGCGATCGGCGATGAGATCAGGGATGTTGAAGCGGCCAAAAAAGTTAATATTCCATTTGGCGCGGTATCATGGGGTTTTTCAACCATGGATGCCATGGCTTCGCATGAACCAGAGCACATATTTACCGAGATGAGCCAGATCGTTGACCTGGTACTCTCTTCACCCTTCACTTTTGACACAGCATCCTGATATGGACCTTAAGGGGTAAACATGAAAACGATTGGCATGATCGGCGGCATGAGTTGGGAATCTTCTGCTGAATATTACAAATTGATCAACGAAGGCGTTCATCAAGCGCTTGGAGGCGTCCATTCCGCCAGGAGCGTGATGGTCTCGGTGGATTTTGCAGAAGTTGAGACGCTGCAAAAATCAGGCCGCTGGGTTGAAGCCACACAGATGATGACCACCGCTGCCCGCCACGTGGAAGCCGCCGGCGCTGACTTTTTGTTGATATGTACCAACACCATGCACAAGATGGCAGATGAAGTCCAAGCAGCTGTACACATACCATTGTTGCACATCGCGGATGCCGCCGCAACGGCCGTGCTGGAACAAGGCATCCGTACCGTGGGGCTGCTGGGCACCCGTTTCACCATGCAAGGCGACTTTTATAAGCGGCGGTTGGCTGACAAATTTGGGCTCAAAGTCTACACCCCCGTTGCCGCAGACCAGGATATCGTTCACGAAATCATTTATAACGAACTGGTGGTGGGCAAGATCCTGCCCGCTTCGCGAGACGCCTACCAGAAAATAATTCATAATTTAGCTGATCAAGGTGCCGAAGGCATCATATTAGGCTGCACCGAGATCGGACTGCTCGTTAAACAATCAGATTGCAGTCTTCCCCTCTTTGATACCACCCTCCTCCATGCACAGGCTGCTGTACAATATGCATTAGAAGATTAATGCAACCGGGAGGGACCATGTCCGTCTTGATGAAAATCGCATTCCATCAGGGAATCCGCGATGAAGTTCCCAACCAGGAACTCGCCCGCGAACTTGCAGCCGCCAGAAATGTGGAAGGCGTAAAGGAAATCGCTGAACATCTGTGGGATAAAAACCCCAATGTGCGCAGCGATTGTTTGAAAGTACTCTACGAAACGGGATACAAATCTCCCGATTTGATTGCTCCTTACGCATCCGACTTCTTAAAGCTATTAACTAGCAAACAAAACCGCCTGGTATGGGGAGCCATGATTGCGCTTTCTACCATTGCCCCCTTAGCTGCTTCAGACCTGTTTGAAAAACGTGAACTGATCTGTAAAACCATCGCTCAAGGCTCAGTCATTACCCAGGATGGCGGCATTAAAACCCTGGCACAGGTGGCTGCAGTGGATCAAACTTACCTGGCTGAATTGAACCCATTTTTGATGAATTTTTTGCGCACATGCCGTCTTTCTGACGTCCCCCGGCATGCTGAATTTATTGAACATTGTATAAATTACACGAATCGCAAGGAATTTCTCGAAATTCTTCAAGAACGGCTGCCTCATATGACGGTTTCTCAATCAGCCCGCGTAAAGAAAATACTCAAAAGAACAGAAGTTAATTAAATAGCCGGCACTGTTTGGTTTTCCAAATCGGAAGATGATAAAATAAGACTAAACAAGTCTTAAAAGGAGCGTCAAAATGGAATATCGTCATTTGGGAAAAACCGGGCTGCAAGTCAGCGCCCTTTCTTATGGTTCGTGGGTTACCTTTCATACCCAGGTGGGCATAGACGCTGCCGTGGAATCCATGTCAATCGCTTATGAAGCAGGAGTCAATTTCTTTGACAACGCTGAAGTTTACGCAAGCGGCAAATCCGAAGAAGTCATGGGAGCCGCACTTAAGAAATTGGGTTGGAGACGCGGAAGTTACCTTGTCTCGACCAAGTTTTTCTGGGGACTCAACGACGGCATCAATGAAAAAGACACCCTTAATCGTAAACGCTTGATCGAAGCCATGAACGGTTCGTTAAAACGCTTTGACCTGGAATACATCGATTTGATCTTTTGCCACCGGCCTGATCCCACCACTCCCATCGAGGAGACTGTCTGGGCGATGCACAACCTGATCGAATGGGGCAAGGCCCTTTATTGGGGTACCTCTGAATGGTCCGCATCAGAGATCGTTTCTGCCATCGAAATCGCAGAACGCCACCACCTGCATAAGCCAGTGATGGAACAACCTCAATACAACCTGTTGTGGCGCGACCGCATGGAAAAAGAATATTCCCGTTTGTTTGCAGATTACGGATATGGTTCCACCATTTTCAGCCCGTTGGGTGCCGGCTTGTTAACCGGTAAATATAACAACGGCATCCCGGCCGATTCCCGCGGTGCACTTTCTGGTTACGAATGGCTGCGTGAAAAATTCACCGACCAGGAAGCCATTGAAAAAGTGAAGCAACTTGGCAAATTGGCAGACGATATCGGTGTTTCCTTATCCAAGATGGCCATCGCCTGGTGCTTGAAGAACCCGAATGTCAGTACTGTCATCACCGGCGCCAGCCGCGTCGAACAGATGCATGAGAACATGAAGGCTCTGGATGTGGTTGAGAAGCTGACACCGGATGTGATGGGCCGGATCAATGATATATTGTCAACTTACAAGAAAAATTTAAACGGATAATTTCCAACTGGTTCAATAAAAAGCCGTGGCATAATAAGTCACGGCTTTTATATAACATGGTAAGAACAGTCTGGGCATAAACGACATGACAATTCTTCAATTTGCATTGGCAGGGTTGGGAGCCTTTGCCGCCGGGATGGTGAACGCTCTGGCCGGCGGCGGCACGCTGATCACCTTTCCGCTGCTGACAGCTTTTGGGCTGCCAGCCGTGGTTGCCAATGTCACCAACACGGTGGCGCTCTGCCCGGGCTACTTTGGCGCCACTTTTGCACAACGCGATTTACTCAAGCAACAGTCCAAACGCTTGTGGATTTTAATCCCCGCAGGGCTGTTGGGCGGTTTGGGCGGCGCATTCTTACTGCTACATTCCGGTGAACGCCTGTTCAAAGGGCTGGTGCCCTGGTTGATCCTGCTCGCCTGTCTGCTTCTGGCTGTGGGTGAACCCCTCAAAAAGTGGCTCAAGCATAAATCCGCGGATGGTAAAGGCAGCACACAAGATAAAAGGATAGCTGTTATACCGGTTGCCCTGGCCGCAGTCTACGGCGGTTACTTTGGCGCCGGACTAAGCGTGATCGTGCTGGCTGTGCTGGGCTTTTTCTATAATGATTCGCTGACAAAACTGAACGCCCTGAAACAGGCCATCGCATTGTCAGCCAATATCGCCGCGGCAGTGGTTTTTCTCTTTTCAGGTCAGGTGTTATGGGGGGTAGCCCTGATCATGATGGTCAGCGCCCTGGCCGGAGGCGCCGCCGGCGGCAAGCTGGCCAGCAAGGTTAATGCATCTGTTTTGCGCTGGATGGTGGTCGGCATTGGGCTGGTGGTTGCACTTATCTATTTCATCAAGTGATCTTATTTTTACATCAAAAACAAAAGGACGTTCCATGAAAAAAGTGTCTCCAAAGATCATCGTCGCCATGACCTGTCTGGTGTTTCTTGTTTTTGGTTTGTTTAACGGTTCCATTGGACCGATAGTCAAGGAATTATCCACCCAAACTAATTCCACCCTGGGCGCCATCGGAGGCGTTTTAACATTTCTGTTTACGGGGGCACTTATTTCCATGTTTGTGGCCGGCCCGTTGACAGACAAGGTTGGCAAAAAGATCGTGATGGTGATCTCACTGCTCTTCCTCTCCGCCGGCATCATCGGACTGTGCAGCGCCCGTTCATTGCCCTTGATGTTCTTCTTTTTCTTCTTTACGGGTCTCGGCCAGGGCGGCATGGAAGTCAGCGGCAACCTGGTAGTGGCAGATGCCTTCCCGGAAAACAACACCGGCATTATGAATTTGCTGCACTTCTTTTATGGCTTCGGCGCTTTTTCAGGACCGGCAATTATCAGTCTTGCCATTTCCAATAGCATTTCTGGTAAAGTCGTTTTATGGTTTGCTGCAGGCCTTTTTGCGGTTTTATCTGTATTATTCATCATCTTGTATACAAACAAACCGATTGACGGCAGTTCACACAACACAGAAAATAAAACTTTGACTGCCAGTGTCTACCGTTCTCCTCTCTTATGGTTGACGGCGGCCATGCTCTTAACTTACGTGGGGGTCGAATTCGGCCTCGGCAGTTGGTCCACCACCTTCATGGAAATGTCAGCCCGGCTGCCCATCCAACAGGGAGCCCTGGTGACCTCCGCCTATTGGGGGTTTATCACCCTGGGAAGATTGGCAGGACTGGTGTTAAGTCGAAAATTGAAATCGCTGCAGTTATTAGGGTTGGCAGCCATCGGATCAACCATAGGAGGGATCGCATTAATAATCTTTACAGGAACAACCACCGCCGCAATAGGGGTTCTCATGTTCATCGGTTTTTGTTTTGGCACGGTTTACCCTTCAACCATTGCTTTTACCTCAGATGCCTTTCTCAACAACCAGGGTAAAGCCGTTGGATTGGTATCAACTTTTGGCAGCATTGGTGGTCTGACTCTGCCCTGGATGGCTGGATTAATTCTGGAAAAACAGACACCTGTAATATTTGTAATCTTTGAAACTGCCATAATCATCGCCATGCTGGCTTTATTCCTGGGAATGAGATTTTCCGGCAGTAAACAAAAAACGATCTAAAAAATAATCCGAATTTTCAAAAAAAAGTCTTGCCCAAAAATAACTCCAAAAATTTGGAGTTATTTGTTTAAGGAATTAATTACCGAAAATCACTAATTAATGTTGTTTTTATCAACTTTTCCAAGTTTATTTATTCAATTTCAGATCAGGATATCGTATTATTTTATAAGCACCAAATTCTAATCGTTTAGGCAGGCTTATATGAATTCACAAAAAGATGTGTCAACGACTCATGTTGACGCCAATATCTCAACTCGCCAATGGACAATCGGAACATGGTTAATTAGGTTGACATATGCAGCCCTTCTGGCAAGCAGCGTTCTTGACCTGGTTACATCTTTCTCCACAAAAACGAGTCCGGGTGAATATGTCAGTATGGCAATTCGCTTTTCTGCTGCATTGATCATCTTGATTTTTGGCGAATCTTTCATGCGAAAAAGAAAACCTATCCCCGCCACTTTAACAACACTAATCGTTGCGATCATTGCATTGTTGGGCATGTGTTTGGTGCGCCCAATCAATATTGGCTGGCTTTTGGGTCTCATCGTCTCCTTGCTTCTTTCATTTATCGTCATCCAACTAATGCCTTCAGAGTGGATGGGAAGGGGTATTTTTGTTGCCTTTATCGGCGGTGCGTTGATCTCACTCACTGATTTTCTTCCGAAAACTGTTCATTACGCCATAAACCTGGAGGATGCGCAGGTCCTTCTGTTATGCGCGATTTCGATTGGTTTGACCGTATTATTGTTCGCAAGATTTTCTAAATATCCCGTTACTGCCAAATTGGTATTGGCAATTACCGCGATGTCTGTATTCCTGCTTAATATTCTCGGTATCATCATTTCAAGTGTTCTTGAAAGCAAGACAACAGCAGGATTTATGACCATTAAGATTTTCTCAACCTGGTATCTACTTGGTTCTCAATTTGCAATTATCATGGCTGCGATTGCCTCAACCTGGCTGTCCCGCTTCATCACCAACCCGCTGCTTGAAATTGTGAATGTTGCTGAAAAAATTGCCCGTGAAGGCGATTTATCACAGCGTTCCATCACCCGATACCAGGATGAAGTCGGTCTGATGTCCGATTCATTCAATCAGTTGATCGGTTCTCTGAATGATATGGCTGACCTTGCAGAAGAAATTTCAGCCGGCAACCTGAGTGTGGATGTTGAGCCGAAATCAGCACATGATGATCTGGGCAACGCCTTTAATAAAATGATCGTCAGTTTAAGGCAGACTGTTTCAAATGTTGCCACCAATGCCGCTGAACTCAACCAATCCGCTTCTGAACTCTCTGACGCGTCAATTCAGGCACGGGCTGCCACCGATCAAATCACATCATCCATGCAGCAAATGGCGGCCAGTTCGCAGGATCAATCCACTATCGTTGCCAGAACCTCCAGTTCTGTGGATCAAATGGCCAATGCCATCGAAGGTGTGGCCCGGGGAGCGCAGGAACAAAGTATGTCTGTTTCAAAGGCCACCGAGATCACCGATCAAATCAGCTCCGCCATTCGCCAGGTGGCTCAAAATGCCAATGCTGTTTCCACCGATTCTGCTTCCGCGGCGGATGCAGCTAAAAAAGGGTCTCAGACCGTAGAGGTCACTTTGGCAGGCATGCAAACCATCAAAGCCAAAGTGGGTGCTGCCTCACTCAAGATCGAAGAAATGGGCAAACGCTCGCAAGAGATTGGCGCAATTGTTGAGACCATCGAAGATATCGCCTCGCAAACCAATTTGCTGGCACTCAATGCCGCCATTGAGGCTGCCCGTGCCGGTGAACAAGGCAAGGGTTTCGCCGTTGTCGCAGACGAAGTACGCAAGCTGGCCGAACGGTCTTCTTTGGCAACCAAAGAGATCGCTTCTCTCATCAAAGGCATTCAAAACACGGTGGCCGAAGCCGTCCAGGCAATGGAAGAAAGTTCAACCGAAGTCAAGCAGGGCGTCGAAAACGCCAACCTGGCAGGCCAGGCTCTGACTGACATTTTGACCGCCACTGAAGCCGTAAATAAACAAGCCGCGTTGGCCTCAGAAGCTACCGCCCGCATGGAACAAGCCTCTCAAGAATTGGTTAATGCAGTGGATGCCGTGTCACAGATCGTGGAACAGAACACCGCCGCCACTGAAGAAATGGCCGCCACCTCCAATGAAGTGGCTCAATCCATTGAACACATTTCAAGTTCAACCCAACAAAACAACGCCGAGGTTGAAGAGGTCAGCGGCAGCACCGAAGAAATGAGCGCCCAGATCGCCGAAGTTACCGAGGCGGCGGTCTCACTATCCAACATGGCCAAAGCTCTCGATCAGATCGTGGCCCAGTTCAAGCTGGAATAATTCAGGCCCAATACTCTATTCCATCATTGATTAAAAAATCTTCCCTGCATTTTTTACAGGGAAGGTTTTTTTTCATTAACATTTATCGAATTATCACAATTCCGCTCTTCTTCGTGCTAATATCTAATAAATATCTTATTAGTTGAAATGGAGAATATTATGGCTGGTTTTGATTTTTTGACTGGAACTAAAAGACCTGCAGCTGGCACCCCTGCTCTGCCCGCTCTCGGTTTGCGTGAACGCTTATTGGGGTTGAACCGCCCAACCGCCCCCTGGCAGATCATTGATGGTGCTGCAGAAAAAGTCGATCTGATCGCAGAGTGGAAGATAGTGGACGCACAATGGTATGAGATTTTTGGCAAAGCCGGACTCAAGAAGGTCTTCCGTATATACATGAAAATGGACGAAGCCGCACACGAACTGCGTGCCATGGATCGCGAATACAGTGTGGAATGGTCGGCAGGCATTCCCAACCTCAGTCTGGCAGTGAGCTCCTTCAAAGGACAATCCACCTCGGTTGAGTTTGGACAGGCCTTCGGTTTCACTGAAACGCTGGCCCCCGGCCAGATTTATAAATACAAATTCAACAGTAATGAATTAAAAAAGCCCATCCAGGATGCTGTATTGGCTTGCGGTTGGATTTATAAAGGGGTTGCGTTCGGAAAGCTTTGATGCTTGTCGATTTATTAACTTATGATTGAAAACCACTGCGGATTGATTAAGTATCAATCCGCAGTGAATATTGATTCATGAGAGTCGGGAAAACCGTTCTCCAAGTTTTCCTCTGGAGTCAGTTTGAACTTGTTTTCCAGATTCTTCTTTTAGAGGAGTTTTATTAATACGCCAATAGTTGATCAATGAATCGATATGCGAACACAGGTCGTCGAATCTATACGGCTTTACCAGGTAAGAAAAAGCACCAAGTTTGTAAGCTACACGAATGTCATCAGGGTCTTCGGAAGACGAAAGCACAATCGTGGGTATGATTTCCTTTGCCGGATTACATTGAAGGTATTCCAAAATATCAAATCCATCCACGCCTGGCATATTAATATCTGTGATCAACATGGAGGGATATGGGTTTTGCTTTCGGTCGGCAAAAACACCGTCACCCATTAAATAAGCCAAAGCTTCGTGTCCATTGTTCATGCACAAGATTTTGGTCTTGATGGAATTGTTTTCAAAGGCGCGTAAGATTAGCCCCAAGTCGCTTGTATTGTCGTCGATTACCATAATGCAGGTGTCCATTTTTTTCATTAACGCAGCTTTCCACGGTTAATCTACCATACCCAAGGCATGCTAGTATAAATTTGAATCTTTACAACCAACAACGGCTACCTTAAAAAGGTTACAGGATTATATCTGTTTTTTTACTTTTTTGATATTTTTGAGCCTACTCATTAATTTATTCTTAATTAATATCAACAATTCGAGTTGGAGAGGATAAACTTGGTGCAATTATGTGTGTTTAAAAGAAGAGCGGCCAATTAATTGGCCGCTGATAGAACATATAATATTACTTTCATTTTACATTTATTCAGTTTATGAGATCAGGCTGGTAAGTCAGCAGCACATTGCCGTTGCTAAAGGCGCGGGTATTGATCAAGGTCAGTTTGACACGTTTATCCAACCCTGCAAAGAGTGGTTTGCCCAACCCCAACAGCAGCGGATTAACGAGTACGCGGATTTCATCCAGCAAACCGGCTTGCAAAAGGGTTACCCCCAGGTCGGAGCTGCCAAAGATAGCGATATCACCGCCCTCGGTTTGCTTGAGGGTAATTACTTCACCAATCTCGTTGTGATGAATGATGCGCGTATTCTGCCATTTCGCGGTTTTAAGCGACTTGGAAAACACCAGCTTTGGCAGGCTGTTCATGCGTTCAGCGGTCACCGGGTCGGCTTGGATGGCTTCTTGGGTAGGCCAGTAGGCCGCCATCATTTCATATGTCTTGCGTCCAAAGAGAATGACATCCACCGTGGCGAATTGCTTAATGGAAAATTGTTCAAACTCACCATCCACGTTGTGCCAGTCAAGCGATTGACGCTCGTCTTCAAAGTATCCATCGAGCGAAGTCAGCATGAACAAAAATAACTTGCGCATCACCCTAACGCCACAATCCGAGCAGGGCGCCAAAGAGCACAAAGTTGAGCAGATGATTGCCTGCTTCGATGAACCAGACTTTAAACGGGAATCCTGCAAAAAGCTTGTTGGTCAGGTTGGTGGGCGCAATGATGAAAAGCCAGACCAGCGCACCAGTCAGGGCGCCAGTTCCGATATTCACTTCGCCAAAAGCTTTTGCCACCACGTTAAGGATCACTGCCAACCCAACCACCTGAAACACAGAAGTAAAGATGGTTAAACCCCAGATCAGACCCATATTCTTGCCGCCGCCCGGTGTTTCATCCCCTTTACCAATACCTTTCCACCAGGTCATAAAGAAGGTCTTGGGGTTGTACCACAGCGATCCTGTTAACATGCTGATTACCACACCGACCAAGACCGCCAACCAATTAATCGAAAAAATGCTCATGATATACCTCTACTTGTTATATTGGACTAATTTTGTCCACATTATAGCATGCAGAGTGGGCTCAAATCAAATTTTTCCCTTCACATATAAACTCGCATTGAGAATGACGTGTTTTTTACGCAACTTTGAGATTATTATGTATACAATTAAGACAATTCATTAGTTGGTAATTGCGAGGGGCGGATGAACTTTAAAGTCACTTTTAATGAATCAACTCAAATCGTTGAATGCAGGGTCCACTGTGATTTCGACTGGAGTCTGATTGAAACCATGGTTCCTGAAATCGGAAAATACCTTCTACAAAGCGGAACAAATCTGATCTTTATAGATTTTCGCCGTTCAAAAGTCACAATGTCGACAACAAAACTTTACGAAACGCCGCGGAAAATTGCCGAAGAATTTGGCAAAATGGGAATAGATGCCAAAAAATTGAGAAGGGCCATCCTGATCAAACCAGGCCAAAAAGACTTTGATTTTTTGGATAGCGTTACTTCAAACAACGCCCAGATACTAAAACTATTTTATGAAGAAGAATTGGCTATGCAGTGGCTGATCTCATTGCGACCAATTAAAGTCGACCAGAATAATTAGCTCTTCTTCACCACCACCTTAACCCCTTCGGTTTTGACCACTTCCACCCGTTCATCCACCTTGATCGGATCCTCCCCCTCCGCCAGTTTCGCGGACCAACGCTCGCCGGCCACCTGCACAATGCCGGTCGGGTTGATCTCGGTCACGGCCAATCCGCTGCGCCCCACCAGCGCGGATTGCCCGGTAATGACCGGCGTTTTCATCGCGCGTACAGCGATCATGACAACTGCGAAGAAGCTGGCACCTATGAATACACCCATACCCACCACCAGCGGCACTGAGACGCGCCCAAATACTGGCGTTTGGGCAGAGTTAAATAACACCAAAGCACCGGCTATAAAGGTCGCGACGCCGGCAATCGTTAATGCACCGTGAGTAGGCGCTTTGATATCCAAAATAAACAAGATAAACGAGATGCCGATCAAAACCAGGCCAAACCAGTTAACCGGCAGAATGCCCAGGCCGTAACCCGCCAGCGCCAGCAAGATGGCGCCCAGGAAACCCGCCACCCAGCCGCCGGGGTGCGACAATTCGATCAAGATGGCCTGCACGCCCAATGAAAGCAATACAAAGACGATATTGGGGTTCACCAGCGTGCCGACAAGGTTTTCAATAAGGGAGGCCTTGACTTCCACCACGCTTGCATTGGCTGTTTGCATCACCACCTTGCTGCCATCCATGTTGAGCGTTTGTCCGTTGATCTGGGCCAACAGATCAGACACATCTTTGGCGATGAAATCCACCAGATTTACCGCGAGCGCCTCTTTGGCGCTGGCCGCCTTGGCGTCTTGAATGGATGACTCCGCCAGAGCAATGGCGTCTTCACCGCGGCGCTCGGCCATGGCTCTCACGCTGGCCTTGAGAATTTCCTTGGTTTTGGCCTCCATGGTGGCTTCGATGTCTTCACCCTGCGAACCCACCGGGCTGGCTGCGCCGATCACCGAATCCGGGCTCATGGCGGCATAATCCCCGGCGAGGACGAGCAGCGTCCCGGCCGAAGCGGCCATTGCGCCTTGTGGAGCGACATACACTGCCACCGGCACCGGGCTCGCCAAAATCTGCTGCACCAAATTGTTCATCAATTCGATCGAACCGCCGGGCGTGTTAAGCTCGATCACGATCAGTTCCGCGTCAAGGTTGACCGCCTGATCAATGCCGCGCTGCAGATACGTCCGCCAGACGGGGGTGAGTGGCCCGGTGAAATTCATAGAGATCACTACGGGGTTATCTGATTGGGCGGTGACGGGTTTCAGTGAAATGGGGATGAAAGACAACGCTAAAAGCGTAAATAGTAAAATGGGAAGTATTCGTTTTGTGTTCATATTTCCATTATAGCAAATTCATTTTTTCTTAACCACGAAACACACGAAATACACTAAAGTAAAATCAAAAAATCTACACTTTATAAAACAATTCTCTCTACTGTTGCACGAGGATAATGTCCGAAGTTGATAAGCAATCCAAGATGAAATTTTGAGACTTTTAGATAGTTGTGTAATTGGGCTTTATGTTCATCAACAGTTTCTTTAACCGCTTTGAGTTCAAGAATTATCTTTTCATAACAAACAAAATCAGGACGATAGATTTGATTAAGTACGAAACCTTTGTATTCGATGGTCATTTCTGATTGTGTTGTATATGGAATATTTCTCAAGGAAAATTCTTTGGCGAGAGCTTCCTGGTAGACAGCTTCTATAAAGCCACAACCCAACTCTCGATAAACTTCAAAAACAGCCCCTTGAATTACAAAACTCTCTTCTTTAAGAAACAGTTGTTCACCCACCCCAGAATTCATAATTCCCTCTAACTTCGAAACTCTTTGTTTATTGCCTTTCTTTTTAGTGTATTTCTTGTGTTTCGTGGTTAAATTGAATTTCCCGCTAACATCAGTAATACCGACTAAAAATAAACTATTTTTGGTTTATTTGCTTTTTTTTTAAATTTTTAGTGCCTTTCGTGGTTAAGAAGGTTTAAAAACCTAAATCTTTCAAATTCTGATCCACACTCTTCCCACCCGCTCTGGGCAATAACTCATCCCAAAACTTTTGGTCATAACGGCGTGAACGCACCAGAATAGGCATGGGCACACCCCAGCCCAGCAGCACGACCTCCTCTTTGGGCTGCAGGCGGGCCAGCATACCGCGCAGCGCATCCCGCCCCGCCAAACCGGATAGCACCGCAGCCACATCGCTCTCATCGCCAAGCCAACCGGAAACGCGCGTGCCCAGTTGGGACATGACTTCGTCGTAGATCTGCGATGGCCGCTGGTCAATGATCAGCAACGTGACGTAATACTTGCGCATCTCTCGCGCAATGGTGCTGAACGAGGTTTGCGAAGCCATTTCGCGGTTGAGTAGCTTGTGCGCTTCTTCCACCGCGATCACCAACGGACGCGGCTCCGCCTTGCCGTGGCTGCGGAAATCATTGGTGCTCTCCTCCCACGCGTCGCGGATCTTGCGCGTCAGCAGGTTTGAGACCAGCAGATAATCCAGGTCGGATTCATAATCGCCGAACGACAAGATCACATGCTGTCCGGCTTGCAACGCCTCGATCACATTCTTGAGCGGATCAGCGCCGGCGGTTTCTTCCACAATATAGGGCCGGGTGAAGACGCGCCCCAACTTGCTGCGCAGGCCCTCCGCGGCGGCCACATTAACCCCCACCTGGTTGGCCCAAAAAGCCACGCTGTCAGGGGCAGGTACCTTCTTGCCGTCACCATCTGTATCCATGGCGCCCACCACCATCTTCTTGAATTCACTGAACCATTTGGCCGCGCCAAAGGAGTGGATCAGCGCATCCAGCGTGGTGGAGGTGGTGTCGCGCAGGTTGAGTTCGCGCGCCAGCAGCTCAATATCAGCAGGTTGGATGTCGGATTCGTTGATCTCGAGCGTCAGGTCGGGCGTCTTGCCACGGATGGTGCTTTTGCGTCCCAGTCCAACCACGCGTACACGCGATGCAAACTTGCTGCGCAGCCCTACCACCGGCTGGCCTGTATCCGAAGCGATGTCGTCAAACCCATACTCGTTGTGCATATCAAAGACCAGCACCGAAGCGGCGTTGTGTTCGATCAATCCCGCCAGGATGATGCGTGTCAGGAACGACTTGCCCGAACCGGTGGCGCCGAAGATGCCGGCGCTGCGCTGTACAAACTTGTCCAGGTTGATGCACACGGGGTGGTCCTGCTCGCGGGTCTTGCCAATTTCAAAGAACCCTTTTTGCCCGGGCTCGCCGAAGATCTCGGCCACGTCCCCGGCGGAGGCCAGCCGCGCCAGCGCATGATGGGAAGGAACCGTCTTGATGGGCAGCGGACGGGGCAGGTTCTCGTTCTGGTGCGCCTTCGTCCAGGCTTCGTAATCAGGCGAATCCAGTTCGGGTCCGCGTTCAAGCATCAGGGCGGGCAGCACTTCCAGGTTGGTATACAGCGTCTGCTCGTTGAGCAGCCGGGTGATGGTCGGTGAGAGTCTGTTTTCAGCGGGCTTTTCCGCGTAACGCGGATCGGAAGCGCCGAGCTGCAGGTCAGTCACCAGTCCGTAGAACTGCCAGTTGCCGCTTTCGAGCACGACGAATCCACCCTCCTGCACCTGGTCCGATGGGACGGTGAGACGCACAAAGAGGTTGGCTTTAAGGCCGCCACCCACCACGTATCCTATGGGCTGACCGCCGGATTTTTCAAAAGAAAATTTACTCATATTGCTCATCGCTCACCTTCCCTTATGCCGTGACTTCAGAAACCGCACTAAGCACATCCATCAATTGCGGATAATCATCCTTGAGCAGCGCGATCACTTCACGCAAGGCGCCTTCAATCTGTGAAGCGGCGCTGGTTTGCAGCACTTGTCTGAGATGCGCGGTTAACAGATCCGAGGCGGGTAATTCGATGTTGCGCAGCAGCCCGCGGAAGTATCCGAACCTGCCGCTGGCGCAGAACGTCGCCACTTCATCCAGCTCACAAGGGAATATCTTGTCGAGCGAGAGCGGCGGCTTGGGCGGACGCGTCTGCGAGATACTGATGCCCTGCTGCCAGCCGATGAAGACCACGCTCATTTCCACCGGCATGTTGCGGTTCTTACGGTTGTCTTCGATCACTTCATCTGAAAGGTTGGTAGATGAGACCAACTGGCGTACCAGCCCGTCATCATCAATGTGGATCTCGTGCACCAGCCCGTAGATCTGGCTGCCATCCTCAAGCGGAATGCGCACCATTTGTCCAAAGACCGGCGCTTCCAGCGGAGAAACCTGGCAGCCGATCACACAGCCTGAAGTATTGGCCCTGAGTAAACGTCCGATCGCGATTGAACTCATCTCACATCCTTCCTCTTGCCTGGTGCTGTTTGTGTGCTTGTTTGTTGGAATTTAATGAAGGCGGCATGCCACGGTTTAATAGTTCGCTTTCGATCATCTGGCTGATCTGTTCGTGGTCGTCCATTTTGACCACGGCGATCTCGTGCGCGCGGATCAGCGGATAAGGGTACGGCCGCGACCCCGCCTGGTGGGATTGTTCCACCAATACTGATTGGAGCGTGGTCATGGCTTGCGGGTCTTCAACCACCCACAGCGGTACTTCCACCCGCGCCAGGGCGGGCTGCCCGGCACTGCCCACATTGATATAGAAGAAGTGCAGCGCCTTCTTGTTGGCGAAAGCATCCGCTGAACTGGATTGCAATTTAAAGACAGCCGAACGTTCACCAGGGTTGAGTATTGTTTCAAACAGCTGCAAATCGGTAACCCCTGCGAAGGGTCTTTCAGAAGACTCATGTTCGGGCGCCATCAACTCCAGCAGCTTGATCACCAGGTCTGCACGCGGACGGTCCACGTAGCCGGCGGTGATCACCTGGTTGAGCGCCAGATCATCCAAAGCGGAGAGGTATTGTTTGAAATAATGCTCGAACTCTTTTTCCTGGCGCGGCTCGTGATAGAGCTCGAGCGGACCATCCGTGAGGGTGATCAGCGGCGCGGATTCGTTTTGCACTAGGTCAGCCAAAATTTTCCGTTCCCACACATCCCGCATCAGGGCGATCAGGTCTTCAGAAGCCAGCCCGCCCGAGGGATGCAGGTCTTCATCAAAGAGCAGCTTGGAATAGGTTTTGATCTCGGGCGCCAGGCCGGTGCCCGGCTGCATGCGGAACACACCCACATTGACCAAGCCATAAAGCGCTGAGCCGTGCGGGTCGGGGTTGATTTGCGACCCATCCACAGCGAGGATGGTGCAGACCGGTGCCGGCGCACTGACAGGAACATGTGCAGTTAACGCCTCGTTTTGCGGCACGGCACACCTTAGTCCTTTGTTTTCGCCTGCCCTGTTTTCGACCACTTCCTGAAGGTCTTTCTGCTTGTCGCTGTATTGATAGAGCAAAGCCTGGCAGGTCGCCAGTTTTTGCATCAGTTCTGAGCGCTGAGAAAGGGCAGTTTCAGCGAGCTTATGGATTTGGGGTTTCAGATTGAGAAAATTAACCGGCATGCCAGCCTTTCAGATATCGAACATTTGTTTGAATTATACGAAATCGCAGGGATGCTGGCAAGACGAAAAGACATAAAACCCGAAAACTCACGTTATAATCATCGGGTTTGTCTACAGGAGACCTTGACTTTGGATATCATAACCATTTTATTGATCGCGCTTGGCCTGGCCATGGATTGTTTCGCCGTTGCTCTTGGCATCGGCTGCTCGCCCACCCTGAAAGACTTCCGCACTTACTTTCGCATTTCGTTTCATTTTGGCTTGTTCCAGGGTGGCATGACCTTTTTGGGCTGGCTTGGCGGTACCACCATCGCCCACCTGATCTCGAATTTCGACCACTGGATCGCATTTGGCCTGCTGGCTTTCGTCGGTGCTCGCATGATTCGTGAGAGTCTATCCAAAAATGAAGAAGAGGATCCCTGCAATCCGTCTCGCGGCAAGACCCTGATCATGCTTTCTGTCGCCACCAGCATTGACGCCCTGGCGGTCGGTCTGAGCCTGGCCCTTGTGGATGGTTCGATTTTGGTCTCGAGCCTGGTGATCGGCGCCACCTCCCTGCTGCTTTCAGTGCTGGGTCTTTTTATCGGCGGTAAGCTGGGCTGCAAGTTCGGCAAACGCATGGAACTCATCGGCGGCCTAGTACTGATCGGCATCGGCCTGCGCGTGTTATTAAGTCACTTATTGGGATAAACCACATCTAATAACTATTAGTGTTTTATTAGAAGACTTTCCGTCGTTCTTGACCATGCCCTTTAATCAGACTATAATGGGCAAGATTATTGCTCGATGAAACAGAGGTGTTAGTATGCCGGTATATACCTATCGGTGCGGAAATTGCGGTGTCCAGTTTGACCAGACCCAAAAGTTTACAGATGATCCCTTGACCAAGTGCCCCGAATGCGGAAAGAACACCCTGCAAAAGGTTTACACCCCGGTCGGCATCGTCTTCAAGGGTTCTGGCTTTTATGCTACCGATCACCGCTCCCCATCAGGGCAGAGCAGTTGGGCTTCAGATAAAAAAGAAGAAAAAGCTGGTGAAACCAAGACAGATGCAACCAGCGCTTCAAGTGCAACCAGCAGCGCTGAAGCACCTGCAGCCAAACCTGCCGAGGCGCCAGCCGCCAAACCCGCAGCCGCACCCAGCGTTGAAAAATCCTGATCCTAAATAAAAAATCAATCCTCAATACTCCCGGCGCGGCCGGGAGTATTTGTATTATGATTGTGGCGTTGCAACGCTGATAGCTTATGTCAGACCGTTGATAGCTTTTGATAGGTTCTAAAAAATACACTCTACACATCACGTGAGGAAAGTTATGGCAAGTAAAAATGCAAAAGCAAGCAGCCGGGAGGCTAAACCGCGGAAGTCTTTCGTGCAAAAAAAATTGCGCCGCCAGCAAATCTTCATGGCAGTGGTGGGGATAATCCTGGTTCTGACCATGGTACTGGCACTGGTGCTTCAATACTAGAGGAAAAATGCCTAAACATAAGAACTGGTTTTGGCTTGCTGCATTCGCAGCAGCCTGTTTCTTTGATTTTCTTTTTTGGAAAAAGAACCTTGGGATTTCGTTTTTAATCTGGATCGCAGCCCTGATCATCATCGGCTATTTGTTGGCCTGGCGTGAAGGACATAAACCCGCCGCCGCCAGCATCCTCATCACCTTGCTGACCCTGGGCTTTGCCTTCGTACCAGCCTGGCGCAGCGAGCCCTTCACCCGTTTGTTCAGCGTCATGCTGACCCTGGGCGGATTGCTGCTGCTGTCTGCCACCTTCCTGAACGGCAACTGGCCATTCTACAAAATGGTGGATTATTTCAAATCACTGTTCGCCGCCATAGGCGGTGGGCTTTCAAGAGCCATCTTCCTGGGAGCAAAGAACTCGACCCCTCCTCCCCTGGATGAAACTCAAAAACAACCTGGTGGTAAAAAGGTATGGGCCGTCTTGCGCGGACTGCTGATCGCCTTGCCGATCGTCGCCATTCTGGCACTGCTGCTGACCAAAGCGGATCCCGTGTTTGGCGAATGGCTGACCAAGGTCTTCAATCTTGAGAAACTTCCCGAGTACCTATTCAGAGCCTTCTACATCCTGGCCATCGGCGGCATCCTGGTGGGCATCTATCTGCATGCCGTACTGCCCAATAAAGCGGAAGAACGCCCCGACCCCAATAAAGCCTGGATGAAACCCTTTTTGGGTTGGACGGAAACTGCTGTGATCCTGGCGGCCGTGGACCTGCTCTTCATGGCTTTCGTCTTCATCCAAATGCGTTACCTGTTTGGCGGAACAGCCAATATCAACGAAACCGGCTTCACCTACGCCGATTACGCCCGCCGTGGATTCGGTGAACTGGTAGCCGTGGCCGTACTCAGCCTGGGATTGTACCTGGTGCTGCATACCGTTTCTAAACGCGAAAGCAAGAGTTCACAGATCGGTTTTTCAGCACTCACCCTCCTGTTGATGGCCAATGTACTGGTGATCCTGGCCTCCTCCATGCAGCGTCTGGTGCTTTATGAAGATGCCTACGGATTCTCTCAACTGCGCACTTATACCCACGTGTTCATCTACTGGCTGGCTGCGCTGATCGTGGTCACTGTTTTCCTTGAACTTTTCCGTCGCCGCGGACACTTTGCTCTGGTCTTGCTGGTGATGACCCTCGGGTTTGGCGCCACTCTGGCCGTCATGAATGTCAACGGCTTTATCGCCAATAAAAATGTAGCCAGAGCCATGGCCGGCGAAGAGTTGGATGTACCTTACCTGGTTGAACTCTCTTCGGATGCCGTCCCGACCATTTTCGAAAAGTTCAACGATGCGGCCACCCCCAAGGCCGTCAAAACCGATTTGGGCTACGCACTGGCCTGCCGCACCGCCTTGATGGACGATCCTGCCACCCTTCCCTGGCAGGGCTTTAACATCAGCACCTCCCAGGCCTGGAACCTGCTGCAAGCTAACAAGTCGGCGATTGCCAAATACAAACTGCAAGGCAGCGATGACTACGGTTGGTACTACGTCAAAGACGGCGAAGATATCTACTGCGGCAATTTTGGGTTTATGGATTAGTAATTAGCAACAATAAGGTCAACCTTGACAAGGTTTGAAACCTTGTCAAGGTTGTTTTTTAAAGGATTATTTTTAGAGCCAAATTTCGTGAGGCGTTTATGCACAATACTCTTCCATAAACCGCTTTGTGATCTTCCCCAACGGCTCGTCCAGAATGGAATACACCTTCTCGGATATTAAATCAGGCACCCCGCCATAAAATGCCTGGGCGAAGCCGCCGGTGATGCAAGCCAGCGTATCGCTGTCGCCGCCCAGCGAGATCGCCTTGCGGATGGCGTCTTCAAAATCCACAGACTCCAAGAAAGCGGTGATGGCCTGCGGCACAGTCCCCTGGCAGGAGACATCAAAATGATAGGCCGGCCTGATCTCATCAAGGGTGCGCTCAAGGTCATATCCAAAAGTGGAACTGATGTAAGCCTTGATCTCGGTTTTGGAACTGCCGGTCCGCGACAAGAATATAGCCGCCGCCGTGGCGCAGCCGCCTTTGATCCCTTCGGGATGATTGTGGGTTACCTCAGTAAAAAACTCGGCTTTCGAGAGGGTTTCTTCGAGTGTGGTGTAGGCATATCCGACCGGACTGATGCGCATGGCTGCTCCATTGCCCCACGAATTGTACGGAAAGCTCGGATGCGACATGACCCAGTCCGCGAACCGCCCGCCATACCCGGCATTAGGATAGCGGTGAAAGTATTCTTTCATTTTTTCAGCATAATCCACGCCATTGAGAATGGCATCCGCCAGGGCAACTGTCAGTACAGTGTCATCAGTGAAGCGGCAACCTGGCGAAAACAACTCAAACTCTGTGGTCTTGATGTTGTGCCACTCATAAACCGAGCCGATGATGTCACCCGCAATGGCTCCCAGCATGCCTACTCCTGCTTTCTGGGTACAGCTGAAATGCCATCCCAGCCAAATTTGTCAAAGTCAATTTCGCCTTCTAGGGTAAACACGATGCCTTCCTCTTCCAATAACACGCGCTGCATGTTGGTACCAAACCCGTAACCGTGCGGACTGATATGCCCCTTGGCGTTGACCACCCGCTGCCATGGCACATCTTCCGCATTGGGCTGTTTGCCGAGCGCTGCCAGTGCAAAACCGATCATCTGTGCGGAACAGCGTCCGACGATGCGAGAGATCTGGCCGTAGCTGGCCACTTTTCCTGCCGGGATCTGCCGGATCACGGCATAGATCAAATCATACAGCCTGGGTTCTTCCGTCATTTGCTCCTCCAACTTTGCAATAAGATTATATATAAAACCGCTAACAGGTTGCAAGTGAAAGCACCTCTCATGGTAGAATTTCAATTATGAAAAAATGGCAGTTTTGGCTGGGGATCGCAATCAGTGCAGTTTTCCTTTACTTTGCCCTCAATAAACTTAACCTGGGTGAATTTTGGAGTGCAATCAAAACCGCAAACTACTGGTGGATCTTCCCCGGCATTGCGGTGTATTTCGTCGGTGTCTGGGCGAGAGCCTGGCGCTGGCATTACTTGCTAAAACCGATAAAGAAAATCAAAACCAGTTCAATGTTCCCTATCACCTGTATTGGATACATGGGTAACAATATCTATCCCGCTCGCGCTGGAGAAGTACTGCGCGCCGTGGTCCTTAAACGCAAAGAAGGTGTGCCCATTTCTGCTTCTCTAGCCACCATCATCGTTGAAAAAGTCTTTGACTCAGTAGTTATGCTGGCCTTTGTGTTCGTGAACCTGCCCGAACTTGCCAAAGTTGCCAATTTTGAATCCGGCTTTGCCGGTAATATTCAACAATTGACCTTCGTCGGCATGGGCGTTTTCCTGGGGGCGCTGCTCGTTTTCCTGTTGGCGGCCATGTTCCCGAAACGGACAGAAATAATCTGCCTCTGGTTGATCAACCGTTTGGTGCCCTTGCGCTTCCGCGAAAAAGTTACCGGCATTACCCTCAAGTTTCTTGAAGGTCTGGTTTCTTTGCGTTCGCCTGCCAATGTGTTAATGGTCTTCTTGACCTCTGTCGTCATCTGGCTGCTTGAAACTGTGAAATACTGGTTCGTCATGCACGCCTTTACGTTCACGGTCAGTTTCTTCGCGCTGATGCTGCTTAACGGTATCGCTAATCTGGTTACTATTATTCCTGCCGCGCCGGGTTATATCGGCACCTGGGAAGCCGTTACCAAAGCGGTGCTTGTGGCGTACAACGTCCCGGGTGGTGAGGCTTTAGGCTATGCCATCGTGCTCCACGTGGCATTGTGGCTGCCCATTACCTTACTCGGTGCATACTTCATGACCCGCGAAGGCATTAAGTGGAACGACGCCATGCGCAAAGAAACAGAAACCGCCGAACCTCAAGCTGAATAACATCACTCCCGAGACCACCTGGTCTGGGCTGGAGGAATATGGATAAAAAGAGAATTGCAATCGTGGGTGCCGGGTTTGGCGGCTTGTCTGCCGCTTATGATCTGGTTAAAGCCGGCCACCAGGTGACCATTTTTGAGAACGCAGCAAACCCCGGCGGATTGGCCGCAGGCTACAAGGAACCCGGCTGGGATTGGACCGTGGAAAAGTTTTATCACCACTGGTTCACCTCTGACAAACACATGTTCGGGTTGATCCACGAACTCGGGCTGGATGCCAAAGTAATGGTACGCAGCCCCAAAACTGTCATGTACACCAAGGGTAAGTTTTATCCCTTTGACTCGATCGTAAGCGCCCTGCTCTATCCCGGCCTGGGATACGGCATCAACAAGATCCGTTTTGGGCTGGTGGGGGTTTACCTTCGCTTGACCAACAACTGGAAGCCCATGGAACAAACCACCGTGTCGCAGTGGATGCGCAAATGGGCCGGCGACAAGGTTTATTCCGAAATGTGGGAGCCCATGGTCGTGGGCAAGTTCGGCGAAAATTATGCCGAAAAAGTCAACATGGCCTGGATGTGGGCTCGCCTGCACACGCGCAGCACCAAATTGGTCACCTACGAAGGCGGTTTCCAGGCTTTCGCAGATGATTTTGCCGCCATTCTGCAAAAGATGGGCGTCGAGATCCGCTATAACACGGCCGTAGAAAAGATCAGCTCTGAAAAAGATCAATCGGTTAAGGTGAGTCTTAAAACCGGTGATGAGATTTTTGACCGCATTTTGGTGACCCTCTCACCCGGTCAAATGGCTGCCATGACGCCCCAGTTACCGCAGGAATACCTAAAGGGATTACTGGAATTAAAAAGCATCGGCGCGGTAGTCTTGATGATCTCACTCAAACATCAGCTTTCCCGCGAGGGCTACTACTGGTACAACCTGCCCAAGTCAGCCGGTTTCCCCTTCCTGGCATTGGTGGAGCACACCAACTTTTTGCCCAAAGATAAATACGGCGGCGAGCATTTGATCTACTGCGGTGATTACCTCGAAACGGATCACGAATACTTCAAGTTATCCAAAGAGGAACTGCTCGAACGTTTCCTGCCCAGCTTTACCAAGGTCAACCCCGATTTCAAACCCGAATGGGTCAACCGCACCTGGCTCACCCGATCCAATTATGCCCAGCCGGTACCGTTGCTCAACCACTCCAAAAACATTCCAGACATCCAGACCCCGCTGCCCGGCATCTTCTTCGCCAGCATGTCGCAGGTTTATCCATGGGATAGAGGCACCAACTTCGCCGTGGAAATTGCGCGCAAGGCTGCGGCTCAGATCATTTCAACGCTGCAAAAATAACCTTTTGACTTTGAAAAAATTAGTTGCAATAAAGATTAAAAATATTAAGAAAACCGAAAGCCAAATCTCGTGTGAGAGTTGGCTTTTTTCTTTCTTTGAGTGTTAGTAGAATTTTTTGAAAACAATACCAATATTTGGTAGTTATGCCGTAAATAACCTTAAAAACACCACATATGCTGTAATCGAAAATTTGTTTCACGCGCTTCTGGTGTCAAAAATAATCGGAATGTTTTTTTTAAAATTCTGATTTTTACCGGTTAATTTAAGTTTCACGTTCCTTAAAGAATGAACTTTTTTTAACCCAGCGTAGGGTAATCGCCTTGTCTGAGAAGTTTGTTTCTGCTAGAATTGTCGTTAATGATTTCTTGAAGTTAATCGGGATTGAACTTCAAAAGCCAAACAAATTTATCGACAGTATTACTTTTTCAACCCCCTTTTTTTACCGGTGGCTGGGCTCTGCCATACCTGAAACACAAAATAACCCTTGATTGAGGTCGTATTTTATGAATTCGCAGCAAGCATGGCAAGCGGCCGTTGGCCAACTGCAAATGGAAATGTCGAAGGCTTCCTTTGACACCTGGGTGCGCAGCACTGAATTGGTGTCTTATGAAGACAACGCATTTACCATTGGTGTGCCAAATGCTTATGCCCGTGATTGGCTCGAATCTCGTTTAACCTCCACCATCATACGGATCTTAACAGGTTTGATGGAAGGCCCCCAGGAAATCAAGTTTATTGTATGGCATAAAGATTATCAGCCCCAGGTTGAAGAAAAACCAAAAGAACTTCCTCAGCAGACCCCGGTGGTCTCCATTTCGCAACCGGTCATCCATTGTTCGCTAAACTCAAAATATAGTTTTGATAATTACGTGGTGGGCTCCTCCAACCGCCTGGCGCATGCCGCCTGTCTGGCAGTGGCTGAGAACCCCGCCCAGGCTTACAACCCGCTCTTCCTATATGGCGGCGTCGGCCTTGGAAAAACCCACCTGCTGCATGCGATCGGCAATCATGCCCGCACCACCGGCAAACAGGTGCTGTATGTCTCATCAGAAGAATTCACCAACGACCTGATCAATGCCATCCGCACTCATAATACGCCGGCCTTCCGCGAACGCTACCGCCGTATTGACATTCTGTTGATTGATGACATTCAGTTTATCGCCGGCAAGGAATCCACCCAGGAAGAATTTTTCCATACCTTTAACACTTTACACGGTCAGGATAAGCAGATCGTGATCTCCTCGGACCGCCCTCCAAAGGCTATGGGCACACTTGAAGAACGCCTGCGCTCCCGCTTTGAATGGGGCCTTACCGCGGATATTCAATCCCCTGACCTCGAAACACGCATCGCCATCCTCGGCGAAAAGGCGCAAAAATCCCGCCACCAGGTGCCCCAGGTCATCCTTGAACAGATTGCCCGTCAGTTCACATCCAACATCCGTGAACTCGAAGGCGCTCTGACCCGCGTGGTCGCCTATGCGGAACTGCGCGGTAAACCCTTGACCGAAGACCTGGTCAACGTGGCGCTCACCGACCTGATTCCGCAGCGCAACACCTTTGAACCGTCCCGCGTCGTAGACGTGGTGGCCTCCGTTTTTGGCATCAGCACCGAAAAACTGCTCGGACGCGACCGCACCCGAGAGGCAGCCCTCCCCAGGCAGGTGGTCATGTACCTGCTGCGCCAGGAAGCCAACGTTTCACTCCCCCAGATCGGACAGGTGCTCGGCGGACGCGACCATACCACTGTCATCTATGCCTGTGAAAAAGTTGCCGACCTGATCGAAAAAGATGAAATGCTGCGCCGCCAAATCGTTCAGATTCGCGAACAGCTCAACGGTCAGCGCAGCATCTTCTAAAATTACCCCTTGACTGTACAATACTTATCAAATTCCTATATTTTATTCACTATTAATAGAGTATAATTGTCTGATAATACTAATTGGATCACAATATAAGTGAATTATTTTGATGAGACAATCAGGTTGGACAGCAGTAGATGGATTTTCCCCATGGTTTTGGGGCAGTGTTACAAAACATTGAATATTCAACGATCCCTGGCCTATGTATTGCCGGGGATTTTTATAAAATCTCGCACTTAATGCTGCCGCAGGCAGTTTAATATATTGCACTGAAGTTCTTCGTAATGGGGAACAAGAAAGGTTTATAAGTTTAAAATGAAACAAAAAAATAATACACAGAGCAGCCAACCTGGCGTGCTCAAGATCATCCCATTGGGCGGACTCGGGGAAGTCGGCGCCAACATGATGGTTTACGAATATGAAGGCCAAATCTTATTGGTGGATACCGGTTTAATGTTCCCCGAAAATGATATGCTGGGCATTGATTACATCATCCCGGATATCTCATATCTGCGCGCCCGCCGCAACAAGGTGCGCGGCATTATCATCACCCACGGTCATGAAGACCATACCGGTGCCATTCATCACGTGCTTGAAGAAATTCAAGCCCCCATTTATGCCACCCCACTGACCCGCGGATTGCTCGAAGTCAAACTGGCCAAGAACGGCCTGGCTTCAAAAGTCAAAATGGAAACCATCCATGCTGGAGATACCCGCAAGATCGGCCCCTTCAAGGTGGATTTCTTCCATGTTTGCCACTCCATCCCGGATGCCGTCGGCCTGGGCATTGACACCCCCGCCGGTCTGGTCGTCCACACTGGCGACTACAAGTTTGACCACACCCCCGTGGATAGCTGGCCGACCGATTACGCCAAACTGGCTGAATTTCAACGCCGCGGCGTGATGGCCTTGCTGGCCGACTCCACCAATGCAGAACGTCCAGGTTGGACGCCCTCTGAACGCGTGATTGACGACGGATTTGACAAAGTCTTCCGTGAAGCCAAAGGGCGCATTGTGATTGCCAGTTTTGCTTCTCTGATCTCGCGTATGCAGCAGGTGGCCAATACCGCCGCCCGTTACGGCCGCAAGATGGCCTTCGCCGGCACCAGCATGGTAGATAATGCCAAGATCGCCACCAAGCTCAATTATCTCAAACCCAAAGATGACCTGATCACCAGCCTTGAAGAAGCGCTGAAAATGCAGGATAAGAATGTGGTCATCATGTGCACCGGTTCACAAGGCGAACCCACGTCCATTCTTGGACGCCTCTCTATGGGCAACCACCGCACCTTTGATGTCAAGGAAGGCGATACCATCGTGCTTTCCGCACATCCCATCCCCGGCAACGAGGAAAGTGTTTCTCACACCATTAACCGCCTGCTTGAACGCGGCGCCAATGTGATCTACGACAGCATCGCTGCCGTGCACGTTTCTGGTCATGCCAGCCAGGAAGAAATGAAACTGATGATGCATCTCACCCAGCCGGATTACTTCATTCCCATCCACGGTGAACTGCGCCAGTTGAAACAGCACGCCAAGCTAGCCCACCAGGTCGGCATCCCCGAAGATAACATCTCGGTCATCCTCAACGGACAGAGTGTCGAATTTGTCGACGGCAAAATGCGTAAAGGCGAACGGATCCCCGTGTCGTATGTTTACGTGGACGGCTCTGGTGTGGGCGACGTCAGCAAGGATGTCATGAAGGACCGTGAAATTCTCGCTCAGGAGGGCGTCATGGTGGTCAACATCATCATGGATAAGTTGACCGGTAAACCCATGAAAATGCCCGAGATCATCAGCCGCGGATTCATCACACTGGATGATGCGGGAGACATCTTCAACGGCCTGCGCGCCAGGGTATTTGATACCGCCGCCAAAGCCAATGGCAACATCCAAAAGGATGTGGAACAGGCTGTCGGCAACTACCTTTACAGCGAAACCCACCGCCGCCCGATGGTGTTTGTCAATATCGTCAAAAACTAAACGCTGTTTATTTACGTCTGACTTAGACCCCCGCGGTTTGTAAACCGCGGGGGTCTGCCTTTGCTTAGTTACTATTTAAGTAGATCATTCGAAATGGATCGATCAATCTTCCCCATGGGATAGTCGACCAGTTCTTCGATCCTCACCCAGCGGATCTCGCTGGCCTCAAGCGCTGTTGGCTCTTCGCCTTTAAGCTCGGCGAACCAGGCTTGAAGTGTCACTTTAAAGTGAGTATAAGCATGATGATAAATTCCGAACTTTTCGGTGGGGGTCACTTCTATTCCCAGTTCTTCGCGGATCTCCCTGACGAGCGCCTCAGCATGACTTTCACCGGCTTCAAGCTTTCCGCCGGGGAATTCCCACAACCCGCCAAGCAGCCCCTTTGATGGGCGCCTGGCGATCAGTACCAGTCCGTTCTGGCGCAGGATGGCCCCCACGACATCAATATGCGGCACAGGTTGTTTTTCGCGCATTACGGGGAATTGGTCTTGCTGATTATTCTTATAACATTTGCAGATCACATTGACCGGGCAGTTCGAGCAGTCTGGCGATTTGGGCGTACATATGGTCGCTCCCAGATCCATGACCGCCTGGTTATACGCGGAGGCTTCGCCTTTCGGCAGTAACTCTGCCGCCATCACCCACAACTTCTTCTCGCCCTCGGGGGTGTTCACGGCCTCTGAAAACTCAAAAACACGCGCCAGCACCCGCTTGACGTTGCCATCCAATACGGCTTTATCCGCCCCAAAAGCAATGGAACTGATGGCCGCAGCGGTGTACCTGCCGATCCCCGGCAGCTTGCACAATTCATCCGCCGTGGCGGGGAACTGACCCTGATATTCTTCACACACCATCCGCGCCGCTTTCAACATATTGCGCGCGCGGGAATAATAACCCAGTCCCTCCCAGGCATTCAACACCTCGTGCTCGCCTGCAGCGGCCAATGCCTGAACCGTAGGGAACAGCGTCATCCAACGATCATAATAAGGCATGACGGTGTTGACCTGGGTCTGCTGCAGCATAATCTCGGACACCCAGATGGCATAAGGGTCCGTTTTGCCGCGCCAGGGCATCTGGCGGGCATGGATGGCATACCACGATAAAAGCAGCCGTCCGAATTCAGCGTTCATGGGGGATTTAAAGTTGGAAACCGGTTTTGGCGGGGATGATCTTTTGTTCGTAATTTTGGACGAATTCCATCAATTTCAGGTTCAGATCCGTCCAGCCCTGTGAACTGATCAATTGCCTGGCCCGGTTCAGGCTGGGGATGACAGCTCCCACCAGGATCTGGGGTTGATTGCCATAGACGGTTGCCCAGGCATCAGACAGTTCGCAGCCAAGCCGCTGCACGCCGGGGATGAAATCCCGAATCACGAACTCAAAATATTCCTGTTCGTGTTCGGGAATGATATCCCAGGTCATTAAGAGCTTAACCTGCTGCGTCTCTGTCATTATGCACCGTTGTTCTTTTGGTAATCCAGCACCACCACCTTGGTTTCATCAGGCAGTGAACTGACATTTTGAACTTTCAAAGAAGGTACGCTTTCCACATGTCCGAGGCCCATTTCTTTCAGGAACTTCGCAAGGGGTTCCATGGGTTCAGGGGTCTTGATGGATGCCTCAGTGGCGTAATGCATGGGGATGACGATGCTGGGTTCGAGCAGGCTGATCACTTCGATGGCCTTGATGGCGTTCAGGCTTCCACCTGCACCCACTGGCACCAGCGCGATGTGGATCGGACCAAAATCTTCCACTTCCGATTGGGTGGGAACCCGGTTCAAGTCACCCAAATGTAAAACGTTAATGCCGTTATAGTCAAAAAGGAAGAGGGTATTACGCGGTTCGTTGGCAGTCTTTTTGGTGTGTCCGTTTGAATAAATGCCTGTAATGAACACATTGCCAATTTCAAACTCGCCGGGTCCGTCAATCAGATGCGGATCACCCTTTACTGCAGAAAGGTTATTATGCCCGGGGGTGTTGTGGCTGATGGTGACAATATCCGCTTTGAGTTTCAGCGGTTCATACCCCACCTGTTTATGATCATAGGGGTCTGTCACAACCGTCGCCAGCCCGCGCTCTGTCAATCTGAAGCAAGAATGTCCATACCACGTAATTTCCATGCAACCTCCGTTATTCTGGATAGATTATACCTTAAACAGCTTGCAGCTCGGTCGTTAGCAGGTACTCTTCAATCAAAAAGACCGCGTTTGCGGTCTTTTTTTCTGGCGGGGAGGGAGAGATTCGAACTCTCGGTCGAGTTTAAAGCCCGACAATCACTTAGCAGGCGATCCCGTTCGGCCACTCCGGCACCTCCCCGGGTATTCAATTATTCTTACGATAGGTCTGGCGGAAGGGGAGGGATTCGAACCCACGTTGGCTTTCACCAAACTTGTTTTCAAGACAAGCGCCTTAAACCGCTCGGCCACCCTTCCATCTTAGCCTGATCGAACTGAAATTTTATCATGATTGGCCCTGTCAGACAAGCCACATTAGAAAAATTATCGCGTTCTTAACCTTACAAGTACTTCGGCAAGTCAGAAGGTTTCACCCCCAGCTCTTTGGGCGTGACGGGCATGTTTCTGAGTGCTTCAAAAGTGAGATCATTGATCTCGAGCTTTTTACTGCTTTTCATACGATCAAAGAGCAGCAGGTAGCTGTCAGTGATACCCGTGGACCAATCCACTGCCAGCAGGCTGGCCGTCTTACGGATCAAGGCGCTGTCAACACATTCTAGCTCGGTGAAATTGCCGTAGGGCATTTCATCCAGCGCTATTTCGAGTTCTCCTAATTGATAAATGGTGCGCCACTTTTCATACTTCAAACTCATGCAGAACCCCAGCGACTCAAGCAGGTTGGTGGCCGCCGAGAAATCATTGACTTCAAGTTCCACTTCAGGGCGCACGCTAACGTTGTCTTTTACTTCCGCCGGTCCTTTGTAGGTCAACAAAATGGAATTATCCTGGCGCAGCCGTAGCACTTTATGCTCTCGCGCCAGCGCCATATCCGGGGTGTCAAAGCGGTAGTTCACTTCGCGCGTCCGCGGGCGGATCAGTGAAGCGCCAATGCTGCGTACCCTTTTTTCAAAGGAAGGCATATCGGTCAGGTAGAACTTGATTTCAACTTCGAGCGGTGTATTATTCATTTTTTTCACCTGTGGGTTGAATGGACGTACTGCCGCCATCATTTTGCGTGGTTTGGAAAGGTCTCATGGATGGGACGACAAGGTAGAGTGAACTAAAAACGAAGAGCAAGAACACGCATGTGATGACCATCAACAGTGCGTGCCGGTTGAATGGCAGCGGATTTTTGGTAAGGAATATCCGCTCAACCCAAAACCAACCCGTTGTTATTATCGTCACACAACTGCTGTAAAGAATTGCCCAATGCAGTCTTAGCCATAAGATAATGGCAGCTGAAACCCAGGCCAGAGTGATCAAAATCCCGAGAAAAACCTGGAAAATCAGTGATTTGAGAGGCGTAAAAGACAACAGCCAATTCCAGGCTTTAAAGAGCCCGGTTATTCCAAGCAGAGAGAAAACTCCAGCCAGCAGAAAAAGGATGGTCAACGCATACACTAAAAATGGCCGTTTGGATTTCACTTAAAACTCACTTCCCAAAGATGAACGTGCGCGCGCTCGTCGTCATGCACGTTCAATATATCTATATCAATATTGCTCACTTCAACCGGTTTTTCCAGCATAAAGACGACATCTCGAATTTCACTGGATTCAGGTACTTCCTTGATCAATTCTTGAACCTTAGTTCCATCCGCCGGTGTAATGCGAATTGTAACAGCAGTTGCCGTTCCGCCAATGCGCACAGAAACCTGGTTGAGTACAAACGGCTCAACCGGTTCGATCTTCAACAGCATGGGGTTGGTTTCAAGGGTGCGGATCAGGCTGTTGCCGTCCCCGTCAAAAGCATTGATCACCTCACCCATATCCAGGTGCGGGTAACTGACCGTTAGCACCCTCCCTTGCAGATCGGTGATCTCGGCATCAAGCAGCAGCTTCCGCTGATAAGCTTCTTCCTGAAAGATGATGTCAACCATTTCAGTGTACTGCAAGTGAGTAAAAAAGAATCCCGGTTCGCCGTTTGGATAGTCCAGTGTTTTAAAAGGTGTTACCTGGTCGAATTTTAAACTTGCCGCAGCTTTATCCATCTCTTCGGGGATTAGGATGAAGACCTTGTCGGGGTTGATCTTTTGTTTTTCATAAAGATAGCTGTCAATGCTTCCCATTTCAAAAGGCAGCGGGTCATCAAAGAAGAAACGTGCCAGCACATCAGTACCGTTAGCCCACGAAGGGGAGAGGAAAATCTCCTGCTGTGGGTTTTCTATGAGCATTTCCTTGATTTCGCCGAAGATCTGCCTCGCGCCGTATTGCTGACCGCCCAGCCCGTAATTGGAATACCAAAGCGGACCGTTAACCAGCGCATCCCGAAGCATGAATCCGCTGAATGCAGTCAACCCGGCAAACACGATTCCACTGAGGATTGCCCGCCTTATCTTGAGTTTTTCAATCCAACTTAGCAATTGCTCCAGCCCGATGGCAGTCAGCACGACTGCCGGAATGACCATAAAAAGCGAGCGGGTCACAGCAATGCCTGCCATGGCTGCACCAGCCGGGGCCGCCAGGGTGGCGATCAAAAAAATGCGGTATTCCGGTTTGGCGATTTTGCGCAGTGCAATCACAAACCCGAGTGCATAAAACGGCAGGGTCCAGCGCAGTAAATGACCGTAGTCTTTCATGATGTGGCGCTCAAGATCCATCTCGTTGGGGATGAACCAGTAAAACGGATTGAGCATCTTGAGGTATTCCTTAAAATAAAGCCCCAGTTTTTCGCTTAATGGAATGGATTGAACCCAGTAGGAATCCAAAATTTGCAAGTGGCGCAGGTTTTCTTCAGGATGGAGAATGATGAACCGCACATACGGGATTGCCAATACAAGAGTGATCCCCAGCGCGATCAAGACGGTTTTCCAGTTTTTGAGGTGCCAGCGCAGGTCGGTGAGCAGCAGAAGCACCGCGGACACAGCCATCACCATCTGGGCTGGACTGTAGCTGTAAAAAGCCAGCGCGCCGAAGCCCACCGCTGCAAACAGGTATTTTGGCTTACCCTGCCGGTATTGCAGGTAGCAATAGAGAAATGCCGCATAAAAAGACACCGCCATCACCACTTCAAACGCCGTGCGCGAATGCAGGAACCAGGCTGGTGTGATGCACAAGATCAGTATCCCCGCAAAGGCATAATTGGATTTCAGGTTGTTTTTGAGCATCAACCCAACCGACAGCACAGCCAGCAGCGTGATCAACACTGAGGTACCGCGCGTCACCCAAACGGATTTGCCAAACATCAACCACGGCAGAACCTGGGCATAAACCGATGTGCTCAAGTTGTACTGTCCGCCGTTGACCAGGTAGGTGGGCAGAATCTCGCCCTGGTAATTTTTAAACCCGTCGCGCACCATATCCGCGGCGAGCACAGTTTGCACAGCCTCATCAGTAAAGAAATAGATGGGATAGGAATCCAACCCGATGAAGCGGATAATCAGGTAGACCACCAGCGCCAACCCGATCAGCCATACTTGCCAGCCTGGTTTCCTGGGAGGTATTTGTTTTACAATCTGGTCTTGTACTGCCTGTTGAGGTTGTTCCGGTATAGGTTCAGGCGCTGCATGTGGTTCAATCGGGTTTGCGAAACTTTTTCGTTGAAGAGAAATGGGATTGCCGTCTGCATCCACCTGTGTAACCAAAAGGTCCAATGAAGCGCCGGCTTCAAGCGTAATATTGACCGTTGTTTTCAGTCTTGATTTGGCATCAAGATTAATACTTTGCTCACCCTGCACTGCCGGGCTGCTGTTCAGTTTTGGAAAGGGTGTTTCGGGGTCTGATTTATCCATGAGATGAGCCAACTTTGAAAATTATAGCATGTGCAGGTGTTTTTCTGAGCAGGGGCGTTCGACAGATTGAACTAGCCGCTTGAAAAAATCATTCCAAACCCGCTGTCGTGACGTGTTACAATCCAGACAGTAAACCATTTTAGTTTCGAGAGTGACTATGAGCGAATCAATCACTGTGGATGTTTTCAATCACCTGGTAGGGCTGGCAGCCCTCGAGCTGACCTCCGATCAGGCAGACTATCTGCGCACCCAGCTCAACAACCAATTAAAGGTCATTGATGAGCTGAAGGCCATCCCCCTGGATGAAAATGTGCCCATAAATCTGCACGGGGTGCCTTATGAAAAAGCATCCAGTGCGCTGCCCCGCGAAGACATTCACAAGCCCTTCCCCGATCCCAGGTCCATCCTGGCTCAATCTCCCCAGGTGGATGACGGCTACATTATCGTGCCTGACATTCCCCACACCACATTAAAGTAGGCGCCCATGGAACTCTGTGATCTTTCTGCTCTTGAATTAACCCAATTACTACGCCAGAAGAAAACTTCTGCTGTTGAAATCCTTGAGTCCACTTTGGAACGCATCGGCAGCGTGGACGGCCGCAGCGGCACCCTGGATGCTGGTCCACTCACCGAAGAAGACAAACAAAAAGTACACGCTTTCATCACCCTCACCGATGAGCGCGCTTTGGAACATGCCCAAAAAATTGACCGGAAAATTGCCGGGGGTGAAGATCCCGGTCCGCTGGCAGGAGTGCCCTTCTCGGTGAAAGACATCTTCTGCGTCAGTGGAACACCCTCCACGGCAGCCTCGCGCATTCTGGCAAACTTTAATGCGCCCTACACCGCCACCGCCGTGGCCCGCATGGAAGCTGCCGGTGCATTGATGGTCGGCAAGGTCAACCTGGATGAATTCACCCACGGTTCTTCAAACGAATCTTCGGCTTTTCAGCCCAGTCCGCGCAACCCGTGGGATACAACGCGTGTACCGGGCGGGTCCTCGGGCGGCAGCGCCGCCTCAGTGGCAGCTGGTGAAGTGCCCTTATCACTTGGCACGGATACTGCCGGTTCCATCCGTCAGCCCGCCGCCTTCTGCGGTGTGGTGGGTGTCAAACCCACCTACGGACGCGTCAGCCGTTACGGCTTGATCGCCTTCGCCTCCTCACTGGATTGTCCCGGCCCGGTGGCGCGCACGGTAAGCGACGCAGCTGCCATGCTGCAAGTCATCAGCGGTGCAGATGAACACGATGCCACATCGGCGCCCACCCCTGCGCCAGATTATCTTTCAACCATCGAAAACGGCGTCAAAGGCATGCGCATCGGCCTTTCACCTGATTATTTCCGCATCACCTATCCTGACCCGCAAACCGGGGAACTGCTGATCCAGCCGCTGCCCGCCGAAATTGAAAAATCCGTACGCCAGGCAGCTGAAAAACTGGCCGCCCTGGGCGCTGAGATCATTGAAGACGTGCCCATGCCCAATACCCGTTTCGGCATCCCGGCATATTTTGTGATCAGCCGCGTCGAAACCGCCTCCAACCTGCACCGTTTTGACGGCGTCAAATACGGGCTGCGCACCAAGGCCCCAATCGCGGATCTTACCCAGATGTACCGCCAGTCGCGTAATGAAGGTTTCGGCTTGCAGCCCAAGCTGCGCATCCTGATGGGCATGTACGTCAGTGCTGCACAATACAGCGAGGAATATTACAAGCGCGCCCTGCGTGTGCGCACCCTCATCCGCCGCGATTTTGAAGCCGCTTACGACCCCAACGGTAAATACAGGCTGGACGCACTTTTAACCCCCACCACCCCCACCACCGCCTTCGCCATGGAAGCCGTCTACGGCAACTCGGTCTTGATGCAGTACGCAGACCAGTTAACTGTTTCGTCAAACCATGCAGGTGTACCTGGCATTTCCCTCCCCGCCGGGTTGGATGAGAACGGTCTGCCCATCGGCATCCAGCTCTTGGGTGCTGATTTCTGCGAAGATAAGTTGTTCCGCATCGGCCGCGCCTATGAGCACGCTACTGAGTCCGCACAATGGCGTCAGATCAAACCGCAGGTGCTGAGGTAGTACACATTTTGAGAAAAAAGTAAATTTGCTGATGAAGCGAATCATTCTGGTTATTGGTTTATTAGTGTTAGCAGGGGTTGTTTCTGCTTGTGCCTTTACAAACACCATCATTCAAATCATGGCGTCTGCAACACCCACCCTCACCAACACCGCCACCGCGACCAACACAGCTACGGCCACCGCTACTTTAACACCAACGGTGACACCCACCAACACCCCAACGGCAACAGATACACCTACGGCAACAGCCACTGAGACAATCACCCCCACGGCCACTGAAACAATTACACCCCGGCCGACCAGAACCTTAACAAAAGCCCCTCCCAAACCCACCAAGACGCCCACCTCCTCCGAGGGCGGCGGTGAAGGCGGACCTGTCAGCGAAGGGGGTGGAGACGGCGGAGGCGGATGCAGCGGCGCAAACAGCTCCATGGAATCTTCCGTGTTCAGCATGATCAACAGCCAGCGCTCCAACGCCGGGCTGGGATCCTTGTCGAACTCGTCCACTCTGGCTGGTATCGCCCGCAGCTACAGCAAATCCATGGCAGAGAATGGCTTTTTTGGCCACGGCGACATTTGGAGCCGCATCAACGCATCGGGTTCTTATACCGCAGTTGGCGAAATCCTCTATGCCGGACCCGGTTCTTATAATAATGCGGGTTCTGCGATCTCTTCTTGGCTTGCCAGCCCAAGCCACCGAGATCAAATGCTGAGCTCGACTTATACCCAGATGGGTGTCGGCTACTGGTGCGACCCCAACAGCCAGCACGAAGGCTATTTCACTGTGGACTTTGCACGACCGTAATTTAATAACTCAGTTATCTTTCTTTATCAGAGGCAAAATGACAGAATACGAAGCAGTGATCGGACTTGAAACACACATTCAATTGAATACCACCACCAAGGTGTTTTGCTCCTGCAAAGCGGATTCCTGGTACGACGAGCCCAACACCAACATCTGCCCGGTGTGCTGCGGGCTGCCGGGTGTGCTGCCGGTGCTTAACAAAGCCGTGGTCGAAAAAGCCACCCTGTTAGCCAACGCCATGCATTCCGAGATTCGTCCGATCTCATACTTCGACCGCAAGAACTATTTCTATCCCGACCTGCCCAAGGGATACCAGATCTCCCAATTTGATCAATCCATCGGCAAGGGCGGATACCTCGACCTGCCGGTTCCCGCCAACGCCTCACCGGATAAGCAGGCTTACTTCCGCCGCGTCGGCATCTGGAAGATGCACATCGAAGAGGACGCCGGCAAAACCAAGACCGCGGGCAACCGCCGCCTGATCGACTTCAACCGCTGCGGTGTACCGCTGGTCGAAATGGTCACCGCCCCCGACCTGCGCACCGCGGACGAAGCCGCCCAATACCTCACCCGCTTGCGCCAGCTTCTGCGCTGGATCGGCATCTCTGAGGCTGACATGGAAAAGGGCCACCTGCGCTGTGATGCCAACGTCTCCATCCGCAAAAAGGGCGAGACCATACTCAATCCGAAAACCGAGATCAAGAACGTCAACTCCATTGATGCCGTGCGTGAGTCCATCCTCAAGGAAGTCGAACGCCAGATTCGCGAGACGGAAGCCGGCAATCGCATCGAAGCCTGGACGCTCGAGTGGGACGAAGACACCAACACCCTCAAGAAAATGCGCTCAAAAGAGACCGAAGCCGACTACCGCTACTTCCGCGAACCGGATCTGCTGCCCATCCGTCTCGAGGACGAGTGGAAGCAAGCCATCCTGGGTAACTTCCCCGAACTGCCGCTCGAGCGCCGGGCGCGTTTCATCGAACAGTACGGCTTGCCTGAATACGATGCCGAGATCCTCACCTCTGAACGCAAACTCTCTGATTATTACGAAACCACTGTCAAAGCCTACGGCGGGGACCCGAAAAAGGTCTCAAACTGGCTGATGAACGAAGTGCTGCGCATGATCAACGACCAGGGGCTCAATCCTGCCGAGATGGCGTTGACCCCCGCCTCGCTGGCCTCCATCCTCAAGCTGGTGGATGCCGGCACCATCAACATCAACACCGGCAAAAGCCTCCTGCAAAAAGTGCAGCAAAGCGGCAACTCCCCTGAAACCATCGTGTCTGAAGAAGGCCTGGGATTGGTTAGCGACGATTCCGCCATCCGCGCCGTGTGCGAAGAAGTGCTGGCCGAAAGCCCCAACGAAGTGGCAGCCTACAAGGGCGGCAAGGTCACCCTGATCGGATGGTTCACGGGCGGTGTCATGAAAAAGATGCGCGGCAAAGCCGACGCAGCCAAGGCTAAACAGATATTGGAAGAGTTATTAAAATAATGTCTCTCGCAGAGGCGCTGAGCACGCAGAGAAAACCAGGTTTTTTAAAAACCTGGTTTTATTCTTCCTTGAACCCATTAACAATTCTAAATATCCCGTCCTTAATTAATGGAGCTCCAAAATTAATTAATAACCCCACATGCAATCCCGAAATTCTCAGATAAGTTAATAACTGTTTTTTATGAACATCCGCTACTTTTTCTGTTGACTTTAACTCGATGATAACTTTATTTTCTACTAATAAATCCACACGAAAACCAACATCAAGATCGACATCCTCATAATGGATCGGCATAGATATTTCCGAATCCACATGTATCCCTTCTATTTTAGTTCATGAACCAGAATAGCTTGGTAAGCAGACTCCAGTAACCCTGGCCCTATTTTTATATGTATATTGTATGCAGTGTCTATGACGGTTTTTGTGATTTCATTTTCTATCATTCTTCCTCCCTTACCCCACAACCCAATTACTCCTTTTTTTACGTTTAAGAATTTTATTAATTATATTGGTTTTCTCTGCGCCCTCTGTGCCTCTGCGTGAGAAAAATTATTTCGATAAATATTCTTCAAACTTCTTCAAAGCAACCCCAAATGCCGCCCTCCCCAAACCCAATCTGAAATGATGGTCATCCCAGCCCAGCGTGGTCGCGGGTTGGATGAGCACGCCCGCTTCGCACGCCATCTTTTCGGCGAATACCTCCACGGATGGCACGTGCATTTCCACCAGGGCCGTGGACCCGGCCAACGGACGCCGCCAGGTGAACATCTCAGGCCAGCGCGCAAAGAAGTCATCCGCCAGTTTGAGGTTGGCTTCGATCTGCGCCAGGCTGCGGTCTCTAAGTTGATTTTTGACTTTGAGCGCCGCGGAGGTCAGAAACTCCGTGGGGGCCGGCGGACAAATGCTGGTGTAGAACTTCCAGTTGATGATCTCGTCGCGCAGGGTTTTATCCTGCACGATCAGCCAGCCGCTGCGCAAGCCCGGCAAGCCGTAAGTCTTCGAAAGCCCCGACAGCACCACCGTCCTTGGGTTCAACTCCGCTGCGGACGGGATGTTAGGCGTTCCATGGTGAGCCAGGCCAAAGTACATTTCATCGCAAAACAAGTACAAATTGTGTAAATATACACTGTTTACTAATTGATCCATTTGTTCTTTTGTGGGCAAAAACCCGGTGGGGTTGTGCGGAAAGTTGACAACGATCAGCTTTGTTTTGTCGTTGACCATTTCTTCCAACCCATCAAAATCCAGTTCCCATTGGGTGGTACCGGGTTTAAAACACCATTTTCGCACGTTCTCCGCACCGGCTACGTGCTCAAACATATTCACCAACGCGTCATAAGCCGGGCTGAGCACGATCACCTCATCTCCTGCCTCGAGGATCGCCCGTGCAGCCAGGTAAATCCCTTCGATCGGCGAGCCTAAAAAGACCACATCCTCGGCGGAAATGTACTTATACCCGGCCGCGATGCTCTCGCGCAGCGGCAGATTGCCCAGCGATTCGGTATAGCCCAGCGACAGTTTTCCAAAATTCGCGAGGGGCACATCGGCCATCTTGAGAAGTTCATCCACCGAAAGGGTCTCACAATCCGAGTTGCACAATTGGTAGGGTGTGCTGAACTCGTATTTGGCAAAGAAATGTTCGGTGGCAAAATTGGCGATTTTCATAATTCTTTTTCCTGGCCTGGCAAATATTTTTTTACCAATTTAAACATATTTATTCAGATGGCGTTTCAAACGCCTCCATTAATGTTAACACGTAAATGACCAGGCTCATTCTATCGGAGCCGTCCTTTAGGATCTGCTGATGGATATAGCTGTTGCCGCCATTACACTCCTCCAAATCGGTTGCAGCCCCTGGACGCCACCAATCCGGGTCGTGTTCTTCGCAGCGCACGTCTCGCGGATTAAGAGCACTGAACGGCTGATCGCAGTAAGTGTCTTTGATGAACAGCGAAAAATCCGGCGGCGGCAGGTTGAAACGCACGCGAGTATCCAACGGATTGACACAACCGATACAGGCATGGATCTCGCTTGCACTAGGAGGGATTTTAATCTCGGCATGAGTCTGAATGGTATCAAGTTCGTTCCCCGGAGTCGGGAAGGCCAGGTAGATTTCTCGCCCGCCGCCCGCTGGTAAAGATCCACGCCGGTGAAAAATGGCGTTCAGTTTAAGAATGATAAAGGGAAGGACCAACAATACAGCAACAGCCATGAAGATCAAAAAAGCCGGTTTTTTGGTTTTCATTCTTATCCTTGCTGAAGATGGAATTTTTCCTGCCTGGTCGTACTAACTGTAATTTAGCTGTGATGAAGGGTATTGTTGTTTCGACGATCTACGAGTCGGATTAATTCCACCAAGCCGATCGCTGCGATCAGGATGATGAATGAAAGTTGGCTTTCTTTGCCGATCAACGGATAGTCATTCAACCCGTGGACCAATCCCACGAGCAGAATGCTGCCGCTGCGCAGGTACAGCCATGCAAAACCTGCCCCCAATAAAAAGAGCATGACCAGGCTGATCAAGATCAAGCCGATGCCTATTTCGCCGTTGATCAGCGAAAAGATTCTTACCGGTAAATGCCAAACAGAAAAGAAGGCGCTTGAGACTACCACGGCCATGAGTGTGACCTTTTTGACCGCTTTCTGCTCATAGAAGGCTAATAATTTATTCAAGAAATAACCCCTGAAGAGCACTTCCTCGCCGATGCCCACGAACAGCCAGGTGCTGACGATCTGCGCCCACACCTTCCACGCTTCAATCGAGCGCAAAGCCGCTAACTCCACAGGCAGACGGATGATGCCGGTACCGGCGGTGATCGCGGCATATATTAACCAACTTGCCAGTGTGACTGCGAGCGCCATAAGCACTTTACGTCCGCTGAAGGGCAGCTTGATCTGGCTCTGTTTCATCCCCCAGAAGGCCAACACAAAGAAGAGGGTGTAAAGCCCCAGTTGCGCAAAATACAGTGGCAATCCGCTCAAGTTAAACACCTTGATGGCGGTAAAAAAGAGGACGGGCAGCAGGAGGGCGGTAGCGATAATAACAGGCGTCACAATTTTATTTTGCTTCGAAGTCTGCAATTCCATCGGGGAAAATGATCCTTAAATATAGGTTGGGAAAATAATAGTGTACATGATTTTATAAATAAATCAATCAATTTTTTAAAAAGGAACATCCTGATTTTCAGGATGTTTTTTTACAATTGAATTTTGTTTGTCAGAATAAACTCTGTGTTATCAGGTGCAATAGTGTTTACCGCCACGCCCCGGCAATCCGCTCATAGGTCACCCGCAGGTCCTCGGGGATGACGCGCGTTTCACCCGTGGTGGACATGAAGTTGGTGTCGCCCCCCCAACGCGGCACAATATGCACGTGCGCGTGTTCTGCTATCCCCGCCCCGGCTGCGGACCCCATGTTGATGCCCACGTTGAACCCCTCCGGCTGGTAGACCTTGCGCAGCACGCCCAGCGTCTCGTTAACCATTTCCATGACTTCGGCTCTCACGGTTGGCGTCAACTCTTCAATGGATGCCACGTGCTGATAAGGTACCACCATGGCGTGGCCAGAGGTGTAAGGGTAGCGGTTGAGGATCACAAATGCGGCACTTCCGCGATGCACGATCAAGTTTTCGACGCCGTCTTCCATTTTCGGGTAGCAGCAAAAAATGCACTCTCCGGGTTTTTCATTGTCGGTCACATACTTCATCCGCCAGGGGGACCAAAGGTTTTCCATCGCTCATTTCCTTTTCCATTAATGCTTTTATTCTACATGAATTTGCTCAAGCCGGTATACCGTTATAGTGTCTGCTCTTGACAGGTTCAACGGTTAAGTATGTATAATCGGGTTTATGATTGGGGATGGCAGCACTTGCCAGATTTAATAAATCAATATTTTTAAAAATGGAAAAATGAGGATCACTCCTATGCTTAAAAAACGAATCATCATTCTGGTTGTATGCGCCGTATTGGCCTTAAGTGCCTGCGCGCCAAACACGCCTACTCCTGACACGCAAGCCACGGTAAATGCGATCTACACCTCCGTGGTTCAAACCCTGGCAGTCTCCATGCCTACGGTCACCCCGCAGCCCTCCATGACCCCTTCGCCAACGGCAACAATTACTCCCTTGGTCACCAACACCCTGGCTGCCACGCCCACCCTCAGGGTCACACAAGCATTATGTGACAATTCGGTTTTCTTGGCCGATGTGACCATCCCCGATAACACCGTCATGGCCCCCGGTCAGACCTTCACCAAGACCTGGTCAATCAAAAACGTCGGCACCTGCGATTGGACAACTGCTTACAAGGTCGTCTTCCTCAGCGGAACCGCCATGGGCGGCGTATCCACCGCCATCCCGGCCATCACCAAAACCCACGCGGATAACATCACCGTGAACCTGGTGGCGCCTCTTACAAAAGGAACTTACAAAGGGGAATGGATTCTGCAAAATCCTTCAGGCCAAACCTTTGGCACCTCATTTACAGTCGTGATCAATGTTAATACCTCATTGACCGCCACCACCACCGGCACCATTACCCCAACCCCCGACCTTTTGGCGACTGCTGTCGCAGGTGCAATAAATGGTACCGCCACAGCCAACGCAGCCACGGCCACAGCACTCGCCTCAGTAACACCCTAACTGAAAGAAATATGGCAAATACAAATTATAATTAAGATTTGAACTCAAAAAAGGGGAGGGTATGTTATATTATTTGGTATGCGGCAGCCCTCCCTTTTTCAGATCACTTCCCTGACCGTCAGCGACATCTCGCGCTACCTGCGCGAACTGATGGACAGCGACGAAATCCTGCGCGATGTGTGGATCCGCGGAGAGATCTCCAACCTGTCGCGGCCGTCCTCCGGCCACATTTATTTCACCCTCAAAGACCCAAATTCCGCCCTCAAATGCGTGATCTGGAAGATGAACTCCGCCCGTCTGCCGCTGATGCTGCAGAGCGGCATGGCCATTGAAGCCCACGGCGCCATCAGCGTCTATGAGCGCGACGGACAGTACCAGTTATATGTAGACGCCGTGCGCATGTCTGGCGAAGGCGCTCTCTACCAGGAGTTCATGCGGCTCAAAGCCCGCCTAGAAGCGGAAGGCTTGTTTGACACTGCCCGCAAACGTCCGCTGCCAGAAATGCCGCAGCGCATCGGCATCGTCACCTCACCCACCGGCGCCGCCCTGCAGGATATGCTCAACACCCTGCGCCGCCGCTATCCGCTGGCTGAAGTGGTGCTGGCACCTGCCCCCGTCCAGGGGGATGAAGCCCCACCCGCCCTGGTGGTTTCGCTCAAACGTCTCAATGACCTCGGCAATATTGATGTGATCCTCATGGCTCGCGGCGGAGGGTCGCTCGAAGACCTTTGGGCTTTCAACGACGAACGTGTCGTCAGAGCAGTGGCCGCTTCTCGCGCGCCAGTGGTTACCGGTGTCGGCCACGAGACGGATTTCACCCTCGCAGACTTCGCAGCGGACCTGCGCGCCCCCACCCCCACCGCCGCAGCGGAACTCTGTACCCCCGACCGGGCTGAACTGTTTGAAGGGCTGGCTGCGTTATCATCTCGTCTTGGTTACGCCCTGCAGGCCGCCACTTCTCAGGCTGCCGTGGATCTGTTGGACCTCAAACACCGACTCGACAGCCTCTCTCCACTTTGGCTGGTGCGCAACGACCGCCAACGCCTGGATGAACTTTCAAGCCGTGCGGAACAGGCACTCAATCACGAACTGCGCATGCAGCACAGCCAGGTGAAAAGCCTGCAAACCCGGCTGGCCTCCCTTAATCCATTTGCCGTGCTGCAACGCGGTTATGCCATCGTCAGCGATTCCGCGGGCCGGGTGGTCAGCAGTGTGCAGCAGGTCAACAAATCAGAACAAGTTACAATTAAAGTATCGGATGGCACGATTCAATCCCAGGTGGTCGAAATTCAAGGAGGTGGTACCCATGGCGAAAACGGATAAAACCCCATTAGAGTTAACCTATGAACAGGCGTTCAGTGAGCTCGAATCCATTGTCGAAGCGATGGAAAACCAGCAGCAGCCCCTCGACGAAACAATGAAACTTTTTGAGCGCGGACAGGTGCTCTCGCAGTATTGCACCTCCCTGCTGGATAACGCCGAACTGCGCATCAAGGAACTCAACACCTCCAAATCCGCACTCGACAAAGAGGATTAGTCCATGTCCTTCCTTGTTAATTATCCCGAGCTGATCACCTGCGTCGTTGCCTGGATTGTCTCTTCTATTTTAAAGATCCCTGTGTTTTTCTTGATGCACCGCAAGTTCAACGTCAAACTGGCATTCGGCACCGGCGGCATGCCCAGCTCTCATTCTGCTACCTTATCCGGCACCACCCTGGCCATTGGTCTTTTTAGTGGATTTGACAATCCGGCCTTCGCCATCGCCGTGGCCATCACCATGATCGTGGTCTACGATGCCGCTGGCGTACGGCGCGAAGCCGGCTACCACGCCGAAGCCCTTAACCGCATGCTGGATGACTGGTTCATCATCACCAAGACCCCCACCGAAGAACAGAAAAAGCTAAAGGAAATGCTCGGCCACACCCCCATCGAGGTTGTCGGCGGCGTGCTGACCGGCCTGGTCACCGCCCTGGTCATGTGGCTCATCTGGCCTAAATAAAAGCAGAGAGTCGAGAGTCGAGAATGGAGAACCGTCAACTTCGAAAAAAGTTTGATGGTTCTTTTTGATTCTTTATTTCTTGTTTTTTACAGCTCTCGGCTCTCTATTCTCAGTTCTCAATTTTTACAGTTCAAGGTTCTCGGTTCTCAATTTTCGTGAATTTCGTCTTTTTCGTGGTTTTTTGATTTTGCCTATTCCTCCAACGAAAATCAAATGCTTTGTTTACATTCTTTTAATACTCAAGGGATATAGTAATACTACTTTATTGCAATAAATCCCTTTGAAATTCGTGGAGGTTTTACTATGTCTAAAATTATTGGAATCGACCTTGGTACCACCAACTCTGTAGTCTCCGTGATGCAGGGCGGCGACCCGGTGGTCATCACCACCGCGGAAGGCAGCCGTCTATGTCCATCCGTTGTCGGCTTTACCAAGAGTGGTGAACGTCTGGTGGGTCAAACCGCCAAGCGTCAGGCCGTCATCAACCCCGAGAACACCGTTTCGTCCATCAAACGCTTCATGGGACGCCACTTCGACGAAGTTGGCACCGAACGCAAGATGGTGCCTTACGAAGTCATCTCCGGTCCGGCTAAGGATGCCCAGGTACGCATCCCCGCCACCGGCAAAGACTACTCTCCGCAAGAAATCTCGGCCATGATCCTTGCCAAGTTGAAAGCAGATGCCGAAGCCTTTTTAGGCGAACGAGTCACCCAGGCCGTCATCACTGTTCCGGCTTACTTTAACGACAGCCAGCGCCAGGCTACCAAAGATGCCGGCAAGATCGCCGGTCTCGAAGTGCTGCGCATCATCAACGAACCCACCGCATCCGCCCTGGCTTACGGACTCGATAAAAAGAAGAACGAAAAGATCCTTGTCTTCGACCTGGGCGGCGGCACCTTCGATGTCTCCGTGTTGGAAGTAGGCGAAGGCGTCTTCGAAGTCAAATCCACCAGCGGCGACACCCACCTGGGCGGCGACGACTGGGACGAGGTCATCGTCAACTGGGCTGCGGATGAATTCCAGCGCGACCAGGCTATTGACCTGCGCAAAGACCGCCAGGCCCTGCAGCGTCTGCGTGAAGCTGCCGAAAAGGCCAAGATCGAATTGTCCACCGTGATGGAAACCGAGATCAACCTGCCCTATGTCACCGCGGATGCCAACGGTCCCAAGCACTTGATGCTTAAACTCAGCCGCTCCAAATTCGAGCAAATGACCGCTCACCTGCTGGCGCGTTGCAACAAGCCGTTCGAAAGCGCCCTTAAAGATGCCGGTTTGAAACCTTCAGACATTGATGAACTGGTGCTGGTCGGCGGCTCCAGCCGCATGCCCCAGGTCGTGGATCTTGTACGCAACCTGATCAACAAGGAACCTAACAAGGGCGTCAACCCCGACGAGGTCGTCTCCATCGGTGCAGCCATCCAGGGCGGCGTGCTTGGCGGCGAAGTGAAAGACATCCTACTGCTGGATGTGACCCCGCTTTCTCTGGGTGTCGAAACCATGGGAGCAGTCATGACCCCGGTCATCGAACGCAACACCACCATTCCCATCCGCAAGTCACAGATCTTCTCGACGGCGGATGACAATCAGACCGCCGTGGATATCCACGTGCTACAGGGTGAACGTCCCATGGCCGCGGATAACATGTCCCTCGGACGCTTCCGCCTCGAGGGCATCCCCAACGCCCCTCGCGGTGTGCCGCAGGTGGAAGTCACCTTTGACATCGACGCCAACGGCATCCTCAACGTCACCGCCCAGGATAAAGCCACTGGCCGCGAACAGAAAGTGACCATCACCGCCTCAACCAACCTGGCCAAGAATGACATCGAACGCATGGTTCAGGAAGCCAAAGCCCACGAAGCTGAAGACCTGAAACGCAAGGAACTTGCCGAAGCCCGCAACATCGGCGACAACGCCGCCTACCAGGTCGAAAAAGCCGTCAAGGAAGCCGGCGACAAGATCCCCGCTGACCAAAAAGCCGGCGTGGAAGCCAAAGCCCAGGCGCTGAGAGAAGCCCTCAAAGGCGAAGATGTCAGCCGAATTAAAAGCCTGACCGAAGAACTGCAGGCCGAATACAGCAAAGTTATGACCGCCAACGCCCAGGCCCAACAGGCCGCTGGTGGTACCGCCCCTGAAGCGGGTGAAGCCCCCAAACCGGATGGCGATGTGATTGACGGCGAATTTACCGAACAGAAATAAACACTGTAAAAATATTCAGGCGCACTTCACATGAAGTGCGCCTTTTGTTATCTCTGGGTTTATTTGAAACTTATTAACAGTCTGCTCGTATACAAAGTTGTTCAAGATATTTGATAGAAGGGTTAAGTATTATGTCTTCGCACCGGATAGAAACCAGGGCCTCCAGAACCGCCGATATCACCTGCGGCTGCCGTGCCATTTCTTTTTACGAGTCCAACCCTTTTTTGAAAAGCGGAGACTGGGTCGCGCCCATGCTCATTTCCAAAGAGGTACAGACGCTGCTCAAAATTCCGTACGCTGATAAACTGCTTAGATACCTGCTCGGCCCCAGGGGTGTCTACGAATGGGTGATTGCCCGCACCAAGTACATCGACAATCTCTTTGAAAAAGCCGGAGCCGAAACCTTCAGCCAGGTAATCATCCTCGGTGCGGGGTTTGATTCGCGCGCAGTGCGTTTTCACAAGGAACTTGCAAAAGCCAGGGTTTTTGAGCTGGATTCAGGCACCACCCAGCTTATGAAAACCATCCAATACGTCAAACGGAGCATCATCGTGCCCGATAATGTCACCTTCATCCCCATCAACTTTGAGATGGAATCGGTCACCGCCAAGTTGGAAAAAGCCGGCTTCATTAAAGGCGCCAAAACCCTGTTGCTGCTCGAAGGCGCCGTGCAGTATCTCAGACCTGAACTGGTGCGCCAGACCATGGCTTCCATCCTCGGATTGACCGGCCCCGGCAGCCGCCTGATCCTCGAATACGGTGAATCGGGCATGACTGACTGGCTCGAAAGCGGCGTGGAGCAGTTGAAATTCGGGTTGAATGAAAACGTGGTCAACCTTTTGCTGGCCGAGTCTGGCTACCGCCTTTCAGATTGTCAGGACGCCAAAACACTTGAGAAAACCTATTTTACAGACACCCGCGGACGGGTCAGAAACAAGGTGGGCGGCCATCAGGCTATTCTGGTAGCCGAACGTATATGATAGAAAAAATCATTCTCTTGCACACCATCACTTTAAAACCCCTTGACAAGCCCATTTGATTAATGCTATAATGCAACCGGTTGCAATACACAGGATAAAAAATGGGAACAAAAACTGTCAAAACCATTGAAGATATCGCCAAGCTGGCCAACGTCTCGAAATCGACGGTCAGCCGGGCTTTAAATGACAGTTCCCTGATCAACCCTGAAACCCGGGATCGCATCAAAGCCATTGCAGAAGAGCATAATTTCTGCATGAACCTGCCGGCCCGCAACCTCAGCCGGCGCCAGAGCTGCACCGTAGGCTTCGTCACCCACAGCCATCAATGCGGATTCACCGTCGAAGATATGTTTGGCCTCGAGATCATGAGCGCCATCGGCTCCGGGCTGGATGAATTGAGCTACGACCTGCTGCTCATCCACATGAAACCGCGCGACACCAGTTGGGCGCACCAGTACTTTGACAGCGGACGCGTGGACGGCTTCATCATGATGAAAACCGGCCGCGGCCACAATTATGCAAAACTTCTGGCTGAGATGGGCGCACCCTTCATCATTTGGGGCGTGCCGGACCCCGAAGTCAACTGCTGCACGGTCACCGGCGACAATATGAGCGGCGGTATGTTGGCCACCGAGCACTTGATCCGCATCGGCAGAAAGAAAGTTGCCATCCTCGGGGGACCCGAATACGATCTTGAAGGTCAACAGCGTATGAAGGGCTACGAAACCGCCATGCAGAACGCCGGCCGCAAGATCGATCCTGATTTGATGGTCTACGGCGATTACTACCTGGACTCTGGAAAATCAGGTATGCAGCAATTGCTTGAGAAAACACCTGATCTGGATGCCGTGTTTGTGTGCGGCGATGTCATGGCCATTGGCGCGATTGATGTCATCCAGAGCAGCGGCAGGCGCGTGCCCGAAGATGTAGCCGTGGTGGGCTATGATGACCTGGCAATTGCCACCTATAACAACCTGCCCCTCACCACGGTCAGGCAGAACATTCAGATGTCGGGTAAGTTGTTGGCCCAAAACCTGGTGCAATCCATCAAGACCGGTGTGGTCACCCACGTCACCGTCCCTGTGGAACTCGTTGTGAGAAAGTCGGCTTAAGTAGCCGTTGTCCATTTTTTTTAGACCGGCCTGCAACCGGTTGCAACTTAAAGGAGAAAAACATGTTTAGTTCACAACTTATCACCTACGTCGTTTTGTTGGAAAGCCAGCTCAAAGCTGAAAACCTGAAAAGGTAACTGTTATTATCATTTTTTTAGACCCGGTCGCAACCGGTTGCAAAGAAAGGAGCACCACATGTTCAGTACTCAACTCATCACTTATGTCGTTTTATTGGAAAGAAAACTCGAAGCCGAAAACCTGAAAAGGTAATCGTAGACGAGTATCAGCGGTCCGCGGATAAAGAAAGGAGCAATACCATGTTCAGTACCCAACTCATCACCTACGTCGTTTTGTTGGAACGAAAACTTGAAGTTGATAACCTAAAAAAGTAATCACATAAACCACCTATAGTCCGGCAGTCTGCCGGTTGTACCTGCGAGGAGAAATACCATGTACGAAAATATGATTAATAATGTTGTGCTTTGGGAGCGCAGACTGGATTTTGAGAACGAACAGCGCAAGGCGCATCGGATTTCTGTTGCCATGGAAGATACCATGGCCCCCGGTCCCTGCCAGATCGAATACAAGATCATCTTCACCTGGAATTACAAGTTTGAGAATGTCTATCAACCTCTCTTTAACAGCAGAACCCAGGATTGTGTCGCAGTAACTCAAACCTGTTAACGTTTCTGATTCTTTCCCCTACACACAACGCATACAATTTCGTATGCGTTGTGTGGTTTTCGGCCATGATCAAGCCTTCCCCAAAGGTTTTTGACTAACCACTTGGCCAGTAAGAGACTCTCCCAGAGGCTGGGGGAATAATATTTGGATGGCTATATTATCAATACATCAACAAAACTAAAAAACAAACAAGGATTCATTGGTCGTTCGTTCGAAAACAAAAGGAGCTTGCCATGTATGAGAATTTGATCAATAACATTGTTCTCTGGGAAAGAAGACTGGCCTTTGAAAATCAACAGCGCCTTACGCTCCAGGCAGCCAGAGCCATGTATGCGCCATCGTCGTCCAATTCATGCCAGGTGAGTTGCAAACCCATCTTCACCTGGAATTACAAATTTGAGAAAGATTTTCAGCCTCTCTTCAATGGTCTTAGTCAGGACTGTGTTGCTGTTCATCAGCCCTGTTAATCGTTTCTGCTTCTTTCCTCCTACACAACGCGCGTACATTTTTGTATGCGTTTTGTGTTTAATTCCCTAAAAATAATCTCGATTTTCGTTGAAAGTGCTATACTTGAGGCAACGCCGAATCCTGTAAATGAACAAAGGAGATGAGACAATGGGAGAAAATGGTGGCAAGGCCGATAAGGGCAACAAGGAACAAAAAAAGAAACCCAAGATGACCCAGAAAGAAAAAAGGAAAGAGAAAAACGAAGCCAAGAAAAAATCAGAATAACATTACTTGACCAATTATGAACTGCGCCCTCCATAAGGGCGCAGTTTTCGTATAATAGATTTAAGTGTTTCTTAACCACAACACATTATTAAGCCGGAAAGATGCGCGGCTAAATACGTTGTAACCATCCTAGAAATTTTTGTTCTTTGGTTTTTCTTTCGGGTTGTTGTTGTGTTTGGTGATAAATAAAAATGAAGTTATTAAAGACACCTATATTCTCCAAAAAGTGAGTCTATGTTGAATAAAACACTAAAAACCATCCTTATCGTCCTCGCCAGCCTTGCAGGGGTGGCAGTGCTTATTGTCATTGTCGTGGCGGTTTCATTTATGGTTGCCAACAAGACCAGCGGAAGCCTCATCTCCTCTGGTGAAAAACGCCAATACCTTCTCTACGTCCCCTCTACTTACGACACCTCCAAACCGACACCCTTGATCATCAGCATCCACGGATTCGCGGAATGGCCTGCCCACCAGGCTCAGATCAGTCTCTGGAACGACCTCTCCGAAGAACAGGGTTTCATCGTGGTCTATCCCTCGGGCACGGATTTTCCCAAACATTGGCGCACCACGGGTCTCACCTCCACCCCTGATGATCCCGCCCTGGATGTTCAATTCATCTCGGACCTGATCGACCTGCTTGAAACGCAGTACAACATAGACCCCGCGCGCATTTATGCCAACGGCCTTTCCAACGGCGGCGGCATGAGTTACCTGCTCGCCTGCGAATTGTCAGACCGCATCGCGGCCATCGGCAGCGTGGCCGGTGCTTACACCTATCCCCTCGACCGCTGCAACCCTTCGCGCCCGGTGCCGATGATCGCCTTCCACGGCGACGCGGACCCCATCGTACCCTACCTCGGTGGACCTTCGCGCTCGTTCGAAATACCCTTCCCCGCCGTCCCGGTATGGATGCAGGGCTGGGCAGACCGCAACCAGTGTCAGACCACCACCCCGATACCTCAAGACGGAGAAATCAGCGGCTCCGCCTGGACGGATTGCAGCCAGAACGCAGATGTCACATTTTATTCGATCGCCGGCGGCGGACACTCCTGGCCGGGCGGCGAGCCCATCCCTGAATGGATCGTAGGCAAGACCTCGCAAGCCATCGATGCCACCCGCGTCATGTGGCAGTTCTTTGAGCAGCATCCCTTAAAATAAAGGGTGATTCGAAAAGTTCCATTGAGAGGGATAAAAAATGAAAAGAAAATTAACTTTAGGACAGGAATATCTTCGAGATATCGCCATTCTCATAATCATTGCGCTTGGAATCTTCTTATTCATTAAGATCAAGGCATGGACAGCTGAAACGAAAACCGTTAAGCTGATTTCTTCAGGAGAGGAACGTTCATACCTGCTTTATGTTCCAAAATCGAATGACCCAAAGAATCCTGCGCCGCTGGTGATCACCCTGCACGGCTACTCTTCCAATCCTTCTGATGCGATCTACTCCAGCCGCTGGAACAAAATCGCTGACCAGGAAGGGCTGATTGCCGTCTATCCGCTTGGATACAGCACCCCCACCTACTGGCACATATTTGAAAACGATTCTGGCGGTCGAAGCGTCGATACAGATATCCAATTTTTCTCTGATCTTCTGGATCAGCTTGAAGAAAAATACAACATTGATCCTTCGCGCATCTATGTCAACGGTATTTCAATGGGCGGCGGCATGAGTTATGTGGTGGGCTGCAAACTGGCAGAGCGGATTGCAGCAGTGGGTAGTGTTTCAGGCGCCTATAATTATTCTCTTGCCAGTTGCAAACAGTCAAAACCCGTGCCTATGATCGCCTTCCATGGCACAAATGATACTGCGGTCCCCTATGAAGGTGGTAGTAATCCCGCTTATGGCACCAAGTACCCTTCTGTGCCAAATTTCATCCAGGCTTATGCCGATCAAAATCAATGTACCGATAAGATTGAAAATCCACAAGAAGGCGAGATCAGCAGCATTGAATACACCCAATGCGCCCAAAACGCGGATGTCGTCTTGTACACCATCCACGGTGGCGGGCATACCTGGCCTGGTGACACCCCGGCAGCCACGCCAACCTGGGGCTACACCACCCAGCAGATTGACGCCACAGCGCTCATGTGGCAGTTTTTTGAGCAGCATCCACTGTCATTCAGTGAATAATTAATATTTATTGGGAGATTTTTAGAATACGATTTCCTTTGCGTTCTTTGCGTCTTCGCGTGAGAAAAGACTTTTTTAAGTTGTAAGGAGGTAAAAATGAAACGCACTTTGGCTTTGATCAGTTTAATCGTGTTGCTTCTGGCATCCTGCCGGCTGTCGCAGATCAATCCATTTAAAAGCGTTGAAGAATACCCTGCGCCTGAATTTACATTCGATAACACCCGATTCACCGAACTGGGCTGCTTTGATTCTCCTGATTGCCTTCCTGATAAACTCAAAGCGGTCGAATTCCCGGTGGATTGGATCTACCCGCTGGACAATTCATACGGCGGCCTTGACCCCCAACTACCCATGGCCCTGGCTGGCAACATGGGGTTTGCTGACGACCCTGTGATTCCAGCGGTCTACACCCAGGGCTGCATGGGCACCTACTATGTTCGCTACCTGGTTGAAGTGGATGGAGAAATCCAACTCGTTGATTCAGCCGAAGGGTTGAAAGAACTCTTTGCCCCCATCGAATCCGAAGATGAAGCCTTAAGCTACGCGGTAGCCGTTACCGGGCTCACCCCCCTCAACGACTTGAATTCGCATCCGCTCTACAAGCGTTATACCAGGCCGCTCATCGAAAGCCATTCCACCTTTGATGGTGAGCAGTTTACCGTAAACCTCTACGACGACTATCTGTGCGGCTGCGGCCCTCATATCGTTTCAATGGTCACCGTCACCGTGCAGCAAGACGGTTCCTTCAGCCTTTCCGAACCGGTGGGCGCATTCAGCGACCCCAAGACGGATGGTGTGTGTATTGATTAATGAGGTTTATTTTTATTATCACCAATAGAGGTTCTGATTAGTAAAGGAGGTAAACCATGCGTAAAAGTCGTTTGGTTTTACTCATCACAGCCATCTTGGTAACAACGGGTTGTTCCATTCCGGTTTTTGGTTCATCAGTAAATAAAGAAAAAGTTGTAAAAACACATGAAACGGAAGTACCTTCCGAAGTCGTGGCATCCCAGGTTGTTGAAACTCCGCCAATAGAAAACTCTTCCTGCCCTCAATATAAAGGCCTGCTTTTATTTTCTTCTCAAACCGTTCAAGGAGATTATAAAAGTTTTGAGATTTTTTCGGCTTCAGCTGATGGGTCCAACCTTGTGCAAATAACCCGTAATTCTTATTGGGATGGTAACCCTACGTGGTCGCCAAATTATTGTCAGATCGCTTTTTCCAGTGACATATCCGAAACCAATCACGAAGAAATATTTGTGGTCAATGCTGACGGGTCCAACCTTGTCCAAATTAGTGATGACCCGGCACAAGACCGCGAACCCTCCTGGTCTCCGGACGGTTCACGCATTACTTTTATGCGTGAAAATGGCGGAAATCGCGAGATTTTTATTGTGGACTCAAATGGGGCTTCTGAGTTTCAACTGACCGACAATCCAGAAAACGATAACGATCCTGAATGGTCTCCAGTTAATAACGAGATCGTCTTTTCTTCACGAAGAGACGGCAATTGGGAGATTTATAAAGTAAACGAAGATGGTGCCGGTCTAATCCGATTAACCAACGAAAAAATGCAAGACACACACCCCACCTGGTCTCCAGATGGCTCTCAAATAGCATTCCTTTCCAACCGTAGTGCGTACAACGAGATCTACATAATGGATAAAGATGGGTCCAACCTGAAGAAAATCACCAATCAAGGCGGGAGTACCGACATCGGATTGACGATCGATCTTTCTTGGTCTTCAGATGGTCAGTGGTTGGCTGTAGGATGCATTACACCAGAAACATCTGAAGCATTATGTGTTGTTCACCCCGATGGGTCATCTTTACATTTACTGGTTAATCGTGGTGGATTTTGGTCCAGGGAGCCTGATTGGTAAGGTTCAGGAAAGGTCATAAGGTAAAAATGTTATAATCCCCTTATGCGAAAAAACAGAAAAATACTTTTTTTTGGATTATTAGCCCTGCTGGTCCTTGGCGGCATCATCCTCGCCCTGCCGCCGGTCTGGTCGCGTGTCAGTTATTATGCCAACAAACTCTACACTGAAATCTACTACAAGATCAATCCGCCGCAAGCAGTGATCTTTAACCCCTCTGAATCCACCCCGGATGAAATGGCAACGGCGGTAAAAGCCACCATGGATGCGCTGGTCACCTCAACCATCGCCGTCAATTCACCCACCCCCGAACCAACCCTGGCACCCACCCCGACTCAAATTCCCCTGCCGCCTTCCATTTATCTGGCGGGCACCCGTACCGAAGCCCAAATGTGGAATAACTGCGGCCCGGCCACCCTATCGATGGCCCTGTCATTCTGGCAGTGGACCGGCGGCAACCAGGAAGACACCGCCGCCATTCTCAAGCCCAATCCGCGTGACAAGAACGTCATGCCCTACGAAATGCTCGATTACGTCAACGATCATACTGACTTCCGCGCCATCATGCGCATGGGCGGCGACCTCTACACCATTAAAGCCCTGCTTAATGCCGGTTTCCCCGTGTTGGTTGAAAAAGGTTTTGAACCCGAAAACCTGGCTGCCGAAGGCTGGATGGGCCACTACAACCTGGTGATCGGTTACGACGATGCTAAACAGGAGTTTACCACCCAGGATTCATACCTGCTTGCGCTGCTCAAGGAGCCCGAACGGCCCACAGCAAAGGGCTTCAAAGTCTCTTACGACAACATGGTCAGCAACTGGCGTGCCTTCAACAATATCTTTATTGTGATCTACCCCCCAGATATGGAAAACGACGTGCTTAACGTACTCGGTTCCCTGGCGGATGAGACCAATTCATACCGGGTTGCAGCGGATCGCGCTGCCTCAGAAGCAGCCACCTTAACCGACCCCCGAGACCAGTATTTTGCCTGGTACAACGCCGGCACCAGTTTGGTAAAACTGGCGGATTACGGCGCAGCAGCCGCCGCTTACGATAAAGCGTTTGCGCTCTACCCTTCCATAGATGAAACCCACCGGCCTTACCGCATGCTCTGGTACCAGACCGGCCCTTATTACGCGTATTACTACACCGCCCGCTATCAGGATGTGATCAGCCTGGCCACCACCACCCTGGATGCCGAAGTCGAACATATCCTTGAAGAAAGTTATCACTGGCGCGCCATGGCTGAACTTCAGTTGGGCCAGCAAGACGCTGCCATCGCGGACTTTGAAAACGCATTGAGAGTTCATCCCGGGTTCGCCCCCAGCTATGAACAATTGGTGCAGTTGGGTGTCACTCCATAGACCTTTCACGGACGGTTGGGGCAACCGATGATTAAAGTATTGCATTTTGCCGACGCGCATATTGATATCGCCAGCCACGGAAGGCATGACGCCGTTTCAGGGCTGCCTTTACGCGTTCTGGATTTTCTCAAATCCCTCGACAATATCGTTGACACGGCCATCTCAGAAAAGGTGGACCTGGTGATCTTCGCCGGGGATGCCTATAAAGACCGCCTGCCTTCTCCCACCTACCAGCGCGAATGGGGTAAGCGCATTATGAGGCTTTCCGAAGCTAAAATCCCCACCATTCTGCTCACCGGCAACCACGACGTCAGCCCGGCCAGCGGACGCGCCCACACCCTGCAGGAATTTGACACCCTGGCCGTCCCATTTGTGCGCGTGATCAACAAACCTGAATTCCTCAAACCCGCGGACCTGTGGAACCTGCCGCTGCAGCTGATCGCCCTGCCGTGGATCTTCCGCTCAGGCTTGATGGCCTCACAACAAGAGACAGGTATCTCCGCCGAGACCGCCAATGAAGAAATAGAAAAGCGCATCGGCGAAGTCGTGCATGACTGGATGAACGCCCTTGACCCTGACCTGCCGACCATCATGACCGCCCATGCTTCCATCCAGGGTGCGCTGTACGGCAACGAACGCACCGTCATGCTCGGCAAAGACCTGGTGCTGCCCGGTTCGCTGGTTAAAGACACCCGTCTCGATTACACCGCCCTCGGCCATATCCATAAATTTCAAGACCTCAACCCCGGGGCTCATCCTCCTGTGATCTACCCCGGTTCGATTGAACGGGTTGATTTCGGCGAAGCCGCGGATGATAAGTTTTTTGTTATTGCCAAGGTTGAAAAAGGTCAAACCACATACACGCAGCATAAACTCTCAGGCCGCCGTTTTATTGACCTGTCCGTCAAACTCAAAGCCGGCGACAGCGTGATGGAAAAAATCTTCGCCGTACTGCCCGCTGAAGACCAGATCGCCGGCGCCATGCTGCGCCTCGTGGTTGACTATCCGCGCGAGATGGAAGTCTTTCTCGATGAAGCTGCGCTGCGCGAAAAATGCGCGTCAGCCTTCGAATTTCATCTGGTGCGCCGTCCGCAAGAAGAAGCCCGTTCGCGCTTTTCCGCGGATGAATCCGTGGCGAACCTGACACCCATCGAACTGCTGGGGCGATACTGGCAGACTGTCAAACTTGAGCCGGGCAACACCGAGCCGTTGCAAACCCTGGCTGCCTCCATTATTCAGGAAGTCTCGGGCATGGCAGAAACCGATCTGCATTTTGGAGAAATGGAATGAACAACCTGTTTTTAGAGATCTTATTCATCATCGTTCTCATCCTCATCAATGGCTTTTTTTCAATGTCAGAACTGGCATTAATTTCTTCCAGAAAGGTGAGGCTTGAGCAGCGGGCTGAAGATGGTGATAAAGGGGCTCAATCTGCCCTGGAACTGCTGAAATCGTCAAGCCGCTTGCTTTCTGCTGTTCAAATTGGCATTACATTGGTCGGCATTTTCACCGGTGCCTTGGGCGGTGCCACCTTGGCTGAAAGATTGACCCTCTGGCTGGCTGAGATCCCCTGGTTGGTGCCCTACGCTGGCGGTATTTCAATTGTGCTGGTGGTAATCGTCACCACTTATCTTTCACTCGTACTCGGAGAGCTGATTCCCAAACGCATCGCCATGAACAATCCCGAGAAGATCGCCTCTCAGGTCTCCGGTTTTATGCGTTTCCTTTCCAAAGCCATGTCGCCGATCGTGCGGCTGCTGGCTGCTTCAACTGATTTGGGTCTAAAAATATTAGGCATGTCAGCCTCCAAAGAACCCCCCATCACCGAAGACGAGATCAAAGGTTTGATCGAACAGGGTACCCAGGTGGGTGTTTTTGACGCCGTTGAACAAGATATGGTCGAAGGCGTTTTCCGCTTTAATGATCGTTCGATCAATGCCATTATGACCCCGCGCACCGAGATCGAATGGCTGGACGCCAACGACACCCCCGAGCAGCTTCTCAAACAGATCATGGCCAGCAGCCATTCACGTTTTCCAGTCGCCCAATCCTCGCTGGATAACGTGGTCGGCATTTTGAACGCCAAGGACGTGCTCGAAAAATTCGTTACCAACACGCCCTTCAATTTATTGGATATGGTCACCAAACCCATTTGGGTTCCTGAGAACACCCCCGCCATGCGCATGCTTGAAATGGTGCGTGAAGGCGGCACCCACGAGGTCATGATCGTGGATGAATACGGCGGTTTGCAGGGCATGGCCACCCTCTTCGATATTCTCGAATCCATCGTCGGCGAGATCCCCAGCGCAGATGAAAGCTCCGAGTCCGAGATAATTATCCGAGAAGACGGCAGCTACCTGCTCGACGGCCTGCTGCCCATTGATGAACTCAAAGAACTCCTAGATGTGGATGAACTGCCCGAAGAAGACAAAGTCGGCTACCAGACCGTCGGCGGCTTTATCATGAACCAGATCGGCTCCATCCCCGTTGCCGGGCAGCACTTCCACCTCTTGAACTACCGCTTTGAAGTGATAGACATGGATGATCGCCGCGTGGATAAGGTGCTGCTCAGTAAGTACGCCACTCCCAAATCTCACAAGGTGGAAAAGGAATGATCCCTGTTCGCCTGCAGATCAAGGGCTTTCTCTCTTATCACGATCCTGTGGATCTCGATTTCACCGGTTTCGACATGGCCTGCATTTCCGGCTCGAACGGTGCAGGCAAGTCCTCCCTACTGGATGCCATCACCTGGGTGCTGTTTGGAGAAGCCCGCCGCCGCGACGACGCCGTCATCAACCACCGCACCCAAAAAGAGAACAAACCCGCTGAAGTCATCCTTGATTTTGATTATGAAAATTCGCGCTACCGTGTGCAGCGCAGCAAACAGAAAGACAAGACTGCCGCGCTTGATTTCTTCGTGCGCGCCGAGGACGAAAGTTGGCGTCCGCTCACCGAAGCCACCTTGCGCGCCACCGAAGAGCGCATCCGTCAGACCCTGCGCCTGGATTACGAGACCTTTATAAACGCTTCCTTCTTTTTACAGGGCAAGGCAGATCAGTTCGCCCAACAGCGCCCGGCCGACCGCAAGCGCATCCTCGCCAGCATCCTAGGCCTCGAAGTCTGGGAAGAGTACAAAGACGAGGCCCTTAAACGCCGCCGCGCCCGCGAACTCGAGCTGGCCAACGTCGAAGGCATCCTGGCGGAATATGCCTCCGAATTGAATGAAGCAGAAGAACGCAAATCCGCCCTCAAAGCACTTCAGCAGGAACACGAAACCCAAAACACCCTGGCCCTCGCCAGCAAGCAGATCCTTGACCAGCAGCGCCTGATCGCCGACCGCCTCGAGAGTGACAGAGCCTTGCTTGAAAAGCAATCCGCCGAGATCAAACGTTTGCAGACCGAACTGGATCAAAAACTGGACGACCTGCGCGAACGCCAGGAGGAACAAAAAACCTTCCGTCTACAGATCGCCAACGAAGCGCAAATCCGCGCCGGGCATGCCGCCTGGCTCGAGCAGCAGAAAAAACTCGCCGAGTTGGATGCCCAGGCAGCCAATTTTCACCAGTACGAATCCAAACGCCAGGCGCCCCTCCTGAAAATCGAAGGCGAACGCGCCAGCCTGCAAGCCGAATTCAACGCCCTTTCCAACAAGGAAACCGAGATCGCCAGCCTGCAAAGCCGGCTGCCTGAACTGCAAAAACAGGTCGATGAAGCCCGCCAGGCCGTCGCCGCGGATGAAGCCCAGCTTCAAATGCGGGCCGTGCTCGAAAAAGACATTCAGGAACTTCAGGCTGAAAAAGCCCGCGCCAAGGCCGAGAATGCCGTCCTCAAAGTGGAAATGGACGAACTGGCCGCCCACCGCAAAGAACTGCAGGAGATCCACGGCGCCAACTGCCCCACCTGCGAAAAACCACTGCAGGAAGCCGAAAAACAGCACATTATTGACGACCTGACCGCCCGCGGCACCCAAAAAGCCGAAATTTACCGCAAGAACCTCAAGTTCTTTGAAGGGGTCGATGCCCAATATAAAGAAAAAGAAACCGCGCTGGCCTCCCTGCAGCGCGTGGATGCCGACCTGAAACTCCAGCAGCGCCTGCTCGATTCAAAATCAGAGGAACTGGCCCGCAGCCAGGCCGAGATCGAGAAATGGCAGGCCGACGGTCTCAAACGCATCGAAACGTTGCGCGCAAGTTTGAAAAACGAAGATTTTGCCGCCGAAGCCCGCACCAAACTGGCCGAAATCGACAAAGAACTCAGAAAGCTTGGCTACGACGCCGAAGCCCACGCCCAGGCGCGCACCGCGGAAGAAGCGGGCCGCGAATTTCAGCAGCAGTTGTTGTCGCTCGAGCAGGCTCGCGCCGCGCTGGTGCCTTTGGAACGTGAGATCGAGACCCTCGAAAAATCCGTGGATGCCTCTGAAAAACACCTCGAAACCCTCGAGAAGGAATACCAATCCGCCAGCCAGAAGTTAAACGAGAGCCTCTCGTCTTCGCCGGACCTGTCGGACCTCGAACGCAAGTACCGCGATCTGCAGGAGCAGGTCAACACCCTGCTCACCAAAGTAGGCTATGCCCGCAACCGCGTGGACGTGCTGGATGATGTCAAAAAGCAGCAGGCCGTTAAAGAGGAAGAAAAACAGGAAATCTTGAAGCAGATCGCCCAGTTGAAGATGCTCGAAAAAGCCTTCGGCAAAGATGGCATCCCTGCCCTGCTAATTGAACAATCCCTGCCCGAGATCGAGGAGCACGCCAACGAGGTGCTTGACCGCCTCTCCTCAGGTATGATGCGCCTGACCTTTGCCACCCAGCGCGAATACCGCGACAGTAAACGTGAAGACCGCAAAGAGACCCTGGATATCATGATCAGCTCCTCTGCGGAGGAACGCGCCTACGAACTCTTCTCGGGCGGTGAAGCCTTCAGGATCAACTTCGCCCTGCGCCTGGCTTTGAGCCGCATGCTGGCACACCGCGCCGGCGCACGTCTTTCCACTTTGGTGATTGACGAAGGCTTCGGCAGCCAGGACGCCGAAGGACGCCAGCGACTGATCGAAGCTATTAATTATGTACGCGACGAGTTTTCTAAGATCATCGTCATCACCCATCTTGAAGAACTTAAAGACGTTTTTTCAGCCCGCATCGAAATCTCGAAGGAACCCAACGGGTCGCAGGTGAGGGTGGTGGCCGCATGACCGTCATTTCAGCCCGCCTCGGATTACAGCAGCGCGTTTTTCCGGAATACCGCGCGCCTTTTTTCAACCTGTTAGCCCAATCCTGCCTGCAGGGTTTCAGCCTGTTTGCCGGCGAACCCCGCCTTGAAGAAGCCATCCACACCGCTCACGGCTTGCAAAATGGAGATTATCAGCCCGCCCGCAATCTGAACATTTCAAGCGGCAAAACCTATGCCCTTTACCAGCGCGGCATCGTTAATTGGCTTGAACGCTGGCAGCCCAACGTACTGATCGTTGAGGCCAACACCCGCTACCTCTCCACCCCGACCGCCATTCAGTGGATGCACAACCGCGGCCTGCCGGTCATCGGCTGGGGCCTCGGTGCTCCGCCAGCCGGCAAAGCGGAATCCGTTTTACGCGGCAACTTCCTGAAGACACTCGACGCCGTGATCGCCTATTCCAAGACCGGCGCGGACCAATACGTCGCCTGCGGCATTGCCCCACAACGTGTCTTTGTGGCCGCCAACGCAGTCGCCCACCGTCCCACTCAAACCGCCCCTGACCGTCCGAATTCCTACCAAGGCGGAAAACCCCATTTACTCTTTGTCGGCCGCCTGCAGGAACGCAAAAACCTCGATCTGCTGCTGCAAGCCTGCGCCGCCCTGTCCAAGAAATTGGCCCCCTGCCTGACCATCGTTGGGGATGGCCCCGACCGCGCCCGGCTCGAAGAACTGGCTAAAAGCACTTTCCCGTCTGCGATTTTCGCAGGCGCCAAACACGGTGCGGAACTCACCCCTTACTTCAACCAGGCCGACCTCTTCGTCCTGCCCGGCACCGGCGGATTGGCCGTGCAGCAAGCCATGGCGCACGCCCTGCCCGTGATCGTCGGCCAGGCCGACGGCACCCAGACTGAACTCGTTCGCCCTGAAAACGGCGTGGTGCTGCCTGCCGCCAATCTTGAAACCCTGACCGAAGCGTTAGTCTCCGCACTCTCTAACGTCCCCAGGTTGCGCGCCATGGGGCTGGCTTCGTACCGCATCGTAAGCGAGGAAGTCAACCTCGAAGCCATGGTGGATTCTTTTGCGAAAGCGATAAAATCAGTCTTATGAAACTGCTGCTGATCGCCGACGGACGTTCTCCCATCACCCGGCGCTGGATCGCCATGCTCAAACCGCTCAATTATGAGCTGGTCCTGGTCTCGTCCTATCCATGCGAACCCATTGCCGGCTTGAATAAGCTCTATACCCTGCCGCTGGCCTTTGCCTCGCAGGGCGGCAGCCAGGCTGGAGCGGGTTCTGCAAGTCTCGCGAAGCAACTGATCAGCCGCTTCCGTCCGCTGGCCCAAAGGGTGCGCCACCTGATCGGCCCATGGATGCTCACCAAACACGTGGGCGAATACCTCAATATTTTGGAAATCGAAAAACCCGACTGTGTCCACGCCTTCCGCATTCCCTTCGAGGGAATGCTGGCCAGCGCCACGCCGCCCGGCATTCCGCTCATCCTTTCCACCTGGGGCAACGATTTCACCCTGCATGCCTCTTCCACCGGCCGCATGGAAACCATGACCCGCAAGGCCCTGCGCCGTGCGGATGTACTCATGTCGGATACCCAGTGTGATTGCCAGCGTGCCCAGGAATGGGGGTATGACCCGCATAAACCCTGTCTGGTCGTGCCTGGTAACGGCGGCACCGATGTGAACGAACTTAAACAAATCACACAAGGCGTTGAACGCGCCGTCCCGCCCCAGGTCATCAATCCGCGCGGATTGCGCTCTTACGTCAGAACCGACACCTTTTTCAAGGCCATACCACTGGTGCTGGCTAAAATGCCTAATGTGCAGTTCGTCTGCGCCTCCATGGAAGGCCAGCCAGAAGCCCACAATTGGGTAGATCAGCTTGGCATTTCAAAAAATGTTCAGTTATTACCATATTTAACCCAAAATGAGCTTTGGAAGCTATTCGCTAATTCAACAATAATGGTTTCCATTAGTACTCATGACGGCAGCCCTAACTCTTTACTTGAAGCCATGGCATTAGGATGCTTGCCAATTTGTGGCGATATTGAATCAATTCATGAATGGATTACTCATGAAGTAAATGGGCTGTTTGTTGATCCTTTAAAACCAGAGGACTTGGCGAATAAAATACTATATTCACTCACTGATAAAGAGTTTATTGCAAAAGCAGCAGAACTTAATTCAAAAATAATTTATAACCAAGCTAGTATTGAAGAAACAAGGAAAAAAGTTGTAGAATTTTATAAGAGAAGCATATAATTTGTAAAGGAGGGGTATTAATGAAAACAATTTATGTTGATAATTTTCGCGGTTTTTTTAACACATATATCCCTATAAAAGATGTCAACTTCTTTGTTGGTGAGAATAGTACAGGAAAAACATCAATACTAGCACTAATTAATTTACTTAGCTGTGAAACTTTTTGGAGAAATCAAACTTTTAATCTTGAAGAATACGAATTTGGCGATTTTAATGATATTGTTTCAAATGATCCAAATATTACTAGGATTTTTAAAATAGGTTATATTGACGATTCCGCTGACGAGAAAAGCTTTGCTTCATTATTGGTTTTTGAAGAAAAAGATGGTTTCCCGATAATTAAATATTATTATCATCAAGATTTAAGGGGTGTTTTTAAAGTTGCTTACAACAAAAAACCAACTTATTTTTACGAACCTAACGAAAATGAAAAAAAATTTATCTTTCTACTAACCAATAACTTTAATTTATGGTTAAAAGATTGTGAAAATTTACACCTATCATTTAATGACAGTTTAGCAAGAAAACATTACACGTTTAATAAGGAACAATCTTTATATTACATTCTATTTTTCTTAAATGATTTGTATTCAGAAATATCAAAAAAAGAATCAAAAATGTTTATATATGATATTCCTGAGATTCGAAATATTGTGATATGGATCGGCCCAATAAGGAGTAAACCTCGTAGACTTTATGAAGGTTATAAATTTACTGTCACTCCAGAGGGCGATCATATCCCAACTATGATTAAAAAAACAATTGGTTCAAAAATTGCTAGAGAATATTTATTACCTTCAATCAATAAATTTGGTCAAAAAAGTGGTTTATATAATGAAATCACAGTTAATAAATTTGGAAAAGAGAAAACCGCACCATTTGAATTAAGAGTAAATGTAAATGGAAATTCAAGAAGAATTAGTGATGTTGGTTATGGTGTTTCTCAATCAATTCCGGTAATAGTCGAATTATTAATGCGACCTAGAAATCGTTGGTATGTGATACAACAACCAGAAGTCCACCTTCATCCTAGAGCTCAGGCAGAATTTGGTGATGTCATCTTTGAAATGGCACAAAGTGAAAACAAACGCTTTTTTATTGAAACTCATAGTGATTTTTTAATCGATCGATTTCGAATAAAACTCAATGAAAATCAAGAAAAGCAACCAAAATCTCAAGTAATTTTCTTTGAAAAAAAGAACGGAAAAAATATTGTAACCCCTATTGATATAGAAACTTCAGGAAAATATTCTGAAAACCAACCACAAAGCTTTAGAGATTTTTTTATTAGGGAAAGTATAAGGTTATTGAATATTTAATATGTGTATTGTTATTGACACTAACTCTCTAGCCTCTGTTTTTAATAAAGATTGTGCCGATCACGTTGATTTTCAACCTGTGTTTGATTGGATACTCACTGGTAAAGGGATTATTGTGTATGGTGGTAGTACTTACATAACCGAATTACAAAACACATCAACTTACTTACGCCTAATAATAGATTTAGAAAAAGCACGAAAAGTAGCTCACATTAATGATGATTTAATAGATCAAGAAGAGATTAGAATATCAAAAATATCAAAAAAACAAAAATTTAATGATAAACATTTAGTCGCAATTATTTCAGTTTCTCGATGCAGATTGATTTGTTCAAAAGACATGGAATCCTTCCCATTCATACTCGATAAAAAGTTTTACCCCAAGAAATGTAAAGTTCCTAAAATTTATTCCCGAAAAGCAAATTCTAGACTTTTAACCAAAGTAAATATTGTTGATTTAAAGAATATAATCTAAATATGAAAAACAATAACCGTCTGCAGGGTATTGCCGTCGGCGCAGCCGTGGGTGACGCACTGGGCATGCCGCTGGAATTCCAGCCGCCCAGTTCGATCTACGAAATGCTCACCGAAATGATCTCCGGGGCGCTGCCCGCCGGCAGTTTTACGGATGACACCGAGATGGCCCTCGCGCTGGCCGAAAGCCTGCAGCACGCCAATCCCCTCGACGGACAGGACCTGGTCGGGCGATTCACCGGCTGGTACCAGAGCCGCCCCGCGGATGTCGGTATCAGCACCGCCAAAGTGCTCAGGCTGATCATTGGCGGAACCCCCTGGCAGGAAGCCGCCCAAAAAGTGTGCGATGAAAACCCAGACAGCGCCCCCAATGGTGCCCTCATGCGCTGCTGGCCGTTGGCCATTGCCCGGCATCAAAACCTGGCGCTCCTGGTGGCCGAAACCCGGCTGCAATCCGAAGTCACCCACAAAAACCCGGATGCCGTGAATGCGGCCATTCTGTTGAACCTGATTTTGCGAAAACTAATCCTGCGCGAGCCTTCCACCCCGCCGGGGGCAGCCCTGCGCGCGGCCATCGTGGAATGCTCAGCCCAAGTCACCCTCACCGAGGAATTTTCGCTGGCGATCAGCCTGGCACCCATGCGCGCACGCGAGGACCTTAAAAACACTGGTTGGGCGCTGCATACTTTCGAAAGCGCACTATGGGCTACCCTCACCACTCAATCTTTTGAAGAGGCGCTAGTGCAGGCCGTCAATTTGGGCAGCGATGCAGATACCACCGGCTCGGTCACAGGCGCCATTGCTGGCGCAATGTACGGCCTTTCCGGCATCCCCGCCCGTTGGAAGGACCTGCTCCACGGCGAATATCCGCTCAAATCGGGCCGCATCTGGTTCACCCAGGATTTTTGCAACCTTGCTGACCAACTAAACAACCTTTCAACTGACCTCTAACCCACTTAATTCCCCTGCCTGTGAAAAAAACCTGATATACAGAATCTCTCTTGGATTTTAAAGGTCTTCATATTTGTACGGCTTTCATTTCGCCTTCCGATTAACAACAACCCTCAAACATCCATCTTTGATAATCAAAATATTCTCGCCTCCACTTTGTAACCGTGCAGGAATTAAAGTAGAAAAAAACCAAACCCCATGACTCGTTTTACATTTTTTACAATTATTGAAATAGTACAATAAAATAAGTTATAGTATCTATTCCATTGCCTGATACAGATCAAGAACCTTGCCTTCATTTGAAAACCTGATCTCAAAGAAGAGACTTAATTATGCCGCTTCAAGTCAAACCTGAAACAAGCATGCGCAATAACGGGAACAAGAAATATGCACTTCTTTATCTAATCGTTGCCTTGCTTGGATTGATCGTGTTCGCATTAAGTTCTTCTGATCTGCACCTTCAGCCGGGGCAGGCCATTCCACTGAACACTACAAGCCCTCAAGAAGTCAACCAATCACAAATAACAGATCCACAACCAACCGGGATTACCTTGACCTCATTGTTTTTACCTGTGTTGCTCTTGATTTCCGCCATTCTTTTTTTAGTTCTAATAAGTAGCCTTATAAGAATGCAGGGGATCAAGAAGATCATGAAACTTGGTTTATATTTGGCGATTCCCATTATCTTTTTATTAGTACTGAATAAATTACCCGCTTCAACCCAATTTTCCACTTCAGAAAATGCAATTGAAACTGTACAAAACCCAACTAATTCATATGAATATGCTCCATTGGGTGATCCGCCACAAAGTTTCTCCACAATAATATCCATAGCGCTTTTAATAATCTTTACGGCTGTCATCATCTGGGCTTTGAGGAAAAGGAAGATGGAAAAAGAGGGTGGTAATCCCATTGCAGATGAGATTCAAACAGCATTAAATGCCCTGACAGTTGGCGAAAATCTGGAGAATGTTATTATTAATTGTTACATGCACATGAGTTCAATAATTATTGAAAAACAGGGGATCGAAAGAGAATCTTACTTAACCCCCAGAGAATTTGAATCCATATTAAACTCAACCGGCATTCCCCTCCCGCCCATTCACCAGCTAACCGCCTTGTTTGAAAAAGTTAGGTATGGAAATAAAGGAATCAGCGATCAAGATGAGAAAAATGCAGTGGCGTGCTTATCTGAATTAAAAGAGTATTTCCATTCATGAGAAAATCCTGGCGTTTAATAATCAGCGTCTTAGTATTTCTGGCCATAATTATTCTTATTTTTGCATTTAAATCTTTTTTTCAAACGTATTTTATTGAACCAATTACCCGCATCTTCTGGCCGTTTTTCAGATTACTCCAGGCCATTGATCAAAAAGTTTTCTGGATTTTGTTAATTCTCCTTGCGGCAATATTGATTTTTTGGCTGATTTCAAACGAAAAAGGGGATGAACACAGATCGGCTTATTTGGATTTTTCACAATCTGAAAACCGTGTCATTTTTTGGGAAAATCTGATTCAATCCGCCAGGAAAAACAAAAACGAGCGTATCGTACTTGAAAGAAAGCTTGAAGAACTTTCAAATGCAATTTCAATCTGTATGAATGAACCCCAAGCGGATAAGGTAGATCCAAGGCAATACATCCACCCAAAGGAAAAAATTCGGTTTGCCAGAGGAAATTCAAGCATCATAAAACAGTTCTTATCTCACTTCACCAAAACCGCTGATTTTGAGAATTCTCTCAATCACAGTTTGGCGCAAATGGAAACTAAAATGGAGATCACTAATGACCAATCATCAAGTAAAAGCCATGAAGGTTGAAGAAATTGCAGAATATTGTCAAAAAATAACCGGTGAAGTAGGAAAGGCCGTTATTGGTAAACAGGATATTCTCATGAAAATGATGGCGGCTTTCCTGTCTACAGGTGGGCACGTTCTGCTTGAGGATTTTCCAGGTCTGGCGAAAACGCTTATCGCAAACAGCTTCTCCATCGCACTTGGCCTGGACTTTAAAAGAATTCAATTTACACCTGATCTACTTCCTGGTGATATCACCGGTGGATACATCTTTAATAACCGCGAAAACCAGTTTGTACTTAGAAAAGGTCCCCTCTTTACAAATATTCTCTTGGCAGACGAGATCAACCGTGCTTCTCCAAAAACTCAATCGGCTCTACTGGAGGCAATGCAGGAATGCCGTGTTTCACTCGAAGGTGAAACCCATCCATTGCCTGATCCGTTTATTGTCATTGCAACTCAGAATCCGATCGAATATGAAGGCACTTTTCCATTGCCAGAAGCTCAACTGGACCGATTTTTAATCCGATTGTCCGTCGGTCATCCTACGCTGGCTGAAGAGCAAGAAATGCTGTCGCGGCGCAGTGACCGCAAAAAGGATGCCGTCTCCTTAAACTCGGTCATCACACCCGAAGTATTTCAGGCGATGAGACTTGGCGTCGAAAATGTTTTTATAGATGCGGATCTTCAGCAATACATAGTTCAATTGATTGCAAAAACCCGTCAACACAAGCAGGTTGAGTTGGGTGTCAGCCCTCGGGGATCTCTGGCATTGCTCAAACTGTCGCGGGCGTGGGCAGCCATAAACGGACGTGAATATGTACTCCCGGATGATATAAAAACATTTGCCCAACCTGCTCTTAGTCACAGGATTATTTTGGACCCCAACCTGTGGGGCACCAAAAAAGCGGATTCTTCTCTTATAGAGGAGATCTTGAAATCCACCCCTGTTCCTGTCCTCAAAAATTGAAATGACGAAAAAGGCTTTGTTTCTCTCCACAATGATTGTGGTTTTATTTCTGACAGGACTGGTCAGCCAAAATAAAGCCATATTCCTGATGGCGATCCCATTTCTCGTATATTTGGGTGTTGCTGTTTATTTGTCACCAGAGGAATTAAAAATCAATTGTGTCAGAGAAATCAACTCGATCCGTAATTTCCCAAATATGCCCATCACCGTGGATGCATTACTCGAAAATAATGGGGAATCAATTCCAAGGATTCGAGTAATTGAAGATATCCTGCCTAAAATGCTGGTTATAGATGGATCAGTTGATCAGGATTTTTCTCTTTCTGCCAACAGTAAGATCGAACTTCGATATACCTTTCAAGCCCCACGCGGACAATACTCCTGGCAGGAGATGAAAATCTCTGCCAGCGATCCATTTGGACTCCTTGAGAAAACCCTCCGCATTCCAAATGCAATAACCACTTTGGTTTTACCGGAATGCGGCGATATTAAGAAGTTTAATTTGAAATTTCATAACACCATTCATACCCCCGGTCCAAATCTATCCCGGTTGCCGGGTAGTGGAATTGATTTTTGGGGGGTTCGTGAGTATCGTCCGGGGGATTCTCTTCGTTTGGTAGACTGGAGACGTACCGCAAGAAACCCTCATCACTTTTTTTCCAAAGAGTATGAAAGAGAAGAGATGGCGGATATTGGATTGCTTCTGGATGCCCGCTCAATTACCAATTCAACTTATGGTCATCAAAACTTGTTTGAGCATTCCGTCCAGGCAACCGCCACACTGGCCAAATACTTCCTCAGTATCGGAAACAGAGTCTCAATGCTTTCATTGGGCGCTCAAATCGTTCAAGTTTTTCCAGGGTATGGAAAAAGGCAATTGGTGAAAATCCTTGATAAACTTGCCCTATGTCAACCTGCAGAAAAAATCTCGGCAGACATTCTCAGATATCTTCCTGTCAGATTATTCCCCAGTCATTCGATGATCATTCTGGTCAGCCCTCTCTCGCCAAATGATTTGGAAACAATAAAACGTTTTCGCTCCGAAGGCTACCAGGTTCTGGTGGTCAGCCCTGATCCTGTCCAATTCATTGCACATAACCATTCAAAGGTAGTAATCAGCCCTTATGCCATTCGTGCAGCGAGAATCGAACGCACCTTGTTATTATGGAAATTACGTCAAATGGGTGTTGATCTTGTTAATTGGGATGTGGAAAACCCCCTTGAAAAAACACTGCATTCAATGAACAGCCAAAGCTACAGGTAACTTGTATGAGAAATTTAAAAACATTCTCAATGCTCGTCTGTCAATTTTTTACTGTGGTTTTTTTAACCCTGGGCTATTCACAAAAGCAGCTGTGGTGGGGAATTATTTTTGTTATGGTTTCCTTAATAATAGTGTGGGTGGGGGAGAAATTTCATTTGCCATGGCTCAATTATGTGGTTTTTGGTATCCAGCTATTTCTTGCAGTCGGTGGAACCATCCTTGGATTACCGGCTTACCTCATGATTGCAGCTGCCGCCACGACACTTGGCAGTTGGGATCTCTCAGATCTTCAAAACAATCCACAGCAATCATCTCAACATAAACTGATAAGAGATTTTCAACTCCATCGAATCAAATTGTTGGGGATAACCATCTTTGCCGGTTTGGCAATTGCAGAAATCGGCTTGTTAATCAATTTTACAATCCCCTTTGCTGTGCTGTTCTTAATCGGCTTAATGATTCTATTCTGTCTTTATCGCCTTTTCACCTTGCTCAAGGGCTAGATCCTTTCTCCATTTGTAAAATAAACCTGCCAGCCAGAACGGGGATAAAAAATTGCAAAAAAATGGATCTTTTAAATACTCATGCAACCAGTATTTCTCTTTACTTTATAATTATTAAAAATCACAGACAAATATGGGGACCTCCTCATGACCATTTACGCGCTTTGTATTTTTCTATCCGCCTTCCTGCTTTTCCAGATCCAGCCGCTGATCTCAAAAACCCTGCTGCCCTGGTTCGGCGGCGCCTCCTCGCTGTGGACGGCCGCCATGTTGTTCTTCCAGATCCTGCTCACCGGCGGATATGCCTACGCCAACTTGCTGGTGCGGCTGCGCAGCACGAAGAAACAAAGTGTGGTGCACCTGGTCTTGCTGGCAGTGTCGGTGGCTTTGATCGCCGCTCTGTGGGTGCTCTGGCCCTCGCCCATCACCCCTGGCAGCAGCCTCAAACCGGTGGAGGTCGCTCACCCGGTGGCATACCTCTTCTTCCTTTTGGTCATAAGTGTCGGCTTGCCCTTCTTTGTTTTATCCACCAACAGCCCGCTTACTCAGGCCTGGTTCAGCCGCAAATTCCCTGGCCGTTCACCTTATTGGTTGTATGCACTCTCCAACGCCGGCTCGTTGCTGGGACTGGTAGCCTTTCCATTCCTCTTTGAACCGCTCTTCTCCATCCGCTGGCAGGGATGGATCTGGGCCGGCTGCTATCTGCTTTTTGTCGTGCTGGCAGCCGCAAACGCCCTCCAGGCATTGCGCAGCACGCCATCCGGGGTCAGCCGCGCAGAGGAATCGATTGAACAAGAAACGCAGCCCCTCAAGAAAAGCACCCAGACCTTTTGGATCCTCTTCAGTGCATGTGCCTCGATCTTGCTGCTGGCGGTTACCAGCCAGATCACCCAGGAAGTGGCAGCCATCCCATTTTTATGGGTCATTCCGCTGGCTCTCTACCTGCTTAGCTTTGTGTTAACTTTTTCAGATAAAGGCTGGTATAACCGCAAGCAGTTTACCGCCTATCTGCTGGCAGCCACCATTGGCTGCTTCTATGTACTGCTTAAACCCCAGACGCATTTCATAACCCAAATTGTGATTTTCAATTTCTTCCTTTTTGTGGCGGTCATGATCTGCAACGGCGAGCTGTATGCCCTGCGGCCGCAAGCCTCTCGGCTCACCCGCTTTTACCTGTTGGGCTCGGTCGGCGGTGCACTGGGCGGACTCTTCGTCAACCTTGTTGCGCCTCTGCTTTTCAAGGGCTATTGGGAGCTGTACGTCGGACTGGCTTTCGTGTGGATCTTGCTGGCCGTCAAATGGCCGCGGACGAACACGCTTTCCCGATTCAAACCCGCGTTTTGGATTGTCGCGATGGCAGATGTGGTCGTGATCGTTTGTGTTTATTTCATCTTTTCGTCATCAGGCGGCGATCTTTTTGCCCGGCGAAATTTTTACGGTGTGGTCAAGGTGCGACAAAATGACATCGGCGCCGGCCACCAGCCCGCGAATGTTTTGGTGCACGGTACCACCATGCATGGATTTCAGTTTATCGACCCGGCATTAAGAGTTACCCCGACCAGTTATTTCAGCAAAGAGAGCGGGGTTGGTCTCGCTATATTGAACAATCCGCATTACGGCCAGGGAATGAAGGTGGGTGTTTTGGGTCTGGGCGCCGGCACTCTGGCCGCTTACGGCCAACCCGCGGATGACTACCGTTTTTACGAGATCAACCCGGTCATGATAGACCTGGCCAACGGCTTGAACGGCTATTTTTCATTTATCAAAGACTGCCCGGCAGCGGTCACCATCGTCCCTGGCGACGCCCGCCTTTCACTCGAGAACGAACTGGCTTCTGGTCTCAACCATCAGTTTGACCTGCTGGTGCTGGATACTTTCAGCAGCGATTCCATCCCCGTGCACCTGGTCACCCGTGAAGCCTTTGAGGTTTATCTGCAAACCCTCGCACCGGATGGACTCATCGCGACCCACATTTCCAACAGCCACCTGGACCTACGCCCGGTTTTCTGGAAATTGGCGGAGTATTATGGCCTCGAAATGGCCGTCATTCAGACCACCGTTGGCGACAAAGACTCCGTCTCGGCCCAATCCATCTGGGTGCTGCTCACACATAACGAGAAGTTACTACAAGCTCCTGAACTTGAAGCCAAGACCAGCTCGCTGGCCGGTTTCCGTCACGACATCCGCCTCTGGACGGATGATTACAGCAACCTGATCCAGTTGCTGCGCTGATCTCAAAATTACAAATGAACCTAACTGGCCATGGTAAGGGCGACCCGCGGGTCGCCCTTTTTTTATTTTTTTTGACTCTATATATCTTTATAAATCAAAAAGCCCACACTAAACGTCCAATTTTCTTTCGCCCAGCCATTTGACCATATCTGGATTTCGGTGGTCAAAGAAACTGCTGGTCTTGGTATCCAGGCTGGCAATGGCCGCCATCTCTTCCACGGAAAGCTCAAAGTCGAACACGCTGATATTCTCAACCATGCGCTCTTTGCGGGTGGATTTAGCCAAGGCAATGATCCCTCTTTGGATGACCCAGCGCAGAATGACCTGGGCTGCACTTTTATGATGCTTTGCGGCAATCGAAACCAGCACTTCATTCTGGAAAATATTGTTCCTTCCCTCGGCAAACGGCGCCCAAGCCTCAATCTGAACCGTCTGATCCAGCATGAATTTTTGCGTCTCGATCTGCTGCTGGAAAGGATTAACCTCGATCTGGTTGACCGCGGGTTTGATCTTGTTGTGGATCATGAGATCCATGATGCGGTCTGGCTGAAAATTCGAGACGCCGATGGCTCTCATTTTGCCCTGCTGATACAATTCTTCCATCGCCCGCCATTCACCGTACACATCCCCATAAGGCTGATGGATAAGATACAGATCAACATAATCCATATTCAAACGCTTCAGTGAATTTTCAAACGCTTTTTTCGTCCCCTCGTATCCATTGCTCTGGATCCAAAGCTTGGTGGTGATAAATAACTTTTCCCTCGCCACACCGCTTTGTCTGACACCCCTGCCAACTGCCTCTTCGTTCATGTAGGAAGCGGCCGTATCAATATGGGTATACCCGGTTTGGATCGCATCCACCACGCTTCTTTCACATTCCGCCGGGTCAGCGATCTGAAAAACACCGAACCCCAAAATGGGGATTTCAACACCGTTGTTTAATTTGACTGATTGCATCACTTTCTCCTTTTTACTATCCCAACAAAAGAATTACGGCTGGGTGAGCAATCTTGTAAACGAGAGAGAAGCCAATATCCAGACTTCATTTTGCTTGATATACACTTCTGTCACCACAAATGGGTTGGTGACCTCGTTACCCCCCACCACCGCGATCAATTGGATCTTATTCAAAAGAATGGCCGTCGTCTCGCTCACAAAACGCACCGAGACCTCCTGAATATCGACATTCTTGTAGTGGATACGTCCAGTCTTGATGACTTCCAATTCCTGTTCTCTCAAATGGTTGCGCCCATGTGCACAAAAACAGCCTTCTCGTGAAAAAGCGCCTCCAGCTTGTCAGTCTCGCAAGCAGACATCCAATCCCATTTTTGTTTGGAAAGTGCGATGATCTCCTGTTCAGAATCGGTTTGATGCATTGACCCTCCAGTCAGATAAGTCCGGATTATTGATTTAAATGAGATAGTAGCACCTGGAGTGAACTCCAGGTCAAGAGGGAATATTGGTGATGTGCATCCGTCTGCCCCAGAATCATTGGGGCGATGCACCTTATTTCCACGATGTGTCTAATTTACTGAAAGATCCGGCCGCTTGACCGCAAACCCGAGAATCAACTTCAGCATGAACAAAGGGGCAAACGCGTACAGGAAAGAAAAAGAGAGCGGAAACAACAATGCAAAGCAAACGCCCATCCCAACCAGCACCGCAGCGAAGGTTTGCTGCTGCTCGCGGTCTTTGATCAGGTCCACCCCAAATGCGGACGTGAGCGTGTACACCATCACAAATAGCAAAAACACCGAGTTCTGCGGAAAGACCAGCATCAACACCAGCGGATGCACCACATGCGTCGCCAAAAAAAATGGCCGCAGTGCGGCTTTCTTTTGATAATACTGGTTGGTTGAAGAGGTTAGATTCGCCGCCACCCCGCCGCCCACATCCAAAAACACCACCACGGCCAGGATCACCTTCCAGGCCGCCAGTCCCAGGGGGATGACCTGCCATAACGCAACACCACCCACCACCAGCGCGGTGAAAAAAACCAGGATCAGACTCGAAAGCCTGGTCTTTTCGCCGTGCAGTTCTTGCAGTGCCTTGGGAATATTGATCTCTCGATTGAGCATGTAGCCTCTTTTCACAGTACAACCATTAAAAAACTACTTTTCAAACAACTCTATTGCCGCTTTGCCTGTCATGTGTTCGATGGCAATCTCCACCAGACACACGATCTTCAAATCGTGCTCGATCTCGACCTGCCCCTCGGGGATAAAGTCAGGGGAATACTTCTTCACCAGGCATTCCAGCGCGTATCTTTTCTCACTCTCGTCGTTGAGGATCCTTGCTTTGCCGAAGGCAATCACACTCTTATAATGCGTGGTGAAAGTCTTTTGAATCACATCGTCCGATTTGATCACACAAAAAGATACCTTGTTGTTTCGATTGATCCCGTCAATCTTGTGCCCCTCCGCCGCGCAGTGGAAGTACAGCTTTCCGTCTTCGTAGACATAACTCAACGGCACGGCATACGGATAGTCCTCATCCCCCGCCACCGCCAACACCCCCGAGGTGCAGGTCTTCAATATCTCTATCGTTTCGTCTTCGGATAATGCTTGATTTTTCCGTCGCAATGGTCTGAACATAAGTTAATCCTCAATTCATTGTAGGGTGCACCCGCGATGCACCATCACAAAAAAATTAAAGTAGGGAGGGTTCGATCTCGCGGTCATTTCACCCCTCGAGCCGCTATGCGACAAGAGGGGTTGAACCAATCGGAATTGATTAATGAATAATCTGAAAACGCTCTTCTGACTTGAGCTTATTCTATTCCAAATTGATTTGTGACGCATCGCAGTTGCACCTACCAACTAAATATTACCATTTTGAGTTGCTCTTGATTTCCATTTTCTTTGCATAATTTCATAATCATCTTTACTTATAATCCCTTTTGAAAACATCTCTTTTCGACTCGCATTCGCTAAACTCATCATGGTACAAGAGAATTTTAGAATCAATTCGTGGAATATGGAATCAATAAGTTCTGTAATCTCCCCATTATGAGTAAGATCGATATATTTTTCTCTTTGAGAAAGATGTGATACATTGCCATATAAACAAATTTCAAACACATCTTTATGAGAATAATTTACATTTCCAGAAACACAGTTTTGTTCAAATTGGATATCAAGTGTTTTTATTAGAAAATCAATTTCACTTTCCCATTCTTTTGAAAAATGCATGAAATCAAATATTTCCAGAAAATTCCGATAATATAAAAAATCATTCTTTTGCCAAAATAGTCGCAAAATTAACAGAATTGAGTCCCGTTTTTCATCATCAGGATAATAAAAATCAACGCTTTGGCCCTCTTTATTTGATGGGTCAATTGTAAAGCCCATAATTGACTGACCTCCGTCAAAATACGAGCGGTTATGCAACTCATCAGCTTTTTCGATTAATAATTTTAGAAAAATAATACTATCTTCACGAGTAATTGGTTTTTTTATCATCTATTATTCATTAGTAGGGTGCATCCGCGATGCACCATCACCCGATTACAATAATCCCATCAATCAAGTTCAAATCCCTTTAACCGACCCAAATCACCGCCAGCCCAATGGTCGTCATAAAACCCTTCTTTCACATAACGTTGAAAACTTGACCATTCCCAATCTACGGCACGCTCTGCCAATCCATGTTTGACGGGGTTGTAATGGATATAATCGAAATGGTTCTCAAAATCTTCTTCACCCTCTATTGTATGTTCCCAAAACCGGCGCTGCCAAATCGCTGCCTCTTGTCTCTTTTGTCTGGATTCATTGCGTTCCGCATCAGAGCCAACCTCTTTGAGATAAGCTACTGTAAACTGATATTTGATCTCTTTCCACCTGATCGAATAATTTGAATCATGCTCGGGCAATTTCCAGATACAATGAATGTGATCGGGTAATAGGCAGATGGCAATAGTATCAAATGGAAAACGGCGTTTTGTGTCTTCCCAGGCGTTGTGCAATAACTTCCGTGCGGTTGGATCAACCAAAATGGGACGGCGATGATACGTCACAACCGTGAAGAAATAGATTCCACCTTCAACTCTGAAGCGCCGATATTCAGGCATAAAATAATTTTATATCCATTTTGGTTTTATTATGCTTGATCTGTGGTGCATCGCGGATGCACCCTACTTTTTTACTATTCTCGATTCTCAATTCTCTACTCTCGATTCTCCGCTCATCGCGCATCTTTGACGCCCCCCATGGACTGCGCTATACTAGAATGTGAGCCTTAACATCAGGCGTTAATTAAAACCTACCCCGGAGGATTCGCACATATGTCGTCAGAAAATCAGTTCAAGTTGACCTACGCAACCATGTTCAACCCACCTGAAGAACTGCACACGCGTTTCGATGCCGCCCTGCAAAAGGTGAAAGCGTCTCTCGGAAAAGAACATGCCATGTTCATTGATGGCAAAGATGTTTTTGCCAAAGAGAAGTTTGAAGACCGAAACCCCGCCAACACGGATGAAGTGTTGGGAATCTTCCAAAAAGGCGATGCTGCTGACGCGCTGGCCGCCACTGCAGCCGCCAAACGCGCCTTCCCCGCCTGGAGCCGAAGGCCCTGGCAGGAACGCGTTGCCATCGTCCGCAAAGCCGCCGCCATCATGGATGAACGCACCTTTGAAATGGGCGCGGTCGTTTCACTCGAAGTCGGCAAGAACCGCATGGAAGCCCTCGGCGACGTCGCCGAAACCGCAGATCTTTTGCGCTACTCCTGCGACCGCATGGAAGCCACCAACGGCCTGACCACCCAGATGGGCAACGATCCCATGGTCGGCTTTACCAGCACCAATACCTCCGTCATGCGCCCTTACGGCGTATGGCTGGTCATCAGTCCCTTTAACTTCCCCGCTGCCCTCACCGGCGGCCCTGCCGGCGCCGCGCTGGTTACCGGCAACACCATTGTGCTTAAACCTGCCACCGACACCCCCTGGACGGCGCGTTTGATCACCGAATGTCTGCGCGATGCAGGCGCTCCGGCTGGCGTGGTCAACTTCGTCAGCGGCGGCGGCTCCACCATTGGCCAAGCGCTCATTGACAGCCCCGACGTGGCCGGCATCACCTTTACCGGTTCGTTCCCCGTGGGCATGAAAATTCACAGCGATTTTGGCTCAGGCCGCTGGGTGCGCCCCACCATCCTCGAACTTGGCGGAAAGAACCCCGTCATCGTCTCACGCCATGCTGATCTTGAAACAGCTGCCACCGGTATCATTCGCTCAGCCTTCGGCCTGCAGGGGCAAAAATGCTCCGCAGCCTCGCGCGTCTTGATCGAAGCACCGGTTTATGATCAACTCGTAGCCCTCCTGGTTGAAAAGACCGAAAAACTCGTGCTTGGCGACCCCACCCTGCGCACCGTCAACAACGGACCGGTAGTCAACAAGAGTTCCTACAAAGATTATCAGGATTTCATAGCCGATATTAAAGCCTCGGGTAAGATCCTGACCGGCGGCAAGGTGCTGACCGAAGGCGAATACGCCAAAGGCTTCTTCTGCACCAATACCCTCGCCGAACTACCCTTCGACCACAAACTGTGGAAGCAGGAAATGTTTGTGCCCATCACCACCCTCGGTAAAGTGGATAGTCTCGACCAGGCCATGGGCATCGCCAACGATGTGGATTACGGCCTGACCGGCGGATTCTACGGCACCGACGCCGAAGCCGACTGGTTCTTTGACAACATCGAATGTGGCGTGGCATATGCCAACCGTGCCCAGGGCGCCACCACCGGTGCCTGGCCCGGCTTCCAGCCCTTTGGCGGATGGAAGGGTTCAGGTTCCTCCGGCAAAAATGCCGGCGGCGTCCATTACATTCAACTTTACACACGCGAACAGATCCAAACGCGTGTCAAGAAAAATTAACCTCATTAAAGCCGGGAGTTTTCCATGTCAAAACTCTGCACGCTGAAAGAAGCCATTTCCAATTATGTGCATGACGGCGATACCGTTTACTGCGCCGGTTTTACGCACCTCATCCCCTTTGCAGCGGGACACGAGATCATTCGCCAGGGTAGGCGCGACCTGACCCTGGCGCGCGCCACCCCCGATCTGATCTACGATCAGATGGTGGCTGCCGGCTGTGCCAAGAAACTGATCTTCTCCTACATCGGCAACCCCGGTGTGGGTTCTCTGCGCATCGTCCGCGAACAGCTTGAATCAGGCAAACTGGAGTGGGAGGAATATTCCCACTTTGGTATGATCGCCCGCCTACAAGCCGGAGCCGCCGGTCTGCCGTTTGCTCCCATGAACCAGACCGCCGCCCCTGATCTTGAAAAGAACAATCCCAACTACCGCCGGGTGAAAGACCCCTACACCGGACGCGAAGTGGTCACCGTGCCGCCCCTCACCCCTGACGTGGGCATCATCCACGTGCAGCGTGCGGATGCTAACGGCAACGCCCACATTTGGGGCATCATTGGCGAGCAAAAAGAAGTTGCCTTCGCCTCAAAGAACGTGATCATCACCGCCGAAGAGATCGTGGATGAAGAGATCATCCGCTCGGACCCTAACCGCACCCTCATCCCCGAGTTGATCGTCAAAGCCGTCTGCCTGGTGCCGCACTGTTCCCATCCCTCCTACACGCAGGGCTACTCTGACCGCGACAACGCTTTTTATCTCAACTGGGATAAGATAAGCGAAGACCCGGCCGCCGTCAAAGCCTGGCTTGAGGAGTGGGTCTACGGTGTCAAGGATGCTGAAGAATACTGGCAGAAGCTGGGAGCAGAAACCCACCAACGCCTGGCAGTAAAACCGAAATTTGCCGCGCCGGTCAATTACGGCGATTATTAATCGAGACCAGAAAAACGAGAGAATTATGGATCAACCAACTTCTCCACAATACACCGCTTCTGAATTAATGTGTGTCAATGCCGCCCGCCTGCTGCGCGACGGTGATGTGGTTTTCGTGGGCGTCGGCCTTCCAAACCTGGCCTGCAACCTGGCCCGGCGCACCCATGCTCCCAACCTGCAGATGATCTATGAAGCCGGCGTCATCGGCGCAAGGCCCTCCAAACTGCCGCTTTCGATTGGCGACCCCACCCTGGTGAGCGGCGCCAGCTCCGTCTGCGGCATGTACGACATCTTCACCCTCTACCTGCAGCGCGGCAACGTGGATGTGGGTTTTCTCGGCGGCGCGCAGATCGACCGCTTCGGCAACATCAATGCCACTGTCATTGGCGACTACGCCCATCCCAAAGTGCGCCTGCCGGGTTCCGGCGGATCGCAGGAAATGGGCGGTTGGGCCAACCGCTGCTATATCATCACCCCTCATCAGAAACGGCGCTTCCCTGAAAAGGTCGATTACATCACCTCGGCCGGTTTCCTCGGCGGCAGAAAACAGCGCGAAGCCACCGGCGTGCGCGGAGGCGGTCCGTTGGTGGTCGTCACCAATCTCGGCCTGCTCGAACCGGATGAAAACGGTGAGTTGATGCTCACCGCATTGCACCCCGGCTGCACCGTGGAACAGGTCAAAGACAATACCGGCTGGGATATCAAAATTGCAAGTACCGTTAAAGAAACATTACCGGTAAAATCATCAGAATTAACCTTGCTGCGAGAAGAACTCGATCCCGAAGGAATTTATCTTAAAGGTTCGTGAGAAAGAATTGAAATGGGCGTTCCAAAGAACATTGAAGTCTTGAGCACCATACCGTTTCCAGATGGTGTGATGCAGAAATTAAGAACCCTGACGCCTCGCGTCAAGGTCACCTTGATTCCAGCTCAGCAGGTCGAAGACATCCCGACCGAGGTGTGGAATAAAATAGAAGTCCTTTACACGGATGTACTTTTACCACCGCCCGAACTGGTGCCCAACCTCAAGTGGATCCAGTTCCACTATGCCGGTATTGACTTCATCCAGGATTCGCCCCTGCTAAACACCCCGGACCTGATCTTTTCATCCATGAGCGGTGGATCGGCCATTCAGGAAGCGGAATACATCCTGATGATGCTGCTTGGGCTGAGCCACCGCGCCCCGGAGCTTTTCGCCAACCAGTTGCGTAAAGAATGGCCTAAAGACCGCTGGGATAAATTCACCCCGGTGGAACTCTCAGATTCAACAGTCGGTCTGGTGGGCTACGGCAGCATCAACCGCGAACTTGCCCGCTTGCTTCAGCCTTTCAACGTGAAGGTGTTGGCCGTCAAGAAAGATGCCATGAAACCCATGGATGCAGGTTATTCCATTGAAGGTCACGGTGATCCTGAAGGGAATTATTTCCACAGGCTTTACCCTGTTGAAGCATTGAAACAGATGCTCAAGTTATGCGATTTCGTGGTGGTGGCATTGCCCATCACACCCGAAACCCGCGGCTTGATAGGCGCCGCTGAGATCGAATCCATGAAGACCGGTGCTTTTTTGGTGCATGTCTCGCGCGGCGGTATCGTGGATGAGACTGCCCTGGTAAACGCCCTGAACGAACACAAGCTGGCCGGCGCCGCCCTGGATGTGTTCACCCAGGAACCGCTGCCAGCTGAATCTCCGCTCTGGAAAACTCCCAACCTGATCATCACGCCGCATGTTTCGGGGTTCAGTCCGCGCTACAAAGAACGAGCCGGCGAAATGTTTATCGAAAATCTTAACCGCTACCTGCACGGGGAACCGGTTTTGAACCAATATAATCCAGAACGCTACTATTAGCAGAGTTTTGGGTTTAATCAGTGATGGCAAAAAAACGCCGAATTTTTACTGCCAGGGGATTTTGTTGTGTTAACAAATGGAAAAAAGAATTTATCTGTAATACTTTTTGATCTCGGATTTACATTAATTAATTTCGAGGGCGATTTTCACCAGGCCATGCGGGAATCTTACCTGGCGCTGGCTGATTCTTTAATTTCCTCAGGGTGTCAAATTAACCGCCAGGCCTTTGCCGAAAAATTCTATGAGGTCATTTCTCAATACTACCGCAACCGAGCCGTGGATCTGATCGAAAGACCGGTTGAAGAGAACCTGCTTAAGACTTTGCATCATTTTTCAGTGGATCATTTGGAAGCCTCTGTATTACAAGAAGCAGTCAAAGCCATGTATCTCTATACTGAAGCCTGGTGGAAACTTGAACCCGATACCCACGAAACCCTCGCCGCCCTGCACAATATGGGTTATCGCTTGGCGATCATCTCCAATGCTTCAAACACGCCAGACCTTAACCGTCTGATAGATAACCACAATCTGCGTCACTACTTTGAGGTGGTGGTCATATCTGCGGAAGAAGGCATTCGCAAACCTGATCCGCGCATCTTTACCAAGACCTTGAAAAGACTGGGAGCCAAACCTGAATCCGCCATTATGGTTGGAGACACCCTGCCTGCGGATGTGCTGGGCGCCCAGAATTCTGGTATTAAATCTGTGTGGATTACCCGGAGGGCAAACCGACCAGAGAACAATGATGTGCTTGAAAGCATCCAGCCTGATTACACCATCCCTGATCTAAGCTCGCTGATATCACTGATTGACCAGATCGAATCATCAACCTAGTGCAAGATTAATAATACGCAGAAAATCCGTGCCCGATGAGTTGTCTGAATTTTTCGACAATATGCGGATCAAACAGGACGCCGGAATTTTTCTCGATATAATCCCAGGCACTGCCATCCGTCCATGCTTTACGCCACGGACGGTCAGAACGCAGAGAATCCCAACAATCCACAACGGCAAACACCCTGGCGCTCAACGGAATATCGTTGCCGGCCAACCCTTCGGGATAACCCGATCCATCCCAGTGTTCGTGATGGTAATATGGAATTTCGACCACAGATTGCAGGAAATCGATCGAATTCAGCAGTCGTTTGGCCGCCTCAGGATGGGTTTTCATTATTTTCCATTCTTCTTCTGTTAAGGGTCCGTTTTTCATAAGGATCGCATCAGGCACACTGAGTTTTCCGATGTCGTGAAGCAGCGCACCACGCCGCAAAGCTAATAATCCTTCGCCCTGCACCCCCACCGATTGAGCCAGTTCAATGGTTAATTCCGCCACCCGCTTGGCATGTTGTTCAGAATCACCATTGCGCAGGTCAATTGAGCGTGCCCATCCCTCGATGGTAGCATCATACGCTGAGCGTAAGTTGATGTTCACTTTTTGTACTTCATCCATCAATGTCGCATTTTCAATGGCAATTGCTGCCTGCCCTGCCATGGATTCCAACAACCCCATCCATGCTGAATCTTGCGTAAAAGGCTTGTAATTAAATAACTCTAGAACCCCTTTGACCGTGCCTTTTGAAACCAAAGGGATTCCCATGTAATGGGTGAATTCTTCCTGCTCAAAATCTTTGGTCTGAGCCCATGAGCCTTTGGCATCAAGGTTCTCAACAGATACGATACGCCGTTCCAGCGCAGCTTGTCCGGCTAAACTTTGTCCAAGCCTGAGGTTGGTGGTTTCAATAGCGTTGGTTTTAAACCCTATTCCAGCGGCGTATCTCAGAGTTTGTGTGTGCTGATCGAGAATCAAAATTGAAACTGCCGGCGCCATGAGTTGTTGATGCACCTGGTTGAGCAAAACGCGCAATGTGATGGGAAGATCCATGCTTGCAGAAATTGCCATATCAACAGCACGCAAAGCAGCCAAGTACCTGATCTGCATTCTGATCTGTTCTTCGGCCCTCTTCCGCTCCGTGATATCCATGATGGTAACCAGAATTCGGTTATAGTTTTCAGGGTTGGCAGGGATGGTGATGGAGATCCAGACATCGATGGGCTCTCCATCCAGGGTTTTGTTGATGGTTTCATGGTCATATGATTTCTGGTGATTCCAAAAAGCCAATAATTCTTTTTGAAAACTCATGAATGATTCAGGTGAAAAATATTGATCAAGCGAATTGATCAATTGATCCTTGGAACTCGCCTTGTAGATCTTCAGAGTCTCCTGATTAACTTCGACAATCTTTACGCATTCAACTGCTTTACTCATCCAATCAGGGTGTTTTGAAAGATATTCTTCCAAATCCACCACCCCTGATTGACGAAGATCTTCCATCATTTTATAAACTATTGAAAAATCTTCTTCCTTGATAGCTACAGGCACCGAATCAAAGATTGACCGATAGCGATTTTCACTCTCTCTGAGTGCTTCTTCCGCCACCTTACGTGCGGTGATGTCATACATTACCCCATGCCAATCATCTGGCTTTCCATCCGGTCCGTATACCAACACAGCTTCATCGTGTACCCAAATCATTCGGCCGTCACGAGTATATGCCCTGTACTCAACCACAAACGGTTCTCCAGAGGAATCGGTCCGCATATCCTCATCAAGAATAGCTTGTCGATCATCAGGATGAACAATACTAAATAGCAGCTGGGGGTCAGCCAACCACTCTTCTTGAGTGTAACCAAGCAAAGTCTCAATTTGTGGAGAAACATACTTAGGCCGGCTTGGAAGTCCGGCGTAATCAAGATAAACCACCACATTAATCTGTTCCACCAGTTGGCGATATCTCGATTCACTTTCATGTAACGCCTCTTCAGCAAGTTTTCTTTGGGTAATGTCAGTGATACTGACTAATAATTTCTTAAATCCTTCACGTTCCTCTGGGATTTTAAACATCAAGTTGACATATATACGGTTGCCCTCCAGATCCAGATTGACTGAATCCCCATTAAAGAAGGGTTTATGATTCCATATCGCCAGAAGTTCATCTCTAAAAATTACGGTCGCTTCCATATCAAAAACTTTTTCAAGCGTGTTAAGCAGGTTTTTCTTTGAATCCGCTTTATACATCTTAAGAGTGGCTTCATTTACATCCACGACTTCAATGGACTTAATAGCATTGGTTACAAATTCAGGATGATTGTTCATGTAATCAGAAAGATCAGTGATGCCCGACTTTCGCAATTCTTCGAGCATGTCATATAAATTGACAAGGTTTTCTTCCCAGATCGAAACAGAAACGGAATCAAAAATCGTCCGATAGCGTATTTCGCTTTCCCTGATCAATTGTTCAGATTTTTTAATATCATCTATATCACGGGTGATCGAAAGGATGCACGGCACACCATCAACCTCGATCATACTGGCGGACATCAATCCGGTCCGTATTTTTCCGTCTTTATATCGGAACTCCGCTTCAAGATTTTTATATTCGCCGTCGGCGATTAAGCCCTTAACCAGTTTTTCCCGATCTTCACGGTGAACCCAAAGGTCAATTTCAAAAGAAGTTTTTCCAATCGTTTCTTCGCGGGTAAATCCGGTCAGCTCAGTGAACCCACGATTGATATCAATGAATTTTCCAGTTTTTAACTCGTTGACATTGATCGCATCCGGAGAGGTAAAAAAGGCCTTGGTAAACCTGTCTTCAAGATTTTGGATCTTATGTTCGCTGGTAATTTGGTCGGTGAGATCTTCGATCAGACCAATGCCGCCCTGGATTTCAAATTTCTCATTATGCAGCGGGGCCGTATGCATTTTTACAAACAGGCTTTTTTGGTCTGCAGAAAAAATGGAGGTAATCCTTCCCTCAAAAAAACCATTCTCGTTTTGATTAACGACCTTGAGGGCATCAATGATTCTCGGTTCCTTCAGGTTGTTCAGATCGTAGCCTTCAAGGTTGGTCAGCACCCCACCCAAGATTTCGGCAAACCGATGGTTTAAGTTGGTAATGCGCAGGTCAGAGTCATAATGAAACAAGCCGACAGGAGATTGGGCAAAAACCAGGCGATATCTTTCTTCACTCGTTTTAATGGATTCCTGCAATTTTCGTTCTTCAGTAATATCTGAAAAGAATGCAAGAATCGCGGGGCTTCCTTCCCATTCTATTTTTGCTGTATTCGATTTTATCCAGCGAATTTGGTTGTTTACCGTATTAATTCGAAATGAAATGAACACATTCGTAGGCAGATCATCCATGATTTGTTGATACTTGATCATCACCGACTCGTGATCCAGGGGATGGACAAAATCAAACAATTCCAGCGGAACCTCGGGGGCGGTTTCTTCAAACCCCAGAATCATAGCCGCTTGTTGATTTAAAAAGACCATTTTTCGATCAACAAGAATGACAACCCCTTCGGTGGCACTGCTGATCAACTGTTTGTATTTCTTTTCGCTGGCTTTTAATTCAGCGGTTCTGCGCTTTACCAATCTTCGCAAAGACCACCCCCATACAACCACAATAAAGATGGCTGTAAAAAGAATGACCATTCCGAAGATCAGGTATTGATTTCTATCAAAGAAACTGGCTTGTTGATAGGCAGATAACCATTTGTCATACAAATCATCATAAACACCAGACGCATTGAGTATCGCCATGGATTGATTGATCTTCAACCATAAACTTCTGTTCGCTTTGGCTACAGCAAAACCATAATCCAATTGGTTGATAACCTCGCCCACACCCTTGAGATTGCCGAAATGATAATTCTTGATTAAGTAATACCCTTGGATCTTGTTAATGATGACGCCATCATATTTGCCAGAAGCCAGCCAGGTTAATGCGTCAATGGGATTAGCTGCCGCCACAAACTGCCCGGAAAATCCCTGCTGATCGAGATAAGTTATGATGGGGTCACCCGCAATCACAACAATGATTTTGTCATGTAATGATGAGATTGAAGAGATTTTTGAATCTTTTCTCACAAAAAGATCGTAATACTGAACTGCATGAGGGGTTCCGAAAAGAAGGTCATCATCCTGGCGTTTTGAAAATGCCACCCCGCCAATAACATCCACCTTACCTTCGGTTAAATTCTTGCGGGCATCAGCCAGAGAAGAAAGATTAAAGACTACAGCCATGCCCTGGTTCTTTACTATTTCTCTCATTAAGTCGTTATCCAACCCCATCGCCTCGCCATTCTCAAGATATGAAAAGGGAGGGTTGGAATCATCGCCGCCGACAACAAGAGTTTGTTGCTTGTTAAATGCGAGCTGACCATCAGAATTGGGTGCAGCATATTCAGTTTCGGCAGACTCGGAATAATCATCGGCAATGTTGGTAATTAAAATTTTTACAGACCAAAAAGACAAGCCCGCCAGTACGGCGCACATGAGGATGACTAACCAAATGGAAGAACGTTTTTGTTTTTGCATTTAACCCATTGTAATCGCGGATGAACTCATATCTTTAAATTTACACTAATAATGATTTCAAGACTATTAAGTCTAGCTTAATTCTATTTTTTTAACCATTTTTTCATGTTGATTAAGTTAAATGTATTCCATTGATAAAGTTGATATGCCCTATGCTACAATAAATTACGAGGAAAAATGGAAAGAACAGTCCCTAAATCAGCTTCAGACGAAATCGATCTCTATATTCGAACGATCTATTCACTTCTTCGGTCAACCACCGATGTACAGATTCGTTCTCTTGAAGAAGTTCATGCGGGCATGAACTCTTCACTTCACGTTGAAGCGCGCAAAGAAGGATTGGATACCTCGGCCTTCATTTACGCTACCTTGAGACTTCCATCATGCATCTCCGAAGTCAACACCATTGTCCTCGGTCAGAGCAGCCTGGTTTTTGCCCGCCATGGATACCAGGATGTTGAACGCTGGCAGCAAGTGTACACGAAAGCCAGAAGAAGACCCACTTATTACGACAAGCAAGGTACCCTTGCTGTCTTTATCGCCAGCCAATCTGACATTGAAGATGTCGTTCCCGTTCTAACTGCTTTCCAAATTGAGTGGAATAAGATCCACAGTCTATTAAACCGGGGTTCACGATCCTTATCAGAACTTGGTGAAAACCCCAATCCCTACATATTGGCGGAATGGTTTGATATTTCAAGTGATGATGCCGCCAGATTAGTCACCATCTGGGGAAAAGACACCCACGTCATCCTTACTAAGATCGCCAGCCAGCGCAGCAACTTTAAAGTCCGCTTATTGAGCGGTTCATTGAGTGAATACTGGCGGGCAACACGAATATGGTATGACAATATCGAAAAATCCCAACCCAAATTGTTGGATCAACCGGTCTATTTTGTTTCAAGTAATTCACATAGTATTCCTAATTTGCTCTCAGGGTTTGCCATTGCCAATAAACACCCCCTGATCAAATATATTGAAAATTGTCCTGATCAGAATTTAAAAGACGAATGGAAAGAACTTCAAAAACAAGGAACTCCCTCTTCGCTTGAAAATTTTCTGTATTATGCGCTTAAGAAATTCCAACAATCCGATGACGGGAAAGAATTTCTTTCACGCCAATACGCAGAAGAGAAAAATTGCGGCATCTTGCGCGTTCCTTCCGAACACTCGTTTGATGTAGAAACCCAGGTGATTGAACTAAATAAGCTGGATCCATCCCGACTTGATCCCCGCTTGTTCAATGACAAGGAAGATGCTGATTTCCTCAAAAAAAGCAACGCTTTGATATTAAATATTGATTATCCTCTGGGACTGGGTGCTTATAACATTCTGGTTAAACTGGCGGAACACATCTCCGAAATATTGGGCGTTTATATCATGGGCAAAGCGGCTACCCTCAACGGCGTCCGCGGCGATGTCATGATCCCCAACGTGGTGCAGGATGAACATTCTCAAAACACATATTTGTTCCAAAACGTGTTCTCTGCTGCGGATGTGATGCCTTACCTGGTCTTTGGCAACGTTTTGGATAATCAAAAGGCATTGACCGTGTTGGGAACCTTTTTACAAAACGCCAGACAAATGGATGTGATGTACCGTGAAGGCTATACTGACATCGAGATGGAAGCCGGTCCTTACCTTTCTGCCATCTTTGAAATGTCACGCCCAAAAAGACATCCGGTTAATGAGATAGTCAATCTGCAAGGAGTTTCATTTGACATCGGCATTCTCCATTACGCTTCAGACACCCCTTTGAGCAAAGGCAAGAACCTTGGCGCGGGTACCATGTCTTACGAAGGAGTGGATTCAACCTACGCATCATCACTGGCGATTCTCAGGCGCATCTTCGTTCAGGAACGCAAAAGAATGATTAACTGGCAGTAAGATATTCCATTTTACTGATTGACAAATATGTTGATTAATCTTATTGTTAATTTTCATATCAAAATAATCTCAAATAGTGGAATTATTCATTGATGCAATCATCCTGCAAAGGGGTTGTCTTATGTCCATGAACACAAACAATAACGCAGAGTCTGATTTTTCCAAAATCGAAAATGCCGTTTTAAGAGCCAAGAAGGAATGGGAAGCAACTTTTGATCGAATCCCTGACCTCTTGGTCTTAACCGATGCTGAAGGCACCATCCTGCGCTGTAATCGTTCAACTATAGACAAACTGGGTACAACTTATCACAAAATTCTCGGTCAGCCGGTTTCCAGCTTTTTCGTGGATGGACAAATGCCTCATATTGAAATTGATGACCGGGTGGGCGCCGAAGTTCAACTTTCAGGAATCTCAGATTGGTTCAAATTAACCTCCTGCCAGGTACCCCTTGCCGGAAATGACAACAGTCTCCTTTATATTTTCCAGGATATCACCCGCCAAAAGCATGATGAAAACGAGATTTTGAAACAAAAAGAATTTTTTGAATCTCTTTTTCAATACAATCCTGTTGCCGTTGTGATCCTTGATTTGGAAGAGAAAATCAGTTCAATCAACCCTGCCTTTGAAGCCTTGTTTGGATACACAGCAAGCGAAGTGATCGGTAAGAGATTGGACCCTCTGGTGGCGCCAGAATCCCTTCAAGAAGCCGTCGATCTAACCCGCACCGTTCTGGATGGCGGCACCGTCAGAGGCCTTGCCAGCCGCCAGCGCAAAGACGGCACCAAGGTGGATGTTGATTTTGCCGGTGTGCCGGTAATCGTGGAAGGTAAAAAACAGGGCATTTTAGCCATATACTACAATGTCACCGAGTTGGTTGAAGCCAAACGTCTGGCAGAACAGGCTGATCGGGCAAAAAGCGAATTCCTTGCCAACATGAGCCACGAGATCAGAACCCCAATGAACGGTATCATGGGCATGCTCGAACTACTCTTGGATACCTCTCTCAATTCTGAACAAAGAGATTATGTTGCAACTGCCCGTGATAGTGCAGAAGCATTGCTCGGCATTTTGAATGATGTGCTTGATTTTTCAAAGATAGAAGCTGGCCAGCTCTCGATCGATACCATTGAATATGACCTGCGCTCCACGGTGGAAGGCGTTGCCCATACCCTGGTGTCGCGCGCAGAAAATAAAGGGATTGAATTAGCCTGCCTGATTGATAAGGATGTTCCCTCGCGTGTCTTGGGTGACGCCGGCCGCCTGCGCCAGGTCTTGATCAACCTGGTCGGCAATGCCATCAAGTTCACCCACGAGGGTGAAGTGGTCATTCGGGTTATGATGCAATCCAAAACCGATAAAAACAGTACCCTGCGGTTCCTGGTTTCAGATACCGGCATCGGCATCCCGCTGGATCGTCAATCAGCCGTCTTCGAACGTTTCGTCCAGGCCGACAGCTCATCCACCCGAAAATACGGTGGTACCGGGCTTGGATTGACCATCTCAGCCCAACTCACAAAAATGATGGGCGGCGATATTGGCCTTGAAAGTGAACCCGGCAAGGGCAGTACCTTCTGGTTTACCGTCACCGTGGGAAAAGTCAAAGAAGGCAGCACGCCGCTTTTGGCGCTGCCGCAAGACTTGATCAACGTACCCGTCCTGATCGTGGATGATAATTTCACTAACCGCACCATCCTTGAAAAAATGATCAAGGGCTTTGGCTGCAATGCCTTCGCTGTTGCCAGCGGCAAAGAAGCCATCAATATATTGAAATCTTTCAACGAACTAAACAAACCCTTCCAACTCGTTCTGTTGGATATGCAGATGCCCGAAATGGACGGCGAGGAAGTGCTTTCAAGGATCAAGAGTGATCCGGCTTTGCACGATACCACCGTGATCATCCTGACCTCCATGGGTCAGCGCGGAGATGCCGCCCGCCTGGAAGCCATGGGCTGCAACGGCTACCTGCTCAAACCGGTGCGTCAAAAAGAATTGTTTGGCGCCCTGCTGAACATCCTGGGCAGACGCAACCAACCCGAAGAAGGCAAGGGTAAATCATCCCTGATCACCCGTCATTCGCTCAAGGAGCAGCAGCGCGGATTGACCCACATTCTGCTGGCAGAAGACAACCCCACCAACCAGAAACTGGCCATCCGCTTGCTGCAGAAGGCGGGTTATCCGGTGGACGTGGTCTCCACGGGCAAAGAAGCCATTACTGCCGTGCAAAACAAAAAATACAAATTAGTCTTGATGGATGTTCAAATGCCCGAAATGGACGGATTTGAAGCCACCAGGCGTATTCGCGAATTGTCACCGGAATATATGAACCTTCCCATTGTTGCCATGACCGCCTACGCCATGGCTGGAGACCGTGAACGTTGTCTTGAAGCCGGGATGAACGATTATCTTTCCAAGCCGCTCAACGTGGAAGAGTTGTTCAAGGTCATTGAACATTATTCTGATGGCGCCGCCTCTGATGGCACGGATGAACAACCGCTCAATTCACTGGATGTCATGCTGCAAAAATCTGCTGATCTCTTTGACCTCGAAAAAGCCCTGCCACGCTTTGGCGACGATCTGCCTACCTTCTTTGAACTGTTGGGTGAATTCCTCGCGCACATTAAGATTTCAATCAGTGATATGGAAAAGGCCCTCTTGAACAATGACGCCAAGAAGATCCATTTTCTTGCCCACAGCATCAAAGGCGCTTCGAGTAATTTTGAAGCCAAAACCATCTCTTCGCCTGCTTTGAAGCTGGAAACCCTTACTGCTGATGGAACGCTCACCGGCAGCTATCCTTACATCGCCGAGATAAAACGCCAGGTGCCCCTGGTTGAGGCGTTTTACCTGAATAATAAAGATTTATAGTCCACAAAAACAGAGGAGGGTCTATCTGACCCTCCTCTGTTTTTATTTCCTTAAATTCTTCAAATTATCCGAAATGACTATTCTTTATTTTGCATTAATAAGGCCGTGGTCCGGGTGTTTTCTTCAATGGCGATGACCACGTTAAACAACTCTCCCAAAGAAAAAGTCAACAGACCGCACACCAATCCCACCAGGAAAATAATAATGCCGGTGATGGCGCCAAGCAGCAAGCCCGAACCAGGATATAAATCCTGGAATCCCAATTTCAACAAAGACACGTTGGAATCAGACAAGACCAATGGCAGCACCAGGGCACAAAATATACCCACGATTATTTCAAGAACGCCGATGATTTTCAACAACAAACCAATGATGCGCAATCCGCGGTACTTTTTTTCCATTGCCCCTCCATAGGGAGCCAAAATCAATTGATAACAGATTAAACCATTCCTGGGGATTAAATGTCAAATGCCCGGGTGAGGGGGGCACCCGAGCATCTGACAAGACATATTTTAGCATGAAATCCAAAAATAAATCAATAGTTATTTCAAAGTTTATACAAAAATAGATAGAATGTCATATAGAATATGACACATTTCATATTACTTCTAAAAATTGCTTGCATGATTATTACTGGCGTCCGTATAATAGTGTTAACTAATTCATTAAAAGTTGAAAATTGAATGTTCGCAACCTTAGGGCCGGTTTAGTCGTGATTGGAGTCTGGATTTGAAGAAAATCGAACCGATAATGATCAATGTGAGTGAGCGCAAAAAAACACCTCCCCTTGAACTGGAAGAAGATCACCAGGTTTTGGTTGCGGCCATGGCTGATGTATCAATGGCGCTTAATAGCAGCCTGCACCTGGATGAAGTTCTTGACAGGATCCTTGAAAACCTGGCAAAAGTGGTCGCCTATAAAACTGCCAACATCATGTTGATCGAAGGCAGCCGCGCCAGGATCGTCAGGTCCAAGGGATACGAGGTGTTGGGCACCAAAGAAATGATGATGTCAAAGACTTTTGATGTCAACGAACTTGCCAATTTATCCCAAATGATTTCCACCAAAAAACCCATCCTGTCCTACTATCCCCATCTTGAACAAGATTGGCACTTGCTGGCAGAATCAGAGTGGATTAAATCTCACATTGCCTCCCCCATTATTTCAGACGACCAGGTAATCGGGTTCTTGAACTGCGACAGCGACGTTGCAGGCTTCTTCAATAAGATCCAAACCTATGCCATGCAGATCTTCGCCAGCCAGGCCGGGCTTGCCATCCGCAACGCGAGGTTATTCGACGCCTCCACCCGCCTTGGAAAGAAACTAAGATCCATCAACGACCTAACCCATCAAGTGCTCGAGGCAACCGCCCTTAACCAAATCTTTGACATGCTGCCTGAAAAATTGATCGACCTGTTGGAAGGCACAAATGTTTACATCTCAAAATGGGATGAAACCACCCAAACCGTCACAGGTTGGGCAGCCACCGGTGAATTTAAAGACGATTACGTCTACGGAAAATCCGATCCGGGTGATCGCACTCTGACCAAGGAGATCCTTGAAACCCAGCATTCAGCCCTGGTTGAAAACCTAGATAAATCCCGTTTGATGGAAAAGAAATTCCACGGGTTATATCGTGAAAAATCGCTGTTTTGCCTTCCATTGATTGCAGAAGGGATGAAATTTGGCGCGATCATCGTGGGTTATGACAGCGCGGACCAGGTAACAGAGGATGTTCGCTCACTCGGCGAATACGCCGCCATGCAGATATCCACAGCCATTTGCAAAATTCACATGCTCGAGCAGGAACGTATTCAATCCAGTCAATTAACCCACGCCAACGCCTTGATCGAATCGTTGAGTCACGTTTCAACCGCCATTAAAAGCGGCGTGGACACCAACAATGTCATGTACACCATTGGCATGGAACTTGAATTAATTAAGATCCACAGTCTGGTGGCGCTTAGGGTTGGAGACTCAGACAACCTGGCCCTTACCTATTCTTCTGTTCAAACCAAGCTGGTCTCGTTTGTTAAAAACATGAGCAAGCACAAGATCAACGAGGTCATCACCCCCATTGATTCACTGCCCCTTTTCCGTGAGATCATCGACTCTCAGCAAGCCGAGTATCTGGAACATCCTGAAGAGGTGCTGATTCAAATTACACCCCCCATCTTTAAGCCAGCCATTTCAAAACTGGTTGAAGCCTTGAATATTACCAAAAACACCAAATGTATTCTGGTGCCGCTGGTGATCGAGAAAAAGTCAATTGGCATCCTCAGTATGTGGGGCGAGAGTCTGCAAAAAATTGACAGCCAGGCTGCCAGTATCTTTGGCGGACAGGTCGCCATCGCCATTGAGAACGCCAACCTGCTGCAAGAAGTTCAGCGTCTTGCCATCACAGATGAACTAACCAACGTCCTTAACCGCCGCGGATTTGACGAGGTGGCCAATCGCGAGTTTGGAGCAGCCAAGCGCTATTCAAGGCCCCTTTCTTTGATCATGCTGGATATTGACCGCTTCAAGGCCATTAACGACGTTTATGGTCATCCCATTGGGGATGAAATCCTGGTCGAAATTGCCGCCCGCGCCCGCACCAAGATCAGAGAAACAGACTATATTTCCAGGTACGGCGGTGAAGAATTCCTGATATTGCTGACCGAACAAAAACCCGAAAATGCAAAAACCGTTGCGGAACGGATACGAAAATCCGTGGCAGAACAGCCTTTTAACACTTCTGTTGGTAAAATCACTGTTACTATTAGCGTCGGTGTCACTGGAGCAAATTCTCAAATTTCCTCCATCAGCATGATGATTAAAACGGTAGATAAAGCCCTGTATAAATCTAAAGAGAATGGACGAAATCGTGTGACGATGATCGACAAGATATAATGTGAATAATATGCCTGACAGCCTCATCGACGAAAAAACCAACAATCAACTGGATGACAAAGTAGCTTTCTGGGCTGAGTCTCTGCAATCTTCGATACTCGTTATATCTGAAAACGAAGAAGTCTTATACTCGAACGCGACCTGTGCGCGTGATTTTCACATTCTTAAAAACGAATTTGTCATTTTTGAAAAACAAAAAGGCGCCATCAACCGCATCAGAAAACTCAAAGATCCGGTGGCGAAAGATAACTGGATCAAGGTCTCTTCGCTGCTTGATCTTGAATACATGGGTGTAAAAGCACACCTAGTCATCCTCGAAAAATCCACCTCTCTCCCTGCTGAAGATGAACCTGCCAAAAGCGGCGACTTTGAACCCTTGCTGGGGATAATGCCCGGTGTGGTTTATCGCTGCGATAACGACGAAAAACGGATCATGCATTTCCTGAGTGAGGGTTGTTACCAGTTGACCGGGTATCCGGTCGAAAGCTTCGTCAATAAAAAAGATTTCCCCTATTCCAAATTGATCCATCCTGAAGATTATTGGCGCACCTGGAAGGATATCCAGACTGCCCTCAGCGAGAACAGGCCTTACCGCATCAGCTACCGGATCAAACACGCCAACGGTGAGATTCGCACCGTTCAGGAACAAGGCAAGGGCGTGTTTAACCATTCAGGCAAAGTGATCGCCCTTGAAGGCTGGATCATCGACATCTCGGACCAACAAAAGATAGAAGATGCCCTTGTCGAAAGCGAAACCCACTATCGCAACCTGGTGGAAATTTCACCCGATGGAGTGGTGTTGGTGGACCCTGAAGGCAATATCATTTTTTCAAATCAGCAGCTCGCAGTATTGCTCGGTGCAGAGGGTAATCAATTACTCATAGGAAAAAACGTCCGGGATTTTCTTTCTCCGGCCACCAGACAGACTGTAGCAGAAGCCGTTGCTGGCAAATTTTCAGGTAACAATATTAATAAGAGCAATTACCAGATCCAAAAATTGAACGGCGAGATCATTCCGGCGGAAGCCAATGTCAGAGCCCTTCGTGATAAAGATGGCACAGCCGTGGCTTACATCGGCATCATACGCGATATCAGTGATCGTGAAGAAACCATTCAGGCACTCAAAAACAGCGAGGCGCGATACCGGGCTATTGTTGAAGACAACCCTGAAATGATCGTGCGTTTCAAACCGAACGGCGTCATCACCTTTGTCAACCAGGCTTTTTGCACCTATCTTCAGTCCACCTCCGCTCAGTTGGTTGGCGATAAATTAACCAACGTCCCCTCAGACGAGTTCAAGAAGATTGCGGAACGGCAATTTTCATATATTACCCCGGATATGGCACCCGAGATCAACGAATACTCGGTCATGACCAAACCCACGGATGTGTCCTGGTACCGTTGGAAAACCCAGCCCATCCGCAACGATGAGGGCCATTTCATCGAATATCAATCCGTGGGCGAAGACATCACCGGCGAAAAGAAAGCCGAACAGGCCAATATCCAATCCGAGATGCATTTGCGCACCTTGATGGAATCCATCAAGCTGATCGCCATCATCACCGACATCAAAGGTAACATCACTTTCTGCAACAGCTACTTCCTCGAAAAAACCGGCTGGCAAAAAGAAGATGCCATGGGCAAGAACTGGTACGAACATTTTGTACCCACCGATATCTCCGGCCAATTAATGGAAGAACTAATTGAACAAGCCCAGGAAGGCGAGATTCCCCAGCATCACGACAACATGATCCTCACCCGCTCGGGTGAACAACTCATGATCTCGTGGAACAACACCCTGCTCAAAGACGAACAGGGGAACGTCACAGCCATTGCCAGCATCGGTGAAGACATCACTGAAAAGTATTACAACGAAAAAGCCCAGGCGATCATTTATAAGATCGCCCAGTCCACCATCATCTCGAAAACATTGGATGAATTATTCCAGTCCATTCACGCTGTACTGCTCGATCTGATGCCGGCCGAGAATTTCTTCATCGCCCTATACGACGACGAAACGGATACTGTCAGCTTCCCCTATTTTGTGGACCAGTACGATCCGCCGCCCCCGCCGCGCAAGGGCGGCAACGGCTTGACCGAACATATCATTCATACTGGCAAACCCCTGTTGGCCAACCCTGAATCATTCAACCGCATCGAAAACAAAGGCGATGCCGTTAACATCGGCACCCCCTCCGTGGATTGGATCGGCATTCCCCTGCTCATCGAAAACCGCACCATCGGGGTCATGGCCGTTCAATCCTATTCGGATGAGATCCGCTTTAAAAAGCGTGATGAGCAAATGCTCACCTTCGTCTCGGCACAGGTGGCCATTGCCATCGAACGCAAGCGGGCTGAACAGGCCTTGAGCACCAGCACCAAACGCAACGAACTGCTCATCCAGGCCTCCACGGATTGTATCTTCCTCGAATCGCTCTCGGGCGAAATTCTCGAGTGCAACGCCGTGGCCGAAGAAGTCTACGGCTACACCCGTGAAGAACTGCTCACCATGAACGTGGCAGATCTTGTCACCCGTGAATTCACCGCCGATAAACCGGATTATGTTACCTGGCAGATCGAACATGGCGGTCACTTCAGCAACATCCCCAATGTCAAAAAAGACGGCACCATTTTTCCGGTCGAGGTCAGCGCCAAGATCACCGACATCGAAGGCACCCGCTTTGCGGTCGCTTATGTCAGGGATATTACCGAAAGAAAGCAAGCCGAAAACGCCATTCTCGAAAGTGAAGCCAAGTTTAAAGCCCTGGCCCAGACGGCCGCCGCCGGCATCTTCATCAATCGGGATGACCAATTTTTGTACGTCAACCCCATGTGGTGCGAGATCACCGGTTTTACCGAACCCGAATTGCTGACCACCAGCCTGTGGAACGTCATCAACCACGGCGACGGCGGCGAGATGAGAAATAAATATGCCGACCTGCTGCGCACCAAATCCGGCATGATTCGCTTTGAAACCTCTTTCAATACCCGCACCGGCGAACAAAAATGGCTGGATATCACCGCCGGCTTCATTGATTATCAGGGTGAAAAAGCCACCATCGGCACAGCCATTGACATCACTTTTAGAAAACAAAGGGAACACGATCTGGAAGTGGTCGCCAAGATCAGCGAGGCGCTGCGCACCGACCTGACCCGCGAACAGGTGCGCACCACCATCCTGGCGGAACTTATGACCTCCCTGGCTATTGACGGCGCCATCATCTCGACCATGGAAGAACGTGAAGACCTGCCCAACCTGGTGCGCGCCATTGGCTGCTGGCAGAGCGTTGATAACCGCAAGCTGCAAGCCAACGAAGGCTTGAGCGGATTCATCGTCAGCTCCTGCAAACCTTACGTCAACTTCAATGCCGCCCGTGATCCCTATTTTGCCTTCCAGGATCTGATCACCAACCTGGTCACCCTAGCCGGGGTTCCCCTCGTCACCAAGGGCGAAACCATCGGCTCCATCATCATCGGCGCCAGCCGTTTGTTAAGTGATAACGAACTGCGCCTGCTGAAGACCATCGGCGACCTGGCAGCCAGCGCCATCCACCGCTCGGACCTCTATGAGCAAACCAGCGTGCAGGCCACCGAACTTAAACGCGCTTACGACGCCACCCTCGAAGGCTGGGCGCACGCGCTTGAGCTGCGCGACAAAGAAACCCAGGGCCATTCCCTGCGTATCGCCAACATGACCCTCGAACTGGCCAAACGAATGGGCATCGAAGAACAAAACCTCGATAACATCCGCCGCGGGGCGCTGCTGCACGATATCGGCAAAATGGGCGTGCCTGATACCATCCTGCTTAAACCCGGCCGCCTGACCGAGGACGAATGGTCCATCATGCAGAAACATCCCACCTACGCCTACGAGATGCTTTCTGAGCTTCCTTATTTCAAAGATGTGCTCGATATCCCCTACTGCCACCACGAATGGTGGGACGGCACCGGCTACCCGCGCGGCCTGAAGGGCGAGAAGATCCCCCTCTCGGCCCGCATCTTCGCCATTGTGGATGCCTGGGACGCGCTCGTCTCTGACCGCCCCTACCGCAAAGCCTGGACCAGGGAAAACGCCCTTAAACACCTGGTCGACCAGGCCGGCACCCATTTCGATGAAGAAGTGGTCAAGTGCTTCGTCCAGATGATGGAAGAGAATAAATAAAGGACGGGTAGGGTGGGTTCGAGGGCTGAACCCACCGTTCTTACCCCGTAGAGTTCATCGCGGATGCACCCTTCCTGGCATAATAGCTTTGCGCCCGTAAATGTGCTGCATATTGTACGGGCGACCTGCAGGTCGCCCGTGTATTTTAATGATTTTGGTAGGGTGTGTTCAGCGCGGACTTTACACCCTAAGGAATGCCTCGTAAGGTGCATCCGCGATGCACCATTCTGCTTGCGAAGCGCCTTGTAAAAGAATAGTCAGGGAATGCCAAATCGATTAGGCTCCTCTTGCCCCTTCGGAAAACCACCCTACACTTGGCCCCTCTTGCTCCCTTCGGGAGAGACTCTTCGTAAGGTTGTGTTAAATCAAAAACTGGCCTTAAG
>CAZQXI010000001.1:0-430120 GCA_964597505.1 uncultured Anaerolinea sp. | reverse complement strand
ACCGGAACTCTCAGGGCGTAAAGCAGTTATAATCTGTTGGTAAAGAACAGAGACATGCGGTGCATTTGTGCCGCCGTCTATATTTGTGTCCATTAGAATGACAGATCGTACTTACTTGCCAGCGCGGCTGCTGAGTTTGGCTCATCGAAACGAGCATTTTTTTCAGCCAGCAAGACCGGGGACCAGATTTCGATTTTTTCGCCGGTTCCAACGACGGTTACTTCGTTTTCAAGATGGGCGACTTTTCGTAAAGATTGTGGAAGGATGAAACGACCTGCTTTGTCAAATTCAACTTCACCAGCGTGTTCAAAGATTCTGAGCTGCAAATCACGCGCTTCTGGATCTCCGATGCTGAGTGCGTTGATCTTTTTAGCTAAAGCTTCAAATTTTGCAGAAGGTAATATGATCAGGTTTCGGTCAAACCCGCCAATGATGTATGCACCATCGCTCAACTGTTCGCGGAATTTTACCGGAAGAGTGATTCGGGATTTTTCATCAATGTTGTGTTCGAAGGATCCTATGAACATAAGTTCTACTTTCCCTAGATATGCCGAACGCCGGAAAAGGCTCCGGCGCTCCACTTTTATCCACTATTCACCACTTATTGACACATTATACGCTTTTATTACACGATATTCAAGTGTTTTGGGCAGTTTTTAGTAAATATTAAGATTGGAGATAATAATAACGATGAAAACCATGTCGCGTTTTAGCCTTATTTTTTTATTGTTTTTGGTTGCAGCCTGTGTGCCATTAGCTCAAAAAACAGTCGAGATTGCCGTACCTACAGGGACCCCGGCTCTCACCGAAACGGTAATCCCGACCGTGGAATCAGAATTAACGATCGAGAAATTGCAGAATATGAGTTATCTTTCACCAAACTCAGGCATGACGGTTCAGTTGACTAATGGCATTTTTACTGAGGACTCGACAACCATTTCGCTGCTGCCACAAATTGCAATTGGCGATTTAAATGAAGACCAGGTTGATGATGCTGTGGTACTCCTGTCAGAGAACACCGGCGGGACAGGTAACTTTATTTCGGTGGTGGTGATAGTCAACCGGGGCGGGGAATATTTGCAGACTGGCAGTGTTTTTATTGATGACAGGCCGATGATCCAGTCACTGGTTATCACAGAGGGCAGGATCGTTTTGGATGCCACCATTCATGGGATTAATGATGCCATGGTCTCTCCAACGCATATAGTTCATCAAACTTATAAATTACTGGAAAATAATTTAACTTTAATGAGTCAAAACTCCACAACCCAGGGCGGATCAGAGCGTTCCATCACTATTGAGGCGCCGCTAAGTGGCAGCGAAGTAACTGCTGGCGTCCAGATCAAAGGCAGCATGCCCATCGCACCCTTTGAGAATAACCTGCGTTTCAGAGTCGTGGATATGGCTGGAAACGAGGTGTTGTCAGAGGGATTCATGGTCCAATCTGAAGATGTAGGCGGACCTTGTGTATTTGACAATGCGATCACATTTCCAGCACCCTCAAGCGGAACGTGGGTGAGGCTGGAATTGGCTGAATTGAGTATGGCTGACGGTTCGGTTGTTACCTTGAATTCTGTGCTGGTTAAAGTCAAATGAAGCTTGATACTCAACTGGAGCGAACCATGATCCTCAAAAGAATCACCCTCGCAACCCTCATATTCACACTGCTCGGGTCCATTTTTGCCCTGTGCGTCCTGGGATTCAAGATCCCGTGGGCGATTCCGTTGACGCCCATCATCACCTTTTCTTCATTTATCTTTTCAATTCTGCATTCCAGCCAGATCGAGGGTTGGATCAAAACCCTGTTTTTCGTGGTGCTGGTGGTGGCAGCAGGCTTGTTCTTTGAGAGTTTGGGTGTCGCCACCGGGCTGGTCTACGGTCCGTATCACTACTCTAACCAGCTTGGACCCAAATTCCTGGGGCTGGTGCCTTACCTGATCCCTGTCGCATGGACTTTCATGATGTATCCTTCCATGGTGATCGCCAAGGCGCTGACCCCAACGCGTTGGGGTATTTTCCAACGCGGACTGATGATAGCGGCTTTGAGCGGTGTGATCATGACCGCCTGGGATGTGGTGATGGATCCCATGATGGTGCTGGGTGGAAACTGGGTATGGGAAGTTGAAGGTGCTTATTTTGGCGTACCGCTGCAGAATTTTTGGGGATGGTGGCTGACGACCTTTGTGGCGGTTGCTTTGTTCCTGCTGATCACGCGCAAGATGCCGGTCAAAATTCCGCTGATCCCTGACCGTTGGGCGGTCTGGATGTATGTGATGACCGGAGCAACCTCGTTTGTGACCTGCTTGATCGTCGGGTTGCATGGGCCTGCCCTGGCGGGGCTTTTTGCCATGCTGCCTTGGATGGTGATGGGATTGATCAAGACCTCAAAGGGCGAAACAGGGATATAAAGCATAAAGACTAAATCTTGAATAATCTGATGGCATGAAGCTTTAATTTATCAAAAAATTAGTAGGAAGATTCCTGTTTCTATTCAAAATCGGAATTTCTCAATAAAGGATTTTATTAGTCATCTGATTTTTTTTGGAGGGATAAAAATGCCGCCGGTGATGCGAAAAATATTTTGGTTTCTAAACAAATTTTTCATGGTGCCGATCTTCCGTTTAGGACTGGGAGGCATCTTCAGTAATCCGTTCAGCGGATATATCATGGTACTCAAGGTGATCGGGCGCAAAAGCGGTAAGCTGCGTTATGCACCGGTGAATTATGCCATCTACAAGGGGAGTGTTTGGTGCATTTCAGGAGGAAGAAAGACTTCCGACTGGTTTAAAAACCTCATAGCCAACCCAGGGATCGAAATGATCATGCCGGGCGGTGCATTTTTTGGGCAGGTAAGTGAAGAAAACGACCCTGAAACGCGGAGAATTGTCATCCGGCAGATCTTGAAGAATGCCGGTTTCGCAGGGTTCTTTGAAGGCTACAATCCCTGGAAGATCAGTGACGAAGAATTAATGGGCAAGATTGGTGATATTCCGCTGTTGAAGATCACGCCAGTGGGAATCGGCAACGGTTCATCCGACCCGGGTGGGTGGGTGTGGATCACCATGCTGGCATTGACCATTTTGCTGGTATTGTTATTGGTCGTGATGCTCTAAAAATTAAACTTTGCATACAGTATTAATTTAAACGGGCGACCTGCAGGTCGCCCGTACAACTATCCACTTTTTTATGTGATAGTTTGAAATTATTTAGGAGAGGGGAAAGTCACTTCCGCGGTCATGCCCCATTTGATGCGTGGGTCGGGGTCTTGAACCAGGATATGAACGGTATAAAGAACATCTCCAGCCGCAGTTTTCGGGGCTTGCGATATCTCTTTCACGGTGCCAACCAAATTGAGTTCAGGGAGCGCATCTACCGTAACCTCTACGTTATCACCGACCGTGATATTAATAATATCGTACTCGGTCAGATCGCTGGTATCGACGTACCAGTTTGAAGGATTTATGACCGCAATCGCCCATGAAGCGGACGAGACCTGCTGGCCGACAGCTATGTTGACATCCGCGACGACACCGGTAAAGGGTGCCTTGATCTCATAATTATCCACGGCATATTGTGCGGCAGCCACCTGTGCATTGGCATTATCCACGCGTGCCTGGGCGATGGCTAATTTTTCGGGATCCGGTCCGTCTTTAAGGCGGTCATATTCCTTTTGGGCATCTGCAAGTTGAGCCTTGGCGACTTCCACTTTACCGTCAGAAATGAGTACATCCTGGTTCGAGGGGTCCAGGTAATTGAAGTTAAGGTTGTTCTGGGCATTACGCAGGTTCATTTTTGCCTGGGCCAGGTTGTTGAGGGCTGCAGCCTTGAGGGGATCACTATCCTCGGTTTCAGAAAACTTATCGTATTCTTTTTGGGCTTTCTCAACTTTATCCTGGGCGATGATGATAGAGGCATTTATGGCATCTATCTTGTTCTGGTCTGTGACCTGAGGGGTGTCTATATCTTTGCGGTTCCAGACTGCTTTATTGTAGGCATCCTGGGCAGTGGCGAGATTTAATTGAGCCTGGGCAGTGGCGAGGTCAGAGGTTCGTTTGAGAATATTCAATGCCTGTTCGGCAGAAGCCAGTTCCAGTTTGGAGGCAGTCAGGTTGGCGACGGCTGGTTCACTGTCTGACAATTTTGCCAGCACCTGGCCCTTGGTGATTTGATCCCCTTTGGTTACCATGATCTCAGCTACCCGGCCCTGTGCCATGAAGGAAAGGTATAGGTTTTGTTCGGGCACAAAATGGGCTTCAGCGATCACCACATCAGGAGATGTGACAGGTGTGGCATCAATGACTTCTGGTGTTGCGGTTTTACAACCGATCAACAACAAAGCCGCCATCATTATTGAAATCAATAGAACAAAGAAATTTTTCATTTTTTCATCTCCTCGAACCAATACTATTCGTAAGCCAGCACTTCACGGATGGTGAGACTGGCGGCATTTCGTGCCGGAAGCAAACTAGCAAGTGCAGATAATACAAGGACGACCAGGAACCAGATCAAGAAACCTGTCGCCGTGAAAATGACCTTAATGGGCGATTCAAAAACAGCAAGACTGACGATATCAGAGAGCACATAAGAAATTGGAATGCTGATGAATGCGCCCATGAGCCATGAAATTCCGCCAATAGCCATGCCTTCAATGATCACAGTCTGCATGATGGCGCGGTCGACCGCGCCGATGGATCGCATCACACCGATTTCGCGGGTGCGCTCAAGCACGTTCATGCCCATGGTGCCGGTAAGACCCATGCTGCCTACAACGGCAGTCAGAATGGCCATGATCAACAAGAAGGTGATGAGAATATCCAGACTTTCAGAAGCGCTTTTAAAGGCTGAATCACCAGTCCTTACCTGGTCTACGTTGTAGCCGTTGCTTTGAAAATAATCATCAATAACGACACCCATTGCTTTTTGATTTTGTTTATCATGATCGTCAAGCATAATACGATAAGAGAATGAGCGGTTGCCTTGATGGGTAATTTTTGAGATGTATTCGTAAGTGCTGTAGGCGAAGGTGCCTTCCTGGGGTACAAACTTAAAAATACCAACAACGGTCCATTCCTCTTTCTTGCCATTTATTTTGATGCGAATCTTGTCTCCGGGTTTGATATTTGGGAAACTTTCATAAATCTGTTCACTCAACGCCAGGGCTTTTTCATCGCCGGGGATGAGCCAACGGCCGGCAACCAGGTTGGGGGTAACCATGGTGCTGTCACTGGGTGGGGCCATGATGGTAATATTTTCAGCCAGGCTTTCATCGAGGTTAATAGCTTCTGCACTGGCGTAAGCCCAACCTTCAATATCCGCGACACCGGGGATGGACATGACTCGGTTGGTGATGTCTTTCAATCGGTATGGCTGGTCAAAGTCAAGAGTGACATCGGCCATGAAGTATTTTCCAATGCCATCCATGTAATCAAAAAGTGTGACCCGAACATTAAACACGGCAATAAAAATGGCCCCCGCCATGGTTAAAGTAAATAAGGTCAAGATCAGGCGGCCTTTGCGCCTGAAGGTGTTTCTGAAAGAGATCAGAAGTGGCCGCGGAATATGAAAGTTTCGTTTTGCCAGCAGTTTCGTAATGCGCAGGCTGATTTTTTCAATGAAGGTTTCTTTTTTCGCTTCAACCGTTACAGGTTTTGATTCTTCGAGCATCTGATTGTCACTTAAAGCGCGTACAACGGATATTTTTGATCCGTTTAGTACCGGTATAAAACCAGCCAGCAGGGGAACCGCCAGGCCAACGATGATTTGAATGATCAAGGCCAAAGGTACGATGCGGTAACCCATTAATGCGAAGTTGATCTTTTCGGCGATGAAATCGGCCAGTGCATATGCGCCTTGTCCGCCTAATGGGACGGCGATGGCGAGTGCAATTAAACAGAAGGACAGGATCAACACCATATACATTTGCAGTACCTGGCTGCGGCTGGCGCCAACCAATTTCATTATGCCGATGTAGCGCAGGTGTTGATTGAGAAGGGCATTTAAGGTGTTGGCAATTAATGAACTGCTTAAGAACAGGATCAGAATGCCTAAAGCCAGCAAAATGCCAAGAATGGCCTGAACCGTAGATGCCATGGGGTGTTCATTGGTTTTGGCAAAGCGCGAGTGAAAGACGCCAACTCCGCTTTGCTCGGCTTTATCCCTGATCACTGTCAACATGGATTGCAGGTTTGCATCGTCGTTTTGTTTCTCTGATAATGTCACATATAGACGGTTGAAGAGCGGCTCTTCATTGAGATATGGCAGCGTATTGACTGTGATGTATACGAAGGGATTTGCTATAAAATCACCGGCAGCAGTGCTGGCATCTTGAACAATACCAACCACGGGTAATTCTTTAATAATTCCGTTTTCGAGCTGCAGCTCAAGGGTTTGACCAACCTTGACTTGCATATCTTGCAGTACTTTACGCTCGAGTACGGCTTGCTTATCATTTGGCAAATTGGTTCCTGCATCAATGCTCAATAGATTGATATTAATATCTGAATAATCTTCTATGGCAATCACATTGAGCGTCTGCCAATTATCAGTCCCATTAATGCGGGCGCGCAAGCTTAAAACAGTACGACCTTCAGCATCATTGACTCCGCGCACATTTTGAATTGTCGAAATCAAGGAGCTATCAAAAGGACTTGTGCGCAATTCAATATTCGCGGGATGATTTGAGGAATAACTCAAACTCATATCATTGGAAATAATCACATAGGCACCGACGATCACTCCAATTGAAAAAACACCAACAGCGATCGAAAAAACGACCAACAAGGTACGAGAAAGGTTGTTGATCAAATCATGATAGACTTTTCGCCAACGCGGACGCATCATAGTTTGTTACCTGTCAATTTCTGCCTTGCAGAACGATTCTCTTCCAGGCGGTGGCGAACCACATTTTGGATCGCTTCTTCAGTCACCTGCGAATTATCGAGAAGTTCAAGGAATTTCTCGCGTTTGATTCCCACCAGATTCACAGAAGTTTCAGGTGAGGCTGAAACGTTGGCAATGGATCTTCCGCTGCCGGTTAATTCAATCTCGCCAAAGAATTGGTCGGGCTTTAATGAAGTGATGATTGAGCGCTTGCCTTTTTGGTCGTGCAGACTGATTTCCACTTCACCACTGACGATCAGGTAAAGATAATCCACGGATTGGTCCTGGGTCAAAATGGGTGAACCGGGGTCAAAATTAAAGGTCTCAAGATTGTGGGTTAAATCGAGCAATTGATGGTGAGACAGGTTGACAAAGCACTTGGCAACAGTTTCATTAATTAATTCGCCATCCGATATGACCACGGTTCTTGAAGTGCGTTCGGTCAACGAGGGATCATGGGTGACCATGACGATGGTTTTACCTGATTTCACGAGATGGTCAAACAAGCTGATGATGACATCAGAAGATTTGGTATCGAGATTGCCAGTGGGCTCATCCGCCGCGATGACGGGTGGGTCAGTGGCGAGCGCCCTGGCGATGGCTGCGCATTGCTGCTGCCCGGTTGAAACGGTGGTGGGAAGTTTATAAGCTTGTTTTTCAAGCCCCACCATGGTGAGCAATTCAAGGGCTCGTTTTGGCCGCTCATCAAAATCATATTTGTTGACGAAATCCATGGGCAGCATCACGTTTTCTTGCAGGGTGAGCATGGGCAGAAGTTGAAAGAATTGGAAAACAATGCCCAGGTTATTTCCCCGCCATAAGGAACGCGTGCTTTCGTTCATGGCATGGACGTTGACGCCGTTCACGATCACATTGCCGCCGGTGGGATGGTCAATGCCGGTGATCATGTTCAGCAGGGTAGATTTACCGCTGCCTGATTTACCCACGATGGCTACAAACTCACCTTGCGAGAGGGTTAGGTCCAGCCCTTTTAGGACATGAAAGGTCCCCGCGGCATTTTTAAACACTTTTTGTACTTTCTGCATTTCAATGGCAGGGATATTGGGGGAAGCAAGATTGGTCATGCTGCCTCCCTTTGGGTATCGTTAATCAATTCGCCATCCTGGATGACCAGGGTACGGGTGAAGCGGGGTGAAAGACTTTTATCATGGGTGACCATGATGATGGTTTTTCCCTGATCCTTCAGTTTTTCAAACACGCCGAAAACATGATCTGCGGTGATCGAATCAAGACTGCCGGTGGGTTCATCCGCGATGAGGATGGGTGGATCGTTGGCCAGGGCGCGTGCAATTGAAACCCTTTGCTGCTGCCCGCCGGAGATAAACTTGGGTAGTTTTTTTGCATGTTCTTCCAATTCAACCATGTGCAAGAGTTCATATGCTTTTTCACGGCTTTGAATCGGACTGTAATTTCCGCATAGATCCATGGGCAGCATGATATTTTCGAGTAAAGAGAGCATGGGCAAGAGTTGAAAAGATTGGTAAACCACGCCCATATTTCGTCCGCGCCAAAGGGCAAGCTGGTCTTCTGTAAAATGATGGATGGAAACCTTGTGATTGTTGTAATTTACACTCACCTGGCCGGAAGTGAGATGGTCCACACCGGTGATCATGTTGACGAGGGTGGTTTTACCTGCACCGGATTTTCCGATGATGCCAAGAAATTCGCCCTGGAAGACATTAAATGAAATTCCCCGCAGGGCAAAAAAATCTTCTCCTGCGGTTTTAAAGGATTTGACTACATCACTCAGACTAATCAGGGGTTCTTTGCTCAGATCAGATGGATGTTTTTCTTGTGATTTTAAAGCACTTTTTCTAGCCATTAATACTTATTCCGATAATTTGCGGTATGCACTGATAATAATACATATTGTCGGACGTCAAGGGTGAAAAAATATATATTTTCATCAGATTGCTAATTGATGGGTAATATTACTAAACCATTTCTTGCACATCTTTTAATTATTTCCTTTATGAAAAATAATTTCTATACGATTTTTAAACCAAATCTTCATAACTGAAGTTTATATTGAGGTTGTTCAACCCTTTGATCGAATTATGTTTTCAACAATTCTAAAAAGAAAGCAACCTATACCATGCTGTTCAACTTTCTCATTACTTCAACGTCTGCGCCATTTTTCTCTTATTTAGCCCTGTTCTTGGTTACCTTCGTTGAAGGGCCAATCGCCACGCTCGCAGGAGGAGCGCTTGCTTCGAGCGGATTGATGCAACCGATGCCCGTTTTTTTTGCAATCGTTTTAGCCAATCTTTCTGCGGATATGGGATGGTACTTTCTCGGCAAGTGCGGCAAGACAGATTGGCTCACAAAAATTGCCTCCAAAATCGGCATAGACTCTCGTAAAGTGGACCAATTATCGGAGGGCATTCAAGTCAATGCCCCCAAACTATTATTCATGTCAAAGTTCACCACAGGGTTCCCCATCCCGACCTTGATAGCCACCGGGTTCAACAAGGTACCTTTTCGCAATTGGATCGTTCCGCTGGTTTCAGGAGAGGTGATCAAATCAGCTGTTTTGATCAGCGTGGGTTATTTCTTTTCAAAGACTCTGGATGGCACCCAGGGTACATTGCGTATTTTGTTGTGGGTTATGACGGGTGTTCTGCTGCTGGCCGGATTCGTGTGGTTCAGGTTCATCAATAAGAAGCATAAACCGGTACGTCGTTAAACACGTATACAAAGAATATACCAAACCATTATTGCAAATGCATAAAATAGACAAAGGTTCAGAAATCAAGTCACTTTATTTTTTAGAGAAAAAATGAAAAAAGCATCCAAAAAAAATGTTGTTCTCGTTTCATCCATCCTGATCGTGGTGGCAGGCATCGCTTTTGCACTCGCAGATCGTTATCTCATCCGGCATGTACAAATCACCGATATATCTGTGGTCTCCGCGGCTGCTGAAGCAACATCCACTCCTGTGGTTTCTTCTGATACCACCGACTCGAACACAACCATCGCTGAAACCCAAAGCGCCACCGAAACTGCGATCCAGACGGTCACATACGACGACTGGAATTATTCAGATGGTAATGTCACCATTTCAATTACCGAACATTCTTCAGGCAGCGGAGAAAACGCGCTGACTTATTTTGTGGCGGATGTGGTCATCTCTGACGCCACCGACCTCAGTAATGCCTTTGCAGACAACCAATTTGGCACCAATATTATTGATTACACTTCTCAGATCGCGGCAGCCAATAATGCCATTTTTGCCATCAACGGTGATTATTATGGATTTAGAGAAGACGGCATTATCATCCGCAACGGCGTGATCTATCGTGATGTGCCGGCAAGGACTGGTTTGGCATTTTACCGGGATGGGACAATGAAGATCTACGATGAAACGCAGACGAGTGCCCAGCAACTGCTTGACCAGGGCGTTTGGAATACCTATTCTTTTGGGCCGGCATTGATCACGGATTCAGTAGCAGCCACCAGTTTTGACACCGTCAAAGTGGATAACAACATCGGTAACCATCCCATTGACGGCAGCCAGTCGCGTACCGGCATCGGCATGATCGATGCAAACCATTATGTCTTCATCGTGGTTGACGGCCGCAGCTCGGGCTATAGCACCGGTGTGACACTGGAAGAATTTGCCCAGATGTTTGCCGACCTCGGCTGCAGCCAGGCTTATAACCTGGATGGCGGCGGAAGTTCCACCATGTACTTCATGGGCAGGTTGGTTAACAATCCGCTGGGCAGAAACAGAGAACGCGGCACGAGTGATATCTTGATGATCGGCGGGTAGACTCCGCCACCCTAATCTTTATGCATGTTGAGAATCTCCTCTCTCGACATGCATGTTTTATTATGCGGAACATTGACTTTTATGCTCTATGGGGATTTAATCTTAATCAGCAAACCACGAAGCATCTACTATTTGGTTTAAGAACCTTTTCTCTCGCACACTTGCCCAGGCTGCACACTTGCCCCGACTGCAAGTGCCGGGGAGTGCCAGGGAAGAAGCAAAGGGCGCAAAGAATAACTATTTTTATATAAACCAAACCCTTTTACTTTTAGTAAACAGATAGTAGCAACATTACTGAACATTTTTTATTTCGGGAGCAGACCATGAAAAGCATGATGATCCATAGGCCAGGAGAACTCAGCCTGATTGAGAGGGATGTTCCTACCCCGGGAGAGAATGAAGTATTGATCGAGGTCAAGGCTAGCGGCATCTGCGGCACGGACCTGCATATTTACAAGGGAGAATACCTGGGCAGCTACCCGGTCATCCCAGGGCACGAGTTTGCCGGGGTGGTGACGGGCATTGGCGGTAAAATTACACGCTTCAAGATCGGTGACCATGTGGCCGTGGAACCCAATATTGCTTGCGATAACTGCAGCCACTGCTTCAACAACCGCCAGAATTTTTGCGAGAACTGGAAGGCGGTGGGGGTAACCCTTCCAGGTGGTATGCAGCAGTCTGTTTGTGCGCCAGAAAAGGTTGTTTTCAGCATCGGCGACCTTCGCTTTGAACAAGGGGCTTTTGTGGAGCCGTTGTCTTGCGTCATCCACGGGATCGAACGGGCGCGGATCACTTTAGCAGGTTCTTTTGATGGATGGGGTAAAGAATGAATTTTATGGTACTGTTATCTTATATTTCGTGTTGACATGCCCTTGATGCATTTTGCCATTAAGTTGATCGTTACCTTCTCTCACACCGCCGATGATCGACAGGTGGTAAATTCCGCTTTCAAGTTCACTTGTATCCAAATTCATGAAAAAGCGCCCATTTAATCCGCTAGTGGCCGGGTAAACATAAACCGAATCTTTGCCGCGTAAAACAAAGTAGCAGCGACCGAGTAAGAATGTCGTTCCATCATATTTAATCGAGCCATCTGCAACCAGGCGGCCATTTTCGTTGACCATACGGCTAAATTCGACTTCGATTTTTCCTGCATAAAAAAGTGGCGCTTTTATATCTGTTGAAGCCTGAAAAGAATTAATCTCACCTAAACGAGTGCCTTTAATTTCACCTAACAAAAAATCAAAGCTTGATGCAGAGAATAAGTCGAGTCGTTCAGTTTGATATGTTTCTGAAGTGACCGAATATTTATTCTCTGAAACAGAAACGGAATAAACAATCTCTCCATCTTCAGTCACCTCATCAATTCTGGAATTAGTAACGACTGAACCTAATACACCATCCACTATGGAATCAACTGGAACTCCATCCACGCGCAACTGACCGCCAAAATCGATCAAGCGATTGCTCGTATTTGACAAGAAATCAGCATCCCCAAGAAATGTTGCATAGCAATCCGGTCCGCATTCCTTGCCATATTGCCATATTTGATCAACTGTCATGTTTTTTGTATTGATCCGATAATGGACAGCTCTGGAATAATTATTTACTGGAGCAGTCGCGTTTTCTTTGGTAAAGCTGCGATTTTGACCATTATCGAAAAGCAAAAGGTCGATCGTTTCTGGATTCTGATCGAAATCGGGCAGCAGCATCGGATCATGTTGTCCCCACTGCCATTCGAAGTCCTCTCCGATGGGGGTGAGCAGGAACTCCTTTAAGAAATCAGACGAACCATCATACCCTTCATGCGCGCCGAGAATCCACTTAATTTTGGATGAATCGGCATCAATAGCCACAACCTGGCTTTGAATGGGGGATGAGACAATGATCGTATTGTCAGCGGTATTATAAATGGCGGCATTGGTATGCATCCAATCAGTATTCTGGACGTTTATGATGTTTGGATCAAAATGATGGTAAGGCGAGCGTGTTTCATCAAGTATCTTTCTAAAATCGTACTCCTTCTTTACTTCACCGGTTTTACGATCAAGGATCAAAACAACATCTTCACGTGTGTGGGTGAGCAGCCAGTCTTTATTATTAGACACAACAAGTAAATCCCCATTAGGCATTTCACTGATATTGTGATGTACACCATTGGGAATCTCATATTCAAAAAAAATTTTTCCCAACCAGTTGAATTCCCATAAAGAAGTCATGTTGTAAGGAATTTGACGGTATTCATCACCCGAAGCAAGCATATTTCCATTTTGGAGTTTGATTACTCCAGTTCCATGTGCCATATATTTGTTTGAAAGATAACCCCGCACTTGAGCATTATTATCCACCAAGGCGGTGTATGAATCATCAAAACAAGCAATAAATAAGGTAATTCCGGGTTCCATCTTTTCAGGAACGGATTTATTGAGTTCATAGACTTGAAAGTCAACTGGTAATGGCTCTGTGGTAATTTTTAGGGTGGAAACCATCCCATTTTGGTCTTTAAGTGTGACCGTATTTTCTCTTCCAAGGTATAGCCCGATGATTGGAATTTCAAAATGAGTTGTCTGACTTGATTTGATATAAGTGTAAGTTGAATAAGCATCATCACCCTGAATGGTTACTTCAATATCCCCGGGTTTTGTATCCTCAAAAATAACAAGTGCAGAACCTGGATTCATCTCGTAAGGATCTACGATGATGTATGGATTTTGAAAAGTGTAATCACTGCCTGTGTAGTCCTCGATTATCTCAAGTTCGCGCGCGTATTGTGCTTGAAGCACATCGTATTTTGGAATCTCAATATCTTCCGCAAGAGATTTATCAGTCGGTTTTACCAATGATCCACAAAATACCAAGATGAGAACTGAAGCAATTATTATGAAAGAGATGCCGCCGACAAGAATTGCTTTGGACTTTGTTTTCATGTGGTTATCACTTTATTTGAGTGGAATTTGAACAACACCATCAGGAGAGTCATAGACTAAAAAAAGTTTGTCGCTTGTGATAGTTTTTGGAATTTCAAAACAGATAAAACCTTTGTTTTTACCAATGGTGATATCTGTGGATTTAATTCTTGGAAAATTGTAGTTTTCTAAAAAAGTATCATTGGAGTGTCGAATGTAGGTTTTACCCTCTTCATCTAAAACATATAAATCTTTCCAGACAAATGAGGATGCGCCAGATTTCTGTTTTTCAATGGTCAATTCAACAAGTAAAAAGGTATTGCCTTCTGTGGGCATTTCTTTGATCTGGATTTGGGTTACATCTCCATTGTATTGCATTGCTGATTCCGTGCCTGTAAGATCGTCAGCAATCTCCCAATTGTCGAGCGTGATGGACCAAGCCTGATTAATCGATGTAGCCGAATATTCAGGGGTACTATCAGTTTTTTCTGCATCACAGGCCGATAAAAATAGGATACTAATGATAATTGAGAGTGAATAAAAAATGAGGGTTTTTTTATTGAGTGATGGCATACTTTTCTATTATCTCTTGTGGAATAAAATTAAAAACTGGTGTGCCGATTTCAAGGTTATTTGCATCTGAATTGTAAATATTCATTCTTTCAAGTCGATACTCGATCAGTTCTCCATCAGATGTTTGAGACAAAGTTTGGGCTGACCAGATTATTTTTGATTGATCTGAAACTTCAAAATATGTGCCATTTCCTACATTTGTTGTTGAACCAGGATCAGCAATATTGAATACACCCAATCGATTACCGTTTTCTAATAAATTAGCATCACCCCGAGAAGAGGAAAAGAAATTGGATCCGAGTTCTTTGCCAAACTGCCATACTTGTTCCACACTCATATCTTTTTCATTGATCCTATAATTTACCATGTTTGACAAACCATACCTATTCTTTGAATCCATTGCATTAGCTGCTGTTGTTCCTTCAATGAGTTGGATGCCATTATCAAAAAGGAGGATATCGGTGGTATCAGGGTTATTGTCCATATCCGGCATAATTTCGGGGGCGTGTTGATTGGATGGCCAGTCAAAGGGTTCTCCAATGGGTTCAAGCAAATATCGGTCAAACATGGGAAGCCATCCATAATGCGGAGCTAGCATCCAGCTAATTTCACCTTGCGGCCAAGAAATTTTTGCCACAAGCGATTGGTGTCTGGATGAAATTATTATTTTATCTTGTCCTTCGACCCATGATATGGCATTTTGATGAAACCAATCGTAGTGATCTACTGGCGCAAAACCGGTTTGTCTTGACCTTTGAAATACCGTTTTTAGATCAAGAGAATTACTGACTTCCCCTGTTTCAGCGGATATTTCATAAATAAAATCTTGGATAGTATCACCACTGCTGCCAGTAACAAGAATGTTATTAAAATACTTTTCAATATCATGATGAACACCAAAAGGAGAATAAAAAACGGTATAGATGCGGCCTAATGGGTTCATTTCAAATAAAAGAACATCACCAACATTAACTGCTCCTTCGGCAAAAATATATCTATTTCCAAATTTGTATTCAGTTGCATGCAAATATGACCTTGTTAAAAACCACCTGAATTTCCCATTCATATCAAACGCGGTTTTTGAGAATAATTGGCCGTTTTCAAACGTGAAATTCAATCCAGGTTGGTACTGGGCTTTATAAGGGGCATCAACCAGAAATATTTGATCTTCGAGTTCTTTTGGCAGGGGTTCCGTTTGTATTCGTAATTGAACTTCATCATTTTTACCTGATTGGCTTTTCGCTGTCAGCTTTACTTTATTCTCAATTCCAGGATAAAGCCCATAAACTGGAATAATATGTTGTTCAGTAAATGCTTCAAAAGAAAAATCAATATTGGTATATTGGTCTTCGCCCTCAATATGAATAGAGATATTAATGGGCTCTTTTGTTGAAAATAAAATAAGTGCAGTGAGTGGCGAATTACCATATGGATCAACAACGATCAAAGGATGCTCAAAAGAATATACACCGCTTTCTAATTCAGCAAGAATGCTTTTGTCTACTTCTTCTTGTTGAGTGATTTGGTTCAAGGCATCTTGCAAAGTTTTGGAAAAACCATCTACAGCATTTTCAGTCGGAACAAATTCGACTAATTCTGTCACTTCGGTGGTTGGGGATAATGCACCGTTAAAGCTTTTGGAAGTGAAAGTGGAAAACACCAACAAAGCTATTAAGACAACAATCGAAATAATTCCAAGTAGTATCTGGTTCGTTGATGAGGGTTTAATCATTTCTTTTTTCCCATCAATACTTTTTCGAACAAGATAACAATACTAGGAAAAGCAAAGGATAAGATTAAACCTATGGCTTCATACCTTAGTGCGTTACCAATAAGCGTAAACATTTCCACCGATGCGACGTCTTTATGCCCGCGCAAATACATAATACCACCAAGAAATAAGTGGATTAGAAAAGCGTAAATTAGGGCGTAAACAAAAAAATCGATTGATTTTAGTGGGATTCCTTTTTGTTTACAATAAAAAAGTGAAGCAATTATTCCAGGAGTAATAAGAATTAAGAATTCCATTATGGGTTATTCCTTATTATTAATCATTCGATATGTTAAAAACCAACATCCAGATTATTCAATTTTAAGTTGTTGTTTTTCTAAGGTCAAAAACTATTAAATGTTTACTTAGTAAAACGTAATCATATTTTGAGTGCCAGTCTATCACAATTTTTGTTGATTTATTTCATCCAGAACTTTAAGAACCATTTCTTTGGTGATGCCGTATTGTTTGGCTTGCGGAAGAGCAAGCAGTGCATCCAGGGACATACCTCTGGCAAATCCGATCATTGGATTGGTGGTGATGCCTGGTGCGGATTTTTCGAGAATCTTCACCGCCACTGCATCTTTGAGAAGGTCACCAAGTTTAGATTTTAAGGTGTATGACATCTTTTCTCCTATATGATTGAATATTGCAGCTTGTTTACAGTTTACACTATTATTGTAATCCGCGTCTTGAGTTGTATACTGGAGTAGATCATTGGCTTAGTTTTTGCGCCTTTATTGGTTGAAAAAAATGACCAAGGGAGGTGACTTATGAACCGCTATAAAAAATGGGCAAGCCGGGAATACACTCTCAAACATAGACTGCTCGCACTGATACCCGCTTTTTTCATTTTCGTTCTCATTCTTCCATATTTGCTCGTGATCCTGCTTCCGCGGTTGGATGGCTGGTTTCAATTCCCTGATCTCCATTACGGCCTTGTCAATTATGTGATTGGCATCCCAATAATTCTGATCGGCGGATTCTATGGATTTTGGTCCATCTATTCTCAACTCAGCCGGGCCAATGGAACGCCGCTGCCGATGATGCCGACCCAGAAACTGCTGATTGACGGACCGTTCAAGCAGTGCCGCAATCCGATGACGTTTGGCACGATCACGGCTTACCTGGGAGTTGGCATATTGGTGGGGTCGCTTTCTTCTATTATTCTTATCCTCATCATCGGGGGATTATTGCTCACTTATCTGAAGTGCTTTGAAGAACGCGAACTGGAGATGCGCTTTGGGAAAGCATATTTGAACTACAAGAAAAATACGCCTATATTCTTTCCAAGGATAAATTTCAGAAAAAACTAAACTAAATTGAATGCCTGCTACTGTTTAAATATCACTCACCCGGGGACGATACTGCAGCGCTTCAGCCAGATGCGGCTGTTGGATGTTGTCGCTGGCAGCCAGGTCCGCGATGGTACGAGCCAGCTTGAGGATGCGGTGATAGGCGCGGGCTGAAAGCTGCAGTTGGTTCATGGCGGCACGCATCAGGCTCCGGCAAGGTTCATCCAATGCGCAGTATTGTCTTACCTGGGCTGGATGCATATCCGCGTTGCAGGTGAGTGCGGTACCGTCAAAACGCACGCGCTGGATCTGGCGGGCGGTTTCGACGCGCTGGCTGACCGTTTCGGAAGACTCTCCCTGGCGGGTTTCGCTCAATTTTTCGTAGTCCACACGCGGCACATCCACATGAATGTCAATGCGGTCCATCAGCGGACCGGAGATGCGGCGCTGGTATTTGATCACCGTACCGGGCGAGCAGGTGCAGGCCTTGTAGGCATCGCCGTAGTATCCGCACGGGCAGGGGTTCATGGCAGCCACCAGTTGAAAATTGGCCGGGAAGGTAAGCGTACCCTGGGCGCGGCTGATGGTAACGATCTTGTCTTCGAGGGGCTGGCGCAGTACTTCCAGCGTGCGGCTGCCAAATTCAGGCAGTTCATCCAGAAAGAGCACACCGCGGTGGGCGAGAGAGATCTCACCGGGGTGCGGCCAGTTGCCGCCGCCGACCAGACCGGCATTTGAGATGGTGTGATGCGGCGCCCGGAAGGGGCGGTTTTTAATGAGGGGAATGCCTTCGGGCAGAGCATCGGCGACGGAATAGATGCGGGTCACATCCAGAGATTCATCCACGGTCATACGCGGCAGGATGGCCGGCAGGGCGCGGGCCATGAGGGTCTTGCCCGCGCCGGGAGGCCCGATCATCAGCAGGTTGTGACCACCCGAGGCGGCTACTTCCAAAGCGCGTTTGACGTGCTCCTGACCTTTGACGTCGCAGAAATCTGTTTGCACGATCACAGGCACCTGGTCCACTTCGATGTGGGGTTGGGGCGGAATTAGGCGCGACCCTACCAGGTGGGCGTAAAGATCAGAAAGTGAAGTAACCGGTATGACTTCGAGTTCGGGGAAGAGTGCGGCTTCTGGGGCATCCTCCGCGGGGACGAAGACGCGTTTGAAATTTTCGCGGCGGGCTACGGCTGCCATGGGCAGCACTCCCCTGATGTGGCGCACGCTGCCGTCCAGTGAAAGTTCGCCCATCACCAGGCTCTCGGTCAGACATTGAGGAGGGAGTTGGCGGTTGGCAAGCAGCATGCCCAGCGCTATTGGCAGATCGTATGCAGGTCCTTCCTTGCGGACCGTGGCCGGGGCGAGATTCACCCGCACCCGTTTGCGCGGTGGTTCCAAACCGGCGTTGCGGATGGCCGACTGGACGCGTTCTCTACTCTCCTGTACGGAAACATCCGGCAGGCCGACAATGATCATGGGTGGTTTGGGAATGCTCGTGGTGATGTCTACTTCAACGTCTACGATGACCCCATCCAGACCGATGACAGCACAGGCGTTCACACGGGCTAGCATGAGAATAGTGTAGGGGAGGAGGGAAAAAATGTCAAATGTGTGTTGAGAACCTTTTGGAGTTTGAAATATTTAAAATACTGCTTGACATTTCTTGTTAATGGTATATAGTCTTATTTAGGATGTATTGAGCCAGCGGGGATCATGGTCAATCTCTCTTACTAGACTCATACAAGAACATTAAACAGGAACTCCAACCTGGAGCCAATTGCGACACCGACTGATTTGACCTTAGTTTTTGGGGAGGTGCAAAGCAATTTTCACTCATTGGGAAAAGAAAGATGAGAATATTTTATTTGTGGAGGAATTCAAATGAAAAAGAGTGTATCAATTTTATTGGTTGTAATCTTATTATTGGTTACGAGTGTAAGTGTCGTATCAGCAGGCACAACAGTTCCAGGCCATGAAAAAGATCGCAATGACGTCGATGAAAATGGGTATCCTGATGCGGGAGTGTATGTCAATGGACATTACACATCGGTCTATGCATACGATGCCATTGGCGATTGGTATTGGGACCTAGGTGATGGCCGTGTTCAAGGTTCTGTAGCTTCTCTTGATGATTTAGACCAGTCTACAATAACAACTTGCGACTATGTTGTAAACTATAGGGCTGATTTTAATAATGACCCTTATATGAATCAAGGTTGGATCCAAAATCATATTAATTGCTATGGTTATGATGATAACAATCAATATAACTATTTGATTGTTAGTGACGAAGATCCTCGCTTTACAGGCAATCCGGAATGGTCTGTGTGGGGTACTTGGGAATATCACGTTAATACGGAAAGTGGATCAGGCAATTTCGTGCGGCCTTACTGGGCGGTTGGGCAAAACAAATAAACAAGTAAACAAGTAAACAAGTAAACAAGCCTGTAAAGAGTTGATCTTCACAGGCTTGTTTTTTAGAAATCACATTGCCAAGCCCCATTTGATTATTATTCAATATGGGTATCATGAAATTGTAATAATAATTAGAAATACTCTTTTTCAAACAGAAGCAATTGAAGTAATTTTGAAACAGGGTATATAAAATCGTGCTTTCTTAAATTACTTTCGACCACGATCAATAATGTGCTCACAGCTAGTAAAGTGGATAGGTGATTTATGTTTTGGGTGCTTTCGTATGTGATATTATTTTAATTCATCTATTGCGGGGATTGAGCAGGTCGTTCAATCCATCGCCCAGCAGGTTCCAGCCAATTCCAAAGAGGATGATGGTAAGGGTGATGGGCAAGAACACCCACCAAAAGTCAAATTTTCCGCCTAGGCCGATGATCCAGTCACGGGCAGAGACAAGAGACTGAGCCCAGGGAGAATTTCCACCGAGTCCGACAAAACTAAAGGTAGTTTGAAGGATGACCATGCCACCGACATCGCGGGCGGCCATTATTATTGCCGGAGAGATTGAATTTGGGAAAATATGTTTGAAAATGATTTTTGATCTACGTGATCCTGAAACATGAGCCGCTTGTATATAATCCAGGGTTTTTACACGATGAACAACCGAGTTCATTATCCGAGCATAAGGCATCCATGATAAAAGGATGAAGGTCAATAGCAACGGATCAAGATTTTGCAGGTATACCAACCATGGGTCCATTTTTTCGGGTGTAAATATTAACGGTGTTCCAGTAGCAGTCATAAAGCTTTGAACTCCGGCATTAGCCAACAATATGGTGACGATTTGCCTAAACATTACGACACCAGCGATCATTGGAAAAGCCAGGAAAGCATCTGTTATGCGCATCAAGAGATCATTAATCCAGCGCTTTGAAAAAGCACTTACCGTGCCGACAACGACACCAATGAGCATCGAAAAAAGAGCAACACTCAATCCAAAGAATACTGCCGACCTGGTCCCCCAAACAAGCGTATGGAAAACACTTGATTGATTTGAAAATGTTCCGAGTGGCGCTTCAACACTTGGGGGTAGAGGTTGGCGTTGCCTGAGGGGATTGCCAATTATTTTTATCGCCCCTGGGTTTTCTGGATCTTGAGGAGAAAGTACGGGAGCAGCTACTGCCATGAAGAGAAACATGGAGACTAAAAGTAAACCGATCCAATTATGCCATTTCGAGAAGAACCGTCTGGAGTTTCTCATCTTATTTGCCTCCATGAGTGAGGCGGGGATCAAGCAATGCTTGAATTATGTCCAAGATATTCATAAGGAGTAATACAACCAAGACACTATAGATTGAGAAACCGAGGGCGGCAGCTGCATCGGGGATAAACTGCATACTTTTGGTGGCAATCTCAGAAATACCATGAAAGCTATAGATAATTTCAACAACAAATACGCCGGTCACTAATGAAGCTGCTGATAATGCGCTGCTGGCCAATGCAGGGGCGATGGCGTTGGGAAGCATATGACGCCAGGTGATATGATGCTCAGGAACACCCCTGGACCTGGCAGACATTACAAAATCCTGGTGTTTGACATCAATGATGGCCGTGCGGGTGATGCGGGCAAGGGTCGCCCAATGGACGAGGGTCAAGGTGAAAACCGGCATCACCAAATGGCGCAAGGCATCAAGGGTGACATCAGGCCGACCATTTAATAATCCGTCTATGGTTAAGAATCCTGTTATCAGTCGGAATTCATCAGACCTGATCAATAGATAAGTGTTCATGCTGGTTCGTTCTGGTGAAAACCAGTTCAAGTTTACATAGAATATTGATAAAAGTACCATGGCTAGAATTACAGGCGGAAGTGAAGTGGCGAGATATGCAGAAAATCGGAACCCGTGATCGGCGGCTTTATTTTGACGGGAACCGGCGATGACCCCGCTCAATAATCCGAGTGGGATAAATACCAAAATGGAATAGAGTGTTAATTCTGCTGTAACCGGGGAACGGCGAATAACGGATTCAAGTACTCCATCTCCAAGCGTGGGACTGTAACCCCATTCTCCGCGCATCAAATTCCTGATCCAATAGTAATACTGGATGGGATAAGGATCGTTGAGGTGATTTTCTCTGATCTTGATCTGGCGGATGTTCTCGATCTGTTCTTCAGTCAATCGCGCCGGAAGGTTCTTGGGCATGAATAACTCAACGCGTGTTTCCACTGGTGTGAGCATCATGATGCCGTACATGACCATGGTGGTGACAACAAGTGTGAGGAATATTGAAATGAGACGCTTGATAAAACTTGAAAGAAGAGACTTCATAACGATCCAGGTTTATGAAATAATGATGCCAGGCATTCAATGCAAAAAAAGCATACCCTGCTAATTACTAATAAATTTTTAATCAGCTTATGGAAATCTATTATACCCGCTGACACTCAATCCCAAGGTGGGTAAACTCGGAAAATAAAAGTCGGGATGTTTTATCAAAAACAAAACCAGAACTTTCAGCTCTATTGAACTGAAAGTTCTGGAAATTGTTCACAACCATCTTTTAGTAATCTAGATCTAATTTATAAGTACATCCATATTCAGGAAGGGTAAAGAGGAGGCTGATTAGATCCGGTTTATCTGAAAAACTTGTGTATATATGAAAATTTCCAGCTGAATCATCAGTAGTGGTTGTGGTATCTCCCGCAATAGTAATTTCTTCAATGTTAGTTGAATAGATTGATAGGACGATTTGAGTGCCTGCCGGAACACCCGAAACTGAACCAGTAAATTGAGTCACTAAAACAGAAATATCCCATGTTAATGAATCACAATTTATACTATTAATGGGTTCCTCATAACCAGCCGGCTTTTGCCAGTATCCGAACAACGCATAGGTTCCTGCAGCTGGAGCCTGGGCACAGGCCATGAACTCACCTTCCTTGTTGGGGACCCAGTCATTGGTGGTAGTCAGTTTAACCCATTTGCCGTCTTTGTATTGCATGATAAGTCCGAACCAGCCGAACTGTCCACCGCGCAGGGGATGGCAGATTGATCCAGCCGAGGTCATTTTGACGCCTTCATTTGATAAAAGCTGAAGCCAGGTTGGTGCAGATTTCGCCATCGATGCGATATCCACACTTGTCCCGGCAGTCCAAGAACCAGCAGCAATATTGGGTGGGGTATCAATTTTTTTAGCCTGGGCATGGTGAGGTGAACTCAATAGAACGATTGCAAAAACTAATACTATAGCGACGATCATCCTTGCTGTCTTCTTCATTAAATTCTCCCTGGAAATGTGATGACATTATGATAGCTTTTTGCTTTAAAGAAAAGGATAAGAAATGCATAAAAAGGTTTGAAAAAATGTATTAATCGTTGGGGAATTTATCGATTATGTAATCTTTTAGGTTGATTATTCTGTTAATACAAGATTTCCTTCATGGACTTTTATTAATTTCGAGTATATTTAATTACCTCTGGTGCGAATGAAATCTATAGTTGTGAAATAAATAGTAGCCAACTAGACCTACTAGCTGGTGGTTTAGCAAGTTGTAAGCGGATCAGAAGACCTTAATCCCTTTGGTTTGTTTATACATCAGCTATTTGCGCTATAAAAGTTCAAAATGTGTGAGTTGGTACTTGAATACCACGTGATATGCCGGTAGATTTTCACCAAGTAAATTTATATTTTTCACAAATGAATATGACTTATTTACTAATGGAAAATTGATAAAAAAAATACCAGTTTATTTTTAAACTGGTATTTTCTGAACTAATTATTTACGCTCTTCTAGAATTCCCAACCCTTTGTGTAAGTACAACCATACTCTGGGAGGCTAAAAATTAGTTCCAATAAACTTGGTCCGTATGTCAAATCTGGTGAAATTGTAAAGTTGCCTGCCGAATCAATTATTGATGAAGAATGATCTGTTATTAAAATGTCAAAGGGAAAGACCAGGGAGATTGATATTTCAATTATTGTTTTATCGGGAACTCCAGTTACTGTTCCGTTAAAAGTTAAGGCATCAGATGTAACATCCCAAGTAATTGTGTCGCAATCAACAACAATTGGTGCCTTTGATTCAACATATCCAGCAGGTCGTTTCCAGTAACCAAAGAGGGCATAGGTGCCGGCAGCCGGCGCCGCGGCGCAGGACATGAACTCGCCTTCCTTGTTGGGCACCCAATCATTGGTGGTTTCCAATTTGACCCATTGGCCGTTTTGATACTGCATAATTTGTCCCACCCAGCCGAACTGCCCGCCGCGGAAGGGATGGCAGATCTTGCCGGCTTCGGTGACTTTCACCCCGTTGGCCAGAAGTTGAATCCAACTTGGAGCTGAGCCAGCCTGAACAGTGACGTCCACTTCATTGCCATTGGTCCAAGTTCCGCCAGCGACCAATGGATGATTAGGTGTAGCGGTTGGGCCATCAGATGATTTAGCCAGCGCGGTAAGCGGTGAGCTTGCGATCATGATGCCCAAAACAAACAAGATTGTCATAACGATTCTTACAGTCTTTTTCATATTTTTCCTCCACCTGAGATTAATGAAAATATCATATCCTTTTGCAAGAATATTTTTTATAAGAAATGCATAAAAATCATAATCAGAAAATATCAAATTGCTATTTTCTGAACCTCAAACTTGTGAATTTCGAGTTAAACCAACTATTGATAAAAAGGGGATATGGATAAAGGACTTCTTTATTACTATTGAGTAGAATTTTACTTGAGTATTATCGTTTATGCAAATAAAGCAACCAGGGCTTCTTGATAGATGGATTTTGCCACCAGGTAGTTGTGGCTGTTCAGACGGGCAAAAGATTCCATCATAATCCCGCTGTTAATCTCAAGCACTTTAAACTCCCCCCCGGTGCGGATGATATCCACGGAAGCGAAACGAACATTCACAGCCTGGGCGGCGTGCAGTGCCAGCGCGCTCAATTGCGCTACGAGTACAGGCTCATTAATGAGTTCAGGCTGGGCGCCCTGTCCGAGGTTGTGCTTCCAATTCAGTGGAATTTTTTCACCGGATTTCGGAACCTTGTTGAGCAGGTCTTCACTGAATTCCCCGGTGGGGATGGTTTCAAGCAGGGCAGGGTTTTGCTCAAGCAGCAGCTGCTTGAATGAATATCTGCCATTGCCGATGAGTGATTGGATGGTTTTCGAAAAAACGAGTTTGATTTGATCGTTCAATAAAATGACACGGTATTCCTGATCGATCGGATAAAAGGGACTGAGCGCAAGCGAGCGGCTGTGGGCAAAGACGGCATTTACGGCGAGTTCCAGTTCTGAAGGGGAGGAAACCTGAAAGACATCAATGCCGCCGGTGCCTTCGTTGGGCTTGCAGACCAGACGGCCGTATTCCTTGAGCAGATCCAGCATACGCGGCCAGTTGCCTTCCAGGCCGATGTAATGCAGGTCGTCAGGCGAGATGAAGAAAAAATGCTCCACGGCTGGGATCCCTTTGGAGCGCAGGATTTCGCTTGACGCACATTTATCCGTGCAAATGAGCTGCGCGGTGGCCGAATTGTTCTCAAATTGATAGCCAAATATGTGGGCGGTCTTTCCGTTTTTGGTCAGGCGAAAGATCCAGTCATACGAAAAACGTTCGCAATAGATGCCTTCTTCGGTACAGATTTCTTCGATGATTTTGACCATCACTCTTTGTGAATTCTTCATGACGCAGCCCCGACCATCCAAGGATTATTAACAGGTTATTGCCAGACCCATAGTATAACCTCCCTGGCAATAAAAGTGTGTTTCATCAAAAGCTTCTATAAAAATATCGTAAAAGTTTTGCAACCCAACGGATTTCAAAGCGTATATTGATTAACTTGTTCGACCCATAGTTGAAGATTGAGAGCTTTGAAATGAGTTTAATAAACCGCACAGATCTGCAAGAATTCGTAAAACAACAAACCCACTCACTTACTAACCTGTGGTTTGAGTGTTCTGAGGATGACGCTTTTTTGCCCGCCAGCATTTCAATGTCTGAAAAATTAGAGAATGAGCGCCAATTAAGTGAAACCCTGGATTGGATGAGCAGGCAGCTGGAAAATTCCACAAAACGTGGTTTTGACCAACAGCGTTTCAGCGAGGAAGCCTCCAGCCGGATCAAACAAACCGGGGTTTCAATCTTCGGTCTTGAAGAAAATCAGGTTAACTGTATAGAACAATTGGGCATCAATCGAACAGCAGAAGACTTTTATCATCAGGCAAAAACTTTCGATCCATTCATCAGCTTTGAAGATGTTTTTCAAGCAAGCCGCAACGTGTGGACGAGCAACTACCTGCAGGTGCTTTTGGGCTTGCCTGTTTCTTTGACGCCTTCCTTGTTTGCGTACAGCATGCTATACCCGGTCACGGATAATTACCTCGATGATCCGCGGCGCAGCCAGGCAGAAAAAGGGGCATTCAACCAGCGCTTTGGGCAGTGGCTCAAGGGAGAATTCGCAACCCCACAGAACTGGAACGAAGAAGATGTGCTCGATTTGGTGCGCATGGTCGAAAGGCAGTATCCACGCGGGCAATTTGAGCTGGTTTATGAGAGCCTGCTGGCGATCCATTATGCGCAGAGTAAAAGCGCCCGACTGCCCAAATGGCCTGAAAAATTGCACATCAGGCGGATCGCTGAAATGTCATTAGAAAAAGGCGGAACTTCCGTGCTCGCGGATGGATTTCTGGCCGCGGGCGAACTATCCGCTGAAGAGATGGAGATCATATTCAACTACGGCGCTTTTGCCCAGTTGATGGATGACCAGGAAGACATTGAACAGGATTTGCGCCACCGTGAGTTGACCCTGTTTACTGATGCCGCCCGGTATGGCAAGGCTGACGGTGTCATGAACCGCGTATTCAATTTCGCACATCATGTTTTGAAGGGGCTGGATCGCTTTAATAATCCACAGGCAGCACCCCTTAAACAAATGTCGATGAAGGGAATTGATCTGCTGCTGATGGATGCGGTGCTGCGCACTGAAAAATATTATTCAAAAGCCTATTTGCAACAAATGGAAGAGCATTTTCCGTTCAGATTTGGCTACCTCAAACAGGTGCGGAAAACCATTCGCAAGAAGGGTATCAGCGCCGAGAGAATGATTGGCTTGTTCTCGCACAAGGCGGAATCCATGCCACTGCCATTCAATGCTTCTGATATGGCAATGGCTGCCCGGCTTCCGGCAATGCTTGCGAAATAATTCGTTTCATCAATTCAGGATCATCTTTAAACAACCCGGCTTGCGGCAGACGTTGAAGTAATAATGCCCAATCCGGGTTTATTGCAAATACTTTCTTGAAAATGGGCAAGGATTCCTCCACCTTACCGGTGTCGGCCAGGGTGACCGCCTGCCAGAAGGGCAGTTCATCCAGGTGGGGGGCCAGGGCGGCGCCGGTATTGTAGGCATCGAAGGCTTCCTGGATCTTGCCCTCACTCAATAACTCGTCTCCGCGGTTCATGGATTGGTACGCGCGCTGGGTGGTGAGCAAGCGGCGCAGTTCCACCAGCGGTTCGGGATGGTCCTCAACACGCAGGTCCACCAAAATGCCTGTCCACGGGTGTGAGCTGGCTTCACCACTGACGATCAACATCGCTGCGGATTGCTTGCCGCGAATGTCTCCGCCTTCCGCCTGGGCTGCATCCAGTGCGGCCATTAAACGATCGGCCAACTCACCTTTGGTGTTTTCATAAGCCTTGGCCATGGCAGGCCAGACCGTATTTTTGAGCATCATGTTCGCTTGTACGGAGTATTGCACTCCGGTGTGGTGGCCGGCTTCGATGATGCAACGGCTGCCGGTGTGTGCTGCCACGTTCCCGTGTGCATCCACCATGGCAACCTGCCTGACTTCACTGTTTTTGTCTTCTGCCAATAATGCTTTCAAGGCTTCGGGGGCGGTCTTTCCATTTTGCATTTTGTGCAGTCCAAGCGGTCCATAGCTGACTTCCACCATGGATTGGGTGGCGATGGCGCCGACACCGGGTTCCGCCCAGGTGACCATGGAGCCGGTGGAGAACCAGTGCGATTGCACCGCTACGCCCATCTGCCCGGTTTCGGGATCGCGGGCGACGATGGAATAGGTGTGCGCGAACGGGAAGCGCTTGAAGTGGGCACTGCCTTTTTGAGAATCCATGGTTCCTCCTGTAAAGAAGACAAATTTCAAAGATGGACTTAATTATAGGCAAATCAACTAAATAATGATAAGTCTTAGAGCTTCTATTCTTTATGGGATTTGGATCAGTTTTAGCGATTGTGTGCGGAAAATGATGGGATAGTTGGTCAGGGTGGAATCATAGACCACCGCGTATTCAAAGCCGTATTTTTCAGACAAAACCTTGAGTTCTTCATCAGTGATGTGATAGACGGTCAGGTTTAATTGCTCAAGTGAGTCAAAACCTAAGAGAGGAGAAATGCCGTAGCAATCCGCGATACGGCGGAACCATTCACGCATCGAAAGGTCCTGAAAGGGATAGGCGGCAAAGTCGACCACGATGGCGCGTTCGGAGAGGTAGCGGAATTCGCCCATGCGCGGCGGGGTGTAGAACACGGCATCCGCGGGGGTGTTGGCTTTTGCGAAACTGGCTACCTCGGCCACTTCTCCGCTGGTTTTATAAAGTGAAAAGACCGGCAGTTCATACCTAATAAAGGAAGGCGGGATTAGGACTGTCGTAAACAGAAGGAAGATGCCTGCAAAGGCAAGGGGCAGGGCGGCGCCGGCCAGCAAGCCAATCTTATTGGATCTCAGAAAAACGATCAGCCAGACTGCGGCGAACAGGATCAAAAAACAGGCCCAGGTGCGGAATTCGGGTTTGTAAAAGGCGGCCAATCCGAAAGTGAGGATGAGAATGACGACATTTTGCAGTATTTTTTGCGAGATTTTTAATTTTGGCAGAATTATAGTCCGCGCCCACATGGCTAGCGGAACAAAGGCCAAAGAGACGGGGGTGACCAGGCCAAGGGCGGAAGAGACGCCTACAATTCTGGATTCCTTGTCGGTTGGATTTTCGATCATGTCGCCAGCCCAGCCGGTCAATAACACGATACTGAACCATTTGAGCAGGTAAGGCAGTCGGAACATTTGCGCCGAGGTCCACAAACGGGAGGGCCAGACTTCAACGAAGAGGTATCCGCCAAGGCAGAGCAGCGCGGTCAGTGCACCAAAGACGAACAGAAATCGTTTGTGTATTTGCAGCGTTTCAGATCGTTTTAGCATAAACCAGAAGGCAAATCCAAACCCGAGCAGGTAAACGGCAGCCTGACCCCACTGCCACGATTCAAAATAGGACGGCAGATAATGGTGCGGATGGCGCACATACGCCACGAGATGGATGAATTCATCCGATGGGATCGAGGGCTGCAGGGTGTAGGGATAGAGCAGCCCGACACTGAAGGCAGCCAGCACGACCAGCCCGATGCCGAGCGGCAGGAGCTTTGTTTTTTGAGGTTCCCTGCTCAGCTTTTGTAAGACCAGGTCAAGCACCGCCACTCCGAAGAGCATCCAGCCGAGTTCGAGACCGAGCAGGGCGTGAAACAACGAGGCGATGCCAAAACTCAGTGCTGCGGGAATGTACCTGCGTTTGAGTATCAGGTAGAACCCCAACAATATGAGCGGCATGGCCAGGTGTTCAGGCTCAAGGAAGCTGCGGTAGATGATATTGCTGTATCCCAGCCAAAAGGTTTTGAGGGTCAAAACGCCTGCGGCAGCCAGTAAGGCGCTGAAACGGGAGCGCGGGAAGAAGTATTTCGAGACTTGGGCCGAGAGGAAGGCGATGGCGATATTGGCAATCAGGGTCAACAAGAACAAGACCACCGCCAGTGGAATTGCCCTGGCAAAGAAGGTGACAAATTGGCTGAAAAACGTCCGCGGACCGTATAGGTTGAAGGTATTGGTGAAAAAATCGTTTTTTAGGAAGGAAGGATCAAGCGCACGGAAGATGAAGGGAAGCTGTTCTTCGGCATTGCCCGAACTATAGTTGTAGCCCCACAAGGTGGCCAGCAGACCCGCCGAGATACAAAAAAGCAGCAGGGGCAGCCAGGTTGGAAAGGTGCGCTTGTTTGTTTTATCGGGATGGATGGCATCCCTGGCAGATAAACTCATTGAACTTCCTGAACAAAATTAGATTAGTTTATTCCTGGCAGCGGGCTGAAATGCGTTTTGAACCGCATCCGTGTCGAAAAAGCTGCCGGCGTCACCTGTGGCGGCAAATTGATAGACCGCTGCGGTGTAAATGCCGGTGAGGGTGGTATTCACCAGGCTGATGCCGAGGATGAAGATGATGGCGACAATTACAGCGGCTGCGATTGCCCAGGCCTGTGCACCGGCACTGATCAACATAAAGACCACGCCAGCGGTGCCAAGGATCAAGATAAAGATTATCAAATTAAAGATCAGACCGATGCTGAAACTGCCGACCAACTGCTCTCCCCAGGTTTTCTTGAGGTAGCCCACGCTGCGTTTGATCGCTTCGATCGGGCCGACATCTTCGACGGCTAAAATGGGCACGACCAAAAAAGTCGCCACGTTCCAGACAAAACCGATCAACGAGACCACGATCCGTGAAAAGGCGCTGCCTCTTTCTTTTATTAATGAAAGGAGCATCCCCACAGTGGAGGCGATCAATGCGTAAAAGAAAATCGAGGTAAATCGGTCGGATGCAATTTTCAACCCGTCGCGGACGGTGGGGTCTCCGCCGCGGATGCGGATCATGGCGGCGCCGACCAGGGCTGTGTTGCAGAAAAAAATCAATAAATACTGGATTAAATAGAAGAGAAAGAGGATCAGGTAATCCACGAACTGCAGACCCTGATTGGCCATGCGGCCGAAGTAACCCACCAGCAGCATGGGCACAAAAAATACGGCGGTCAGCAGTAGCACGGCGATGCCTGACAGGATGGGGAAGATGATCAGTTCCCGATCCGCTTCGAGGACTTTTGCGCTGGATTTGATCAAAGACCAACTGTTACCGATTGAATCAAACATGCTTCCTCCGATTATTTTGGAACTGCGTCTTCGCGGCACCAGCGGGCGAATATGGCGGTTGAAAGAAAATGTCCGCCTGACCGCTCTGTGAGGCCGATCTCGCCGGCTTGCGTCCGTCCGTTGAAGCCGGCCATCATGTCTTGAATGGCGTAGTACATGGTGACGGATGAGGCTTTAACCGCATAAGCGGTAAGCTGTACGAAAAGCGGATTGGGACTGAGAATCTGCCGGCAGGATTGAAGCAGGTCGGGCAGGAGTTTGTAGAATTCCCAGACTTCACCCTGTGGGCCGCGTCCAAACTTGGGCGGGTCGAGGATGATGCCGTCGTATTGTACGCCGCGCCGGATCTCGCGCTGTACAAATTTGACCGCGTCGTCAATGATCCAGCGGATGGGCGTGTTTTCCATGCCAGAAAGCGCCTGGTTATCTTTGGCCCACAAAACGGATTTACGTGAAGCATCCAGGTGGGTAACCTGGGCGCCTGAACGGGCGGCTGCCAGTGAGGCCATGCCGGTATAGCCAAAAAGGTTCAAGACCTTGGGGGTGTATTTTATGTTGGAAATGACTTTGTCAGTCCAATCCCACTGCACGGATTGTTCGGGGAAAACACCCAGATGGCGTGAAGAAGATGACATGGCCCAAAACGAGATGGATTTGTAAGACATCTTCCAGCGTTCGGGCAGCTTCTGGCGATATTCCCAATGTCCGCCGTTTTCTTCAGGGGAGGGTTTGTAGAGCGCGTCGGCCTTTTTCCATTCCGCAGGGGGGAGGGTTTGGCGCCAGACGGCTTCGGCTTCGGGCCGCACCAGGCGGTAGGGTCCGAATTGTTCGAGTTTGAATCCGTCGCCAGAATCGAGCAGGGCATAATCCTGCCAGCCCTCGGCGGAATGCAGTTCGATAATGGGGAGTTGGGGTCTGGTTGGCTTGGTCATCATAAGATTTAATCCTAGTATATCAGGATTCCGCTTCAGTCAGATGAGGATGACAAGTTATAATCCATGGAAACCTGGGTTCGGAGGTACTTTTGAAAAGAGAATCATTAACCACTCCCGTGCGGTTGGGAACCGACAGCGTCAAATGGGGACTTTTTGGTGAAGATGTGCTGCCCTTGTGGGTGGCCGACACTGATTTTCAATCGCCGGCTGCGGTGATCGAGGCATTGCAAAAAAGAGTCGTACATGGCGTGTATGGTTACCCCATGCACCCGCCGGAACTGCGCGAACTGGTGGCGGCCCGTATGCTCTCACGCTACAACTGGAAGATCTCACCCAAGGACATGATCTTCATTCCCGGTGTAGTACCGGGCTTTAACCTGACCTGCCAACTGCTCACTCAACCGGGTGAATCTTTATTGGTTCAGCCGCCGGTCTATCCGCCGATCTTTAATGCTGCCGATAAAGCCAGGGTTAGAAACATCCGCGCCGAGCTGGTAAGGCAGTCTGACGGTTCTTATGCCGTGGATTTTGATGAACTCGAGGCCAGCATTGAGCAAGATACACGCTGCATCGTGTTTTGCAATCCGCATAACCCTGTGGGCAAGGTCTATTCCAGGCAGGAATTGGAGCGCTTGGCCGAGATCTGTCTGCGGCACAACCTGACCATCATCTCGGATGAAATTCATTCTGACCTGGTCTTCAAGGGAAGTCAGCATATCCCCATTGCGTCACTGTCTGATGAAGCGGCAAATTCCACGATTACGTTAATTGCTCCCAGCAAGACTTTTAATATTGCCGGTTTGAGCTGTGCAGTGCTGATCTGCACCAACCACGAGTTATTAAAGAAGATCGAAGCCGCCAGCCACGGACTCTTGGGTGATGTCAACGTTTTAGGATTGACCGCCGCCATTGCTGCTTACCGCGACGGCGGTGCTTGGCTTGAACAAATGATTGACGTATTGGAAGCCAACCGAGATTTTTTGGCTGATTTTGTTCAGAAACGCCTTCCACAGATCAAAATGCATAAACCGGATGCCACCTACCTGGCCTGGCTGGATTGCCGGGAACTTAATTTGGAGGAGGGGCCTTACAAGTTCTTTCTCAAAAAGGCAAAAGTGGCGCTGAACTGCGGTGACGATTTTGGTGACGGCGGGCAGGGATTCGTACGCCTCAACTTTGGCTGTTCGCGTGAACTATTGACTGAAGCACTTGAAAACATGGAAAAAGCGATTCGTGAGCGATAAAAAAAACCGGTTTCTCATTCAAGAGAAACCGGTTTTTATTGGCTAAAGCTGATCAGTCCGTGGGTTTTACCTCGGCGGCTTGCAGACCTTTGGGTCCCTTTTCGACTGAAAATTCGACTTGTTGGCCTTCCTTCAATACCCGGTAACCGTCCATCACGATCGCGGAAAAATGTACAAAGACATCTTCTGCACCTTCACGGCCGATGAAACCGTACCCCTTGGCGGGATTGAACCATTTAACAGTCCCAACAAAACGTTCTGCCATAAATTCTTCTCCATGCTGAAAAAGATTGTAAGCGATGGGGTGACCCTCATCACAAGCGATGTGACTAATTTAGCATTTTTTAAAAATCGTGTCAAGCGGGATGCACGTCCTTCTTTGAAGCGAAAATTTTGGTTAAGCGTATAATCGGTTTATGCGATTATTGAAGCCGTTTTTGATCGGATTGTTCATCCTGCTGCCTTTGGGCGCGGCTGTTGCACTTCCGCTTGCACCGCATCCCATTGCATTGACCCTTGCGCGCCAGCAGGCATTCACATCCAGCCAGGCAATGGATGAGATGGCTGAACTATCCGCACTTGAAACGGAGCTGAGTTTCGCTCCATGGCAGGGAGAGGAATGGCAGCGGCTTGGAAGGTTGCGTTTAAACAATGGTAAACCGCTTGGGGCAGTGGAGGCGTTTGACAAGGCTGCTGCTTTGGGTGCATTGACCACCGAAGGCCAGTTGTGGCTGACGGACGCCCTCATTACCACCGGTGACTCGGAGCGCGCCAAGTCTTTACTGCGCAAGTTTTCTCAAGCCGAAAACGTGGATCCTTTCGTGTTCCTTCAAGCCGCCATGACCCAGCGTTCGTTAAATGACACCTACGGTGCGTTGGCTACCTTATTGAAAGCCTATGCCATTGATCCGCTCAATGGTGAGATCAATTATCAGATCGGCCTGCAGTTTTCCGCGGTGGACCCAGACAAGGCGCTGCCTTTTCTAGAGCGTGCTGGTGGGTTGATCCCAAACAGGCAGGCTGTCTGTGAGACATTGACCCAACTGATAAATGAATCAGAAAAGTTGGGAGAAAACTCAGCTCGCTACCAAATGATCGGGCAGCAGCTTTCGACCATGAGCGAGTGGGATGTTGCCCAACGCGCCTTTGCAAAAGCCACCGAACTGGATGCATCTGACGGGGTGGCCTGGGCTTTGCTCGCAGAAGCCGCCCAACAAAATGGTGAAAGCGGAGAGCAGTACATCACCAAAGCCCAAGAATTGGCTCCGAATGCCGAGTTGGTCAACGGCTTAAGCGGATTGTATTACCGCCGCCAGGGTAAAAATGAACTATCCATCGAGTATCTACAAAAAGCAGCGGATGCCAACCCCAAGGCAGTGGTCTGGGAAATTGAAATGGCCAATACGCTTGATGTCCTCGGTGACCGTGCCGCAGCTTTGGATCACTTTCAAAAAGCCGTTGAGATTAATCCGCAGAACTATATCTCCTGGCGGGCACTGGCAGTGTTCAGCCTCACCCGCAGCTACGAAGTGGAAACCATCGGTCTGCCTGCTGCGAAAATGGCGCTTCAATTAAATATGAGTTCGCCGGCGTTAATGGATTTGTTAGGTACAACCTTGATGAAGGTTGGTAAACTGGATGAAGCGTTGATCTATTTCAAACAGGCAGATGCCATTGATCCGCACCAATCCGCCATCCTCATCCACCTGGGTCAGTTATACCTGGCTCAAGGCGAAAAGGAGAAAGCGATTGAGGTATTGCGCCAGGCAGTGGAGTTCGCCCGTGACAGCCGGCTGAGAGAAATGGCCATCAGCATACTTCAGGAAAACAACGCTGAAAAATGAGAGTTGGTATAATCAGGTGTGTAATAAGAGTCCAGGAGGATTGCATATGAAACGTACCATCACCGTATTTTCCATTTTGCTTGTCGCGCTCGTGATGCTCAGTGCATGTTCCCTGGTTAATAAGGCACCTACCACACAAGCCACGCTTGCCCCAGGTACTTTATTGGATGCAGATGATTTTTCGAATACCACAAATGGTTGGGGAACCATAGACAGAAGCGGTGGTGAAATCGCTTATGAATATGAAGGTATGACCATTAAAGTCAATACGCCCAATTTTTCATTTTTAACCGTGGATGGTAAAAATTTCCATGACTCCCGAATTGAAATTGATGCCGTGCTGCTTGAAGGACCTTCCAATGATAATTTCGGCGTATTATGCCGTTTCAAGGATTTTAAGAATTATTATGCTTTCGTGATCAGCCATGATGGTTATTTTGGGATCTATAAGGTCATGGATGGTGTCATGACATTGGGAAACGATACCGGCAATCTGGAATATAGCGATATCATTCGTAAAGGCGGGGTGGTGAATCATATTACCGCCACCTGCCAGGGCGACATCTTAAGTCTTTCAGTCAACGACACACTGCTTTCACAAATTCAAGATTCTTCATTCAGTGAAGGGCAGATCGGCTTGATTGCCAGTGCATACAGCGATCCAGGGGTAAAGGTGCTGTTCGACAATTTAGAAGTTTACCAACCCTGACAATCGCATGAAGGTTTTCTTTGATACGGTTGGCTGCCGCTTAAACCAGGCCGAAATTGAACACATGGCCGCTCAATTCAGGGCAGCAGGGCATCAAGTCATAGACAGCTCGGAAGGTGCAGACCTTGTCGTTGTGAATACCTGTGCCGTGACCGCTGCGGCAACATCCGATTCACGACAAAAAGCCCGGCAGGCTCACCAGGCTGGCGCACAAAAAATTGTGCTGACCGGCTGTTGGGCTACGCTGGAACCTGATCAGGCAAGAGCCATACCGGGGGTAAGCGACGTTATCTCCAATTTGGAAAAAATGGATCTTCCGCTGCGTGTTTTGGAATCCGAACCGCCGATTTTTGATTTGGAGCCTATCGCCCGACAGCCGCTGCCAGGAGCGCATAGCCATACGCGTGCGTTCATCAAAGCGCAAGATGGCTGCGATAATTTCTGCACCTTTTGTGTCACAAGGGTTGCCCGCGGTAAAGGTCAAAGCGTCCCCCGGGAGCAGGTGCTTGAAGATATTCTTCAGGCAGAGCGGGGAGGGGTTCGAGAAGTCGTACTCAGTGGAGTCCACCTGGGGTCGTGGGGCAAGGATCTCGGGCAGGGCGAGACAATAACTGACCTGTTGTCTTACTTGCTGGACCATTCGCACATGGAACGCATTCGGTTGTCATCTGTCGAACCCTGGGATCTAGACGAGCATTTCTTCAAATTATGGCAAAATCCACGTTTGTGTCCGCATCTGCATCTGCCGCTGCAATCCGGTTCAGCTGGTGTATTAAAACGTATGGCCCGCCATACCAACCCCAATGCATTTGGGGAATTGGTGGCGATGGCTCGTACTTTTATACCCAAGGTTTCCATCACTACAGATATCATCGTGGGTTTTCCGGGTGAAAGCGATGCGGAATTCAATGAAAGTCTGGATTTTGTCGAGAAGATGCAATTCAGCGGCGGACATGTGTTCCGCTATTCAGTGCGCGAAGGTACCGCCGCAGCAAAACTGCCAGATCGTGTGGAAGGGAAAAAAGCAAGAGAACGTGCAAAAAAAATGCAAGAGGTCATAAAATCTTCAGAAGCCAGCTATCTTTCTTCTTTTATAGGTCGAGAGTTGAAGGTTCTTTGGGAAGGCTCGGGCAAACCCTCTGAAAATGGCTGGACCCTGCACGGGTTAAGTGATTATTATATGAAGGTTGAAGCACAGGCTGAAACAAATCGTTGGAACAAGATCGACACCGTTCAAATAGAAGCCGTAAAAGATTCAGGATTATCAGGAAAAATAATTCATTTTGACTGAGAAGCGGATGTAAGGTCATTTGGTCGGAAACGAACCTATAATTAAGGTGTTGTATTGCTGTCAAATGATTGACTGCCTATGATGTGGGATGTATAATCTCATGCTTTGCAGGTATATACAGAATTGTGATTGAGAGAAATCAATGGATTTCGAAGAAAATAACGACACTACTGTTATAAAGCGATCAACTGAATATAAACCCGGAAAAAATTGGCGAAATATGTTGATTGGCAGGCCGCTTTCCACTGCGGATGCCCCACATCAAACGATTGGCAAGTTTCTTGGTTTAGCAGTTTTTTCTTCAGACGCCATGTCTTCAGTGGCTTACGCACCTCAAGAGATGTTGTTGATTTTAGCCGCGGCTGGAGTCAGTGCCTTTCACATTTCTGTACCTTTGGCGTTAGGCATTTGTGTCCTTCTAGCAATACTCATCATTTCTTATGAGCAAACCATCCATGCTTATCCAAACGGCGGCGGTTCATTCATCGTTGCGAGAGATAATTTGGGTGCGGTACCTGCACAAATGGCTGCAGCAGCCTTACTGACAGATTATATTTTGACAGTGGCAGTTTCAATTTCTTCAGGTGCTGCACAACTCGTTTCCGCATTCCCCGTACTTTATGAATTTCGGGTTTGGATAGCCGTTTTTATGGTGTTGATTATTATGTTGGTTAACTTGCGGGGAGTGAAAGAATCGGGAATCACCTTTGCAATTCCGACTTATTTCTTTCTTGTCATGATGTACATAACCATCGGTGTAGGCCTGGTACGGCTTTTACTCGGTACGTTAGGCGTGGTTGATAACCCCCCCATGGATATTGTCGGCATTGAAAATTCCATTCATCCAATTACAGCATTTCTAATTTTGAAAGCCTTTGCCAGTGGAACAACTGCTGTTACTGGTGTCGAGGCCATTTCAGATGGCATTACCGCGTTTAAGGAACCACGCTCAAAGAATGCTGGAACTACGCTGATCATTATGTCATTGATTTTAGGATCGATGATGTTGGCGATCACATTCCTCGCGAATCGTGTGGGTGTACTTCCTTCAGAAGAAGAAACATTAATCTCACAATTGGCACGAACAATATTTGATAATCGTGGCATTCTCTATATTGGAACCATTAGCGCAACAACAATTATTTTGGTGATGGCGGCAAATACTGCTTTTGCTGATTTTCCGAGGTTGGGAGCCATTGCTGCTGCAGATGGTTATCTTCCACGCCAATTGACATATCGAGGAAGCCGCTTGGTTTTCTCTCGAGGCATAGTAGCACTGGCCATGATTGCCATATTCTTGATCATTGGATTCCAGGCGAGCGTATCAAGGTTGATTCCTTTATATGCTGTCGGTGTATTTTTATCCTTTACTTTTTCTCAAACGGGTATGGCGCGAAGATGGTGGAAAACCGGAAAGCTTAAACCGGACGAGAAAATTGTTGAAAAGGGATCCACCCTCGTGTACGACAAGCAGTGGAAATTTAAACTAATCGCCAACAGCATTGGGGCAGTAATGACGGCTGTAGTTATGGTGGTATTTGCCATCACCAAGTTCGTGGATGGGGCCTGGTTTGTTATTCTATTGATACCCATTCTTGTGGTTTTATTTTCCTCTATACATAAACATTATTCAAAAATTGCGGCTGACCTCTCGCTTGAAAATTACAGTGCACAAAACCGGATTGTTAGGCAGAGGGTCATCATGCCGATTGGCGGGGTTCATAAGAGCACTTTGGCTGCATTGAGATATGCCAAAACTTTATCAGATGATATCACCGCCGTTCACGTGTCGATTGATCCGCTGGAATCGAAAAAAGTGCAAGAAAAATGGGAATTGTGGGGTGACGGCTACAGGTTAGTTATACTTGATTCACCTTATCGCCTGTTTGTGGAACCATTGTTAGAATATATTGAAGAATTGGATGAATCAAAAGCTCCCAATGAAATTGTCAGTATCGTGGTACCGCAATTCATCCCCAAGCACTTCTGGAATGGTTGGCTGCACACGAATACTGCAGATACACTCAGACGCGTTTTACTTTATCGGAAAGATATCGTGATCATGGAAGTACCCTATCAGGTTGATTGATACGGATTAGACGAGGAAAAATGAAAACTATTGTTGTTGGATGTGGACGAATTGGAGCGACCCTGGCCTATAGCCTTTACAAGCGAGGTCATGAAGTTTCGGTAGTGGATGATAACCCTTTATCTTTTAATAACTTACCCGCAGATTTTCAAGGGCGGCTGCACGAAGGCGATGCACTTAATCACGATGTGTTGATGAGGGCCGGGCTGTCAGGTTGTGATGCGCTGGCGTCAGTAACTAACAACGACGCGCTCAACGCCGTGGTTGCTCATATCGCCAAAGTGGAATATAAAGTTCCCAATATTATTGCGAGAAACTATGATCCTCATTTGAGGGCTTTATTTGAAGCACTTGATATTCAAGTGGTGAGCTCCACCAGTTGGGGTGCGCAAAGGATTGAAGAGTTGATGACCGACGGTGATTTCAGAACCGTCTTTTCGGCCGGTAACGGAGAAGTTGAAGTCTACGAATTGGTTATCCCTGAAAGCTATGATGGCAAGAAAATCGCTGATTTGATCAGATGTACAACCTGTAAACCGCTCTCGATAACCCGGGCCGGTCGAGCATTCTTGCCAGAAAATGACACGGAACTGCGGGTTGGCGACTTGTTGAACGTGGCTGCAACTTTTGATGGTATTAACGAAACACGCGCTCATTTGCGCGAGGGAAAGAAGGCAGGTTAATATGTTTGTGATCATTGCTGGCGGTGGTAGAACGGGTGCCCAATTGGCACGTTCATTATTAAGTGAAAATCACACTGTGCATGTAGTTGAACACCGGAAAGAAGTATTGGCACGCATTCACAAGGAACTTCCGACCGAGGTGATCTATCCGGGCAATGCGCTGGATACCCAAGTACTTGAGCAAGCAGGAATTAAAGAAGCTCAGGTATTTGCAGCCACCAGCACATCAGATGCTGAAAATTTAAGCCTGTGCTTTTTGGTAAAAGAACGCTACAAAATCAATAGGACAATCGCCCGTGTCAATAATCCTCGTGATGCTTGGTTATTTGACTCCAAGTTTAACGTGGATGTGGCTGTAAACCAGGCTGACATTCTCTCCCGGTTGATCCAGGAAGAAATGTCTTTGGGTGATATGATGACCTTGCTTAAATTGAAACGTGGTCGTTACTCACTGGTCGAAGAAAAAATTCCATTAAAATCGAAAGTTTGCGGCATGGCCATTAAAGATCTAAATCTACCAACCAATTGTGTGGTTGCCGCCATCATCCGCAAAGGGGAGATCGTATTGCCGCGTGGAACAACCACCCTGATGGTGGAAGATGAGGTCCTGGCAATTACAGATACAGATGGCGCCAGGCAATTGGCAGATTTATTGGGTATTGCAGAATAGCTTAAATAGTCTTTGACCAAGTCGAAACGTTAAGGTATAATTCGACTTTGCATTCAAAAAAGTCAGTGATTGAGAGGAACACAGCATGACCAAAAGGACATACCAACCGAGAATTCGCCGCCGCTTACGTGTGCATGGATTTCGATCTCGTATGGCGACAGCCGACGGACGAGAAGTATTAAAACGACGCCGTGCAAAAGGTCGTCAAAAGTTAACGGTTACGATGAATAACCATGTAAAAAGGATTCCTTGGTAATTACGGACCATTTAGGCTAGCCTTGAACTCGTTTCTGATGAACCTAATTGCAGAAGAGAGTAGGCAGGTTGATGGGTGAAACCCAAGTTTCGAATTACCCGAGCGATTGACTTCAAGCGGGTGCGTCATTTAGGCAAGACTTATACGCACCCGCTTGCAGTGTTAAAAGTAGCTCTTGGTGAAGCTGAAAATTCGCGGGCTGGAATTATTACAGGAAAAAGAATTGGAAATGCGGTTGTCAGAAACCGCGCCAAGCGCCGGTTAAGAGCAGCTTTTTCAGAATTCCTCCCGTTTTTATTAAAACCTTCAGACATATTGGTGATTGCCCGCGAACCTATTACTAACGCGACGCCTGTTGAACTTAAAATTGCAGTGAAGCAGTTATTGAATAGAGCGGAATTGATCGGTCCGGATGACTATGATGCAGGAAGACCAACAAGTTGAGGTTGTAGAACCTCGCTTAAGAGATTTACCATTCAAAATTGGAAACATTCCCAGATTCATTCTTTTAGGGTTGATCAGGGGATACCAGAAGGCAATCTCACCGGCTTTGCCAGCGGATACGTGTAGATTTTATCCGACCTGCTCACATTATGGATATCAGGCTATTTACAAATACGGTGCCATAAAGGGAACCGGCATGGCAATTTGGCGTGTGCTGCGCTGCAATCCGTATAATGCTGGTGGGTTTGATCCGGTCCCTTAAGCGAAAAAATTCAAGATATAATGAAGAGACCCCAATTAATAAAGGGAAAGCTAAAGAATGAAAAATAAAATACTGATAGTTGTTGTGGCAATATCTGTACTCGCAATCGCCTTAACATCATGTACCGGTGGTAACTCGACTGCCACCAGTTGGGGCGGGGCAACAGTCACAGATTCAGCAGTTTATTTTGCTGATGGAACAAAAGTGGTCGCCTTAAGATTGGATAACGGCGCCAATATCTGGACTTATCCAGAAAAGGTGACTGCAAATAGATCATTCCTTGCCGCACCAGTGCTTGCGGGTGATCAATTGATAATCGCAGATGCAGGTAACCTGCTTACCAGCATCAACAGCCGCGATGGAGTAACCCAAAACTGGCAATTTACCGGTGCGAAGGGTAAATACATTGATTCCCCATTGGTAGTTGGTGAAACCATTATTGCCCCAAATGCTGATAACTCACTTTATGCTTTAGACCTCGATGGTACAAAGCTGTGGGCTTTTTCTGCTGAAAAACCCTTCTGGGCTCAACCAGCAAGTGACGGCACTCTGGTTTATGCTCCCAATTTTGATCATTACCTTTATGCTGTTGACCTTGCCACCGGTGTTCTAAGATGGAAAACCGACCTCAAGGCTTCCCTTGTGGCTCGTCCGACTCTTGTTGATGGTGTCATTTATATTGGCAATCTCGACGGAGATTATTTCGCTGTTGACAGCGAAAGAGGAACTGTCCTTTGGGAAACCAAAGTGGCTGGTGGTATTTGGGCAGCCGCGAATTTGGTTGAGGGAAAATTATATTTCGGTGACCAAACCGGTATCATCAATATCCTCGATGCCGCCGATGGTTCCATTTTAGATTCCATTAACGTGGAGTCTGGAATTGTTGGTTCTGGCGTTGTCGTAACCGATGGAATTGTGTTTGGTAAAGAGAATGGCGACATTATCACCATTGGTTTGGATGGTTCCAATCTTGGAACCAAGACCGTTGGTGGCAAGATCTATTCAAACCTTTCAATTAATGGCAATTTATTCGTTGTAGTTGCCACTTTGGGTGATAATCCTCTCGTTGCGTTCGATACTGACGTCAAACAGAGTTGGGTTTACACCACCGCCAAGAAATAAGGATGGCATAACCATGTGGGATACCATTATTATCAAACCGTTTATTAACCTGCTTTTGTGGATCTACATGATGGTTGGCAACTTTGGTGTTGCAATCATTTTATTCACCACATTAACCAGGGTTATTTTGTACCCATTGACTGCCAAACAGATCAAGGGTGCCCAGGCTATGCAAGAGCTGCAGAAGAATAAGCGTTACCTGGATATTCAAGAAAAATACAAAGGCGATAAAGAGAAATTAGCTCAGGAACAGATGAAACTGTATCAAGAGTTAAAGATCAATCCCCTTTCTTCCTGTTTACCGACTTTACTGCAGTTCCCGATCATTATTGGTCTTTATCAGGCTTTGATCCAGAGCATTGCGTCAGCACCTTTGGACCTGCTCAAATTAACCAGACATATCTATCCTGGTTTCTTGAACATCCCTGATCTGATTCCCCTTAATACTCAATTTTTATGGATGGAATTGGGACAACCAGAACGACTCTATATCCCTGGTATCAGCTTTGGTATTCCCATTTTGACCATTATTGTGGTGATCACCACTTTCATTTCATCCAAGGTTATTGCACCACCCCCGCAACCGGGTGCCAATGATCAGGGTGCAATGATGACCAAGATGATGAATCTTTACATGCCAGTCTTGATGGGGTGGTTATCTTATACCCTTTCTGCCGGTTTGGCACTATACTTTGTAGTATCCAATGTGATCCAAATCTTGCAATACGCGATTACTGGTAAAATTTATTGGGGAAATATCTTCCCTTGGTTGAAGAAAACTGAACTTAAAAAACCCTGATAGCAGAGAATCGAGACAAAATATGCCCCAGGAAAAAACTACTCTTGAAGTAATTGCACCTTCTACAGACGAAGCCATTGCCAATGGACTAAAACAATTAGGTATCAGCGAAGATATGGTAGAAGTAGAAATACTGGATGCAGGGTCTCGCGGGCTATTAGGCATTGGTGGAAGACAATCTCGTGTGCGTTTGACCATCAAATCGGAACCTGAAAAAGCAGAAGAACCCAAACAACAAGCTTCCTCAAGCACCTCTTCCGCACCGGTTGGAGAGATGGTTGAGTACCGTGAGTCAAAAAGCATTGATGCTAGCGCTCTTTCAGAAGATGAAAAACAGGCTCTTAAAGTTTCAAAGACCGTTGTGGTTGAACTGCTCGAACGCATGCGTGTGAAGGCGGTGGTGGAACCCTGTTATATTGCACCCGAGGATGATAAAGATGAACGCATCATCCTGATCGACATTCAGGGAAATGATTTGAGTATTTTGATCGGTCGAAGATCAGAAACCTTAAATGCATTGCAATACATTGCCAGCCTGATCGTCAGTAAAGAATTGGGCCGCTGGGTTCCAATGATGATTGACGTGCAGGGCTATCGCAAACGCCGCGATCGCCAGCTCAGGCAGTTAGGTCGCAAGATGGCCGAACAGGCAATTCAGACCGGCAGACGGCAGGTGCTCGAACCCATGCCTGCCAATGAACGGCGTGTGATCCATCTTGAACTCAGAAATCATCCTGAGGTGATTACCGAGAGTATGGGTGACGAACCCTACCGCAAAGTGACCATCTCGCCCAAGAATTAGCTGAGTAAAAAGAATCCGGTTTTCCGGATTCTTTTTTTTTGGTGAATAGAGTACAATTGTCAGACAATTTGCCATTCAGTATCAGGAGTGATCATGAATGTAGTCGATATAATAATCAAAAAGCGCGATAAGCTTGAATTATCCAAAGAAGAAATTCAATTTTTTATTGACGGGTTGGTAAGCAAGACAATACCTGATTACCAGGCGGCGGCATGGCTGATGGCTGTGATGCTTAATGGGATGAACGAAAGAGAAACCACCGATCTCACCCTGGCCATGGCCAACTCAGGCGAAGTTTTGGATTTAAGCCACGTGGTACCCATTGAAGTGGATAAACATTCCACCGGCGGCGTAGGCGATAAAACCACACTCGTGGTCGAACCCCTCGTGGCGGCTTGCGGACTACCAGTAGGCAAGATGTCTGGGCGTGGGTTGGGTTTCAGCGGCGGTACACTTGATAAAGTAGAAGCCATTCCCGGTTTTAGAACCTCATTCTCTCGTGACGAATTCATCCACTTGCTGCGCGACACCGGGCTGGTGTTAGCCGGACAAAGTGGAGACCTGGCGCCCGCGGATGGTGTACTTTATAAATTGCGTGACGTCACCGGTACGGTGGATTCTATCCCGTTAATTGCCTCTTCGGTCATGAGCAAAAAGATCGCTGGCGGCGCTCAAGCCATAGTGTTGGATGTGAAAATCGGTGTGGGCGCTTTCATGAAAAATCTGGATGAAGCCCGAAAACTTTCACACCTGATGGTTTCCATTGGTAATTTAAGCGGTCGCAGAGTGATTGCCCTGCTTTCAGAAATGAACCAACCCCTGGGCTGCGCAGTTGGAAACGCCTTGGAAGTCAAGGAAGCCATTGACACGCTGCATGGCAAAGGGCCTGCTGATTTCACTGAACATTGTCTGCATGTGGCGTCTCACATGCTGGTGATCGGTGACAAAGCAAAAGACCTGGCTGAAGCGCGATCGCTTGTTGAAAAAACGCTCACCAGCGGCGAAGCCTGGCAGAAATTCCGCTCAATGGTGACCAACCAGGGCGGGGATATATCATTTGTGGACCATCCAGAAAAAATGCCGCTTGCGCCTGTGATTGAAACCATTAATGCTCCTGTGGACGGTTACTTAAAGTGGATCGATGCCAAGGAAATCGGCGAGACCACTGTTGATATGGGAGCAGGCCGCAAGAAGAAAGAAGATCTGATCGATCATGCCGTGGGCGTCATCATACATTGCAAAGTTGGCGACAAAGTTAACAAGGGCGACGCGTTGTTCACCCTGCATGCCAGCAGCCGTGAGAGTTTTGAGATGGCCAAGGTAAGAATTTTCAAAGCCCATGTTTTTAGTGATACCAGCTGCGATCCGCTTCCGCTGTTTTATGATTAAATGGATTATGTGACGCTAAATAAGACAAGTCCCCGATTTTATTGAAAATCGGGGACTAATATTAGTTGTTGGAATTATTTTATTTTCCCATGACCTGGTTAAGGAAGACTTTCAAAATGGATGGATCAAAATGCGATCCGGATTGAGATAGCAAGTGCTCGTAGACTCTTTTTTCATCCCAGGCCTTGCGGTAGGGGCGGTCTGATGAAAGCGCATCCCAAACATCAATGATCGCAAAGAGTCGGGCACTTAAGGGGATGTCTTCACCCTTTAATTTGCGAGGATAACCCGAGCCATCCCATTTTTCATGATGACAGTAGGGAATATCTATGGCTGGTCGCAGGAATGAAATTGGCGCAATCAGTTTATATGCCAGTTCAGGGTGGGTGCGCATGACCTTCCACTCTTCATCATTCAACGGACCGGGTTTGAGTAGAATTTGATCTGGAATGCCCATTTTGCCAATATCGTGCAGCAGCGCGCCGCGGCGGATGTTGTTCAATTCCATACCTTGTACACCGACTGCCAGCGCAAGACGTTCGGTCATTTCAGTGACACGGCGGGCATGACCTTCGGTTTCTTCATCGCGTAACTCAAGCGCACTTGCCCAACCTTCAAGGGTGCTGTCGTAAGCCACCATCAAATCCATGTTGGAACGTTGTAGATTATCAAACAACTCACCATTATCGATGGCGATGGCTGCCTGGGTCGAAAGCATGGTGAAGAAGTTGATCCAATCACCGGTCACTTTGAAGGGAGATTGACTGAAGACTTCGAGCACTCCTTTCACCTGTCCCTTGGCGATCAAGGGGATGGCGTAGTAGGAGTTGAAACCTGCATCGCGGAATAATCGTGCCCGCGGAGAATACAGGGCGGCTTTTTCAAGATTGGGTTCCTGCATCAATCTGCGTTCAAGTGCACAGATACCGGCCAGGTCATCTCCCATGCGGCTGAAGCTGCGCAAAATACGGGTGTCATAAATGCCGCGGCTGGTGATGCAGTTGAGCGTTTGTGAGAATGGATTGAGAGATTGGATAATCGCGCCGTCCATTTCAAGCTGGGTGAGGGCGCTTCCAAGTAGGAAATCAAGTGTGACCTTGATGTCTGAGCTGCCGGTGATGGCAAGGTCAATATCATGCAGAGACGCAAGCTGTTGAAGCTGGCGGGTGGTTTGATCGTTTAGTGTCGTCCTGCGGATAGCCGATGCGGCTATATCTGCCAAAGCCGTTAGAATACGAATTTCTTCATCTGAAAAAGCTTCTTTACGTCCAAGCCATAGAATACCAATGGTTTCACCTTGAAGTGATAGAGGCAGGCCAATGATGGAATCAATTTCTTTCATCCATGTAGATGCAGATAATTGCTCATCTGTACTGACGTTATTGAACATTACGGGTGATGTGCTTTTCCAGACAGCGTCAGAGATGACTAATTCATCAGGAATTGTGTTATTGGACGTGAGTGCCCACCTGCCGGTGGCAACTTCGCTGAATTGCTGATGGGTGATGGAATCCTTGGTAACCAGGGCGATTGCATCAGCCTGAACGGTTTTAGTCAATTCATCCAATAAGATCGAAAGTAATTCCTTGCGGTCGCGGGCTTCGCGCATGGCAAGAGACAAGGTTGAAATGGCCGCCAGTTCTTTAATGCGTTGATTCTCGGCTTCAAAAAGGCGAGCATTTTCAAGCGCAACGGCTACCTGACCGGCCATGGAAACAAGCAATTGTTTGTGTTCTTCATCAAAGGCGTTGGGTCTATGGCACTGTATCGAAATAGCTCCGAGCAGGTGATCGCGACCCACCAACCAGGTTCCAAGCCAGGAACCAAAGTTGTCTTTTTCTTCATAAATGGCCACTTCAGGCAGTTTATCCACCCGCAGTTCCTGAGTGATGAGGGTTTGACGTGTTTTCATAACCCAGTTCATCAATCCGGTTTCCTTGACGGTAAGCTGCTTGTTGGTCAACTCAGGAAGTTTATTGCCTGTGGCATCCGCCATCAACAATTCCATTTCGTGTGTCTTGTGGTCGTATAATGCCAGAAGGAAGGTGTCAGGTTTGAAGAATTCCAAAATTTGTTCGTACAACCGTTTGACGAGCACATTGGAATCCAGTTCGTTGCTCGTAACCAGTGCTGTTTTATACAACGCGCTCATCTCACGAGAAGTCCGCTCAGTTTTCTCGAACAGGTTAATACGCTCAATGGATGAAGCGATATGATTGGCAATGGTTTTTAATAATTGTTCATCTTCAGCAGCGAACGCATTAACCGTGCTGGCTTCAAGGTTGATGACCCCATAAACTTCATCCGCGACGATGATCGGAACGCATAACTCTGAACGCGTATCAATATCCACTTCAAAGTAATCGGGATCCACGCTGGTATCAGGAACAAACTTGGAGATGCCGTTTTTTGCAACCCAGCTTGTGATGCCGCGATCCATGCGGATGATGATCTGGGTTGAATCGGTCGCGTCGTAATAACTGCTGCGGTGTCTGCAAAGTACCCCGCTTTTCTTGTCGAGGAACATAAACCAGCAGCGGGCAGGAGCCAGACTTTCACGAACAATGCGTGTACATTCGTCGAACATCTCATCCACGGTATGGGCTTGAGCAATTTTTGAGGAGAGTGTGTTCAAGACTTGAAGTTCACGGAATTTGGATTTGCCCAACCGGGTGTAATAACTGAGTTCGGTGATTTCACGTGAAATGACCGATACTCCGATCACCTGATCATCTTTATTGATGGGTGAAAAAGAAGTCTCAAAAACTCTTTCACCTTCAGAGATAAATACAGATTCCTGATCAGTAAATTTCTTGCCTTTGAGCGCGTCTTCCAAATTTGTGAGAAGAGGTTTTAGATGCGAAATATGTTTATATTCGCTGACATTGGTTCCGATTGAGAAAGTGACACCGAAGGCCCTATTCAATAGATCGACAGCAGCAGGATTGATGGCTGAAATTAGGTACTTGTCATCTACAGACCAAATACCATCCTGACTGTGATAGATAATATCTTCGAAAACCCTGTTGTCTACGTCAATGAACATTCGAAAAACTTGCCCTACCTTCTTATGTAATAAGGCCAAAAGATATAATTCGTGGTTTTATACATCACAACATATAAGGTACATTTTCAGCGGAAAAAATGCTGTAATTTTTATGTAAAAAAATGTATCTTATTTTTTTTATTGATTCTTTATGTTTGATTTTTTGGTTTTTTTGTGGGATAATAGCGCAAAGTGATGATGGAAACGAGTAGGTTTCTTTTCTTTCTCAAGCGAACCTGGAAATGGTGAGAGCCAGGCAGAAGAATGAAACTGAAAATCCTTCCGGAGCTGTGACCTGAACGCGGACTTTCCGCCTGTAAGTGAACCGGTGCCTTCTACCGTTATCCTGAAGCAGGTCTGTCGAATTTGACGCACCTGACCGAGCGCTCACATTTGTGAGAAGCAGGGTGGTACCGCGGAATTTTTCCCGTCCCTGATTTGGGAGGGGATTTTTTTATTCTTGGAGGTAGTATGTTTAAACCTGTTTTACCAAAGCTGGATGTGATCCAGATGGAAGATAATGTGCTGGCACACTGGAAAAAACACGACGTTTTTCACCAGAGCATGGATCTTCGTAAAGATGGCAAGGAATACGTGTTTTTCGAAGGACCTCCCACGGCCAACGGCAAACCAGGTGTTCATCACGTTTTAGCCCGCGCCTTCAAAGATATTTTTCCGCGCTACAAAACCATGCAGGGATACCACGTGTCCCGCCGCGGCGGCTGGGATACTCACGGCCTGCCAGTTGAGATTGAAGTTGAAAAGAAACTTGGGTTTAAAAACAAGCGAGATATTGAAGAATTCGGCATCGGCAAATTCAATGAGCTTTGTCGGGAATCTGCCTTCACCTATATCAAAGATTGGGAGAAGTTAACCGATCGCATTGGATATTGGGTGGATCTCGATACTGCTTATATCACTTATAAAAATGAATACATCGAATCGATTTGGTCGATCCTGAAGAATTTCTGGGATCGCGATCTGCTCTACCAGGGTTACAAAGTAGTTCCTTACTGTCCGCGCTGCGGAACACCGCTCTCTGACCATGAAGTGGCGCAGGGCTACAAAGAGGTCAGTGAACCTTCGCTGTTTGTGCGCATGCCCCTGGTGGATGCCCCGGGTACTTCCTTGTTGGTCTGGACGACCACCCCCTGGACGCTGCCGGCCAACGTGGCTGTGGCTGCCGGTGCGGATGTGGATTATGTTACCGTTGAACGCAATTTACCCGAAGGTGGCACCGAACGCTTGATCCTTGCTCAGGCGTTGGTCGAAAAAGTGTTTGGTGAAGAATCTGTGACTGTGGTGGAGCGTTTCAAAGGAAAGCAGCTCAAAGGCAAGAAATACAACCCGTTGTTTACCTTTTTGCCGACCGAAAAGCCAGCCCATTATGTGATCCTGGGCGAGTTTGTTACCGTCGAAGATGGTTCAGGTTTGGTGCATATAGCCCCAGCCTTTGGCCAGGATGACATGCAGGTCTCGCTTGAAAATGACCTGCCAGTGTTATGCACAGTGGCGCCAGATGGCACATTTATCACTGAAGTCAAACCCTGGGCAGGGGTGTTTGTTAAAGACGCTGATCCCCTTATCACCAAGACTTTGGATGAACGCGGCCTGCTCTTTAAGTCTATGATTTATACCCACACCTATCCCTTCTGCTGGCGCTGCAGCACTCCTTTGTTGTATTATGCTCGCCCCACCTGGTATATCCGCACCAGCCAATTCAAAGAGCGGTTGGTAGAGATTAATGAGCAGATCAACTGGTACCCTGAACATATCAAAAAGGGCCGCTTCGGTAACTGGCTGGCCAATAATATAGACTGGGCGCTGGGACGCGAACGCTATTGGGGTACTCCGCTGCCGGTATGGGAATGTGAAGAGTGCAACACCCAGACCTGCATCGGCTCAGTGGCCGAACTTTCAGAAAAGGCCGGACGCGACCTGACCAATTCAGACCTGCACCGCCCGTATGTGGATGAGATCACCCTGAAATGCCCCGACTGCGGAAAACGCATGCGCCGCGTTCCCGAGTTGATCGATGTCTGGTTTGATTCTGGATCCATGCCCTATGCTCAATGGCATTATCCGTTTGAAAATGTCGAGAAATTCAAAGAACAGTTCCCGGCTGATTATATCTGCGAGGCCGTGGATCAAACCCGTGGTTGGTTCTATTCACTGCATGCCATCAGCACTTTGCTGTTTGACTCGCCATCTTATAAAAACGTGATCTGCCTGGGTCTGATCCTGGATGGTCAGGGCCAGAAGATGTCAAAAACCCGCGGAAACGTGGTTTCTCCTTGGGAAGTACTCGACAAAAACGGCGCGGATGCCATGCGCTGGTATCTCTATACCGCCAGTCCTCCAGGCCAGGAACGCCGTTTCTCGAGTGACCTGGTTGGTGAAGTGCTCCGCAACTTTACGCTAACCTTGTGGAATACCTATTCCTTCTTTGTGACCTACGCTAACCTGGATGGCTGGAAACCAGACAAGAACGCCAAGATCGAATACAGTTTGCTCGATCAGTGGCTGCTTTCTTCACTGCATACCTTGGTGAAAGATGTCACCCAGGCGCTTGAAACGTATGATGTGATCGGAGCCACCCGTCCGATTGAACAGTTTGTCGATCAGCTCTCGAACTGGTATTTGAGACGCTCCCGCCGCCGTTTCTGGAAGAGCGGTTCGGATACCGACAAGCAAGCCGCTTATGCCACATTATATGAAGCGCTCGTGACCGTGAGTAAACTTCTCGCGCCCACCATGCCCTTCATCGCGGATGAGCTCTTCTTGAACCTGGTGGGTTCGGTTGAAGAAGGCCTGCCAGATTCCGTACATCTGATGCCCTGGCCGAATTATGATCCTGCAAGGATCAATGAAAAATTGAACCGGGATATGAGCCTGGTAATGAGGCTTACCTCACTTGGACACGCTGCCCGCAACAAGGCCAACCGCAAGGTTCGCCAGCCACTTTCTGAAGCGGCATTTGCAGTTGGTAACCGCGAGGAAGTCTCCGTTTTGAGCGAATATGCTGACCTGCTTGAAGATGAGTTAAATGTAAAAACGGTGAGGTCATTGAACTCAGCGTCAGAGGCGGTAAGCTACTCACTTAATCCACAGTCCAAGCAGTTGGGTCAGAAATACGGCAGCCGCTATCCAGAAATTCGCAAGGTTGTGTTGGAATTGGAACCCGAAAAGTATGCTCAAAAATTACTGGCTGGAGATTCGATTGCTGTAGTAGTCAATTGCGAGGAGCTGATGCTGCTGCCGGAAGAAGTGGAAGTGCGCATCCAGGCCAGGGAAGGATACGCCGTGGCTTCTGAAGGTGCTTATCTGGCTGCTTTGGTGACTGAATTGACCCCCGAGCTGGTGCAGGAGGGGTTGGCCCGCGAGTTTGTGCGCCGGGTGCAGGATTTGCGTAAGAGCGCTGATCTTGAGATCGCTGACCGTATCATTCTCTATTACAAAGCCACATCCGGTTTGGATGAAGCGGTCAAAGCCTTTGCCGCTTATATCAAGACTGAAACACTTACGGTTGAAATGATAACTGGCGAAGCCCCTTCAGATGCAGCGAAATTTGATGATGAATTTGATGGAGAAAAAGTAAGTATAGGATTAAAGAAAGCTTAGCCTTCGACCTTAAGGTTTTCTGTCCAACAAGACTTGAAAGCTAAGCAATATTCCAAACTGGTTTACATCCCCCGATGCTTGATAGCAAACGGGGATGTTTCTTTAATACTACAACTAGAGTGGTTATTCAAAAAACTTCTATCTGTACATGATTTAATAAAAATGGACAAAAGAGAATAATAAGAGTATTATTATCGTAAATATACAATTATTTATATTTATATTACCTAACGAATCGTGAGACTCAACCATGGCAAAATCAACTCAACCCTCAAAACGTGATATAGAAATGAAGAAACAAAAAACTAACAAGTTCTTGATCTATGGAGGATTAAGTGTCGGTGTGATAGCTGTAGCAATACTCCTTATTATCACTTTCATAAAATCTGATAATCTTGGTGGTTTAATGGGGGATCCAGTTCTGATTACCTCAAGCGCACATGTTCCTAACGACACTCCAGCCGGCCCTTATAATTCGAACCCACCAGCAGGTGGAACACATTATGAAACCGATTTTTCTGAAAAATTTTATCTAGAATCTGATCTTGCCACCTTACCCAAATACCCTGAAGGTTATTTGGTGCACAGCCTTGAACATGGATATGTGATCTTCTGGTATAACTGCCAGATTTCAGGCACAGATTGTGACGCGCTTAAACAAACCATTCAAACAGTAATGGATGAAACCGGAAAAACCAAATTGATTGCTTTTCCCTGGTCCACAATGGAAGTTCCCTTGGCGATGACTTCATGGGGGCAAATCCTTAAATTTACAACACCTGATGCGGACTTGATGAAAAAGTTTGTTCTGCGGAATCGATATCAAGCTCCTGAGCCCAATGCACCTTAAGACCGGAGACCCATATGTAACCTGTATTTGAAGGCTCCACACGCAATACTTTAAATTATTAGAAGAAAATCAGAGCTGGCAGTAAATATTACTGCCAGTTTGTCTTTGTAAGCAATTGACTTTGGTTCACAACAGGAGGATTTGTTTATTTTTGCTATTGATATTCATAGGTTTAAATTTTCCGTCCAACCGAGTCTCAATTAGGAATAAGGCAGACTCATAAATAACGATACAATTATTATGATTTTCTTGTGCACATATTTTGTCGCTTTCTTCTTTAGAAAAAATGAAGACTTATGAAAAAAAGGACCCCATCATGAATATTCGTGAAAGCGGAATGCCAGAATTAGCGAAATGGGAATCATTTTTTGATCCAGATGCGGTTCTGGCTTTTTTTGATTTATCTCATAAAGATAAAACCATAATAGATTTTGGCTGTGGGTATGGTACATTTTCCATCCCGGCAGCTGAAATTTCTCAAGGTGATGTATTTGCATTGGATAACAATCAAACTTTTCTTGATGAATGCCAGCAGAGAGCAAAAGATAAAGGGTTAAATAAGGTTCATTGTGTTCTCAGGGACTTTATTGTACAAGGAACGGGCTTGAATTCGGATTTTGCCGATTTTGTCATGCTTTTTAATATTCTGCATGCAGAAAATCCGACAGCCATTCTGCTCGAGGCTTATCGGGTATTGGCCCCCGAAGGCAAAGCTGCCGTGATTCATTGGAATTATGATCCTAGCACACCACGTGGGCCTTCAATGGATATCCGCCCAAAACCTGAACAGTGCCAGTCATGGATGATCGAAGCAGGCTTTGAATTGCGTAAACCATTTATAGATCTTCCTCCTTACCATTATGGGATTTTGGGAAAGAAACCGGGAATCAAGCATATTTAAAAAGGAGACGGAAAATGAAACTGTTGTTTATCATCAACGATGCCCCATATGGTACTGAGAAAGCCTATAATGCCTTTCGCATGGCGATGGCTTTACAAAAAGAACACACCGAAAATGTTGAGGTCAATATCTTTTTAATGGCAGATGCAGTCACCTGTGCGCTCCCCAATCAAAACACGCCGCAAGGTTTTTATAATATTGAGCGGATGGTGAAAGCAGTCATCAGCAAAGGAGCCAAAGTGAAAGCCTGTGGTTCTTGTTCTGACGCTCGAGGAATTCGCGATATCCCCTTGATTGAAGGTGTTGAAATTAGTACTATGAGTCAATTATGCAATTGGACGGTGGAAGCTGATAAAGTTTTGTCGTTTTAGCGGAAAATGAACCATAACAAGGGGGATGAAAAAATAAGGTAAAATTACAGATTAGTGAAAGAATAATTATTTTCTTACATTAAACAATTATTCATGCATTTATTGAATAGTGATCTTGTTATCTTCGGTTGGAGGTTCTTTTGAAGAAATTTTTAAAGTCAATTCGCTGGTTGTTACTTATCGCAACGTTGATTGTGATCGTTGACCAGCTCACCAAGTTTTTTATCAGAAAGTACATGGTTTACGGTGAAACCTGGGCTCCCTGGGATTGGATGATGCCATATGCCCGGTTGTTATATATCCACAACACTGGTGCGGCATTTGGTTTATTCAAAAACGGCAACCCTATTTTTATGGCGTTGGCTGTGATTGTTTCAGGTGTGATCATCTATTATTATCCTCAAATCCCTAAAGAGGAAAAAGTTATCCGTTTCGCCCTGTCACTGCAATTGGCAGGCGCTGTCGGCAACCTGATTGACCGTATTTTCTTCGGCCGTGTCACTGATTTCATTTCTGTTGGCAACTTTGCAATATTTAATGTAGCGGATTCATCCATCACGGTGGGTGTGATCATTTTATTGATTGCGGTCTGGTGGCAAGATCGCGCTGAAAAGAAAAAGGCTGCTGCCGCTAAATTGGAAGAACCTGTAAATGAAACTGGAAGCGAGAGTTGAGCTTAAACCGTTTGGCCTTTAAAGTCCTTGATCAGGATAGCGACAGACTTGATAAATATTTGGCGCTAAAGCTTCCCGATTATTCGCGTTCACGTCTGCAGGCTTTGATTAAGGAAGGCGTTGTATTGGTCAATCAACAAGCCGTTACGAAAACGGGGTTTGTGGTTGAACCAGGAAATGTTGTTGAGATCTTGCTGCCAGAGAATGTCAGCAGCGAACTGGTCCCCGAAAAAATTGATCTGGATGTTATTTTTGAAAACAGCGACCTGGCGGTTATTAATAAACCTGCCGGCATGGTGGTGCATCCTGCTGCCGGCCATGATACCGGCACCCTTGTGCATGCTGCCCTGGCCCGGTTCACCGACCTGCAAGGGATCGGCGGGGAGTTAAGACCCGGGGTTGTGCATCGTCTGGATAAGGAAACTTCCGGACTGATTGTGATTGCCAAGAATGACAATGCTCACCGCTGGCTTCAAGAGCAGTTTAAATCACGCAAAGTTGAAAAAATTTACATCGCCCTGGTGGATGGAAAACCGCCCACCCCAACCGGTCGGGTCGAAGCTGCCATCGCACGTGATCCCTCGCATCGTAAAAAAATGGCAGTAGTCTCTGAAATGAAGGGCAGGGCGTCTGTCACCGAATACCGCACCCTTGAATCGTTTAGAGAACACACCTTGTTGGAAGCTCATCCAGAGACAGGTAGAACACACCAAATCAGACTTCATCTGGCGTTCTTAAAATGCCCGATCACCGGCGACACCGTTTATGGACGCAGCCATCCCTCGGTTGAAATCAAAAGGCATTTCTTGCATGCCGCCAAATTAAAAATCACCCTTCCCGGCGAAAAGACGCCCAGAACCTTTGAAGCACCTTTGCCACCTGAACTGCTGGCGGTACTAGACTTCTTGCGTTGATTTTGGAGAACAAAATGAATATCGTTGATCTACGTTCTGATACTGTTACCAAACCGACACCTGAGATGCGCGAAGCCATGGCACACGCCGAAGTGGGTGATGATGTATATGGAGAAGACCCCAATGTCAACCTACTGCAAGAAGCCGCGGCAGAAAGATTGGGTAAAGCAGCAGGCTTGTTCGTCCCATCAGGTACGATGGGAAATCTCATTGCAGTCTTGGTGCATTGTCAACGCGGTGATGAAGCCATCATGGGCGACAAGGGTCATACCTTTTCGTTTGAAGGCGGCGGCATTTCAGCGCTGGGAGGAGTTTTCCCGCACACGCTGCCCAACCAGGCGGATGGTACATTGAGAATTGATGACATTTTAGGTGCGATCAGACCGGATGATGTACACCATCCCATCTCCAAACTGGTCATCCTTGAGAATACCCAAAATCGCTGCGGCGGTGTAATCCTTACGAAGGAATACACCAATGAGGTAGCAAAAATCGCCCATCATCACGAGATGAAGCTCCATATTGACGGCGCACGGATCTTTAATGCATCTGTAGCTTTAAATATCAACGTCAAAGAGTTGGTAAAAGAAGCAGACAGTGTCACTTTCTGTTTGAGCAAGGGGTTATGCGCTCCGGTTGGATCCGTACTGTGCGGTTCGCGCGAATTCATTGCCAAGGCGCGGCGGATTCGCAAAATGCTGGGCGGCGGGATGCGTCAGGCTGGTGTTCTGGCTGCTGCAGGTCTTGTGTCGCTTGACAGCATGGTGGACCGCTTGGCTGAAGACCACCGGCGCGCGCGCGAATTGGCAGAAGGGTTGGGCAAACTACCTGGAATCCACTTTGAAATGGGATTACCGCAAACGAATATGGTGTTTCCCTCCCTGAGTGCTGAAGTCAAAGGTAATGCAGCTGAGTTAACCAAAAAGTTAGCATCAGAAGGTATCAAGGTCAGCCCAGTCGCCGAACGGCGTTTGCGTCTTGTTACTCACGCTTGGGTGGATGATGCAGGGGTGCAGCAAACCCTGGATGCTTTAGCAAAGGTTTTGGCCTAACTGGTTGAAAGTTGTCTGAACAATTAATTGGTTTGGAAGTAAGGTTTTTCAAATCGGGTATAATTAATTCTTAGCCATTACTTGAAAATTATGAGGTATTATGAACCCTTTTGTGACTATCAATGATATTGATCAAGCCGCACAGGTTATCACAAAGAAGCAAAAAATTGCGCCGCAAGTTGCGCTTGTACTGGGCTCAGGTCTGGGTGGGCTTGCAGACGAGGTGATTGACCCCGTTGTTATCCCTTATTCAGATATACCCAACTGGCCGGTTTCCACCATCCACGGGCATGCCGGCAGACTGGTGATTGGTTTACTGGCAGGTGTGCCGGTAATGGTCATGCAGGGCAGGGCGCATTATTATGAAGGTTACACCATGGATCATGTCACTTTGCCTATCAGGGTGATGCAGCGCATGAAAATTGGGACCATCATCCTCACCAACGCGGCAGGGGCGATCAACCCTGATTATCAGCCGGGTGATGTGATGGCCTTGAACGATCATATCGGTTTGATTGGCATGGCCGGATTGAATCCCCTGCGGGGACCCAATCTCGATGATTTTGGAGAACGCTTCCCTGATATGAGCCAGGTTTATGACCGTGAGTTGATCAAACTTTCGGTAGATATTGCCAGGAAAAACAAGATACAACTACATCAAGGCGTCTATGTTTGCCTTTCAGGTCCATCATTTGAATCCCCCGCTGATTTGCGCTTTTTGCGCGGCATTGGTGCGGATGCAGTGGGCATGTCCACTGTGCCCGAGGCAATAGTTGCCAGGCATGGCAGAACCAGAGTGCTGGCTTTTTCAGGCATCAGTAACAAAGCCAACCTGGATGGAAATACAGAAACCACCCATGAAGAGGTTCTGGCAGCAGGATCTTTGATCGTGCCAAAATTAACCACACTGATCAAAGGTGTGCTTGATTCCATCCGAGTTTAATCAACCAATATAGCGGCGGTCTGGTAGTGAAACGTTATTAATGGATGACATCTTACGTTTTCTCACGCAATACGAGATACTTTTTTATATATTGCTTGGAGCAGTAATTCTTATCTATGTCAGAAAGGTTTATCTGGCATGGCGCGATTGGTCCAGAGCCTTGTTTGGGTTGGAGAAAGAGATTGCGCAGCGGAGAATTAACGCGGGTTTATCTCTTGTGCTTTTTAGTACTTTATTGGCAATCGGCTTGTTTGTGATCAATACCTTTGTAACCCCGTCTGTGCCTGGTGTTTTTCAGGTGGCCACGCCCACCGTGGATATGACTGCCGAACCGACATTGTTTGTCGAGACTCCCACTGTTGAAGCGACCACGCAAGGATTGATACCGACACTTAGTGCCTTCTTGAACAAAGGTTGTGTTCCCGATCAGGTGAACTGGAGCTATCCACTCGATGGTGACGGCGTAAGCGGTCAAGTGGAGTTAAGCGGGACAGTCAATATTACCAATCTGGGATACTTTAAAATTGAATATTCACCCATTGATCAAGATAATTGGATTCCAATCCTGGCTGGCCGCGAGGTGGTGGAAAATGCCCCGTTTGGCAGTTTATGGAATTCAGCAGATCTGACCCCGGGTGATTACAAAATTCGTATTGTCGTTTTCACCAACCAGCAGGAAAAACTGCCGGAATGTGAAATAAAAATATTAGTAAAAGCTGTTCAACAGAATTAATATGCCATCCATTGATATTCGTCCTGCTGTTTCAAATGATATACCAGCCCTGTTACAACTGACCCACACCAGCGAAACAGCCCATACCTGGCAGATGAATAATTTGTACGAGGATGGACAAATCCAGGCCAGTTTTCGAAGAATTCGGTTACCGCGGCCATTTTTACTTGAGTATCCCCGATCTCCGGCGGCCATCTCAGATTGCTGGACTAAAAAAGACTTGTTCCTGGTTGCCCGGATTGAAAATCAACGCAGCGGATATCTGGCGCTTGAAATCCTCGAACGACAATCTGCAAGAATAACGGATCTCGTGGTGGATGAACCGTTTAGAAGGCAGGGCGTCGCCACGGCTTTGTTGTTATCCGCTCAAGATTGGTTGCGCGCCAACGGCGTTTATCGAATTCTGATGGAACTGCCAATAAAAAATGAAGCTGTCATTGCGTTTGCTGAAAAATTGGGCTATGTGTATAGCGGATTCATGGATGGTTTTTTTGGTAATCGTGAAATTGCGTTTTTCTATTCATATACATTTCGATAGAGAGCGGGTTATTGGATAACTTGGTAGACGGACTCGTATCCATAGTACGAACGATCAGCCAGATCTTAACGGCTGGTATTGCCATTGCGGCCTTTTCACTTTTGCTGTACGGGTTATCTTTTAATTTGCGCGATCGAGTTGCCAGGTCTTTCGCCTGGATCATGTTTTGTTTGGTCATCATTTTTTCAACCGAGTCTTTTACCGCCACCACAACTGCCACGCAAACCATCAACATGTGGCTGCGCATCCAGTGGGTGGGAATTATCCTGCTTCCTCCATCTTATTTAAATTTTTCAGATGCCTTACTCGCGACTACCGGGCTACCTTCACGCTGGCGGCGAAAATGGGCCATCAGGGTTACCAATTTTACTTCTCTCATATTGATCATTCTTCTGGCCACACCCTGGTTCCTTGGTCCACTAGTGGTAGATCGACCGCCGGCACCTCATTTTGAGCCTAAACTCTTAACCGAGTTATTTACTGTTTATTATGTGGTGATCATGGTCCTGTCATGGATCAACTTCATCCGTGCCTACCGTCGAACGGTCACCCAGTCCAGTAAACGACGGATGCTTTACCTTACGGTTAGTGCATTGGCTCCGGCTGTGGGTTCTTTTCCGTTCCTTCTCTACGGCTCATACTTTGCAGCAAGCCAGCAATTGGTTTTCTGGACCCTGGCCACATTAACCAACCTGCTATTAGGTGGGTTCTTGGTGGTCATGGCGTATGCTGTAGCCTTCTTTGGCGTGCCCTGGCCAGACCGGGTTGTGAAAAGCAGGTTGTTTAAATGGCTGCTTAGAGGCGCAATTACGGCCATTCTGACACTCGCAGTAGTCACCATTGTGCGCCGGGCTGGGCAGGCCTTTGGAAACCCTTATAATGCTTTTGTTCCCATTGTCATGGTGGTGATGATCCTCGTGTCTGAATATGCCATCACCATGTTCTATCCTTATTTGGAAAAGTGGATCTTTTTTGCCAGGGATGAAGAAGATTTCTTGATGATCAGAAGTCTTGAAGACCGCATCATAACCCGGAGCGACCTTAAACAATTCCTTGAAATGGTTCTGGCTGCTGTTTGTGATCTTTTACAGGCATCTGGAGCTTACTTGCTTGAGTTAAATGAAGAAGGCCTTTCAATGGTCATTCATACCGGTGATAATCACATTTATGCAAACCAATTGGCTGAAATCGAGACCTTGATTTCGAGTTCCGGTGAAAATGATGATCCCATCATCTGGCATAAAGATATACTCCTGCCCATTCGCAATGGCAGCAACGGCGATGCGAATATCTTGTTGGGATATTTGGGTGTCAATGAGTTGGCGGGAGAGTTTCCCCTGTCGTTGGATGATTCAGCGGCGCTCAAGACACTGGTGGATCGATCTGCGATGGTTTTAAGAGACAGACAAACCCAGGAGAACCTTTTCAGAACTTTTGAACGACTTAATCCGCGTGAAGAATTGATCCAAAAATTACGCGCAGCCGGGCGATACGACCGTAAAGGTGTTTTACAGGTTGAGTCATCCATTAAGCAAAGTGAATTAACCCAGGCGGTAAAAGATGCGTTGACCCATTATTGGGGCGGTCCCAAATTGACAGATAATCCATTGTTGAAATTTGAGATCGTTAAGCAGGAACTTACTGAAGAAGAGCCAAACCCTGCCAACGCGTTGAGATGTGTGCTGAAAAACGCCATTGAACAAATAAAACCCGCAGGAGATCGCAAGTACACAGGCGAATGGTTATTGTATAATATCCTAGAGTTAAAATTTCTCGAGGGAAAGAAAGTCAAAGAAATCGCCATGAAATTAGCTCTTTCAGAGGCTGATCTTTACCGGAAACAACGCGTTGCGATTGAAGTCATAACCAATACAATTGTCCAAATGGAATTAAAATGTATTGGATCAAAAAGTGAGTAGTTTTTTGTATCGATGCAGGAGGGAGCAGTAAAGATGAGGGAAAAAAGTGGGTCATATAATAATTCCAGCATGAACCCGGAACCTGATGAAGGTTGGTGGGCTTCGGTCCTGGCTGATGAAGATGCGATTGTTTCAGAAAAGGCAGATGCCAATTCCAGGAACAACCAATCCAATTCAAATGGAAGCTGCACCAATTGGGAAAGTGTTAAAAATATATTTCTTCGCGATGAAGTCATTGACCTGGAAGTTTATGGATTCAACCGCGGCGGTTTATTGGTTAAAGGGGAAGGAATCCAGGGATTTGTTCCTGTATCTCATCTTGTGGATCTACCCACTGATACCAATGATGATGAGCGGCAAGAACAGCTGGCAAAATACGAGGGCAAAACAATTAGCTTAAAGGTAATTGAATGTGAGCCAGCCAGTGAGCGGGTTGTCCTTTCTGAAAGAGCAGCACAGGCAGGCGAGGGAAAACGCAAGCTTTTATTCGAATCCCTCAAACCTGGCTTGCATACCACTGGGTTGGTCACCAATGTAACTGATTTTGGTGTATTTGTTGACCTTGGCGGTGTTGAAGGATTGGTTCATGTTTCTGAATTATCCTGGGGAAGAGTGGAACAGCCCTCTGCTTTTTTTGCCATTGGACAATCTGTCGAAGTTATGGTTCTGCAGGTTAATGAATCCACAGCGCGGATAGCTCTGAGCATCAAGCGCTTGACCGAAAACCCCTGGGATACCTTGCAGGAAAACCACCAAAAAGGAGACGTCGTTTCTGCTGAAGTGACGGCGATTCAACGATTTGGCGTTTTTGCCCGCCTGCCGGAAGGAATTGAGGGATTAATCCATGTTTCATCAATTACCGAATATTATGGCAACAGCGATGCAGCCAAATTATTCAAGGTCGGTCAATTGCTGACCGTTAAGATTCTGCATATTGATGCAGAACGAAGACGACTTGGTTTAGGACTGGTTACCGAGGGATGAAAGATCCATTGAATAATCCTGATCAATACAATCACCCAAAAACAGGAGATTCATCAAAACCGCAAACACCCATTCAAAACGTTGTTGGTTTTTTTGGCCAATTTAGACGTTTTGGCTGGGATTTAATTGGCCTTCTTCTTTTATTGATCACTATATTAAGTCTCTTGGGTTTCTTTGGGATTTCAAAAGGCGCCATTATTACACCCTGGATCCGGATGCTCAACAAATTCCTGGGGTGGGGAGCAATTGTTGCCATCCTGATGATCGGTCTGACAGGTGTGGCTGCTTTACGTTACAGTGCCGGAAAAAGTTTTCCTTTATCACTGGGTAGGGTGATCGCCGTAGAAGGCGCCTACTTTAGTCTGCTGGCCAGTTTATCAATTTACGGCGGTTTTTCACTTGAACGGGCAGAAGCCGGCAAGGATGGCGGTGTCTTGGGGTGGGGTTTGGCCAGATTATTACCAGGGTTCCTGGGTGCCATTCTCTATACTTTTTTGACGGTCATATTGATATTGGTGGCTGCTGGCGTTTTGAGCAAGGTCATTCAAATGATCACAGCATGGGGGAACCAATCTGAAGTGGAACGACCTTCTCATCTGGATCGTGGTCCCCGTCAACCAGTTGTCGTGCAAGCTAAATCTGTTGAAGAAGACCTCAACGCCCTGGTCAATATGCCCCAGCGAGATGACCGCCTGCCGCCGCTAAACCTTTTGATGAGCGAACACAATGTGCCGCCTGATCAGGCGCAGATCAAACTCAAGGCACAAACCATTGAAAATACATTGGCTGAATTTGGATTGCCGGTGAGGGTGATTGGTTTCAGGGTTGGTCCCACGATCACCCAATATGCACTTGAACCCGGTTTTATTGTCAAAACCGCCGCGGATGGCACCTCCGTAAAACAAAAAGTACGCGTTTCACAGATTTCAGCATTGAGCCGCGACCTCACCCTGGCCTTGAAAGCTTCACGGTTGCGGATCGAGACCCCGGTGCCGGGCCGAAACTTCGTGGGGATTGAAGTTCCCAACAATGAGAATAATGTGGTCCGCATGCGGCCCATTCTCGATTCGACAGAATTTCGCACCATGAGTTCGCCTCTGGCGCTTGCGCTCGGACGTAATGTCTCTGGTGAAGTGGTGGTGGCCGATCTTGAAAAGATGCCCCATCTTTTAATTGCAGGTACAACAAATTCGGGCAAGTCAGTGTGTATTACGGCCATTACCACCTGTCTGGTGATGAACAATTCCCCCTATGATCTGAAACTGGTGATGCTCGATCCGAAAATGGTCGAGTTGGTAAGGTTCAACGGTTTGCCCCATCTCATGGGCAAGGTGGAAACCGAAGTTGAACGCATGCAGGCTGTGCTGCGCTGGGCGCTGGCCGAAATGGATGCCCGCTACCGTTTGCTGGCCGATGCCAAAGCCAGAAACATTGAAACCTATAATCACAAAATGGTTCAAAAGAATAAACCCAAGATGCCGCGGATTGTGATCTTGATCGATGAGCTGGCCGATCTGATGATGTCTGCTCCTGACCAGACCGAACACAGCCTGATCCGGCTGGCGCAGATGGCACGTGCCACCGGCATGCACTTGGTGGTTGCCACCCAGCGTCCGAGTACGGATGTGGTCACCGGTTTGATCAAGGCTAACTTTCCGGCGCGTATTTCATTTGCGGTGGCGTCCTCAGTGGATTCCCGTGTTATCCTCGATAACACAGGCGCTGAAAGCCTGCTCGGCAAAGGGGATATGCTCTATCTTGATCCCGCAAAATCCGGTTTACAGCGCGTACAGGGGATCTTGGTGGGCGATGGTGAGATCGAGAAGGTTCTCAACCATTGGCAGCGTATCAACAAAGCTAATAAAGCCGAAGAAGCCCCCTGGGAAGGCATTGTGGAAGAAATCGTGGAAGCCGAAGGGGATCAGCTGGTTGAACAGGCCGTCGGTGTCGTTAAAGCTGCCGGTAAAGCCAGCGTTTCGCTGCTGCAAAGGCGTCTGCGCATTGGATATCCGCGCGCAGCAAGACTCATTGACGAACTTGAAGAGATGGGCGTCGTGGGTCCTTCCATGGGCAGCGGCAGAGATCGTGAAGTGCTCATTGATGGCGATTCGGATGAAGAACGGGATTTTCCGGAGGATTAAAATTCAGATATCCATCTTGAGTAACTTGACTTTTTGATGCTGGCAAGTTAGGATGGGGTCTATTCTTAAGACAGGATCGGTGGCACACATGAGCGAGGTAGAAACACCCAAAGAGAAGAAAAATTCCTGGTCACTAGAAATGTTCCTGCGAAAATTATTTAAAGGCGTGATCGACCCGGTTGCCAGATGCTTGCTGCGTATTGGATTTAAGCCGAACATGATCACTTACCTGGGTCTAATTATCACGACCGGGGCTTCTGCATTAATCATTACAGGGCATATTCAATGGGCCGGTATCGTTTTATTGATCGGCGCCCCCCTCGATGTCGTAGATGGGTCAATGGCACGATTGTTGGGTCATTCCTCGATGTACGGCGCGTTTATTGATTCAGTTACAGACCGCTATTCAGAATTGGTTTTGTTGGGTGGGTTGCTGATCCATTATGTGATGCTCGCAAATTTAACCGCCTGCATTCTGGTGTTCGTGGCCGCAGCCGGATCTGTGATGGTATCTTATGTGAAAGCCCGCGCTGAAGGTCTTGGTTTTTCTGCGAAAATTGGATTGCTTACCCGGGTCGAACGATTGATTGTGTTGGTAGCTTGTTTGATCTTCAACATCCCCATGGTGGCTTTATGGATCATTGCTGTTCTGGCCAACATCACGGCGCTGCAGCGCATCTGGTTTGTCAGAAAACAAACGCTGGCAGTCAAATCGGTCGAATAATTATTCCAAAAGGATACATTCATGTTTAAATTAGCAAGTGACGGCATCGTCATCTTCGGTTTGAAAATTTACTTCTATGCATTGGTGATTATCACTGGCGCTTTACTGGGCGCATTTTTGGCGTCAAAAGAAGCCAAACGCCGTGGACATAACCCCGAGATCATCTGGGATGTACTTCCATGGATCTTAATTGCAGGGATCATTGGCGCACGGTTGTGGCATGTGTTTACACCATCATCGTCGATTCTGATCAACGGAGTAAACCCCTATTTCATCCATCCGCTTGAAGCCTTCAATATCCGCAATGGGGGTTTGGGGATCCCGGGTGGGGTGATCGCCGGAGTTTTGGCTCTATATTTCTATGCCAGAAAGAAAAAACTCGTATTTGCGACCTGGCTGGATGTGTTGGCGCCGGGTGTCGCATTGGCACAAGGTATTGGAAGATGGGGCAATTTTTTCAACCAGGAACTCTATGGGCTGCCAACCAAAATTACGTGGTTCCCATTCGCCGTGAAAATCAATAATGAATATTACCTGGCCACTTTTTTCTACGAATTTGTGTGGAACCTGCTCAACATGGCGCTTTTGTTATGGCTGCCTCGCAAACTCGGCGATAAGATGAAACCGGGAGACAATTTCTTGATCTACATGATGTTTTACGGCATTGGACGATTTTTACTCGAGTTCATCCGTTTGGAATATTCGCCCATCGCTGGTATCAACATCAATCAGACTATCATGGGAATCGTTGCAGTGGTTTCACTGGCCGCTTTGATCGTGAGACATCTCAAGAAAAAAGATCCAGCAGTAGTTGCAGAAGAAACCAAACAAGACTAAAAATAAAAATCAAAGGTTATCCATAATGGGTAACCTTTTTTGATCAGGAGAGAACGATGGAAAAAATTACGATATTAGGATCCGCCAATGCGGTGGCCAAGTCAGATCAGCAAAATGCTCACTTACTATTTGAAACGGATTCCAGAAAAATACTGGTGGATTGCGGCGATCATGCCACAGCCAGCTTGGCACGCGCTGCGGTTGAACTCAACCAGATCACGGATTTGATCCTTACACACTTCCATGCGGACCATGTGGGCAGTCTGCCCCTGGTAATCATGGATATGTGGCTTGAGAAACGAACCGCGCCGCTCACGATCTATGGTTTGGAGATCACACTTGAAAAAGCCAATAAGCTGTTGGATCTTTTTGACTGGCAAAAATGGATGAACATGTTCCCGGTTAATTTTGTAACTGTTCCGGAGGACGGTTTAACTGGCATGATCAGTGATAGTGAAATTGAGGTTACGGCCATGCCAGTTCTTCATCTGATCCCCACCATTGGATTGCGTTTTAAATTTGCCGGTGGAAGAACCGTGGTTTATTCATGCGACACTGAACCCTGCGATAATTTGGCGCTCCTGGCTAAAGGGACAGATATCCTGCTGCAAGAGGCGGCAGGTCCCGGCAAGGGGCACACCTCATCAGACCAGGCGGGTGAAATTGCCTCCCTTTGTGGAGTGAAGCAACTGGTGTTGATCCATTATGAGGCGCGCAGAGGAAAAGAGGCGTTGCTTGCTGAGGCGAAATCGAAATTTAGCGGTAAAGTGGTTGTGGCACAAGACGGGATGGTTTTGTAGTTTACCAACCCTCCAGAAAATTTTTCCATTCGGCATTTTCTTCGAGAAATTTGGCGAAAATATACATGGCAGCTTGCGGCGGTTCCTTGGCGGGACGCAGCAAGCTCATGCCAGATTCCTGCAAGGTACGGCCGCCTTTACGGTGATTGCAAGCCGGGCAGGCAGCAACCAGGTTGGTCCATGAATGAGGACCGCCCAGGTGTTTTGGCAGAATGTGATCCACAGTGAGGAAAAGGGTGCTTTTACCGCAGTACTGGCAGGTGAATTGATCGCGTCTGAAAATTTCGCGGCGGCTTAAACACACTTTGGGATGAGGCCTGTGAACCATCCGATGCAGGCGGATGACAGAGGGGATGGGGAACACGGCGTGAGTGGTTTTGATGGTGCCTCGTCCATTGAGGATGAGGGTGGCTTTTTCAGACAACATGAGGCCCAGTGCGCGCTGAAAACCGCACACATTGATGGGTTCAAAATTCGCGTTCAACACCAGGACTGGCTTATCCATATATAATTAGCATAGATTATAGCGCAAGTCTTGAAAAGGTAAAAACTGGAGGATGAAATGCGTATAGTCATAATAGGTGGTCAGGGAATGATAGGCAGGGCTGTCACGAATGCAGCCATTGCCAAAGGTCACAATGTTGTGATCACTTCACGACGTCCAAATACAAATGGACCCACAAGCGGACATGTCGTATTGCAACAGTGGGATGGTAAAAGTGCTGTAGATCTTTGTCGCATTATTGACGGGCTTGATGCAGTCATCAACCTGGCAGGTGAAAGTATCGGTAAAGGTGCCTGGACGAGTAAACGAAAAATGTCGTTATTAAATAGCCGTCTTGAACCTGCCCAGGCTGTGGTGGACGCTTTTAAATTATGTCAGCAGCCGCCAACCACATTGATCCAGGCCAGTGCAATTGGATATTACGGTACAGGCATTGACGAAAAAGATGAAGCTGCTGCGCCGGGTAATGATTATTTGGCGAACTTCGCCGTTAAGTGGGAAGACTCCACAAAAGCTGTCGAGGAAATGGGTGTCAGAAGGGTGATCATCCGCACCGGGATTGTACTGAAAAAAGGTGAGGGAGTGCTGCCTCAGCTCATGCTGCCGTTCAAGCTGATGGTGGGCGGAGCGGTAGGTTCAGGTAACCAGATCTACTCCTGGATCCATATTAAGGATGAAGCCTCCGCCATCTTGTTTTTACTCGAAAAAGCGGATGCAAAAGGGGTTTTCAACCTCACTGCGCCGACTCCGATGAGCAACAGTGAAATAGGCAGGGTTTTGGCTGATGTGATGAACCGTCCTTACTGGATGCCTGTTCCCGGTTTCGCGCTCAAATTGATATTGGGTGAAATGAGCACCCTTGTGCTGGATGGTCAAAAGGTGATGCCAAAGCGCTTGTTGGAATCCGGTTATGTTTTCGGTTTTACAGATCTTCAAGAGGCAATAACCGATCTATTAAAAAATGAATAACTCAGAAAAAGAAGCCTGTGCGCTGGTATAATCAGGCTTTGAATTTCAAAATCTTATAAAGGAGGCCGCAATGAATATCGATCAACAAGTCGAGTATTTTATGCAGGGCACTGAATACGGCGACGAAAAACTGAAAAAAAATATGGCGGATGAGCTGCGCGCTCGTTTATTATCCTGCCAAAAGGAAGGAAGACCCCTGCGGGTCTATTGCGGCTTTGATCCTCGTAAAGCGGATTTACATCTTGGGCATACTGTTCCGATGCGCAAGCTGCGCCAGTTTCAAGAAATGGGGCATGATGTCACATTCTTGATCGGCAATTACACTTCTTTGATTGGCGATCCCTCGGATAAAGATATCCTGCGTCCCCAGTTGACCCACGAAGAAGTGGCAGCCAACGGGCAAACTTACGCCGACCAGGCATTTCGTATTTTGGAACCTGAAAAAACCAGCATTCGTTATAACGCTGAATGGCTCTCACAATTAACCTTCGAGCAGTTGATCAAACTGGCGTCCAACTTTACCATCCAACAATTCCTGACGCGCGAAAATTTCAAGCTGCGCTGGGATAAGGGTGATGCCGTCTACTTGCACGAAACCTTCTATTCCATCATGCAAGGCTATGATGCTTTCGCACTCAAAGCGGATGTACAGATCGGCGGCACCGATCAGCTCTTCAACATCATGACCGCCGGACGCAAGATCATGACCTCTCTGGGCGCCCAACCCAACATCGCCATCATCCTTGGCATTCTGCCTGGAACCGACGGTGTGGTCAAGATGAGCAAGTCATTGGGCAACCATATCCCCATCAACACGGACGCCAACGACATGTACGGTAAAGTCATGAGCATCCCAGATATGGCCATGGGGCAGTTCTTCAGACTGACCACCCGCCTGACACCGCCAGAAATTGCCGAAATTGAAAAAGGGGTCAAGGACGGCAGCATGCATCCGCGCGACGCCAAGATGCGCCTGGCCAGAGAGATCGTGGGCGCTTTCTATGGTGACGTCGAAGCAGCCAATGCCCAACAGGTGTTTATTGACACCTTCCAAAAAGGGAGCATCCCTGAGGATATTCCAAATTTCTATGTGACTGGCTGCCAAACCATCGTGGATGTCTTGATCGCAGCCGACCTTGCTAAAAGCAAAGGTGAAGCCAGACGTTTGATCGAACAAAAAGGAGTCAAGTTTGAAGGAGCGGTCATTGAAGACAGCGCTCAGGTGATGGATAAACCTGGTGTGCTTCAAGTAGGTAAACGCCATTTCTTACGGCTTGAAAAGTAAAGATCTAGGTTAATTTATAAAAGCCCCGATTTCTATTGAATTCGGGGCTTTTATTTATCAAGCTTTTTAAAGAGTGTTTTGTTTCTTACTCTATTGCATTCACCGCGGCATTAAACAATTCGGTGCCGATAATAACTGCCAGGTTTGAGGTGGCATCTTCAAGCGCCACGACCATCACCACCGGTGTGCCTTTCCATTCTGCAGGGGTACCGGCAATGAACCAATTTACTTTACCAGATTCGGTCAAGCCGGTTGAAGCCAGCGACCAGCCGGGCAGCGTGGAACTGGCGAGCAGGGAGGCTGATTGGGCTGTATCAAGGCCTGGCAGGGCCGCTGGGGCGCTGTCTGATGGAAACAGGTTCCAATGGTCGTCACCATAAGTAAAGGCCGTGGCGAGGATTGGAGCCACGCTGTGCCCGCCGTTGGAAAGGGCTGCGTAGGCTGCAGCCAATTGCAGCGGACTGTCTAAAAGATCATTGGCATCATCTGCCTTGGATTTGTCAATGCTATCGTCGACCGTAGGTGTCGTTTCTGTAATGGTCAGTTCAGGTTGGGTATACAACCCGAAATTCTGATAAATGTTGGTCAATGTATTACTACCGAGGTAATACTTAAGCATGTTGAATGACCGATTGCAGCCAGAGATGATCAATCTCTCCCATGAGGGATCTAAACCCGGGTTTTGAGTGCAATAAAGAATATTTTGTGAATCAGTGGACCATTCCTGCTCAGGGGAAATAGCAGGTAGATTTTTTGATGCAAGCAACCCGGATAGTAACAAACCTCCTGTGGCGGTGCCAGCCGGGTATTGACCCTGCGTGGATCGGTTCAACAGAGGAGAGGATGGATCGGTTTTCCAGTTTTCCCAATTATCTTCAAGCGTATTCGCATCAAAGGTGGGCGATGTTGCCATGACCATTACTTCACCTGATTCTGCATTCAACATAACCACTGAACCAGTTTGACCCTTCAAGAGGTCATCGGCGATGAGTTGAAGGTTGACATCAAGACTTAAGCGGATATCTGCCCCGACAGGATACTGGGCTGTGAGCAGTCGGCTCAGCAGCACTTTTGTCGGATCGTTGCCTTCCACCCCTCGCAAAAAGGAGTCCAAACTGGCTTCAAGTCCACCCTGGCCATAATTGGAATTCGAATAACCCACCACTGAACTTAAAGTTGGAAAATGTAGCACCCTTTGTAAGCTACCGGATTCACCTATTGTTTCAGCGATGACGGTGTTGTTGCGGTCAAGGATTTTTCCTCGTATGACGTATTGATCAGAAATAAATCGTCTGGGATTATCATTGCGCGCAAGCAAAGAATCGGCTCGGATGAATCCCCACCAGGCACAAACCAATCCAACAGCCATCAGGGCAGAAATAAATACAGTTCCCGCCAGAAAATACGCCTTGGAATGCACAATCTGTGAAGTCTCTTCGGTTGTATTGTGACTGATGATCAACAATAGTAGCGATGCAAAGAAGGCGGTTACGAGCGAAGAGCCCCCATACGAGAAGAACGGCAGTGTTACGCCCGTCAAAGGTAGAAGCCTCGTGGTGCCGCCCATAATGAGCAAGGCTTGAGAGATCAAGTAAGTGGTGATACCTGCCGCCAGGTAGCGTTGAAATTGGTTGGAGGCTTTCAGAGAGACCAAGAATCCACGCAGGGTAAGAACCGCATATAAAACCACCACACCAACTGCACCCAAAAGACCTGTTTCTTCAATAATTGAGGGGAAGATAAAGTCTGATTGTGCCACGGGCACGACGCCGGGGCTGCCCAATCCGATGCCGCGTCCGAAAACGCCGCCATTGGCCATGGCGATAATGGATTGCACGATCTGGTATGACCGGCCGTTGGGGTCCAGCCATGGATTCAGCCAGCCCTCCACTCTTACCTGGATGACGTCAAAGACATAATAACCGGCAATTAATGCTGCCAGTATGACTAAAAAACTGAATAATAAGAAACGCCGTTTGCCCGAAGCCAAAAAAATAATGACAGTATACAACGCGATAAACAAAGAGGCGGTTCCAAGGTCACGTTGGACGACCAGGATCATCAAGGCAGCCCCAGCAACCAGCAGGGTGGGTGTTAAAAGCTGCATCAGTTTGAATTTGGCGGGTACGCTATCTGCGAGGTAGGCAGCCAGGTAGATGATCAGAACAATTTTCAGAATCTCTGAAGGCTGCAGATAAATGCCCCCAAGTTTTAACCACAAGGCCGGTCCCAACCCGGATGGGCTTGTTCCAAAGAAAAAGGTCAACAACGCCAGAATCAAAGCCAGGGTCAGCCAGATGTATTTATATCGGCGCAGTAAGGGCAACAACGAATGCATACGTAAACCAACCAGCAATCCAATGAAACACACTGCCAGCCAAAGCGTTTGTCTGAAACCGTAAGCCGGGTCAAGTCTAAAGAGAGTCAGCAGACCCCAGCCGGTCATCAGACTGATAATTGGAAGAATGTAGGGATCGCGGTCCGCAATCCATTTATCAGCCAATCGGTAAACTGTTCCGAATCCGGCCATCCAGACCGCAAAGCCGATCCATTGCTGCCAGCGCAGTGCCACACCGCTGGCATGGATCCTGACCGCAGGCGCCAGGGTGAGTGCAATGCAGCCAGCCAATACAAACAACGCTGCAAGCAGCATTAAGCGTCTTTGGATGGTGTCTTGAGGTGACCGGATAGCAGAATTCGAAAATTTCACGCCAGGTACTTCTCTACCAGCAAGTGCAGTTTCTTTTTGGTTTCAGCAGGGATGGCATCCCGTCTTGTGATGATGGCGCTTTCCAACGCATTCTGGCAAGAGCAGGGCACTGATTCGCCCAACTGTCCAACCAATGTGGTAATGGTGTTTTGTGCGATTTCAGTGTTCTTGTGCAGCGTTTTAATGACCATATCCACACTCACGGCTTCTTCGCTTTGGTGCCAGACATCATAATCGGTGACATGGGCCATGACCGCATAGCAAATTTCGGCTTCGCGGGCAAGGAAGGCTTCAGGGGAGGTGGTCATGCCGACCAACGACATGCCCCAGGATTGATAAACATTGGATTCTGCCTTGGTGGAAAAACGCGGACCTTCTATCGTAATCATGGACCCGCCCATGTGGGTGACCGTTCCTGTGGAAGAAGCCACATTATAAAGAGTGGTTGAAAGATTCGGGCAGAATGGATCCGCAACACCAACATGCACCACCAACCCCTCGCCAAAGAAAGAACGCTTGCGCTGGCTGGTGTTATCAAAGAGCTGTGATGGGATAACGATATGACCGGGGGCAAAATCTTCGCGCAGCGACCCACAGGCGCTGACGCTGATGATGCGTTCCACGCCCAATGTTTTCAATGCATAAATATTGGCGCGGTAATTCACTTCGGTTGGTGAAAGGGTGTGTCCAATGCCGTGTCTGGCCAGGAAGGCCACCCGTTTACCTGATAACGTGCCAATAATAATGGGGGCGCTTGGTTTTCCAAAAGGAGTTTCGGGTTCGACTTTTTCAACATCGGTCAGGCCGGCAAAATCATACAATCCTGACCCGCCAATAACTGCTAAAACAGGTTTCTTGTCCATTTATTTTCTCCAGTTTCTCAAGTAAGCACTTGAATCTCGACCACCAAAATGTTTTTTCCAATCCGAAGTTCGTCACCGTTGATCAAGATGGCAGGGGATTCGACTCGTTCATCATTTAAATAGGTTCCATTGGTCGACATGAGGTCTTCTATCCACCAATGTGTATTGCGATAAACCAATCGGGCATGCCGGCTTGAAATAATCGGGTCAGGGATGAAGACATCACAGGTTTCTTCACGGCCAATAATGACCTCATTTTGTGTGAAAACTCGTTTTCCAGATTCCGGATCTCCATCCATGGAAAGCAGGATCTGGGGAATCTTTTTCTGTCCAAGGATCTGACTGTGAAACTTCAAGTCACTCCAAATGGTCACCATCATCCAGATTAAGAAGCTGTATAAGGCGATGACCATGAGAACTCGCAGGATCAAAACAATAATGGGTAGAAGATTGTTCATGAATTTTCTCCACCCAGGTTCGTCAGGTCTGAGGTGATTTCCCGTTCAGGGATGGCCTCTTGATCTTTTTCATTGGTGAAAATTAATGAGTAACCTGCCAGCGATATGACATCTCCAGATTTCAAAACATGGCTGGATATGCGTTCGCCATTGACGAAGGTTCCCCCGGTGGAACCCACATCAAAGACCATGTATCCCTCTTTGGTCCTGCGAATTTGGGCATGAAATCTGGATACGCGTAAATCACTAATCACAACATCATTTGAACTTTTTCTACCCAAGTTGACAACGGCTTTATTGACTGGAATGGCTTTGTCTTGATTGATCAGCACTCTTCCAGATTCGGGTTTCACTTTTTGTTTATGAGCGGAAAGCGGTCTGGATAAACTTACCGCTCCAGTTTTTTCCTGTTCGGATCGAACATCTTCAATGTCAAAGACAATTTGCCCATTTTCCAGTGAATTTCTGGCAGTCAGAATTAGCTCAGGCAGCAGAGCCGGTTTACAGTTCAGCTCCACCACCGTTTCTGTGAAAGCATCCAGCATTATTTTTTGCCAGGCCGGCAAACGATTCCATTGTTTCAACTCATCGGGTGAACAGTACACGCGTATTTCAGAGGGAGATTGCTTCAAACAATCCGGATTTTCAACTATGAATTGACGCAGTGATTCGCAGAAATGCCTGATCAGTATGGCGGTATGATCCGTCCAAGGTAAAAGATCAGTACTCTTTTCAATAATCTCTTTAATTCGGTTTTCGATCTGATCCAGTTGATTCATATCAGGAATTATAACCAATGAAACAATGATAAACGATGCAAGAATAATAGAGAATTGTCAACGCTATACATGCGGTGAAGATATTACAGCAAAACGGGCATTGGTGAGTTTCTGAACATCTCTTGGATCCAGCCGCAGGTTAAGTCCTCGTTGACCGCCAGAGATGTAAACCTCAGGATAGTTTAAAGCGGACTGGTCAATGAAAACGCTGAAACCTTTGTTGATCAACGCCAACGGAGAAATTCCGCCGGCCTGCAAGCCGGTCAGACTTTCAGCTTCAGCCATGGTGGGGATGCTGACTTTCTTTTCACCCACCAGTTCCGCCACGGCTTTTAGATTGACCACGTTGGCGCCTGAAATAACGCACAGCATGGGCTTGCCTTTTGGTCTGATCACAACGATCGTTTTAAAGATAATGTCAGGCGGAAGGTTCAAAATGGTGGCGGTTTCTTCTGCCCCAAGTTTTTCAACCGGCAGTTCAATCGGAGTGTAATGGATCTTTTTGGAATCCAGCAGGCGGGTGACATTATTTGAAATCAAAATGTAAGTCTCCTGCTGCCAGGTTTAACGTAAATCGGATTGGAATAGATCCAGCCGCGTTCCTTTCCAAGGAAGTACAGCGAACATTCCACCCGGTAATAACCAGGTTGTGTGATCGAGTAAGTCAGGCGGTTGGCGTTTTTCTGGTCTGAGACCACCTTGCCATTATGGATAAGGCGGATGTTGGCTGTTTCTGGCAGACTAATCCTGGCTGTGGCACCATCTCTTAAACTAAAGGAATCACCAAGTTGATACTCATTGTCGTCATCATCAATGACGAAACGGAATCCGCGGGTGGTCGCCGGCAGGTCATAACCGATAAAGGAAGAGCCTTTGCGAAGCGCTTCATAGATGACAGCCTTATCCACATTCATGCTGCCAGTTAATCCTTCATCCACGATAAGGTGATTATTAATGGCTGAAAAATGGAATTCGTAAGGAAAAACAGTTTTCTTGAGGATGGCTTTTTGAAATTTTATGGCGTGGGCATCCGAGCCGCCGACCACATTCACTTTTTTGCCGGAGTTCAGCAATTCATCCCATTTAGCCAGCGCGGGTTTCAAGGGTCCGTGCGCCATCATTTCTGGCAGGAAGAGATATTTAATGCCATCCCGCAAGGATCTCACCACTGTTTTAAATTCACTTAGCCCATTCCAAAGTTCGAGACCGGTAAACCCCTCAACTTCCCAGTTAACCCACGAAATATCAGGTTCGTGGATCATGGGCAGGTCAAACTCATAAGGGTGGGCGAGAAAGGTCAACCCTCCAGCATGGTTTACTTCATTTATGAGTGTTTGCGGATTGGACGCAAAGGTAGCCATTTCTTTTTCCGCACCGATCACCAGGGTATGATTCTTTTGTGGATCACGGTTTTGGTCGTGTACTTCTTCGCCCGTAAGAACCAGAACGGTACGGCCCTGGCTGCGATGATATCCTTCAAGACCCCTGACCAGTATGTTATGGTCGGTCAGGATGATGATATCCACTTCAGTTTTGAGGGCGGCCTGGGCGATGGAGCGGTAATCTCCGCTGCCATCGGAGTAAGTGGAATGCATATGTAGATTACAAATGAGTTCTTTCATTAGGTTGACTTTTTCCGGTTATAAACGGTATAATTTTCGGTGCTTGTATTTTCAGGAGGCTTATTTTGAAAACCTATATTGACATCGCCTTAATTATAACTTCTTTGGCACTTATCACCAGCGTAATCCTGCAAAACAAGGGAGTAGGTTTGGGCGGTTTTACCGGAGGAGACAGCGGTGGCGTTTTTTCAGCCCGTCGCGGCATTGAAAAAACCCTCTTCTGGGTTACTATTGTATTGAGTGGGTTATTCTTCATACTCACGATGACATCGGTATTGGTGAAAGCTTAATTCTGGTTCTTTGCTTTCTGTTATTCCATTCCGAAAAATTATTGGGCGGCTCGACCTTTAACAGGATCGTATAGTCGCCTTTTATCATATAAAGATTATGAAAAAATATCGATGGCAATTACTCATTTTATTTCTGACCGGTTTGGTGGTCGGAACTTTACTCATTCTTGAAAAACGCGGCGGCATTGGCCAACTGGGTACACCCCAACCAGTGTCAGGCGGCGTATACACCGAAGCTTTGATTGGTTCAATTTCCCGGCTAAACCCGTTGTTGGATGCCTCAAACCAGCCAGATCGAGATATAGATCGCCTGATCTTTTCTGGGTTGGTGAAATTTGATTCACGCGGTATGCCGGAACCTGACTTGGCAGAATCCATTCGCCCTTCACAGGATGGGGTTATCTATAATGTAACCCTGCGCGACGAACTCACCTGGCATGACGGTGAACCGTTAACTACTGCAGATGTCGCTTTTACTGTGAATCTCATTCAAACTGGAGATGGATATATCTCGGCTGACCTGGTCGCTTTCTGGAAAGAAATCACCGTTGTTGTTCTGGATGATTTAAACATGCAATTCGTTCTGCCTGAAGCATTTGCACCTTTCCAGGATTACCTGACTTTTGGCATTCTTCCGAACCATTTATTGGCAGGTAAAACCATCAAAGAAATTGCCGATTCCACCTTCAACCTGGAACCTGTCGGCAGCGGACCTTATCAATTCTCCGAACTATCCATCGAAAATGACGTTATCACTGGGCTGACCTTGAAAGCATTCACTAAAAACTCCTCAAGCGGTCCCTTTTTGGAAGAGATCCATTTCAGATATTATCCTGATGCCCAAAGTGCATATCAAGCGTACCTTGATAAATATGTTCAGGGGATCAGTGAAATTCCTGATGAAATGCTTGCTTCTGCGTTAAATAATCCGGAACTTTCTGTATATACCGGAAGACTGCCTCAAATCAGCATGGTCATGTTCAATTTAAATGACGCTGCACTGCCTTTCTTACAGGATGCCAGCATTCGGAGAGCCCTGCTGCTTGGAATTAATCGTCAGCGTATGGTTAATGAACTGTTTGGTGGTCAGGCAATCGTGGCAAAAGGCGTCATATTCCCGGATAGTTGGGCATATTTGGAAACCCTGGCTCCGATTGATTACGATCCAGACCAAGCGGCTATGCTGCTCAAAGAAGCTGGATACGTGATCACAGGTGATGAAAATCCGGTGCGCATGAAAGAAGAAATTGCAATGCGCTTCGTGCTTTCTTACCCCGATGACGAATTGCACCGACTGGTAGCGGAATCGATTCAAAATGATTGGAAAAAACTTTCCATTGATGTAGTCCTTGAGCCGGTGCCGGCAGATATTTTCATCAGTGACAAACTGACACCGAGAGCTTTCCAGTCTGCCCTGGTTGATTTGAACTTGAGCCGAACGCCTGATCCAGACCCTTATCCTTTTTGGGATTCTGGGCAAGCCACCACCGGACAAAACTATTCGCAGTGGAGCAATCGACTTGCGAGTGATTCCATTGAACAAGCCAGGGTAACCATGGACTTTTCAGAACGGGTTCGGCTTTATCACAATTTTCAGGCCATCTTTGAACAGGAACTGCCTTCATTGCCGCTCTATTACCCGGTCTACAATTACGGGGTTGACTCTGTCATCCAGGGCGTGTCTTTGGGCCCATTGATGGATACCAGTGACCGGTTTGCTTCAGTCAGCAGCTGGTACATGACAGCCCGCCGAACACAAGGCACTGAAACACCAGCGCCATAAGATTTTTGTGGATAATTGATTACTGATCCTGCCTGTCAGGACTTTCAAACAGAAATTCATAACCGTATCCTAAGAAATCACAGGTGCTGCAAAGCACCTGTCTTTCAATCATAAAGTGGAAGACAAATTAATTTGTGATGTTGGGTGTAAGGTTCTATAATCTTAGATATTTTATGTGCTAAAGTCAGATTGGCAGTGATGATCGAAAGGGTTTAAAATGAGTCCTTTTTATACCAAAACAGGAGATGACGGCACCACAGGGCTGCTCGGTAACCGGCGTGTTGAAAAATCCGACCTGCAGGTTGAGGTACTCGGCACATTGGATGAACTGTCTGCCTCGCTGGGGATGGCGCGCAGCTTGTGTGTAAGCCCTGTAAACGACGATATAAAAACCATTCAGGTCAGAATCTATGAGATCATGTCTGAAGTTGCCGCGACGCCTGAAAACATTGATCGGTTTTCGAAAATTAATGACGCCTGTCTGATGTCGCTTGAAGATATTATCGAACGATATACAGAAATAACCAAGATTCCCAACGATTTTATCCTGCCGGGCGATACCTCATCCAGTGCGGCTATCTCGGTGGCGCGGACGATCGCCCGCAGGGCCGAAAGACGCCTGGTGGAGCTTGGTAAACGTGAGAAAGAATTTAGAGGGATTTTGGTTCAATACCTTAACCGGCTTTCCTCTTTCCTTTACATTCTAGAACTCCATGTCTTGCAAGGTCAGGCCAGCGGGGACCTGTCACTGGCAAAAAAGAAGGAATAATGAGCGGAACATTAATCAATTTTGGAACCATCCTGATTGGCGGGTTGGTCGGGTTGCTGTTGGGTTCGCGCCTGGCTGACCGGGTTAAGAAAACAGTCATCAGCGGTTTGGGGCTGTTCACCATGGTCTATGGCATCTCCTTGTTCATTAAGACATCCAATTCGCTGATTGTCTTGGGGAGTGTGCTCATTGGAATCCTCTTGGGCGAGTGGTGGAAGATAGAAGAGGGATTGGAACACCTGGCGGTCTGGTTGGAGTCCAAGTTCAATAAAGGCGGCCAATCTGATGGCAAGGAAAAATTCATCAAGGGGTTTCTTACCGCCACATTGGTGTTTTGCATCGGTCCAATGGCCATCTTGGGTTCCATAGACAATGGCCTGACCGGAAACATGAACACCTTGGTGGTTAAGTCCATTTTGGATGGATTCGCAGCCATGGCGTTTGCCTCCAGCCTGGGGGTGGGGGTGCTGTTTTCTGCATTCATGGTTTTGATCTATCAGGGTTCCATCAGCCTGCTTGCATCACAGGTGCAAAGTTTTGCCACCCCGGTCATGATGACCGAATTAACCGCCACAGGTGGTGTACTGCTGGTAGCCATCGCGGTCAGCAGCCTGTTGGAGCTGCGCAAGATACGAACAGCCAGTCTGTTGCCAGCGCTGCTTATGGCGCCGTTGATCGTTTGGATTATCTCATTGATCAAATAAAAAAAGTCTGGCTAAATGCCAGACTTTTTTTGAGTAAAAGTAAGATTATTTATTTACGGCTGCATCAAGTTCAGTAATAAGGTCGCCTGTCACCAAAACACCGTCAATTAAAAATGATGGGGTCTGGTTGATGCCTGAAGAAGTAGCAAAATCATTGGCATCTAAAACATCCTGGTTGTGTTGGCCAGATTTCAGACAGGTTGTAAAGGTATCCATGTCTAATGAAAGACTCTCTGCAAATGCCAGCAGGCGTTTTTCACTGAAGGCACCCTGGTTTTCACCAATTTGATTAGCAAACAGGTAATCATGATAACCCCAGAATTGACCCTGGTCGTTGGCACAAAATGCTGCTTCAGCAGCTTTGATCGATTCATCATACGGGTTGTTTTTTACAAAACTTCCAACAAATGAAAAAGGTGAGAAAGTATAAAAGACTTTTCCTGTCTCAACATAATTTTTAATTATGGAGGGTTCTGTGTTAGCCCAATAAGAACCGCAGCCCGGACACTGGAAATCGGCAAACTCAACCAATTTGACCGGTGCATTAGGATCACCCATCGTCAAGCCATCAGTTGTAACTGATTCAGTATGGAAGGTTGGAACGATCACTTCAGCAACAGGTTTGTAGGTGGATAAAATGATCACACCTAAAACAACAACTGCCAATACTCCTATGATAATAAATGGAGTATAGTCTTTGCGTTTCTTTTTGCTTTTTCTGCGTTTGATTTCTTCACGATTTGCCATATTAGTCCTCCAAAATTTCAAGAATTGTCTCATAAAGGATGAAGAATGTCCAGTATTCAGACATGTGAAGTGGGATTTTACTCTATCAGGTAGTGAAAAACCGGGAATTTTTCACCCGTCAATTCAAAACCGAGTCTTTTATAAAGTGCCAGTGAAGCACTATTAGTGCTTTGGGTGTTCACCGAGATTTGTTTGATCCCTTTACGAATGAAATATCCAAACATTTCTGTGATCAGACTTGATCCGATGTGTTGATGTTGGAAATCAGGATGAGTGGCAATGCGAGCGAGGTGCGCTGAAATGTGATTGGCCGTGGTCATTTCATACCCGATGATATGGCCATCCAGCTCAACCACTGAGGCATGCTCCGCCTGGGCATATGCCAGCCTGACTTTATCTGCGGGGTTAACCCAGATGGGTTCAAAGGCAGTGCGGTCCAAATCAGCCACCTGTTCTAAATCCGATTCTTCCATCGGACGGATCCACCAGGGTTGATCGATGGACTGAAAAACCGGCATTTTTTCATTCCATTGCAAAACAACAATGTTTTGAAAATTATCAAAACCTGATCGTTCCAGTAAAAAAGCGAACCAATCGTTCAATCCAACTGAATAGATGGATGATCCGGCCATTGTTGGCAGGGTTTGAATTTTGGTAAACAGCGTATCCCACGCAAGATTTAGATCATACTTCTTTTCACTTGCAAAGCATCTGATCCAGGCAATCTTTTCGCGATCTGGCGGGCAGGAGAGAATTGCCTGTAATCGATATTCATCTTGCATCAGTAAAAATGGATCGAAGGGTATCCAATCCAAAACACCCTGCCAATCCAGGTGACGGTGAATGCAAACCGCCCGGGATAGGAAATCAGCGATAAGGGATGAATCTGATTTCTGAGCCTGGCGAATGGTAATGTTTGAATCCATAGAGATCAAGAACGACGAGTGATTTTATTGATCAATGAGCCAAGAAAACCCTTCAAAACTTTTTCTTTCGTTGACTTCTGCTCAATTTGATCGTATGACGCTTCAAGTGAAGCAAGCGCTTGATATTGTTTGCCTGTTTTCAATTGAAGGTCAGATATCTTTTTTAATGTCAATGCACGCATTTCTTTTTCGCCGATCTCTTTAAAAAGGTCAGCGGATGCTTCGTATGTGGTTAAAGCCTCTGGCAGCTTTCCAAGCGCTTGTAAGGCAGCAGCGGTGTTCCCAAGAGCCATGGCCTGCCGTTTTTGGTCTTGGGCATCCGCAAAGATCTGATCCGTACCTTGTAAAGCAGCGAGTGCCTCATCAGGTTGATTGAGTTCCAGCAAGACCACGCTCAAATTATTGCTCATTTCAGCGGCAGAAAGAATATCCTGAGCTTCATCCAATACTTTGATACAGTCTGAAAAATATTGGGCGGCTGCCTTGAAATTCTTCTTTTTATAGGCTTCAAATGCCTGATCTTTGAGGGCGGTAGCTTGTTGATCCATGGGATTAGTAAGTGATCTCCAAAAGTCCTTCCGCGATACTGCGCAATTTAGCCGCATCCAATTCGCTTAACTTGCGTGCCAGTTCAAGGTAGGGCAGGTTGGCAGGGTTGTTAACAAATTCAGACAGCTCTTCAGGCAAGTTGTCATTTGTTTCGTTTAAGGTAGTCTCATTGACGGATGAGGATGCAGACTCAGTTTTTTGCGGGATAAGCGACAAAATCGGAATTTGATAAGCCGCGCATAATAGTTCTAGAATGGGCAGCGGAACTGGTTTACTCCCTGATTCATATTGTTCCAGTTCATCCGTTTGCAGCCCGCATTGGGAGGCAACTGTTTCTATCGGCAAGTCTTGTTCCATGCGCGTTTTTCGCAAGATCAATGCGATCATGCGATCTCGTAAACCTGCATACTGATGTAATGCGCCTTCATCCGGTTTTGATGCGGCAAAGGCCAGCAGATCACCCTCAATGAGGGTTTCAGTCGAAAAGCCCAATTTCAAGGCAATCAATTCGATCTCAGGCAAGGTTACATTGACTTCGCCTCGCTCAATCGCCTGCAGTTTTTCGTTTGAAATCCCAGTCCACTGGCTCAACACATCAGAGGTCAGCCCCTTCTTTTGTCGAAAGGCGGCCAGCCTGACACCGAATTTCTTGGCTTTGATGGACAATAATTGAGTATTCATTCACTTTTTCCTTGCTGCATATAGGTAACCAGCTTAAGAGGATTATAGCATTTTTTGAAGAGACGTTTTTCTATCCACGCAGGTGTTGTCCGTCTCGGATCATGTTGCCATAATTGACCCCAAAGACTTCAGGTCCAAGGCGGAAGCCATTGGCTTCAAGCCGCGGGGTAAACAAGGGGCGAATACCTGAGGGTTTAAGTTCACCAATGATTTTGCCGTCTTCAGAGATTCCGGTTTGTTCGAATTTAAAAATGTCAGTCATGACCACGGTTTCACCTTCCATCCCCGAAACCTCGGTGATGTAAGTGACCCGCCGGCTGCCGTCTTTCAGGCGGGAGAGCTGGATGATGAGGTCTACAGCCGATGCAATTTGTTCGCGCACAACTCTTAAAGGCAGTTCCATGCCGGCCATCATGGTCATCGTTTCCATTCTGGAAAGGGCATCACGGGGTGAATTGGCGTGCAGGGTGGTCAGCGAGCCGTCATGACCGGTGTTCATGGCTTGAAGCATATCCAGGCACTCGCCGCCTCTTACTTCACCTACCACGATGCGGTCAGGGCGCATACGCAGGGCATTCCGCACCAGGTCGCGGATGGATACCGCGTGTTTACCTTCTATATTGGGTGGTTTGGTCTCCATGCGCACCACATGCGGCTGCTGCAGTTTGAGTTCAGCAGAATCTTCGATCGTGACAATGCGGTTGCCGGCAGGGATGTATTTGGAAATGGCATTCAACAGGGTCGTTTTACCTGAACCGGTGCCGCCTGAAACGATGATGTTTAATTTAGACACAACGCATGCCTCGATGAACGCAGCCATGTTTTGGGTCAACGATCCTTTATCGATCAACGCCTGCATTTCCATGCGGCTCTTGCCGAATTTACGGATGGTAAGCGAGGGTCCGTCAATGGCTACCGGCGGGATGACTGCATTGACACGTGATCCATCAGGCAGGCGTGCATCCACTGTGGGTGAATCAGGATCCACTCTGCGGCCCAGAGGCAGGATGATACGGTCGATAATGCGCAGGATCTGTTCATCGCTTTCGAATGTGACATCCGATTTGGTCAGCATGCCGCCTTTTTCAACAAAGACACTATCCTTGCCATTTACCATGATCTCTGAGATTTCCGGGTTATCCAACAAAGATTGCAGCGGACCGTATCCCAGAATATCATCCATTAATTCTTTAAACAGTTGATCACGAATAGGCTGTGGCAGTTTAAGATTCAACGATTGATAATTTTGAAGCATACAGTCAATGACTGCCTGGCGCCTGTTCTCTGTAGGAACCGGGTTGTTTTCCATCTCTGACAGGATCAGCCCTGTCAGATAGGATTTTAATTTGACCAGTTCTTTTTCGTGAGAAAGGGGAGTGTCTGTCATTTTACCGGCTCTTCACCAAGCATTTCGGTCTCAGGAATGATCCAGATAATTTGATTGTTGTTGACCGAAAGAAATTTGCATTGGGTGATCACTTTGGTGCCGTCTTGAGAAAAAATGGTGGCATTGGTCACCGCAATATACTTATTTGCACTATCCAGTTCATCTTTCAAACGACCATCACGTCTAACGTGAATTTCACCTTGTACCTGGTTGGTGGGTAACTGTATTAATACTTTTACCGGGCTTTTCGAAACAATAGTGGTAAAAATCTTACCTTTTTCGTCAAATTGAGTAACCATGTGCAACCTTTCGACTTAATCTTCCCAAAGCGGCATTTGATAGCCAAGACCTGTTCTGGTCACGATGTGGACGGGGATGTGAGGGTCGTCTTCCAGCTTTTGGCGTAGCCTGGCGATGCTGACCCATAAGATCTCTTTTTCTTCCTTGTAAGAAGGCCCCCAGGTGGCGATTAATAACTCTTCAGCGGTTAACACTTTGCCATATTCATGGGCAAAATGGAGGAGCAGTTTGTATTCCGTGGCAGAGAGATAAACCTGGTGTTCACCTCTCCAAACTTCTGCTTTGGCGATATCGATGCGCAGGTTTCCGTGGATGAAGATCTTGGATTCGCGCGTTTCAGTGCGATCTTGTGTGCGCCGTAATATCGCCCGAACCCTGGCGACCAATTCTGTGGCTGAAAATGGTTTGGATACGTAATCATCGGCGCCAATATTCAAGCCGTTTACCCGGTCTTGCTCTTCGGTGCGCGCCGTCAATAAAATGATCGGTACGTTCGAGAACTGCCTGATCCTTTCACAAGCAGAAATTCCGTCCATTTTGGGCATCATGACATCCATGATGATTAAGTTGGGCATGGCCTGTGTTAATTGATCAAGTGCTTCTTCGCCATTTTTGGCGGTAATGATTTCATAACCTTCTGATTCAAGATTTACTTTGAGTAATCGAAGGTAGAGAGGCTCATCATCGACAACCAGAATTTTGATGGTCATACACTTTCCTCCGCTGTTATCTTTTTTGTAACCATGGCATAGGGTAATGAGATTTTGAAGGTGGTTCCGGTTTGCGAGGATGACACATCGATGATCCCCTCGTGATTTTCAATGATCTGTTTACAGATGAATAATCCCAGCCCGGTGCCGTGTGCTTTCATTGATTGTTCCGGGACTCTAAAGAACCTGGTAAAGATGCGAGGTTGGTAGATTACCGGGATGCCCGGACCGCCATCTGAAAATTCAATGGTCAGGTGTTTCTTTTCTTTGCGGAGCCTGATTATTAACAATGATTCGGGGGCGTATTTACGCGCGTTCGAGAGTAAATTATCAAAAACTTGGGCAAGTTTGCGCGGATCGCCCTCAATTGCCGGAATTTCTGAGTCAAAATCGAGTTCGATTTTTTGTTCCGGGTTGGTTAAGTGTACCCGATTGACTTCGTCTCTGATCAGCGAATCAATCCGCACCAGGTGAAAATCAAATTTCATCTGTCCGCTTTGCAGACGGGAAGAATCAAGTAGATCTTCGATCAGATCAGTGAGATTGTTGGTTTCACGTTCGATGATCTCAAGAAAATCTTTCTGTGTTTCTCGATCCCAATTGGTATCGGTACGCAGCAGGGTGGTGGTGTAGCCTTTGATGAACCCAAGCGGACTGCGCAGTTCATGTGAAATGGTGCTGATAAAATCCGCCTGCAGTTTGGTCACAGATTGGATGTTTTCAATCTTAGACATGAATTCATCCAACATTTTTTTGCGGACAATGGATGTGGTCAGGTTGGCCGTCCACTGGGCATAGCGGCTGTCTTCCGTGCTAAAAGAGGGGCCGCCAAAACGGATGAAGATTAATACGCCAGGCATTTTATCTTCGGTATTGATCGGCAGTCCCAAGAGGTATGGCTGGGCTAGCCGGTCGCGATGGCCTTTTTCATCGGGTTCTTCGTTGATCATTCGTTTTTCATGGATGACACGATTGGCAAGCGATTCACCCCATGACGCATCTGCTTCGGCAGATTTGCCGCGGCCGGTGGATTTGGCAAACAACACTTCCAACGTGCCGGTTTCATAGTCGGTTTGATAGATGACCAGGTTGTCAAAGATAAAATCATCACGTGATACCAAGAAAAGTTCTTCAAGCGTTTCTTTCCACGAGGCATTACTCGATAGAAGACTGAAATATTGATTCAGCCGTTCGCCAGAAGAACTTGATGACTTAGTATGATTATCCATTAGATATGATTATATTATCCCTAATTTGGCCGGGATTGCAGCATAAAATCAAATTTGCTGCCTTTACCCGGTATTGAAGAAACCACCAGGTGTGAGCCGTGGGCTTCAACGATCTTTTTTGCCAGGGTGAGCCCCAAACCGGTGCCCCCTTGTTTGCGCGTTGAAGATCCATCCAATTGATGGAAGGGTTCAAACATCTCTTCGAACCGTGCAGGTTCGATGCCAATTCCCGTATCAATCACCGACACGGTAATATCTCCGTTGGAGGGGATCACCCTCAGAAAAACCTCGCCATCAGGCTGGGTGTATTTTATGGCATTATCAATGAGTTGGTTGATCACCCATTGTACACGTTCAGGATCAGCATATGCATGCAGTGTTTGCTGCGGACAATCCAGCCAGAGGCGGATGTTCTTTTGCCCCGCCTGGGCAAGGTTGCGGTCGATCACTTCTTTGGCAAGCTCGTGAAGATCGATATCCACTTTGGAGATCTGAATGGTGCTGGTTTCAGCAGTGGAGAAGAGTATGAGGTCATCAATCAAGCGGGCAAGGCGTTCAGAAGCTCTTTTAAGTACTTCAACGGCTTGATGCTGGTCAGGGTTTAGCGCCCCGAAATCATCCGCTAGAAGCAGATCAATATAACCTTTGACATGCGTCATGGGGGTGCGCAACTCATGTGAAATATTGGAGATGAAGTTGTTCTTGAGTTTATTCAGCTCGGAGAGTTTTTGATATGCTTTTTCAAGTTCAGCGGTGCGTTCCTGCACCCTCAGTTCAAGGGTCTGATTGGATTGCTGCAAGGCTGTTTGTAATTTCAGGATCTGGTTGGTTACAGCCCTGTCAAGCGTTACGCGATCAATAAAACCTTTTTCAACTAATAATTGACCGAGAAGAGGAGCTTCGCCGTTGATGCGGGCCTGTCTTTGCGATTCGAGTGCAGACAACAATTGTTCGCCGGTGAGCAATCCTTCCTCAACCAGCGCATCTCCAAGGCGTGGAACTAGAATTTCAGGTGTCAGATTAATGATAAGGCCTCAATACCCTGCATATATTCCATTCAATACCATGCTCAATTTCAGACCATACTAAAATGAGCGTGATATTAAACTAACGATATTGTTAATTGTATGGATGACTACATTAAAAAGCAATAAATTGGTCGGGAATTTCACATTATTAACTTGCACTTAGCCAATAAATTGCCACAAATTAGCCTGGAATCAAGCGTGTGAGCAGCCCGCTTAATTCTTCTTCAGAATAATAGTGGATGGTTACAGTACCGCCCTTTTGACCGTGTTTTAACGTCACGCGCGTGCCAAGTTTTTCACACAACCGTTCTTCGATTTCTTTAACGCTGGGGTCTACTTCTTTGGCAGGGATCGCTGGTGGTTTCTGGCCGCCAAGCTTGCGGATCAACTCTTCCGTTTGACGGACGGTGAGATCCTGCGTGAGGATGGTTTGCAGGGCATTCAGCTGTGCCTGGGGCGTTGGAAGCCCCAACAGGGCGCGTCCGTGGCCTTCACTGATCTTGCCTTCGATAAGAGCTTTCTTGGCTTGTTCTGGCAGCTTCAGCAGGCGCATGGTGTTGGTGACGGCTACGCGGCCTTTACCAACCCTGACGGCGATTTCTTCATGAGACAAGTTGAATTCATCCGCCAGTTTGCGGTAAGCTTCTGCTGTTTCAAGTGGAGATAAGTCGGCGCGCTGAACATTTTCGATCAAAGCCAGTTCAAGTCTTTCCTGGTCAGTGGCAGTGCGGATCACCACAGGCACTTTTTCCAATCCGACCAGGCGGGCAGCCTGCAAACGCCGCTCTCCGGCAATGAGGATGTAGGTGTCAGACATGGGTTCATGCGTCACGATCAACGGCTGAATGATGCCGTGTTCGCGGATTGAATTGGCCAGGTCCTGAAGATCATCCGGATTCATGGAGTCGCGGGGTTGGCGCGGATTGGGTATGATGCTTTCGGTTAAGACAAATGAATCCGAAGAGGTCGGGGTTGCTGAAAAATCCCCGGGGATGAGTGCATCCAAACCTTTACCTAAACCACCTTTGCGTACTGCCATAAGTACCTGCCTATTCTTGATCTGTAATTACTTTTACGCCATCTTGCAGCAAAATTTCACGTGCCAATGCGGCATACGATTTCGCTGAAGCGGCCTCGGGAGCATAATTGGCGATCGGCAGCCCGTAAGAGGGTGCTTCAGCCAACCTGATGGAGCGCGGAATGACCGAAGTCATCACCTGGTTGGGAAAGAATTTTTTGACTTCCTTGACCACATCGGTGGAAAGGTTGGTGCGGCTGTCGTACATGGTCAAAACAACGCCCCTGATCTTCATTTCGGGGTAGAGCGAGGCGCGGATGCGGTTTAAGGTCTGGGTGAGCTGTCCGACGCCTTCCAGCGCCAGATATTCGCACTGCACCGGGATGATCACTCCGTCGCGGGCGGCCATCAATCCGTTCACGGTCAGCAGACTCAATGAAGGCGGACAGTCGATCAGGATGTAATCATAGCGTTCTATGGCAGGCACAATGGCCTCACGCAGTTTGAATTCGCGTTTGGGCAGGTCGATCAACTCCACTTCGGCGCCGGCCAGCGAGGGCGACGAGGGCAGCAGGGATATTTTTAATTTGGGGTTGTGTAGAATGTGCGGCAGAATGGGTTCAGAACCGATCAAAACCTCGTAGGTACCTTTTTTTACGGTGTATTTGTCAATGCCTAGCGATGAGGTGGCATTGGCCTGGGCATCCAGGTCAATTAAGAGCACGCGCTGACCGAATTGGCCGAGATAGGCTCCCAGGTTGATGGCAGTGGTGGTTTTACCCACCCCGCCTTTTTGATTTACGAGCGTATAAATTTTGGTCATAGGGCCTTCAACTCGATTATTTCAGTCATAAATTGATTAACTTCCTCTTTGGTTGGCACGCCGGCAAGGGTCTTGCGGGTGACAGAATTGGCTGCCAGCAAAGTGGCAAAGCGCGCAGACTCCCAAGGATCGCGGGTGGTCTGATAACGGATAAAAAAGGATGTGGCAAAAATATCGCCTGCTCCGACAGGGTCCACTTCGTTGACTTGTGGCGGACGAAAATTTCGCTGGTCGCCATTCCAATAGACACGGCAGCCGGCTGCTCCTTCGGTGACCACCAGCACGGGCACCAGCCCGGCAAATTCATTGACAACCTCTTCATCGCCCTGCACATCTTCAATGCTCATGATCACGACGCTGGCATGGCTGAGCACTTTTGAGGCGTCTTCCCAGCGTTTGTAAGATACCAGGCCGTCCTGGTCCCATATGCGAAGCCACCCCTGCGGGGTGACGCCGATGATGGCGTGCTGGAAGGCATCTGCGATGTCATTGGCGATCTCATGTACGATCGGTCCCAGATGGACGATGGGAGCCTCGCGCCAAACTGCAGGAATATCCGCAAGCGTGATGGTTTCGGCAACGCCTTTGATATGCTGAATTCGTCCGGCAGGGGTATGTGTGTTAATGAAGGTTGAATTTTGTTCCGCGTCTTTTCGCAAAACGGTGATGCCATTAAAAATATCGAGGTTGAGATCGGCACGGCAGGAGGTAACGATTCCCACCCGTAAACCGAAGGACACGGCTGTCAGCGCAGCGTACGAGGCCGTACCTCCCAGGGCAGGCCCTTGCGGAGTGAGATCCTGAGTAATATGGCCGATCAACAAATAATCGATGGGTTGTAAGTTGGTTAACTCTGACATGAAGGCATTGATCCCGGCTTATGGGTGAGAGTAAAAACTATCGTCATCTAGAAGGGTTTTCTGACGGGGTTGTGATTCGGGTTCTTGTGTCTGCAAGATGACCGGGGCTTCTTTGCGCATGCCGGTGACGGGGGTTTCACACCAGGGGCAGAGATTCCAGGGCAGGTCAATAGTCTTGCCGCAGTGTTCACATTTCTTCTTGAGTCGGGTGTGGCAGCTAGGGCACGCCAGCCATTCAGAGTCCACGCGGCGGCTGCAGCCCGGACAAATGGCCGAGTCTTCAATGGATTGCAGCAGCGCTTCTTCTTCAAGCGAGTGCTGATATTCCTCTTCGAGGGTTTTGGCAGGTCGCAGGATCATGTAGATCAAGATGCCGGGCAAAAAGAGCAGGGCAACCACCACCACGGCCAGCACGCGCATGAAATTATCGCGGGTGCGGGTGCGGATGTCACGGAATGCCCAAAAAATGAGGCTCAGCCACAGCGCAGCCAAAAAGGCCACCGCGAAGCCGGTGCCGATAAGGGTGATTTGCTTGAGGACTGCCGGATCAAAGTTCATAGTGTTCTCCGATGGAGAAATTATAGCATGGTTGCCCGCGGATGATGCAAAGCCGCACGGCTGTAAGCCGGCATCTTTGTTAGGCCGCGGTTATTTCGAACCAGATCTTTACTCCTCTCGCTGGCTTGAGAGAGGAGTTTGGGAGAGGGTATTTTGAAAATGATATAAAATTAGTTGATATTTGTTTTTTTAGCCATATCAGGAGGGTGAGATGGTGAGAGAATCCCCGGCGGCATATCGTATTACCGACCTGTCTGCGGATGAACGTCCGCGCGAGAGGCTCGAAAAAAGCGGACCTGAAGCATTGAGCAAGGCCGAGCTGCTGGCCATATTACTGCGCGTAGGTGTAACGGGCTTAAACTCGGTGCAGCTTGCGCAAAAGATTCTGGATGACCTTGGCGGGCTGGCAGGCATTCAGAAGGCAAGTTTTGCACAGGTCTGCAACATCTACGGGGTGGGGCCTGCCAAGGCGGCGCAGATCAAAGCGGCTATCGAACTGGGCATCAGGCTTAAGAAGGAGAATCCCGACCTGAGCGCGGCGGTCAACAGCCCTGAAGATGCGGCGGAACTCGTCCGCTACGACATGCAGGGGCTGGTGCAAGAGAACCTGTGGGTGATCTTGCTCGACACGCGCAACCGCAAGATCGGCATCGAAAAAGTATACGTAGGGTCGTTGAATGCCTCGATGGTCAGGGTGGGCGAACTATTCAGGGGCGCGCTGCAGCGCTCCGCGGCGGGCATCATCATGGCGCACAACCATCCCAGTGGGGACCCTGCGCCCAGCCCGGAGGATGTGACCCTCACGCGTGCGGCCGTCCAGGCCGGCAAACTGCTGGATGTGGAGGTGCTTGACCACCTGGTGATCGGGCACAACAGTTTTGTCTCCATGAAAGAAAAAGGGCTTGGATTTGGATAAGGTAATTCTCTTATCTGCGATATAGACAAAAAAACCATGAGAGATGTAAAAAAATTACTACAAAAGTTTTCAGTATACTAAAAAATTTAGATTGCACTTTGCTAAGAATATGAATAATGTTAAAATAAATTAATCTAATTCTTTTATGGAGGGGTAATGAAAAAAACCTATATCATTCTTTTTGCATTCATTCTGGTAACAGGCTTGGCCTTTTCAGGCGTTCTTCAGAGTGTTCAGGCAAACCAGCAAACCAATAACAATCCAGGTCCAGACACTCCTACCCCCACAGCCACCTCAACAGCTCTCCCTGTTGCAGGGGTTGCTGATGGTGATTGGACTGGTGGCTCAGAGGTAATTAGTGATCTGACTGACATTAAGGCTCCAAAAAGCTATTTGCAGCTTTTAGGCGAAGAAGTAAAAGCCACCACAAAGGGAGCGATTTGCCACCCCTTCCATGGCGGGCAATATGGATGGACCGGACGGATCTACTTGCTGGATAATGGAAAATGGATCCCCGCACCTACCTTTTATATCTGGTCCCCCGATGAAGAGGGTGAATTTATGGCTTGTGTTAACGCTCAACCGGGCGGAATATATGCACTATTCGGAAGCTATAGTAATTCCACCAATCCGACCGCCACGCTGAAGCCGTCTGCGACACCCACCAAAACACCGACACCTAAACCGACCGCTAAGCCGCCGGTCGTTGTCTCAACCCAAACCAACAGACAGTAGATTGATTATTTGATCGCAAGTTCCAACCCACCGGTTGGAACTTGCTGATCATATTCGATTATCACCATCGGTGGGGTGGTTGAACCCACCAAAAAATAAGCGATGATGCAATAATCAAACCCTATTTCGTTGACAAAACAGGTGCCTTATAGTAAGATTTGAGCCGTTGGCGAGGTAGCTCAACGGTGGAGCAGTGGACTCATAAGCCATTGGATGTGGGTTCAAATCCCACCCTCGCCACTCTTTTTATTTAAAGGGGCAAAAAAATTGTGGGTTTGCCGATAAAGCTGGCACTTCGCAAATCCCACCCTCGCCACTCAGCAAAAACATCCTTTTGGGTGTTTTTTGTTTAAGGGTATGGATGTGTTTCTTCGCAAACTCCACCCTCGCCACTCTTTTTATTTAAAGGGGCAAAGTTATTTTGGGTTTTCCAATAAAACTGGCACTATGCAAATACCCCTGCGGGGCACACGTCCCACCCTAGTTACTCTTCAAGCAAAAGCCCTGACATTAATTTGGTTGTTCTTTGTTATTAATATGTAAACCCAATAGGAACGGATTTAATATTAATTAAATAGATATCTGAAATGAGTTCAACAAATGAATTTCATACGAATAGGGTTGTAAGGTCAATCGGTCTAAGAAAAGCCTTACAATTGTAACTATATCAACTCGATATCATTATTTTGGATTAAATATGCCAGTGTCAATCTTATATAAATCATATTCATCAGTACTAAAACATTATCAAAAAATAGGGAAATCAAAAAATTCATTTGCTAAATTTGCAATTGAGAAAATTGTAATAATGCTTGTTTCATTTTTACAATTTACATCAGGAATTAAATTCCCAAAACGATCAATAGGGGGATGGTGGTGGACATGGAGAATACGCTTTGAGATATTAACTGGTTTTTTTGATTTTCACGAATCAATGTATTGTCAACAATTAATTAAACCAGGAATGATCGTTGTAGATATTGGGGCTCATGTAGGTTACTACACTTGGCTCTTTTCAAAATTGGTTGGACCATCTGGAAAAGTTATTTCTTATGAACCATCACCAGAGAATTTTCGACTCCTTGTATCAAATTTAAGAGCAAAAAATATAAAAAATGTTATACCAATTCAAAAGGCAATTTGTGATGGTTCAAAACCAGTAAAATTCTATATATCCCCTGGCAATAGTAACCATAGCATTGTCAAAGGATTTACAAATTTTGATGAGGTTATAGATGTTGCTGCAACAACGATCGATTTAGGTGTAAAAGAGCTAGGTTATGCACATGTTGATTTTATAAAGATAGATGCAGAGGGGGCTGAACCAGCAATTCTTCGTGGGATGGGTTCAATCCTGAAAGATTCAACAGAAACAATCTTATTAATTGAAATGAATCCTAATGCTCTTAGGGCGAGTTCATTTAATCCAACGGATTTACTAGAACAACTTTCAAATCTAAACTATGACCCGAAAATCATCCTAGAGGATGGGAGCTTATCAACGGATTTTTCATCTTTTTTCGATCAAACAGTAAACCTGCTTTGTTTGCAAAAGATAGTATAGTGATAATAAAAAGTATTTTTGTTTATATTTATTTTATACACAACAAAGTGACTCCTTATTTTATCCGAATATGAAATTTAATAATTTACTTTAAGCATAGTAGAAAATGCTCGACGTAGAATATTATTCTCTATCGAGGGGTCTGTGAAACCTCATGATCCCAAAAATAATAACCATCCAAATCGAACGCCATCCAACGACTTGTTGGGTAACATCAGCAAGCAAACCTCTTTTGTTATCGATGTTCAATGTTTCCAAAACAATAAATCCTATTTAACTCTTGACAAAATAGAAAAAAAGTTCTAATATTTCTTTTGAAGAACATTGCTCTTAGTCGATAAACAAATGGTCTGAATTATTACTTCTTGGGTCCAGCAATACTGTTTGAGTCGTTTTACCTGCACCTGAGCGCCTGCGCTTGAACGAGGCGAAGGACGAAGCGAAGGGTAGTCGAATTGAATTTAATTGTTTTTTGGAAAACGACAAAATTGCAATAGGCAAAAAGAACACGATTCGTACATAAAAACGAACCTTCGTTTCCAACCAAAATATTATCAATATTTTCTCACGCAATTATTGCAAAGCGGAATTCTTGTACCAGGGAGGCGAAATAGACCAAAAAAGCATTCGTTTTCTTCGTTTTCGAAAAAACTCTGAAACAATAACGAATCCCTAATCCCTAATCCCTAATTACTCATTACGGCAGTACCGTGCAATTCTGTTCGTGGTTGCATTCGCCAATATTATGTGTGCTTATGAAACTGCCCTTGCACCCAAAGTCGTCCCAGTCGTAGCAAAATACGACACCTAATTCTATTAGCGTATAGGCGTTGTGCCAAAAGGTTTAATGAAAGATTAAGCCTTAGTCTTTTCTTCTCTCTCTGTTCAAATACAGAAATAGGTACATGTTTCACTCTCGCAACTATTACCAAGATACTGTTTACCGAACAACTACTTGTTTTTTATTTTCGCTAATTCTTGTCAGTGAAAAATGCTTGATCTCTAAATTGATAGTTTTGCTTGGAGGCGGATGTTTAGGGATCTTATCTGTAGTTATAAAAAGCGGACCGGTTTCAAACCGGTCCGCTTTTTTTTTAGTAAAACATTTTAGTGGCTGTTGATCCAGTCCAGCACTTCCTGGCGGTCGATGCGGTAGCCGAAATCGGTGCCGCGGCAGATATCATTCTTGCCAAAGGAGGTCACGGCCACGATCAGATTGGAACTCGAACCACCTAAAAAGACGGGTCCACCGGAATCGCCAGAGCAGGTACCGCCGCGTCCGTCACCGTTTCCCTGTGTCTGGATGTTAAATCCATCTGTGTAACTACTACCCAGGTTGACCAGCGTGGAGGTTGCCATTAACCTGATCCGATACGAGATATTGGGGAGAGCATCATTTACGTTGGTGCTATAGGTAAGCCCATAACCGCTTACTGTAAATATGGTGTCATTTAAACCTCGAGCTTTATCAAGCTTATCGAGTGTACCTGCAGCAGGTAAAACACCGTAAACGGGCATTTTTATTTTTTGATCAAGGATCACCAAACCGACATCATGAGTATCAGGGAACCCTGCAAAATTGGCAAACCCGTAATTGTATATCTTGTGTGATGTGGCACAAAGTTTGCCTAGCGTTCCAGGTGCACAATAATCAGCATAACCGGTGATTGGATCGTATCCAAGGGCAGGGTCGTAATTGCCGCCGGCGTTTTGCTGGAACCAAACACGCGCAGACGCAGCGCCTTCACCGACATCCGCACAGTGGCCGGCGGTCAGCAGTTTGGTTGGGCTGATAAGAGATCCGGTGCAGCGCCAGATAAATTCACCACTCTCGTCGTAGAATGCGATCATGCCAACAAAAGGATGCACGTCGTCATTTACCCAATTGCCAGTGATGGCAAGAACAGGCATGACGATTAATACCAAAGCAACAAATACCAGGGGAATTGCACGACCAAGTTTTTTCATATCACTCCTCCTATTAATAAAAATACTTATAAAACCACCGGTAATTAATTTATTAAATTTAGTATAGCACTTTGAAAACGTAGAAACAAATTTTAGTTAATGTAAATTTTACGCGAATACAATAACCCCTCACCATAATAGGTTGATTATTTCCATTTTCGATTATTAAACAACTAATCTGACTTGACAAAATAGAAAAAAAGTTCTAATATTTCTTTTGAAGAACATTGCTGTTAGTCGATAAACAAATAGTCTGAATTATTACTTCTTGGGTCCAGCAATACTGTTTGAGTCGTTTTGCCTGCACCTTAGCGCCTGCGCTTGAACGAGGCGAAGGGCGAATCGAAGGGTAGTCGAATTGAATTTAATTGATTTTAGTGAAACGACAATAATTTAATAGGCAACTAGAACGCGATTCGTACATAAATACGAACCTTCGTTTCCAACCAAAATATGACCATGATTTGCTCACGAAATATTTGTAAAGCTGATTATTTGAACCATGGAGGAAAATAAACCCAAAAACATTCGTTTTCTTTGTTTTTGATTTCTCTTAAAAACAAAAACGAATCCCCTCTAGATTCGGGTTTTACGAATCACGAATCACGAATCACGAATCACGAATCACGAATCACGAATCACGAATCACAATTCTCTATTCTCTACTCTCTATTCTCAGCCTTTACGGAATCACCGTGCAATTCTGCTCGTGGTCGCATTCGCCAAAATACTGGATGCTTTCGATGGTGCCCATGCACTCGAAGTCGCCCCAGTCGTCGCACAGGTCGTAGCCGATTTCCACGTTCGAATAGGTGTTATCGCCCTGCGGTTCAACGAAGACGGTGCCTCGGTCAGAGGTTTCAAATGCAACAAAAGCGTGGCCGGTTTCCTGCCCCACAAACTGGACGGTAACAATCTTGGCATCGATCGCTGAGTAGCGCGCATTGGCCACCAAATCGATGGCGAAATCCACACAGTTGTAATCTTCGAGATCGTATTCGCGCCAGTTGGTGTGGTCATCCGAAAGAAATTGGGTGAGTTGCTGCCATGAAATGGCCTGGTATTCAGGTGTTGGAGTAAGCTGCGGGTCTGCCGGTGTGAAGCCGTTGGAGAGGTTGTACTGATAAACCTTCAAGTTATCAAACGCCGCTTCGACTTCGCTTTCAAGCGAGGGCTGCACACCCAACCCAAAAGTACCGCCCGGGATGGCGGCATCTTTAAAGCTGAACTCGAATTGATCGTTAAAATACAGGTCATTATTGTCACCGTGCACAACGATGGTGATTTTATTGGTCATGCCGGATGTGTTCAGCAAAGCTGACGGAGAGGGCAGTTTGATCATGCCATACTCCCCTTTGAGAAAACGATGGATGTAGTATGTGCCGTCATCCATGATGGTCAGGGCGTAAAAATTGTCATTGTCTGCATAGCGCCACAAGATCATGCCGCCGGTGGATTCATCCGAGCCGCTCACGTGGCGAAGATCCACTGTCAAAACGTAATTTTTGGCAGTCTCGCTTGAAATGTTAAAGAAACTGTAATCACTCTTGAGAACATTAATAAAATATTCACCATTTGAAACATAATAGCGGCTTTCGCCGTCGTCCGGCACGATCCAGCTGCTATTTTCAGACGAAAAATCCTCCTCATAGAGGGTGGCCTCTTTTAGGGCGTCCGTTGTGGCGGTGGCGGCAGGTGTTAAAGTGACAACCAAAAATTCCGTGGAAGATGGGGCAGAGGTGGCGGTGGATAAAGAGCCCAAAATGGATTTGGCGAATTCAAACGGGGCACAGGCCAGTGTAAATAATAATACGACGAGGATGATCGCGATGCGTTTCATATTCCTCCCATGAACTCCCTTCATTCTAATGATTTGAACTTGGCTGTCAAGCGATTTTCGGGTGGATGTTTAATCACTGGCTGCACTTATTATCGGTCAAAATCAGTCCATGGGTACCCGAATATTGAGTATCAAGTTGACTTTGCAACGCACCAATCTCTTCCGCGGATATGGAATCTGGGAGCTGCTCGAAACGTTGGGTGCTGACCGGGTCAAACAGCACGATGACAGCACACTGTTGGTGAAGCAGATCATCCAGGCTGGTTGCGCTGTTGACGGAAAGGGTAGACCCTGAACTCATTGATAATGTGTAGGCGCTGCGGTTTGTGTAAAACAGAAGGATATCAGGAGCGTTCGTGATCAACGGGCGGTCTGCAGGGAGGTTGATCTCTCCCGCCATGATCGGATTCTCCTTCCAGATCGGGGAGGTGTATCCATTGGGGAAGTTGCCAACCACGATCGGATAAGCCTGAAAGGGCTGAAAGTTATAGACCAAAAAGAAAAGGGCTACCTTCACTGGAATGAACGGAAATGAAACCTTGGGGTGGATCATCTGACCGAGGGGTAAGGCACACGAAAGGATCAAGGCATAGAATACAGGGAGTATGGGCGATAGCATCCGCTCATCTATGGATATGGTTTCGGTCGATACCAGATAGGTCACAAGAAGAACCAGGAAATAGGCGGCGATGAGAAATGCGAAACCGAAACTTAACAATCCGGTAATCTGATGCTCAGGCGCAAAATACTTCTTGATGCCGAAATAAAGACCTAACAAGATGATTATTGCAAACAACAGCAGCAAGACCGGGCGAAAAACATCCGCCGCCAGACCGGGGATCATATCGGTGCGATAGGGCAGCCAATACTTGAGCACAGAAAACACTTGCGAGATGAATTGTGATACCTTGTCTGAAATGGAAAAATCCATCGAGTAGGTTCTCGCACCAACGGAGTTTTTTGATAGCACTTGCAAGCCTATCCAGACCAGCATGGGGCTAAAGCTGATCAAACCGTATTTGAAGGTGTCGCTGATCCTTTTGGCAAAAGTCTTATTCGAGAGCAGCAAAATGCAAAGCACGCCGGCAGCCGGGAAAGCCGCAAATGCATAACGGGTGAGCAGGGCAAGCGCAGCGAGAATGGCAGATACCACCAGCCACCGGGTTGAGTTTTGCCGCAGTGCATAGATCAGCAGCAAAAAGCCGGGGATGCCCAACGTCATGGCCAGCGGTTCTGACATGATGCTGGTAAATACGGAACCCAGAACAGGCGTGGTGGTGATCATGAGGGCTAGGCATAATGATCCCCAAAAAGAGCGTGTGATCAGATAGAAAAGCCAGCCGCTCGCGGCAACCAGGATGACAAATAAGGCAATATCTAACAACCGCACGGTCTGGATCAGGTCGGTTTTAAAAAGAGCGAAAAGGCTAAGCAAAATCGAATAAAAGGGAGCGAAGATCAACAAAGGTGAAAAACTGCCATCAGGATTCAGTATGCCCAACCCTTTACCGTCCGCGAAATTTCGCGCGGCGGACAGGTAAGCCGTGGAATCGCTGAAACCCCAGGGAGCGTATCGGGTACAAACTGCGATATACCAACCGGCGCCTGCTGAAATAAGGGTCAGCATCACCAGCAGGATTATTTTTTGACGTTTTTGTACGAAACCGGTCATGAAAATTCCAAATGATCTAATTATTGAGAAAAAGTATACACAATTTGCGAACCTTGCGTGGTCAACTCCATCAAACCCAACTTGTCGGCGTTCTGCTTGAATCCATCGAGGTCCGGGTAGGCAGATGAATCCACGATGACATAAGAAACACCAAGGCTTTTCAACATTTCGACAGAATGTTCATCCGGGAAGAGGTCAAGAATGGGTTGAATTTCAAGATATTGAATAGGTTTGTTGGCATTGAAATCCCCACCAAGGATGGGTTTTTGATGGAACAGGGTGTAATAAACTTGAGCCTGGCTGGAGTTCTCACCGAAAGGCATCTGCACCACGGCACCGTCATCCGGCTGTGCGGCAAGCCAGAGGTCCACCTGGCGGGGCTGGGGCTGGGTGAGTGTCTGGCTGTAACTGCCGGGATATATTTCGAATAGGACCAGGAGAAAAACTGCGCATGGCAAAACAAGGCTGCGTTTGGGGTTGATCTTCTTCAAAATTTGCCCGAAACCGATGCCCGCGAGCACGGGGATGAAAAGCAGAACAAAGAAACCAAAGCGCATGATCGTGCGCATTTTGTCAAAGAAGGGCAGGTTGTTAAACAACCAGGCTGCAGGCAGGTATACCAAGGTTTCTGATTTGTGAAAAAGAGGCTGCAAAAAACTTGGGATTAGCCAGGTAACACTCTGGTTATTCCAATGCAGATTGACGCCCAATCCGAGGATGAATGAAATCACAATGATGACCATTGCCGCGAGAATGAATTCTCTGAGGGGAGTATTTTTTCTTTTCATAAAGGCAATAATGGCGAGTATGAGCGTGGTAAAACCAATATACAGGGAGGATTCACCCCACAACGAACGGTCAAAACCCTGACTGAATACGTGTCCCAATAGGAAATGATCGGTGGAGGGCAGGAAGAAATCCGTCGGGCTGGCGGAATACATGGATGCATATTCCATAGAACGGCTGGAAAGCACCCCGGCTGTGGATAAGTTGATAAATGGGCGAAGTGAAAAATACAAAAATGGCAGGCTGATGACAGCCGCAAAAACGAGGTTGATCCAGAAAAACTTGCTGTGCAAGGGTTTGAAGCGAGAAAAGACAATGTATGAAATGACAAACATCAGGGTAAAAAGCACGGTCATGTAAAGGTAATACATGGAGGTAAACGCGATCGCCCCAAGTGATAAGCCGGTTAGCAGACTAAATTTCCAATCCCATTTGCTTGCGCCTTGCAGCAGCCTGGTAAGACCCCAGAAAAAGAGCGGGAACCACTGGATTCCGCACAAGTTGAGGTGGCCTGTAATAAAGTGGGCGATATGGTATGGAGAAAAGGCAAAAATAACGCCAGCCAGCAATGCCGCGGGCTTTGATTGGGTCAGGTCGCGCACCCAAAGATACATGAAGAACCCGGCCAGCACGAATGTAATCATCATGGCTATGTTGTATCCGGCGATGGGTCCGAACAGCCAACTGAACGGCACACCAGGCAAGGCAGATGCCAATGCGGTTTCGGTGGTCGAGAGGTTCCATCCCTGGGGGTAATTCATCATGGGATTAAAGAAGGGGTGTCCCTGGCCTTCGAGAAATACCTTCTGGTACCAGCGGATCAACCAGACAAAGTAAATATTATCTCCCATGCCGCCGATGACCGAGGTCCTTAAGTGAAGGCTGAGCGGCCAGGTCATAAGAACCGTTCCGCCGCTAAAACCTAGAAATACCCAAAGGAGTTCAAACTTTTTTAGAATATTTTTCATAGAAGAAAATCGAAATGGCAATATTTTGGGGAAGATAATTACGAAAGTGATTATATCAGAGTCGAAATACGATAAAATCGCTATTGGAAAACTTAGATTAATTATGTAAAATCTGTCCGAACTTTAAAGGTTCGGATTATAATCAAAAAGGCACTTTGGACAGAAACTAAAATATGAACACCCGCCAATTCTAGAGCGTCTACCCAAAACAATGATTCTTGCTGAAGTTCCAATAAAACTGTCTTGTTTCATCTTTAACAAAAGGAGATCAATAGAATGAGTGTTAGATCAAACTTCGAGACCGAGATCCAGGAACTTAAGGATGAATTACTGACCCTGGGCAGTGTGGTTGAGCAGCAAATCCTGAACGCAGTCTCGGCACTGATGAAGCGAGATATTGAAGGATCTCAAAAAATCAAACATACCGATAACCAGGTGAACAAGATTCGCTTTGCGATTGAAGAACGCGTTCTGGTTTCAATCGCCACACAGCAGCCGCTGGCTCATGACTTGCGTCTGCTGGCTTCGATTCTCGAGATTGCCGGCGAACTTGAACGTATTGGTGATTACGCCAAAGGAATTGCCACCATTAACATCCGCATGGGAGAAGAAACTCTCCTAAAACCCTATGCCAAGATTCCCCCGATGGCTGAAAAGGCCGTTGAAATGCTGCACCGCTCACTCACTTCGTTTGTCAATGAAGATGTCGAAGAAGCCAAAAAAATCCCCGGTGAAGATGACGTGGTGGACAAGTATTATGAAGAAATCTATACCGAATTAATGGAGATCATTATTCAGGACCCCACAACAATGCAGAAAACCAACTGGCTGATCTGGACCGCTCACAATCTCGAACGCATGGCCGATCGTGTGACAAATATCTGCGAACGAACCATGTTTACCGCCACAGGTGTTTTGCGAGAAATTCGGTCCTCAGAGCAATAATCACTCAACCAACAAAATAAAAACGGCGTCCAATCAGGTTAGGACGCCGTTTTTGATTTACTATGCTAATGGAGCGGGTGTCTCTTCGATGGGTTCCCTGAAAATATTCAATTCCGTTTCCATCTGGTGGCGGAACTGGTTTGTGTAAAGCTGGAAATATTTACCACGCACTTTCAGTAGATCTGAGTGCGTACCGATCTCGGCAATGCGTCCGCCCTCGATCACCAAAATACGGTTGGCTTTTTTAATGGTCGAAAGCCGGTGAGCGATGACAAAGCTGGTGCAGTTATTGAGAAGCGTTTCCATGCCTTTTTGGATGAGAGTTTCGGTCATGGTATCGACTGAACTGGTGGCTTCATCCATGACGAAGACCTCGGGCTTTGCCAAAACAGCGCGGGCCAGGCTGATCAACTGCTTCTGACCAACAGAGAGCAGGTTGCCGCCTTCTCCAACTTCGGTATCAAAGCCCTTGTCAAAGCGCATGATAAAGTCGTAAGCACCCACCACTTTCGTGGATTCTTCGACATCGGCGTCAGAGGCATCAAGACGGCCGTAGCGCAGGTTTTCACGGATGCTACCCGAGAAAAGGTGAGGCGTTTGTAGCACCACTCCGATGCGCGATTGGATGGCTTGGAGGGAGAGACTGGTGTAATCTCGACCTCCGATGAAAATGCGGCCTTCATTTGGTTCGTAGAACCGGCACAACAGGTTAACGATGGTTGACTTGCCGCCGCCGGTTGGACCAACCAAAGCAATTGTCTCTCCGCGCTTAACGTGCAGGTTGAAGTCGGTCAAAACGGGTTCTTCACCTTCCTCATAGCGGAAAGTGACATGATCGAAGATGATATCCCCGCTGATGGTGCCGGGATCAATGGACTTTGGCCGGTTCTCGATCTGCGGCTTTGAATCAATGAGCGAGAACATGCGTTCCGCAGAGGCTATGGCCTGCTGCATGTCAGCGAAAACCCGGGCGATATCCTGGATGGGCCACATCATGAATGTGATGTACGACACAAATGCCTGGATGCCGCCAATGGTCATACTGCCGGTTTGGGCCTGAGAACCGCCGAACCAAACCACAGCACCTACTGCCAGGGCAGAAACGATCTGAACAGTTGGCAAAAAGAGCGCACTTAGCCAGGCTGCCCTGAAGGATGATTTGTACATACTTCCGGTGAGCACCTTGAATTCATCCAGGTTCTCTTTTTCGCGGCCGAGGGCTTTGATCACGCGCACGCCGGTGATGTTTTCATTATAAGCACCCACGATCTTGGAATTCAGCTTACGAACGTTGCGATATTCGCCCAGGATGCGTTTGCGAAACTGAATGGCGATATAAAGCAAAATTGGCAGCATGGCCAACACGATCAGGGCTAGTTTCCAATTGATTACGAACATGAAGATCATGGAGGTGGTAATGCTCATCACACCCCAGGTGGAATCCACGAAACCCCAGGTCACCAGATCCGCGACACGTTCGGTATCGGAGGTGACACGGGCCATGATCCAACCCACGGGAGTTTTGCTGTAATAGTTCAGCGATAACGCCTGAAGGTGGTTAAACATCTTCTTGCGCAAATCATAGCGGATACGTTCGCCCAGGATGCCTGCCAGGTAGATAAAGAGAAACACGCTGCCTGCCTGTACGATGACCAGGGCACCGTAACCAATCAGAAGGTTGGTTACGGCAGCCGTATTCTTGGCCACAATTCCATCATCGATGATGCTCTTACCGATCCAGGTTGAAACGGCATCCATGCCGGCGACCAGGGCGATGGTTACGAGAAAGCCGATCACCCATTTGAGATGAGGTTTGGTCAACCCGAGGATGCGGCTGAACGTTTTCTGATTGAACTTGGTTTGAAATTCTTCTTCTTCGAAATAGCTATCCGACATTGGAAAGCTCCTTTTCCAATTCGACCTCAATGCGAGTTTGAATGTTGAATATCTGCTGGTAGATGCCTTCCTGTTTGACCAGGTCGGCATGTTTGCCGCGTTGGATGATGCGGCCCTTGTCCATCACCAGGATCAGGTCCGCTTCGGTGATGCTCTGGATGCGATGAGCAATGATAAAGGTGGTGCGGTCCTGCATCAGGTTGTTCAGGGCATCCCGGATCTCGGCCTCGGTTTCGGTATCCACTGAAGAGGTGGAGTCATCCAAAATGAGGATACGCGGATTCTTGAGGATGGTGCGGGCGATGGTCACGCGCTGCTTCTGTCCGCCTGAGAGGGTGACCCCTCTTTCACCGACTAGAGTCTTATATCCATCCTTAAAGGATAGGATGACATCATGGATGGCAGCAGCCCTGGCGGCTGATTCAACTTCGGCGTCAGTCACCTCGCGGCCAACACCGTAAGTGATGTTTTCGCGGATGGAACGTGAGAACAGGAAGGGTTCCTGTTCGACGATGCCCATTTGCTGGCGCAGATACTTGCGCGGATAGCGGTTGAGTTCCACACCGTCCAACATGATCTTGCCGCCGGTATATTCAAAAAAGCGCGGCAGCAGATTCACAAGCGTGGATTTACCAGAACCGGTGGAGCCCAGCAGCGCGATGGCCTGGCCGGGTTTGACCGAGAAGTTGATGTCTTCAAGGGTGTGGTCATCCGGTTCGTACTCAAATTTCACATTTTCGAATTCGATGCTGCCCTTTACGTTTGAAGTGGGCAGATGATCGCCTTCATCAAGGGGTTCGCGGTTTTCTTTGATGATATCCATGACACGGCCGTAAGAAACCAGACCGGTCGAGGTTTGCACGATAACCCTGCCCAGGTTGCGCAGCGGAAAGATGATATAGATAACCATGCCTGAATAGGCCAGGTAGGTACCGACAGTGATATCGCCGTTAATGGCCATTAAGGCACCCACCAGGTAACCAACCAAAAGTTGTGCACCGCATAAAATATCAGAAAGCGGCCAGAACAAGGAATGCATGATCAACAACTTCTTGCCGCGAAGGAATTTCTCCCAATTGTCCTTCTCGAATTTGGTCATTTCGTATTCCTGACGGGAGAACGCTTTAACCACACGCACGCCAGCCAGGTTTTCCTGCAGGGTGGTGGAAAGCACTGCTTCCTGCTCCTGATAGGACTCGTATGCGGTGGAAACTTTCTTGAACAAAACGATGGAAACAAACAATACCAGTGGCACCACGATGACCGAAATTAATGCCAGCTTGACATTCAAGTTGAGCAAAGCAATAAAGTTGACCGCAAATAGAAAGAAGATACGGCCAACACTTACGGCTTGATCAGCGAAAAACCGTTTAAGAGCATCCACATCCGAGGTGGAACGTTCGATCAGCTCACCAGTCTTCATCTTTGAGTGATAGGTAAAAGTGAGATGCTGGATGTGGTCGTATAAGTAATTTCTGAGACGGCGGGTGACGCTTTCTGCACTTTGCGAAGCGAGTAATCCGCTCAAAAAAGTGAAACCGCCTTCCGCGACGGCCAATGCCAGGAAACCCAGAGCAATGACGGGCAGGGTGATGGTGCGGATCTCTGAGACAAAATAGCTATCCACAAAGTAACGCAATAAAAGATAAGTCAGGGTTTTGGCCAGTGCTGAAACACCAAGACTGAGCACGGCTGCCGAATATTTCAAACGATAACCCTGCATCAGGCGCCAGAGACCCACCAGGCGATTTTTCGCGATGGTTTTTTGCAAATCTATTTCAAGTTGTGTCGTGTTCAATGGAATATCCTTGATAAAGCGGAAACAAACCGGCGAGTTCGAATGGAGATCGAATCTCAACCACTAAAAAATACAGTATTACAAAAAAGAGTCAGATCTCAGGCTGGCAGGTGGGGCAGATGAAAGAACTGGTAGATCCTGTCTTGATTTTCTGGATCGGAGTTCCGCACTGAGGGCAGGGTGCGTTTTCACGATAGCCGATGATTATGTCTTCCATCTGGAAACCGCCTTTCTGTCCGTAGAGGTTCATTTCATAAAACGCACCGCCTTTGGCGAGGCTGGGACGCAAACCCTTTTGTATACCATTGAAGAGTGCACTGATCTCATCTACTGAAAGGCTGGCTATCACCCGGTTGGGATGCAGCCCGGCCAGGAATAGGATGTCATGGATGTAAGCATTACCTATGCCCGCAATACGGCTTTGATCCAGCAGGAATGCCTTTACCTTGCCTTTTTGAGGCTTGATCAAGGTGATAAATTGCTCTTCGTTTAGATCGAGTACGTTCGGTCCTAGCTTGGCGATCATGGGGTGGGCGGGCAGCCCATCCAGGGTGCAGAAATGCACGTATCCGAACCACCAGAAATTAATTGCCAGACAGGTCTCGTCGCTGAAATCGATCACCAGGCGGTATTTTGCTGGCATCTGGTTTCGGTTAACTAAAAGAATCTCGCCTCCCATGCCAAGGTTGATCAAGAGCCAGCCCTGGGTGGTGCGCACCATGATCCACTTGCCATGGTGAGTGACAGATTCAATGACAGCGTGACCAAGAAATTGGTTTAGTTCATCGGGGGTAACATTCAGGCATTTGGGTTGTAAAACTTCAAACGACTGGATCGTTTTTCCGGTCAACTCCTTGTTCATTTCGATTGCGCGCGAGGTGATTTCTGGTGTTTCAGGCATATTCCCATCCTTATTTGGTACAAATATTCTATCATTAAATGGGACACTTTTCAAAGATATGACGCTAATTTTCTTGCTTTTTTACGAGTCTGTCCTATAATTGAGTCACTATATTCGTTCCGGAAGGAGGCAACACAATGGCAAGTGTAACATTTGAACATGTCAACAAAAAGTTTGGTGATTTCACAGCAATCCAGGATTTAAACATCGAGATTCAGGACAAAGAGTTTTTGGTACTCGTTGGTCCATCTGGCTGTGGAAAAACAACCGCACTGCGCTGCCTGGCAGGACTTGAAGAAGTCTCTGGCGGTAAAGTGATGATTGGAGACCGGGTGGTTAATGATGTCGCTCCGAAAGATCGCGATATCGCCATGGTTTTTCAATCTTACGCTCTCTATCCTCATATGAGCGTTTTTGACAATATGGCCTTCGGTTTGAAATTACGCCGTCTGCCAAAAGCTGAGATTCAGAAACGGGTTGAAAATTCCGCCAAGATTCTGGGCATCGAAGCTCTCTTAAAACGTAAACCCCGCGAATTATCGGGTGGACAACGACAACGTGTTGCGCTTGGACGTGCTATCGTCCGCGAGCCAAAAGTGTTCCTTCTGGATGAACCGCTTTCCAACCTGGATGCGAAATTACGCGTTCAGACACGTGCCGAAATCACCAAGCTGCATCACAACCTGGGTACCACCTTCGTTTACGTGACCCACGACCAGACCGAAGCCATGACCATGGCCACCCGTATCGCGGTCATGAACAAGGGTGTGCTCCAGCAGCTCGACACCCCCCAGAATCTTTATGACAAACCCAACAATCTGTTTGTTGCCGGTTTCATCGGCACCCCCGCCATGAACTTCTTCAACGTTAAACTCGACAAAGAAGGCGATACCCTCTTCGTCACCAACGGTGAAGTTAAAATCAAAATTCCAAAATCCAAATCTGAAGCGCTGGCAAAATTGGTTGGCAAGGAAGTTATCATGGGTATCCGCCCGGATGATATCCACAACCCTGAATATGCCCCGAACAACATCAACGGCGAAAAAGTGGAAGCCAAGATTGAAGTTACCGAGTTGATGGGTAACGAGATCTTGATCTACCTTGCACTCGCCAATGGCGGACAATTTGTTGCTCGTGTTGATCCTCGTTCGAAATACAGCTTTGGAGACAAAACCCAATTACTCTTCAACATGGATAACTGCCACTTCTTTGATCCCACCGAGGATGCAGAGAACCCGGTCGCTGTCAGGTAATTGGTTTAGCAGTTCACGAATCAAATGTAGCGCAAGAGAATTCTTGCGCTACATTACTAAGCCAAGGTAAACAAGGAGTGCTCATGTATAAAATCGTTTTATTGCGACATGGTGAGAGCGAATGGAACAAGGAAAATCGCTTTACCGGATGGACAGATGTTGATCTGTCTGAAAAAGGTGTGGCCGAGGCGTCAGCTGGCGGCAGGTTGATGAAGGAAGCCGGATTTGAATTTGACCTGGCTTATACCTCTGTGCTCAAACGTGCCATCCGAACCCTATCACTGGCACTGGAAGAAATGGATTTATTATGGATTCCGGTGATTAAGACCTGGCGTTTGAATGAACGACATTACGGTGCGTTGCAGGGCTTGAATAAAGCCGAGACCGCCAAAAAATACGGTGACGAACAGGTGCACATTTGGCGCCGCAGCTATGACATCCAACCGCCTGCTTTGACTGCGGATGATGAGCGTTTTCCTGGCAAAGACCGACGCTATGCTGACTTGACCAAGGATGAGCTTCCTCTGACCGAGTGCCTAAAAGACACGGTTGCGCGTTTCTTGCCCTTCTGGCACGAGACCGTGGCCCCCGCTATTAAATCTGGCAAGAACATCATCATCGCCGCTCACGGCAACAGTCTGCGCGCTCTGGTGAAATACCTCGACAACATCCCCGAGGATGAGATCGTGGAATTGAACATCCCCACCGGTGTACCTTTGGTGTACGAACTGGATAAAGATCTCAAACCCATCAAGCATTATTACCTGGGCGATCCCGAAGAAGCCAAACGCAAAGCCGAAGCTGTCGCCAACCAGGGCAAAGCGAAATAGAAGTTTGAGAACCGACCCCTCTCGCTTCGCTCGGGGGCGCATAATTCGCGGAATCGAGAACCGTAAGTATTCTTCTCGGATAAATTAAGAAAATGTCCCCGAAATCTTTCTTTTGATTTTGGGGACTTGTAATAATCGAGTTTAGTTCACGTTCGTGAACTCAAAGAAAAAAAGAATTTGGACTCTTTTTAAAAAGTCAAACCGTGTATGTCTTCTAGACTCCCATTATAAAGTAATTAGTGCACGTTACCGATTTCAAGAGCAAAAGAAATCGGGAACTTTGATTGTTATTTACTTTTATGCGCCAACCTGGCGCCGAGGAAAGTGCAGATGACGCCTCCGGCAAGTGTGAAGACTCCCATAAAGGTGAAGGCATCGGACCAGAGTTTTTCCGGGAAGAGACGGATCAGGGTGTCATCGGTGTAGAACAGCCAGGTGCTTCCGGTGAAAAAGAGGTGATGAAAACCGGTGAAGAGGGCATCAAAATTGATCACCGTCCCGACCAGGATCAAGCCGATCATGCCCAGCGTCAACCAGCCTCCCAGCGAGACGGACTTCCAAAACTCGGATTTCCAACCCTGCCGCCATGCAAAGATCCATGCCAGCACTAAAAAGGCGGCCATGGGCAGCAGGATCTTGATCATGAGCTGGACGAGGTTTTTGACATCCAGCATATGGCTGAGTTCGCGTTCATTATAGATGGGCTGACCGTCGTCGAACTTTAGATCTGCGAGGAATTCAGGGCCTGCGCTGTTGGTCAGGTAAACCAGCGATAGTTGGCCCCAGTGCAGGCGGTCCGCCTTGGTGAAGCCGAATTCATCAGCGGGGAAGTTGGAGAGGTTGTACTCGTAATCCAGGAAAAACGGATTGAGCAATATGCGGATGGATGTCATCATCAAAAACAAGGGCACGATGATGGCGATCAAGATCGAAAAAATACGGATATTGGTCTTCATTGAAGCGTCTCCACGTCTCCTGAAAAAATAAACTGCATGATCATTGAGTTGGTGATGCCTTCAATGGGGGCTAGATCATCGGTAAAGACAATGCCGGTGTTGGGCGTATCCTTCAATCCGGCGTAAGTGGTGGCCATAACCCCTAAAATGAATTGATTGGCTTGAGGATCGTTGTTTAAAGCGACGTAATTATCCAGGAAATTTTGCAGACTTGTTTCACTGTTAGTGGCAAAGAGGATGGAATTGAAGGACCCAGAGAGGTCGGTGACATACAAGGTGGGGAACACGGTGTGGATGGTGGCATAAAGCGATTCAATCAGGCGGCGGTCATCCAACCCACGTCCGATGTTGATCACCATCACGCCATCCTCTTTCAAATGGTCCTTGAGGATTTGAAAGAACTCCTGGGTGGTCATGTGCCAGGGGATGTAGGGCGGTCGGTAGGCGTCCACGCTGATGATGTCGTACTTCTTGGTGCTATTCTTGATTGCCCAGCGTCCGTCTTGCACAATAACGTTCAGATTGGGTTCGTTCATGTCAAAGTACTTGCGGCCGACTTCAACGATCTTGGGGTCGATCTCGATGCCGTCTATGATTGCATTAGGGAAGACTAGGGCCGCATCGCGGGCGGTGGTGCCTGCGGCCAGGCCGATGATGGCTATGTCGGTGATCTTGTCTGGTGCCACAGGTGCGGAATTAAAAAAGGGAGCGGCGACAACCTGCTCCCATGGTCCGTTGAAGTAAAGCTGGTCGGCTTTATAAACCGAATGAACTCCCTGGCCTTCGTTCAGAAGCAGCATATAAAGATCATCTTCTTCTTTCACCTGGATATAGTTATAGCTGGATTCGGTTTCGTAAACCAGCCCTGTGGTGTTTTTATCCGTGCCGGGGACACCCCAGATGAATAGGGCAATAATTACCAAAGGCATCCACAGGTAGGGTAACAACTTGCGCCATCCGCTGGTGAGGATGAAACCAGCAAACGAAAAGAGCATCAGCAGTGCGGAAAGCACCAAGAAGGTACGGTAGGTACCGATGGTCGGAATGAGTAGCAAGGTCGGTACGAAAGTTCCGAGAAAAGAACCCAGGGTGGAAATGGCATAAATGCGGCCTGAGATCTTGCCGGCCTGCGCGGTATCTATGATGGCCAACCGGATGGCAAAAGGCGAGGCCGTGCCGATCAGCGTGACCGGAATAATGAAGAGCACCATGACCACGACAAAAGATCCGAGCAGTGCGCCCAGTTGAAGTTCGATGAACGCATTACTGGCTAGTTTTAAAATGGGGCGTGAAGCCAAAGGGATCAATCCGACCGCCAGGGCTGCCCATGAGAGGATTTTATAGAGAGTTTCGTGCTTGGGAGATTTATCCGCCCAGGCGCCGCCGATGAAGTAGCCGGCTGTCAGGTAGATCAGGATGAGTCCGACGATGCTGGCCCACACCAGGTTGCTGGTGCCGAAGTAGTTGCCCAACAGGCGTGAGGCCGCAAATTCAACGGCCAAAGACACCAGGCCCGAGATGAACACGATCACATACAGGAATTTACGCATTTAATAATTATACCGTAATCAAAATTTCGGAAAGATTTTGTTAGGTGGTTCCACTACGGCGTATAATTTATTAGAAGTCGGAGGCAACTCATGAAACTGATCAGCGTTGAAAAGATGAAGGCACTTGAATCCGCGGCGAACGAGGGTGGATACAGCTATGAAAAGATGATGCTCAAAGCCGGCCAAAATATGGCAAAGGTGGTGCATGAGCGCTATTTCAAAAACGGCATCACGCGGGTGATGGGCCTGGTGGGCGGTGGTAACAATGGCGGAGATACGATCATCGCCTTGACCGCGCTGCAAAAACTGGGCTGGACCTGTTCAGCCTTCATGCTCAAAGAAGATCCGCAGTGGCAGACGCTGATCATTGAACTGCACGCCAACGGCGGAAGGGTGGTGGACCGCGAACGTTTCGAAGAGGAACTCTCGCATACCCAACTGGTGTTGGATGGTGTGATGGGTACGGGTTTTAAAATGCCGATGCGCGAACCTTTCAGCGATTTCATGAAGAAATTCGCCAAATTGAGCGAAGGCAAGATCATCGTCGCCGTGGACTGTCCCTCCGGGGTGGACTGCGTCACAGGTGAAGCCTGCGCTGAAACCTTGCATGCGGACCTGACCGTCAGCATGGAAGCGGTCAAGGAAGGTATGATGAATTTCCCGGCTTACGAGTTCTGCGGCGAGATCGTGACGGTTGAGTTGGGCATCCCGGCGAAAACGGTAAAAGCGTTTGAGTCAGGTGATACGGTGCTGGATGTCGAGATGGTAAAACCTTTGCTGCCTAAACGGGATAACAAAAGCCACAAGGGGACTTATGGTCACCTGCTGGTTTGCGGCGGATGCGTCAACTATCCCTGCGCACCGATGCTGGCCGCCAAAAGTGCCTATCGCACAGGTGCAGGGCTGGTGGAATGTGCCATCCCCGAGCGTGTATATGTGGCCGCGGTGGCCAACAATATGGAGAGCATCTTCACCATTCTTGAAGATGAAGATGGTGTCATCGCTGAAAACGCGGCGACCATATTAACGCCCAAATTAAAAGACATTGAATGCCTGCTGATCGGTCCCGGCATTGGACGGGAAGAGACCACCCAACGGTTTATCAAGCGATTGCTCTTTGGGTTGAACGGTAAAAATAAATCTACTGGCGCAGGCTTTGTGCCGGGTGCAGTGAGAATCAATTTTAAAGATACTGAAAAATTCCCTCCCATGGTGATTGATGCGGATGCTTTGCGGCTGCTGTCAGAAATTGAGTCATGGCACGAAAAACTGCCCGCAGAAGCGGTGCTCACACCGCATCCAGGCGAAATGTCCGCGCTGACGGGATTGTCGATCGACGAGATCCAAAAGGACCGGCTGGAAGTTGCACGCCGCTTTGCCCAAAAATGGGGACAGGTGGTGGTGCTGAAGGGGGCGTTGACGGTGGTAGCCTCCGCGGATGGAAAAGCGGCGGTGCTGCCGTTTGCCAATTCAGCGCTCGCCAAAGCTGGCAGCGGCGATGTGCTGGCCGGGATGATCGCCGGGCTGATGACGCAAGGGGTCAAACCTTATGATGCGGCAATTGCATGTGTTTGGCTGCATGCCCGCGCGGCTGAATTAGTTGTCAAAAACCAAGGAACTTCATCCAGTTTACTGGCGGGGGACCTTATCAATGCCATATCCGCGGCGTTATCTGGGTTGGCTTAAAATTTCCAGAATGACAGGGCCCCGTTCCCTCTCTAGAAGATAGAGAGGGAACTTTTTTAGATCATGAATATAACATATCACAACTAACACAAAAAAGCTTATCATCCAAATAAAACCAACCTAATTAAAAATTCAACCTTGACAAGGATTTAATCCTTGTCAAGGTTGATAAGGTCCTATTATTTAATTGTGATGAACCGAATTATTAACTTACTATTCGGCATCCGCTTTTTTAGGTTTTGCGGTTTCTTTGACGGCTTCGAGAACAACCTGTCCGCGGTGGGCGAGTTCTTCTTCTTTAGCTTTGGCTTGTTTGATCAATTCCTGGGCTTTGCCGACAGCATCATTTGCCGCAAGACTAGCTTTCTTGTAAGTTTCATCGAGGGTTTCGACAGTTTTGTCTTTTAACTCAATAGCCTTATCTTTAATGACGGTGCGGGTTTCATCTCCAGATGCAGGTGCATAAAGCAGGGCAACCACAGCGCCGGCGAGTCCGCCGACCAAAAAACCGAGCAGGAAAGAGCCAAAATTATCTTTTTCAGCCATAATATTCTCCTTTTACGAATAGGGCTTGCATCACTTTCTTCTGATTTTGAACAGGTCAAACAGTTGTTTCATGCCAGCGAGGTAGCCGTTTAGCTTGATCACCGGCTCAACCAGGTTTGAACTGAGGAACTCGGTGGTGCCTTTTAGGGTATCCACCGTTTCTTTTGTAGATTTGAGAATGGGTTTGACTTCGTTTTGAAGCAGGTTGATCAGGGTTGAAACCTGGATCACCAGAACGACCAACGCCACACCAATGATAATGGATTCGAAAGCCATGAAGATGATGAAAATATCGCGGATGCGGGAGGTGGTGGTGAGATCAGCTTTTGAAAGGAAAAAGATGGCCGTGACGATCAAACCGACGATAACAGCCGCAAGCAGAATGACAATCCACACTTTTGAAGGAGACGGGGAGGTAGTAACAACTTCCGGGCCTTCCTGTGGAGCTTCCAAAAGGGGTGTACTTTCATTTTCCATTAAATTCATTATATCATAGTGAAAAATTTAAGTTGTCAAGTGTGAAAAATATCTAATGGAACTCATATAAATCATAAGCTGCGAAAGATTATTCTACGACGAGGCAAGAGGTTTAGAAAAATCGTAATTTGTATCTTTTGACAGCGTGTGTTAAACTTAACGGTTGCCATGCTCAAGATACTGTTGCTTCGACTGCTGCTGCCTGTATTGATCGTTATCCCGTCCGTGAACCAAATCACGCCCGGGCTATATGTGTTAAATCCGACAGACGGACAGGTGGTGGCCGGTACGGTGGAGATCAAGGGGTCAGTGCCGGATGACGATTTCGATTACGCGGAAGTATCATATGCATTCAGTGACGAAACGGCATCAAACTGGTTTCTGATCTCAAGACTGGATCAAACCGTGCATGATGCCACGCTGGCCTTGTGGGATACCACCACCATCACTGATGGCATTTATCGTTTAAAGGTGAGTGTCCATCGCCAGAATGGTTCTGTCAGCGAACTGATGGTTGAGAATATCCGCGTTGGGAATTACACCCATTATGATGTGCCGACCGCAACCTTGGCTGCGGTTGTTGAGTCTGCGGTTGAGACTCCTTCAGCTGGAGAGACGATTGTTCCGACCGAAGTGATGAAACCGCTGCCCACTGATCTGCCGCGGAATCCGGCTTCCATTGATCAGGATGACTTCAAGTTGAGTTTGATTAGCGGTGTCACACTGGCCGTGCTGGTCCTGGCGGTTTTGGGTGTTTATGTGCTTTTCCGTAGGGTTGCTCGAAAATAATAATTTAATTCCCTCTCCCCTGCACCTCTCTACCATTGTATTGGAGAGGGGAGGGGGTGAGGGGGATTTTGAGGACTAATGACCTTTTTATTTCAAAAAAAACAAGTCAGTCTTGAAACCTCGATCCCATACCTGATTGTCGGCCTGGGTAATCCCGGACGTGAATACCGCGAGACCAAACATAATATCGGGTTCATGGTAATCGACCGGTTGGGTGAGCTGATCGATTGCAAGCTGATCAAAGTGCAAAGTAAGGCGATCATCGGCATCGGCAAAATTGGCGATCAAAAAGTGATTTTGGCCAAACCGCAGACTTACATGAACCTTTCAGGTCAGGCGGTGGTAAGCCTGCTGCATTTCTACAAGATCGAAGCATCAAAATTAATCGTGGCACACGATGATGTGGACTTGCCTTTCGGACAGATCCGCATGCGCCCGGGCGGTGGGTCAGCTGGGCAAAAAGGAATCGGCTCGATCATTGAGAAGCTAGGCAGCCAGGAGTTTGCGCGTCTGCGTATGGGGGTGGGGCGTCCCCCCGGCCAGCGCGAAGCTGCGGATTATGTACTGAAGGGTTTCAGTAAAACCGACATGGAGTTTTTACCCGAGTTTATCAACCGCGGCGCCGAAGGGTTGAAGAGTTTCGTCCTGGATGGCATTGATAACGCCATGAATAAGTTCAATCCCAAACAATAGGGGCCGGCATGCTGGATAGACTGCGGAGCCATTCCGTTTATCAAAAAACGCTTGAAGCCGTCATGGCGGGCAAGGCCCTGCAGGGATTGGGTCTCTCCCGGCCTGCACGGCTGCCTGTGATGGCTTCTCTTTCTCTTGACTTGAATGTTCCCATTCTGCTGCTGACCGATAAGGTGGACCGCGCTCTGATGATGTTTGACGAGCTGGCATTCTGGCTGCCCGACCATCCACGCTTTCACTTTCCTGAACCCAACCCGATGTTTTATGAACAGGCGGCCTGGGGCGCCATGACGAGGCGCGATCGACTCTCCGCTTTAAGTGCGCTGGCGCAATACCACCTGCCTGGCACTCAAAAACCTGATAAAGCAGCCGTGGTCGTGGCTTCACTCCGGGCGGTCATGACGCGCACTCTTCCTCGTCGGGATTTCATCATCGCCAGCAAGACCATCCGTGTCAACCAGCAGATCAATCCCCAGGAGCTGAAACGCAACTGGGTGGATATCGGCTACGAAGCCGTGGATACCGTTTTGGACCACGGACAATTCTCGCAGCGCGGCGGCATCCTGGACGTGTGGACGCCTTCAGAAGCTTTTCCGGCCCGGTTGGAATTCTTCGGGGATGAGATTGACACACTCCGGCAGTTTGACCCGACCACCCAGCGAACCGTCCGCGGCATTGAGCAGCTTACGATTACCCCGGCGCGGGAATACTTAATAAATAAATTGCCTGGCGGATTCGAACGCGGCGATTTATCGGACGAATTCCTGATTCCGGTCATGCACCCCGCGCCTTCGACCATTTTGGATTACCTGCCCAAAAACGGGTTGGTGGTGATCGACAACCTGGCTAACATCCAGAGTTTCGATGAAGAAATTGAAGAACAGGCGCTCAAGATGCGCCGTGAAAGCGTAACCGAGGGCACACTTGATGAAGCCTTCCCGATCCCCTATGTTACATGGTCCGAACTGATAGACAATATCCAAACCCGGCGCTGGGTTGAACTGGGCCGTGCACTCGATGAAGAAGAGATCACCATCGGCGGCGTCTTTCAACCGGGTGAACGCTTTGGCGGCCAGCTTAAACCCTTTATTGACCATTTAAACGAAGCCTGCGGCAAAGGCGACCAGACAGTGATCGTCACCCGTCAGCTTTCGCGTTTACAAGAGATTTGGGGCGAGAAACGCCTCGATTGTCCGGGGAACCCACCGATCTTTAAAGAAGCCACCCTGACCGAAGGTTGGGATATGGCGCTGGAAGACGGCACAACCCTGCACCTGATCACCGACAGCGAGATTTTCGGCTGGGTGAGACCCATTCCACGCGCGCGGGTGAAGGTCACCCACATGGCTCCTGAATCCACCTTCGCGGATTTAAAAACCGGCGACTGGGTGGTGCATGTGGATTACGGCATCGGTCGTTTTGCCGGCCTGGTGCGGCGTACGCTAGAAGGCACCGAACGAGAATTTTTACTGGTCGAATATGACGGCGGGGACCAGCTATATGTGCCCATCCATCAAGCGGACCGCTTAAGCCGTTATGTCGGCCCCGGCGGCGAACCGCCCAAACCCTCCCGTCTTGGCAGCACGGAATGGGGTCAGACCAAGCAGACCGTCCGTGAAGAAGTGGTCAAGGTCGCCCAGGAGCTGTTGGAGCTGTACGCCAAGCGGCTGACTTCCATTGGTTATGCCTTTAATCCCGATCATCCCTGGCAGCGTGAACTCGAAGCCAGCTTCCCCTTTGTGGAAACGCCCGATCAACTGCAAGCCATAAACGAAGTTAAAGCGGACATGATGACGGCCCGTCCCATGGACAGGCTCTTATGTGGCGACGTGGGTTATGGTAAGACAGAGGTGGCGCTGCGGGCCGCTTTTAAGGCGGTCATGGATGGCAAACAGGTGGCCATTTTGGTGCCGACCACCGTGCTGGCGCAGCAGCATTACGAGACTTTCAGACAGCGGCTATCGGCTTTTCCGGTTGCGGTGGAGATGTTGTCGCGGTTTAGAACCCCGAAGGAGCAGGACGAGATCGTGCTCAAGCTGGCATTGGGCGAGATGGATATCGTCATCGGCACCCACCGTTTGCTGACTTCGGATGTCACTTTTAAAGACCTGGGGCTGGTGATCATAGACGAAGAACAGCGCTTTGGTGTGACCCACAAGGAACATTTTAAGAAACTTCGCACCGAGGTGGATGTGCTGACACTAACGGCCACGCCCATTCCGCGCACGCTGTATATGGCGCTGACCGGTGCCCGTGATATTTCGATCATCAACACGCCCCCGGCGGAACGTCTGCCGATCATCACCCATATTGGGCCTTACTCTCCGCGCATCGTGCGCCAGGCCATTGTCCGAGAAATGGACAGGGGCGGGCAGGTCTTCTTCGTACATAACCGCGTCACGACCATCCACGCCATGCAGGCGCATTTGCGCAACCTGGTACCCGAAGCGCGTATCGGCATCGGCCATGGACAGATGAAGGAAGATGAACTCTCGAACGTGATGAGCAAGTTCACCCACAACGAAATAGATGTGCTCTTGTGCACCTCGATCATCGAATCCGGTCTCGACATTCCCAATGCCAATACGCTGATCGTGGACCGCGGTGATACCTTTGGCCTTTCGCAGCTCTATCAACTGCGTGGCCGGGTCGGACGCGGCACGCAGCGCGCTTACGCTTACTTCTTCAGGCACCGCAAGAAACCACCTACGATCGAAGGCCAGGAGCGGCTTGAGACAATCGCCGAGAACACCCAACTGGGGGCAGGCTATTCCATTGCCATGCGCGACCTTGAAATGCGCGGGGCGGGTGAGATGTTGGGCATGAGACAATCGGGTTACATTGCCAACGTGGGCTTCCACCTTTACACGCGCATGCTCTCGGATGCGGTACACGAACTGCGCAAGACCATGCCCAACACAAAGGATGTTGAGAAATTGTTTGGCATCACCGGGGCTTACATCCCCGTCAGTGTGGATCTGCCTTTGGCGGTCGGGCTGCCTGCGGAATACGTGCAGGATCAGGCGCTGCGTTTGCAGCTCTACCGGCGCATGGCTTCCATCACGCTGGAGTCCGAGTTGGAAGAACTCTCTGAGGAATTTGTGGATCGTTTCGGCGCTTTGGTGGAACCGGTTAAGAACCTGCTCTACCAGATCCGCGTGAAACTGATGGGCGAGAAGGCCGGGTTGAATTCCATCACCATCGAGGGCGAGCAGCTTGTTCTGCGCTTTCCTGCGCTGCCTGAGGGCGTACCCACCCGTGAGCTGAACACCCCGGATGCGCGCCTGCGGGCCGGCAAGAATGCCTATTGGATGAAGGTGGATCCATCCGATGATGCCTGGCGTGAGGATCTGCTGGAGGTCTTGGGGAAGATCGCCAAATGACCATGTTTATAGGGGCACAGCGCCGCTGTGCCCTACAGTAATTAAAGAACAGATGTGCTATAATGGGATATTGACACTTTTAGAATAACCAGGATCTATTATGGATTTCAAACTTCAAGCTCCTTACATTCCCACCGGCGACCAACCGGAAGCCATCAAACAACTGGTGGAAGGTGTGAACAAGGGTTACCGCGACCAGGTGCTGCTGGGCGCCACGGGCACCGGCAAGACCTTCACCATGGCCAATATCATTCAAAATACGCAGATGCCGGCGTTGATCATGGCGCACAACAAGACCCTGGCAGCGCAGCTTTATGCCGAGTTCAAGGAATTCTTCCCTGACAATGCGGTGGAGTATTTCGTATCGTATTACGATTACTACCAACCGGAAGCTTACGTTCCGCGGCATGACCTGTTCATCGAAAAAGAGACGGATATCAACGAAGAGATTGACCGCATGCGCCTGGCGGCGACCATGTCTTTAATGTCCCGCAAGGATGTGATTATTGTGGCTTCCGTGTCATGCATCTACGGTTTGGGAAACCCCGAGAACTATGGCAACGTGGTGGTTAACCTGGATGTCGGCGGCATCTACCGGCGCAACGCGCTGCTCAGACAGTTGATTGAGAGCCAGTACCAACGTAATGACATGGAACTCAAACCAGGTGCGTTCAGGGTGCGCGGAGACACGATCGAGATCTTCCCGGCTTATGAAGAGAAAAAAGCCTTCCGTCTCAGTTTCTTTGGAGACGAGGTTGAAAAAATTGTTGAGTACAGTCCGCTGACCGGCGAGATTTATGCAGAACCCCAGCATATTGAGATCTATCCCGCCAAGCATTACATTGCCAATGAAACCCGTTTAAAGCAGGCAATTACGGATATCGAATCCGAACTTGAAGATCAGGTGAAATACTTCAATTCCAACCAGCGCTTGATCGAAGCCCAGCGTATTGAACAGCGCTGCCGGTATGATCTTGAGATGTTAAAAGAAGTTGGTTACTGTTCAGGTATTGAAAACTACTCGCGCCATCTTGATCAGCGCCCGGCAGGTTCTGCACCTTGGACCTTGATGGACTACCTACCATCCGAGTACCTGCTGTTTTTGGATGAGTCGCACATGACCGTGCCGCAGATTAAGGGCATGTACAACGGCGATCAAGCCCGCAAGAGCACCCTGGTGGAATACGGTTTCAGGCTGCCCAGCGCCATGGATAACCGTCCGCTGACCTTTGATGAATTTGAACGCAAAATGGGCTACACCATTTACACCTCGGCCACGCCGGCTGAGTTTGAAATGAAGCGCGCCAATCAGGTGGTCGAGCAGATCATCCGCCCGACCGGGCTGGTGGATCCGCAGATCGAAGTGAGACCCACCAAGGGACAGGTGGATGACCTGTTTGCGGAGATCAAGCAGCGCACCGAAAAGGGCGAGCGTGTGCTGGTCACCACCCTGACCAAACGCATGTCTGAAGACCTTACTGATTACCTAAAGGAGTTGGGCGTCAAGGTGAGCTACCTGCATTCCGAGGTGGAGACGCTGGAACGGGTGGGCATTTTGCGCGACCTGCGCATGGGCGTGTTTGACGTGCTGGTGGGCATCAACCTGCTGCGTGAAGGGTTGGATCTGCCCGAGGTATCCATGGTGGCAATTCTGGATGCTGATAAACAGGGTTTCCTGAGATCCGCGACGGCGCTGATCCAGACCGTGGGGCGTGCCGCGCGTAATGTCAACGGCAAGGTCATCATGTATGCCGACAAGATCACGGACGCAATGGCACAAGCCATCGACGAAACAAACCGCAGACGCAAGAAGCAGGTGGACTACAACACTGCCCACCACATTGAACCCTTTACGATCATCAAGGCGGTGCATGACATCACTGAGCGGCTCTCCGCGGATAGCCCCATGGTGGCAGAGAACCGTGGACAATACAAGGCCGGCAAGGAAACCTCTGGAATGCCGGTTAAAGAGATCAAACGAGTGATCGCCGAATTAGAAAGCCAGATGAAGCAATCCGCGAAGGATCTGGCCTTCGAGCAAGCCGCCGCCTTCAGGGATCAGATCATTGACATGCGCCGACTGCTGGCGGAGGAGTCCGATCTGCCGCCGTGGAAGAAGGCCAAGCTATTGGCTGGTGAAGTAGATTAATTATTAGGTTAGAAAATTTTTATGAAGTAACTAATTAGAGTAAAAAATTGCCACCTTGACAAGGTAACCCCTCTCGCCGCCATGCGGCTCGGGGGCGCTAAGACCGTGACCTTGTCAAGGTGGGCTTAATTAACTCGCCAAAAAAGTTATTCCGTTGGCAGTAAAGAGAATTTATCGTAGAGATTGGATGCTTCAGACCAATCGAATTTGACATCGGTGACCATCGAACGGCTTGGTCCGCGGCGGATGTGGGTGAGCAGGTCTTCGAGGTCTGATCGGGTTCCTTCTGCCAAAACTTCAACCTCGCCGTTGTGTCGGTTGCGCACCCAGCCGGTGAGCGCTTTGGATTGGGCGAAGTCGTAGACGAAGTAGCGAAAACCGACACCCTGCACGTGTCCATCAACGCGGATGTGAATTTTAACGAGTTGAGGAGAAAGGGAATCAGTCATGTTGAATCCTTTCAGCGGAATGGCGTTTGCGCAGCAGAAGGATCAACATTATTGCCAGCAGAACCCCTGCTGAAATGACCATCGCCAAAATGCCAAAATTGACCGGTGTGGAGGTGGTGAAGGTGGCCGCGATCCAGTCCTTTTCGAGCTGTTCCAGGGGGACTTCAACTGCAGAGTTGACCGCATTCGCGCAGGTCTGGCCTGAAGCAGCTTTTTCAATCAACTTGGTGAAAACATCTGAACCGAAACGGCCGTTGAGATAAATAACGAAAGAGGAAGATTGCGCGTAGGCAAGTTGGGCTGCCTTTGCGTCCTGTGGAAAACCGGCGCATAGTTCTGAAATTGAGAGCAGTGATCCACTGGCATGTGCTTCCTTCAAAATGCGCTGCAGGTCGGGGTCTGGATAAAGTTCCACGGAGGTGGCGAGACCTTCAGTCAACCAGGCAGGAATTTCTGAATACGAAGCTCCGGCCAGTTTATATTCCAGCACATGCATTAATTCATGCGGGATCTGGCGTTCCAAATTGATCAGTTCTGAAGATTGGCCGACATTTGACACAAGCAATATGCCGAGGTCCGGTGAAGCGTGTCCGGCCGTCCAGGGTTGGCCTGTCAGGATAAGCGCCTCTTGAAGGGCATCAATATCTGAATAAACGTAAATATTGATCGGAAAATCAGGGGTAACAGGCAATAAGCCAGTTGCTGCTTTCAGTCCTTCAGTTGCGATTTCCTGTGATTTTTGGCCAAACGAGTCCGCGCCATCCACCCAATGGATGTGAAAGAGATCGTATTCAGAAGAAAACCACTCATAACGGTTATCAATATAATCAAACCAATATGACGGGGTGGTGAATGTTTCACCTATGATGTCTCGCAATTCGAACCAGTAATAGACTCTGGCAAAAGGACGCAGAGGATCAATAGTAAGGTTGTAATGGGTTGAAACACTGCCATCCGAGGACGGAAGAATTTCAATCTGCCTTGAGGCTTGCCCCTCCGGTTGAAGAATTAGATGGACCCAAGAAAATTGGGATGGTTCGGGAATGTTAGCCGTGAGATTTATGGAAGAACCAAATTGATAATCCAATTGCACGTCTTTGACGAATTCCGGGCTTTGCGCCCTGACACTGCTGACGGGCTGCAGCATCAGTACACAAAGTAGGAATCGAATCAATCCCCGCATGATCAGAATCCGGGCTTACTCATCATCGTCATCATCATCGCTGTCGTCGTCGCCGTCTTCTTCGAGGCTGTCGAAATCAACATCGTCGAATCCGTCGTCTTCATCCAAATCGTCGAGATCATCCAGGTCGTCATCTTCATCAACGGCTCCCTGGGGTTTGAAATTAAAGAAATTCAAGCCTTCAGAAGAGCTGCTTATTTCAAGGTTCTCAAGCGCTTTTTCAAGCCATTCAATTTCTTCTTCGCTTTCAGAATCCTTCAGCAGTTCCTGAAGTTTGTCTTTAACTTCACGACCGCCGATTTGTGAAAGCGACCAGATGGCTGCCAGACGGATCTCACTATCGAAATCTTCTTCTTCCACCATGGTGAAAAGTTGATCGAGGGCAGTGGGGATCTCAAGTTCACCAGCGGCGCGGGCGGCTTCAAATTTAATGTCAGAATCGTTGGAATCCAGTTTATCCTGCACGAATTCGGACCACTGGTCATCCGCGGATCGGCCCATGGCGCACAAGGCGCAGGCCACCCACAGGTTCTCTTTGGAATCGTAAGCGGCTTTGATCAATGCCGGCACCTTGGGGTGGCTGGAATATCCCAGAGATTCAAGTGCGCGCATACGCACCTGTGACACTTCTTCGCTCAACACTACGTCCAACAGGCTTTTGACGGCCGAAATCTTGACGGCATCAGGAATTTCATCCAATTCGCCAAGGTAGACAAAATGCCCCAAAAGGGAGGCCGCTGTTGACCTGACACCTTCATCAATGTCTTCTAACATCAATTCTATAAGTATCGGAACAAGCTTGGGATCTTCAGATTCCCACAGCAAGCGCATGGAAAGCACCCGCACCCGAGGGTCAAGGTCATTGATCACGGCTTTGGCCACTTCATCGAAGCAAACCAGGGTGTCCTTTTCGGTGATCTCTTCAAGGTCTTCAAGCAGTGATATCTTGCGGGTGATGGTTGTTTCCTGCCAAATGGGAAGAAATTCCTTGATATCCCGTGGAAAGAGATCGGAGAATCCTCTCAACAATCGGGGAGGGAAGGGATGATCTGTATCTATTAATGCTGCAGCAACTTCAGAAAACTTAATTCTTTCGAGCTCTTCTTCCATGTATGAGTTCCTATTTAAGAATGACGGGATTGATAATGTCGTTAATCACCATGACAACCATCAAGCCCATGAGTATGACGTAGCCGATAAAATGAACGCGGCCTTCCAATTCGGGTTTGACCCTTTTTTTGAATAGAATTTCAGGGATGAGGAAAAGAATGTGGCCGCCATCCAATGCGGGGATGGGCAGCAGATTGGTGAACCCCAATGCGATTGAGATCATGGCTAAAAAGTTCAATACAGTCAGCCCTTTGACACTGGGGTCAACGGCGGTGGCTTCTTTATCAATCGTTTGAACTTGCGAAAAGATGTCATAGATCCCTTTAACGCTGACCATTCTGGCGTCAGAAGCGGCAATCTGTCCGCTGATGAGACGTACAGGGATCATAAGCATCTGGTAGCCCTGGTCCAGGGTTGAAACAAACGCCATTGGAATGGCCTGTAGGTAGGTAATCTTACTAACCGGATTGGAAATGGCAACCCCCATGGCGCCTTCGCCTTCAGGCGATTTCGCACGGGGTGTGATTTTTATCTCAAGGGGTTTCCCATCACGTATGATGGTTAGTGTAACTTCACTTCCCAGGTTAGGTCTAACCAGTTGGGTTAACTTGTCAATGCTGTCAACGGGCTGACCATTAAGCTCGGAGATGACGTCATCGACCATCAACCCTGCTGAGGCTGGTGAATTAGGCGCGATGTCAATGATCTTAACCTTTGAGAGGTCAGGAGCTCCGACCCGGGTGAAAAGGAAAGCGATCAACAGCATGCCGATCAGTAAATTAGTAATCGGTCCGCCCAACAAAGTCGCCAGTCGACGCCACGGATTGGCGGCGGCAAAGCTGCCTACTTCCATGGTATCTCCAGCTTCGCCTTTCATACGGCAAAAGCCGCCAAAGGGAATCCAGTTGATGGTGAAATCAGTGCCGCCTGCGCGGAATAATTTGAATATTTTCGGTGGGTAACCGAATCCGAATTCTTCCACTTCTATTTTGTTGGATCGTGCTGCGATGAAGTGTCCGAGTTCGTGCAAGAAAACCAACGCGCCAAAGGCGAGTATGAATTCAAGTATGCTTAAAACAGTGCTCCAAATAGTAGTCATTCAATCTCCAAAACCGTATCGGTTTACGTCCAATATTATATCCGGTTTGGAGAGGCTTTTCACCGACCGGTTTATCTGAAATTCATTAACGATTTTATAATTAGAAATCAAGCGATTTTTGCGCCGCCGCCTGGATGCGCGACAAGCACTTCTTTCACTCCTGGTATGGACGCCAGCCTGTGTTTGACGTTTTCGAGTGCGTTGGATTCACAAAGGATGTGCACGTTTGGTCCCGCATCAATGGTGTATGCGGCTGGAATGCCGGTTTTTCGCCAACTTTGGACTGCTTTCATGACCTCGATCGTTGTTGGTTCCCAATAAAGCAGGGCGGGATGAGATGTCATCATGACGGCATGCATCATATTGCTGTCTTCTTCAATTATTTCTGCAAAAGCTTCAAAGTCACATGAATGAAGCGCATCTCGACAGCGGTCAATGCGGCGGTCGGCATCGGCCACACGGACAGTCTGAAATGGACTGGATGAGGCTAGTTTATGCCCTTCACTTGAACCTGTTTTTTTGTGGCCGGTGGAAACAACAGCAATGCAGTCCACCAGAGCCCAATGGTTGGGTTTACCAATACTAACTGCAAAAGAATCCATATCAGAGCTGCCGCGGTACCACTCGGTGAAACCTGTTGGGATGGAACGGCAAGCGGAACCCGATCCGCGGCGGGCGAGGCGGGAAAGGTCTTTTTCACTCATTTCGAGCCCCATGGCATGGACTGCAGCCACAGTAAGTGCGGCAAAGGCCGAAGCTGAAGATGCAATACCGGCACCCACAGGAAAATTATTTTCGCTCATCACGTGTGCGCGGGTTGCGATTCCGCGGATGCCGCGGATGACATTGAGGTGTGTTGTGATACGCTGCAAAGATTGACCTGATTGTCTCAATCCGTTTAAGTCAAAAATATCAGTGGTAAAAGCTTGATCGAAGGTAACACGTGTTCGGGTCACTAATTCTTCGAGATTCATTGAAATGGAGCCATTTTCAGGCAGCCGTAATGAGTGATCTCTATTGCCCCAGTACTTAATGAAGGCGATGTTGGGGTGGGCGATGGCAGTGGCTGTGTTAGGCGACATGTGACCTCTGATATCCATTAATGATGATGTAAGTTTACCATTTCTAGAAACAAACAACAGCCTTCAGGATGCAAAAACTCGGCCAATTTTTGGGAAGAGCGGTATTCTTGATGAAGAATTCTTCCTCCCTTGCAAGTTTGTAATGTATTGGTAATGCTTCTCGGCGTATACTTAATGAAGTAATTATTCCTTCTTTTAATGGTATAAAATCGCTTCTTTTGCATTTTTATTCGGGATGTTATTTATTCCGATTTTTGTTAGAAGTATATTTTGAGCAGGCTGAGGCACAGAATAATGAAGAATCCAATGCGCTTAACAGGTGGGATGTCTATAATACCGTCACAAGAAGAGCTGATAGACAATATTCTTTCGAGCCAACTTGAGAAATCTCAAGCCAAGCTTATATTATTGATTGACACCAGCGGACAAGTGATCTCTTTTCACGGCGAGCGTGGAAACATTGACCTGGTTGCCTTGGGTGCGCTGACCGCCAGTGATCTGGCAGCAAGCGAAGAAATTGCCAGAATTTCGAACCTTTATCAAGAAAACCAGATGGTCATTCGGCAGGGATCCAAGATGAACACGATTGTGTATGATGTCAATCACAACTTGATCCTCTTATACATCGTCCCGGCCACTGTTCCACTTGGATGGGTTTGCTACCTGGTGAGAGAGTCTTCTTCCCAAATTAAAGAAGCACTTTCGAAAATCGAGAATATCGCCGGTGGTAAGTTGTTTGAATCCGAAGATTCCAACCTGCATGAAATGATTAACAACGCTCTCGACCAAGTTTGGAAGGAATAAGGGGTATGAATATCAACTGGCAATTGCGCCAATTGAGATTAAAAATTGTGTATTACGGTCCGGCGATGAGCGGCAAGACCACGAACATCGAGCAAATTCACAAGCGCATAGATCCAAACAATAGAAGCAATCTAGTTTCATTAAAAACCAATGATGACCGCACCTTGTTTTTTGATTTCATGCAATTCGAACTTGGAAAAATTTGCGGCATGAGCCCTTGTATCCAGCTCTATACGGTGCCTGGGCAGGAGTATTACAAAGCCAGCCGAAAATTGGTGTTACGCGGAGCAGACGGAGTAGTCTTTGTGGCGGATTCTTCGGCTGCGCGCATTAATGACAACCTGGAATCCTGGTTGGATATGGGTACGGCGCTGACGGAAATGAACCATCCCATTGGAAAGATTCCGCTGGTGGTTCAATATAATAAAAGGGACCTGGCCGATGCTGTTCCAATCCGAAGTTTACATCAAAGCCTGGGTGTAGGTGAGTTCCCTGAATTTGAGGCGGTGGCTTTCAACGGTGAAGGGGTTCTCAACACACTGAAAAGCATCATTAATGATGTGATCTTCCAGGTTCAAAAAGAATTGCAATAGGTAAAGGATCAATAATGGTTAAAGAGACTAAATCCGGACCGGAAATTCTTTTAGGAATACTAAACCAAATGAACCAGGACGCCAATTTTCCAATGTCGGTACTGACCGACAAGGAAGGGCTGCCAATCGCGTCCGCTTTTACAAACGGAGCAGATCCCGAGAGACAATCTGCAGTCGTTGCATTTTTACAGAAAACAGCCGTTCAGGTGAGTAAACAATTGGGTATGGATGAAATTGATGAGATTTCTTTCAGTTATGTAGATGGGCAACACCTGATCTGCCGTCCGTTTAATATTGATACAAATCGCCTTATTTTGGCGATCATTGTGACTGATCGTGATCAGAGTTACCGGCGTATCACTAATCGCGCCCTCTCTGAGATTCGAAATATCTGGAATTAAACAGGTGGAATATTTATGGGTATGACCGGAAACCTGACTGGGTTGGCTGCTGCGGATTTGATCCAGCTTAATTGTGTCGATCAAAAAGTGGCAAGATTGCAGATCCAACATGGCGATCAAAGCGCCGAAATTTATTTCATGGGTGGACAGATCACCCATGCCAGTTGCGGTTCTCAAAAAGGTGAGGATGTTATTTACCAGGTTCTGGGATGGAATGACGGCGATTTCAGTTTGGAGAACGACATTAAATCACCAGAAACGACCATTAATAGAAGTTGGCCAAGTTTGCTGCTCGAAGGAGCCCGCCGCTTGGATGAAAAAGCGTTGGGGCAGGCTGAGGTCAACCTTGATCAGGTACCCGAATCGAAGGAGAGTAGAATGACACAGAAATTTGACGAGATATTATCTGAACTTGCCGGCGAAGTATCCGGCTTTAGAGGCGGTTTTTTGGTGGGGATTGATGGAATAAATCTTGCCTCCAAGTATGTCGGTGAAGTAGACCCTGAACTTGCCAGTGCCCAAATGGCGATGTTGTTAAAACTGGTAAGTGGCTCCACAGACAAATTAGGCGCCGGGAACCTCGAAGATAATTTGACCACCACCGAAAAAGCTTATATATTGATGCGCTTTTTACCCGGCAAGCAATATTTTCTGGGGATCTCGGCGGAACGAAAATCAGGCAATCTTGGAAACATGAGATTGATGAGCAAAATGTATACTGACCGGCTGGCGAAAGCCATGCCTCATTGATCCGAGTTTTGCTTTTAGAAAATGGAGAAACAAATGAATAAACTTGAACAGGTTATCTATCAATTTCGAAATGAGTTGGGCAGTGATTTCATTTCCACTGATGTGGTCGGCATGGATGGCATCTCCATCGGTGGCGGCTCTTTAAATCCAAATTTTGATGCAGCTGATATTTCGGCTCGTTTTGCCGAAGTCATGAAACTTGCCGTGAAGATTAGTACGAAAATTGATATTGGCAAGGTGGATGACAACCTGGTCACCACAGACACCACTTATATCATTTCGCGTTTTCTGGGCGACGGTCATTATTATTGGGTGGTGGTGGTTTCATCCAACGCGACGCTGGGAACCGTTAGAATGTTGATGAACGAGTTCGCTCCCCAGATCACCGAAGCAATTCCGCATGATCCCAGCCCTGCCTCCCATCCAGTCGCAGAAGCCGCGGTTGAACAGGCGAAACCTCAGGACAAAGCCAAACAAGAAAAAGCCAAGCGAAATTTTTGGGCAGATGCGACACCCAAAGATAATGATGATACTGATGCAGATGCACTAAAAATGTTCAAGTATCCATAGTCGAATTGTGAAGAAATTCCACTGAAACACCTGATTAAGGGTGTAGAATTACATCTCGTGGTTGGTTTTGGTCCAAAAACTTGACGTCCTGATATCAAATTCAGGTGAATTCTTTATTGTCTTCTTGAACGGACTCCCGGTATTATTTGAAAACTACCACCAGCGATTATGAGCCAAACTTCGGCTCATATGTCGCGCATTCAGACATGACCGGCATGAACTAATACAACCGCCGATTTGATTAGTCTGCGAATGCATTAATTTCTACATTATCAAGAAAAGTAATCTAATTGTTTGGAGTTACAAATGCCAAGAAGAACATTAAAGCAATTATACATAAGTGAATTTACGGGCTACAACTTACATAAGCTTCAGCAGGATTTAATGGCGGGTTTAACAGTTGCTGCGGTTGCCCTGCCGCTGGCCCTTGCTTTTGGTGTCGTTTCAGGCGCCACGGCTTCTGCCGGACTCGTTACTGCGGTCATTGCCGGTTTCTTGATGGGGGCACTTTCAGGCGCTCCGTTCCAAATCAGCGGACCGACTGGCGCGATGAGCGCAGTGTTGATCGTGTTGGCGCAAAAATACGGTTTAAACGGCATCTGGGTGGCAGGTTTAATGTCTGGTGTATTCCTGACCATCATTGGTTTATTGCGCCTTGGCCGCTTTATCGCCTTCATTCCTTCTCCTGTGATTACCGGGTTTACTTCGGGTATTGCCCTGATCATTTTTATCGGACAAATTGACAACTTTTTGGGAGTAAAAACTGCTGCGGCAGAATCATCCGTGCTCAAGTTGGTTAATTATTTTAAAGGCGGCTTCAGTATTGATTGGCACGCCATCGTTTTGGCTTTGGTGGTAATTGGCACCATGCTTTTGTGGCCAAAAAAGTGGAATGCGAAATTTCCAGCTTCACTCTTGGGTATCATTCTGGCCACCGGATTGAATTTACTGGTGAAATGGCCGGTGAATGTGATCGGTGAGATTCCGCAAACCTTGCTTTTGGCAAATCGGTTACATTTAGCAGACATCCCATGGACTGAACTAGGGCAGTTTCTTGGACCAGCCCTTACCATCACCGCCTTGGGCGCGATTGAATCCTTATTGTGCGGCACAGTGGCATCAAACATGACCGGCACCCGTTTACAGGCCAACCAGGAATTGATCGGACAGGGGGTTGGCAACATTGTCATCCCATTCTTTGGCGGCGTACCCGCGACAGCGGCTATAGCCCGATCAAGTGTGGGTATCAAATCAGGCGGCCAAACGCGCCTGGTGAGCGTCTTCCACGCTGCAGGTTTGTTGCTTTCCATGTTTCTCCTGGCGCCAGTCATGGCCAAAATTCCGTTGGCCGCGCTCGCCGGCGTGTTAATGGTGACAGCCTTCCGCATGAATGAATGGGAATCCATTCGATTCATGTTCAAAAAGCGCTTCAAAACAGCTATTGTTGCTTTCACTATTACCATGCTTGCCACCGTGGCTTTGGACTTGACCCAGGCCATTCTGATCGGGTCTGTGATCGCTGTGATGCTCTTTATCAACCAGATCGCCCAAATAGACATCGATATTCAGGAAATTGATCACGGCAAATTATTGGATAAGGGGATTGAACTCAAACACAAATGCGAACATGTCAAGGTTGCCTATTTAACAGGTCCGCTTTTCTTTGCTGCCATTGGCTCTTTTAATGAGGCGTTTGCAAGAATGGACCCTGAAGGTACCCTCATTCTGTCGATGAGAGGAGTTTCACTGATTGATACGGCCGGCATTGAAGCCATCGAAAAACTGTATGAGAAGTTTCACTCAAGTGGCGGTGAGATCATGTTTGCAGGTACCCATGATAATGCATTCCGCATGCTTGAACGCGCCGGCCTGGTGGAGAAGATCGGCAGCGAAAATTTTTTCTGGTCATCTGACCAAGCAATTCTTGAAGCCGAGCAACGCACTCTTTAGCGTCATTTATACAAAATAAAACCGCTTGAGTGATTATCATTCAAGCAGTTTTTTATCTATTCATTATTCTTATGAAATTGGAAATTCCATTTTAAAACAGGTGCCGTAAGCCTCTGGTTTGTCTGTTTCAAAAATTGGACTTTCGACTTTAATGATCCCGCCATGGGCTTCAACGAGTTCTTTTACTATAGCCAGCCCCAGACCAGAACCACCGCTAATGCGTGAACGGGATTTATCGGCACGGTAAAAACGGTCAAATATATGTGGAACATCATGTGCAGCAATGCCAGTGCCGGTATCTTTCACTTCGATCATGACTTTAGCCGCAGGAAGGTTTTGGGTGGTTGAAATCTGGATTGATCCGCCTGGGGGGGTATATCTGATGGCGTTATTGACCAGATTGCTAATTATTTGAGTGATGCGATCGGGGTCCATTTGAAGGGACGGTAATCCATCTTGCAGCGAATGCTCAAGATGAATTTCTTTAATGCGTGCCTGGGGTTGGAGTCTTTCAATGATCTGATTGATCAAATCGTTGATTTCGACCGGTTGTCTGAGCAGTTTGAGTTGGTTGGTTTCAGCCAATGACAGCAGGCGTAAATCTTCAATTAATCGATTGAGCAGGGTGGTCTCAGAAAGCAATGCATTCAATTGCTCGGCGTCACAAGGTAATACGCCGTCCTGCATGCCTTCCACTGTGCCCTGGATGGCGGTAAGGGGGGTGCGCAGTTCATGGGCTACATCCGCCATAAGATGCTGCCGTTGAATTTCGGCTTCTGAGAGATTGACAGCCATTTGATTGAAGGTCTCACTTAGCTGGGCAAACTCATCTTCACCATTGATTTCAACCCTTTGGGTCAGGTCGCCCTCGGCTATGGCGGCTGCTGCCTTGCGCAGCTTCCGCATGGGGGCCGTAATTTGGAAAAACAAGATTGCCCCTAGCGCTAGAGCAGTTATCCCGGCAATTAAACCTGAGCTGATAATGGCCCGTCTGACTGAGGTTTGAAATTCATTGGCAAGGGTTGTCGTAGCTGCCTGGCTTCCTGGTGTGACTAAAAGTGTGCCAACGATTCTTTTGTCAACTAATATAGGAATTCCTTCTAGTATCTCGACTGGAGCAAGTTTATTGTCAGTTAATTCGTTCAAAGAGTCATAGATTACCAAACCCTGAGCATCTGATAGGATCAATCTTTGTCCAAGAGCACTCATCATGGAATTATCAGAAGTGTCTTGTGCACTGCCTTTGCCACTCCCATTGCCATTGCCTTGTCCCATCATGCCTTGGTGCTGTTGAGACATTGAGGTTTCTTGCAGAAACAGCTCAACCCCCTGCCAACTCTTGTTCAAAGCATAATATTCAGCCAGGTCTGGTGCAATGCGGCGGGCCCAGATTTGTCCGCTGCGGGTCGTATAAAGATTGAATGCTCTTAATGTTGCACGTGAAGTCAAGACAGAGGTGACAAGGCCGCCGACTGCTATAATGATTAAAAATGCACCAATTAATTTAAAAAGCCAGCTGTTTTTCATGTTTTATCTGCCAGTTCAAACTTGTAGCCCAGACCAAAAACAGTCTGAATATAAACTGGGTTTTTTGGATCAGGTTCGAGTTTAATGCGCAGGTTTTTAATGTGGGCATCAATCGTCCGTTCATAACCTTCAAAAGCGTCACCCTGGGCGTGCTCCATGATCTGCAGCCGTGAAAAGACACGTTTGGGATTGCTCGAAAGGGTTACCAGGATTTGAAATTCAGTAGGTGTGAGTTCTATCAGGCGATCATCAAGGGTAACCGTGTGTTGGCCCAGGTCAATGGTCAAATTTCCAGCACGAATGATCTCACCTTTGGCGACGCTTGCATTGACACGTTTCAGGATTGTTTTTATTCTGGCGACCACTTCACGAGGGCTAAAAGGTTTGACGACATAGTCATCTGCTCCCAATTCCAAACCGATCAGTTTATCCACTTCTTCGACGCGGGCTGTTAACATCAAAATAGGGACGGTGGAGTTTCGGCGAATTTCGCGGCAGACTTCGAGGCCATCCATACGGGGAAGATTAAGATCAAGAATCACAAAGGTGGGGTTCTCTCTGGCAAAAACATCAAGAGCCAACCTGCCATCCATTGCAGAAACAACCTGGTATCCCTCTTTTTCGAGGTAAGCCTGCAGCACTTTCAGAATTTGAGGTTCATCGTCTACAACAAGGATTTTTTGAGTTGGGTCAGTCATCATTTTATTATATTGGAAACAGAAGATAATAGCATCAATAATTTGTTATTCAGGTTCCGCTTGACAAGCATGGAACGAAGGCACCTGGTTTGGGTGCCTTCGTTTTTCTGCAGGAAAACCATTAATTTGTGGTGTAAACACCGGTGCAGGTGCCAGTTCCGGCTCCATTGGCGCCCCGGTTGCCGCCCATCATGCCGCGAGTGCCTGCGACGCCATTTTCACCCATCAATTTGATCCGATTCTTCATCCAATCGGCCTGAGCCTGGGTGAGATCACCATTGGTTACGGCTAGGTCAATTGCTTCACTGCGGGCGTCCAGTAAAAGGGCTTTGGCTTCATCATTAGACAGCCCTTCTGCAATGGCCACTGAATACATGGTTTCGCCATTTACAAGACGGGTATTCAAGTCTTCAACACTGATACCCAGTTTTTCGGCAACGACGGTTACCATTTCATCATGAAGCAAACCCTTCTGCTGGGCTCCACCCATCATGCCGCCCTGTCCGCCGGGACCAAAATTCCCAACTTCAGCGGAGGTTACAGGGTTATTTGAGGATGCATAAACCTTATTGACAGAGCCGAAGGTAAAGAGTGCGGCCACGAGGACCAGAGATACCACTATTGCTTTTTTCATTTTTTACTCCTTTGTGTTGATTAATTGTTGAACGATTATTAGTTTAAAAGAAAGTTGTGAAGAATTGATGAAGGAGGGATGAAAAATTGATGTGAATTAAAAGGACAAGCCGATCTTTACAGGTCGGCTTGTCCTTTTTAATCATTAGCGTTTATTAGTGATTTCCATTTTGAGAACCTGCTCCGCCATTTGTGCCCTGATTTTGTGGATCAGTATTGGGTGAAATTGTTTCCTGATTCCCCTGTGGTGAACCTGATCCTGATGGGGTGTTTTGACCATTACCACCATTTACAGTTGTGACTGGTGATGGAGTTGGAGTTGGCCAGAAGTTTTGGTTTCCCTGTCCATTGCCTGGGTAATTGGAAGGAGTTTCAGTATTCACAGAGTCACTATCATTTGGTGTTTTTTGTGCTGATTCTCCGAAATTGGTTGGAGAGTTTCCTGATTCTGGATTCTTGAGTTGTTCTTGAATTCTTTCTTGTTCCATTGTTTGTAATAAACTTAATTGACTTTCTTGAAGAATGCGAAGTCTTTCTTGGATCATATCCCGGGTTTGGATCATGGCGGCGATTGTTTCAGCAGATCCATTTATTTTCGTTTGGTTTAAGGTTTGTTGTTGATTGTTGAGCCGATTTTGAACTTGTTCTATGGCAGGCAGTATCTCTTCTTCTTGCATGTTCATGGCGAGAAACATCGCTTGTTCGATCTGTTCACGATAGCGGGTTAATGTTTCGTCTGTAACCAGATCACCCTGTTCCAACATAGAAAGAATTTCATTTGCGCGGCGATCAACCAAAGTGAGTGCGAGTTCAAATTGTGATTCTGGATTTGCAGTCAAATTTAGTGCGGTGTTCTCGCTGAGTAATTTAATGTTATACAGTAAATCACCCGGTTCACTGGTTTGAGCAGCTGCAACCGTTGCTCCGCTTCCTCCCAGAAGAAGGGAAATTGCTAAAATGATGGAAGTAAATGTTGATAACATGGGAACATGCTCCTTTCGGCGTTCAAACAAGTTAATTGGATGTTTTTGATTCCAATTCTTATGACGCTTAATGCCCTCAGGAGATACGTCCGCGGCAATTCTTGCTGCTTGTGACAGGAACACTGATCTGCCGGATTTAGCTTGATCAAGATTACGGTCAGGAGTTGATTTTAAAACATCCAGTTTTTTTATTATTTCTGAATAATTATCATTCTCATTCTTCATTCAGACTCACTTTCTCTTCTGAGCAGAAAAAACTTCTTAAAGCGGCTAAAGCCCGATGCTGCAAGGCTTTGACAGCACCAACAGGTCTTTGCATCGTAAGGGCGACTTCTTCATTAGTCCAATTTTCAAGAAACCGCAAGGCAACCACTTGACGTTGATCGGGCGTGAGCATGCGAATTGCATGTTGAATTTGTTGCCTCTCAAGTGATTCAATGATCCGATTTTCCGGTTTTTCTTGATCAGCCATTTCCAGAGTCTCATCCAATTCGACCAATAATGGGGAATGCCGACGGTAGAAATCAGTGATCCAATTATGAGCGATTCTATAAAGATATGCCTGAAGGTGATCAGTTGGACCATGTCCAATCCGTAAAGCCTTCAGGTATCTTGCAAATGTGTCGGCAACACATTCTTCTGCCAAATTTGTGTCTCCAAGCAACCTTGAAGCATAACGATACAATCCAGGACTATATGCGTCGTAGATTATTCCCAGAGAGTCCAGGTCGAACTCTCCAGCTTTGACAAGCAGATCATGTTCGTTCGGTACAATCATTCTCTATTTATTATGACGGTAATTTGATTAAATGGATACGATTCAATCGTACTTTTGTTACAATTGATACTGTTGTTTTTATGTGTCAGAAAATTAGACAATTAAAGAATATTGTTAATCTTCAATATAGATTGGATTTCAAAGTGGTAGCAACTTTTTGGTCTGGAATGCATCAAAATGAGTAATAACGATCAATCTGAATTTGTGGATTTGTTAATCCACGGAGATCGGCAAGCCTTCGCCAAATTGGTGGAGGATACTTCCAATCAAATATATCGAACTGCAAGACAAATCCTTGGCGACGAACAGGATGCGGAGGATGTACTTCAGGAAACTTATATTAAAGCATTAAAAGCATTGCCAACCTTTGAAGGACGTTCGAGTCTCTCAACCTGGCTGCACCGTATAGCGGTCAACGAAGCATTAATGATGATCCGCAAACGGAAGACCCCCATGGTTTCGGTGGATGATACGCAGCCTTTTGATTCGGATGAAGAAAGCAGCGGCATTGAAATTGTTGATTTTTGCTGTTTACCTGAAAAGGAATTGTTATCTGCAGAATCACGAAAATTTATGGATCAGGCGATCCAAAGATTACCTGAAACTTTAAAAACTGTTTTTGTTTTACGTGATTTGGAAGGTCTTTCGATTCAGGAAACTTCAGAGATCATGCAGATCACAGAAAATAATGTTAAAACCAGGTTATTAAGGGCAAGGCTTCGGTTAAGGCAGGAATTGGCTGCGTATTATGCCGAAAAGGTTGAAAAGGAGAAATCCAAATGAGTGAACATGTGCACACCGCAAAATGCAGCACCATGCTTGGCGATCTATCTGATTATATTGATGGAAATTTACAAGATGAGATTTGCGCCCAAATAGAAGAACACATGAAAACTTGTGATAACTGCCGGGTGGTGGTGAATACACTTCGCAAGACCGTGGAATTATATGAACATTGCAATGACGAGGTAGAGTTATCGGGAGAAGTTAAGGAACGTTTATTTGCCAGGTTGGAATTAAACGATTACATGAACAATAAAGATTCTTCTCAATAATTTCGGATCATTTAACAAAATGGAGCAACTAAAAGGACCTCATCCATAAAATGGTGAGGTCCTTTAGTTATCTTTCTTTCTATTTCTTTTTCGTTTGAAATTTGAACAAAGCATACACCGGGCAAAAACCAAACACGCCGGTAACGATCAAAATTCCACCGAGTATGAAACTCACAATTCCAAATCCGCCTTGTACTATGCCGGTTGCGTAAAGGGTAACAAGAATCAACCCAATCGTAACCCTGATGACACGGTCCAAACCTGATTCATTTGTTTTCATAAAATCCCCTTCAACAAAATCTGATTTGCTTGAACCGCCTAATTATAATAGTTAGTTGGGGTTTGCAACAATATCCATAAACTGTCCGAGAATATCTTTTAAGACGGGTTCAGGTAAAGCGCCGACCTGGGTGTGAACGATTTTTCCGTTTGCCACAAACAACATGGTCGGGATACCCTGAACGCCATAATGCTGCGCCCATTGGGGGTTCTCATCTGTGTTAACTTTGGCAATTATTAACTTTCCATTCTGTTCCACAGCAATTCTGTCGAGGATGGGGCCTACCATCTTGCAAGGGCCGCACCAGGGTGCCCAAAAATCGACCACCACGGGTAATTTTGACTGTAAAACAACTTTTTCAAACTCTTCATCTGTAACATGCAGGGGTGCATTCATTTTTTCATCTCCATAATTATAGGTTTGCATATATAGATGATGAAATGTTGAAAAAGTTACAAAATTGATGAACCAAAAGACCCGGCCTAAGCCGGGTCTGATCAGATTAATTTCCTCTTTGATAATTGGGTGCTTCACGCGTGATGGTGATGTCGTGCGGGTGGCTTTCGATCAAACCCGCACCCGTGATGCGGATCAAACGGGTCTTGGTGCGTAAGTCTTCAAGAACACCGGCTCCCGCGTAGCCCATACCTGAGCGCAGGCCGCCGATAAGCTGGAACACATAATCATCCAAAGAACCCTTGAGCGGGATCATTCCCTCAACACCCTCGGGTACCAGTTTGCCAGGTTGACCTTGATTGGTGCCGTAGCGGTCCTTGCCGTAGCCCTGCAGTGCACCCATAGAACCCATGCCGCGGTAGGTCTTGTATTGGCGGCCTTCGTAAAGGATCTCTTCGCCGGGTGATTCCTTGAGACCGGCAAGCAGGCTGCCGAGCATGACGGTATCCGCGCCAGCCACCATGGCTTTGACGATATCGCCGCTGTATTTAATACCGCCATCGGCGATTACCGGAATCCCCTTGGGGCGGGCGATCTTGGCGCAGCGGTAAATAGCAGTCAACTGCGGCATGCCCGTACCGGAAATAACACGGGTTGTGCAGATGGAACCGGCACCTACACCGACTTTTATCGCGGATGCACCTGCTTCAATTAAAGCAGCCGCGCCTTCTTCGGTGACGACATTACCAGCGATGACCGGCAGGTCGGGATGGATGGATTTAATGCGGCGGATGGTCTTGATCACACCGGCGGTGTGACCGTGGGCGGTATCAATCACCACCACATCCACGCCCATTTCGATCAAGCGGTTGATGCGGTCATCCACATCCCCGCCGACACCTACGGCCGCGCCGACCAGCAAACGTCCGCGGTTGTCTTTGGCGGCTTGAGGATATTGCAATTTCTTTTGGATGTCTTTAACCGTGATGAGGCCTTTGAGATATCCGCTGTCATCTACGAGGGGCAGTTTTTCGATGCGATGGGTCTTGAGGATTTCCTTGGCCTGTTCAAGAGTGGTGCCGATTTTGGCAGTCACCAACTTGGAAGAGGTCATGAACTCGGAAACCAGTTTGCCCATGTCTTCAGGTTCGGTGAAGCGTGTGTCGCGGTTGGTGAGGATACCCACCAGTTTCTTTGATTGGGGATCCACCACGGGCAAGCCGCTGATGTGAAAACGGGCCATGATCTCTTCTGCTTCTGCCAGGGTGGCATTGGGGGGCAGGGTGATGGGGTCTGAGATCATGCCTGATTCTGAACGTTTGACAATTTCGACCTCACGAGCCTGTGCTTCTGGAGAAAGGTTGCGGTGAATAATGCCAATGCCGCCTTCGCGGGCAAGGGCGATCGCCAGGCGTGAATCGGTCACGGTATCCATGGCGGCCGAGAGCAGAGGGATGTTAAGGCGGATGTCGCGGGTTAATTGGGCGTGTACATCCACTTCAGAGGGTAGTACCTCACTGTAACCCGGTTCAATCAAAACATCATCAAATGTTAATGCATCGTTCTGCTCAAATAAAGCCTGGTTCATTTTTTCTCCTCTAATGTCGGAAGTGTCGATAGCCGGTGAACACCATGCAAATACCCTTGCTGTTGCAGAAATCAATGGATTCCTGATCACGGATGGAACCGCCTGGTTGGACGATGGCTTTGATGCCAAATCGGGCGGCCTCTTCCACGGAATCAGCAAAGGGGAAGAATGCATCCGATGCCATCACGGCACCTTCTGATTTATCACCTGCGCGCTGCTTGGCAATTCTAACGCAATCCACGCGATTTGGCTGCCCCCCGCCGATTCCCACCGTGGATTCGCCCTGGGCGAAGACGATGGAGTTGGATTTGACATGCTGGCAGGCCGTCCAGGCAAACTTCATGGCGCTCATTTGTTCAGCAGTGGGTTGAATTTCAGTGACGACTTTCCAATCCGCCTGGGTCTTGTCACCAAAATCTACATCCTGGCGCAGGATGCCGCGGGTTATGGAACGGTACTCAACCTTGGGGTCAATTTCAAGATTGGGCATGACGATCAAACGCAGGTTTTTCTTCTTGGCGAGGACGGGCAGGGCTTCGGGGTCGAACCCGGGGGCGATGATGCATTCCACAAAGAGATCACTGATGGCTTCGGCGGTGTTCTTTTCGATGGTGCGGTTGGCGGCGATGATGCCCCCAAAGGCAGATACGGGGTCGCTGGCCAGGGCTGCCAGATAAGCGGAAAGTTGATCATCCGCGGAGGCCATGCCGCATGGGGATAGATGTTTGACGATCACAATGCTGTTCTTCTTGAAGCTCACTACTGCACGCCAGGCGGCGTCCAGGTCCAGCAGGTTGTTGTAGGAGAGTTCCTTGCCCTGTAGAACCTGTCCGCCGAGAGGCGTGTCGTTGTGTCGGTAACCCAATAAAACAGCTGACTGATGTGGATTCTCACCGTAGCGCAGCGATTGAATGGGATGAAGGGTGAGGGTTTCAACTTCATTTCCTTCCAGATAATTGGCAATTGCCTGGTCGTAATGGGAGGTGAGTCTGAAACCCTTAAGCGCCAGTTTATTGCGCAGGGCTTGATCACTTGCGCCTTCGGTGAAAGCCTTCAGAATGGAGGGATAATCTTGAGGATCGCAGGCCAGGGTGACGCGATCATTGTTTTTGGCCGCAGCACGGATCAAGGCGACACCGCCGATATCGATCTGCTCAATGGCATCTGCGAGGGCGACGTTGGGTTGGGCGATGGTGGATTCAAAAGGATAGAGGTTAACAACCACCAGGTCAATCGGCGCCCACCCCATGGATTTGAGTTGATCAAAATCTTCCTGAGTATTGCGTGCAAGTATGCCACCATGGATGGCGGGGTGAAGTGTCTTGACCCGTCCACCCAAAATCTCGGGTGAACCTGTATATTCGGCCACTTCTGTGACCTGCAGGTTGTTTTTTTGCAGCAGTTTGGCGGTTCCACCGGAGGCCAGCAGTTCCCAGCCAAGATCGATCAATCCCCGGGCAAAATCAACCAAACCGGTTTTATCGTAAACAGACATCAGTGCTTTAGGCATGATTTTCCTCCAATTGAAGTATGGTTTTATAGATGGTTTCAACAAGCAATTCATGTTCACATTGGTGAACGCGGAATTCCAGGTCTTCTAGAGTGTCTTGCGGATTGATTTCGACGATCTTTTGGGCCAGGACAGGTCCAAGATCCACACCTTCGTCTGGCACAAGATGCACCATAACGCCGGTGTGACTGATCTCCCCTATTTGATAGGCTTGCCAGGCGCGTTCAATGGCATTCACGCCGGGGAAGGTGCCCGGCAGCGCGGGGTGCAGATTGATGATGCGATATGGAAAGTTACAGATAAAGGCCATGGTCAGAATACGCATCCATCCCGCCAGGATGACGAAATCAGGATGATATGACTTTACAAGCTCAGCCAATTCAGCGTCATACTGCTCGCGTTCCTGTTCCTTACGTTTTGGTTTGACCACGGCTGGAATTCCTGCCAGCCTTGCGCGTTCCAATCCGTATGCCTCTCTGGTGTTTGAGACCACAGCCTTGATTTCTGCGGGCAGGCTGCCAGCCTGGATGGCATCGATGATGGCCTGAAGGTTGCTGCCGTTGCCCGAGATCAAGACCACCAGGGAGGCTTTTTTCATTGCAGCAAAACCTCTGCCTTGGGACCGGTTTGAAGCTGGCCGATCACCCATATCGGTTCGGTGATTGCAGCGCGCAGCGCGGGCAGATCATCAGGATTGATGACCGCCACCATGCCGATGCCCATGTTGAAGACATGAAACATTTCTTCAAGTTCGATCCCGCCCTGGGCTTGAAGCCATTGGAAGAGCGGCGGAATCGGCCATGAGGAGAGATCGATTATCGGTTGAAGCTCGTCAGGCAAAGCACGTGGAATATTTTCAATGAATCCGCCGCCGGTAATGTGCGCCAACCCTTTGATCAAATGCAGCGCCGGTTCAATTATGCGCAAATAAGAACGATGAGGTTTGAGCAGTGCATCCGCCAGGGTGGATTTTAATTCTGGTTTCCAGATGTTCAGATCCTGGTTCTGGCAGATCTTGCGGATCAACGAATAACCGTTGGTATGTGGTCCGTTCGAGGCTAAACCCACCAACAAATCGCCGGCTTGCATGGCTGTTTTGATCGGCAGTATTTTACTGCGTTCCACTACACCCACGATGGTACCGGCTACATCAAAGGCATGTTCATGGTAGACGCCTGGCATTTCGGCGGTTTCGCCGCCCAAAAGCGCGCACCCGGCTTTACGGCAGGCGGCGGACATGCCGGTGACAATTTCCGCGGCAAGCTCTGGTTTGAGTTTGGCCGTAGCGTAATAATCGAGGAAGAAGAGCGGTTTCGCACCCTGAACCAGAATGTCGTTAATGCAGTGGTTGACGATGTCTTCGCCAACACTGCTCAAGCGGTTCATGCGGGCGGCAAGTTCAACCTTGGTACCGACGCCATCCGTTGAGGCGACCAGAACGGGCGACTCGCCCAGGTTGGAAATGTCAAACAGTCCACCGAAGGAGCCCAAACCAGATAGCACCCGGTTATTGTAGGTGGATTGAACAGCTTCTTTCATCAGTGAAACGGCGCGGTTGCCTGCTTCAATATTCACACCTGCGCTTTGATAGGTGGTGTTATGCAAAGCGCTGAGCCCTTTTTGGGCGATGTCATTTCGGTACTGCATGCCGGTAAATGAAATATTGGTCACGGCACAGTAAACCCTTTCAATTGCCGTTCGCAAAGAGGTGTCCCAACAGGTAACGCCTAGTACACGTCCGCCAACATTCACCAGTTGTTTGCCATCCTGTTTTGTACCGGCGTGAAAAACAACACCATCTTCTATAGGCAGGTCCAGTCCGTTAATGGGATAGCCTGTGAGTGGTTTTTCGGGATAACCGGCTGACGCCAGCACCACACAAACCGCGGCGCCTTCGCGCCAGAGAATATTCACCTGATCGAGTTTGCCTCGGGTGCAGGCGACAAATATCTCGAGCAGGTCGCTTTCAAGCAGGGGCAAAATCGCCTGTGTTTCGGGATCGCCAAACCGGGCATTAAATTCGAGAATGCGTGGGCCGTCTTCCGTCAGCATCAGACCTGCATAAAGAACACCAATAAAGGGCAGGCCTTCTTGGGCGAGACCGTCAATGGTGGGCTGAAGGATGGTGTTGGTGATGACTTGGATATCCTTGGAGCTGAGACAGGGGGCAGGGGCATAGGCGCCCATGCCGCCGGTGTTGGGGCCTTTGTCGCCATTCAACAGGCGTTTATGGTCTTGGGCGGGAGGCATGACAGAAACATGTGTGCCGTCGCTGAAAGCGATCAGCGAGACTTCTTCGCCTTGGAGCCGTTCTTCGATGATGACTTCGTCTCCGGCCTCGCCAAAACGGGCATCCACCATCATGACGTGCAGTGTATCCAATCCATCCTGAAGGGATTCAGGCAGCACAACACCTTTACCGGCGGCCAGGCCTGAAGCTTTGATCACCACCGGGTAGGAGACGGTTTGAAGATATTCACAAGCTTTTTGATAATCAGTAAAAGAAATGAAGCGCGCCGTGGGAAGTTTGTGACGCCGCATGAATTCTTTTGAAAAGCGTTTGGAAGTTTCCATTTGGGCGGCGGCCTGTGATGGGCCAAAGACCGGGATGTTATGTTTACGCAATACATCGCTCACGCCGGCGGCCAGGGAGGCTTCCGGTCCGATGACTACCAGGTTTATACCTTCCTTTTGCGCAAATGCCAAAATGCCTTCTCTGTCTTCGACATTGAGAGGAACGAGCGTTCCTAAAGATTGCATGCCCACATTGCCAGGCGCGATATAAAGTTTAGTTAATAATGGCGACTGGCTGAGCTTCCAGGCTATGGCGTGTTCGCGTCCGCCGGACCCGATGAGTAAAACTTTCATATTTTGGCGGCTCCTTGCTGAGATTCAATGGGCATTTCAAAACCATTTTTGTTTATACCGACCGGCACCGGCAGCGGATAATTACCAGTGAAGCAAGCGTTGCAGTAACCCTTATCCGTACCAATGGCAGCCATCATTTTTTCAAGCGAGAGGTAAGCCAGTGAATCGGCTCCGACCATCTTGCAGATTTCTGGGATGGTATTGCTGGCGGCGATCAACTCGTCACGCGTTCCCATATCCACACCCATGTAGCAGGGATGCATGATGGGCGGACAGGTAATGCGTACATGCACTTCTTTGGCACCGGCCTGTTTCAGCAATTGAATCAGCGGACCGGTGGTGTTGCCGCGCACAATCGAATCATCCACCATGACCACACGTTTGTTCAACACGTTTTCCATGATGACGTTGTATTTCAACGCCACACCCTGTTTCCGCAAAGAATCGGTGGGCTCAATAAAGGTGCGTCCAATGTACCGGTTCTTGATGAAACCATCGTTGTAGGGAATGCCGGATTCATTGGCATAACCGATGGCAGCCGGGATGGAGGAATCGGGAATGGGGATGACGACATCAGCTTCCACCGGCCATTCTTTGGCGAGGTTGGAACCCAACTGTTGGCGCACCTGGTGGATGTTCCTTCCGCCCCAGGTGTTATCAGGACGGGAGAAATAAATGTGTTCAAAAGTGCAGAGGGCGGTTGCAGCTTGCGGTTTCAACGCCTGGTAGACGGTAAGCGCCTTGTCGCTGAGTGAGACAATTTCGCCCGGCAGTACTTCACGGCAGGCGACACAGCCGAGGGTGCGCAGAGCGCCGAATTCCGAGGCGGCCACGTGTCCGCCGCCGTTGGGCAGCATACCAACGCTGAGCGGTCTGAATCCCCACGGATCGCGGACGGCGAAGACCTGGTCGCGGGTGAGTAGAACCAAAGAATATGCGCCCACCCAATGCTGGATGGCGTCGCGGATGCGGTCAAACCAGGTGTCGCCTTTGGAGCAGGCCAGGGTCATGATCATGACTTCAGTATCCGAGGTGGAAGACATGCCCACCCCTTGTTGCATTAACTTGGTGCGCAGTTCCGCGGCATTGAGCAGGTTGCCGTTATGCGCCAGCGAAATGGTTCCGTATTGCGTATCGATCATGAAGGGCTGGGCGTTGCGGGCGGAGGGAGAGCCTGTGGTTGAATAACGGGTATGCCCAATGGCGTAATTGCCTTCCATTTTTGAGATGGTTAGCGGATCGAAGACCTGCGAGACCAGCCCGACGTCTTTTTGCAGACGAATGACCTGTCCGTCAGAGACAGCCAGTCCGGCGGCTTCCTGTCCGCGATGCTGAAGGGCAAAAAGACCGAAGAAGGCCATGCGTGCCACATCCTCGCCGGGGGCGAAGATTCCCAGAACGCCGCACTCCTCTTTAGGTGAATCTTTTTTCATTTCCATACTGCCTGCTTCCGATAATGTTGTGGTTCGTTATTTTGAGGTCTGAATTTCTACATCGTCAGCCACAATGGTCTGTTGATTGGCAATTTGATATTCTGTAATCCGTTCGCGCATGGCCGGGTCGGACACACCAATGATCTTGGCGGCCAGCAGCGCCGTGTTGGCGGGTTCCAGTACCAGCGCAGGGGCGATACCCGAAGGCATGCGCAGGGATGAAAAGACATCCGCGCCGCCGAAAGCCTCCGAAGATGGCGGGCAGGCGATCACCGGGGCGCTGACACAGCCATCTGTAAATCCTGAAAGGGCATTACTGCGGCCGGCAATGGTGACGTATACTTTGGGCCGAGGATCCGCCTCGTAGGTTTTAAGAAGTTCGATAACATGGGATGCGGTCTTGTGGGCTGACCCGATTCGCAATTCGATCTCAAAGCCGAAGGGCTGGGCAGCCTCGGCGATCTTTTTGGCATGAGCCAGGTCGGCCTTGGACCCCATCAGGATGACGAGTAAAGGTTTCATGCGAGCACTCCTGCCTGTTTGAGATTATTGATCAAGCGCGGATTGACAGGATATTCAGCGGGCTTGAATGTCAACCCAGTGAGTAGTTCGTAGATCTGGATGTAGCGTTGTGAAGCCTGAACCCAGAGGTTAGCGTCAACGGATGGGGGTTCCCCCTCACCGCGGTAGCCAAGGGCAGCATAGTGGCGGCGGATGAACTCCTTGTCGAAATTCTCGGGTTCTTCACCAGCGGCGAATCGATCTGAATAAGTATCCGCTTTCCAGAAGCGTGAAGAATCGGGGGTGTGGACTTCATCGATCAGCATGATGCGGCCGTCATCCGCCAGGCCGAATTCATACTTGGTATCCACCAGGATCATGCCAGCCGCCAGGGCTACCTGCTGTCCGCGTTTGAAGATGTCGAGCGCAGCCGCCTGAATAATATCCCAACTCCTGGCGTCGAGGTATCCGTGCTGTACGACTTCAGCACAGGTCAAACGCTCGTCATGGCCGGTCTCGCCGCCCTTGGTGGTGGGGGTGATGATCGGGGTGGGCAGCTGTTGATTCTTCTGAAGTCCGTCATTAAAGGTGTAACCGTAAATCTCGCGTTCGCCGAGTTCATAACGCCGCCACAGGGCAGTTTCGGTGACGCCGGTGATGTATCCGCGCACGATCACTTCCACGTGGAATGGTTTGACTTTTGCCACTACAGCCGCGTTGGGGTCGGGGATGGTGAGAATGTGATTGGGGATCAGATCTGATGTCTTCTCAAACCACCATGCTGATAACTGGTTGAGCACCTGTCCTTTGTAGGGCACCACGGCCAGACTGCGGTCAAAAGCGGAGAGCCGATCCGTGGTGACCAGCAGGCGTTGGTTGGCGGGCAGATCGTACCAATCGCGAACCTTGCCAGTGGTGCGGTTGGCAATGGGCAGGTCGCTTGAAGCATAAGCCAATGGAATAATAGGAAGGATTTCATGAGTGGTCAGCATACTTTTGATCTCCTGTTATTGTTGTGAGGCAAAACGAACGCCGTTGATAAAAAGCGGCAGCCCTGAAGCATTGGGTCTGTGAACGCGGTCGGGTGATTGAAATGGATAGATATGGTCTTCAGGGTGGGGCATCAACCCCAATACATTGCCATCTGGGTTGCATATGCCGGCAATATCCATCACCGAACTGTTGGGGTTGACCGGGTAAAGGCCTTTGGCCGGTTTGCCATCAGGATGTGTGTAAACCAGCGCTATTTGGTCATTTTTTGTTAGTATGGTGGCGTTTTGAGGGGAGCTGAGGGTGAAATTGCCTTCACCGTGGGCTACAGGACAATCAATGATTTCTGAAAGCCCTTTCGTCCAGAGGCAGGTTTGCGAAACGGGTGTTAGGCTAACCCAGCGGCACTCGAAATGGTTCTCATGGTTGTAAGTTAAGGTGGCGGTGCGGGTTTCGGTGAGCGCTTCGTTGCCAGGGAGTATGCCCGATTTGACCAGCGCTTGAAACCCGTTGCAGATGCCAATGACGGGCTTGCCGGCCGCAATAAAAGCTTGAACCTGGTCAAGGAAGTAATGTGAAAGATCAAGTGCAAGCAGCTTGCCGGCGCCGAGGGCATCCGCGTAGGAGAATCCGCCGGGGACCACGAGCATCTGGTAGTTACTCCAATTGGTTTTGGTCTCGCGAAGGGTTTTAAGCGGAATCGTTTGTGATGTTGCGCCTGCAAGAGTCAAAGCCTGGGCGACGTCACCGTCACGATTGGTTCCTGGTGCAAAAAGGATCAGGGCGTTTGGCTTCATGCCTGACCTCCTGTGAGCTTGCGATCTTTCCAGGCGTTCAATAAATCGGATATGGGTGTATTCAAAATGGGTCTCTTGGCATGTGTGATATGCAGGTTTTGATGGTCTTCAATTTTTCCAATTAATCGGATGGGGTAATTCGACATCAAGTCTTCAAATTCAAATTGAGAAAAGGCTGTTACTTCAACCAGGAAACAACCGGATGTTTCACCAAAAAGCGACCGAACGGGTTCTTCGTTTGTACGCAAATGAAGCTGTGCGCCGAGGCGTCCGGCCATGCACATCTCCGCTGCGGCAACAGCCAACCCGCCTTCGCTGAGGTCGTGACAGGCCGCCACCAGCTTTTCCTGCACCGCTTTGTAAAACGCCAGATAGAAGCTTGGATTGCTTTTACTGCAAATGGGAAGGCCTTCTTCGATGGGGTCAGTCGGGTTGACCAGATTGAAGTGGCTGCCGCCAAAGGCTGGCGCAAAATCGCCGATCAGATAGATCAGGCTGCCGGGGTGTTTGAAATCCATGGTCAGGCTTTGCTGCCAGTTGGGCATCAACCCAAGAGCGGAAATAAGCAGAGTGGGGGGTATGGCGTGTATCTTGCCATCCGAGCCGAGATATTCGTTGTTGAAGGAGTCCTTGCCAGAAATGAAGGGTGTGACATAATGGACGGCTGCATCGAGGCAGGCCTGGGCAGATTGCACCAGGTCGCCCATGATCTCAGGCCGGGTGGGGTCGCCCCAGCAGAAATTGTCGAGAATGGCAATACGAGAGGGGTCCGCGCCGCAGGCTACCGCGTTGCGGAAGGCTTCATCGATCACCAGCCAGGTCATTTGATAAGGATCGAGCTTGCCGTACTCGGGGTTCAAGCCGTTGGAGAGGACAAAGGCATGGTTGGTTTGGCTGGCGAGGGGTTTGATCACACTCCCATCCGAGGGACCGTCATGCATCAAGCCGCACAGGGGTTTAACCACCGTGCCGCCCTGAACTTCGTGGTCGTAATCGCGGATGGTGCGTTCCTTTGAGGCAATATTGGGATACGCCAACAGTTTTAACAAAGTACCGTTGAGGTCGATACCAGATCGCGCCTCAAGGCTGACAGTTTTACCGGGGTCAAAACGCGGCCTGGTTATCTTGGCCGAGTAATGGCGTTGGGGAATGCCGTGATGGAGGAAATCATTATCCAGATCGAGCACCAGGCTGGCGCCGTGGAAGACGCGCATGCGGCTGGTGTCGGTGAAATTCCCGATGTCGGTCATTTCCACTTCGTATTGGCTGCAGAGTTCGTGCAATGCAGACAATTTATTTTCAGGAACAGCAATGACCATTCGTTCCTGGGCTTCTGAAAGCCAGATCTCCCATGGAGCGAGACCGGGATACTTGAGCAGCACTTTTTTGAGTTGTACATCCCCGCCGCGCTCGGAGGCCATTTCGCCAACTGCGGAAGATAATCCGCCTGCGCCGCAGTCAGTGATGGCGTTATACAATCCGCGGTCGCGGGCCAGCATCAACACATCCACCAGGCCTTTTTCAACCACGGGAGCGCCGATCTGCACGGATGCACCCGAGACCTCACCGGTCTGGGCATCCATAGTCATGGATGAGAAAGTAGCGCCGCGCAGGCCGTCGCGGCCGGTGCGTCCACCGAGGACGATAATGTGATCACCGGGTGTGGTGGCGTGCGGGTTGGAGCCCTTGGGGGCGAGGCCCACACTGCCGCAGAACACCAGCGGATTTGCGACATAGCCGGGATCGTACCAGATGGCGCCGTTGACAGTGGGGATGCCCATCTTGTTTCCGTAATCCTGGATGCCGGAGACTACGCCTGACGCAATACGCCGCGGATGCAGCACGCCTTCGGGGAGGTCCGTGAGGGGCAGGTCGGCAGGGCCGAAGCATAGCACATCCGTGGAGGCGATAGGCTTGGCTGACACGCCGATCACATCGCGGATCACGCCGCCGATGCCGGTGTTGGCGCCGCCGAAGGGTTCGATGGCAGAGGGGTGGTTATGGGTCTCAACCTTGAAGCTGAGTTCGTGTTTGCCGTCGAATTCGACGATGCCCGCATTTTCGGTAAAAGCTGATATCACCCAATCTGCATTCACCTGTTTGGTGGCAGCGCGGATGGTCTGATTGAAAAGGTGGCTGTAATGGGAGGGAAATGAACGTGAATCCGTTTTATCACGCTTGACACTGACCTGTGATTTAAAGGTTTTATGTACGCAGTGCTCACTCCAGGTTTGGGCGAGCATTTCAAATTCAATATCGGTCAGGTCGCGGTTTTCGCGTTCGCAATAATCCTGGATGGCGTGCATTTCGTTCAGGTTGAGGGCTGCCCGGCGCGCGGAAGATACAGCCAGCAGTCCGGAATCATCCAATCCTCGCAGAATGATGGTTTCCACCAGGTCGTGGCTTTGAGCGGAAGTTGAAAAGGCCGGGGTGATCTGGCCAAGCCCGTAGGTCTGGATGACGGCGTTGGAGAGCAGTCGTTTTGCAGCCAACTCGAGCAATTCGTCTGTTAGGTTCGTTCCGGAGAGAATGAAACGCAGTCCGGTGCAGGCAGATTCAAGCGAATTTATGCCGAGCAGGTGGGCGGCGCGGACGATCTGTTCAGCCACGGGGTCGGTCACGCCGGGGCGAAGCGCCACCTCAACGGTGCGTGAAGTGGTGTGATCTGTCTGGTTTGGATTTTGTTCTTTTAGGGGGAGTTCGAGAAGGTTGATTTCTACTGACTGGGTTACGGGGTCGTGCAGGAGTTGGGCGGCCAGTGCTTCGGCTTCTGGTTCGTCCAGACCTCCTCGCACGAAGTAGAGGTCGTGACATTGAATTTGGGTGATTTGGTTGAGCGAGAGCGAGTGGGCGTCAGCAAGGTAGCCGAGGGAGCGAGGGTCGTTGGCAGTGTTGGGTTTAACGATGAAACGATAAACTGCTGCCGAGCCGTTTACTTTCATAAAGGATCATCCTCATGGTGATAGTGTGATGTTCGATTTTATATTTAAAAAGGTGATTTGTCTAGACAATACACCTTAAAATATCTTTGTGTGCGAACTCACCAATAATGGGTTAATGGATTCTAATGAATATTACAGAAAAACCGCTAATGGATTAATGATCGAATGCGTTTTGCAAGATCGCGTGAGGCGGAGGGCGCTATGCCGGTATAGGCAGATACCTCAGAGAGCGCTTCAACATCATCTGCGGTCAGATGCTGCAAAATGAAATCGTCCTTTTTCAATAACGAGGTAAGGGGATTCTTATCGCCGTTTTGTACCGCCTTCCATGCCAGCATGGCGTGGTTGCGAAGCCGTTCATGTGTCTCCTGCCTATCCGCGCCTTTTTTGCTGAGCGCCATCATCACCCGTTCTGTGTAGGCGAAGGGAGCGTAGACCTCAAGGTTGCGTTGGATGGCTTCGTGGTTGATGGTCATGTTCTTGACCAATTTGTTCATCACCTGCAACAGTTCATCACAGATAAGGAATGATTCCGGAAGAATGGTGCGGCGGTTGGCGCTGTCATCCAGGGTGCGTTCAAGCAGGTTGGTGGCGGCGTTCTGCCAGGCTACCTGCGGATAAACGGAAAGCTGGCGGGCCAGCGAATCGATCTTTTCGGCGTTGATCGGGTTGCGTTTGAAGGGCATGGCAGAGGAACCCACTTGCTTGGCAGCGAAAAATTCGCTGATCTCGCCGATAGAGGGGGATTGAAGTACGCGCAGGTCAAACGCGAATTTGTGTAGACCTGCGCCAAGGCTGGCCAGGGTGTTCAAAACTGTATAATCCTGCTTGCGCGTACAGGTCTGTGTGCTGACCGGATAAAAAGGCAGCTTCAAGTCATCGCTGAGCGCTTTTTCGAAGGCTGGGTAATTATCCGCGCCCAACAGGTCAAAATAAGCTGCGGACGTTCCCACAGCGCCCTTGAATCCCTTGCCGCGCAGGTTTTCTTTGATTTCTTTCAATGAGTACAAATCGTCCAACAGATCCTGGGCATAGACGGAAAGTCTGTAACCCAGTGTGGAGGGTTCGGCGGGCTGCAGGTGGGTGTACGCCATGATGGGCAGATCGGCGGTTTCTTCGATGCGGGCGGCGAGCGAAAGTAAAAGGGCTTCGAGTTTGGAGATCACCAAGTCCAGCGCGCTGCGCATGCGCAGCACATCGGCGTTGTCTTCGATATCCATCGAAGTGGCGCCCATGTGGATCACACCGCCGGCGGTCGGGCACTGGGCGGCGTAAGTTTTTAATTCCGCCATCAGGTCGTGGTGGATCTCGGATTCAATGTTAAGCGCGGTTTCCATATCTATTTCTGAAGCGTGTTGATCCAGTTCAGCCACCTGCTGCGGGGTGACCAATCCAAACGCGGATTGGGCGCGGGACAGTGATACCCACAAGCGGCGCCAGGTCTTGCGTTTATTGACCTCGCTCCACACTTCGCGCATTTCACTTGATCCGTAGCGCCAGCTGAACGGAGATTGGTAGTTTTCATACATGCTCATGGGAATCATCCTTGCTTGAATGGATTGATTATTTCTATAGTCAAACCCTGACAAAACGCACACGTCACGGATATTTGAATTATACGTGACGTGTTAAAAATGGCGACTTTTTTAAAGGAGATCTTTAGATTTTGATAGGCCTAAAAAGAATTTCTGGGGTAAGAGCCAAGCACTCTTAACAGGGTGGCATACTCTTCGAGATGATTCAATGCGCGGATGACCTTTTGGTCTTTGATGGAACCGGCAAAATCCACGTAGAACTGGTATTCGCCGGGCTGCCCGATTAATGGACGGGATTCCAGTTTGGTGAGGTCAATATCGCGTAATGCGAAAACACTTAATGCCTTGAAGAGCGAACCGGGCAGGTTTTTCAGACATACCAAAATGGAAGTCTTGGATTCCTTGCCGGGATCCACTTCTTCGGTGGAGAGGACCAGAAAACGGGTGAAATTAGCCTCGTCGTCTTCGATGCCTTCCATCAAAATGGACATGCCGTAAAGTTCGGCGGCACGGCGGCTGGCAATGGCGGCTGTGGTCTGGTTGCGCGTCTCGGCCAGTTGTTTGACTGCGCCGGCGGTGTCATAGACCTGTTCCACTTTAACGCCGCCTTCCCAGCGGTTGAGAAATCCTCGGCACTGATCCAATGCCTGGGGATGGCTGATGACCTTGGTGATCTTATCCATGCTGGCGCCTGGGGCGGCGATCAGGCAGTGGCGCACACGCAGGGCGGTCTCGCCGATGATGTGCAGACTGTGTTCGCGCAGCAGATCGTAATTGCGGTGGATGCTGCCTGCCAGTGAATTCTCGATGGGGATGAAACCAAGCTGGCAGGAGCCGTCTTCCACGGCTTCGAAGACGTCTTCAAAGCGGGGTTTACCAACAGCTGCGGCTTTTTTTCCGAAGAACTCCACCAAGGCGGCTTCTGAATACGCACCGGGTTCACCCTGGAATGCGACATTGATCAGTGAAGTTGAATTAAGGTTGGTCATCGAGGATTCCTTTCAGCGCCGTTAAAGCGGAAGTGTAAGAACGCCAGCCCAGGCCGGCGATGGTACCGGCACAAACTGGCGAAACCATGGAGTTGTGACGGAATTCTTCACGTGCATAGATGTTCGAAAGATGGACTTCGATCACCGGCAGGCCGATGGATTCGACGGCATCACGGATTGCAATGGAAGTGTGACTGTAACCGCCGGGGTTGAAGACCACCCCATCTGCCCAGCCTGTGGCTTCCTGAAGCAGGTCAATCAAGACGCCTTCCTTGTTGGATTGGGCAAAGCGCAGTTCTACCTCAAGCTGCTTGGCCAGATCGGTCAGGCGTCCGTTGATCTCGTCGAGGGTCAGAGTACCGTAATGCACGGGATCGCGCTTGCCAAGAAAATTGAGGTTGGGTCCGTTGAGTATCAGAATGGATTTCATAATAAGTCCTCCTTACCAGATGATACGGTTATGCCAGTCTTCAATGACCTGGCCGGTTTGCACATTGCCGATGCGTTCGGGCAGGGCGAAATGGATTTGTTTTGCACTGCGTTTTTTATCCAACAACGTGGCATCAATGATTTCCTGACGGTCCAGACCGGAGGGGATGCTGACGGGCAAACCGATCTTTGTAAAATCGGCGGCCAGTTTATCAGCCAAGCCAGGCTCGGCAACGGCATTAGCTTCGGCCAGACGGGTTTCTGCGATCATGCCGATGGCCACGCATTCGCCGTGTGACAGTTTATACTTTGAAGCCTTTTCAACGCCGTGACCAATGGTGTGACCAAAATTGAGTGCCTGGCGCAGACCCCTTTCATAGGGGTCGGTCGTAATGACTTCCACTTTGACTGCCACTGCGCGGCTGATCAGTTCGGTGACGTCGTTGATGGTTTGTGGCCAGCCTTTGACACACAGATCGTAGAGTTGGGGGTCAGCAATCACGCCGTGTTTGATGGTCTCAGCTAATCCACTGCGTAGTTCGGCCGGGGGCAGGGTTGCCAGCACTTCAGGATCAGAAAGTACCAAAAGTGGGGCGTGGAAAGCGCCGATCAGGTTTTTACCCTGCGGCAGGTCCGCGCCGGTCTTGCCGCCCAGGCTGGAATCCACCATGGCCAGCAGGGTGGTAGGCACATTGACCCAGGGTACGCCGCGAAGATATGTGGCGGCGGCAAAGCCGGTCAGGTCGCCGGTGACCCCTCCGCCCAGGGCGATGACCACGCTGCTGCGTTCCACCCCTGCAGCCAGAAAACCCTCCCAAAGTTGCGAGATGGTCTGGATGGTCTTGTGTTCCTCGCCGGCGGGGATGACGATTTTCGCAGTTTCTAAGCCGGCTATTTTCAAAGAATCCATAACACGAGCCGAGTAGAGCGGATCCACATTTTTATCGCAGACCAGGGCGGCCGGTCCATGGATGCCGCGTTCGACCAGAGCTTTACCGAGGCGATTCAATAGGCCGGGCTGCACCAGAATGTCGTAAGCTTTGCCCATGCCCTGCACCTGAAATTGTCCGACTCGAATTTGGATTTCACGCACGATGGCATCAGGGGAGAGATTATCAGTGAGGACCGGTTTGCCAAAAGAGGCGTAATGCTCCCGGCGGCGGGCAAGCAGATCAGTCAGCCGCTGGCGGGGATCGTCTTTGACCAGCGGACGCACGTGCACATCGGCGGTCAGACGTGAAACGAGCGTGTCAATACTGGCTGAAAGCAAGACGACCTGTCCATAGCTTTCGGCCAGCAGGCGGTTCTGGTTGTTGAGCAGCGCACCACCGCCCAATGAAATAACAGAGGAGGGATCTGCCTTAAGCAGGTGATCCAGGGTGGCGCTTTCGAGTTCACGAAAGACACCTTCACCCAATATACGGAACATTGTTTCAATGGTCTGACCGGATTCCTTTTCAATTTCGACATCCAGATCGAACCAGGTCATGTTGAGCCGTTCGGCAAGCAGTCTGCCGACGGTGGTCTTGCCGGTGCCTGAAGGTCCGTAGAGGCAGATGCTCATGAGCCCTCCTGATCTGGCCAGAACACGATCTGTCCGCCGGCCATGGGCAGGTCTTTAAGTGCGGCTTTGCGTAAATGGGCATAGCGCGGTTTAAGCTCGGAAAGTGAGTCCCCGCCAAGCTTTTCGAGCAGCACATCTGCCAGCACAAAAGCCAGCATGGCTTCAGCAACGGGCACGGCACGCGGAACGGGGCAGAAATCGGAGCGTTCGTAGACAGTATCGGTTTCTAGACCGGTGGCCAGGTCCACGGTGCGCTGTGGAGAAAGGGTGGTGGCGATGGGTTTCATCGCCAGGCGCAGCAGCAGGGGCTGGCCGTTGGAAATCCCACCTTCCACGCCGCCGGCGTGATTGGTCTTGCGGAGGATCTCTTCATTTTTCAGCAGTATCGCATCGTGAACTTTTGTGCCTGGAAGGGCTGCATTTTCAAAGGCAGATCCGATCTCAACACCTTTGATGGCAGGCACGCTCAACATGGCGGCGCCCAGGCGGGCATCCAGGCGTTTATCCCACTGAACGTATGAACCCAGACCCACCGGCAGCCCGAAGGCAGTCACTTCCACAATGCCTCCCAGAGTGTCGCGGTCATCCATCACCTGCCGGATGCGCAGGCGCATGGCTTCAGCAGTGGCTTCATCTGGACATCGCACGTCGTTGGCTTCGGCTAAAGCGGGGCGTTCTTCCAACGGAATGGATGACAGGTCAGCCGTAATTTCGGCAATGGCGCTGACGTATCCACCCACCTGGATGTCAAATTCGGCCAGCAGCGCCTTGCATAAGGCACCCATGGCCACACGGGCAGCGGTTTCACGCGCAGAGGCGCGTTCGAGCGCAGGGCGCAGATCATCAAAACCATATTTGACCGCACCGGTAAGGTCGGCATGACCGGGTCTTGGGGTGGTAAAAGCATTTACCGCCTTACCCTTCCAGCGGGAATGGTCCGAATTTTCGATAAGCAGGGCAATAGGAGCGCCGGTGGTCAGTCCATCCATTACGCCTGAAAGAAGCTGGGCGCGGTCGTGTTCGATTTTCATGCGTCCGCCGGCGCCAAAACCCATCTGGCGGCGTTCAAGTTCGTGGTTGATCAGGTCTTCAGTAATGGGTAAACCTGCAGGCATTCCTTCGAGGATCACGGTTAGGGCCGGTCCGTGCGATTCACCTGCGGTTAGAAATCGTAATGTCATTTCTTGCTCCTTGCAGAGATTAGGGTCTTACGGCTTCCAACATGCGCGTGCGGGAGGGTGAAAATCCCGTCCAGCATTCAAAGGCCAGGGCAGCCTGTTCGACCAGCATACCCAGACCATTCCGGCAGGGCAGCCCGGCAGCGGCGGCGAGTTTTAGTAATTTGGTTTCCATTGGATTGTACACCACGTCATAAATACAGGCACGCGCCGGCAGGGGGATATTTACAGGCCAGGCACTGTTTTCAATGTTCGGATGCATGCCTACCGGGGTGGCATTCACCACCAGATCGGAATCCAAACCGGCAGCTTCAATCGCTGAAGGAGTAAAAGGAATCACTTCAAGCAGAGAGGAATCGAGTTCCTGGGCAGAATAATGCGTATAGAGACTATCCACTTGTTCCTGACGCAGGTCCGTAATGCGCACGGTCCATCCGCGGGTGAGCAGTGCGTAAACCACGGCACGGGCTGCGCCGCCGGCCCCCAAAATCAATGCGGATTTGGCGTTCTGGATGGGAAGATGTGAGAGATCCCCCCAGAAACCAGGAGCATCGGTGTTATCTCCAACCAGCTTGCCAGATCGCATATAAAGAGTGTTGACAGCACCCATGGCTGCTGCGGATGGGGTGAGGGCATCCACCAAAGCAAAAACCGACTGTTTATGCGGAATGGTCACGTTCAACCCTTGCAAATCACCTGAACGCAAGCGGTTAAGTAAACTTTCGAGGTCTTTTTGACCTTCAGGCTGGGGAGGGACTGTAAAAAGTTCATACTTGCCTGTCAACCCGGCTTCGGACAGTGCGGTTTGATGCAGTACGGGTGAAAGGCTGTGCCCAAGCGGAAAACCGATCAGTCCAAGTGAAAAGTTATCTGGCATGGCGGCTACCCCTCGTTGAGAATTACTGCACCCAACTTATGCAGCGTAGCCGCAAAGGCCGGGAAGGATTCAGCCGTGCATTCGGCCTGTTGAACGGTGACGGGCGATTCGGCTGCCAGACCCGCCACGGCCAGCGACATGGCCAGACGATGATCCCCGTGGGATTCAACTGTGCCGCCCTGCAGTTTTCCACCATGGATGGTAAAGCCGTCAGGATGTTCTTCGATCTCAACACCCAGCTTTCGAAGTTCCTTGGCCAGCATGGCGATACGATCAGATTCCTTGAGGCGCAATTCGTGAGCATCGTGCACAATTGTCGCGCCGTGGGCGACTGCTGCAGCGATGGCAAAAATGGGAAACTCGTCGATCATTCGCACCACCAACGTTCCGCTAACCTGTGTGCCTTGCAGTTCAGAAGCATTAACCAAAAGATCGCCGACCAGTTCACCGCCGGACTCATGTTGATTTGAAATGGTGATATCGCCGCCCATGGCTTGCAGGGCGTCCAGCAGTCCGGTGCGGGTCGGGTTCAGGCAGATCCCCTTGAGTGCCAGGGATGAACCGGGGATGATCAGTGCCGCCACGATCAAAAACGCCGCAGCGGAGGGGTCCGCGGGTAGGGACATATTTAATTGCGAGAGTACCAACGGATTTGGAGGAGTAAGTTCCACCATGTAGCGCAGGGTGTTGTGCGCTTCCACTTCATACGATTTGACCGTCACGCCCATGCTGGAAAGCATGCGTTCGGTGTGGTCGCGTGAAGGACCGGGTTCATTGAGGACGGTCGTGCCTTCCGCACCCAGGGCGGCCAGCAGCAGGCACGATTTCACCTGGGCACTGGCGACCGGCAGGTCATAGGTCAGCGGCTTCAGTTTTTGTCCTTCCGCGCGTTCTTGAATGGTCAGGGGCGCAATACCGCCGGGTGTGGTTTTGATCACTGCTCCCATTTTGCGTAAGGGGTCCACTATGCGGTCCATGGGGCGTCGGCGCAAGCCGTAGCTGCCATCCAGGGTGGCAGTGACGCCGGCACCGGCAATGGCGCCGGCCAGCAGACGCAGGGTCGTGGCTGAATTACCGCAGTCTATTGGGAAGGTGGGGTTTTTCCAGGCTGAGATGCCGTGCCCTTCAACCGTCAGGGTTTCGCCTTCCAAGGACCATTGGATGCCAAAAGAGGTCAAGGCTTGCAGCATGGGACGGGTGACGCCGGAAACCTGGAAATGCTCAATGCGGCTGGTACCATCCGCGAAGGCAGCAAAAAGTGCGGCGCGGTGAGAGATGGATTTATCACCCGGTAATTCCGCGGATACGGAACCTTTCAGGGGGTTGCCGGATTTAGAAATAAGGTTCATGATTTCCCTCCTTTTTGAAATGAGTCCATGATTGCAGAACGACGTGCAGCGCCTTCCTCGAATAGGAGGTGCAAAGCTTCAAAATCGTTCTTTTCAAGTGCGTTTTCGATCAATTCCAAACGGTTGTGAAAACTATTTAAGTCCGCAAGTACATTTTCCCGGTTGTTGCTGAGAATGTAATGCATCATGTCAATATTTTCCGCTGCCAGACGAGTGGTACTTTTGTAACCGGGACCCACAAGAGGCGCGGCTTCAAGCGGAGTAACGCCAGAAAGGCAGTTAGCCACCAAGTAGGGCAGGGCGCTGATGGCAGAAGCCCAGCGGTCGTGCTTTAGCGGATCCAACCAGACGGGATGCGCACCAATGGCTCTGACCAACTGCAGCGCCAATTCTGAAGCAGCCTGGGTGGTGCGGGGCAGCGCCAGCAGCGCGAAGCTGCCGCCCTGGTAAAGATCAGCATCCGCATTTGAGAGCGAACTTACTTCCTTGCCGCACATGGGATGCCCGCCTATGGGAATGAAACGCTCGGGAAGTTCTTCCATGATGGGCAAAATGTTGTTTTTGGTCGAACCGATATCCATGACCACGGCACGGCCGGGGTGATCGAGAGGAATCTGTTTCAATAGTTCAGGGATCAGACCCAAAGGGGCACATATTAGGATCAAGTTGGCTTTCGACAATAGTTCTGACGGGTTTGTACTGACCCGGTTGAAGAGGTGCATTTCCGCAGCCTGGTGGCAAACCTTTTCATCAGGGTCAATGCCAAAGAGCGCGGTGGTTTTTCCACGCAGGGCCATGGCCAGTGAGCCGCCCATCAAGCCGATGCCCCAGATGGCGACAGTGGTTTCGGCGAGGGTTGCGGGCACCCACGCGGAATCTGAGTTGGGAGCGTTTTGTTCAGTCTGCATGGTTGAGATCCGGACGGAGTTTGACGGCCTCTTGCAGATAGACATGTTTTACCGCGGATTGCGGCAGGTCGGTGTTCCAGTGGATCAAGACGCGCACACAACGGCACAAGCTGCCGGGAACATCAATCTCGCTGGAACACATGAGGGGAACTTCGTTCCAGCCCATTTCACGCGCAGCTTTGGCGGGATGTACCAACTGCAGATCGCTGGTGACGGTGAACCAGGCGCTGGCAATATCTGCAGTCTGCAAGGTAGGATTAGCCTTCAGAATGGCTGATAGCAATTCCCGGGTGGCGGCGAGTATGGAGTTTTCGTCCGCCTGGCTCGTGGTGGCACCGCGAATTCCACGTACCGCCATCTTACGCCTGCCCCTGGGTTTTCTGAGGCACCTTGCTGGGAGGCACATAACGGCCGACCGCTTCGGCAATACCGCGGATCTGGCGTACCAGCGTGGCGAATTTTTCAGGTTTGAGAGATTGTCCGCCGTCCGACATGGCTTTTTCGGGGTTGGGATGTACTTCGATGATCAGTCCATCCGCTCCGGCGGCCACCCCGGCCCGCGCCACGGCTGTAACATACTGCCACTGGCCGGTGCTGTGGCTGGGATCAAGGATGACGGGTAAATGGGTCAGGCTTTTGAGCACCGGAATGGCGTTGATATCCGTGGTGTTTCGGGTCGATGTCTCGTAAGTGCGGATGCCGCGTTCGCACAGGATGACCTTGCGGTTGCCGTGTGAAAGGATGTATTCGGCGGCCATGAGCAGTTCTTCAATCGTGGCAGACATGCCGCGTTTGAGCAGTACAGGGGTCTGGCTTTCGCCAGCGGCATTGAGCAGGCTGTAATTTTGCATATTGCGTGCGCCGATCTGGATCACATCTGCATATTTGGCGATCAAGGGCACCTGTTCGGGTGACATGGCTTCGGTGACCACAGGCATACCGGTGATCTCACGCACTTCGGCCATCATCTCCAGCGCTTTTTCACCTAATCCCTGGAAAGCATAGGGGGAGGTGCGGGGTTTGAAGGCGCCTCCGCGCAGGGCGTGGGCGCCGGCTTCCTGACAGGCAAGGGCTGTTTCAAGGATCTGGTTGCGGTCTTCCACCGCGCAGGGTCCGGCGATGAGCACCACGCCGTCGCCTCCCATTTGCACCCCATCCAGCGGGAAGGAGGAGTTCTCAGGAATGAATTCGCGCGAAGCCAGCTTGTAAGGCCGTGAGATGGGGACGATGCGATCCACGCCGTCCATGACCATGAAAGTGTCGCGGGCGTTGATGGGATTGTTACCCACCACCCCGATCACGGTGCGTTCAGCGCCGCGTGAGGTATGGGGGGTGAATCCGAGGGTGTTGATCTTGGCCAACACCTCGTCGATTTGGACTTCTGACGCTTCAGTACTCATAATGATCATCATAGCGGTTACTCCCTGTTGGAAAATAAAAAGAGCGAGGCCTTTGACCTCGCTCTTTGTTCTTACTTCTTTGTTCTAAAACTACTTAAGCGGCGTCAGAGGTCTTTGGGTTCCCAAAGCCATAAAAATAGACGTAGCTAAAATAGAAGTTAGAAGATGACTTGTTCATGTTTTCCTATATATTTCTAAATATCATAGCCATTTTTGTTGCATTTGTCAACAAGCAATTAATGAAAATTTCCTTAAAATCTAATTAACGTAAGCGCACCATTCTGGAGAATGCTTGCCCTTGCCGCGCAGCGTTTCGTGGAAGGCAGCCTGGATCTTTTGGGTGATGGGGCCGGCCTTGCCGCTGCCGATGACCCTGAAATCCACTTCGCGGATGGCGATGCATTCGGCAGCGGTACCGCAGACGAACAGCTCATCTGCGATGTAGAGTTGATCGCGAGAAATAGGCTGTTCCTTGAGGGTATAGCCAAGGTCGCTGCAGATGGTCAGCAGGGAATCGCGGGTGATGCCTTCCAAAATGGCGGCGGTGTGCGAGGTATAAATGGTGTTGCCGCGCACCACGAAAAGATTTTCACCCGAACATTCGGCCACATAGCCTTGCGGGTCGAGTAAAATGGCTTCGTCGAATCCCAAACGGATGGACTCAGTCTTGGCCAGCAGGCTGTTGGCGTAATTGCCCGAGACTTTCGCCTTGGTCATGGTGACGTTGGGATGATGGCGGGTGTATGACGAAACATGTGCACGGATGCCGTTTTCAAGTGCATCCTTGCCCAGGTAAGCACCCATATCCCATACGGCGATGCCGACCTTTGCCTGGGTGGCGTCAAGGTTGAGACTGAGTACAGGTCCGCCGCTGTAGATCAGGGGACGGATGTAACATTCTTCAAATCCGTTTGCAGTGATGGTCTTCTTCACGGCTTCAGCTAATTCTTCAGCGGTATAGGGTAGGGTTTTGAAGCCCAACACCATGGCGGAATCCACCAGGCGTTCCATGTGTTCCTTCAAGCGAAAAATGGCGGGTCCCTTATCCGTTTTATAGCAGCGGATGCCTTCGAAGACAGCCGAACCGTAGTGCAGCGCGCTGGTCAAAAAAGGCACGGTGGCCTTGGCAAATTCGATCAGTTCCCCGTCCATCCAAATATACTTGCTCTCGTTTCCCATTGTGTTCCCTCCAAAAAGCTTGTGTGATGTACATGCACGCACCGGAGTGCCGCATGGTAGTAATTAATTCATATTCTTGATGATCAGGTCCGCCATTTGGGTGGTGGTCAGGCTGCCCCCCAGATCAGCAGAACGGGCGCCGTCGCTGATGGTTTTTTCTACCGCTTTTTCGATCATGACGGCTTCTTTTTCCATGTTCAGTGAGTAGCGCAGCATTAAGGCTGCGCTTAAGATCGTGCCTATGGGGTTGGCAATGCCTTTCCCTGCAATATCCGGGGCGGAACCGTGGATGGGTTCATACAACCCGGCACCTGAATCACCCAGTGAGGCGGAAGGCAGCATACCCATCGAACCGGCCAAAACTGAAGCCTCATCGGTGAGGATGTCGCCGAACATGTTTTCGGTGACCATGACGTCCGTGGAAGCTGGGGAGGTGATCAGACGCATGGCGGCAGTATCCACCAGGGTGTGTTCCAGCGCGATGCCGGGGAATTCCGCAGCAACCTCGATGGTGATCTTGCGCCACAACCGGGAGGATTCGAGCACGTTGGCTTTATCCACGGAAGTGACCTTTTTGCGTCGTTTCTCGGCCAGTTTTAATGCCATGCGAACTACGCGGCGGATCTCGTCGTCTGTGTAGACAAGGGTATCCACGGCACGTTCATGACCGTCAACGATTTCGCGGCCTTTGGGCTGGCCAAAATACAGGCCGCCGGTCAGTTCACGCACCACGATCATATCCACCCCGGCCAATTTTTCGGGCTTGAGGGGAGAGGCAGCGGTCAGCGCAGGATGCACTTTGACCGGGCGCAGGTTGGCATAAACGCCAAGCCCTTTACGCAGGCCAAGCAGACCCTGTTCAGGTCGGACTTTGGAATCAGGGTTATCCCACTTGGGACCGCCCACCGCACCCAGCAGCACGGCATCTGATTTCTGGCAGGCAGCCAATGTTTCATCTGTGAGGGCGGTGCCGTACTTGTCAATGGAGCAGCCGCCAATCAGGTGTTCTTCTGTGTGAAATACAACACCGGTGCGGCGGGAGATTTCATCCAAAACCCTGACGGCTTGCGCCACCACTTCGGGTCCGATGCCGTCACCAGGTAATATGGTGATCTTGAATTCTGTCATGAGGTTCCTTCTCTATTTGTTTTCTTCAAAAGTGCCGTTTGAGGTCATCAAGCCGTATTCAAACGAATCCGCGAGTGCCATCCAACTGGCTTCAATGATATTGCCGCTGGCGCCAACAGTGCTCCAGCGGTGGAAGCCGTTTTGGGTGTCGATCAAGACACGGGTAATGGCTTCGGTACCGAGGGAACCATCGAGAATACGGACTTTGTAATCCATCAGATGAAATTCATTGATATAAGGATAATTGCCCACCAGCGCCTTGCGCATGGCCATGTCGAGTGCGTTCACCGGACCGACACCCTCTCCGGCGGTGTGGAAAATCTCGTCGCCTACTTTGATCTTGACAGTGGCTTCAGCAAAAGTTTTGCGTCCGTGGCGTCTTTCAACGTTGACAAAGAAATCGACCAGTTCAAAGGGCGGTTTGTATTCTGGCTGTTGCCGTTTGAAGAGCAGTACTGCCGAGGCTTCTGCAGCCTCAAATGAAAAGCCCTGGGCTTCCAGTTCCTTGATGTTGTTGAGGGTGCTGGTGACGTGTTCGTTATCTTCCACCTCGAGGCCGTATTCTTCGACCTTGCTGAGGATGTTGGCCTTGCCTGAGAGTTCCGAGACGACCACGCTCATGTGGTTGCCCACCAAAGCGGGATCAATATGCTGATAAGACTTGGCTGAACGGCGCATGGCGCTGACATGCACACCGCCCTTGTGAGCAAAAGCGGCCTGACCCACATAAGCCAGGTATTCATCTGGTGAGAGATTGGCCATCTCTGCCACAAAGTGGGAGAGATCGTACAGCCCTGACAATTTACCTTCTTCAAGGCATTGGTAACCCAATTTCAGTTCCAGGTCGGGCAGGATCGAGCACAGGTTTGCATTGCCGCAGCGTTCGCCGTAACCGTTGATGGTGCCCTGCACCTGGGTGCAGCCAGCTTGAACCGCCGCGAGGCTGTTGGCCACGGCGCATTCGCCGTCATTGTGGGCGTGGATGCCGAGAGGAATTTCCACGGCTTCACGCACGGCTTTGACGATTGTGCTCACCTCATGCGGCAGAGTGCCACCGTTGGTGTCGCACATGACCACCCGTTCTGCCCCGCCGCGGATGGCCGCTTTGAGGGTTTCAATCGCATAACCGGGATCTTCCTTATAGCCGTCGAAGAAATGTTCGGCGTCATAAATCACCCGCTTGCCTTTTAAGCGCAGGTAAGCCACACTCTGCTCAATGATGCGCAGATTGTCCGGCAGGGTGGTGCGCAGCACATCAGTGACATGCAGTGTCCAGGTCTTGCCAAAGATGGTGCAGACCGGGGTGTTGGCATCGAGGAGCGCTTTGATGTTGGCGTCATCTTCAGGTCCGCCCTTGGCGCGGCAAGTGGAGCCAAAGGCCGCGATCAGGGCGTGCTTCCAGGTTATTTCTGCCGCACGGCTGAAAAACTCGACATCCTTGGGATTCGAACCGGGCCAGCCGCCTTCGATGAAGGTGACGCCCAGCTCATCCAAACGCTGCGCCACGCGCAGTTTATCGCTGCAAGAAAGCGAGATATCCTTGCGTTGAGTGCCGTCTCTGAGGGTGGTATCGTATATTTCGATCATGTCGCCACCTGTTTATGGTGCGAAACTTCATAAGCTTTGACCTGGTCTGCAAAAGACATCAGGTAACCCAATTCATCATTACCTTGAACCAGGCAGGTCTTAGAAAAAGCATCGATCTCAAAATGGACGCTTTCGCCGTCAGGCGTTTTAAGTGTTTGTGCTTCAAGGTCTATGGTCCAATCGGCGCGCGGCACTTCGTCCAATAGGTCTTTCAAGCGTTGGTGAGTTGCAGCATCCACCTGGATGGGCAGTAAACCGTTTTTGAGTGAATTATTCTTAAAAATATCACCAAAAGATAAGGCCACGACAGCATTAAAACCAAAACCGGTTAAAGCCCAGGGAGCATGCTCGCGGGAGGAGCCGCAGCCGAAGTTATTACCCGTAAAGAGGATGTGAGCGCCCTGGGCAGCCGGTTGATTGAGCAGGAACTCGGGTTTGGGTGAACCATCCGCGTTGTAGCGCCAGTCTGAGAAAAGGTTGGCTGCCAGACCGGCTTTATCGGTCACTTTAAGAAAGCGCGCGGGGATGATCTGATCGGTGTCAATGTCATCCAGGGGAAGGGATATGGCACGGGAAGTGATTGTTTTAATGGGTTCCATGGTAAATCCCTTTCAATTTTCCATCATGGTGCGAACATCGGTGACGCAACCGGTCACGGCGGCAGCGGCGGCAGTCAGGGGACTGGCCAAAAAGGTGCGTCCGCCCTTACCCTGGCGACCTTCGAAGTTGCGGTTGCTGGTACTCACTGCGTATTCGCCAGGGGCGATCTGGTCGCCGTTCATGGCAATGCACATACTGCAGCCGGCTTCACGCCATTCGGCGCCGGCATCTTTGAATATCTTATCGAGCCCTTGGGCTTCAGCCTGTCGTTTGACTTGTTGTGAACCGGGCACTACCAGGGTGCGTACTCCGGCAGCTACCTTGCGTCCGCGCATGATGCTGGCGGCTTCCTGCAGGTCAGAAAGGCGTCCGTTGGTGCAGCTTCCGATGAAGACCACGTTGATGGGGTGTCCCAAAAGTGTGGTTCCGGCATCCAACCCCATGTAAGCCAGGGATTTTTCGAGCCCGGCTTTCTGGCTGTCATCAGAGAATGCGGCAGCCGTAGGGATCTTGCCGCTTACCGGAATACCCATGCCGGGATTGGTTCCGAAGGTGACCATCGGTTCCAGGCTGGCCGCATCCAGGGTGACGCTTTTGTCATATGTGGCGCCTTTGTCAGTGGGGAGGCTCTTCCAATATGCCAGGGCTTTATCCCATTCGGCACCCTTGGGGGCGTACTCGCGGCCCTTGATGTATTCGTATGTGACTTCATCCGGGGCGATCATACCGGCACGTGCACCTGCTTCGATGGACATGTTGCAGATGGTCATGCGTTCTTCCATGCTCAAGGCACGGATGGCGGAACCGCAGTATTCGAGTACGTAGCCGATGCCGCCGCCGACGCCAATTTTGGCGATCAAAGCGAGGATGATATCCTTGGCGGTCACACCCTTGGCGAGTTTGCCTTCAATGCGCACTTCCATGGTTTTGGGCTGGTGCTGCAGCAGGCATTGAGAAGCCAAAACATGTTCGACTTCACTGGTGCCGATGCCAAAAGCCAGGGCGCCGAACGCACCGTGGGTGGAAGTATGGCTGTCACCGCACACGATGGTCATACCCGGTTGGGTGAATCCCAGTTCGGGGGCAATGACGTGTACGATGCCGTTATTTGAACTTGAAGGACCAAAGGCACGAATACCAAAGGTTTTGGCGTTATCTTCGAGTTGGGCGATCTGCTTTCTGCAGAGTTCATCCGCCCAGGCCAGGCGGCCTTCAACCGTGCCGTCTTTGGAAGGCAGGGTGGGTACGCCGTGATCCACGGTGGCGATTGTGCGATCAGGACGGCGAACGACCAGTCCGCGCGAACGCAGACTGGAGAAAGCCTGGGGAGAAGTCACTTCATGAACCAGGTGCAGGTCAATATACAAGATACCTGGCGCGCCTGGCTGTTGAGTGACTAAGTGTTCGTTCCAGACTTTCTGAAAGAGGGTTAATGGGCTTCCCATTTGTCACTTCCGGTTTCTTCAGTGGGTTTTGCAGTTTCATTGTGGTCCAAACCGGTTTCTTCGGAAGTGAACATGTCAGACATATCCCAAGCTTCGGGGATGGTGCGCGGCTGGGGGAAGGTTTCCATGGGTCTCTCGGTCTGAGGGATTTGTGAATACTGTGCAGGTTTCATAATAATTCTCCTTACTTCAATAAAATCTATCGGATGGTCTGGAAAGCGGGTGTTTCCACTTCGCCGTATTGACCGCTGGCGACTAACATTTTATTTAATGCGGATAGATATGCTTTAGCGCTGGCAACTACGATATCCGTATCGGCACCATATCCGCCAAAGGTGCGCGGTTGGCCGGTCTCATTTTGGGCATCGTGAACCGCGGGCAAATCGCAGCTTTCGATGCGAACTGTGACTTCGCCGAGTGCATCAATACCTTCCGTGATGGCATGGATGACAAATTCCACCAGGGTGCTGCTGGTGTGGACGATGGCGTCAATCGCTTTGAAAGCTGCATCCACTGGACCGGTGCCGATGGAGGCATGAACCTGTGATTGACCATCGGGTCCAACCAGGCGTACGGTGGCGGTGGGCAGGCCCATGGTGCCGCAGGAGACCATCAATCCGTCGAGGCTGAAGATGACCTTGTGTTGGTAAGATTCATCCGAAACAAGCGCTTCGATATCCGCGTCGGTGATGGTTTTCTTTTTATCGGCCAGGGTCTTGAAGCGATCAAAGACTTTATTGAGTGCTTCATCATCCAGGGCATAACCGAGGGCTGCCAGACGTTCTTTCAGGGCGTGTCGCCCGGAGTGTTTACCCAGCACAAGTCGGGTCTGCAGTACACCCACGGTTTCGGGCAGCATGATCTCGTAAGTCAGATGATTCTTGAGCATGCCGTCCTGGTGGATGCCGGCTTCATGGGCAAAGGCATTGGCGCCCACGATGGCTTTATTGGGCTGCACAGACATGCCGGTGTAGTTGCTGACCAGTTTGCTGGCGCGAGCCAGTTGGGTGGTGTCAATGTGCGTATCCAGATCCAGAATTTGACGGCGGGTGTGCAGAGTCATGACCACTTCTTCGAGGGCGGTGTTGCCGGCACGTTCGCCGATGCCGTTGATGGTTACTTCGGCCTGCCGTGCGCCGTTGCGGATGCCTGCCAGGGTATTGGCGGTAGCCAGCCCCAGGTCATTGTGACAGTGGACCGAGATGGTGCATTTCTCGATACCAGGCGTGTGTTTTTTGATGCCGGCTATCAGGGCGCCGAATTCATCCGGCATGGTATAGCCGACGGTGTCGGGGATGTTGAGGGTGGTGGCGCCTGCCTTGATGGCGATCTCCAAGACGCGGTACAGGAATTCGGGATCGCTGCGGCCGGCGTCTTCAGGGCTGAATTCGATATCGTCGCACAGGCTGTGAGCGTAAGCCACCATTTCGGCAACCTTGGCTTCCACCTGGGTGCGTTCCATCTTCAGTTTGTATTTCATGTGAATGTCTGAAGTGGCGATAAAGGTGTGGATGCGAGGGTGGGCGGCTTCACGCACCGCCTCCCAACATTTATCTATATCGTTTTGGGTTGTGCGAGCCAATCCGCAGATGACAGGAACTTTGGTGACATCGCCTGAAGGTCTTCCGACCTCCAGTGCGATGCGTTTTACCGCTTCCAGATCATCCGGCGAGGCCGCAGGGAAACCCGCCTCGATGACATCCACGCCCATGCGAGCCAGTGTCCGTGCGACTTCCAGTTTTTCAGAAGCCGTCATCGTGGCACCGGGGGATTGTTCCCCGTCTCGCAAAGTGGTGTCAAAGATCTTTACCAGATTATCCATGGCTGACCTTACCCCAGTTTTCAGGGCGCAGCGACCGTACGGTGGCGCCGGTCTGCCACATTTCTGAATCGTGGATTTCTTTCAATTCTGCAGATAATTTCACCTGGTAATCAGGTTTGCTGTTCGCTTCAATGGTGATGCGTGTTTCTTCGCCGGTTTTGACGCTGTTGTAGAGTCTTTCAAACACAGGCAGGGTGGCTTTTTTGAATTCCGGGCGCCAATCCAAGGCACCTCGTTGGGCAGTAGTCGAGCAGTTGGCATACATCCAATCCATGCCGTTTTCTGCGACAAGGCGGATGAGGCTCTGGGTGAGTTCTTCAACCGTTTCATTGAAGGCTTCACTGGGGGAGTGTCCGTATTTGCGCAGGGTTTCGTATTGGGCTTCCATCACGCCGGCCAGGCATCCCATCAAGACGCCGCGTTCGCCGGTTAAATCACTGTAAACTTCCTGTTCAAAGGTGGTCGGGAAGAGGTATCCAGAGCCCACGGCAATGCCGACTGCCATGGTACGTTCGGTAGCGCGGCCGGTGTAATCCTGGTGCACAGCATAGCTGCTGTTGATGCCTGAGCCATCCAGGAAGTTGCGTCGTACACTGGTGCCGGATCCCTTGGGTGCTACGAGGATGACATCCACGTTATTGGGTGCAACCACACCGGTTTGATCGGCATATACGATGCTGAAACCGTGAGAAAAGTAGATGGCGTCGCCTTCATTGATGAAAGGTTTGACGGTTGGCCAGATCATTTTCTGGGCAGCGTCTGAAACCAAAAATTGGATAATGGTGCCGCGTTTGGTGGCTTCTTCCAGTGAGAAGAGGGTTTTTCCGGGAACCCAGCCGTCTTTGATGGCTTTATCCCATTCGGGTAGGTTTTCTCTCTGGCCGATAATAACGTTGATACCATTGTCGCGCATGTTAAGTGATTGGGCGGGGCCTTGCACACCATACCCTAAAACAGCCACTACTTCATTCTTTAAAACTTCCTGGGCACGTGAAAGGGGGAACTCTTCACGGGTAACCACATCTTCGATAACACCACCAAAATTGATCTTTGCCATTTTATTTTCTCCTTGTTTGTGTAATGTAGAATAATTTCGTTAAGCCATCTTGTATTCGATGGGAAGTTCATAATTTTGATTTTCAACCATGTTGTTGATCAGGGTTGAAGCGCCGCGTTCCATGGCGATAATGCCGGTGCGGACCATTTCGATAATGCCGTAGGGACGGAGCACATCCACAAAACCGTCAATTTTCTCTTCGTCGCCGGTGATCTCGATGATCAGGGAATTATTGGTCACATCCACCACGCGGGCTCTGAAGACTTCGGCCAGTTGCATGATGGCTGCGCGGTTCTCTGGGGTGGCGGTGATCTTGACCATGGCCAGGTCGCGGTTGACATGTGCCTGGTAAGTGAGGTCTTCGACCTGTAAAACGTTGATCAGTTTGTACATGTAGGGCATGATACGCACGACATCGGTTTTGTCACTATCCACCACGATCGTGATGCGCGAAATGCCTTCCTGATGGGTGCGTCCGACTGTCAGCGATTCAATGTTGAATGTCCGTCGTCGAAAGACAGAGACTACTCTGTTCAACACACCCGGTTTATCTTCTACTAAAGCTACAAATGTATGACGCATAATTCCTCCAAAATTCGATCAATAACAAGCTACTAAGATTCCTGGACCACTGACTCAGGCAGGGGGCGGCGGATCATGGCATCAATGGCTGCACCGGTTGGTACCATGGGATATACGCTGTCTTCTTTTTCAACCTTGAAGTCGATCAGAACGGTTCCTGGATTTTTGCGGGCAGACTCTATTGCTTCCACGACCTGGTCGCGGCTGGTCACTCTCAAGCCGGTTAATCCATGGGCTTCAGCGATCTTTACCAAATCCGGGCCCTTCATGGGGGTGGCGGAATAGCGTTTGTCATAGAAGAATTCCTGCCACTGCCGCACCATGCCGAGGTAGCCGTTGTTTAATATGGCGATGTTGACCTTGATGCCTTCCTGGGCGATGGTTGAAAGTTCCGCCTGCGTCATTTGAATGCCGCCGTCGCCGGCGATGACCCAGACTTCCTGGTCGGGTTTGGCAAATTTGGCGCCAATGCCGCCTGGCAGACCAAAACCCATGGTTCCCAAACCACCCGAGGTGATGGAAGTATTGGGTTGGTCATGTTTGTAATATTGTGCCGTCCACATCTGGTTTTGACCGACATCAGAGACGATGATGGCTTCACCCTTGGTGACCTGCCATAAGGCATTGATCACATGGGCGGCGTATAAATGGCCGTTATCCGGCAGGTTCTTGATATCACGAACGGCGCTGTGGCCTCTTAACGTGTCGATCTCTTCCAGCCATTCGCTGTGATCGGCAGTGGTGATCGAGGGCAGCAATTTTTGCAGGGTTTCTTTCAGGTCGCCAACCAAAGCGATGTCTACCTGAACGTTTTTGTTGATCTCAGAGGGATCAATTTCAATGTGGATCTTTTTTGCCTTGGGTGCGTAATGGCTAACCTTGCCAGTAACGCGGTCGTCGAAGCGCATTCCAAAAGCCAGTAACAGATCGGCTTCTTGAATGGCTTTATTTACCCAGGCTTCACCGTGCATGCCCATCATACCCAGTGATAACGAGTGAGAGCCGGGGAAGGCGCCCAAACCTAACAAGGTATCGGCAACAGGAGTTTGGGTGCGTTCTGCAAATTCGAGAACTTCTTCCATGGCTCCACTGATCAAAATACCGTGACCGGCGAGAATGAGGGGTTTCTTCGCGTTCTGGATCATTTCAACCGCACGTTCGAAATCAGAATTGGCTGGGCGGAAATCCGGGCGATAACCCGGCAGGTGAGCGGGTTTATCATCATATTCCCAATCGATTGTGGCTTGTTGGGCATCTTTGGTGATGTCGATTAAAACAGGTCCTGGTCGGCCAGATTTGGCCAGGAAGAATGCTTCGCGGATGGTGGGGGCGATATCATTTACATCAGTGATCAGATAGTTATGTTTTGTAATGGGCAGGGTGATGCCGGTTACGTCAGTTTCCTGGAAGGCATCGTAACCGATCAATGGGCTGGAAACCTGTCCGGTGATGAAGACCACGGGTGAAGAATCCATCAAAGCAGTAGCAATGCCGGTGATCAGGTTGGTGGCGCCAGGGCCCGAGGTGGCCAGGGCAACACCCACGCGGCCAGAGGCTCGTGCATAACCATCTGCCATGTGTGAGGCGCCCTGTTCATGGCGTACGAGGACATGATGAATCTTGCTGGTAACCAGAGCATCATAGATTGGCAGGGTGGCCCCACCGGGATAACCAAAGATTACCTCTACTCCTTCACGTTCCAAACATTCCCAAAAAATTTGTGCACCAGTCTTTTTCATCATTCCTCCAAAATAATTCCAAATAAAATGAAGCTTAGTAACGCAGCACGGCACCTGTGTCGGCGCTGGTAACCATGCTGGAATATCGTCTGAGCCAGCGGCTTTGAACCGTTGTTTCAAATTCAGGCAGCGCAGCCAGGCGGGATTTTATGGTTGCTTCATCCAGTTTGACGTTTAAAGTTTTTGCTTCAATGTCGAGTTCGATCATATCGCCTGCTTCCAGCGCAGCGATGGGTCCGCGAGCCGCGGCTTCAGGAGAAACGTGCCCGATGCAAGCGCCACGCGTACCACCTGAGAATCGACCATCGGTGATCAGAGCAACCTTGTCTCCCAGGCCCATGCCCATCAATGCGCTGGTGGGTGAGAGCATCTCCTGCATACCGGGTCCGCCTTTAGGGCCTTCATAGCGGATGACGACCACTTCACCGGCCTTAACTTCACCGGCCATGATGCCGGCCAGGGCTGCATCTTGCGAATCATAGATGCGGGCTGGGCCGCTGAATTTCTTCATGTTCTCGCTAACGCCGCCGGTTTTGACCACGGAACCGTTGGGAGCCAGATTGCCAAAGAGAACAGATAAGCCACCCCGGGGAGAATAAGCTTTTTCATAGGGGTGAATGACTTCAGGATCGAGGATTTTGGCTTGTGCAAAACTGCTGCCGAAGGATTCACCAGTGACGGTGATGCGATCGGTGTGCAGGCAGTGGGCATTATTCTGTAATTCAGCGAGAATGGCAGGGATGCCGCCGGCGCGGTGGACATCTTCCATGTGCCATTTGCCGGCAGGACTGACCTTGCACAGATAGGGGATCCGATCTGCGACTTTGCTGATGCGTTCTAGTGAATAATCAACTCCGGCTTCATTGGCGATGGCCAAAGCGTGTAAAACGGTGTTGGAAGAACCGCCCATGGCCATGTCCAGAGCAAAGGCGTCATCAAAGGCTTCAGCGGTTACGATTTGGCGGGGAGTGATGTTCTTTTCAACCAGGTCTAAGATTAAGGAGGCTGCTTTTTGTGCCAGGGCATCTCGTTCAGGTGTTAAAGCCAATGCGGAACCATTGTAAGGCAGTGCCAGGCCCAGGGCTTCCATCAGGCAGTTCATGCTGTTGGCGGTGAACATGCCAGAGCATGAGCCGCAAGCCGGGCAGGCCAGGTCTTCGAGCATCTTCAAACGCTGCAGGTCAATTTTTCCTGTCTGGTAGGCTCCGACACCTTCAAAAACTGAGATCAGGTCAATGGTTTCACCGTCAGGCGTGCGGCCGGCGGGCATGGGGCCGCCTGATACAAAAATGGCGGGGATGTTGACGCGCATGGCAGCCATTAACATCCCCGGAACAATCTTGTCGCAGTTCGGAATACACACCATACCGTCGAACTGGTGTGCTTCGAGCATGGTTTCCACACTATCAGCGATCAGTTCACGGGAGGGCAGGGAATATTTCATTCCCTGATGCCCCATGGCGATACCGTCATCTACGGCGATGGTGTTGAATTCAAAAGGTACTCCTCCGGCAGCACGGACGGCATCTTTGATGATCTTGCCGAATGCTTGCAGATGAACATGTCCCGGGACAACATCCACGTAGGAATTTACGATGGCGATGAAAGGTTTGTTCATATCGGCGTCTGTAACACCGGTTGCTTTTAGCAAAGCCCGGTGGGGAGAACGTTCGAATCCTAGTTTGATCTTGTCTGAGCGCACGATGAAGCCTCCGTTTTATGAAAATGAATAAAAAAAACCACCCGATCTGATTGGGTGGTTTTGGTTTTTCATGTTGCTTGGTGTTTTATGCTTTTACACCTTCCCTCTTCCATCCAACCGTAATTTGGCTCTCAATAAGGACGAGAACCAAAATAATGCTAATAAGGACGAGGGAGGTAATAAAGTTCATGAGTTTGTTTTTATCCGAAAATGCTCGAAAAATTCCTTTTTAGATGTTCTATAAAATTAATTACTTGTTTATACAACCCTATACGGCAAATGTCAAGCTTTTGCATCATATTTTAAGATAATTTTCATTAATTATTAATATTTTTATGAAGGCAAGTCTGTTTTTCTAACCAAAAGAGTTTGATCCAGACCATAAATGTTATTGTAATTTGCCAATCGCAATTTGATGATATCCGTTACCACTGTGCCGCTGCCTATCAACAGCCGTCCTTTTTTGTCAAAAACGTTGCCCATGATGACCATGCCCGTTTTTACGTCATCAATTGATACTTCTGATAAGGCGGATTCTTTTTTAGCCGTACCGGTTTTGTCCCCCTCGTTTTCACTGATAATGAATTCTCTGAATGATTTCAACAGGTCAAGGTCATATTCATTCGCCTGGCTCGCCAGCCTGGATAAGGCGGCTTTTGGGTTAGGATCTATTGTCAGAAAACGATCATAGTCAATAACGATTTTCAAAATGCGGCCAATGATGGGAATATCATTCCCTCTGAGGGTTTTGGCCGTGATCGGTCCAACCGGTTGATAGGGGGTTGACTGGTACAGGATTCCTTCAGCTATCTTTTCAAGGCGGGGAATATTTCGCAGTAGGTGATGGCCGATTTTTCCAACCGAGTCAATCATGCGATGTTGGTTATCGTCCAAAATTCGGCCCTTCATCCATGTTTCAAGAACTTCCGGTGGAACCGTTACACAGCCAATACGGCATAACGCACCCGCCAGTTCAAGCTCCCAGGCATTGCTCAGCCCGAGAGAAGTAGCAAATTTGCGGGTCTGGGCGCTGATTCGCGTTGATTGCGAAAACGAATCGGGATTTATGACTGCGAGAAGATCGGTCAGAATCCTGATACTGCCCTTTAATGTATTCTGCAGTAAGTCACGTTCGCTGGTTACCAATTCATATTGGCGGATGGCAGCTTTCACCGAGGCTATAAAATTTTCTGGTGCACATGGTTTGAGCAGCAGCCTGAAAATTTGTCCAAGGTTGATGGCATTGGTGGCCATCTCAAGATCCGCCACGCCAGACAAGATCATGCGAGTGGCATCAGGGCATATTTCCTGTGCTTCCAAAAGGAAGGATATACCATCCAGGCCGGGCATGCGATAGTCAGAAATAATCACGGCTACATCATGTGTATTTCGTAGTACCTCGATGGCCTCTATCCCATCTTTCGCTGTAACAATGTCATTAAACTGGTAAGCGTTTAATTCGCGGGTAAGCGCAGTCAGTACATTTGGTTCATCATCAACAAGAAAGATGACCTCTTTCATAAATTTCCCTCCTTGCTGCATCCATGTTCAATCAGGTTTTTCACCTGCAAAAATTCGTTTGGCCATATAACGCCAATCTTCCAACAAGTGAGTGACTTTTACCTGTTCCAGTAGTTGCATATCAATAGGTGGAAGTGATAATGTGTTTTTATTGTTAGGTTTTTCTTCATAATAGAAATGATTGGCTATATAAACACAAAATACAGCATCCATCTTAAAGGCAGTCTCTGCGATAGGTTTATGATGAAAAGCCACCGCTTTAATCACAGTGCTGGGTAATCCCCACAAGCTGAGCATATATGCCCCAATTTCAGCATGCGAGGTACCTAAATAATGATATTCCATTTGGATTTCTGGAATTTTAGTGTTCATTGAAAGCAGGCGATAAAAACCTGGGATATCTGTTTGGATCAGTTTGCCGACATCATGTAAAATACCGGCCATCTGGGCTTCGTCTTGTTCGGCTCGGCTCAGGTTGGCAGAAACCGCGATCGCTCGTGAAAGATTCCCCACAAAGATACTGTGCTGCCAAAGTTCTTCGATCGAGAAAGCACTGAAGGATCTGTTCTGATATTCCGAAAAGACACCCACACTCAAGACGAGTGACTTAATGGTATTGAGCCCTAAAATGGAAAGCGCCTGGTTTAAGTTGGAAACCTTGTAGGGAATACTGAAGAAGGCAGAGTTAACAAGCTGGAGAATTTTGGCAGTCATGGCGATATCCATGCTGATGATTTCACCAACTTTTGCCAGGGTGGGTTGTTCCCGTTCAAATTCTTTTAATAATCTTACATACAAGGTGGGTACGCTGGGCAAACTCTTAATCCCAGTGATGATTTTTACCAGTTTCTTGTCAGACAGGGCGTCACGTAAATGACAGGTGTCTTCGACTGCTGAAAAAATGGTTTGGATGTCGCAGGGTTTAGCCATCAATTGGTGCGCCAGGCTTGCCGCTCGATAAGCAGAAGGTTCCTCGACGCTGCCAGACATGATCATACGAATAACAGACGGATGATGTTGAATGACCTGTTCCAATAAATCTATGCCGCTCATTCCCGGCATACGCATATCAGTAATGATGGCATCCACGGGTTGGCGGCTTAAAATCGTGAGTGCTTCAGGGCCAGTGGTGCAAAAATAAACATCCCACTCATTGATATAGGGTTCCAACGCCCTTTGGTACCCTTTTAGTACATAGACATCGTCGTCAACAAAAATAATCTGTCTTTTTTGATTAATCACGGGTTTCCTCTATTTCTGTTTTTGCGATAGGCAATTCTATTGTAAATGTCGTACCAATATTTTCTTTTGTGTGTACATTAATAGCGCCGTGATGATGATTAACAATTATATTATAAGCTAAAGAAAGACCTTGCCCTGTGCCTTTGCCAACTTCTTTAGTGGTAAAGAATGGATCAAAAATGCGATTCACGATCTTGTCAGAAATTCCACAACCGGTATCAGCTATGGCGATGATCACTTTTTCTTTATCGAGTCGTGTGCTGATCGTGATCTTGCCTTTCTCTTTATCGGTCCCTTTTTGTTTTTCTTGAATCGCGTGTGTAGCGTTAACGATCATATTCAACAAGACCTGATTAAGTTCGTCGATACGGCAGAGAACCATGGGTAAATTGGGATCTAATTCTGTTACAAGATCAGCACAATATTTCCATTCGTTCCTACAAATAGTGACGGTGGTCTGAACGCTTTTATTGATATCTGAATAAGCTTTTTCTTTTTGGGAGGGGTGGGAGAATTCGCGGATTGCCTGAACGATTTTTCGCACTCTTTCCAGTCCTTCAAAAGATTCCTGAATGGCATTTGGGATTTCTTTGTTGAGGTGTTCAATTCTTTGGCTGTTTCTGAAATCCACTACTTCTTGCGCCTGAGGGTTGAATGGAGCAATCGTGTTCAAGAAAGCTGTTTGTTTTTCGTCGGATTCTATATATGTTTCTAGGGCGTGTTGAACGTAGTGAAGATTGTCTCCCAAATATTGAATCGGCGTATTTATCTCATGGGCAATACCGGCGGCCAACTGACCGATGGATTCCATCTTGGAGGACAACATCGATTGAGCTGCTATTTGTTCTTTTTCTGTAACATCGTCGAAAACCAATACATAACCTGCATGTGAGTGTTGGTCAACACGAATAGGAGTGATTTTTCCTGAAATGAGGATCTTTTTACCTGTTTTGGTCACCAATACCGGCCGCCGTTGGGCGGTATTGATGTCAAACGAGCTATCAATTTCTAAAAGATGACTGATTGGGTCCATTAAAAACTTATTTGTTTTTTCGTCCAAAATTCTGAGAATTTCATGAGCGGGTTTTCCAACTGACTGAGATTCGGAATAACCTGTGATCTGTTGGGCGGCATTATTAAATAATACGATCTCACCAGAAAGATTAATGGTAACGATCGCTTCACCGATGTTTGCCAATGAAATGGATAAAATTTCTCTTTCTCTGGCGAGCTGTTCCTCAACCTGTCTTTTCTCCAAACGGGCTTGCTGGTATTTCTGGGCCTCTTGAACAATCATCAAGATGCTTGATACCTGATCTTTATTGATAATGTTGGAAACGCCGGCTTTAATACACTCTATGGCGTCAAATTCTGATATCGATTCAGTTAAGATAAAAACCAGGGTGTCAGGGAATGCTTTTTTTGTTTGAGTGATGGCAGCGATGCCATTATAGTTTTTATGTCGAAAATCGGTGATGACAAGATCTGGATGGAACTCTTTGATCGATTTTTTAAAAGCGGCGATAGAATCCACATAGGTAGAATCGAACTGGAAATGATTGTTATCCAGTTCGTCTGCAAGTATGGATTCTCCATTTTCAATATCAAGGATGTGCAGAATGCGATAGGGTGGTGTCATTTTTTTTATGGAGCTCTATTCATTAGCAACCAGTACATGCCTAAAGTTTTCATCATATTTTGAAAACTCTCAAACTCAACCGGTTTGGATATATAGCTGTTTACTCCTAGATGATAACATGTTTGAATGTCTTTTTCTTCTGTTGAAGAAGTGAGAATAATCACTGGGATTGTTTTTGTTGTTTCGTGCGTTTTTAAATTTCTAAGTACTTCTAAACCGCTTATCCCAGGGAGTTTTATATCAAGAAGAATCAATCGAGGGATTTCGTTGGAGTTCGATTTGTCGGAAAAGAAGTAATCCATTGCTTCTTGACCATCAAGTAATCGAATTATCTTGTTACACATATTGTACTCACGCATGGCTCGGATGGTTAATTCTGCATCCTGATCATTATCTTCTATGAGTAAAATCTCCAACGGTAAATTTTTATTCATTCTTGTCACTCCTTAGGGGAAGTGTAAATGAGAATGTGGCACCAGCATCAATCTTCCCGTCACCCCAGACCTCACCATTATGGCGTTTGACAATTCTTTGGACGATTGCCAATCCAACACCAGTACCTTCAAAATCACTGGCTTTATGGAGTCGTTGAAACAATCCAAATAACTTGTCTCTAAAATCGGGATTAAAGCCAACCCCATTATCTGTTATGGTGTAAATGCATCTCTCTGAATCAGAAAAACCCGTAATTTCAATTCTCGGATGTTCATTTGGCGTGCTGTATTTTATTGCATTGGAGATCAAGTTCATCCAAACATGCCTGATCAGGGTTGGATCACCAAATCCGACTGGAAGTTCGCGTACTATAAATTCTACTTTTTCTTGGATTTCTGGAGTCATAAGTTCTTCATATACCGAATTTACCATCGAATCCATGTCCAGATCATCAAGTTTTAATTCACTTCTTCCTACTCGTGAAAGTGATAGCAAGTCTGTGATCAACCTGTCCAGGTTCTTGGTACTGCTGCGGACGATATTCAGAAGTCTAATTCCTTCAGTGTCCAAAACTTTTGCATAATCCTGTTCGAGAATTCGCGAGTAACCATCAATCGCCCGCAGCGGTGCACGCAAATCATGAGAGATGGAATAAGCGAATGATTCCAATTCCTCATTTGATTCTTTTAATTGGGCTGTGCGCTGATTGACTCTTTCTTCAAGAGTTTTGTTTAGGAGTTTGATTTGTTCTTGTGCTAATTTTTGGTCTTCTACAATGGTTAATAACGCTCGACGTGATTGTTCTGCCTGCTCTAAAAGCTTTTGAAGTTCAACTTGTGACGCTAGTAATTGTTCTTCTTGCCTGATCCTGGATGTAATATCCAAAAATACACCATCGATTTTTAATGGTTCATTTTTTTCGCTTTTGACTATATGTGAGCTAAGTAAAATGGTTATTGGTTCTCCATTAATTTTTTTTGCTGATATTTGATAAGAAGATACAGTTCCATTCTTTTGCAATTCCGCCAAATACTTTTGTCTATCATCTCCATTTTCCCAAAAGTCAGGTACCAGCAAACCCCTTGCATCCTGGTGTTCTGGTAATCCGAGAATCCGATTAAATGCTTCATTGTGATCCACCAAAACACCATCCATGGTGGAACTATAAAAACCCTCATCCAAATTAGCTACTGTTTCTCTGAATTTTTTCTCACTTTCGCGTAGACCAAGTTCTGCAATTTTTTGATCAGTTATGTCTAATACGACTGCTATGTGCATGTATACTTCAGGCGTTTCACCTGGTTCCCATAAGGCTGAAGCATTTAATTCTCCCCACACAGTTTTTCCATCTTTTCGCACATATTTTTTCTCAAGTGAATATTCAGAAATTTTTCCGTTGAGCAATTTTTGATTGTATTGCATATTGATCTTAATAAAACCAGGTTCAGTAACACTCATAAATGTTCGTTGTAGCATTTCATCTTTTGAATAACCAAGGAAATCACAATACTTGTGGTTTATCTCTAAGTATTGACCTGTATTCGTATCAATTATTGCAACCCCCACCGCCGCATGTTCAAAAAGGGTTCGAAAACGGTGTTCACTGACACGAAGCGCTTGATCTTTTATTGTCCTATCGGTGATGTCCATTACCGATCCAACAATGGATGTTAATTCGTCATTCTCGTCGAATTGGCCTAGAAAAGTTGAAGAGTAATACCCCACTGAATTATCCGAACGAAGAAATTTCTGTTCATACATTCCTGGTTGATGCGTTTTTATGGCGCGGTCTATTAATTCCTGTCCACGTTTTTGTTCCTCTGGCCAGGGAGATAATGCTAATATGGAGTCGATTCTGGGTTTAAAATTCTTGGGTTCAATCTGAAAAATTTTATATACTTCATCTGACCATTCAACCTCTCCTGTTTTTACATCCCAATACCAAAATCCAAGGTGTGCCATTTCTTGCGCTTCTTTTAATTTACGATCGCGTTCTAAAATCTCTGTTTGAATTTTATTATTTGTAATTAGTGAACGCATGCGTTGTTGACGCCATATAAGATTAAGCGCGACACCTGTTGCCAAAATTAAACTTGAATACAAAATCCATGACAATCTTTCTCGTTCAAGTAATGGAGCCGCAACTTCCTCTTGATCAATTCTTGAAACAAGGAACCAGGATGTGCCTGGTACTTCTCTGACATCTGCGATTACTTGTTTACCGCGATAATTTACGCCTTCAACAATTCCGATGGAACCGGTAACTGCTTTAACAGATGGCCGATTCGTTTCTGATAAATCTATATATTTACTTAAAAGTGAATCCGGTTCAAAACGTAACGCAGTTAAATACAAGACTTTATTGTTTTCCATTCTTACCAATGCTGTTTCAGCACTATTACTCGGCACCGGCCAACGAAGGATCAATGGATATAGATAAGCATTGGGGTCAATTCGCATAACAACTACCCCTAATGGAATTCCTTCATAAGATGAGTAAATTGGGATAATCGTTGCGAGAAAAACCGGTGAGTTTTCTGAATCTCGGTGAAAATCGACAAATTCGATTTCCTCTTTTTCGAGGACCTGTGGAATTCCATCAACCAGGTGAGAGGCGATTTTAAGAGTTGTATCGTCTAGTGAGATTATTTTTGTTCTAGTGATGTCGATGAAAAATACATTCTCATACTCATCATGTTCAGCATATGCGGTAAACCAAGCCTGGATAAGTTCTATGTTTCTATCAATTGATGGATTCTTTAAATAATTTGTCACTAGCTCACTAAATGATTCGTTTTTATAGAAAGCCTGTGCGTCATTAATTCTTTCATTGCGCCATTTTTGGATATCGGCTACTTTCATTAAGGATATGCTTGTTAATTGAGATTCGACTTGTTCGCGATATTCGCGTTGGAAATTTTTAAAAGATAAAAAGCCTAATGAGGCAATACTAACGGCTATCACCACGAAAACTAGAACTAATAAATTTAGTGATTCCCTTTCTTGATTTTTAATTGTTTCATCATTTAGTTGTTGCTTTTTGTCTGCCGGAGGTTTGAGAAAATTTAATGTAAATATGGCGATGATTTGGATAAATGCACCAAGACCCATACCTGGAACAATTGGATTTAATGCCGGGCGTGTTACAGGGAAGAAAGCTGGGTATATTCCAACACCTAAATAAACAAGAGAACCGGCAAGAATGGCAATTGATTGGAATCGTTTACCAGTACTATTTGTAATAATTTCACTTGCAATGATAGCAGTGCTACCTAAAGTTAATAAAAGACTGTAACAAGTGTGTATGTAATACCAAAAACCTGGAATACGTGTGTTTGTATCGACCAACCAGAACGAATCTGTTTGATAAAAACTTACATTTTGTTGTACCCAAAAGTGGGTTGAAATTGGCAGGTTTTGAAAGAGGATCGTTAAGACAGGAATGACACAACCGGCAATGACACCCCATTTTGTTATCCAACGTTGTTTATGATAATAGCGAACTACAAAAAATAACCATAATACGGGAGTTAATGCCAGAAATGGAATTCGCAGATTAAACCATAAAAGCGCGCCTTGGTTTGTTTTACTCACCATTGAAAGAAGTTCAGAAAGTGCTAAAAAAGCTTCTGCTATTGCAAATAATCCAAATAAGCGGGTTCCTGGCACATCTCGCTGTCTGAAAGCGTAAAAGGATAACGCCAGTGTCAAAGCACAAGTACCTACGATTATCGAAAAAAAGAATTGTATTTGCATTAAATAGCCGATCTACTCGATTACATAATAATTATCAAAGCAATGTGTTTTTCAAATCCTCATTTTCAATTGAGAAAAGTAGGTTAAATTTATGAGGTCGAATAAGTATCGAGAGCTTGATGGGATTAATCGCCGATATGATTTATTTTCAATGAAGATTAATCGCTCTTGAGTAGGTTTTCGGTTAAGTTTCGTTCCAATCTTTATAAAAAACAAACAGTTCAGATTCTTAATAAAAATCTGAACTGTTTTAAATATTTCAACAATATCTTTTACCATCTTGTTTTGGTTAGCGTTTTCAAACTTGTGAACAATATTCCCATCTGATTGTTCAGTTTTCATTTTTCCTCACCCTATCTACAAATAATGCTGATCAGACTGAAGGATTACGTTTAAAAATTCACAAGCCAATGGTAATTAATATGCCTAGATTAAGATCAATTTGTGTTGATTCAATCCGATCACTGTTTGAATAATGATTGTTTTCATTATGAATAAAGGTTCAATAATCACAATGAAATATCCCTTTTCGGATATATGCTTCGAATTCGATGATTTCCCCGTTGATGATGAATGGATCGAACCATTTCAAAATGATTCTATAAATGCATAAACTCATTTCTTCATAAGAACAGAAATAAAATGTTTTTGCATTTATAAAAACATTATACAGCTATACCTAATATTGCACATGAAAAAGCTATAAAAAGTAAATAACTTGTTTTACTGAAATTCCACCATTGATCAAACGGATTGTTTTAAGAGGTTTCTGAAGCCCCATGTTGGCAATCAGTTGATCATCGTTACATAACACGGAAACGTGCCAACTAGAAAATTTCTCCTTCATGATCGAGCCAAACCTTGCATATAAATCACGCAGGTCTTTGTTTTCACTAACTCTGATCCCATATGGTGGATTTGTCACAATCCATCCGGCAGGTGCCGGAGATTCAAGCAGCGAGACGGCCTGGCTGATAAACTGGACGTGATCCTTTTGTCCCGCGCGTGCAGCGTTGGCTTTTGACATTTCAACTGCGCCTGCATCACGGTCGTACCCGAATAGGGGAGGAGACTCTTTTTGAATTTGTTTCTTGGCCTGGTCCAAAATCTCAGTCCAGGTTGCTTTGTTATAAGCCGGCCAGCTAAAAAATCTGAAAGAGCGGTTGATGCCGGGGGCAATCTGCTGCGCCATCATGGCCGCTTCTATGGGGATAGTGCCTGACCCGCAAAATGGATCAATTAATGGAGAAACTTGATCCCATCCGGACGCCATGATCATTCCGGCCGCCAGGTTTTCACGCAACGGTGCTTTGGCGACAGCCTGCCTGTATCCACGCTTGTAAAGCAATTCACCTGATGAATCCAGGCTGACGGTGCAATTATCGTTAACCAGTCTGACCAGGATGATCTGCCCCTCAGCCGATTGATCCGTTTTCTTGCCAGAAGCAGAAAAGTGGTCGTCTATTGACCCGAGGATGCGTTCAGCAACAGCATCTGAATGATAGAGCCTGGATTTATGGCAGGTGACCTGGATGGATACTTTTTGACCGGGGACGAGGTATTTTCCCCAGTCCAACTTGGAAGCCTTCTTGCGCAATTCTGCGAAAGTGATGGCTTTAAATTCACCCAGCCGAACGGTTACACGGCTGGCCGTACGCAGATGAAGATTGGCCAGGTAAACATGTTCAAGCGGTCCTTCAAATTCCATACCGCCGGTATCTTCACCAACCGTGTGAATCACCTGGTTGTCTTCATCCTTTTTGAGTTTGACTCTGACAAGACCGAGTGTTTTATATTCTGCTGCCAGCATGGGTTCAAGCCCGGGAGGGCAGGATACATAAAAGTGAAGATTTTCAGACATGGTCATTTTGGTCTCCTCTGAGGCCTGGATTTATTCGCGTAGCCATTATTCGGTTTCGGTTTGTTATTTATCTCAGTTTTTTGCGCTGAATTGGTTATTGGTTTGGCGATCAACTCTTTCTGGGCTACTTTACGGGCGATATTCTTTTCCACAAAAATGGTTTCACCGGTGAAGGGGTCTTTTTCAGTATAGTACATCACACTCGCATAAGTGGATGGGGTGGGCGTAAAAACCTGTACCTGTTCCGGGGTTAGGTGAAGCTTGTTGGTGACAAATTCTTTGAGCTGCTTCATTGCTCGATCGCTGCTGCCAGGATAGGCCGCGATAAGGTAATAGGTAAGATATTGATCTTTGCCAGCTTCATAAGTCAGGTTTTCAAACATCTTCTTAAATTTCAGCAGTGACCCCACAGAGGGTTTGCCCATCATTTTCAATACATAAGGTTCGGCATGTTCAGGGGCTACTTTAAGCTGGCCAGAAGTGTGGTGGGCTACAATTTCCTTAAGGTAAGCCAATCCATTTTGTTTATCTGCCAACACCATGTCGTAGCGAATACCGGAACCGACAAATATTTTCTTGATGCCGGGAATTTTGCGGATTTTTGACAATAGATCAATCTGTGCAGAATGATCTATTTTTAAGACGGGGCAGATATCGGGGAAGAGACAGCGTTTATCGACACAGGCGCCGTTGTGAAGTTTCTTGGCGCATTCAATCGCATACATATTGGCGGTTGGGCCGCCAAGGTCAGCGATAATGCCTTTGAATTTAGGTTGACGAGTCATGACTTCCGCTTCAGCAAGTATGGAACTTTCATTGCGGGATGCCACGGTGCGGCCTTCATGGACGGCGATGGCACAAAAATTACACTCGCCGTAGCATCCGCGGTGGGTGGGGATTGAAAAACGGATGGTCTCAAGCGCTTTTACTGTCCCTTGTTTTTCGTAATAAGGATGTTGTTCGCGCTCGTATGAAAGCGAATAGATCTTATCCAATTGGGGTTGGGTGAGAGTCAAGGCTGGCGGATTCTGCACCAAAAAGCGATCTCCTTTTTGTTGAGCCAGGCCTTTGGCGGTTATCGGATCGTTGTTCTGATAAAAAAGATGATACATCCTGGTAAAAGCAGCCTGGTCGGCCACACACTCTTCAAATGACGGCAACGTGACATAGCCTTCAGGTTGCGTTTTGGTTAAATAACATAATCCGCGGATACCAAGAGGCGATTTCTTCTCTTTGATTGACCTGGCAAGTTCTACAACGCTGGTTTCCGCCATGCCGTAGAGTAAATAATCTGCCTTGGAATCAAAGAGCACTGGCGCGCGAAGTTTATCTGACCAATAGTCATAATGGGTGACGCGACGCAAGCTGGCTTCAATTCCACCCAACACGATGGGTTGGGTATTTTTGAAGACGCGTTTGATCAGGTTGGTATAGGCGATCACCGCCCTGTCTGGGCGGCGGTTATTCTCTCCGCCTGGCGTAAAATCATCCGAGCGGCGCTTGCGCAGGGTGGCAGTGTAATTGGCCACCATCGAATCGACGGTACCGCCGGTAACTCCCCAAAAAAGGTTCGGCTCACCTAGACGCGAAATATCAATATCAGATGTCAGTTCCGGTTGAGCGATGATGCCCACCCGAAAACCAGCTTTTTGCAATACTTTTCCTATTACGGCTATTCCGGAATAGGGACTATCTATATATGAATCTCCACTGATCAAGATGACATCCAGTTCGTGCCATCCCAAGGTGGTCATTTCTTCTTTTGTGGTCGGTAAAAACAAGGCAGTTTCCTTTGATTAAATGGACTAACAGTATATCACGGCCAAAAAATAACGTCCGGCAAGCGCCGGACGTTTGTGAAAATCTAACTATTCTTCAATCGTTTACCATGCCAGAATCGCTGCCAACTGCCTCCGCTTTTTTGTAAAGCGATAAAGACATAAAGACTGCCGGTGAAAAATCCCAAAGTGAGCATGAAGAAAACCCAAATAATTGACGATAGCACCTCTTTTTCACGATAAATGATCCACATCGAAAAAAGGATAAACCCGACATAAAGGTCCACCATAGAAACGATACCCCAGGGCATGGCCAATAACTTGGACCCTTCAGACGCAAAATCGCCACTGATAAAAGCCCATGAAATTACCCCTGTCATGGCCAGTAAGCCTAAAAAGGAGATGATCTTGGCCAGTTTCATTTAACCTCCTTCTGTGAAGATTTTTTTGGAATCCAGGGGATGAACGCACTGGTGTTTTCCATGTACTCGCGATAGCCGGGTTTGGTGTCTTTCATGGTTTTTTCAAGTAATGCAACACCAGACACTTTGATCAAGAAAAGGGTCATGATGATGGGACTAAAAATGGTCCACCATCCTCCGGCGGCCAGTGCAAACAAGTAGTAACCCCACCATTGTGCAGAATCGCCAAAATAATTTGGGTGCCTGGTATAGTGCCATACACCGGTATTCAGGATTTTTCCTTTGTTTGCAGGGTTGCTTCTAAATTTGGTTAATTGTAAATCACCGACTGTCTCAAAGTAGAACCCGATGATCCAGATGATTACAGCCAAGTAATCAAAAATAGTTAAGCTGGCCGGTAGGTTTGAGTATTGTGCTGCCAAAAGTGGGGTTGAGATGATCCACATTAAGAAGCCTTGCAGAATAAAGACTTGGAACAGACTTTTTATCCACCAAACTTTACCTGATTCATTGCGCCATTTCTGGTAGCGGAAATCTTCTGGTTTACCCCAGTTCCTGGTCAAGACATGAATGGTGAGACGTAATCCCCAAATGGTCGCCAAACCAGCTATAAGCAGTTTACGGATAATGAAGCCATCGGGAGTCAGAAAATAGTAAACCCAAGCTGATAAAACAAAACCAAAACCCCAGAATATATCCACTATGCTTGAGTTGCGAAGTAAAAGACTGACGAGCCATAGGACTAACATCAATGCAAAAATCACCGCACCTGCGGTTAGAAAAATCGATATCATATTCATCACATCTCTTTTCTTTGTTTATGAAGCTTTAATGACCACAAAACCAAATGCGCCTGGGCCGATATGAGACCCGATGACGGGAGTTACTTCCATCGAATAAGCTTGTGAAACTTGTTCACATAACTGTTTTGCCTGAATACGCAAGGTTTCAGCTTTCTCAGAGGCATTGGTATGAACCAATGCGATGGATTCAATCGGTCCGAGTGATTTTAGGGTATCGAGTAGATGGTGAAGCGCCCCATTGCTGGTACGGGCAGCTTCCATGACGACTTTTCCGTTATTCATTTGCAAGATCGGTTTGATCTGAAGCAGACTGCCAAAACCTGCTTTTAACCGTGAGATACGTCCGCTTCGCCGCAAAAACTTCAATGTATCAAGGGCTGCAAATGTGTAGGTGCGTTCCGCAATGTCCTTGAGCTTTAGAAGGATTTCCTCCATGCTTTTACCGGCATCAGCCAATTTTGCGGCAGCTTCTACGATCAATCCGGTGCCAAGGCTCAGGTTTCCGGCATCGAATGTCTTGACCACGATGTTTTCCATGGCTTCGGCTGCCAAAACGGCGACATTATAAATTCCGCTTAACGTGGATGAGATGTGAATTGACAAAATGTTGGTGGCTCCACCATCTTTCAAATTTTTATATGCACGTGCAAATGTTCCTATCGCGGGGGCAGAGGTGGTAGGTGGAGTCTCATATTGTGGCAGTCTTTCGTAAAACTCTTTACGGGTGATTTCCACTCCGTCCAAATAACTGCCATCGGTAAAGTTGATATATGCAGGAATAACTGTAATATCGTATTTCTCAATAACTTCCTTGGGGAGGTCACAGGTGCTGTCGGTTACGATTTTGATGGACATTTTCCCTCGTTTTCCACAAATAATATTTCATACATTTATAATATTATACAATTACTTAAATATAATTGCATAATATGTATAGTGTTTGTAGTAATTTACATTTTACTAAGGATGGATCCAATGGAACTTAAATACCTGGGGCAAGCCGGTTTCCAAATAACGGTTGATACACATATATTTATGATCGACCCTTATTTGAGCAATTACGTAGTCACCAGCGGAATTGGAGATGCAGAACACTTTAATCGGGCTTTTCCAACCCCGATCGACCCCGAAAAAGTTCTGGGAATCGATGCAATTTTTGTGACTCATGACCATGCGGACCACACTGACCCGGATACTCTTCTGCCTATTTTGAAAAACAATCCGGGATGTATCGTGATTGGGCCGCAGCCTTCATTGGATCATCTGAAAGCAGAAGGTGTGGGTGAAGGGCAGCTCATGCTTGCACGTTCATTCAAAAGAGAGTCCATCGGGGGAATTCACTTTACTGCACTTCCATCAGCCCATTATGGGCTGGATAAGAATGAAGTCACTGGTGAATATACCTATCTCGGATTTGTTCTCGAATGTGATGGAAAAGTGATCTACCATGCAGGTGACACGATCTTGTATGACGGTATGTTAGAAAGTTTAAATAATTTATCAGACCATTTTGATGTTTGCTGCCTGCCAGTCAATGGACGGGATGCAGAGCGCGAGGCCATGGGCATGATTGGCAATTTGCACCCTGAAGAAAGTCTTGAATTAGCCTGGAAACTGAAAGCTAGCTTGCTCATCCCCATGCACAATGATATGTTTAAGATTAACAGTCTTGGTCCTCAACGCCTCGATCAATTTGCGAAAGAAAAATATTCAGCTCAAAAAGTAAAATGGATGGTGCCAGGAGAATCGCTAGAAATTTAAATAAAAAAATCACCCGAGAGGGTGATTTTTTTATGACTTGGTTATTTACCGCAGTTGCATCCGCCGTCTTCACATTCGCAGTCGTCGCCGCATTCGCAATCATCAAAATGAACATGACCGTGTTCAAGTTCTTCTGCTGTGGCTTCACGAATGGCAACGATTTTTACTTTGAAATTCAAATCTTTTCCAGCCAGGGGATGGTTGAAATTCAAGGTAATGGATTCGACGCTGACTTCTTCAATAAAGGCAGTCATTTCTTCGCCGTCATCATTGGTAACGCTGATTTCAACTCCCACTTCCATGGGGATGTCTTCAGGAAATTCTGCTTTCGGAACTTCAACAAATCCGTCGGCATCATATTCACCGTAAGCTTCTGCAGCTTTGACGAAAACTTCTTTGGATTCGCCAATTGCCATGCCTTCAACGGCTTTTTCAAGACCACCAATGATATTCTCATATCCCTGAATAAATTCGATGGGATCGCCGGCATCTGTGGAATCAAGGACTTCACCATCGACGGTCAATTCATATTCCATGCTGACAACCAGGTCTTTGGCTACTTTGTTTAAATCGGTTTTAGCGCTCAAGGGAACTCTCTTTCTGGAAATAGTAAAAAATAGACCCGGATTATATCATGGTCGGGGTCAATTATCCTTAATTTCGATCTATGTTAACCAATTACAAGGTTAAAGGGTATAAACACGGATAGCTGCATCGCCCTGGACGGGACATTTATTCTCACAAGTACCGCATCCAATGCAGCGTTCCCGATCTACAATAGGAAGAAGAATCTCCGCCTGGGTGCCGTCTGAAAGGGTAAAAACCTCTTTGTTCAAAGTGATGGCCTTTTGTGGAATTGGACACATTTCTTCACATACAATGCAGTTGGTGTGATCCGACCAGGCGAGGCAGCGGTTGTGGTCAATATAAGCATGGCCAATCTGTGTCAGTCGTTTCTCTTCGAGCGGCAGCGGCGGAATGGCTTGAACCGGACAGTTTTGACCACAAGCGTTGCAGCCAAAATCGCAAAACCCGTTGCGCGGAATTATGATGGGCGTCCAAACCCCTTCAAGGCCAGATTGCGAAAAATCAGGTTGCAACGCCTGGGTGGGGCATTGCTTGATGCATATGCCGCAGCGAATGCATTTTGACAGGAATTCGGTTTCATCGTAAACACCGGGAGGCCGCAATAGAAAACTTCTGGCTTTGCGTTTGATCCAATCCACACTCAGAAGTGCAACTGAAAAAACCGAAATGCCCACTGAAGAAAAGAACATGCGGCGGTCAGGGTCGTAAGCCTGCCGTGCAGCCGGCTGCCATTTCGGCGAAAAAGAAAGAGAGTCTTTTTGGCAGCTTTGCAGGCAATTCATGCAAAGGGTGCATTCAGATGGATCGCTTTGGTAATTCTTTTGCGGGTTGATCGTTGCAGTAGGGCAGTCATTCGTACATAATCCGCATTCAGAGCAGGTGTCTTTGGTCCGACGCTGAAAGAGTGCAATTTTTGCGGGTAAACCCAGCAATGCGCCCAAAGGGCACAGATACCTGCACCAGAATCTTTCAGCCACCAGGTTAAGCAAGACAATGGCGATAAAGAAGAATCCGACGAGAAAAGCATATTGGATGGAGGGCGCGGCACTGGGCAAAATCGCCGGCCGCAGCCATGCATCAAACTTGAAAACGGATTCAGAGAGGAAAGGAACCTTGATCAGAAGTCTTTCGAGGGCGTAGATGATCCTGTCCAACGCAGGCAAAATGGTGAGTGTTGTGGACCGTACAAAAATGGTGAGCGGATCAAAAAAGAGCAGGGTCAGGTTGCCAAAAAGGGCTGAAAGTAAAGTGACAATCAGCAATCCATACTTCAGTTTGCGCAGGTTTTCAGGCGGCTGTTTGTGATCCTTTTTGTTTGAAAGGCGAAAGAGATCAAGGATCGTGCCCAGCGGGCAAAGCCATCCGCACCAGGCACGGCCAAAAAACAAACTTGAAACAAGCAGAATCAATGAGAGTGCCGACCCTGCCAGAAATGTTTTACTGCTCAGCAGGTGCGAAAGCATGGCCAGTGGGCTTAGGCGGATGGTGAGATCGACCAAGTTCGCAGGTAATCCGTTTTGACGGCTGAAAACCACCGCCAAAATGAAGATGATTAAAGCAGTAGTCTGGGTGATCTTTCTAGCGAGCACCCAACTATTGGTTTTGGATTTATTTTGGATTTTTGCCTTAGGCATCGAGGTAGATCTCTTGAATGGCCAAACCGGTCAGGTCGGCTTTGCCTAAACCGCGTTCCGCGGCTTTGATCACGTAGGGCAGGTATTCCGGTGTTTTATCAAACAAACGAGTGGCGTAGCTATCTGCAGCCACAACGTCATGCGAGAAGATGAGTGTGTTTTGAAGTTTAACATCATCAAGGTTGCCACCGGTGGGACCATTGGCCATGAGTGTACGAATAGCATCTATGATAGTCAATTGAGGTTTGACAACGGTGGCAAAATCCACCAAATTCTGCTCAAAAGAGGGATGAATGCTCTCGCGGTTTAGCATGGTGCCCATCAGGTTCTTCAAACCCAAAGTAAGTTTAGCCATGCTGTGGGTTTTTGCAATAGGTACATTGATGAGCAGATCAGTGGTCAATATGTCTTGATAAATTGACGCTTTTTTTAATCTCACAGCATTCGGAATGGCGGTCTCGACGTATTTTAGCTCAGACATGACTTCCATCTCGCCGCCAGCAGCTGTGACCAGATCGGCAATTCCGCTGTTTTTGTAACACTGTTCGCCGGTGCCGCCAAATGGGTAGTCCATCACGCGTACGCGTTTGGCACCCGCTTCAAGACACATTTTAACGATTGCCGCAACCACCCATGGATTGGTTGTCGCTGCGTACTCGTAGGAATAGTATCCAATGCAAATATTGGGTTTGACGATCACATCCGCACCGGGTTTCATGAATCTTTCCATTCCACCCAGGGCTTGCATCCCCTGCCTGACCATTTGCTCGGCATCGCTTCCGCGAGTGACCACCAGGTAAGGGTACTGGTTCTGGGTTTCTGTGGCGTTTTCAGAGGCATTTTCGGTTGGTGCTGTGGTTTCCGTTGATCCTGCCAGTGTGGCTGCAGGGGATTGTGTGCCAGCAGATGGCTTGACCCCACAGGAGGCCAGCAAAGGTTGAGCCGCAAGAGTTGTAGCGCCCAACATTAAGTTGCGCAAAAATTCCCGCCTGGATTGATCTTTCATATTAAAACTCCTGTGTTTAATGAAAACTATTCGTTGGAAAGTACTTCACATCCGACCGGGCTGGCGGAATGTACAATTTGATCAGTGAGCAAGGTAAGGCTCTCAAAATCAAGATTGGTAGAAAAATGATCAGGCAGTAGTAGCCCCCAGTTAATGGCCGAAAAGTAATTGTTAGCAGTGCCCGAGGCGACCAATTGGCAGAATTGCTGCCATGAGGTTTGTCCGGTTAGTAGCAGTGTATGTTTATCTGTATCGGTTATGGCTGCAATGGATGTAACTGGCGTTTCCACTCCAGTAATCCAAAGATTCGAATAACCAACTCCCGCATTATCAGTCAAAACATAGCCAGAGATCTTAAAATCAAAAGAAGACTGCAATTGGTTAATAAAACGCTGATTGACCTTTTTATCCGCATTCATACCGAAATTCTTGTTGATTCGTTCATGGATTTCAGCATTATAAGCAGGGAATAAAGGCAGGAACATGAACTGGGGTGGTGTGGTTTCATTCACAAATCCAACCCAAACCGAGATCAGCTCCGGTTTCTCTAAGGTTAAGTCATTGACGTGTATAAACACATAATTATTTTGGATAATAGTTGGTTTTTCGGCGGGGGCTGTGGATTGCGTTTCTGGAGATTGCCTGGCGGCCATAAATTTGGATGCAGCCTTAAAACCAAAAAAGGCACACACTCCAAAAATGATAATCACGACCGGGATGACGATCTTTTTCATATTGAGTCTTTGTCCAGACATTTTGATGAGTATTCTTTAATTATTTTACCATCATGATTAAATCAAGGGAAATGAAAACGGCGCTTAAGCGCCGTCAATTATCTAAGAAAAAATGGTGCTAAGTGAAAAGAGGAGAAATCCGCTGGCAAAACCCGCAAAAGCGATCACCACACCAATGGCAATATGCCTGACAATTTGTTCATCATGATAAAGATCTGACAATGCCTTGGCTGTTGTTCTCAGCCAGGCAGAATTTGACAAGACAGGAATGACGGTATCCCAAAACTTGAGTTCAATCTTCTTGGAGAGTTGAGAGATCATAATTCACCTTTACCTTGATGTGGTCATTTTTAGAATTCTGCCATCAGCGGAGGCAGAAACCCGTACAGTACGTTCCATGGTCTTGCCATCAGCAGTTTTTACTTTTCCATGGAAGATCAATTGAAACTTGTCGCCAGGCAGGGTTGAAATGGTTGGGTTTGACCCACGAACTTCAGGGAACTGGCTGTAGACCGAGCTGCAAACATGATTTTTTGCGCTGGCATCCATAATTTCTCCTAATTCACCCGGCGACGAAGGAATGCCGGAACATCCAGGTTGGGTTGGTTGATCACCATATCCACCTGAGGAACGGGAGTGGGGGCAAATGCGTTAACCTGCACAGGTTCTCCCGCCATTTGTAAATCCATCGGAATGGGTTGAATTCTTGATTGTTCAGATTGAACTTTAGGTTGTTCAGTTTGAACTTTTTGAGTATCAATTGAAGTAGCTCCAATGCCGGTCAATACCAGAATGACCTGAACGCGGTCTTCCATCAGTTCATCACAAATGACACCGGGAATGATTTCCACACCGGTTCCAGTTCTGGCCTGAAGATAACAAAGTGCATCAGTGACTTCTGAAAAGGTCAGGTTGGTTCCGCCGGTAAAGTTGGCAATGATACCGCCAGCGTCTGAGAGGTTGATGGTTTCAAGCATGGGATGATGCAGGGCGTGTTCCAGAGCATCAATCGCCTTGTTTTCACCTTCACCTGTGCCGATTGCCAGTAACGACCCGCCGCCATTTTTCATCAAATTGCGGATGTGGGCGAAATCGACGTTGATCAAACCCGGTTGGGTGATCAATTCTGAAATACCCTGAATTCCCTGGCGCAAGATATCATCCGCCATGCGGAAGGCCATTTCAAGGGGTAGATCGCGCGGTGCCGCAGATAACAACCGGTCATTGGGCACGGTAATTAAGGTGTCAGTATAGGGCTGCAGTTTAGCCAGGCCTTCACGGGCATTCTTCTGGCGTCGTCCCATCTCAAATGAGAAGGGCAGGCTGACCACTGCCACGACCACGGCGCCGAGACTCTTGGCCACACGGGCTGCAACGCTGATGGCGCCCGTTCCTGTACCGCCGCCCATGCCAGCTGTGAGGAAGACCATATCCGCACCGGCTAATACTTCGTTGAGTTCTGAATAGCTTTCTTCTGCTGCGGCTTCACCAACTTCCGGGTTACCGCCGGCGCCAAGTCCGCGGGTGAGCAGCGGACCCAATTGAATCTTGACAGGTGCCTGGCTTGATTTCAAAACCTGGGCATCAGTATTAGCTGCTATAAACTCAATCCCTGAAAGGCCGAGTTCGATCATGCGGTCCACTGCGTTTTGTCCACCACCACCCAGTCCAACCACTTTCAAGACAGGGTTTCTGGCTTCGATGGGAGTATGTTCTAATGGGGTTGCAGACTCAGTGATAATCATGGTTTCACCTCTCCAAGAGTTGTGTTGCAATACTTGTACCATCGCCAGTGATTTGATCCACCAGGCAGCCCAGGTCTCGCAATTTGTTGATCTCATCGGCTGCGAAATCTTTATCGCCGCCGATAATGGTGACCTTGCGCGCCAAAGCGGCTTCTTTGAGTGAAAAACCGACTGTCGGTTTGTATTTACGAATAAATGGACGGGTTACGTCCAGATGCCAATCAGCCAGACCCCATTCATAGACAGGCAGCAGCAGGTAATGCTCGATGGGGAATGAAGCGGCAGGAGCCGGGGTTTCGTCTGTTTTTGAATCCTGTTGAGTTGTTTCCATCTGTGCAGGGACAGAAGCAACAACCCGTTTTGCAGTGGGGGCTAAGACACGCACCACAGGCAATGCATTGGTTTCTGACTTGACCCAGCTCTGTGGATATTCTTCAGAATCAGGATCGGCAGCCAACAGCCAAAAATTACAAGCCATGATGGCATGTGCAGATTCAAGTTCTTCTACGTCATTGATCAAGGCCAGCATGGCTTCGACCATTTCAGCATGGACTTCAGGTGAATAGTAAGAACCAGGCTGTTTGATGCCTGCGCCAAATTGGATGATAGGCATTTGTTTGATTCCGGCAGCTGCGGCAATGGATCCTATCCATTCGTAGTTATTGAATCCGCGTTGGTCTTCTGACCCGGTGGGGGTCATGTATGGTCTGGAATGGATCCATTTCTCGGGTCCGCCCATGCCCCATGAGAGTTCGTGTCCGTACGTATAGGCATAAGCTCCAGCGGCCATGGTTTTTAGCAGATTCTGCTGTCCACGGCGTTGAAGCGATTGAAGCGAGGATTTGAAGAAGGAAGTATCCCAGTAACTGCCGCCTGGCATGAGCGGCGGAAAGGCCGGGGTCAATCCGTTGCGCTGGGCTTCGAGTGCAAGGGGAAGAAAACGGTCTATAAACCGCTCCACAAGGTCTTGGTGAGACCAACCTGCAGAAGACCAGCTGGAAGAGTCGTTGGGTTTATCAAAGAAAACCACTTGCTTGACCCCCCAACGGGAATATGCAGATAGTATCGGTTTTAGATCAGCGGCTGAAGGGGCATCTGGTAATTGAAGTTTGAAATGCACGATGGGTTGAACACCGGCTTCGACCAATCCGGTGATGAAGTTCTCAGGGATGGCTCGGTTGGAATCGGAAAGCAGCACCACCCATGCGGCATTCAGTCGGGTTAATTCAGGCAGCCAGGCAGAGAGATCCTGGGCGGAATAATGCAAAGTATCCTGGAAGTAGTGAAGTCCAAGACGATTGCTTTCAGTTTCAGTTTTTGAGTTCATCATAATGCATTCAACCTGGCCTGATATAGTTAACTCAAGGACTATGTAGCAAGTACTGTGCCATCTTGGTTAATTAAGGATTAAATCGTCTGCTATAATGTCACTCATGATATTGGTTACAGGCGGAACAGGTTTTATTGGCCGGAATCTCATCAAGGCGCTGGTTGAATCAGGCCACAAAGTGCGGATTCTCTTAAAGCCTTCCACAACTTCCCCAAATTTCCCCAAGGGGATTGCGGTGGAAGTGGCCGTGAGCAGTCTATCTGACCAGCGCGGCGTTCGTGCAGCGCTAAAAGATGTGACCCAAATTTTTCACCTGGCCGGAGCTGAACGTAAAGGCAGCCGCGGTGATTTAAACCAGGTGGACGTGGAAGGGACTTCCACGTTAATGCAGGCGGCCAAAGAAGCCAAAATTGAGCGGGTTTATTACCTCAGTCATCATGGTGCGGCGCGTGCCTCGGCGTATCCAGTGTTGAAGGCTAAAGCCATTGCCGAGCATTGGATCATAAACAGCGGCATTCCTTACACCATCGTGCGCACCGGATCTGTTTTTGGCCCAGGGGATCAATTCACTGTGCCATTGGCCAAGCTGATCAAGATTTCTCCACTGGTATTTTTAATGCCGGCCAAAGGACATGTTCTGCTGCAGCCCTTATGGATTGATGATCTGATCAATGTATTGCTATTGATCATGGAAGATCCGAAAGCTGTGAATCGCATTTATTCGATCGGCGGTATGGAACCCTTGCCATATCGTGAAATCGTACGTTTGGTAATGAGCAAGATCGGTGTAAAACGGATAACAATGCCGGTTTCACCAGCCACTCTGCGCACACTTACTTTATGGATTGATCAAATATTTCCTTCTTTTCCGGTTTCAATTTTCTGGCTGGACCACCTGGCAGAGGACCGCACTGCGAACCTCGACAGTCTTCCGCGTGAGTTTGGCATCATGCCCGCAAGGTTTCATCAGCATCTCGATTACCTCAACGCTGAAATTCAAAAAAGGAAATAACTTTAAGAATGCCCAACCGACACTCTCTATGTGTGCATGCCCATTTTTATCAACCTATCCGTGAAGATCCACTTACTGGCATAATCCCTGTTGAACCTGGAGCACATCCATATGCCAATTGGAATGAGTTGATCCATGAGACTTGTTACAAACCCAATGCTGCATTAGGCAATTTCTCACGCATCAGTTTCGATCTTGGCCCGACACTTTCGAGATGGATGAGACAATATCACCCTGAGGTCTTGAACCAGATCGTTGCAGCAGATCGGCAGAACGTTGAACATTATGGTGTTGGAAATGCCATTGCACAGCCTTACCATCATACGATCCTTCCGCTAGGCAAGAGACGCGACAAACAGACCCAGATCCGATGGGGTATTTACGAATTTGAACACACCTTCAAACATAAGCCTCAAGGAATGTGGCTGCCAGAAACAGCTGTAGACCAGGAGACATTGGAAGTACTGGTCGAGAACGGTATTGAATTTACCATTCTGGCGCCCTGGCAGGCGGATGGAAAAGAGGTGGATCCGCGAAAAGCCTACCAGGTCATCCTTCCGGGTCATCGATCAATCAAGGTTTTTTTCTACCACAGCGGACTCAGTGCTCGAGTAAGCTTTGATCCCAACGCCACTGAAAATGCAGATGCTTTTGCCCGTAATTTTGTTAAGCCTGAATTTTTTGCAGGCGACCAAAACCAATGGTTAATGATCGCAACGGATGGTGAGCTTTATGGTCACCACCAGATTTTTCGCGATAAATTCCTTTCGTATTTATTGGACGGCTCAATTTCCGCCCAGCATATAGAGACGGATTTTCCAGGACTTCAGTTAACCCAGCAAAAAGTATTTCCAGTAGCTAAGATTCGGGATAATACCTCATGGAGCTGCCACCATGGCGTAACACGCTGGAGCGGAGTATGTTCTTGCACACCCAACGCAGAATGGAAAAAGCCACTGCGAGAGGCATTGGAACGTCTCTCAGATGTAGTGGATAAGATTTTTATTGAGGCTTGTGATGGAATTCTTGAAAATGCCTGGGAAGCACGAGACCAATATATTGAAGTATTCAGCGGGGATCGTAAATTTGCTGACTGGATCCAAGCTCTAACTGGTTCTGCTTTGGCGGATGAAAAAATTAAAAAAATGGAAAAGCTGTTTCAAGTACAACTTGAATGCCAGCGTATGTTCACATCTTGCGGATGGTTTTTTAATGAACTTGACCGCATCGAACCCCGAAATGCCGTGGCCTATGCGGCTCACGCGATATGGTTGACCCGGCAAGCCACTGGTATTGATATTTCTGCAGAAATCAGACCTTTGCTCGAAAAAAGTAAGAATTGGCAGAATAGTACCTCAGCCTTGGATTTCTTCGAAGACGCCTTCCATCGATTTGAGCAATCTCAGAAATCAGGATAGTGCGTTTTTTCCAAGAAGCAGGTCAACTTTGCAGAACGATTTTTTGTGGCGGGCTTGAATCTTTTTAAAAACATCTTCCAAAGCCAGTACAGTTTCTGCAGCGGTTACCCTGTTTGACTCAGCGGTTGAAAACGCTTTGAAAATAGGGACGATTTCCATCCACCATGTCAATTCCGCGAAAGATTCCTTGTGATACCACAAAGTGTCTTCATAAAAGTTCACTTTAAGCGATTCGCGAATGTCAGAAGCGATCAGCCAACCCTTTAAGATTTGAGAGAAGGTTTTTGTGCGATCTTCAATAAACCAATCCTGATACTTGACTGCCAGAGACAAAAAGAGTATTTCAAGGTTGGCAGCATCTTCACGCACGCCCATTTTGGTAAGTGTATGCAACACGGATTGATCCAGCTTCCATTTCTTGATCCAATCCAATCCATCAGAGGGCGAATTCACCCCTGGTATTTGAGTGTGGAACTGGCTGACAACCATCCACGTAGCAAGTGATAACAAACGCGGTAAATTAGTTCCAAGATCAGAATCGATCTTCGCGAGGTGCTTTGCCACGTTTTTGGTTCCAGGAACATCAAATGATTTGGCGATTTGCGGAAGCTGAACGAGGGGAGAAAGCAACCGCATGATTTCATCCTGTAAATTGGCAAAATCACCCTGGTAATTTGAAATGTCTTTTACATTGTTCAAGTAAGCGTTAACCGCACTAGAAAGTGGTTCAAGATCACTTGTTTCTGGGCTGCCACGCAGTTGCAACACGCAATTTAGCAAATGGGTCAACAAATCGGTATTTGTTCTGGCAGGTTGATCTTTTTCTCTGTAAAGTTGATTGAGGGCATTTTGCAGATTGGGGATCGGATTCTGCCCATAGATGGCAAACAACTGTTTTAGGGTTTCGTCATTAATAATCTCATCGTGTTGAACTTTTGCATACACGTGATACTCATATCCATTGAGGTGGGTTTCAAACCCATGTTCCACGATCTGGTTGGTTTGTCGTATCTGATAACAGTCATTTGAAAGATCATGAAGACATAAATAGCGGTGATTCTCGGTAAAAAGTCCAAAAGCTGCAGCAATATTCAATGAGTATTTACCTGTGTGGCGGTCCGCAGAATCTGTGTGGGCAAATGAATTGACCACCTTTCCATTTGCTTCTTGGTAGGCATTGTTGAATAAAACCAATACGCGGCGTTTTCCACATTGGTTGGTGTAGGCAAACACATTCTCGTTGATATTGCCATTATCTTGTTGAAAATCAAATAACCGAAAATGGTCAACATTGGCAAACAATTCGCGGTGCTGCAAGAGCGGACTTATTTTTTGGAAATGTTGTTTGTCAAATTCATAAATTCCAGTTTCGTCCAATTTGGGTTTGCGGTATTCCATGCCGTATTTTTCGGTCAAACCTTCTATTTGACCGTGTCCAAACATAGGCAAGCCTGGCAGGGTGACCATCAAGGTGCAAACCCCAAAATACTTATCCCCGCTGCCAAATTGATCAATGGCTGTACGTTCGTCGGGGTTGTTCATGAAGTTGACGAATCGTTTCAAGATTTCGGGATCAAACTCAAGCGTATTTTTGATCAGCTTGCGGTAACCTTCATTATCCTCGTCTCGCAGCATGTGCATGAAGGCACTGTTGTAAACACGATGCATCCCCAGAGTGCGGACGAAATATCCTTCCATTAGCCAGAAGGCCTCAGCTAAGAGCAGTGTGCCGGGGACTTCTTTTTCAACCCGTTCCACCACTTCGCGCCAGAATTCCTTGGGCACGGCGCGGTCAAAATCATGTTGAGAGATTGAATAACTTGATCTTGATGGAATCGCGCCGCCGGCCCCCGGTTCTGGATACCATAATCGCTGGATGTGTTTCTTTGCCAGGGTCATGGCTGCGTCAAAACGGATGATCGGGAATTTTCGTGCAATCTCGATGATGTTTTGAATAACTATTTCACGCACTGCCGGATCAAGGTAATTGAGTTGAGCCGTGTCATTCCACGGCATGGCAGTACCGTCGTTGCCGTGATAGATGAATCTGGTTTCACCGCTGCGTTTGTCGATGCGGCGAAACACCACGGCGGCATCAGAGCGGTCATAATAATGGTCTTCGATCTGGATCAAGATATTGTCATCTGAAGAAAGGTCTGGTCCATTGAAACTGTAAGAGGGGAATGGGCTGGCATCCACGGAGAGGAACCATTCGGGATGGTTGATCACCCATTCAGAGTCTATGCCCATGTGATTGGGAACCATATCAGAAGCCAGGCGGATTCCGAATTTCTCGGCTTTTTGTTTCAGCACTTCGTAGGCGTTATCGCCGCCCAGTTCTTCTGCTATTTTGTAGGAATAGAGAGAATAAGCAGAACTGACTGCCTCAGGGTTGCCGGTCAATTGTTTGATCCTTGCCGAAGCAGGACTGCGCTGCCACAAACCGATCAGCCATAATCCATTTATGCCGTGCGCCTGCAGGTTCAAAAATTCTGATTCAGGGATACGATCCAAGGTAGTAATGGATTGATTGTATTTTTTGGATAATTGTTCCAGCCAGACGAAAATATTCTTGGCGATTAATACCAGACCGGGCATCCATTCGCGGTCAAGGCTGAAGGCTTTGGCTTCGCGATCATAGCCTGCTGTTGAAAACGTTGAGGACATTGTATTTGCGTCATAAACCAGTACTTCTGCCGGTCCTGGTCCGGTAAAACCGGGTTTTTCCTCTTCTTTGATCAGGTCAATATTGTTTAGTAGTTGAAAATTGATCAAGTCGCCCAGCAGAAATCCCCAATGGATGCGGATGTATTCAAGTTGGCCTGGTATGGAATCTGGCACCTTTTCAGCCGGTGACTTAAGCATCTCGATCAGTGATTGTTTTTCAGGGCCGAAACTCGGCAATTCTGAGAATGTTCGTTCGATATGCTTGGAGATGGGATTGAAAAGCGGATGAATTAGGACATCCGGTTCCCAAATCAAACTGGCAAAGGGGATTAGAGCCTGGTTTTGAGTGGATACCCACAAGAGTATCAAGTCAATTAAGGCTGTTTCTTTATTCGGCCCCATGCTCCCCTGTGCAGCAAGGAAATCTTGCGTTGAGAGGCGATCTTCAAAAACATCCTGTGGGGGATAATGCTTCACATATAGATTTAAAAGTATATCGAGATTGACAGGGGAAAAGGTCAATTGAAGCGATGAGAAAAGATTATTTACAATATTGGGATGCTCTATAAGATAAAGGGAGCAAACACGGTGAAAAATTTCATCCAATAAACCCATGCCGTGTACTTGACTGGCCTTAAGCGTTTTGGCAGAATTTTCATGTAGATGGATGTTTTGATTAATTTGAAAAACAAAAGAATGTAATGCTTTTACATCTTGCAAGAAAACTCTTCCGTCGGGTGCAAAAAGGGAGGTTTCAAAACGATACTTTCCACGTGCCCGTTTGGTAATTGGAAATCGCATCATTATTCTCCCGATCAAGCCATTTTTTCAGTATCTAAATTATATCCCTTCGTAGAAAAGAAGGGTCTTTTTTTTACCATCGTGTTGAAAGATATTTGTATGCGAGGTTAAGGTGTGCGTTTTAGTTCAATATCACACCCTATTAATAGGGGTTTTTTTAATTCTTAACTCCTTTTTTATTTTTTTTACTGGGTGCTCTAACCATAATAAGAGTTAAGCGAATTACTAAAATTTATTTTTTGAAAACTAAATAGAGGATGGTATGAAAAATAAGAAACGTTTAATGTCTTTGCGGGTAGCGTTTGTTATGCTTAGTGCTTTCATAATGGTTTTTGTTCTAATATTGGTAACAGCCTATTCGGCAACGGTTCAATCAAAAGCAGCAACTTCCTCAGTCAAAGCAGAAATTCAATCCATGGCTGAAGCTACAGGTAACCAATTAAAAGCAGAGATGGAAGTAGCCATGGACGCTTCGAGAACCCTTGCGGATTCGCTTGGCAATCAGAATGCAGCAACAAATCCATTGACTCGCGATGCCTTAATTACGATGTTGCAAAAAGTGATCACGAATAATCCTACTTTTTTTGGCATATCCACTGGATGGGAACCGGAAGCCTTTGATGGGAAGGATAAAGAAAATGCCGGTGTTTTTCCATCAGATGCCAGCGGTCGTTTAATTCCATATTGGTATCGAAATGATCAGGGAAAACCTGAATTGACCAACCTTGTTGACTATGAGACCGAGGGTGTTGGTGATTACTACCTACTTCCAAAAGCGACGTTGCAAGAAGTTGTGATTGAACCCTACCTTTATCCAATCAACGGGGTTGATGTGGCATTGACCTCTCTAATGGTTCCGATCAAAAACAATAACAAATTTGTCGGGGTAGTTGGTGTTGATTTTAAATTGGATTCATTTCAACAAAGAGCCGACAATTTTAATTATTTTGATGGTGCAGCCACTATGTACATTCTGAGCAACCAGGGTTTGATCGTGGGGGCAAAAGGAAAACCGGAACTAATCGGCAAACCTCTGGCTGAAGCATTCCCGGGCGAGGATGATACAGCGTTAATATCAAGCAGCCAAAAAGGCGAAATCACTTTTGAAGAAGAGAATGGACTGCTTAAGGTTAACGTTCCCTATTACGTTGGGTTGTCACCGAATCCATGGTCGGTACTGATCACTGTTCCCATGAAAAATGTACTTCAAGCATCGAACGAGAGTTTGAAGAAATTAATCATCATTTCTTTTTCTCTGCTAATTCTTGCAGTGATTGTCATTTGGTTAATCACCGGAAGTGTCACTAGGCCGTTGAAAGTCATCGAAAAAGCGGCAAAAGTGATCGAAACCGGTGAATTGAAATGGGAAATTCCGCAGAAAGAAATTAAGCCGGTTTATGAAACCTTTAAAGAGATTAGTTCACTGGCAAATTCATTGGATGTTTCTACAAGAAATATGATTGAAAAAGTGGTCTGGTATGAAGGGATACTGGACAGTATTCCACTTCCAATTTCTGTTACTGATCTTGATATGAACTGGACATTTATCAATAAACCGACCGAAGGGTTATTGGGAATCACTCGCGCACAAGCACGAGGAACGCAATGCAAGCATTGGAAGGCTGGTATTTGCGAAACACTCGATTGTGGAATTGCCCGACTTAGAAATGGTTATGCTCAAACTCTCTTTGATCAATTCGGACAGAATTTCAAAGTTGATACAAGTTACATAATGGATAGTAAAGGCGAAAAGATTGGTCATGTTGAAGTGGTCAGTGTGATCACCAATCTGGTTTCTGCTTCTCGGTATGAAAAACAGGCAGTTGATAAACTCAGCTTCTATCTCGAGCAAATGGCTGATGGTCAACTTGGGTTTGATATTGAAGATTTGCCTGAAGCGGATGAAAATACAAAAGAGGTTAAACAAAACTTTGTAACGATTATGGATAACCTTCAACAGGCCAGAGAAATGTTAAGGACCATGATCTCAAATGTCATAGAAAACTCAAAGAACGTGACTCAAAGTTCTGTTGAACTGGCAATGGCGAGCGAACAGGCTGGCCAAGCCACGGCTCAAATCGCAACAACCATTCAACAAGTAACGAAGGGTGTAACACAACAAAGTGAAGCCACTGCAAAGGTTACCAACATGGTTGAAAATGAAGTCAATGCTATTAATGACCTGGTAGAAGGTGCAAAAAGACAAGGTTTAGCGGTTAGAAAAGCTGGAGAAGTGACTAATTTGATTACCAGTTCTGGTGGCATATCCGATAAAGTATTGGAATCCAGTAAGAAAGTGGAAGAGATGGGGGAACGCTCAAATAAGATCGGTGCAATAGTAGAAACCATTGACGACATCGCCTCACAAACAAATTTGTTGGCATTAAATGCCGCAATTGAGGCTGCCAGAGCGGGCGAACAGGGTAAAGGATTTGCCGTGGTTGCTGACGAAGTACGAAAGCTGGCAGAACGATCAAGCATTGCCACAAAAGAAATTGGCACTTTAATAAATGAAATTCAAAAAACTGTTCAAGAAGCGGTGATTGTATCCACTTCCGCCGCGCAAGAAATTAATCTGGCCAGTGTTGATCTCATGGAATCCATCGAAGCAGTTGCCAACGTAGTAAAGGAAAATGAGGTTATTACCGAAAAACTGGCAGAATCCAGCAATGAAGTTATGAAAGCGATTGAGAATATTGCTGCCGTGAGTGAAGAAAGTAGCGCAGCAGTTGAAGAAGTAAGTGCCTCGACCGAAGAGATGACTGCCCAAGTAGAGGAGGTTAACGCAAGCGCTCAATCACTCTCGGAAATGGCCGTTACATTGCGGGAAAGTACAGAAAGATTTACGCTTTAGTCAATAACCAAATAAAAAAGGACTGGCAAAAAGCCAGTCCTTTTTTGGTATAAGTTGAATCACGTTGTCAGGCAAGTTAGGCAAACCATTAACGAGGTTTCATTCTCCAGTTCGATATTGCCAGTGAGAAAGCCCTTTTCCTGAAGCCGATTGATGCATTTTTCAGTGTCCGACTGGGACCATCCAAACAGGGAACGCACCTGTTTTTCACTGGCTGCACCGACTGAATTGAAAAAGCAGGTGGCGAGATGATCGCGCGCCTGGTTTTCTGAGATGAACCGGCTTTGTTCAAGCAGTTCTGGATGGTAGCGGTGGGTCAGATCATAGACAAAGGCGTATTTCCAGGTTCCAACCTCGGCAATGGCGGTGGGCATTACTTTAAAATCGCGCTGCAGAATATCAAGGGCTCGATTGAAAGGCGTATTGCTGTTTGGACCGGATAAGTGTGCCTCCCGCCGTAACGCCAGAGAATCAAGCGGACCCTTTTCAAGCAAGGCTTCAAAAATAAGTTTTACTTCCAACGGGATCTGACCGGCGTGGTATTGGTCACTGATCTCCAACTCAGGTTCGCCAAAATTGGGCGACAGCGCATAAAAATAGGGTGCGGTTTGAAGTGATATGATGGTGTTGCGCTTGCGTAAAATGCGCCCGTAATACCAGACGCGCTTATCCAGCATCTGGTCTTTCCATCCCCAACTGGTGTGGCCTGGATCATCATGTTCATCTGCAACGGGACGGTCTCCCGCCACGCCGCACCACAGGCTCGGCATGCAAACACCTTTAACCGGCCAAAAGAAGATGAAGCCGCGTTCATTCACAAAATCCACAGCTTGCTGCGGTGTTCGCAGCCTGTTGGATTCTGCAGTTCGGAATGATTTTTCCTGATATTGTTTAAGGCGTTCGGTTGAAAGTGTGGTCATCACGAAGGTTTAATACCAACTATCCTTTAGCATTTTCAGCAATTATACCGTCTGAAAAATATGCGTGATGATATTGGAGCCGCTTCCGCCGATGTTTTGGGCCATACCAATACGTGCACCATCCACCTGCGAACCGGCAGCTTCGCCGCGCAGTTGTTGAACCACCTCCACGATCTGATACATGCCCGTGGCGCCTACCGGATGACCGCGGGCTTTGAGTCCGCCCCTGGTTGCGATCGGGATTTTTCCGGTGGGGGTGATTTCTCCATCCAATGCCAACTGCGGCCCCTTGCCGCGTTCGGCAAAGCCATTGGCTTCAAGTGAAAGGGTTGCCATGATCGAAAAGGCATCGTGTAGTTCAAACAAGTCAACATCTTCAGGAGTGATACCTGCCTGAGAGTAGGCTTGTTTGCCTGATTCATAAGCAGCTTTCAGCCACAGCGGATCTTTACGATGGTCAATGGCGATGGTATCCGTGGCGGCAGCCGACCCGATCACGCGGATCAACCGACGTCCAGCGGATTTTAACAATTCCAGCGGCACAACGACTGCAGCCGCGGCGCCGTCGCCGATGGCGGAGGCATCCATCAAATTGATGGGGTCGGCGATCATGCCTGCTTTTAGGTATTTCTCAACACTCGTCGGTTCATGAAACCTGGCGTAAGGGTTGTGGATTGCATTGGCATGCGCATTCACGGCAAAGGGGGCAAAGGATTCTTTTTCCCAGCCGTATTCATACATATAGCGGCGCATGATGAGTGCATTAAGCGCCACGAAAGACAATCCCTGATCGGCTTCCCAATCAGCATCAGCTGCGGTGGCTAATTGTGCCGTGATCTCATCGCCGGGACTGTCGGTCATCTTTTCAACTCCGACCGCCAGGGCGGTCTGTACCTGACCTGAGGCAACCGCCATCACGGCGGTGCGAAAACTGGCGGAGCCTGAACTGCAGGCGGCTTCTATTCGGATGGCTTCAGCGTGGCGCATGCCGATCCAGTCTGCGATATACGCGCCCAGGTGCTGCTGATGGTTGGCGGAGCCTGACATCATATTGCCCACGTACACGGCATCCACTTTTTGCAGTCCTGAATCCAACAGCGCAGAAAGGGCGGCATCCCCGGCGAGTTCACGCAGAGATTTTTCCCAGTTTTCATCCACTTTAACTTGCCCGATTCCAATGACGGCGACTTCTCGCATATTTTATCCTTTATTTTTAGATCTTATTGGATTATATCGGGTAACCCTATCAAGAACTATCAAATTTTTATTGATTGGAAGTTGCAAGCAGGGTAGCGTATAATTTGGGATATCAAATTACATGAAAGAACGATTACCGGCATATGCAAAACCCAAAAAGACTCTTTATCGCTCTGTGTTTTACGCTCATCCTAACTTCATGCTCATCTGTATTATATGGTGCAACAACTCCAACTTCTGATAATTCTGCAATCCCGTTTCTAGAAAACCCCACAGAAAATTCCGCCATTGCCACTGCTTCGGCCACACCATTTCAACCTGAGCCCAAAACGGAAAGCATCTTTTTTGGACCCTCAGTCCCTCAGGAATGGATTCAGGATGTTGGCAAATTGAAAGTGACTCAAGATGTGAACGAAGCGGATCTGATCCTTGATTTACCCGGACAGCCAGTTATCACTTATTTTGCACAATTTAGGCGTATCTATGCCTTGGCTGCGCCTTTCGATACTGTTTTGGATGACATTACATTGGTTGAACTTAGGGCTTTATGGTCTTTCGGCACTCCCTCAGTGGCAGGTTTTAAACAGCTTTTTGTGAGTGAAGCCACGAACAAGTTACTTGGGCAATTTTGGGGCCCTCCTCACGAATTATCCATTATTGTTGCTGCTCAGCAGGAAATAACAAGTGAATTATGGAAAACAACGGACGCTCTTGCCATACTTCCTTTTGAAGATATCGAACCTCGTTTAAAGATTATTAGCGTGGATGGAATCAGTCCGATAGATCGGCCAATGGATGAAGAGAACTACGGTCTAACCATAACTTACTCCCTTTCTGGATCGGCAGATACACAAAAATTGCTGCAATCTGAAATTGAACAACTAAAAACATCCATCCCGGCAACCAACCGGGACGAATCCAAGATGGCTGTGGTGGTGATGACAGGCACGACTGCCCTGGCAAGGGTAACCCTCAAGAAGATCGAATTAAACGGTTATGAATACCCCATTGATTTGGTCAAGGATTGGTTTTTGAATGCTGATCTGCGGCATGTAAGTAATGAAGTGTCTTTCATGGAAGGCTGCCAGTATGTGGACCCATACACTATGCAGTTCTGTTCCAAGCCGGACCAGATCAAGGTGCTTGAAAATATCGGTGTTAACGTGGTGGAATCCACCGGCAACCACCTCAACGATTATCCCGGGAAATGGTTTGCCAGCACACTCGATATGTATCAAGAACGCGGCTGGTTGAATTTTGGCGGAGGCATCAATAAAGAGGCTGCACTTCAGCCTGCCACCACCGAGGTCAACGGTAACAAAGTTGCATTCATCGGCTGCAATCCGGTGGGTTTTGAGACTGCATGGGCGACGGACACCCGGGCAGGTTCGGCCAACTGCGATTATGAATGGATGAACGCAAAGATCACCGAGCTTAAAAACCAGGGTTATGTCGTGATTACCACTTTCCAGGCCTGGGAAATTGACCGCCAGATGTTTGACGAGTATTATCGCAAAATCTTCAAAGACGCCGCGGCAGCCGGTTCCGATATTGTCCAGGGGTCTCAAGCGCATGTACCCATGGGTTTTGAATTTGTCAACAACAGCCTGATCCATTACGGGCTGGGGAATTTTCTCTTCGATCAAATGGAACCGCACAATATTCGCGAGTTTTACGATCGCCATATCATATACAATGGTAAGTACATCAGCACTGAGCTGCTTACGGCCACTTTAACAGATTGGTCCCGACCTGTACCAATGAGTGAAACGAATCGGCAAGCGTTTTTGGATGAATTGTTTAAAGCAAGTGGAATGAGGTAAATGTGAAAATTTTTGATGTGAGTTTAACTGTCCATGAAGGAATGGCTGTTTGGCCAGGAGAACCCCCTGTGGTCTTAAACAGGCGTACCAAGATCGAAGAAGGAGCGCATGCGAATGTTTCTTTTATGAGTCTTGGTGCTCATACCGGTACCCACGTGGATGCTCCGTTTCACTTTATCGCCGACGGCTCCAAAGTCGATGAGATGCCGCTGGATGTGCTGGTGGGTCCAGCCCAGGTGGTGGAAGTGCCAGACTCAGTCAAGGTGATCAATGCCGAAGTGATTGCCGGGTTGAAGATTGCCGACGAACCCAAACGGTTGCTGTTCAAGACCAGCAACTCGCGTTACTGGGATTTAAAAACTGATGAATTCCACACCGATTTTGTGGGAATTGATCTGAGCGCTTCAGAAGAATTAGTTAAACGAGGATTCCAACTGGTGGGCATTGACTATCTTTCAGCCTCGCCTTACAAGATCAGCAAGCCTACCCATGATGAATTATTGGGTGCCAGAATGATCATCATTGAAGGACTTGACTTGCGGAAAGTGAATGCCGGTTTCTACAATCTGTATTGCCTGCCGCTTAAACTGCGTGGTGCGGACGGAGCGCCGGCAAGAGTAATACTGACACAGGATTAATTACTTGTAAGCAAGGGAATTTTCAATTTCCGTATATGAGGCAAAATGATCGATCTTCCAGATGATGAAATACTGCCGCTTTCAATGGAACATAATTTTTGGACCTGGTCGGCGCAATCCAGGGTAAACCCGATGGCGATCAAACGCGCTAAAGGGGTCTATTTTTGGGACGTACAGGATAAACGCTATCTGGATCTCAATTCAATGACAATGTGTGTCAACATTGGACACGGCGATGAGCGTGTGATCAATGCCATGGTGGACCAGGTGCGCGAACTGCCTTACGCTGGTCCGGGCATGGCGACCAAACCGCGCGCCATGCTTGGCAAGCTCTTGAGTGAGATCTGTCCGCCGGGATTGACCAGATTTCTCTACACCTTGGGCGGCGCGGACGCCAATGAGAACGCCATTAAATTGGCAAGGGCTTACACCGGCAAACACAAGATTTTGACCAGGTACCGCTCCTATCACGGCGCTTCATACGGTGCCATTGCCGCCACCGGCGATCCGCGCAGGGTGGCCTGGGAACCCACGGTAATGCCCGGTGTGGTCCATTTTCTTGATCCTTACCGCTACAGGTCCACTTTTCACCGTATGAACACCAATATCAGCGAAGAAGAGTTTGGTCGTGATTATCTGAATCATCTTGAAGAGATTATCCAGTATGAGGGTCCTGAGACTATTGCAGCTGTCATGATGGAATCAGTCACCGGTACCAACGGCATTTTCGTACCGCCAGCTGGATACATGCAGGGTGTGCGGCAGTTGTGCGACAAGTATCATATCTTGATGATCGCAGACGAAGTCATGAGTGGATTCGGTCGAACCGGAGAATGGTTTGCCGTAAACCACTGGAAGGTTGTGCCTGACATCATGACCATGGCCAAGGGCTTGACCTCAGCTTACGCACCGCTGGGGGCGGTGGCGATGAAACCCGAGATTGCGGCCACCTTCAATGACCGTGTTTTTCAGGGTGGATTGACTTACAATGCTCATCCTGTCTCCATGGCGGCGGCCATAGCCAACATCCAGGTCATGCAGCAGGACCAACTGGTCGAAAAATCAAAGCAAACAGGCAAGGTGATGTCCGAGATGCTGGCAGAGTTGGTTGAAAGACACCCATCGGTGGGCGAAGTACGCTCGATTGGATTATTTGGCGCCATCGAACTGGTAAAAGACAAAGTCACCCGCGAACCGGTGGCAGCTTTTGGATCTGGAAGCCAGGAAATGGCTGCCTTAAAACAATTTTTGCTCGACCACGGTGTGTATCTTTATACGCATTGGAACATCATATTATTGATACCTCCGCTCATTATCACTGAAAGTGAACTGGCTGAGGGTTTTGAGATAATTGAAAAAGCGATTGCCATTACAGACAAAATTGCGAAGAATCGGGAGTAAGAGATGGAAAGTAACGAAAAAGTAATAGTTCTAGGTGCTGGTCCCGCGGGATTTTCCGCGGCGCTTTACGCTGCACGGGCAGAATTGAATCCGCTTGTGCTGACCGGTCTTCAACCCGGCGGACAGGCTGCACTCACGCATACGATTGAAAATTATCCGGGCTTCCCAGACGGTGTGGGTGGATCTGAATTGGGCGACCTCTTTCAAAAACAAGCTGAACGCTTTGGCGCCCGAATGGAATATGATTCCGTAACCGCCGTGGATTTCAGTAAAAGACCATTCAAAATCAACACCTACGCGAGGGAAATAACGGCTGATTCGGTCATTATTGCCACCGGTGCCAGCCCGGTCAAACTTAACGTTCCGGGTGAGGATACCTTATTAGGCAAGGGTGTTTCATATTGCGCCACCTGCGACGGATGGTTTTTCAAAGAGAAACGTGTTGCTGTGGTGGGCGGTGGAGACAGTGCACTCGAAGAGGCGCTCTTCCTTACTCGTTATGCCAGTGAAGTGACCATCATCCACCGGCGGGATGCATTCCGTGCCGGAGCACTGCTGCAAAAACGCATGCATGACAACCCTAAGATCAAACTGGTGTTGGATTCTGTGGTTAAAGAGATCAACGGCACCGGTAAAGTTGAAAATTTGCTCATTTCTAATGTAAAAACAGGCCAGGATTCCGTATTGGAAACCGACGGGATTTTCATTTTTATCGGGCATACGCCCAACAACGACCTGTACAAGGGTCAGCTTGATATGGACGAACGCGGATTCATCAAGGTGGATTCAAAGATGCACACCAGTGTGCCGGGCGTTTACGCTGCTGGCGAAGCAGCAGATTCCGATTTCAAACAAGTGATCACTTCCGCGGGGATGGGGGCGGCCGCTGCCATTGAAGCTGGACGATTCCTGTCTGACAAGTAAAGACAATTCAAAAACAAAAAACACTCCCAAATTGTGGGAGTGTTTTTATGTCATTTGTAATGTTATGGAGTGGCAGTGGGTGAAACGTTATTGTTTGTGCCTGTTCCAGTGCCGGTTCCTGACCAGCCAAAGACACGATAGAGGCTGACTGTGCCGAAGTTGACATAGATGGGCTCTCCGTCGGAGGTGCTGCCATTTTGTCTCACAGCCACTACTGACCATCTGAAGATGTGGTTAGTGTTATCCAGCGGGCGCATGCTGGCGGGGACGATGAACTTGGTTTCGGTGACGTACTGGGTCATCTTCTTCTCGCCACCTGAACTGACGTCTTCCACTGTGATGGCATAGCGGTCGTTTTCGCGCAGGGTGCCAACAGATGCCCATTGCAGGGTGATGGTGTCATTCAGGTTGGTATAGACCGTGCCGTCCGCGGGCAGCAAGAGACTTGGCTGAGAATAAGGAGGAGGTAGGGTGGGCGTCGGGGTGGGGCCGGCAGTTGGTTTTCTTTCGCATAAAGGCAGCGACAAATACATGCCAGCATAGACGACATCCGAGGTCATTTTATTGAAGGTCTTGATGGAATCCATGCTGATGTTGTAATTCAGAGAGATTCCCATCAGTGTATCACCATCAACTACTGTGTATGGATATGTACCGCAGGCATTTTCCGTGGCTTCCTGCGCGCTAAGCGTGGCAGTAGGCATTGGGGATGGTGTTGGAGTCGGCACGGGAACCAGAATGGTTTGTCCTTCGGTAAGGGTCAAGCATTCGGTATCGAGGTTATTCAGCGACACAATGCTGTTAACAGACACACCGTACATAGCTGCAATCAGACTGCAGGAATCCTGCGCTTTAACGACGTAACTAATTGGCGGCAGGTTGGTGGGGGTCGGGGCCAGTGTGGGTTCAGTCGTGGGTGCTGGTGTGTTGGTGCTGGTCGGGGTCAAGGTGATGGTTGGTGTGACAGTGGGTTCAGCGATGCTGCCGGTTCCTTTTAAAATCACAAAGATCAAGGCAGCGCCAAGACCCAGCACCAAGACCACAAGACCGAGTGCGGCTGGCAGGCTTAATTTTAATTCAGGTAATTTGGGTGATTGCACCGGGCTGGGAGTTGCAGCCTTGGTGGTTGTGGTGAAGTTTCTGCCACAAACCAGACAACGGGTGGCATTCTCGCTCAGGCGAGTTCCACAGGTCGGACAAACTTTACTGGGTGAAGTGTTGGTTTCAGGACTCATATATTATTCTTTCAAGAGGGTCAAAAGTGAAATTATAACATCACAAATGACCGCTGGTTTCCTTTGCAAGGGTATGAGTGTGTGATATTCTAGAAATCGATGAATACCACCAGCCTCTATTTTCATGTACCATTCTGCAACCGTAGATGCGGTTATTGTGATTTTAACACATTTGCAGGCATGAAATCCTTTATACCGCAATATGTTGAAGCTGTGTGTCAAGAGATTCAATTGGTTTCAAATGCAGCAAATGAGCGAATTAATGTTGGGACGATATTTTTTGGTGGCGGAACACCTTCTTTGTTGTCAGTTTTACACTATCAAAAAATCCTTGAAACCTGTCAAACTCACTTTGATTTTTCTCCGCTTGCCGAAATAACAATCGAGGCCAACCCGGGGACGGTTACAAGTGAATATCTGCAAGGTATTCGCAGTGCAGGTGTCAACCGCATCAGTTATGGCATGCAATCCGCGCACCCAGAGGATTTGCACATTCTCGACCGCCAGCACCGGCATGAAGATGTGATCAACGCCGTCGCCTGGAGCAAGCAGGCCGGTTTTGAGCACATTAACCTGGACATAATCTTCGGCATCCCCGGCCAGAGCCTTGAGCGTTGGAACCAAACCCTGGACCTGGCTCTGGCAGAGAATATAGACCACTTCTCACTATATTCCCTGATCGTTGAAGAAGGCACGTCCATGCACCGCTGGGTGGAGCGCGGTTTGCTTGTGCAGCCCGACGATGACCTGGCAGCCGATATGTACGAAACAGCCATGGACAGGCTTGAGCAGGCTCGCTATCTTCAATATGAGATTTCCAACTGGGCCAAACAGAATGGTGTTGACAACCGCTGTCAGCATAACCTGCAGTATTGGCGTTTTCTGCCTTATCTTGGTTTAGGCGCCGGGGCTCATGGCTTTGTCAACGGCGTCCGTACTGAAAATGTTGGCTCCATTCTTGAGTACCTGCGAAAAATCAACCAGGCAAGACCTGCAGTTTTTCCGACCGGACCGGCAGGGGAGGCTCTTGAGTCACTATCCGCCTGGGAATTGATGCAGGAATATATGATGGTGGGTTTTCGGCTCACGGATGAAGGTGTTTCGAAGACAGATTTTCACGCCCTATTTGGTCAGAACATGGAAAAAATGTTTGCCAACCAAATTGACCACTTATTGAAAAGTGGATTGATCGAATGGCATCCACAGGATGGGTCGCGTTTGCGGCTCACCCGTCGTGGAAGGTTGTTCGGCAACCAGGTTTTTGCGCAATTTGTGGGGAATGATGAACCTGATGAAATGAAACCCAACGAAAATTAATAAACGTGCACCCTAGTGCCGTAGCCGTTGGTTTCCATCAGTTGGGGATCGGCTTCAGGAGTCGCCCAGCGGTAGATCCAGCGGGCTTCATCCGTTTTCATGTTGATGCAGCCGTGACTCTTGGGAACACCAAAATCCTGGTGCCAGTGGGTGCCGTGAAAGGCTACGCCGTTGGTCATTTCAAAGAATGAAGTCCAAGAAACACCCGGCAGCACATATGCGCCATTGGAATAGTTGTTATAAGGTTCCTGGTAGCCCATGTGCTTTGAAAGCATCTTTGATTGGATGTTGAAGTATCCCGTCGGGGTATTCCAGGTGGTGCCATTGGGCGGGGTGTAATTAAGACCGGAAGATATCTTGGTGTGCAGCACGATCTTGCCATCCTCATACGCGGTCAATTCCTGGTTTTCGAGTGACACTTCTATAAATTTTTTATCTGGCGATACATCCGTGGCAATGGGAGACATTTCAGAGGGCGGCACGATACGAGCGTGTTTGGCCGGGATGTAATAATCCATGTTTTCGGCGTATTTTAACATCTCGTCGCGTAAACGGTACCAGGCTTCTCCATCTGGTCCTTCTTCTATCCCTACCGCCCAATGGAAGGTGTCGTAGTAAAGCCGGTAGCTTTCCGTCCACACGCCCGGGGTGCGTTGGAACATGCTTTGCGTAAAAGGTACGGTAATCTCAATGGCGGTCAGACCTTCAGGCAAGGATGATGGTACCTGATTAAGCTGAACGGACACGGGTTGGACTGAAGCGCAGTGGATGAATCCACCCCAGACCCGGTACCACTTGGGATTGTATTTGGGTTTCTTGTCTGAGATGACTTCGTAATAAACTGGAAGGATCTCGTCGCGCTGACGTTGGAACTTGATCGGGCTTTCTTCATCTGGCCGGCTGTAGACGCTAAGGGAGTTGGCCGAATCAAGCGCCACTCGGATCAATGGTCCGCTGTCTTGAAGTTCAGCGAAGTTATAGGCAGGTTTAAAAGCCAGGCTGGAAAGGGTCAGCCCTGCAAGTTTAAGGAAGCTGCGGCGAGAGAATTCTAGACTCATATTGTCTGAATTATACCAGTAGATTTTCTGTCAAGAATGATCCACCAGGTCTGAAAGGTCGCAGCGCAGTGCGTAATGGCGATACGCCCTGGTTTCAGCAATGGCTTTTTGAATTTTCTTTTTTCGATCTTGCTGCTGGGATGGATCGGCAAAGCCGCCTGGTGCAAGCTGGAAAGTATGCGTATCAATCTCTTGAATGGTGATATCACCGCGGGCAGCCATCCATCTGAGGATGAGGATGATTATTTCGTTTGTGGTGCCCAGCTCAACAGCCATGGTGATCAGATCGAATTGATAAAGGCTTTGCGAAAAGCCCAGTTTGATTCTTTGAGCCGTCTTTTTCAAGATGATTTCTGTTTCATTATCCGCTTGTTCGCTTCCAAACCAGAAAATGCGCTGCGGTTGTACTTTTTGAAGGATATCATCCAGAATAGTCTGCGAAGGGGGCATCGTCAGCATCACGAGTGATTCGCAGGTTTCGAGTTCGCTGCGATTTTTGGTTGGTATGAATGGAAGCTCCATACCTTCACAAAAAATCACAGGTTGGTATTTGGTGGTGATGTCTTTTAAAACTTTGTCTGAAATTGCACTCTTGCGAAAATCAAAATGCTCGATATTTTTTCTTTTTTTGGGGGTGAGCGTTATCGTTTCATTCTCGACCGGACGGAAATCCAGCCATTCGAGCTGCACTTGCGGCTGCCCTTTATAAGTTGAGGCGCGGGCTGTATATGCCAGGTCAAATAGGCCTTCCGGCTGAGGCAGCCCGGCTGCCTGCCACCACAGGAATTTGGAAGCCTGGCCCTGGGCATTCTCCACAAGAAGTTGTAAATGCTCTCTGGTTTTACCGATCGGGGTGGCGCTGACCAATCTCATGTTTTTCGACGCCATCACGATGGGCGGATTGCCCGCTCCAAAAGGCGCAAGCTGGTCTATGGATTGAAGTAGTGAAAGATCAATATGTGATGACGATTGCCAGACATCGATCTTAAGTTCGTTCACCACCGGGTGGAGTTGGCACTGCTGTTCAACGGCTTTATCAAGTTCGCGCTGAAAGGTTTTGAACTGCTGCGGATCGAGCGCCAGACCGGCTGCCATGGGATGGCCGCCAAAGGAGGTCAGGTAATCTGAGTTTTGCCGAATGGCGGCGGTTATGTCAATGCCTTCGATGGAACGGGCTGAACCACGCATCAAACCGCCGGGGGGAGCCACCATCAGGATCACCGGCCGATGAAAAAGCGAGATCAAACGGCTGGCCACGATCCCCACCACGCCGGCCGGCCATTCGGGGTGCGACAGAACAAGCACCGGATGATCTAGCAGCCCTGGATTGCGTTCAATTTGGGCAAGCGCACCCTGAAAAACCTGGTCACATAACAGCTTACGATGGGCATTCAGCCCTTCCAACTGGTTGACCGTGACCGAGAGAATGGCCGGGTCATCAGTTAGAAGAAATTCCACCATCGGGTTGGCATCTGCTAGACGCCCGACAGCGTTCATTCGGGGGGCAAGCGCGAAAGAGATGGATTCTTCGGAGAACTGAAGGGCTTCAATTTCAGCTGCTTGCAGCATGGCGCGGATGCTGGGCCTGGCCGATTGGCGGATCAGGTCAATGCCCGATTGGACGAGATAACGCGCGTCTGCGTGCAGTTCAGCGATATCAGCAACAGTTCCAAGTGCAGCCAGATCGTGCAGCGAACGGATTTCATCAGACAGGTTGCAGCGTCCAAACAGGGCTTCAGCAAATTTGTTGGCAACACCCACGCCCGGCAGCGGACGCAAGGGATGCCCGGAATCAAGCAGTTGTGGGTTGATCACGGCAAACGCCTGAGGGAGTTGTTCGGGCAGAGTGTGGTGATCGGTAATGATCACATCCATGCCCTGAGACTGAGCCCAGGTGATTGGGTAAACTTCCGAGATGCCCGTATCACAGGTGATTAAAAGGGATAACCCCTGTTTAACAAATTGCTGCAGGAATTCCAGTTTGATGCCGTGGCTTTCGGGTCCGCGCACAGGCACGTGATAAACCACTTTCGCGCCGATTCGGCGTAGAGCTGAGACCAGCGTGGCGGTGGCGGTTTGGCCGTCCACATCAAAATCGCCCCATACGCCGATCAACTCACCAGCTTTAACTGCCCGCAAGGTGCGCTCGATGCCTTTCTCCATGTCATGCAGGTCGTAGGGTGAGGCAGGGGTATAGGCATGAAAATCCATGAAGGCACGCGCATCCGCGGAGGTGTGCATACCCTGGCGGTGCAGAATACGAAGCACCAGCTCGGGCATGGCCTGCATGGATGCCAGGTCAGTGGGCAGCGGGCTTTCCGGAGGATCTATCCAGCGCGTGGCGGAAGGGGGCAAAACTGGCTTCATATGCTAGATCGCATCAAAATCAAAATTGAAAGCGTCATCAGAATCAGCCTGTTCATCATCCACATCGCTGGTGCCGGCTTCCTGGCCGCGGTCGCACAGTGATCGATAGCGGCAGAAATTACAGGCTCGTAAACTGTCTGTTTTTCTGAAAGCTTCTTTATCCATGGCTGCAATCTCGGCTACCAGCAGTTCAAGCTCGGTCTGATCGGCCTCTTTTTGGGCACTTGAATAGGTGAACCTGACCGGAGATTGCGGAAAAGCGGGATACCAGTAGATCATTTCAATGGAGTCAGGCGCCAGGGTTTTGTATGCGGTCAAATTTGAGATCACCAGCGGATATATCTTGCTTTGCATACGTGCCAGTAGGGATTGGCGTTTGGGTTGATGCCGTGAAGTTTTCCAATCATAAATGATCAATTTACTGTCTGATTTGAGCAGCAAGTCAACCTTGGCCGCCAGGCGATAGCCGGCAAAGGGAATGGAATTCAGTCTTTCGACTGTATATTCCCCGGCGGAGGGGTGAAGTTCAAGCTTGAGGAAGTTCTGCCACCATTCGGCCAAGTCGGGTTGAGAGATCTGAGCTGTAAGCACTTCCGCAGGGATGCCGGAAAAGTATTGCTGGCATAGCAGGTGAAAACGGGTGCCAAGCAGCATCAGGGCTTCCTGTTCACGGATGGGTTCGCTTTCAACAGCAGGCCACTCAAGTTTCAATATTTCCCTGAGATAGAACCTGTAGGCGCAATCTTTGTAATCTTGCAGGTTTTGCTGGGTAAAGGTGAAGGAATCAGGCAGCAGCATTCTTTTCCTCCAAAATGGCAGACAGGGCTTCCAGCGGCAGGGCCATGCGGGCTTCTTTGCGGCGTCCTGTATTCCAGGTGATGCTTAGTGATTCGCGCGCACGGGTAATGCCTACGTAGAGCAGGCGCAGCCGTTCCGAAGAGTATTCAAGCCTTGCCAGTTGGGTGGCGTAGCCCGGTTCCATGAACATGCCAGGGATATCGTTATTCACGATGGCTTTCAACTTAAAGAGTAGTTCCGCTTCGAGATTGAGACGGCGGGCGATAAACCATTTTTCGCCCTTGTAGTTGTCAAACTCCTGTGCGGAGGGGAAATCATAATTGTTGACCGAAAGCAGGTAGACTCGATCCCATTCAAGCCCCTTGGCCTTGTGAAAGGTACTGACCAGCACCTTACCCTTGTGTGCTTCGGGGTTGAAACCGGTATCGTCTTCGCTGAAACCTGCGAATTTACGCTCATTCGAGGCGATTTCCGCCAGATCAACCGCAAACTGAGGCAGTTGGTATTCAGGATGGTTGCAGGCGCTGAATTCGAGCAGCAAGGCCAGTTTATGCGTCAACGCCAGGTCCTGTGGCGAGGTGAAGAGATCGCGGCCGATGGTCAGCAGCAGTTGGTCCACGGGCAGGGGAGCGGCGTTTTGCCAGCGCACCATATCCGCCAGAAACTTGTTGAATTTTTGCTCAACCACTAAAGGTAAATTCTCAATTTGGAGCGTTTTACGCCACTCATCTTTAGGGTTTGCGTATAGCAAAACTTCCAATTCGCGCACCTTTTTCAACTGGCTAAGCAGGTTTGTGACATCAGTTTTATATATTTCCAGTTCCGGATCATCTTGTGCGAGCAGTTGAAAGACAGCCGCCAGCTTATTAACTGCTGAGGGGTCAGAAAGGTACACGAGCACCTTTTCGAGCAAGCGGGTGACGCGACGGGTGGATTGCGTGCTCTTGAGCATTTCCACAATTTCAATGCCGGCAAGTTGCAGCGCCTCAACCACTTTTTCGGCGTGGAAGCCGATAGGACATAACACGGCCACGGTCTTATCCTGGTGGTTTGGCAGCCATCTGCCGATGGAATCCACCACCATTTTTATTTCCTCATCCGAACTGACCGGGTTTTTCAGGATGTAGATCGACTGCGGATTATCCGGGGGATTGGGCTGCGGATCGCCCGGCGGGGCGGGGATGATATTAGGGAGAGACAGGGAACTGCGCAGTTCTTCCACCGGGTGAGAATCGCGCGTCCATTTGTTCAGATCATTGGCCAAACGAATAATGCTCTTATTGGAGCGGCCTGAGTTGGCCAGATCCTTGGCTGAGACGCCGGGCTCGCGCAGGAAGTCGCGCAAAAAGGTCGGACTGGCGGTGGTGAAAGTTTCATAGATGGCCTGGTTGGTATCACCCACGCGTACCCAGTTGCCTTGCGGACCGGCCAGCAAGCGCAGAATGCGTTCCTGCACCAACGACGAATCCTGGGCTTCATCTTCCAGAATATAGGGCCAACGATAGCGCAGCCTTTCGAGGAATTCCTGGTCGGAGGAGAGCACCCGGTGAGCCAGCCTGACCAGGTCCGAGAAGTCCACTGACCCGCGGTAGCGCAATCCTCTTTGATATTCAAAATAGACTTGAACTGCCATTTCCAGCAGAGGATCGGAGAGATGATGCTTCTCCATTTTTTCACGCAGTTCTACTGGTTCAATTTGCAGATCCTTGGCCTGGCTGATGAAATTGGCGCAAATGCCTGTGACGGTTTCATTCCAGTTTTTCTGCGTCTTGGGTTCGTTGGGCAGGTCTATGGAAGGTTCTACATACATTTCGGCCAGTTCACGATGCTCGCGCACATAGGCGGCAGCGGCGGCCTCGATCATCCGAGAAGTTTCGTTTTCATCCAGGATGGAGAATTGCTCAGAAAGCCCAGCCAGATCGGGTCTTTCGCGTACAATGTCGTGTGCCAATCCATGCAGGGTACGTACCCGGTAGCCCATGTTTTCAAGGAGGCCGGCTTCGCGCACGAAAGAGGCGATGCGGGTCGAAAAATTATCCACGGCGGAATTGACCAGGGTGACAATTAAAATTTCCTGGTCGTCGTAAATAGAGCCTCTGGTGATAAGCTGCGCCGCCAGGGCAGAGAGGGTGGCGGTCTTGCCGCTGCCTGGTACGGCAGCCACGCCCATCATGCCGCTCTGGTATTTTAAAATTTCAGCCTGCATGGGGCGCGGTTTAAACATGACTCGCCCTCGTTGTGGACTGGAGTTTTCTCAATATGGTTTGCACGGCCATGATCAGTGCACCCCGTTCTTCGTTGCCCTGTTCATTGACACCCAGGGTGCACATGAAAATATGTTCGCTGCAGCGGCGGATCAACCCGTCCATGATGCGGATCAGGGATTGCTGGTTGGCGGCATTTTCGTTCATATCTGACCACAATTTTCCTGGCTGCCAGTTGCGATTTAGCACGTAGGGATGGGTGAGCGGCTGGTCCAGCCTTGTCCACCACCCTTGCGAACCGATATCCAGCCAGAATTGGAAGCGTACGGGGCGGTTGTTCATCAGGTAAGAAAAAGCAGGTGAGACCAGCACCGACCCTGAACGGGTTTTGGCAGCCCAATCGCCCATGTACTGCGCCGAAAGGATGCCTGATTCGACCAGGCGGATGTACTCCTTGTTCATGTCGGGGGTTCTGGCTGAAGGGCCTTCGCTCATCACCTGTCTGAACTTGCGTGCGGATTCCACCAGGCGGCTGACGGCTGCGGCGGAATCGAAATATTGATGGAATTTATATCCGGGCTGCGAGAGCAATTCTCCGAATAGACGGCTGATGAAAATATCCAGTTCAAGTGTATCATCCTTGGAATTCTCTTCAAGCCACAGGCGAAGTTTTTCAAAACGTTCTCCCACCAAGTAAGTAATGCGTTGCTGCATCTCTTTTTTGATAGGATCGAATGACCTGAGGCTGCCTGTTGAGGCGGCAAAAAGGACCTGCGTAATTAAATCAGCGCGGATGTAGTCGCAGTCTTCGATGAGCAGCAGCATGGCAATGCGCACCTCGTCTTTGACTGGTTTAAGGTTCCAGGTGGGGAAGGCCAGTTTGACCAGGGTGAGCACGGCTTTGATGGCAGGTTCGTCGCGCAGTCCGCGTGATGGTCGGAAGGTGCTCAGACTCAAGCCAGTTTCATTAAAGCGGGTATTGATCGAGTAGCGCAGCGAATCGCTCAGGAAAGGCGTCAGTACCACGATTTCTTCTGGAGGTACTTTCTGGTTCTCGATCAGGTCCTTCACCTGTGCGGTGATCCAATCCAACCCCTGCGGATAAAATCGAAAAGGGTGAATTGAGAATGATTTTTGAATATCCGGCGAAACAGGTGATTCGAGTTTGTGATAGGTAAGGCTGTTGGTTAATGCCGTTTCGAGCTGTTCAAGTTCGGGCGATTTTACCAACGATTGAGAGAATTCCAGGCTGGTGTCGCATAGCGCACCAAGCCGGCTGGCGGATACCGGGTCTGCGCCCATGAAGGAACGAAACCCGCCCTGCTCGTCTTTGAGGATCAATGCGGACTCAAATTCGGGCAACCATGATGCGATAATATCATGTGCCACCGGATAGTCTTCTTCCGCATTGTCATAGATCAGGTGCCGGTAGGTGGAAGTTAAATATTGTCTGCACAGCAGTGAAGGCCATAAATGATTTACAAAAACTGAGAGCTGCAGCGAGAAATCCAGCAGATTCTGCTGCAAACACAGCTGTCTGAAGCGCAGTGCGCATTCCTGAGCCTGTTCGTAGATGATGGCTTGTGAAGGCTTGCCTGCCCAGGCCTGTATCAGGCGTGTTGATATTTCATCAGGCGAAAAACCCACCACCGCCGATTTGTTGAGGTTGTCGAGTATCTGGCTGTAAAGACGGTTGGGATCCACTGTAACGCTCTCAAAGTATCCGAGCTGTAATAAAGGCTCAACCAGGTTCGCCAGGTAGTACTGTGCGGTTTCAAGGGTCAAAAAGCGGGGAGGGTTTGCGGGTGAAGTAAAACCAGCTTCCTTGGCCACCAGCGGCCAAAAAAGCGACAGCATGCGTTGCGCCAGTCCGCCAATCGTGAGGATGGCCGGTTCACCTCCGGACGGGAAATGCGGATTACGAATGACGTCTTTAAAGGGTTCCGCCAGGCTGCGTTGGGGAACCAGGATCAGGATGGATTCTGAAGGGATACCCGCATCAATCAGTGTCTGCATGTGCGACACTGCGGCGGTGGTTTTTCCGCTGCCGGCAGGGCCGTGCAAAAATACCCGTGATTGAACGGGCATGTTTGCAATTTGCTTCTGGATTGAGGATAGGTTGAGTTCCGGCAAAAGGATAACCCTTCGTTTGCGTTAGTAGGGTTGCCCGGCCATGGCGTGAAGCACGGCGCGGGTCAACAGCGAATCTGCGGTGGAACGGTGCGCGTTGGGCAGCGTGATCTGAAAGGATGCACCAGCCTCTTCAAGTTTGAAATATTTCATTGATCCCCTGACCGGATTCCACACCCCGCGGTAATCGGAATATAGCGGAAGGACGTCTACCACTTTGAAGTTTTCGCGCCAGGGGAATTTATATGCCGCATGAGATTGCTGCATCATCCGCAGGTCGAAAGGGGCATTATAAGCCGCAATGGTACGCCCATAGAGATAATTGCGAATCGTCGGCCATTGCACCAGCCAATTCTGGGCAGATGCGACCATATCATTCGTGATACCGTGTATCCGCGACGCTTCAGCCGGGATTGGTTTGGAAGGTTTCACCAGCGAGGAGTATAAAATACTGCCATCGAAATCCACGATCGAGAATTCGACAATTTCATCTGTGCGTTCAAGACCGGTGGTTTCAGTGTCAATATAGACCGGCTTATCGGCGATCCAGCGGGCTGCCGTCTGGATGGCATTCTCTTTGAGGGGTTCAGTGGAAGGGATCATCAGACTTTTTGCCCTATTGGTCCCATTCCAAAAGTTCCTGCAGTTCAACCGTGAAGTTGGGGTTGCCCCTAGCTGAGATGTAAGCGCCGCCATGGCCGGCTGTGTTGATGGTGCCATCTGTAAATTCGGTGACTTTGACTCCGTTGATATAAATCTTAAAGGAATCATTCACCAGCATGACACCCAGGCGGTTGATTTGTCCGCTGCCAGTTTTGATATTGGTATCAGGCGTCCAGCCGATCATGTTTTCTCCATTACCGGCGGCATCGATACGATCAACGATGTAGCTGCCGTCGCATGACAGGCCAACGAAGTAGCCAAGCGTACTGGAATAAGTAGGCACACGCATGGCCAGTCCGTAATTATCGCGGTCCGAACAGGTGATGACATTAAAGGTGCCTTCCAAATAGAAGTTTAATGGAGTCGGAGCAGAAAGGCGCCAACGTTTACCGCCGTTGATCATTTTGCTGGTGAAATTGAGCCCACCCACTTGTTGAGAAATGCGGATGGATTCATCTTCATACGGACTGCCTGCCAGGCCAAATGGATTGCCGCTGCTGGCGGAGTTGAAGGTGAAATCAGGCGATCCAAGAGTCAGTTTGGGGTCGCTTGGATTTACCGTGGGGGTAGGCGTCAGTGTGGCGGTGGCAGTAGGTTCCGGTGTTGCAGTCTCAAGCGCGACCGTGGGCAGGGCAGCAGTGGGTTGACCCATGGCCGCTGAGGTTTGTGATGCAGCCAGGGTACCGGCTACGCGCGTGGCGATGACATCCACGGCTGGCGTTGCATTACCGGTGGGTAAATTACAGGAGGTCAGCAACATGACCATGATAAGTGTGATTAAGAATAGTTTTTTCATATTTCCTCTCGTTTCTATGATTTATTATAGCTTTTCACGAGTTTCTTCACAAATAATTAAGAGTGGATCAAATTGTATTGATTTTCTTGTTATTTTGCTTCAGGTATAATTCACCTATTGATATGAAAACCAACGTAATCCAACTTGAAGTGCATGATGATGTCATCTCAATTAAAGACAAGATGGCCTGGCAGTCTTGTCAGCGCATGATTTTGGTTTGGCCAAAACACGGCAAGATCCTGCACAACGAACTGGAATTGGTTCTGCTCAACCGCGAAGCTAAAACGCTGGGTGCGGAACTGGCATTGGTTACCCACCATCCGGTAGTACGCGAGTGGGCGCTCGATTCAAACCTGCCCCTGTATTCATCAATCTCTGCAGCCGAAAAAGCGGTTTGGAAGCCTGACGCGCACGGCAGCCTGGCCAATAAAGTGCCAAAAGGGGTGGATGCCATTAAAGCGATCAAAGCCAGACTTCCACATCAACCTGCTTCTAAACGGTCTAATCCGTTGATCAGGATTTTGGCTTTGGTGATCAGCCTGGCGGCCTTGATGGCCATTTTTGTCGTGCTCTTGCCTCAAGCTGAAGTGACATATTACCCTGTAACCACAGGCCAGGAAGTAGAAATTAAAATAAAAGCATCCGAGGTTTTCTCGGGCATCAATCCTTCTGGAAATATTCCCGCAAAACCCGTGTTTGTCGAGGTAAGCGGTGAAAAATCCATGCCCAGCAGCGGAAAGGTGAGCATCCCGACTACAAAAGCAGCCGGGAAAGTGGTTCTAACCAACCTCACTGCCACAGCTGTGACCCTGCCAGCCGGTACGCTTTTTTTGGCAGGTGATCAAACCCTGTCGAGCTTTACTCTCATCGAGGATGTTAAGGTTCCGGCAGGGCAGAAAAGTTCCGTGGTTGGCAAAGTGGAAGCGCTGGTGGCTGGTGCCGAAAGCAACCTGGCAGCCGATTCCACCTGGACACTTTCAGGTGGGATGGATACGCTGGTAAGTGTCAGCAATCCTGGCGACATAAACGGAGGCGGCGGAGTTGAAACCCCCACTCCCACGGAAGAAGATTATGCCGTGCTGGAAAGACAATTATTTGCAGACTTGATGGATCAGGGACTTGTCAGTCTCAAAGCGGATTTGGTGGAAGGGGTTGGTTTGATTGAACCCAGTCTCGCCATGGATAAAATTCTACTCAGCGAACGGGTCAATCAGATTGGCGAACCTGCTGATGAAGCCGTGCTGCGGTTGAACGTGCGATTGAAGATCTTTACCTACCAACTTAATGATCTTAACGCTATCGCGGATTTGGTTTTGACCTCCAACCTCCCTGACGGGTATATTCCCATGAACGACATCATTTCTTTGAACAGGGTCGGTGATTTCCGCGTGGATGATTTTGGACAAGCCACCTGGACGATTAATGCTTCCAGGTTGTTGGTCCAAAATTGGAATAAAGAAGCAACTGCAGCAGCACTGGCTGGGATGAAAGTCAAAGATGCACAATCAGTTTTTTCAAATCTCTTTGCTCAAAATTCCCCGGCACTGATAAAGACATGGTTGGGGGTTTGGCCGTGGATGCCGTATTTGCCTACCAATATCCACTTTGTGGACGGGGGGGTACAATGACAGGTCGAATCCTGGCAGTGGACCCCGGAGAAAAACGAATCGGGTTGGCCATCAGTGATGAAACTGGAACCCTTGCACGTGGATTATGTGTAATAAAGCACGAGTCTCTCAAACAGGATTGTCTCGAAATTGCGAAATTGGCGCAATCTAATTCAATTGCTAGAATTATTGTTGGCAGTCCCTTGGGTGAAAATAACGAGGAACGACCCCAGACACGGCATGCTCAAAAGGTGGCTGAGGAACTCGCCAAATGCTCCGGTCTGCCTGTCGAACTTTATGACGAAAGCGGCAGTACGCAGAAAGCCAGGGATATTCGTCTTGAAGCTGGTGCGATCCAAAAGAACAGAGGCGGACACCTTGATGAGGTGGCAGCTGCAGTAATATTGCAGAACTGGTTGGAAGAACATTTCGAGGATGGAAAAGACCATGCGTAAATCAACCATTAATCCGTTGGTACCGTTATTGTTGATCTTTTTAATGGCCATTGTCGGTATAGCAATTTTATGGCTGGGAGTACCCACTCTGGCGGAAGGCAGTTTTGGGCCGGCGGCTGAAAACTTAACCCCCATGCAGCGCTGGACCTACAGCCTGCAGGTATTGGTCAATGAAAATCGATTGACCATGCCAAAATCATTGGTTGAATCCCAAACCATTTTCACCATCCCCTCAGGGGCCAGTGTGACATCAGTGGCCATGGCGCTTGAGCAGAACGGCTACATTTCAAGCTGGGAGGCATTTCGCTTTTATGTGATCTATAAGGGGATGGATACCCAGATCAAAGCGGGTGATTTCAAGCTTTCACCTTCCATGACTGCGATTGAGATCTCACAATCCATCCAATCCGCTTATTCTGCGGACGTTCCTTTTTATATTTATCCAGGCTGGCGGGCTGAAGAGATTGCAGCCGCGCTGCCATCCTCAGGCATCGAAGTCACTCCAGAAGAATTCATGGCGGTGGTAAAAAACCCAATAAGTCTTAACTTGCCAGGCAACCTGCAAGGTTTATTGTCATTGGAAGGATATTTGTTCCCTGGTGAATATGTGATTAATCGAAAGATCAGTGCTGAAAACCTGGTGATGGTCTTTGTCCAGCGTTTCGAAGACTCGGTCAGCGCCGAAGTTCAGGCTCAACTGCAAGATAACGGGCTTTCTTTCAGGCAGTCTATTGTGCTGGCCTCAATTATTCAGCGTGAAACATTTGATGACAGCGAACGAGCATTGATGGCATCCGTGTTTTACAACCGTCTGGCCGCCGGCATGAAGCTTGAGACGGATCCCACCGTTCAATATGCGCTCGGCTACAGCGACTCGTGGGGCGGATGGTGGAAAACACCTCTGGCTGTCAGCGACCTATCAGTGCAATCGCCTTTTAACACTTATATTATTCCTGCGTTGCCGGACCATCCCATTTCCAACCCAGATTTGCCGTCCATTTTGGCGGTAGCCCAGCCCGAAGCCAGCCCGTATTATTACTTCCGCGCTAATTGCGATGGATCAGGGTCTCATGTTTTCGCTCAGACCTTCGAGGAACATCTTTCAAATGCGTGTCAATAAAAAAGTGATTAGTAATTCGTAATTAGTAATCGGGTAAGGAAAGTGGAAATGTATTGATAAAGTTTTTTACACAGAGACTTATTAAAACAAGGGCATTTCATATTTGAAATGCCCTTGTTTTGTTTATTATTTGTAATCTTACTTGGCGTTGTAGCCGGGACCGCTTTTGAAGAAGTCGTTATTGGCCTGGATGGCGGGGGTCAGATCAACCACATCACCGGCTGCCAATTTCTTGGTGGCTTCGAGGTGTACAGGTTCGCCGTCATGATTCTTGCCGTCGTAGACGGTGGTGAAACCGGCAGTTCCAACGGGCATGGATTGAGTTTCGCCGCCCTTGGCTTTGAAGGCAGAGGGCACTTCATCCTCGGGGAAGATGGCACCAACCGGGCATTCTGATTCGCAGGCACCGCAGTCAATGCAGGTTTCTGCATCAATGTAATACCATGGGTATTTGTCTTCGGGTTTTCCGGGGACGATGCATTCTACAGGACAAACCGTGGCGCAAGCGCCTTCACGCACACATAAACTGGTAATAACTCTTGCCATTTAAACCTCCGATGTGATATTTTGAAATTTCAGGCGAACCGATTCTCGGCTTCCTGCCAGTTGACCAGATTCCACCAATTGGTGATGTATTCGGCACGCCGGTTCTGATATTTCAGATAATAGGCGTGTTCCCAAACGTCAATAACCAGCAGGGGATCTAAACCTTCCTGCATGGGTGCATCCTGATTCGCGGTGGTATGGATCACCAATTCACCGTTTTTGTCTTTGCTTAACCAACACCAGCCGCTGCCAAAACGTCCAAGCGCGGCTTTCTCAAATTCAGCTTTGAAGGCTTCAAAGCTGCCCCATTTTTTGGTAATAGCCCCAGCCAACTTGCCAAGGGGTTCACCTCCCTGGCCGGGAGCCAGGCATGTCCAATAGACATTGTGGTTGTAGACGCCGCCGCCCATGTTTTTAACAGTTAACCGAATATCTTCCGGTACCTTGTTAAGGTCGGTCAAAACATCTTTAAGGGGTGAAGCAAACAATTCGGGATGTTTTTCGATGGCGGTATTCAGGTTTTTCAGATAAGTGGCATGATGTTTGCCATAATGGATTTCCACTGTTTGGGCATCAATAAAAGGTTCAAGGGCATCCACTGCATATCTTAATGGCGGTAATTCGTAAGGCATTTTTTCCTCCTCCAGACCAATTGGTTTTCCAACGATTAACGCTTGATTATCTCTAGTACAATTAGATTCTAGTCAAGGAAAATGGCTTTGTCAAGTGAAGTAGAGTATCTTGATAAAAAAAACCAAAATTACAACGGAATAATTCATTGAAAAAAGCGAACACCATTTCACCGGTTTTGGGTTTGTGTTTCGGCATTCTGGCTGTCTCCACAGCTTCACTTTTTATTCGTTTTGCACAAAGCCAGGCCTCTTCGTTGGTCATTGCAGCGGGCCGGCTCGGGATTGCCACCTTGCTGCTCGCACCCTTTGTGCTCCTCCGTTCATGGCATGAAATCAAATCCATTCCACCGCGGACGTTCTGGTTTTTGATGCTTGCCGGACTTTTTCTCGGTTTGCATTTTGCCACCTGGATTTCATCACTGGAATATACCAGCGTGGCCAGCTCCGTTGTGCTGGTGGCCACTGCGCCGTTATGGGTGGCATTGCTTTCTCCTGTTTTTCTCAAGGAAAAAATCAACACACTGGTCTTCCTTGGATTATCTATATCCCTGCTGGGCAGTGTAATTGTGGGTCTCAACAGCGCCTGCCATATATCGAGTGGTCAAATCTCTTGCATCCCCTTCAGCAGCATGTTTTCTGGCAGGGCGTTTATTGGCAACCTGTTGGCTCTAACGGGAGCATTCTGCTCAGGCGGATATTTGATGATCGGTAGACGGGTACGCAATACGCTCACATTACCGGTTTATACGTTCTTCGTTTATGGCATGGCTGCCTTGGTTCTGGTCATTTTGGTGATCATATCAGGAAATTCAGTCATGGATTTTGCACCTTCCACCTGGATATGGATTGTGTTATTGGCTTTGATACCGCAGCTATTAGGGCACTCGACATTTAATTATTTTCTGAAATCCCTTTCGGCGGCTTTTGTATCCATTGCACTTTTGGGTGAACCGATTGGGACCGTGATTTTGGCATATCTTTTCCTGCGTGAAAGTCCGACCTGGCTTGAAGTTGGGGGAGGATTATTGATCCTGGCGGGTATTTTTGTCGCCTCAAGGTCAGCCGAAAAAAAACAACCCAAACAGGAAGTTGAACCTGTTTGAGTTGCCTGATGATTGACTTTCGTCAGATTGGAATTATCTACATACGGCCGTACAGGACGTTTTGTTCTTTCATGCGGGCTGCCAGCGGATCTGACAAATTACTTGAAAGAAAACGCCAACCCCAGTTACCGGCAGGTTTACCGGGGTAGTTCATACGAGCTTCAGTTCCCAAGTTGAGCAAATCTTGCAGAGGTGCAATGGCAAAATTAGCCTTTGAACTCCATGCAGCCCGGATCAAATCCCAGGCAATGTCATCACCCGAGCGTGCCAGGTACCGGCGGCAAAAATCACGTTCTTTCTCCGCCGCCTGGCTGTACCAGCCAACCGTGGTGTCGTTATCGTGCGTGCCGGTATAAACGACACAGTTGGATGGGTAGTTATGCGGCAGGAAAGGATCCGATGCGTCGGATGCAAATGCAAACTGCAGTACCTTCATTCCAGGCAGATTCAACGCGTCGCGCAAAGCATAGACACCGGGATCCATTTCGCCGAGATCTTCAGCGATGATGGGAAGGGCATGCAGTTCTTTTTCAATGGCTTCAAAGACTGATTTTCCGGGTCCTTTTTTCCATTTACCGGTCACAGCTGTTGGTGATCCATATGGAATTTCCCAGTAATTATAAAATCCTCTAAAGTGGTCGAGGCGGATGATATCCACGACTTTTAGTGTTGCGCGCAAACGGTTAATCCACCATGCATAATTCTGTCCTTTATGCACATCCCAGCGGTAGAGGGGATTGCCCCACAATTGACCGGTGGGGGAGAAGTAATCAGGCGGAACACCAGCCACACAGGTTGGCAGTCCTTTGACATCCAGATGGAACAATTCAGGATGCGACCAGGCATCGGCGCTGTCATAGGAAACAAAGATGGGGATATCCCCTATAATCTGAATATCCTTTTTATGTGCATATTCCCGAACCTGATCCCATTGTTGGAAGAACAGGAATTGGCGGAACTTTTGTTTTTCGATGGCGGCGTTGTGTTCTCGCTCAAAAAGGGTCAGTGTCTCTGGATTGCGCTTGCGGTACTCTTCAGTCCAGTGATCCCATGAAACCCCGCCAAAAGCCTCTTTAATGCCCATAAACAGGGCAAAATCTTGCAGCCAATCGTTCTCTTTTGAACAGAAATCGGCATAGGCTTTTTTGATGGCGGCCGGTTTATTCTTGATGAAATGTGCGTAGGCGCGGTCAAGGAGCGTAATTTTCCAGGTGATGACTGGTCCAAAATCGACGCAATGGTTTGGAAATACTGGACGGTCGCTAAGATCAGAAGGCAGCAGTAAACCCTGTTCGAGCAAAAGCAGTGGACTGACTAAATAGGGATTGCCAGCGAAAGCTGAAAAACACTGATAAGGTGAATCTCCGTAGCCGGTCGGTCCTAACGGTAAAATCTGCCATAAACGGCAGCCGCATTGGTCCAAATAGTCAATCCAATGGTAGATTTCAGGTCCAAGGTCGCCGATACCGTCAGGCCCAGGCAGGCTGGTGGGGTGTAACAGAATTCCTGATTTACGCTGCAAGGCCATGATCTTACCCTTTCCATCCGATCAAGTAGAATCTGTAATTACCGATATGATTTTCAAACAGATTCTAATCTTAACCAATGTAAGAATCAACAATTTATTTCACCATTTCGATGTAATCATCCGAAGTTGTTTCGGTTAAGTCTCCGCCCAGGAAATCGATCAACTGGGTGACCAGAGTGGATTTCAACTCGGCGTCCTGGCGGCTCCAGGTGCGGCTTTTCACTTCAAGGAAGTATCCGATATGCGGCTTGGTGATCTCGTCGATATTGATAAAGAACTCAAAACCTTCATACCTGACCAAGAAGCGGATGCGGTCTTTTTCAATTTCTTTCTCAATAAGCGGTTTGAAATATTCGCGGTAGAAGCGCGGACTCTGCGTTGCGGCGGCCATATAGCGGCTGCGTGAGAGCAGTACTTCCTGCGGGAAACGGTCTTCAATGGTTTGACCAATCAGGGTCAACCTTGAGCGAACTTGTTCAATTTTGTTCTCGGGTCCGAGGAATTCATCTTCGCGATACCTCAAGATGCCCTGTTCTGCATCTTTGAAGAAGAAATAGATGTCAAATTCGCGATAATGGCGTTTACGCAAGATCTCGATCTTCTCGCTTTGCAAGGCCTTGTAGATCGGTTCAGTATCTTTGACTCGCACTTTAATCTGGATTTCAAAGCTTTCTTCTTCTGCGGCGCCGCCGATGGCGATTAATTTTGATAACACGGAAGATTCACGGCGAATGAGGAAAGAGTCAATCTTTCTGGCATATTCCTGACTGTTTCTGAGGATTTCTTCCTCGTTTATGTTGAGCAATTCGTGTTTTTGCATCAGCCACTTCCCATTTACCATCACATCCGTTACATCTGACGCTTTGGCGGCATAAACGATTTGAGCATAAGTGCCTTGCGGGTTGTGTTTGAACTGCGGACTATTGTGCAGGGGGGAAAGGTCCACGAGGATCAGATCTGCCCGTTTGCCGGCTTCTAGAGACCCGGTGATGTGTCCCATGTGCATCGCCTGGGCTCCGAGACGGGTGCCCATCAACAGAGCCTGGCGGGCAGGCAGGGTGGTGGGGTCGCCGCTGAATCCTTTTTGTAAAAAGGAGGTCAGGCGTATTTCTTCGAACATATCCAGGTCATTGTTTGAAGCAGCACCATCTGTACCGATGCCCACATTCAAACCCAGTTCAAGCATGCGTTTAATTGGAGCAACCCCTGACGCCAGTTTGAGATTGGAAGAAGGATTATGAGCCACACCCACCCCAAAATGCTGCATGGTGCGGATCTCGCCATCATCCACGTGGACGCAGTGAGCGGCCAGAACCTTGGCATCAAACAAGTTTTGTTTTTTAACATAAGGGATGACCGGCATGCCATTTTCTTTGCGCATGTTTTCCACTTCATAGGCGGTCTCTGAAAGATGGGTATGCAGCGGCACGTCAAATTCCACAGCCAGGGCGGCTGCGGCTTTTAGAATTTCGGGAGGGCAGGTATAGGGGGCGTGCGGCGCCACGGATGGGACGATTAACTCATGCCCCTTCCAACGGCTGATGTAATCTCGTGACATTTCAAGACTTTGTTCAAAGAATTGGGCGTCTGGCGTGGGGAATTTCATTACCGATTGGGCACATAGGGCGCGCATGCCGATATCTGCCGTGGCTTTGGCGATGTCTTCTTCGAAATAATACATATCCGCAAAGGTGGTGACCCCCGAGCGGATCATTTCAGCGCAGGCCAATTGAGTGCCAAGGGTGACGAAGTCTTTAGAGACAAATTCGCGCTCAACGGGCATCATATAGCCCATCAGCCATACATCCAGTCTCAAGTCGTCTGCAAGGCCGCGCAGCAGGTTCATTGGCACATGTGTGTGAGCGTTGACCAGCCCGGGCATGAGCACTTTACCACCGCAATCCATAATCTTGTCAGATGTATAGTTTGCCAGGATTTCTTTTTCATCCCCAACCGCCAAAATCGAATTTCCTTTAATGGCAATGGCACCAGGATCATACTGTGAGTAATCCAGATCCATGGTTAAGACAATGGCGTTCTTAAGGATAAGATCAGCTTGGGTCATTTTTCTCCTCTGGGTGGACCTTTGAGATAAGTTGATGACGAATGAAGCTCAAACAGAAATTAACTGCCCATTCTTCGCGCAGCCCTGGAGCTCCCATATATTCCCTGGTCATGGTATCTGTCAAATCAGGGTATGAAAAATTGAGATCGATACGAGAAAGCTCGGGGGTGGGTGTATACAGGCAGGTGAAAACAGGAGTTTTTAACTGTTGGTCTGGCATAACCACTTTGGAAAAGTTTTGTGGTTCAACCCGCTCAACCAATAAGTTTTTTCCTTCAAGGTTTTTGAAGGTGTCTGGTGAGAAACCTCCCAGGATCACTTTAATGGGACTTGACCCTTTTTCTGCTAATTTTTGAATGACCTGGGGGAGTGTTTCATCATCCACTCCATAGATATCCGTTCCTAATCTTTGGCGGATGACGGATTCGAGGGCGTCAATCATTTGATTGGCAGTTTCCTCAGATTCCGCTTTCGCAGTTATGCGTATATCCACAATGCCAGGATGGGCCAGCAAGCCAACGGTGGGATTGGTCATTTCTTCAAGGTCGGCCACCATTTCGTCTATTTTGGATTCTGAAACGGCCGCAATGTGCAGCACTCTGGCTTTAATGATGCCAGAAAGGGAAAAATGGTCCTTCAACCACGGGATGACAGATGCTTGCATCAGATATTCCATCTCGCGTGGAACGCCGGGCAGACAGACCAATACTTTTCCGTTTTGGGGGATGATGAAGGAGGGAGCTGTACCCACTGGGTTTTCTATTACGACTGCACCGGCCGGAATCATGGCCTGCTTGCGGTTGTTCTCAGATACATTCATAGCGCGCTTAAGGAAACGCTGTCTGATCTGTTCCCATAACTCTGGATGAAATTCGTTGTGGGTATTGCAGGCCTGGGCTGCAGCCTCACGGGTGGGGTCATCCACGGTTGGGCCGAGGCCGCCGGTGGTAATCACAATATCCGCGCGTGACATGGCTTCTTGCATGAGAGAAGTAATGCGTTGGAGGTTGTCGCCAACAGTCGTGCTGCGATAAAGATCTACCCCATAATCTCTAAGCTGCCGGGCAAGATATTTAGTATTTGTATCGACAATCTCACCAAGTAATAATTCGGTACCGATGGCTATCAGTTCAGCAGTTGGCATTCTTTTTCCTGATTTTTCTCAATTCTAACAGGTATTAAGAAACTTGAAACATTCCCAACGGAAATTCTCTTCAAACTTAAGGTAGAATTTGAACAGCCAAAATGGAGGTCTTGCGTGAAAGATCAGAATCACCCGGGACGCAATCAAAAAATAGGCAAGTGGGGAGAAGACTGCGCTTCTGATTACCTGGCAGGCAAGGGATTTAAAATTGTTGCTCGAAATGTTCGCACCTCTGCGGGTGAAATTGATTTGATCGCTCTTGATCAAGAAACACTGGTTTTTGTTGAGGTCAAGACTCGTTCTCACCTTCAAGCCGGATATCCTGAAGAAGCTGTAACTGAGGAAAAACTGGAACACATGATAGATTCCGCGGAAAATTGGCTGCAAGATCACCCTGAATTCGAAAATAACTGGCGCATGGATGTGATTGCTGTCACCGGTGTAATTAATTCTCAAAATCCGCAAATCGAATGGTTTGAAAATGCTGCCTGATATCGCACAAAAACGGGTATTGGTGTTGGTTGGCCCCACGGCTGTGGGAAAAACTGAACTTGCCATCCGCCTGGCTCAAAAACTGGAAGGTGAGATTGTTTCTGCAGATTCCCGCCTCTTATACCGTGGTATGGATATAGGAACCGCAAAACCCACAAAAAGTGAAATGGCTCAGGCACCGCATCATATGATCGACCTGGCCGAACCCGATGAGATCTGGTCGCTGGCAACTTTTCAACAACAAATGATAACAAACATTGCTGACATCCAGGCTCGTGGAAAACTGCCCATTGTCGCAGGTGGAACCGGTCAGTATATCCGTTCCATGATGGAAGGCTGGATCATTCCCACCGTATTACCGGATCCACGGATGCGCGAAGTACTTGAGAAAATTGGACAGGAAATCGGTGCGGCTGAACTTCACAGGCGCTTGTCAATCATAGATCCTGATGCTACGGCAAAAATGGATGCCAACAACTTGAGGCGGTCCATCCGCGCATTGGAAGTGATGTTCACCACGGGGGTGTTGTTCTCGACTCAAAAAGACAAACAACCTCCAGACCTGGATTTTAAGCTGATCGGATTAAGCCGTCCACGAGAGGAACTTTATGCCAGGGTGGATGCCCGGATCGAAGCAATGTTTGAACAAGGTTTAGTGGATGAAGTTAGAGATCTTTTAGATAAAGGATACAATGAATCCCTGCCGACGCTTTCTGCCATCGGTTATCGTGAAGTGATTCAATATATACATGGGGATATCACACTTGAGGAGACCAAGATCCAGATGAGAAAGAAAACGCGTGAATTTATCAGGCGGCAGGCGAATTGGTTTAAACCCGGTGACGAATTGATTGAATGGCATGCCATGACCCCTGATCCGTTGCCAGGCATTATGCAATCCATCTCAGTTTGGCTGGCAGGAGAGAAATGAAAGATCAACAACCATGGCTCAAGCATTATGACCCTGAAGTGCCGGCACAATTAGGATATCCAGATTTCACCATTCAGGATTTTCTGATAAAGCAGGCGAAAGCAACTCCAGGCAGGATGGCAATGATCTGCGAAGGCAAGGTTATCAGTTACGCTGAACTGCTTTCTTCGAGCCGCAATTTTGCTGAACACCTTGTTGAACTTGGCGTGGTCCCTGGCGATCGGGTGGGGATCTGCCTGCCCAACACAATTGAATTTGTGATCAGTTTTTTTGGCACCTTGATGGCTGGCGGTGTGGTCGCAGCCATGAATCCGCTTTACCCGCTGCCTGAATGGCAGTATCAAACCAAAATCGTTACCCCAAAAATACTCATTGGATTAAAGACAAGAGCGGAAGAGTTATTTGAATTAAAAAACAAATCAGGCAGCGCACATTTAATCCTGGTAGATGTCAAAACGGATCAGCAGCTTTTCCCAAAAGTCTATGAGGAAGTAAATTTTATTTCCTTTGAAAAATGCATACAGCAGACAGATGGACGAATGAAACTGCCTGTTGTTACTTCAATCAGCCCTGCCGTTCTGCAATTCAGTGGTGGAACAACCGGTCTGCCCAAGGCAGCATTGGCGCTTCACTGCAATGTATCCGTCAATATCACCCAATTTTCAAGATGGCTGACCACTCTAAAAGCAGATGAAGAAACCTTTTTAACGGCCATTCCGCTTTATCACGTTTACGGCATGGTCATCGGGTTGAATGTTGGTATTGCCTTGGGGGCGGCCATCGTACTGGTGCCCGACGCAAGAAATCTTGATCATACACTGCAACTCATTCAGGAACACAAGGTAACGTTCTTTCCGGGTGTGCCGTCAATGTATCAGGCCATCAATCGCCATCCCAAGGTATTGGCGGGAGAGGTCAATCTAGGCAGCATTAAAGCCTGCATCTCGGGTTCTTCACCGCTGCTGCCCGAAACACGCGAACAGTTCGAAAAACTGACCGCAGGAAAACTGGTTGAGGGGTATGGTCTTTCAGAAGCACCAACTGCAACCCACTGTAATCCCATAAAGGGCGAGAACCGCAATGGATCGATTGGATTGCCTCTGCCTGATGTGGAATGCAAAATTGTTGATCTTGAAGATGATTCTAAAATCATGGCACCCGGTGAATCTGGCCAACTGCTCATCCGCAGTCCGCAGGTTATGGTGGGATATTTTGGTTCACCAAGTGAAACGGCGCTGGCGATGAAAGGGGATTGGCTCTATACCGGCGACATTGCCAAAATGGACGAGGACGGCTATTTTTACATCCTTGGAAGGTTGAAAGAATTAATTAAAGTCAACGGATTGCAGGTTTGGCCTACTGAAGTTGAAGAAGTACTGGTCAGGCATCACAAGATCAGCGAAGCGGCAGTGGCAGGGGTGGATGATGAAACCACCGGCGAAGCTGTAAAAGCCTGGGTGGTAATGCGCGATTATGCGCCGTTGGACCCCAAAGATGTGCAGTTATTCTGCCGATCATCTTTAGCGGGCTACAAGATACCCAAAGAGATTGTGGCGGTTGATGCGCTGCCAAAGTCACCAATCGGCAAGGTACTGCGCAGGGAATTGATCAAATTGGATACAACAAAATAAAGAAAATCGGGAGCCGTAAGGCTCCCGATTATTTTAGTCATGTGGTGTTGCGTAAGTCGGTGTTGCGTTTTTATGAGGTACAGGCGGCGGGAAGATTTTTTCGAATTCTTCCTTCGAAAGGGTTTCCACTTCCAATAACTTCTGCGCCACGGCATCCAATTCAGCGTGATACTGCTTGAGGATGGCCTGAGCTTTGACGTAGGCATCGTTGACCAGTGAACGTACTTCCTTGTCGATCTTTTCGGCCACGGATTCTGAATAGTCGCGCTGTTCAGAAATTTCACGACCCAGGAAGATCATTTCTTCTTTTTGACCGTAAACCATGGGGCCTAATTCAGGGCTCATACCCAGACGGGTGACCATGGTTTTGGCCAGTTGGGTGACTCTTTCGATGTCGTTTGAAGCGCCTGAAGTGATATCGTCAAAGGCGAGTTCTTCTGCTGCACGTCCGCCAAGCAGACCAACCATATCGGCCAGCATTTTCTTGCGAGGCATCAGGGTGCGGTCGTCAATAGGCAGTGAGAGTGTATAACCAGCAGCCATGCCTCTGGCGATGATCGATACTTTTTGCACGGGGTCGGCTTCAGCAATAGCATTCATTACAACGGCGTGACCAGCTTCGTGATAAGCCACAATGCGTTTTTCTTCCACGCTGATCAGTCGGCTCTTGCGTTCAGGGCCGGCAATCACACGCTCGATGGATTCTTCAAATTCGCTCTGGCCGATACTTTTCTTGTTGCGGCGGGCGGCCAGAATAGCGGCTTCGTTGACAAGGTTTTCAATATCCGCACCGACAAAACCGGGGGTGGATTTGGCAACCACTGCCAATTTCACTTCGGGATCAACGGGTTTGCCCTTAATATGGACCTTGAGGATTTCTTCACGTCCACGCACGTCAGGGCGATCAAGCACCACACGGCGGTCAAAACGGCCAGGACGCAGCAAAGCTGGGTCGAGAATGTCAGGACGGTTGGTGGCGGCCATGATGATGATATTGGTATCGGTGTCAAAACCGTCCATTTCGACCAGCATCTGGTTTAAGGTTTGTTCACGTTCATCGTGGCTTCCACCGAGACCGGCACCGCGCTGGCGGCCAACAGCATCAATTTCATCAACGAAGACAATGCAGGGAGAGTTGCGTTTGGCCTGATCAAACAGGTCACGTACGCGGCTGGCACCTACACCGACGAACATCTCAACGAATTCAGAACCTGAAATCGAGAAGAAAGGAACACCAGCTTCACCAGAAACGGCTTTGGCCAACAAGGTTTTACCGGTTCCTGGAGGACCGACCAGCAGTACACCTTTTGGAATACGTGCACCCAGGGCCAGGAATTTCTGCGGCTCACGCAGGAATTCGACCACCTCTTTCAACTCTTCTTTGGATTCATCAATACCGGCAACGTCTGCAAAGGTGGTCGTGGGATGATCACCTGTAAACATGCGCGCACGTGATTTACCGAAGGACATGGCGGCATTGTTGCTGCCCTGAGCCTGGCGGAAGATGAAGAAGAAGGCACCGGCCAGCAGTAGGAAGGGCAGGATGTAGAAAGCGGCATTGAGAATCCCGGCAATCGCGCTCGGGGCTTTCACTTCTATTTTGATTCCGCTCGCCGGGGTCAGCTTGTCAGAGGTTACACCGAGAGCCAACAACTGGTTAACCAGTGTGGTTTCATTTTCCTTGACAACTGTTTTTTCAGTAATCCCGTCAGCATAATAGACGGTAATTTTGTTTTCTTCTTCGACAACACGGGCAATATTGCCTTTTTGTACTTGTTCTGCCAATTGGTTTATGGATAAAACTGAATCAGCAGCATTTGTTTTGTTCAGGTTAAAAACGATCAAAACGATGATCGCTACGAACAAAAGAACATAAATGACGTAAGATTGACTACGTGGTTTCACTATACCTCCAACCTTTCGCAAACCTGTTTTCTGTTTGCTTCTTTCAAGGATTATACCAATCTAAAAGGGGCGTTACCAGATAAAAGTCAAGGATTATTAAAAAATTAATAAACCTCTTATAACCTGGAACATTATTCTTTAGATTGAGTTTGAATCAAAGCATACACATGGCGGATGTGGTCAATGTCATGTAGGGCGATGAAACGGACTAATTCTAATAAACTGGTTGGACCAAAGAACGAATGCCTTGCAGGTCGCAACCATTCTTCGCTGCCAAGACTTGCCAATCGTTTTATGGAATGCTGTCTTTGTGTCATAAAATCGTTAATAACCTGGGGCGTACGGGTGGATTGATATTGGCGTTCCACGACCCAGGGATCGCTGTCGATTCCGGCGATAAATGGATTTTCTTCTGCCAAGACTGTTTCGATACGCGGAGCATTAATTTCGTTTTCGACATCCAGCAGGTGGCTGACGAGTTCAAGTAACGAAAGGTCTTGGGAGCCTGATTTCTTCTTCCAATCAGCATCCAACAAGTTTTCGGTTAAATACTGTAAAACAAAGGGGGTGGCTCGTAACGTGCCGAGAACGCCTTGCACATCAGTTAAGCTGACCTGACCACCAGGATCGGGCAGTTTTTCGATCCACGGGATCACATTGTCGAGTGTGCCCAACCTGATTTGGCTGCTTTGAGCGGCGTCCAGTTTTTCGATTTTCCCATCCACCCAAAAACCGGGGATTCCAAGGGTTGCTGGTGGCAAGATGTCTTCTTTCAAACTGTTGCCCACCATGCATATTGTTCCACGCGGCCAGCCAAGTCTGCCCAATATTTCTGCATAATAAGCAGGGTTGGGTTTCGAGAAATGCATGATCTCATATGAAGTGACGAACTCAAACGGAAAATTGTTTTCTGAGAATCCGGCCCAACGTAAACGTGACCGCATGGCGGTTTGCGGAAAAAGCGGATTGGTGGCCACCACAATCGTGTATTGGTTCATAACGGCATATTCAATCAAATTCACTGCTTCAGGGCGTAGCTTGGTAACACTTTGAAGTTGATTGAACTCATTTTGATAAAAATCATTGATCAAGGGCTCAATCGCGGATTTTTCAAGTCCGAGCACTGGATAAAAGTTAGCATCAAATGTTTGCTCAAGTGTGTTTATTGAAGAGGGGGTTTTAATCATACAATCGGTGGCTGCCAAAAGCTGCGGTACCATCACTTCAGGCGCGACATGAGGTGACAATTTCTTGGAAAGCAGCTTGATGTAAGCCGGCATGAAACTTTCCAGAGGATTGATCAGAAGTGTGTCGTCGAGATCAATGAGAAGGGTAACGCTCATGAAATTTCAGGTTTGTCCAATAAGTTCAGATCTTGATGACAAAGTTCACAACCGACTTGCGGCACTTTAACTTCCGAGTTGGATTTTGAACAATATGCCGTAACCTTTACCCGCCTGTTCTTTAACGCCCCTTTTTTTACACTGGCGTAAAGAGTCATATTCTCGCAGGCATTGGAGCGGGTGATGCCAGGGATGGGGCAGGTTTTGCACAGATCTGCCTTCCAAGGACCGTTATTGGGATTTGAGCTCAATAAGCGGCACTCTTCTACATTTCTGCCTCTAAAATAATCACCGTAGAAATAAGGGCACTCGACGCCAGCTGGAGTTCTCATGGTTTCCTCTATACAAAACTGTCCCCGTTCGGGGACAGTCTGATCAACTTATTTTCACTAGACCCTGGTAACGTACTCGCCGGTTCGTGTATCCACTCTGATGGTGTCGTTGGTGGAGACGAAGTAGGGAGTGGCCACTTCAAGGCCGGTTTCAGTGGTGACTCTCTTGGTCACGCCGGTGGCGGTATCGCCGCGCACGGCTTGTTCAGCATAGGTGACCTTGAGATCCACAGTGGTGGGCAGTTCAATGTCGATCGGTTCGGCATTGTAAAATGTCAATTTGCATTCCATCTCGGGTTTGAGGTAACCGACATAATCGCCGATCACAGATCCGGGGATGGCCGGCTGTTCAAAGGTTTCCTGGTCCATGAAGAAATAGAGTTCTCCATCGGTGTAGAGGTATTGAACATTGTGAAAATCGAGGCGGACGTCTTGAATACGCTCACCGGAGGTGAATGTTTTTTCAAGGGTGTTGCCTTTGCGAAGATCGCGCGCCTTGATGCGGATGGTGGCATTGCCACGGCCTGGTTTGCTGAAAGAATATTCAAGTACCTTGAAGAGGTACCCGTCCATCTCAAAAACTACGCCTTTGCGAAGATCATTGACATCGATCATGAATTTTTAAACCTTTCCATTTCCGTAGATTAACGGCTGAATTATAGCGCAGCGCTCAAAGGCTGGCAAGGCGCGAAAGCTTACAGAATGGTGAAGTGTTCAGAGGTGCAGTTTCTTTTTTCCGAGCAGCAGCGGACCCACCAGGTCGATGATGCCTGAAAAGAAAGTCTCAAGCAGGGGTGAGATGAATAGATACCAGGGAATATAAACCACTTTATGAGGATGTGCGATCAAGCGGCAAATGCCACGAGCGACTACCTCGGCGGGAATGGCCATTTTTTCAGCGGGAACATTGCCGCCGTTTTCGTGACTGCGTGCGGCATCAAAAAACTCTGTTTTAATGGGGCCGAGCCGCGCCACAGAAACGGTCACAGGACTGCCCCGCAGTTCCCGATAAAGTGAAGTGGTAAAAGCATCCAAAAATGCCTTGGAAGATGAATAAAGTGCAATACCCTGTTCTGGGAGTTTGCCGGCGACTGAACCGATATTGATAATGTGCCCGTATCCTCTTTGCAGCATGCCTGGCAGCACCAGATGTGTTAAATGAGCCACAGCCTCGATGTTGATACCAATCAGGTCCCTGCCGGTCTGCCAGTTCATCGTTTCATAGTGTCCGTACCAGCCAAAACCGGCGTTGTTGATCAAAATGTCTGGTAGAAGATTATTCTTTTGAAGGATATCCATCAAATCAATTCGCGAGTGTTCGATGGTAAGGTCTGATTCAAAATAATGTGCTTTTCCACCCCGATTTTGGATAGCTTCGACGATGGCTGCAAGTTTATCTTTACGCCGGGCAACCAACAAAACGGTGAATCCCTTTGAAGCCAGGAATTCAGCCGTTTTTGCACCGATACCGCTTGACGCGCCGGTGATAAGTACATTTTTAGACAAATTGTGATTGGCGATGGTCATAACCTCAATTATCGACGATTTTTCTTTAATAGGTTTGGTACTTGCTGTTTCCACCATGAGACTGTGTCAGACAACGAGTCGCGTAATGAGCGGGGTTCGTATCCAAGCGCAAGGCGGGCTTTCTGGTTGCTGATGACCGCGTTGGTATGCAGCGTCTCGATGCTGTATGTGGTAAAGCGCGGTTTGGAGCGCGTGAGTTTGTAATAAAACTGGGTAAATTTGGCGACGAAAGAAGCTAACTTCACCGGAATGTTGATAAAGGAAGATTTTTGCCATGAAATCAATTCTTTTACCAGCCGCCACATATCTGCGACCCTGATCAATTCACCTGAAAGGATATAGATCTGGCCTATTTTGCCTTTTTCACGGGCAAGGATCATGCCCTGTACGACGTCACGTACATCCACAAAATCGTAGTTGCCTTCGATCAAGAAATTGATCTTGTGCATCATCCATTCCTGAATCAAGGTACCCATCTCTGAGCCCTTATAGTCATAAGGTCCGATCACTCCGGTGGGGCAGACCACCACCGCGGGCAGTCCGTTTTTAACCGCTTCAAGCACCGCCAAAGTTGCTTCAGCCTTGGATTGATCATAAGCGGCTACGGCAGAATCCGGATCGATGGGGACGTTCTCGTCCACCAAAACACCGTGTGGAATGCGTTTGAAAGCATGAATCGAACTGGTATGGATAAACCTTTTAACATTGGCGGCTTTAGCAGCTGCCAACATGTTGACGGTGCCGTTTACATTTACATCATGGACGAAATCATCCTTGCCGGGCATGATCGAAATGATGCCTGCCAGGTGGAAAACCGTGTCAACACCTGCGAAAGCCGGCCCAAGGCAGCAGTTGTCGAGAATGTTTCCTTCCATTATTTCAATATCAAGACCGTTCAATGGAGTTAAATCTTCGCCGGCTAAAACCAACACCCGAACTTTTTCACCCCTTTTGACAAGTTCTTTAACCAAAACATTTCCGATGTGTCCGGTCGCTCCTGTAACCAGGTTCATGTTTTTGCTCTCCTTTAGTTTACAGTTTTAGACTCATTCATTGTAAGAAAAGACTCTCCAAGAAACAGGTTACTAAAGATAGATTGAGGGTCATATTGGGGATAGATTTAATAAGGCAGGCCGGGAGGTTATCCCGGCCTGTGGATCAGATGCTATTTGTTGTGTTATCCGACCTTGGGTTCGATCAACCCTAGATTGCCGTCGCGACGTTTGTAAAGAACGTTGATCGAGTTGGTGTTGATGTTGAAGAAGATGAAGAAATCTTCATGAGCTACCAGGGCCATCTGTTCCACTGCTTCATTTTCATCCATGGGGATGAGGGTAAAGGATTTTCGTCTAACAATGGCGGTCATTGCACCGGTCTCAACTTCGGGTTCGCTGACATTTACTTCTGACGCAGGCACACCATCACCGCGTCCGCGGGCCCTTTTGCCTTTGAATCTTTCAATTTGACGCTGCATTTTATCGGTGGCATTATCGATGGCTGTCAACATGTCTGAATTTCTTTCTTCAGTTCGTAAAACAAAGCCTTTGCCGGTCAGTGTGATTTGAGCTACTTCGCGATCAGATCGATTCCTGGCTGATTTTGAATAAGAAAGATCAAATTTCATGGATTCAATCGCTGGTAACAATCTTTCCAATCTGGGAACTTTCTTTTCTATATATTCTTTGATGCGGTCCGTTAACTCCATGTACTTTACCGTTATTTCTACTTTTTGTTCCATTGTTTCCTCCTCATTAAGATTGTTGAGCTGAATTGGAAGTGAAACCTTGGTGATGCTTTTCATGTCGCAAAATGGCTCTCGCCACGGACAAGCAATAGATATTAGCTGCACCTGCTTTGAGAAGAGCATTCGTACAATTTTTCATTGTCGCTCCCGTTGTAATCACATCATCTATGATCAGTACGTTTCTCTTTTTTAGTGTAGCAGGATTTGCATAAAAAGCATCCAACAAATTCGTAAATCTTTTATTAACATCCATCTCAGTTTGTGTAGTGGTATTCCTAATTCTTCTCACCGCGTTGGATGAATGCGGTATATTCAAACTTGATGCGAGGTATCGTGAAATCAATGAAGCCTGGTTGTATCCTCTTGAACGTAAACGCGATGGGCTTAAAGGAATGGGAACCACGAGGTTTATTTGCCAGCCGTTTTTTTCTACCAAATTGACCAGCGGCTTCGCCAGAATGCAACCCAATGCAAGATTGCGTTTGTACTTGAGTGAATGAATTGCAGTTTTTAGCGGTCCTGAATAGTTTGCCCAAGACCGCATTTGGGTATAAAACGGCCGCTCCAGACTGCATTCTTCACATAAAGTGTTTTGATGACCAGTGGGATAGCCGCATTTATAGCAAACAGTTTTACTCATTTTTTCAATGGCAGTAAAACACTCATCACATAAAACAAAACCCCGGCGGTCGCAATTGCAACAGCGCGGGGGATAGAGCCAATCCATACTTTTCCAGAATAGATCGGTGATTTGAAGCATAAGTCGGTTGTTCAGGGCAAGTTCCGTCACCTTGGCGACGACCTCCCATTAAAGGATCATAGACCGCCTAAAATTCCAGATTGCATCACAGTTAGTATAGCAGGAACAAACAAAACAATCAGCAAAGAGGGGAAGATCAAAAAGGCCATTGGAATCAACATTTTAATCGGAGCCTTGTGAGCTTCTTCTTCAGCCAATTGGCGTCTTTTGATACGCATTTGATCTGCCTGGATTCTGAGCACTTTTGCCATGCTGACACCCAGTTGCTCGCTTTGGATAACGGCCGCAACGAAACTGGTCATTTCAGTAATGCCAATGCTTTCGGCCATATCACGCAAGGCTTCCCGCCGCAATTTACCCAACTGAATTTCTTGAATGACACGTTGGAAGGATTTGGAAAGTTGAGTATCCCATTTTTCGGTCACTTTATTTAGAGCGGCATCGAATCCAAGGCCGGCTTCTACACAAATTGTAAGCAAGTCTAGTGCATCCGGCATTGCTTTGCGGATCTCTTTCTGTCTTTTTGTAATCTTGGTGGAAAGTTGAAATTGAGGTAAAAAGAATCCAACCAGGGTTATGATGACAACATATAAAAAGACCTGCCCAGCCGGAAATGTCTTTACGACAACCAGCATAATGAGCAGCAAAACCCCGCCAAACACAACTGCCATTATGAACTGGGTGGCTAGAAAGATGGTCGGATCCATTTTTGAAGGACTTCCAGCAAGTTCCAGCTTACGGGAAATGCCATTAAGCCAGTTTTGAGGGGTAAATTTGATGGTGATTTCGCCCAATTTTCTGGCAAGTGGATAGATGACTCGTTCTGTAAAAGGCTGCGACATTTCGAGTTTCTCAAGATCAACCTGTTCACCTGCGCGGCTGAACTCTTCAAGGCGATCCTGAAGAAGTCGGTCATTGACTGTTTGCGGATTACGCAGGCCGATAACTACCAATGCCACAGCAATGATAATGATAAGTCCAACAAGAACGAGTATCGGTATCATACTTCGATATTTCCCATTTTCTTGATCGTAAAGTATCCAGCTATGATCAAAATTACTGCCAATCCAAGTGCAGTGTAGCCACAAGGGATCGGTCCTGAATTTGATTCGGCGGACCACAGCAGGCCAATGTACTCACGATTAATAACATATAAGAAGAAAATTACGGCAACCGGCAAAATGGCTAAAATTGTAGCGGAAATATCCATTTGCGCTGTTAGTACTCTAATCTCACCTTTTAATCGAATTCGTTCACGAATGGTATGCGAGATGGTATCCAAAATTTCAGCAAGGTTACCACCTACTTCACGTTGAACATTCATTGCGGTGATAACCAAGTCAAGGTCATCGCTTGGGATGCGTCTGAGAAGGTTTTCGAGTGCTTTTTCTGTGGTAACACCTAACTGGATTTCTTGGACGACTCTGCGGAATTCATCACTGATGGGGGATGGCAGTTCACGGCTGACGGATTCCATAGCCTGCATGACTGAATAACCCGCACGCAAACCATTCACCATCAAACCAAGCATATCGCCTAATTGGTCGCTGAATTTGATCAAGCGTTTCTTCTTGGCACTACTGACATAAATTCTAGGCAGGAATGCACCAACAATCGCACCTGCACCAGCCAGTAAGATACTTTGTGAGCCGATGAACCATCCCAAAATTGCGACGATAAAAGCGAAGATGACCATTAAAGCTACAAATTCGCCTGGTTTTAATTTGAGATCAGCTTGGGCTAATTCTTTTCCCAATTTATCACCAAAGCTTGATTTTTCAACTCTCTTTGTCAACCATTCGGTTACCGGAGTTGATGCTTCCTTCTTATGAGTAACAACTTCTCTTTCGGGCTCAACGTATTCCCCCAGGCGTTCCTCTTCTGTGGATCGTCTGCTGCTGATAGAAACAATTATCCCGACCACAGTAAGGATAAGAACCAACGCACCACCAGCCCAAAGAATTATTACAGGATTCATAATCGTTTCCTACTACCTGTGCATTCCAATACCAAATACACTTGGCGGAAGATGGATGCCGGAAGCTTCAATTTTTTCCATAAATTTTGGACGTAGACCGGTTGGGCGCATACGCCCTATGACTTTATTGTTTTCGTAACCCAATTGTTCATAAACGAAGACATCGGTCATGGTAATAACATCACCTTCCATGCCGGTGACTTCGGTGATATTAACCACTTTACGCGTACCATCACGCATACGCTCCTGATGGACCACCAGGTCAATGGCTGAACTGACTTGCTCGCGGATGGCGCGCATGGGAATATCCATGCCGGCCATCATCACCATGGTTTCAAGACGTGACAAAGTGTCACGTGGACTATTGGAGTGCAGGGTGGTCATGGAGCCGTCATGCCCGGTATTCATAGCTTGCAGCATATCGATGGCTGCCTCATCACGAATTTCGCCAACAATAATTCGATCAGGGCGCATACGCAAGGCATTAACCACGAGATCACGAATGGTAATTTCACCCTTGCCTTCAATATTTGACGGACGTGATTCCAAAGTGATGACGTGTTCCTGCCTCAACTGTAATTCTGCAGCATTTTCGATGGTCAGAATCCGTTCATCGGAGGGAATAAAACTGGAAAGAACGTTGAGCAGGGTGGTTTTACCTGATCCAGTGCCACCTGAAATCACAATATTGATCCTGGCTTTAACGGCTGCATCCAAAAATTGGAGCGCCTCAGGTGTTAACGATCCAAATTGGATCAATTGGTCAACCGTGAATGGATTTTTTGAGAATTTACGAATGGTAAGCACGGGGCCGATCAAAGAAACCGGAGGAATAATGGCATTTACACGAGAGCCATCTGGAAGACGGGCATCCACATACGGACTGGATTCGTCAATACGCCTGCCGAGCGGAGCCACAATTCTCTCGATTATGCGCATGACGTGTTCGTTACTTTCAAACGTGAGGGGAACTCTTTGGAGCTTGCCGCGTCTTTCGACGTAGATATTCTTCGCGCCATTGACCATGATTTCGGTTATAGTGTCATCCTCAAGCAAAGGCTGAAGGGGTCCAAGACCGAGAATTTCAGCCACGATCTGATCAAACAGTCTTGTTTTCTCTGTTCTCGATAATACAAAGTTCTCTTCAACCAGAATCTGGTCGAATAGATTTTGAATTGTCTTGCGAACCTCATTGATCTCGGTTACATCCACACTGGGGTCCAACTCGGACAACAATTTGCTTTGAACCCGTCCCTTTAGATCCTGATAGGTATCCATGTTGGATTGACCGGGTGGGGTGAGCGGTTTGCGCACCTGCATCGGTGATGACGGAGTTGAGGAAGGTGAAACACCACCCTGGTTTGAAGGGGTTTGATTTTCACCGGATTGAATACGTTTTAAGATTGACATTTACTTGGTCTCCTCAGACCTAATTGTTACGAGGGATTTTCCTGGTCTTTCTGAATTCTGGTGCGTATGACCTCTACAAGCGAAATTACTGCTTTGCCAGCAGGGGCAACCTTGTTATCCACCATGAATGGCACACCTCTGTTCATGGCGCTGGTAATGATCCGTTCTTCATAAGGTATTGCAACCAATACGGGCTGTTTTAAACTCTCACCCACGCGTTCAGGTGAAATAGCAATGCGTTTATCATAACGGTTCATAACAAAAAGAATCTTGTCTCTGGTAATACCTGAAGCATCGGCCAGGGTCAGAAATTGATTGGTGGTCTTGATCGAGGGAATATCTTGCGTTGTGATCAAGACTATATAGTCTGCAACGTCCAAGCAGGCTTGTACAACCTCAGTGAGGTAAGAAGTTGTATCAACAATGATGTAGTTATAAATTTGTTTCAAATACGACAACACTTTTGATACTGGCTCACCCTTATGAGCGTCGTTCAATTCTGGATCTTTGGGGGAGGGCATCATGTGAAGACCAGTTAGCTTGTTCTCTACCATGACATCTTCAATGATTTCTGGATCAAGTTCATTTGCCCGGTCAATTAAATCCAAGATCGAGTTCTTACCGTGTTCGTTTAAAAAGACGGCTACATTTCCGTAAAGAAGGTTTGCATCCACGATGGCGACTTTATTTTCTTGTGTTTTTAATCCGACACCAAGGTTGGTGGCCAAGGTCGTACAACCGGAACCGCCTTTGGGGCTGTAGACACAGATGATTTTTCCCATGATCATCTGGGGCATGCGCATAAGCATCTGTGGTGATAATGGACCGGTCATGGCGTTTGGCTGAAAGATTGTAGCCTGTTTCAATTTTTCTTCATGAGCCAGATCACCAGCACGGCGAATGGCGGCCGTCAATTCATCAATCATGGGGGGCTTGGTTAAAAAGTCCCGAGCGCCGGCCAGCATGGCCTTGCGCATATAATTGGCGTCGTTTTGAACTGATAACACCACGATTTGAATATAAGGAACTTTTTTGCGAATCGCCTCAGTGGCAGTAATGCCATCCATATCAGGCATATTGATATCCATGACAATCACATCAGGTTTAAGTTTCTGAGCGGATTCTATGGCTTCAATCCCGGTTCTGCCGGTGCCAACTACTTCTATGGAAGAATCAAATTGAAGCATACGCAAGATCATTTCTCGCGACTCGTCAATATCATCTACCACTACTACGCTAATTTTTTCTTGCGATACCATCATAACTCCGGTTTTTCAATGAATAAAGACCTGTATTAAGGTTGAATCAGGATATAGTCATTAAATCCGGGGTAGACTAATGAGTCAACTCTAGGTTCGACACCATAAGGAAGTTTTGCCGGGGAAATAATATTCTTTTGATCCATGATGTATTGCAATGTAACAGGATCGGTCACAATCTTTGCTCCATCACCAGCACTTCTTAGAGCAAGTGAAAGCTTGGTACCCGACAAAAGTAAGTAATTTAGAATTAATGTATCTTGCGGAGTTACAATCAAAGTAACTGAACCTTCATAATCTGCAAAAGAAGAACCAACCATTGGCGTCGGTTCGGCAGCAGCAGGTGTTGAGGTTGGTGCTGCAACAGATTGAGAGGAACTATCACCAGTAAACATACCAACTTTGAGAATGGAAGCATCTTGAATAATGGTCTGGCAAACTAATCTTGGACGTTGGGCTTCAGAAGCTGTAACATATATGAATGAATTGGTACTTGGATCCAATTCATAACGCCCATAATAATTCAATGAACCAGAAGTAATTGGAGAAACTGACAATGCATTAACTTTGCCGTTGCTAGTGATGAGTACCTTTTGAACTTCTTCACTGACTGAATTCATATCAATAGGAGAATATGTAGTGTTTGTGTTATTTGGTAAACGGGATTGAAAATCAAGATCAATGTCAGACAATAATAGACAACCAATAACCATCACATGATCACCAGTTTGTGGAGCAAAAGATACGCTGGTTTCTGGACTTACGGGAATGGACATGGCAGTCATACCATCAGGTATATCAAAAGAGGCAAGTGAACCGCCTTCTTCAGCCATGACCATACTCATGGTTAATGGAACCGTGGGTTCAATATCATATTTGGCTTTTTGACCAACCACTTCATCAATGGTTCCATAGAAAACACCTTCTGCCATTTGAGAACGTGGATATTTGATGGTTGTAACCATGTCGCTTGTAATTAATGTTCCTCGTTGGATGGATTGCGACGCGATAACGATATCGACCAAATCAATGTTTGGGGTTGCAGTAGGCTCCGTTTGATTGGTAGCAGGAGTTCCGCCAGTTAATCCACCGGCGCCTGTCAATACTAAATAAGCAAGGACTGCGCCAACCGCAATGATCAATATGATGATTATCAGAATATTACTTCTACGTTTTTTACCTGCAGCCATTGAAACCTCCTACATAACCTTCATCCCTAATAAATATCAAATTAATTATACGGCTAATAAATCTGCATTTACTCAATTTTTACTTAATTTTTGGGCAAAATACTGCTTACAAATAAGAAAGGCTCTGATAACAGAGCCTTTCTGAATACTTGTGCGTCGGTGGAAAAAATTAGACTGCTGATAAGGAGGAGTTGATTTTGCTGAAAACTCCGCCGATTTGGGGTCCGAGCAAACGAAGGACAACAATAACAACCACAGCAATCAAAACAAGAATCAATGCGTATTCAATTAAACCTTGGCCTTTTTCTTTCGGGGCGAATAACATGTTAATCTCCTTTCATAAAAGTAATAATCGACAATTTGATTATAGTTTCCTGTGAATGATTTTCAATCCTTTTTACATTACAGCTACTTTACAGAAATGGCTGCTTGATTTATGGGATGAAAAAAACTAATTGGGTGCGGCGGATAATGAAGCATTAATATTACTGAAAATGCCGCCAATTTGAGGTCCGAGCAAACGAAGGACAACAATAACAACCACAGCAATCAAAACGAGAATCAATGCGTATTCAATTAAACCTTGTCCTTTTTCTTTCGGTGCAAATAACATGGGTTTACTCCTTTCTTTAGATATTGAATAATTAAGATTATATCCATCGAAAAAGGAAAAAATCTTATCAATCACTTAACAATAAATCTGAAGGTTAGCCTTTCTAATAAAAGATTAATAAGAAAAGTGAATCATTAAAACTGAAAAACCGTAAAATAAATTGTAAGCAGAAAGAAAAAATACTATAATCGTTAAGAATTGCTAATTATCTGCAAATGGAGGCTACAAATGAGCGATTTGTTTGATCGGGTAACATCTCAACAGGATGTCATCAAGAAATTATTTGCCAAAATCCCAGGGTTCAAAGGCTATATCGAGCGCGTGGATCGCAGAAATGCTGATAAATTGCTACGTGAAACTGTTTCTGATAAATTTCAGACCCAGTGGACGCGAATTTCAAGCATCCAAAGAGATTTGGTCAATGCTGGTCAGCTTGAAGTACTCGATGAAATCGAAATCGCTTCAACCAGACTGCGCCAATTTATCGATAGGGTAAGAAATGCCGCTTATGGCTATTCCAGCTTTTTTGAATCAACAAAAATAAACGAAGCCGAGTTGGAAAAAATGTACCAGTATGATCTTGCTCTGGTAACCATGGGTGATGATATTGCTGGAGCCATCGATAACCTTGAAGCTTCAATTGGAACTGATGGTTTACCCGCTGCGATCCGCAATTTGAACCAAAAAGCCCAGGATTGTGTGGATGCGTTCAACCAACGGTCTGAACTGATGAAGCTCGGACAATAGTTTAGAAAATCTTTTTTTTAGGGAGAGACCCAATGGCACGAATTTTTGATGTAGTTGAATATCCAAATGAGATGAACGATGAATTGGTTCATCGTTTTCCTGAGACCGGCGTATGCGATTTACGCATTGGTTCACAGATCATCGTCCGCGAATCACAGCGCGTGGTCTTCATGCGCGACGGCCAGGCTCTGGATTCCTTTGGCCCTGGACGGCACACTATCGTTACCGCCAATATCCCATTATTGACTGATTTTATTGGCAAGGCCTTTAATGACCGTACTCCATTCACTGCAGAAGTTTATTTCGTTTCGACCAAGGAATTTCCTGATCGCAAGTGGGGTACAGCCCAACCTATCATGGTTAAAAATGCTGGTGTTGGTCTTGGTGTTGCCCTGTTAACCGGCTACGGTACTTACAGCTTCCAGATTTCTGATCCTCAGCAATTTGTTACCCAAATCATGGGAGCTAAAAGCTCTTATCAGCTTTCCGAGATCGAAGGTCGCTTTAGAATCATGCTGCTTTCAAAGCTGCAGGATATTCTCTCCACGACCGGCGAGAAGAAGAATGTATTTGAATTAATCTCCCTGACCGAAGAGTTGGGTGCGGGCATCCGCGCCAAAGCTCAGGATGACTTTGCCGCCCTCGGTTGTTTGTTGAAATCCTTCTATATCGGTAGTTTGAAACCCTCCGAAAAATCTGCAGAAGAGCTGCGTGCCATGGGTATGCTCGATATGGCAACTTATGCTCAACTACAGGCTTCAGATGCCATGCGCGAAGCAGCCAATAATCCTGGCGGCGGAGCTGGTTTGACCGCTGGAATTGGCGCCGGTCTTGGCATTGGCAATGTACTGTCACAATCGCTTGCCGGCATTGGACAGAATCAACCGCAAGGTGGTGTTGCCGCCGGTGCTGCTGCAGCCGCTGCCATTCCCTCTGTGATGACCACTGCTGAGGCTGCCAATGTATTGAAAGTAGCTGAAGCGGATGTTATTGCCGCCATTACTTCTGGTGGATTGAAAGCCAAGAAAATTGGCGAATCTTATCGCATTAGTAAAGAAGCGCTCGAAAACTTCTTGAAAGAATAATTGCGATTTTGCATAAAAAAGACAGCCCGGTTTTACATCCGGGCTGTTTTCATTTTTTACACGAGTGTATAATTCTTATGCAGTGAATACAGGTGCGAAGGTGGCTTGATGAAACTTCAAGAATACCAATCGAAGATTTTGTTCACTATGTACAATATTCCCGTTCCAAACGGGAGAGTCGCCGAATCAATCGGCGAAGTCAAACAAATCAGCGAAGAGTTGGGCGGCAGGGTGGTCATCAAAGCCCAGATACTATCCGGTGGCAGAGGCAAGGCAGGCGGGGTCAGGATAGCGAAAACCATTGATGAGGCTGAAGATTATGCCAGTCAAATTCTTGGTAATGAGATCAACGGCTTGCCAGTGCGCAAGGTTTTGGTCGATGAAATGGTCTCCATTGACAAAGAGATCTACCTGAGCATTGCCAACGACCGAAATTCTCAAAAACCAATACTTATGGCTTCAAGTTTTGGCGGCATGGATATCGAAGAAGTGTCGCGCAATAATCCCGAAAGAATAGTAAAACGGGTGATTGATCCGCTGCTTGGCTTGCGCGATTACCAACTGCGAGATGTGGCGATCAACATTGATCTTGATCGGGTTTATTGGCAAGAGTTCAGTACGATCATAAATCATCTTTGGAAGGTGTACGTTGATTGTGATGCCACCCTGGTTGAAATCAATCCCCTGGTGATCACTTCTGATAAACATTTTTCTGCCTTGGATGCCAAGATCGTTTTGGATGACAATGCACTATTTCGCCATCCCAATCTCTCTGATTTTCGCGATAAATACGCCGAACCGCCCACCGAGATTCAGGGTCGCAAGATCGGTGTATCTTTTATCAAAATGGATGGCAACATTGGCTGCCTGGTGAATGGCGCCGGTCTTGCCATGGCTACCATGGATATCATTAAGGAATTGGGCGGTGAGGCTGCCAATTTTTTGGATATTGGCGGCGGCGCGAATGCCAAAAAGGTGGAAGATTCTTTACGCCTGATACTGGCAGATGAAAAAGTAAAAGCCATTTTGATCAATGTATTTGGCGGTATTACCCGTTGTGATGAAGTGGCGCGAGGAATTTTGAGTGCATTCAAAGAATTGCAAACCAAAATTCCAATTGTGGTTAGGCTGGTAGGGACAAACGATGAAGAAGGCTTGCGCCTGCTGGAAGGTACGGATCTGATCCCTGCCAAAAGTCTTCACGAAGCGGCTGCCATTGCCGTCAGCAAAGCCGTTGAGGTGATCGCATGAGTATTTTGGTAAATAAAGAGACAAGACTATTGGTACAAGGCATAACCGGTAATGAGGGTCTGTTTCACACCGAGCAGATGTTGAACTATAAAACCAATATCGTTGCCGGTGTCACTCCCGGTAAGGGCGGCGATTGGGTTTTAAATGGCAAGGTTCCAGTGTTTGATTCCGTGCAGACTGCGGTTGAAGTGACCGGGGCTAACGCCAGTGTCATTTTTGTACCCGCCCGTTTTGTGGGGGATGCAATTTTTGAAGCGGTGGATGCCGAAATTCCTCTGGTGGTGTGCATAACTGAAGGCGCACCCATCCAGGATATGATGCGAGTTAAACAATACCTGACCTCAAGACGCACCCGCCTGATAGGACCGAACTGCCCCGGGGTGTTAACCCCTGGTGAATCCAAGGTTGGAATTATCCCCGGTAACATTGCCATTCCTGGAAATATTGGTGTGATTTCACGCTCAGGAACGTTGACCTATGAAGTGCTCTATGCTTTGAAACAAAACGGAATGGGTGTCTCCACCTGTGTAGGGATCGGCGGCGACCCGGTCAAGGGATTAAATTTCGTAGATTGCCTGGAGCTTTTTGAAGCAGATGCCAGAACCGATGCGGTGGTAATGATCGGTGAAATTGGCGGCAACGATGAAGAAACTGCAGCCAATTTTATTTCTGCTGAAATGACCAAACCCGTGGTGGCGTTTATCGCGGGTATTTCCGCTCCGCCGGGCAAACGCATGGGCCACGCCGGTGCTTTGATTGAAGGATCTTCAGGAACCGCTCAAAGTAAGATCGAGGCGCTTCAGGCAATTGGCGTAAAAATAGCCCGATATCCTGAAGAGATCCCGGGCTTAATTACACTTTAATACCGTCTTGAGGTGTGGAAACCGCACCAGGAGACAACAAATTTATTTTTTGTGGCTTTCGATGTAGGTCACTGCGTCTGCAACAGTTTTGATGTTGCGTGCATCTTCGTCGTTAATATTGATGTCGAATTTCTCACAAAAACCGTCGATCAAAAAGAATTGATCCATGGAGTCTGCTTTTAGATCTTCGACGAATCGGGTTTCTTCTTTAACTTCTTTGGCATCCACTTTCAAAACATCAACGATGACTTCTGTAACTTTATTCAGTGTTTCACTCATCTTAAAAGCCTCCTGGCGGTAGTTGTGTTATTGGATAGCATAAATTGTAACGATCCTGATGTTTCTGTCAAGGACTGTTTTATCACAAAATCGCATCGCTATCTACAAAACACCTTTTTTGGATTTTAGTTATGATAATCGGATCACCCCTGGAACGTGTATTTCTGAAAAATAATTTATTGTTTTGGTATACTCAAAGCAGGAATTGAGGACCAATGGATGATTCTCCGCGGCTTACAAAAAGCAGAAAACAAGACCACATTGAGATCAATCTGCATCGAGATGTTCAGTCTACGCTGAAAACGGGTTTTGACCTCTATCACTTTGACCATAATCCGCTGCCAGAGATTGACCTGGCAAGTATTTCATCGGTCTGCGATTTTCTGGGTAAATCCGTTAAAGCTCCCATCTTGATATCCTCCATGACCGGGGGAACGGCGGAAGGTTTGAAAATCAATCGAAACCTGGCAGAAGCCGCCGAATTACGCGGCATTGCATTAGGCTTGGGTTCCGGCAGGGCGGGCCTTGATTCTGAAGATGCCGCAAAAACATATCAGCTACGCAGATGGGCGCCGTCCATCCCCATTTATGCCAACCTGGGCGCGATCCAGCTAAATTACGGCTGTGGGGTTGAGGAGTGCAAACGGGTGGTTGAAATGGCTGGGGCGGATGCGTTGATTCTACATCTTAATTCCCTTCAGGAGGCGCTGCAGCCTGAAGGCCAAACCAACTTCTCCGGACTTTTAGCAAAGATAGAAGTGATCTGTAAGGCTCTTAATGTACCCGTGATCGCCAAAGAAGTGGGCTGGGGGATTAATGCCAAAGCTGCACAAAGATTGGTTAATACGGGTGTTGCTTGTATTGATGTAGCAGGAGCTGGCGGAACGTCATGGTCTGAAGTTGAGAAACACCGCAATTCATCAGAAGAGCGCATCCGCATCAGTTCTCATTTTCAAGATTGGGGACTGCCAACTGCGGAAGCAGTTCGGCAGGTTAGCCAGGCATTACCAAAAGTTCCGCTGATAGCTTCGGGTGGTCTGCGTAAAGGATTGGATGTTGCCAAATCTCTGACGTTGGGTGCCTCAATGGGTGGTATCGCGGGAGGCTTTTTGAAAGCAGCGACACAATCCAGTGAAGAAGTGGTCAAAATGATCGATGAATTGCTATTGGAGTTGCGCATAGTCATGTTTGGCGTTGGTGCCCAATCCATTGAACAACTTAAAATAACACCTATTCAAAAGGCTCATCCGTATGACTGACGAGCTTGTGATCTCTGATTTGCAGTCCGCGATAGACCGCGAACTGCATGAATGCCTGGATCAATTGCTTGCGGATTATCCGGCAGAATATCAGTCCATGCTACATTACCAGCTAGGTTGGGTGGGAGAGAAAAACGGCTTTGAAGCCCAAGGAAAACGCATTCGTCCTTTGTTGGTCCTGTTGGCTGCCCATGCCTGTGGAGGTGATTGGCGTCAGTCACTGCCTGCAGCAGCTGCCGTGGAACTGGTGCATAATTTCTCATTAATCCATGATGATATTCAAGATTGCAGCCAGACCCGGCGCGGAAGAGAAACCGTGTGGGTCAAATGGGGTGAAGCGCAGGCTATCAATGCCGGGGATGCCATGCTCACCACGGCTCAGCTTGCCTTATTTCGGCTGGAACCATATTTGGAACCAAACATCGTGAATCAGGCTGTGAAACTGCTTCAATCTGCTTGCTTAAAACTCACCCGCGGACAGTATCTGGATATTGCTTTTGAAGATCAAAAAGAGCTGCCCATGGAGCTGTATTGGCAGATGGTTGAAGGCAAAACAGGCGCCTTGCTGGCTGCCTGCCTTGGATTAGGCTCATTGATCAGTAAGGCTGGAGCGCCGCAATGGCAGGGGCTAATGGATTTTGGCAGCAAGATCGGAGCTGCTTTTCAAGTGCAGGACGACTGGCTGGGGATTTGGGGTAATGCTCAACAAACCGGAAAATCCACCATCAGCGACCTGGTTGCAAAAAAGAAGACCTACCCGGTTCTTCTGGGGATTGAGAATAAAAAAGCCTTTTATCATGAATGGCAGTCGTTATCTGTGGTCACACCAGAGCACGCTGTGAAATTGGCAAGCTTACTGGATGACGAGGGTATCGCTCAAAAGACAAGCCAGAAATATGAACAACTTTACACTGAAGGGTTTAATCAGCTCAACTCACTTCATCTGGATACTAACAAAGTTGTTCTTTTGGAACATACCATCCGTGGATTATTTGGACGTAACAAATAGGAATTAACTGGGGGGAGCCAGGTGTTTAAGCTGTTTGGCTGTATTTAACTTGATCTGTTCTTCGGCAAGCTCAAACAGTGTTTTCTCGGTTTCAGGGTCAACATATTCAGGCAGCAATTCTGCGAATGGCAGAATCAAATGTGCATACTTGTAAAGGTTGTAGTCCAATACTTCACCATTAAACACGATAATATCCAGGTCAATGGTGCGGGGAGCGTTTTTATCTTCCTGCCGCACACGGCCAAGCATTTCTTCAATGTGACAGAGGCATTGTTCCTTGAGCGTGTAAGCATCCAGGTCTGTTTCAAGCATGACCGCGGTATTCAAGAAATCCGCAGCGTCGCTTCCGACGGGTTTAGTCTGCCAGGTATGAGACACGTCGTAGACTAGGAAATGCTGTTCCAAATAGGATAAAGCCAGAAGAATATTCTTCTCTGGTTCGATATTGGAACCCAGAAGTAGGTATGCTTCGTTCATACGGTTATTGCTTTCGAATAATTTCAACACCTACTGAGCGAGAAAAACGGACGGCGCCGGGCTTTTCAACACGCACCAACACCGATTGAACTTTCTTATCTTCAAGACAAAGTTTGGCAATGTCTTCCGCGAGAGCTTCCACGGTAAAACGCTTGATGGTTTCGGTATGTGCCAAGACTTTTTTGGCAATCGTGCGGTAGTTGACTGAGTCTTCCACATTATCGGTTCTGCCGGCTGTGGAAATATCAGCTGAAATTTCAATATTTACGAGAATATCCTGGGGTTGTTCACGTTCTTTTTCTGAAATGCCAATTACTCCGCGAATCAATAAATCCTTGATAAAAATTTTATCCATCCGAACTCACTTTCACATTAAACAAGATGTCGGCCGCCATCCAAATGGATGATTTCGCCGGTAATATACGCAGGGGATGATAACAACCAGACGGTCAATTCTTCCAGTTCTTCAAGTTTTGCCCAGCGTTTCATGGGAACGTTTTTGATCAAAGCAGCTGAAAAATCCTCATCGCCGGGAGGCAGAATCGCACCAAGGGCAATACCATTAACGATAATGTCCGGCGCTAATGCCAGCGCCATGGATCTGGTCATGGCCGCCAGAGCGGACTTGCTGATGGTGTATGGAAAATGATCCTTGCCAGGCCGCAGTGCGCGCCAATCCAGTATGTTGATGACCCTGCCCGGTTGCTGCCCCTGGTATTGAGCTGCAAAAGCCTGGCTGAGGAGAAAAGGCGCTGTCAGATTAATTTGAAGATGCTCCTTCCAATCCTGAATTGAAGTATTCGCAAGGTCAACAGCTTTAAATATGGCGGCGTTGTTGATCAATGCATTCACGGGTGCAAGTGAAAAGACTGATTGGATGAGTATTTGGGTTTGTTCAAGATCATTGAGATCAGCTTCAATCACCCAGGCTTTTCTACCCAGACTGCGGATTTGTGAGGCGGTTCCTTCCGCATCGGCGGGAGAGTGTGCATGATGGAGGATAATATCCGCCCCTGCGCGGGCAGCAGCCAGCGCCATCACCTTTCCGAGACGCCTTGCTCCGCCGGTGATCAGGATGGTTTGATTTCCTAATGGTAAATTAGCTTCGCTCATAACAGGTATAGTATGGGCGATTTTATTAAGCCTGTCAATATAAATCTTGTAAAAGTAACAATATTGTAACTTGACAAATAAGACATAAATGGCTATATTTAATGTATCCCACCCCCTATGGGGGGGGGATAAGGAGAGCCATGAAAAATGAATCAAGTGTACTGAGATTGAAAACCATTGAAGGTCACATAAAAGGTGTAACCCGCATGGTAGAAAATGGCGAGTATTGCATTGATGTGATCCGTCAAATTCAGGCTGTTCAGGCGGCTTTAAACAAGGTCACCACCCAAATCCTTGACGAACACCTGAATTCCTGTGTCATTACCGCCATTCGCGGCGATGATCCGCAGGAACGTGAACGCGTACTCAAAGAAATTGCTGAAATCTATGAACATTCCGGTAAATTATAAATAGGAGAAAATGATGACTACTGTTAAATATTCAGTCCCAACAATTAGTTGCAATCACTGCGTTCACACTATAAAAAGCGAATTAATCGAATTGGCTGGTGTGAAAACTGTTTCAGCAGATGCCGCCACCAAAGAAGTGGTTGTAGACTACGAAAATCCAGCCACCCCGGAATCCATTGAATCTTTATTGGCTGAAATTAATTATCCGGTAAAGAAATAACCTTTATTCAGGAAAGCTAAAATGACTGAAATCAAGCAAGTGATCTTGCCGATCACAGGCATGACTTGTGCAAATTGTGTAGCCTCTGTTGAACGAAGCCTTAAAAAAGATAAGGCCGTTCAATCTGCCCAAGTCAATCTTTCGAGTGAAAGAGCAACCGTTGAATATGATCCACAATCGACAACATTAACCGATCTTGTGGCTCGTGTTCAGAGGGCCGGCTATGGAATAGCCGAAGGTGAAGCAAATCTACTAATAAAACGCATGAGTGATGACAATGATGCTCGGCGATTGGAAAAAGCTCTTTCTTCAATAGAAGGTGTACGCGCTGTGACAGCAAGTTTTACGACTGAAAAAGTTCAGCTCCAATATATACCAACACTGGTAAGCCAATCAGATCTTCGCCGAGCAATTTCAGCTGCAGGGTTTGAAGCGCTTTCATTTGGAGGTGATTCTGAAGATGCAGAAGCAAATGCGAGGCAGAAAGAAATTGATCTTCAGAAACGCCAATTAACAATTGGTCTGATTTTTACAATTCCGCTCTTCATAATTGCCATGTCTGGTGATCTGGGCTTATTACCTATGCAAGTTTCGCATTCATCTTGGATAAAATGGGTCATGCTAGTTCTTGCGATTCCAGTTCAGTTTTTTGTGGGCTGGCAATACTATGTGGGAGCATACAAATCACTTCGCAATGGCTCAGCTAATATGGATGTCTTAGTGTCACTAGGAACTTCAGCAGCATTTTTGTATTCTCTTCCTGTCACTTTTGGGATGCTTTCAGGTCATGTTTACTTCGAAACTGCAGCCGTGATTATAGTGCTGATCAAGTTGGGCAAATTGCTGGAAGTAAAAGCCAAAGGCCGCACCAGTGAAGCCATAAAAAAATTAATGGGTTTGGGAGCAAAAAGTGCAAGAATCATTCGTAATGGACTGGAGTTAGAAGTTGCAGTTGAAGATGTTCAATTGGGTGACCTGGTACTAGTTAAACCTGGTGAGAAAATTGCAGTGGATGGCGTGGTCGTAGAGGGTCGATCTTCAGTTGACGAATCTATGTTAACGGGAGAATCCATGCCAGTTGAAAAAGGTCCAGGTGCCAGCGTTATTGGTGCAACACTGAACAAATTGGGGATGATCAAATTTGAAGCGACAAAAATCGGAAAAGAAACTGCATTGGCGCAAATAATCCGCCTTGTTGAAGAAGCACAAGGTTCCAAAGCTCCCATCCAAAAATTGGTGGATCGCATATCTAATTATTTTGTGCCTGCCGTGATAGGCATTGCAATATTGACTTTCATTGCGTGGATGTTTTTTGGTCCTCCGATGGCAATAAACTCTGATGTCAGTGAATTTACTCGAGCCTTAATTGTGATGGTCGCAGTTCTAGTTATAGCTTGCCCATGTGCCATGGGACTTGCAACACCAACAGCCGTCATGGTTGGTACGGGTAGAGGCGCAGAAATGGGCGTTTTGCTGAAGACTTCTGAAGCGCTTGAACGTGCCGGCCAGGTGAAAATGATCGTAATGGATAAAACCGGTACCATTACCAAAGGGCAACCATCCGTTACTGATATTATCGTAAAAAGTAACAAGTATAAAGAAAATGATATTTTACACATGGCAGCATCTGTTGAAAAAGGATCTGAACACCCGTTGGGTGAGGCAATCGTTGCAGAAGCTGGTAATTATGACCTAAAACTCTCAGATCCGCAGGGCTTCATGGCAACCGCAGGGCATGGAGTCGAAGCCCAGGTGGATGGAGTGCAGGTGATTGTTGGCAGTCCACGGATGCTGGCAGAACGACAGTTTGATACCAAGGCCTATGATGCTGAAGTATCAAGGCTGCAGGGTGAGGGTAAGACAACCGTGTTGGTTGTAATTGATAATGTCGTCTCTGGAGCGATAGCAATTGCCGATACAGTCAAAGAAGGTTCCATTGAAGCGATTAAGCAGTTTCACAAAATGGGCATCAAAGTCGCCATGCTAACTGGTGATAACAAACAAACCGCCCAGGCCATTGCCAGAGAGGTTGGCATTGACCAGGTGTACGCTGAAGTTCTGCCTGGCGATAAGGCGGCTGAAATCAAGAAGCTTCAGGCGCAAGGGTTTGTAACCGCCATGGTGGGTGATGGCGTCAATGATGCACCTGCTTTGGCACAATCCGATGTGGGGATTGCCATCGGAACTGGAACAGATGTGGCAATGGCTTCTGCTCCCATCGTATTGATTAGTGGTGATTTAAGAGGTGCAGTCAGGGCAATTCAACTCTCTCGAGCCACTATGGCAACGATTAAACAAAACCTTTTCTGGGCGTTTATCTACAACGTAATTCTAATTCCTGCTGCGGCGCTTGGTTATCTGGTTCCTGTGTTGGCTGCTGGTGCTATGGCGTTTAGTAGTGTTTTTGTAGTAACCAACAGCCTTCGTCTGCGCACAAAAAAAATTTAACTTACTTTTTAGAGGAGAATATTATGAACAACAAAATAAAAATGGTGACAATATCAATACTGTTACTTTCAATCGTGATGGTAGCATGCAATGTTCAACCACAAGGCACAGGTACCTTTGCCCAAGTTCCTTCTGGTTTAGCCTATGCTGAGGGACAAGAAATCTACTTTACACACACAGAGGCTTCTGACCCTGGGATAGCTGAAAAGTTGACCAATATGATGAAATCACCGGTTCTTTATGTGCCATCCTTGGCCCAAGTACCTGAATCCGCATTGGCAAATGTGTATGTATTTGAAAATGGTGTTACAGGCAAAGGTCCGTTAGGATTTCAACCCGATGTTTTTAACAATCCCCCTGGATTTGATGGATATTCACCACTTCGTCAAATTATTTTGACCAAATGGACGGATGAAACTTCTGCCGTTGAACTAAAATCAGAAAGTGATATCCTACAAGCGGAATCGGATGGAAAACTCACCTTAACCAAATCTGGAGTGGTAGTAAATATGCCCTTCATCCTTTGGGATGGCGGAAAAAGGTAATATAATCGATTTGTTCAATAAAAGGTACTTCGAGAATTAAAATAGAAATGGGCTGTCAATTTGACAGCCCATTTGTTTAGAAGTTATTCTATAACGGTTCAAACCTTGCTGTAAAATGCCTGAGCAGCTCTGGGGCGTAAGTGATCTTGTATCCCTTTAGTGTGTTGGCTTTTTTTGCTATTTCAACAATAATGTCAGCAACATAATCAAGATGAGATTGTGTATAGACACGTCGGGGAATTGCCAGCCTCACCATTTCAAGTTTGGGATAAATGACCTCACCAGAAACAGGGTTGGGAACGGCAAACATTACCGAACCAATTTCACAACCGCGGATTCCACCAGCAAGGTAAAGCTCATTAGTTAAAGATTGTCCTGGAAATTCATGGTGCGGGATGTGTGGTAATAACGATCCTGCATCAATGAAGATGGCATGTCCTCCGGGTGGCTCAATAATGGGAACACCGGAATCCTTTAACCTGTTAGCCAGATAGGCAGTTTGTCCAAGACGGTACTTGAGATAATCTTCGTCAAGGCCTTCATAAAGTCCGACAGCCATGGCGTCCAGATCACGGCCGGCCAATCCGCCGTAAGTGGGGAACCCTTCACGCAAAATGAGTTCATTCTTTAGTTTTTGGAAGGTGAGATCATCTTTCGTGGCTAATAATCCGCCAATATTGACAATGGCATCTTTTTTGGCGCTCATACAAAAACCATCTGCATATGAGAACATCTCTCTGGCAATTTCCAGGGTGGATTTATTCTCGTAACCAGGTTCCCGCAACTTGATAAAGTAGCAATTTTCGGCATACCTGGCTGCATCAATGTAAAAAGGAATCCCATAGGAATGATACAGCTCAGCAACTGCCCTGATGTTTTCCATTGAGACTGGTTGACCACCGCCAGCATTGTTGGTAACGGTGATCATTCCAAGGGGGATCTTATCAACTCCGGTTTCTTCTATAAAAGCCTTGAGTTTTGCGAGATCCATATTGCCTTTGAACGGATGGAGATTTTTTGGGTCAAAGGCATCATCGATCACCAAATTGGTTGGCCTGCCGCCGCGTGCGCGAATATTTGCATCCGTGGTATCAAAATGCATATTTGAAGGAACAAAATCGCCCGGTTTAACTAAAACAGCGCTAAGTATGTTTTCGGCCGCCCTGCCCTGGTGGGTTGGAACAAAAAGATGAAATCCAAACACCTTCTCAACTGCATCAGCTAAACGTAAATAGGAATTTGCACCGGCATAAGATTCGTCGCCTTCCATGATCGCTGCCCATTGATGCGAACTCATCGCTCCAGTGCCAGAGTCAGTTAAAAGATCAATAAAAACGTGTTTTGCTTTAAGCGCGAAAATATTATATCCGCTATTTTGAAGGGCTTTTCTGCGTTCCTCAGGTGGAATCAGCCGAATCGGTTCGATTACTTTAATGCGAAATGGTTCAGGTGGGTAAATAACGGTCATTGATGAACTCCAGTGGTTTAGGATGATTATTTAGTTCAAAAACCATTTGATAAATGAAACAATTGCATCATCGTTTATTAAAAATGCTTTTTCGATTCGGGTTCAAGTAAAAAAAATAAGAATTATTGTAGACAAATTAAAGCACTGCGCAATAACTTGCTCTGATTATTAGGTTGAATTTTAACATCATTAGTACTCAAAGTGTATTTAATTAAAAAATCATTAAAATTTCCATACTAAATACAAGATTTCGCAAGACTCAAAAGAATTACTATCATAATTAATCAATCAATCTGTGATTTGATTTCAAATCCTCATTTCTGTTTGAATTATTGATGGCACGATATCAAAATTTCATTAAAAATGGATTGTCTAGACAAAAATCGCAATCCTTTTCCTTAATTATCAAGGTGCAGGTGGTAAAATTACGCATATTTTACGGAGGACAGGATGAACGACGAATTTCAAAATAAAGCCATTAATACTCTTAGATTTTTATCCGCGGATGGTGTTCAGCAAGCCAACTCAGGACATCCCGGCTTGCCTATGGGCACTGCCGCTGTTGCTTTTACCATTTGGACGAGACATTTAAAGTTTGATCCACAAAACCCCGATTGGGCTGACCGAGATCGTTTCATTCTCTCCGGCGGGCATGGCTCGATGCTGCTTTACAGTATGCTTCACCTTACCGGTTATAAAGTCTCTTTGGATGATCTCAAGCATTTCCGCCAATGGGGTTCGATCACTCCAGGGCATCCCGAATACGGCTTCACGCCCGGTGTGGATACCACCACTGGTCCTTTGGGGCAGGGTTTATCCAACGGCGTTGGCATGGCCATCGCAGAAGCACATCTGGCTGCTGAATTCAATAAACCCGATCAAAAAATCGTTGATCATTATGTTTACGGCATTGTTACAGACGGCGACTTGCAGGAAGGTGTGGCCAGCGAAGCTGCATCCCTGGGTGGTCATTTGAAATTGGGTAAGATCATCTATTGTTACGATGATAACCGCATCAGTATTGACGGTTCCACGGAACTTTCATTTACAGAAGATCGCGCCAAGCGATTTGAAGCCTATGGCTGGCATGTTTCTTATGTCGCTGATGGCAACGATGTGGAAGAGATTGACAAGGCTATCCAGGTCGCCAAGCTGGATCCGCGCCCGTCGTTGATCGTTTGCCGCACTCACATTGGATTCGGCATGCCCAACCGCCAGGATACCTCCAAAGCCCACGGAGAACCGCCTGGAGATGATGAATTGAACGCCGCCAAGCGCAATCTGGGTTGGCCAGAAGAACCGCGCTTTTTGGTTCCTGATGACGTCAAGGCATTCTTCCTCAAAGCCGGAGAAAAAGGTGCGGACAGCAAGAAAGTTTGGGACACGGCTCTGGAAAAATATACCAAAGCCTATCCTGCAGAAGGTAAAGAATTTGTCCGCCGTATGAGCGGAAAATTACCCGCCGGATGGGAAACTGGACTGCCTGAATTCCCTGCAGACGCCAAGGGTATGGCCTCACGTGTTGCTTCTGGACAAACACTCAATGCGCTTGCCGCGGTTTTACCCGAGTTGATGGGCGGATCTGCAGATCTGACCCCATCCAATAACACCTGGCTTAAAGAATCTACTGCCTTCCAACCGGAGAATCCGATTGGACGTTATTTGCATTTTGGTGTGCGTGAGCACGGCATGGGTGCTGTGGTAAATGGCATTGCCTATCATAAAGGCATCTTGCCTTTCGGCGCAACCTTCCTGGTATTTACTGACTACATGCGCGGTGCAATCCGCGTGGGTGCATTCACGCATTTGCAGACCATCTGGATCATGACGCATGACAGCATTGGATTGGGAGAAGACGGCCCGACCCATCAACCAGTGGAACACCTGGCCGCTTTGCGCGCCATTCCCAATTTGACGGTCCTGCGCCCAGCGGATGCCAACGAAACCGCGCAGGCCTGGCGGGCAGCCGTTGAAAATTCTCACGGACCTTCGCTGTTGGCTTTATCACGGCAGAATCTTCCGACCTTGGATCGCAGTCAAATGGCTTCTGCCAGCGGTACCTTAAAAGGTGCCTACGTGCTGACCGATCTTGGCAATGGTAAACCTGAAATCATCCTCATGGCATCTGGTTCCGAAGTCGATTTGATCGTCAAAGCCGGGCAGGAACTTGCCGTCAGCGGTCACTCAGTCAGAGTCGTTTCCTTCCCCAGTTGGGAATTGTTTGAAAAAACAGACCAGGCCTATAAGGACAGCGTTTTGATTCCTGGTGTGAAAGCACGTTTGGCCGTGGAATGCGGCATTGCTCAGGGCTGGGAGAAATATACCGGTTCTGACGGCAAGATCATTGCCATGACGGGTTATGGTGCATCCGCACCAGCACCCATCTTGATGGAAAAATTTGGCTTCACCGTAAAGAATGTTGTCGAAGTTGCCAAGTCACTCATAAATGCGGAGAAATAAGATGCTTATAGCTGTTGCCTGTGATCATGCCGGATTCCCATTAAAGGATGAAGTCATTGCTGCGCTCGAAGAAGCGGGATGCTCAACGATCGATTTAGGCACTTATGATCAGGAACCCGTAGACTATCCTGATTTCGCCGAAAAGGCTGGCCGCGCTATCCAGAATGGACAAGCTGAAAGGGCAGTGGTGATCTGTGGCTCCGGAGTGGGTGCATGTATTGCTGCCAACAAGATGAAAGGCATCTATGCCTGCAGCATCACCGATGTTTATTCCGCCCGACAAGGGGTGGAACACGATAACATGAATTTGTTGTGCCTGGGTGCCCGTGTGATCGGGCCGGAAATTGCCAGGCAACTTGTCAAGGCTTTTGTATCAGCCACTTTTTCAACCGAAGAGCGCCATCGTCGCCGGGTTGGAAAAATATTAAAACTTGAAGCAAATGGTAAGAAAGACTAGTTTATTTATAACAATAAATTAAGGAATCAGGTGACAAATTGAACAATATGGACGCTCTGCATAAATTGGGACAATCCCTTTGGTATGACAATATTCAACGTTCTTTACTTGATAATGGTGCATTAAAAGGCATGATCGAACGTGGAGAAATTAAGGGGGTGACTTCAAATCCCAGTATTTTTAATAATGCCATCGCAAAATCTACAGATTATGATTCGGCACTTCAACCGCTGGCCTGGGCAGGTTTGACTGCCGAAGAAATTTTCTGGGAATTGGCCGTTAAGGATATTCAAGATGCAGCGGATTTGTTCGTGCCACTTTATCAAAGCACTGCTCACAAAGATGGATATGTCAGTCTTGAGGTCAGTCCTTATCTGGCTCGAGATACCCAGGCCACCGTAAGGGAAGCTAAACGCTTGTGGCAAAAAGTGAACCGACCCAACTTGATGATCAAGATCCCTGCGACGCTTGAAGGATTACCTGCCATCCGCCAAACAATTGCAGAGGGGATTAACGTCAACGTGACTCTGATCTTCTCGTTGGAACGATACCAGGCGGTTATCAACGCATTCCTCTCCGGACTTGAAGACCGTGTCAAAAAAGGACTCAGCGTAGAGTCGATTGCTTCGGTGGCTTCCTTCTTTGTCTCCCGTGTAGACACCAAGGTGGATGACCTGATTGCCAAGAAGTATGCCGTCGAAGGCGCTGCCTTGCTTGGAAAGGCAGCCATCGCCAATGCCAAACTGGCCTACGAACTGTTTATCAAAGAATTTTCAACCGAACGGTTTTCCCAGTTGCAGAAAAAAGGAGCCCAAAAACAGCGTCCGTTGTGGGCATCGACCAGCACCAAGAACCCCAATTACCGTGATGTCATCTATATCGAGGAATTGATCGGTGACGACACCGTGAATACGGTTCCGCCAGCCACGCTGACTGCTTTTGGTGATCACGGTAAGGCCAAAGTGACCATTGATACTGATCTGGCAGCCAATAAGGAAGCCCTTTCAAAATTGGAAAAAATGGGCATCTCCATGGCTGTGGTGACTCAGGAACTTGAAGATGAAGGTGTGAAATCATTTGCCGATGCCTTTACTTCATTGTTAGCAAGTGTTGAAAGCCGCAGGCTTGAACAGGTCACAGGCATTGAAAAAGTGACTGCGTCGGTTCAAAAACGGCTTGAAAAACTTGAGAAGCTTGATTTCGTGAAGCGTATGTATGCTCACGATCCTGTTTTATGGACCAAAGATGTCAAAGGCCAGGATGAAATTCGCATCCGCATGGATTGGTTGAATGCCCCCTGGGAATCTGAATCTCTTCTGCCTCAACTGGAAACTCTTCTTGCCGAATGCTGCAAGGCAGGGTTCACCCATGCGCTACTTTTAGGTATGGGCGGTTCGTCTCTTGCTCCTGAAGTCTTGAAACTAATCAACGGGCAGACTGAATTCAAAGGCAACCTTGGGCTTGACCTGAGTGTCTTGGATTCCACCAACCCGGATGAAGTACTGCTGGCCCGCCAACGTTCTCCGCTTGAAAAAACACTTTATATTGTTGCCAGCAAATCAGGCACCACCGGTGAGATCAATGCTTTCTTTCAGTATTTTTGGGATGAAGTCTCAAAGAAATTCGGCGATAAAACCGGGGAACATTTCCTCGCCATCACCGATCCGGGCACTAAATTGGATGTTCTGGCCCGCGAAAGGAAATTTTTCAAGGTGATCAATGCCAATCCGCAAGTCGGAGGCAGAAATTCAGCCCTTACCGCGTTTGGCCTTGTTCCGGCTGCTTTATTAGGGATTGATGTTAGCGTATTTCTAAAGAAAACGCAGGCACTGGCAAAACAATGCCAGCCCGAAAACAGTATCTATACCAACCCGGGTGTGGTTTTGGGAGCCTTGATGGCCGAAGCCGCCTTTGACGGACTCGATAAACTGACCGTAGTAACCGATTCGAATTGGTTTGCGTTTGGCAATTGGTTTGAACAACTGGTGGCTGAAAGCAGCGGCAAGGAAGGCCGAGGCATTGTACCCGTTGCCACTGAACCAAACCTTCCAGTTTCTCAATATGGCAAAGACCGGCTGTTTATCTATATTGGCAGCAAGGCTGATGAAAATTCCTTCTGCAAGGAACTGCGTGCTGCCAACCAGCCGATGCTGGTCATGAAGGTCAATTCCTCCATGGATTTAGGTGCACAATTCTACCTGTGGGAAGTTGCCACCGCGGTGGCTTGCTCAATCCTTGGCGTAAACTCATTTGATCAACCGGATGTACAGGATGCCAAAACCCGCACCATGAATGGCATCGCCGCTTTCAAAGAAACCGGCAAATTGGATTTCGGCACCCCAGTCGTAAAATTTGAAGCTGGCGACGTATATTCCAACCAAATTTTCGATTGGAAGAAAGCACAATCACTTCAGGATGTGATTGACACCTTCTTGAAAAAATTTGTACACAAAGGTGACTATGTGGCGATCAATGCCTTCCTGCCTCGCACACCCGAGATGGAAGCTGATCTGCAGTCCTTCCGCCGGCGAATCCTTGAATCCCATGCCAACGCGGTCACCCTTGGCTTTGGTCCGCGCTTCTTGCACTCCACCGGCCAGCTTCACAAGGGAGGACCGGATATCGGCGTTTTCATTGAGTTCACTTCCGAATCCGAATCCGATATGGATATCCCGAACGAAGGTCTATCTTTCGGAACCATGGCCATGGCTCAGGCATTGGGTGATTACCAGGCGCTTGAGGCTCGCGGCCGCCGCCTGCTGCGCATCCACCTACGCAAACCGTCACTGAAGGACCTTTAAGATAATGGATCGGATTGACGATTTTCAGGCTTACCGTGAGAAAATGAATGCCAGGATACTCGACATCGAGCATCTTGGCATCAAACGTTTCTTTAACCTGGATACCAAGGCTTATGAAGAAGGGGCTCTTGACCCGAAGACCAAGGAGTTGCTTGGTTTGGTCGGCTCAATGGTGCTGCGTTGCAACGATTGTATCGATTATCACATCCTTACCTGTGTGGATGCCGGCTGGACGGATGCAGAACTATACGATGCATTTAATGTGGCGTTGGTGGTAGGCGGAAGTATCGTCATTCCCCATTTGAGGCACGCAGTCGAAACCCTGGATCTATACAGACAGAAAAAATAGTTATTAAAAAAACCCTTTTCTAGGCAATTTGTTAAAAAAGCAACCTTGACAAGGTCGCGATCTTCGCGCCCCCGAGCCGTTCACGGCGAGAGGGGTTCCTTGTTAAGGTTGTTCTAAAAAAACATATGGTTTAATTATTTTTTTGTAAAAGTTTTTCTCAATAGCTTCAAAAAATTGGTGCCAACGATAACGCCAATCGCAACTTCAAGCGGATGTGAAAGTGTCCACAATACGCCCTGGCCGACTTTACGCACCAAGGAGATGCCCATGGCAGACCGTTCCGGGGGAATGACTTCCGTACTCCAATCCAGGTCAAGCAGGCGGTCCATAAAATTATTATTGACGCAGCCTTCAAGGCTGAAGATGTAAATATTATCCACAGCTTTGCTGGCCAACAGTAGATCGCGTTTCAGATCAATCCAGCGCATGGTTTTGAGCGGAGGCATGCCCTCTATTTCAACGCCGCCGCCTGTACTGCCAACGCCTACTGCCTGACATTCTTTCGCATAACTCCAAAGAATTGAATCCTGATACTCTGGAAAAAAGCTGGAATACAGCATTAAAACTTCACGATCGGCAAACAATGCAGGAATCCCCAAGGTTTTTGCCAGCACTGTCGATTTTGCCTTGCGTTCATCCACAACCGTGGCGAACTGGTAAGTTTCGACTGCATATCCATCCGCACGAATACTCTGGATCAATGCCCTGGCGGAAGCCAGGTTTTCTGAATAGTGCTGATTGGATAAAAATCGCCTGACTAGGTCGCCGGCCTTGTTCCACGGATTCTTATTAAGTTCAGAAACGGTTTCGAGTTTGGGCTCGATATCCAGGCCTACCGCGGCAAAATCAAGTTTGTATTTGGTCTTCCAGGCTTTGAACATATTATATTGAATGGCCGTCTCTTCAATGGTATCAAGGTTGGTCCAATAGCCCTGGTCTTTCTCGAGCAGCAGCCAAGCCGTAACCGGAATTTTCGCATGGTTTAGCTTTTTGACTACTTCGGCTCGTGCTGCAGAAAGATCTAGCAGACCGAGGCTGAGGTTGGCATCCAGTTTGGATAGAGCGTTGGTTAACTTGTTCCCGGCAAAGAGCTTGGTTAACGGTTCTGATTCAAGTTCACAAAAAAAAGTTAGTGAAGGTTTTGACATATTACTCTCTTCTAAATTCCAGGAATGAGACTGAAGCAGGTTTAAGCATCACTTGCCAGCCTCCGTTTTGTTTTTTGGGTTTTGGCCCCTCTTGTATCTTGACCTTGAATGGATATCCAAGGGTATTGGCGTCAAGAGGATGCGATGCTGAGATTTCAAGCGAAGTTTTCGGTATGGCTGGAAGGGTAAACACCACTTTCATGCGGTTTTCTGGCATGCGGTTGACCAGCAGCAGCGTGATGCGTTTTTGATCCTCGCTGATCGTGACCAATTGATCCAGCCAAGGCACGTTTTCGTGGGCGGTGATGTTGATGCCCATGGCCTGGCTGTCAAAAGTCGGAGACTGGCAGGTGGTGTTGACCACCTTGGTTTCCATCTGATTGAAAAGCAGGAAGGGGAAGAACATTGAAGTGGCGATAGCGGTATTGGCATCCGTTTTGATCAAAGGCAGTACATTAACCAGCTGGGCCAGGTTGGCCATTCCCAACGTCTGGCTTTTCCGATAGAAAACGGCCAGTGCAGAGGCGCAATAAAGCGCATCGCGCATGGTGTAAGTCACCTGATGCATGCTGCTCTCACCCGGCAGGGGAGGCAGCCAGAGGTTCCATTCATCCAGGGCTTGAAGAAGATTCTTGTTGGGAGAGAACTGCGCTATCTCTGTCTCGATGGTGCTGCAAAATTGCTCTATATCCAATGGTGCGGCACAAACTGACTTGAACAGTTCATGCGGATCAGGCAGGTCCTGCCAGCCCTCGGTGTCAGGCTGGTAGATGTGCCATGAAAGATAATCAATCTGATCGCCGGCTTTGGTGAGTACTTCTTTGTTCCATAAAGCTGCAGGGTCGTTTTTATCCGTGCTGTGGGGATGGTTGCCCACCGCCACAAGTTTGATGGTCGGATCCACCTCCCGCATCGCTTTAATGAATCTTAATAATCGTTTGGTGTATTCTTCGGCGGAGGTTGTGCCGATTTGCCAGGCTCCCCAGACTTCATTGCCAATGCCCCAATACTTGACATGATAGGGCTCAGGATGTCCGTTCGCGGCGCGGCGTTTGCCTTGTTCAGTGGTGGCAGGGTCATTGCAGTAAGCCACCCAACGGGCGGCTTCTTCAGGGGTTCCTGAGCCGTCATTAACGCAAAAGACAGGTTCGGTGCCGATGATTTCACAAAAAGCCAAAAATTCATCCGTACCCACTTGGTTGATCTCTTCAGCCTGCCAGGCGGCGTCATGGCGGGTTGGGCGTTCTGCCTTGGGGCCGATGCCGTCTTCCCAGTGATAGCCGCTGGCGAAATTTCCGCCTGGGTAGCGGATCATGGGGGGATTAAGCTGTTTTATTAGTTCGAGTGTATCTTGTCTCAGGCTGGAGCCATCAGCCGCCCATATGCCATCGTAGACGCAGCGTTCGAGGTGTTCAACGAACTGGCCCAACAAGTATGGCGATACAGCAGGACCCGATTTGGTCAGATCAATCTTGATCCTGGCTTCAAGCGGGGTTGAAAATTGGGTGATCAAATAAGGTTTGATCTTTTTGAATTTCTTGGTTTCCTTCTTTTGGGCAAGGGAAAATATAATTTCACCGACTTCTTTGGTGTTAGCCTTGACGACGATATTTTCGGTGAGGTGCTGGTTTTCAACCGAGACGAGAATTTCTACCCCCACCGGAGTAAGGATTGGATTTTCAGGAGTGATCTCCGAAGCTTTTTGAGCCGGGGTAAGGTTTGAAGAAAATGTGACGGTCTCGCCTGGAATCAACGTATTGAAATTGAACAATTCAAAACGGGTGATTGTCGCGGGGGCAAAGGTGTTATTGATGATGAACGAAAATCCGCTGCCTTGTTTTTTGAGGCTGCCAGGGACGACCAGTTTGCGTAGCACAAATTCAGGAATTGCCATTTATATTACTCCTGTTCCTTGAGGTCAGTTTTCTTCTTTTTACCGATTCTTAGCAAGGGGAGGGCAGCCAGCAAGGTTGCAATGCCGCCTGCCTGGAAGATTAACGATGTCGGCATGTAGCCAGCCTTGCCGTCAATGATGGTTGGGATGCCAAACGTGGTGATCAACCAACTGCCCAACAACGGCCCGGGGACCATGGTGAGTGCGACTGAGAATAAAATGACATAACCGCCAAATTGTCCACGTTTGTCTTCAGGGAAGAGATCCTTGCTCCAGGCGCCGGTCGCGATCGTCCATGCGCTGATGGGGGCCAGCCAGAGGATACCGGTGAGGATCAAGGCCGGTACACCGCGTGCGAGCGAGAAGGCGATCAACCCCACCATTTCGGCGATAACCGCAGTTAATGCCACGTTTCTGCGTCCCCAGCGGTCGGCCAGCAGCCCAAGCGGATAAGCGGTGGCAATACCGCCAAAGAGGATGGAGCAGAAGATGATCAACGAGGCCTGCATGGTCGGGATTTCAAGATAGGTGTTGATGTAGATCATCAGATAAGGAAAGAAGATATTTTGTGCCACGCCCCAAAGGGTGATTGAGATGAGTAATAAAAGCAGATCGCGTTGCTTCTTTAAAGTTGCCCAGCGAAATGTATCTGCAATTTGAGACCAATATGAACCCTTGGGCTTTTCAATTTCGATCTTGGGTTCCTGAAGCAATAACGAAGCAACCAGACCTAAAACGAAGACCAGGCCACCGATCATATAGAAAAAGGCAAAATAACCCATGGCGTCAATGACAATGCCTGCTCCGCCGTACACGATCAAAAGAGCCACCCAGGTGACAATTTCGAGTACACCCATGACTTTGCCGCGATTATTTACCGTTGTGATATCCGCAACATATGCGTGAAACACAGAGTCGTTGGCGCTGGAACCGAAAAACGTCATGATACAGTCAAAGGCAATTGCCATAAAAACCGCAATTCCTACTGTATTGATTAAAGCGGCTGTAGGGAACAATGCGGTAGTGATGCCCCAACCAATATAGCCGATCAGCAGAAAAGGTTTTCGTCCAAATCGTGAACGGATACGATCACTAAAAGCACCCATGAAAATGGATGCCAGGGTGGCAGTGATTGCACTGGCAGCCACCATCCACGAAACCGGCCTGGGATCAGGCGTAATGGTGTTGTAGATAAAGGTGTTAAAAAACTGGTTTTCAACTCCCCAGGCTAGTGAGCCCAAGAATCCAAGGATGATGATGGCGATCCAGGTGCGTTTTGTGAGCAAGGTAACCTCCGGTGTGATTATCTGGATGATGCTGCCAGGGATGCCAGTGCGATGGCGCCCATGGATCCTGCGCGATCTCCTAATTGGGGTGTCACAATGTAGGAGTCATTCACTATTTTTATTAATTCTGAATCTACATAGCCATTCAATGATTCCCTGGCCACAACTCTAATTTTTTCAATCAAACCCGGTTTCTTCATCACGCCGCCGCCGAGGATGATCCGTTTGGGAGAATAAGAAACAACCCAATTGTGTACTGCCTGCCCGAGGTAGAGGGCTTCGAGATCCCAGGCAGGGTGATCGGCGGCCATATCGTGAGTTGAGATGCCCCAACGTTCGGTCATGGCAGGTCCGCTGGCCAACCCTTCGAGACAGTCTCCATGGAAGGGACAGCGACCGGCATAGGGGTCTCTATCGAGATCGTGTTTCATGAGTAAATGACCCAGTTCGGGGTGGATTAATCCGTGCACGGGTTTACCGTTACAGATCACGCCGCCGCCAATGCCTGTGCCGATGGTGACATACATGAAATCGCCCAATCCCTGTCCGGCGCCCCATTTGCCTTCGCCGACAGCCGCACCGTTAACATCCGTATCAAAGCCATACGGAAGATCGAATGTGGCCTTAAGTTGAGCAAGTAATGGCGTATTTTGCCACTGCACCTTGGGGGTTGAGGTGATGCTGCCATAAAGCGGATCAGTTCGGTCCAGGTTAACCGGACCAAAACAGGCGACCCCCATAGCTTCTAGATGGATGCCATGTTTGGACTCATTTTCTTTGAAAAATTGAATCACTGCGGGTATGGTGACTGATGGTGTTTCGGTTGGAATGGTACTTTCTGCAAGAATATGATCGGGATCCTGAGCAATAATGCAATTAAACTTGGTACCCCCTGCTTCAATTCCACCAAACCATTTCATTGTTTATGTCCTTAAGTAGAATGCATTAATCATAGCATGACAATACTTCACTTGGGAATAGGCTTAATACAGTTGAATATTAAAATTTCAAAAGAATCACAACCAACTTGTTTTTTGTGGGTTAATAATTATGTTATTTTGGGCCAATTTTTTAACCCTAATTATTTGGAGGTTTCCATGGATTTGTTTGAAAAGTGTTTAAATTTCACTACTGCAAAAGAAGCAAAAGCGTCAGGCATTTATCCTTATTTTATTGCGTTGAACGAGAACGAGGGAACGGAAGTCATCTATCAGGGTAAACGCTTGATTATGTGCGGTTCTAACAATTATCTTGGCTTGACCACCCATCCAAAGGTGCGTGAAGCAGCCATTGACGCCATTAAACGCTATGGAACGAGCTGCACGGGTTCCCGATTTCTGAATGGTACTCTTGCACTGCACGAACAGCTCGAACAGGAGTTGGCTGTCTGGGTTGGTAAAGAAGCATCTCTTGTCTTTTCTACCGGTATGCAGACCAATTTGGGAACAGTCAGCGCCTTGATCGGACGTGATGATGTTGTCGTCCTGGATAAAGACGATCATGCTTCCATCGTGGACGGCGCCCGTCTGGGTTACGGCAAGATCGAGCGTTTCCGTCACAATGATATGGAGCACCTCGAAAAAGTATTGGCTTGTATCCCTGAAACAGCCGGTAAATTGATCGTGGTGGATGGCATGTTCAGCATGGAAGGCGACCTGGCTCCTGTCGAGGAAATTTCCAAAGTAGCCAAGAAGTACGGTGCCCGTTTAATGATCGACGATGCTCACGGTATGGGCGTCTTGGGCGGTGGTCACGGCACCTGTGCTGAATTGGGTGTGACGGATAAAGTGGATTTGATCATGTCCACCTTCAGCAAGTCTTTTGCTTCGCTGGGTGGATTCATCGCAGGGGACGAGAATACCATTCACTACATTCAACATACGGCACGTGCCTTGATCTTCAGCGCCAGCATTCCGCCCTCAAACGCGGCTGCAGCTCTGGCTTCTCTGCATGTCATGCAGGAAGAACCTGAACGTGCCGCCCGGGTCATAGAAGTTGCTGACAAAATGCGCAAAGGCTTTACCGCTCTCGGTTTCAACATTGGCGATTCAACCACGCCGGTTGTGCCTATTATTATTGGCGACAACGATAAAACCTTCCTCTTCTGGAAGATGCTTTTTGACAACGGTGTATTTGTGAACCCGGTCATTTCACCGGCGGTCAATGCCGGCCACCAATTGCTGCGTACCAGCTACATGGCAACACATACGGATGCCCAGATGGATAAAGTGCTCGAAATCTTTGAAAAAGTTGGCAAAGAGATCGGACTGATCTAAGAAATTGGTTTCAAAATTAAAAGGACCCCGTCAATTTTGACGGGGTCCTTTTGTTATGGTTGTTGCGTGAGAAATAGGATTCCGATCGTGTTGGGTCCGCAGTGGCTCGCGATGGTGGCACCTGCACCGGTTATGCAGATTTCCTTTATTGGTAGAAGTTTTTCAATTTCAGATTTCAGATAAAGTGCATCATCAGGGCAGACCGTGTGGGTGATAAAGACACGCGCTGGATCTATGTTATCTTTCTGCTTGTTGAAATTCTCCAATAAGGCAGCCAGACCTTTTTTGCGGCTGCCGCTGATTTTTTCGCGAACACCCAACGTGCCGTCTTTGCGCACTTCAATTACCGGGCGAATTTTGAGAATGCTGCCGATGATGTGCTCCATGGAAGAGCAGCGTCCGCCCATATAAAGGTAATCGAGCGTATCAATGACAAAAGAGGCCTTGGAATGGGGAACTAACGAGTTAACGGTCTTGGTGATCTCTTCAAGCGATTTACCTTTTTGAGCGAGTTCCGCAGCTTTCAATACCAACAAGCCAATGCCCGTGGACAGATTGAGCGAATCAATCAATACACCTTTGACGTTTGAGAGTGATTCCAATGCGATGGCGGCACTTTGATAGCTGGCCGAAAGTTTGGAACTGATGCTGATGTAGACAAATTCAGGATATTTTTCAAACACTTTGGCAAAAGCCGCCACTGAAGGGGCTGATGTTTTTGGCAGTTCACCTGAAGTTTTTACTGCCTCAAATAATTGCTCAGGCGTGAGTTCAACACCGTCAAGATAATTCTGTCCGTTGACCAGAACATTCAGCGGAATAATCTCAATGTCAAACTGATTAATTAGTTCGGAGCTTAAATCACAACAACTATCTGCGATGATCTTAACCATGATGTACCCTCAATGAATAATGGATTTAGAACCACTTACGCCATCTGAAATAGATCAGCATGGCAATTCCGATCACCAGCATACCTGCACAGCAAAGATAAAACCCTAATGGGTGGGTGGCGGTGGGGATTTGGGTAAAATTCATGCCGAATACGCCGGCTATGAAGGATAATGGCAGGAAGATGGTTGAAACAATGGTCAAAGCCTTCATCACTTCATTCAATCGCAGGCTGGTGGAGTTTAAATAAATATCCATGGCACCTGAAACAATATCGCGGATGGTATCCGAAAGGTCCTGGATTCTGACCAGATGGTCATAGATATCTCTAAAATAGAATCTGCTTTGGGGGTCGATCAAATTATATTCATCACGGGTGAGGCGGTTGATCATTTCACGCTGGGGCGAGATCACCCGCCGCAGTTCCATGATGCTGTGTTTTAAAGTCAATAATCTTTCAAGTGTTGCCGGGGCGGGTTTTTCAAGTACACTGTCTTCGAGAATTTCGACTTCAGTATCCATCTGATCGATCAACGGCATATATTCATCCACCAAGGCGTCAAGGATGGCGTGGCACAGGAAATCCGAGCCGAAATTGGAAAGGCGAAAGTCCTTGTGTACCCTTTCCCACACCTTTTCAATGGGAGACATGACATCTTCAGTAGTGCACGTCACCAAAAAAGTTTTTCCAATAAATAAATTTAATTCAAGGGTTTCCAATTCGTGCAGATCTGCCGCTGGTTTTATCGCATGAGCAATAATGAAAAGGTAATTAATAAAATCATCCACCTTGGCTACCTGGTAACCCAGGCTAAGACAATCTTCAATGGTTAATGGATGAAATTTAAAAATATCCCTTAGGACAAGATTGATTTCATCCTCAGTGGCTGATTCAAGACTTACCCAAAGGAATCCGGTTTTGGAATCCATCTTGGGTTTAAATGCTTCAACTGTATCGATAAAAAGGACAGGCTGGTCTGGTTCAAAATAGGCTGAACGTATCATGGAATGATTTTAATCCAAAATGCGAAAATCCACAGCTTGGATTAAAACTCCAGTCAAATGAATCTAAATCGATTTGAATATAGCGATTATTTTAAAACAAACCCCATTCGCCGCCAAGACCTTCTTCCATCATACCAAAATCCCAATTGTCCATTCCAAAATCAATGCCGACAGGACGCTCCAGGATTTGTTCAGCCTTTTGACGGGTTGATTCCAGCATGGCCGGGCCGTAAGGACAAAATGGCGTGGTCAGGATCATTTTTACGATCGCACCGTCATCGGTGATCTTGACGTTGCGTACCAGGCCTAATTGAATGATGTTAAGCGAAAGCTCAGGGTCAACAACTTCACTCAGTCCTTTGCGCAATTGATCGCATAATTCGGGGTGGGTGGTTTCAGCTTCCCAAACGGGACGGTTGGTTCCGGGGGTACTTGTGTCTGCCATGGTTATGCCTCCGAAAGTGATTTGGCTGTGATCAGGTAGGTGCAGTGTACGTCCCCGCTTAAGACACATTGAACTTTATCGGTGGGGATGGAAAGCATGGTCGATATGAGGGTTTGATCCATAATGCATACTTCAGGGTGTGATTGACCGACATGATAAAAGGGGCAGGCCTTTTCGATGATCTGATAATCTTCACCGACCTTTTGCCATTCAATCATGAAACCTTCGTCGCCCAGGCTTTTACGGATGGCATCCAATTTTTGTTCGATGGGCAGTTTTTTTATACGGTCGAGATGGTCGGCTGCCAGAGATTTGGCCATGCGTACAAACAACTCATTGATTTCAGTCTGGGTGAGGGTTGCCTTAAGCTGTTCCAGCAGGCGGTTGGTGAGCGACATGTAGCGGGTGGGGAATTTTTCCAGACCTGTGTCGGTTAATGAGTAGATCAAGCGTGGACGGCCGACGCCGTGGCGTTCTTCACTAGCCTGGATCAACCCTTCAGCTTGAAGGTTGGTCAGGTGGTGCCTGACGGAGATGGTATTGATATCCACAGCTTCAGCGAGTTCAGTAATGGTTGCGGTGGGGTTGGAGAGCAGTGTTTGTAAAATGCGGTCACGTGTACTTTTCATAGGTTTATTACCTCTAATGAAAATAATATACCATAAGGGTATAATAAGTGTCAATAATGTGATACTTATTATAAAAAACAAAAGAAGAATTTCGTAATAAACTAGATAAATATGGTAAATATTGACCCTGAAAACCAACCGTGATATAATTGTTTTGTTGTAGAAAATAAATAGATATTTATGATAAATAACTAATATATTATCCGGCGCCAACGCCACGGAGAGAAGCATGTCAGAACTGGATATCCGAGATTTAAAGGTAAGCATCGAAGGCAAGCAAATATTAAATGGCGTCAATTTGAACGTTAAACAAGGGGAAGTTCACGCCATTATGGGACCCAACGGCACAGGCAAGTCAACACTTGCTTATACCTTGATGGGGCACCCGTCTTACACTGTCAATTCAGGCACTGTCACTTTCAAAGACCAGAATATCTTGGATTTGGCTGTAGATGAACGCTCAAGATTGGGATTGTTTTTGGCTTTTCAGTATCCAGTCTCAATTCCGGGTGTAACTGTCGCTAATTTCTTGCGCACCGCCGTAAATGCCAGGCGAAAAGCTTTAAACCCTGATGATAAAGGTATTGCCATCCCCGAATTTCGCAAGCTTTTGATGGAAAAAATGGGAATCCTTAAAATGGATTCTTCGTTTGCCGGAAGGTATTTGAACGAAGGTTTTTCGGGTGGCGAAAAGAAGCGTGCAGAAGTGCTTCAAATGGCTATTCTTCAACCCGAAATTGCCATCCTGGATGAAACGGATTCAGGACTTGATATAGATGCCTTACGCATCGTGTCTGAAGGCGTCAATCTTTTGCGCAGCCAGAATATCGGCGTGTTGCTAATCACTCACTATCAACGTATGTTGAATTACATCAAACCGGATGTCGTGCACATTATGATGGGCGGTACCATTGTTGAATCCGGCGGGGCAGACCTTGCCCTGCACCTTGAAGAACAAGGTTACGATTGGGTTCGTGAAAAATATGAGAATGGTATTCCTTCGGCTGCTTGAGTAGTTGAAGGGATTGGAGATTATTATGGGTAGCGAACAGAAACCCGATTTCCTTGAAAAGATGGATGATTATCAGTACGGGTTTAGCGATCCCGATACTTCTGTCTACAAGTCAGAACGCGGATTAAACGAACAGGTGGTTCGAAATATTTCAGCTATGAAAAAAGAGCCTGAATGGATGCTTCAGTTCAGGCTAAAAGCTTTGGCTCATTATCAGCAGCGTCCGATGCCAAACTGGGGGCCTGATATTTCAGCCCTCGATCTGGATAACATCTTTTATTATGTGCGTCCCTCCGAAGCCTCCAAAGGCAACTGGGATGAAGTACCTGATACGATCAAGAAGACCTTTGATCGGCTGGGCATTCCTGATGCGGAACGCAAGTTCCTGGCAGGTGTAGGCGCCCAGTACGAATCTGAAATGGTTTATCACAGCATCCAGGAACAACTTTCCAAGGTGGGTGTGATCTTTTTGAGCATCGAAGATGGTCTCAGGCAGTATCCAGACTTGTTTAAACAATATTTTGGCACAGTCATTCCCATTGAAGACAACAAGTTCGCAGCATTGAATTCTGCAGTCTGGTCTGGCGGTTCCTTTGTGTACGTTCCAAAAGGCGTCAAGGTGGATCTACCGCTTCAAGCCTATTTCCGCCTCAATATTGCCAATATTGGACAGTTTGAACGTTCATTGATCATCGCGGATGAAGGTGCCCAGGTGCATTACGTAGAGGGCTGTACCGCACCCTCTTACACCACGGATTCATTCCACAGTGGTGTGATCGAAATCATCGTCAAAAAAGGTGCACGTGTACGCTATACCACCATCCAGAACTGGTCCACCAATGTCTTCAACCTGGTGACACAGCGCTCAAAAGTGGAAGAAGACGGCACCATGGAATGGGTGGACTGCAACCTCGGATCAAAATTGACCATGAAGTACCCATCCTGCTACCTGGTTGGAAAACGCGCGCATGGAGAAATTCTTTCGGTGGCTTTCGCCAGCACGGGTCAGCATCAGGATGCCGGCGGCAAGGTGGTGCATATGGCACCAGATACCAGCTCACGCATCATCTCGAAATCCATCAGTAAAAACGGTGGACGTTCTTCTTACCGCGGTCTGCTTAAAGTCTATAAAGGCGCCACCAACTCCAAATCGAACGTGGCTTGTGATGCTTTGATCCTTGATCCTCAATCCCGCTCAGATACATATCCGACCATCGAAATTGATGAAGAAAACGTGACCATTGGTCACGAAGCCACCGTTTCGAAAGTTGGTGAAGAGCAGTTGTTTTACCTGATGAGCCGCGGGTTAAGCCAGGATGAAGCCACCACCATGGTGGTATCTGGTTTTATCGAACCGTTGGTTAAGGAACTGCCGATGGAATACGCGGTTGAAATGAACCGCTTGATCCAGTTGCAAATGGAAGGCTCTGTGGGGTAACCCGCAGAACAGGGATATACACATCATGACAGATAATTCTGTAGTCATCACCAGATCAAAAAATACTAAGGTTGAGGAACCATTTGTTCTTTCACCCGTGTTTTCAGATACATTAGGGCAATTAAACGACTATCAACAGCAGGCCTGGAAGGCTTTTAATAACCTTCCTTTCCCTGATGATAGTCAGGAAGCCTGGAAGCGTACCAGCATCCGTGGAATGCGCTTGGGTCAGCTGCAACTCGCTGATTCAAACGTCGTACTTTCGCAAATCCCAGCCGAACTTACCAAGCCGCTGACAGATGATTTACACGGCGGAGAGATCCTGTTCAACGGATCCCAGGTTACCATCGAACTGGATGAACAATTGGCAAACCAAGGGGTCGTTTTCACCGACCTTCGTCATGCCCAAAAAGAGCACCCAGAAATTCTTGCAAAAGTGTTGCTGGCTTCCAAAACCTATTCTGAAGATAAATTTGCTGCCCTGGCTGCTGCATTTGGCAGCAACGGGGTACTTCTTTACATTCCCAAAAATGTTACGGTTGAAAAACCGCTTCACAGCTTGTTATGGACATCAGGTGCAGGAAATCTTCACGCCTTTCAGGTTTTTGTATTCCTCGAAGAAAATGCCTCGGCTACCTATGTTCACGAAAGTGCTTCTGCTGAGAATAAAGAGGGGCAAAACTTGCACGCTGCCTTAATGGATGTCAAGGTTGGACCCAACTCGAAATTGAATTTCGTCGAACTTCAGTCCCTGGGTTCACAGGATTGGAATTTTACTCACGAAAAAGTCAGCGTCGACCGCGATGCCGAAGTGGATTGGATCTTTGGCGCCCTGGGCAGCCACCTCACCAAGAATTTCTCTGACTTGAACCTGGTGGGTCAGGGCAGCACCGGGAAAATGTCCGGCTTCTTCTTCACCAACGGCAGCCAGCATCTCGACCACGACACCCAGCAAAACCATTTGGCGCCCAATACCACCAGCGACCTGCTTTTCAAAGGCGCATTGTTGGGAGAAAGCCGCTCGGTATGGCAGGGCATGATCTATGTGGCAGAAAATGCTTCTAAAACAGATGGCTACCAGGCCAATCGCAATCTTGTGTTGAGTGAAAAAGCCCGAGCGGATTCCATCCCTGGACTTGAGATCTTGACCGATGATGTGCGCTGCACTCACGGCGCCACTGTTGGCAAGCTGGATACCGACCAGGTCTTCTACCTTGAAAGCCGCGGTATTCCACGCAAGGAAGCAGAGAAATTGATTGTCGAAGGATTCTTTGATCCGATCATGCAGCGCATCCCCTTTGAAGGCGTCCGCAAACGTTTTCAAAATGCGATTGAACAAAAAATGAATGAATACTAATTAATCGGCGAATTTTTGTGTATTATAGAGGAACCGGTTAAATTCCTAACGATGAATGTGGAGATTACAATATGACACCTATACCTTTCATGAACCCCCCGGACCATGAGTTTGTTTATGAAGTTGGAGATACGGTTGAGGTTTTTTGCGACCATGAAAAAGGCTCAGAACGCGTCCGCGGCTGGCTGAAGGGAATTGTGGTACAGGTAGATCCCAAGATGGTGGCGGTTCAATTCCGCACCAATGTTTATCTCACCGACGGCTGGATGGTTCCAGACCATATTTTGTGGTTCCCCCAGATGTCTCCCCACATCCGCGTACCGGTAAAGAAAGCCGGCAAGCCTGATCTGGCAAAGGTTGACTAAGAGAACCGAAAAAAAAATGACCGCTTATAACGTTGAAAAAATACGACAAGATTTTCCCATCCTCGGGATCGAAGTAAGTCCCAACGTTCCCCTGGTGTATTTGGATTCCACTGCCACAGCTCAAAAGCCGGCGATGGTGATTGATGCCATGGACGATTACTATCGTACATCCAATGGCAACATCCACCGCGGCGTACATCATTTGGCGGAACGCGCCACCGCAATGTATGAAGCCTCAAGGGCAAAAGTGGCAGCATTTATTGGCGCCGACAAACCCAAGGAAGTCATTTTTACCCGCAATGCCACGGAATCCATAAACCTGGTTGCACAGACCTGGGGCAAAGCTTTTCTCGCCAAAGACGACCTGGTGATCCTGACCGAAATGGAGCACCATTCCAACCTGGTGCCTTGGCAGATGCTGGCGCAAGAGAAGGGTCTGAGACTAGAGTTCATCACGGTTACGGATGATGGTGACTTGGACCAGGTGGTATACGATCAGCTTCTGGAACAGAAACCAAAAATCGTGGCGTTTGCTCATATGTCCAATGTATTGGGTACGATCAACCCGGCCAAGGCCATGATTGCCAAGGCCAAACGTGCCGGCGCCATCACTGTGGTGGATGCCGCTCAATCCGTGCCGCATTTCGCAGTCTCGGTCAAAGATCTGGATGTCGATTTTATGGCTTTTTCTGCCCATAAAATGGTCGGTCCTACCGGAATAGGCGCACTTTACGGACGTGAAGAACTGCTCGATAAAATGCCTCCTTACATGGGCGGCGGGGATATGATCCGCAAGGTCTATCTGCGTTCGTTCACTCCCAATGAACTTCCATGGAAATTTGAAGCCGGTACGTTCAGCATTGCAGAAGCCATCGGGTTTGGCGCCGCCGTGGATTATTTGAGCGCGGTCGGCATGGACGCCATTGCCGAATATGAACATAAACTGGTGCAATCCGCCATGATCAAGATGAAGACCATTCCCGGGCTTGAGATCATGGGAGAAAAAGCTGCTCATCGTGGTGGTGTGGTATCTTTCACGCTTCCGGGTATTCATCCGCACGATGTGGCACAGATACTTGATCAAAACGGCATTGCCATCCGCGCCGGACATCACTGCGCCATGCCCCTGCATGACAAGTTCGGCATTTCAGCGTCTTCGAGAGCCAGTTTTTACCTTTATAATACTGAAGAAGAGATCAACCATTTGGTGGTTTCTCTGCAAAAAGTTGTCAAGTTGTTTTCCTAAAAGGTGTTTTATCGTGGATGACCTTTATCGTGAAGTAATTATTGAACATTACAAGAACCCTGGATACCGGGGCAGTCTAGACCCCAACGACATAACCTTTGAAGATGAGAATCCGTTATGCGGGGATCATATTAAGATTGAATTGCGCGTAGGCGAAGATGGGAAGGTCAGTGAAGCTGCATTTGACGGCCACGGCTGCGCCATCTCGCAAGCCTCGGCTGACTTGTTGCTTGAATCCATCATCGGAAAAGACGTCAACGAGATCAAACATCTGAGCAAAACGGATGTGATGGACCTTTTAGGGATCGAACTTGGTCCGGTGCGCTTGAAATGCGCATTGCTTCCGCTTAAAATACTTAAAGCTGGTGTTTACGGATTGGGTGAAGCCACCGATGATCTTCTGGAGGAGGGGCAAGCATGAGCGAAGAAATGATCTACGATACCAAGTATTTCAGAATAGCCAAAACGGAAGACGTACCAAATGGCGAACGTCTCTTTTTTGAGCTTGATGGTAAACCTGTCGTTCTTTTTTCATTGAACGGCGAATACCTGGCGATTGAAGATCAATGCACCCATGACAGCGGTCCGGTCGGTGAAGGCGAGTTGGATGGCGAACAGATCATCTGCCCGCGTCACGGCGCGCGCTTCGACATCCGCACTGGAAAAGTACTCTCATTCCCCGCGGTGACTGATATCAAGGTCTATAAGGTCCGCGTCAAAGACGAATATCTTGAAGTGGGCATGGACCATTAATGAAGTTACAGCGCCCGATTTCTTAAAAAGAAATCGGGATCTTGCAATGAACTCGTCTTGTAAAAACAACCTTGACAAGGTTTCAAACCTTGGCAAGGTTGTTTTTTAACTTATTCCAAATTAATTGGTTATATTTGCATCCTTTGATTCAACAACTCCATCAATTTTTGAACTGTATTCCAGCTTCGGATGGTCATATATTTATACTCGGGGGTTCCAATGGCTTTATTCAATCGGCTTTTCGTCCGTTCTGCGCTGAGACGCTGAGAATAGATCACGCCATTGCCTGGCCAGATTTTATCCACTCCCTCGCGTGGATCGAATACACTTAATACTTGTTCTGCAGTTTTTTCCATCAGAAAAATCGCGTCGCTGTGATAAAGATCCGGTTGTTCACCAAAACCTTCTGGCTTTTGATGAATGATTTCTTGAAATTGATCCCGGGGTAATACCAGGACCTTTATTAATTCTTCAGTTAATTCGAACTTCTCAGGTAGCACTTTTTCTATCTGTGTTTTTATTTCCAAAGAACTTTTGTCTGAATCCAAGATCACATTTCCGCTGGCGATATAAGTTTGAACATTAGAATAGCCCAAATCTTCGAGGCATTTCTTTAATTCAGACATGACGACTTTATTCTTGCCGCCGACATTGATTCCACGCAATAAAGCAATGTAGGTATTATCCATAGAATTCTGCCTCGTTAAGATTCACTTTTTGAAAGGCCCCCGCAGTTTGTTTGAAAACTGCGGGGGCCTGATCTTGACTAAAGTAGTTACGACACGCACCCGAAGGCGCCGATGATCCTCAAAATGTCAAAGCCTTCGGCGAATTTTCGTTCGGCCAATGCGCCATGCCGTATCAGCGTGGCACGGGTGACCGCCGGGTCGAAATAATATTTCGATTCATAGGTGTGATATTCCGCCATGGCGGCGATCTTCTTTTCGACATCCGCTTCGGTGACCTCGACCAAAAAGCTGGGGAAGAAGCCGTAGCTGCTGCGGATGACGTCGAAGCCCATCACAGTAGTGCCTCTAAAGGCACGCAGCGCCTCACCAGTGACCGTGGCGTGATCTTGATGGATGTCAGCCTTGGTATGCACAAAAACGATCTCTGGCTTGAATTCCTTGTTCAGATTGATCATATATTCCAGGATATCCTGGCGTTGATCAGGGAAGCAGCGGGTCTCAAATTGCCCCACGATCACGTTCTCTTTAGGCACACCCAGAACCGCCATACTGTTGTAATGTTCCTTGACCACGTTGGTCAACAGCGGATTTTTCTGGTTATCAGACAGCGTCACGCATTTAACTTCGGTTTGGTTGGCGATGTGAGCAATCAAAGCCCCGCAGCCAATCTCGATATCATCCGGGTGGGCGCCGATGAAGCAAACTTTTTTACCATAAAAGGTCATGTCGTGATTCATAGGCACCTATTTAGTCGCTAAAATTCCGCCGACCACTTTGGTCATCACCAGCTTGCCGTCTTTATCCAGGCGGCGTTGGGCAACCGTGGTGATCTGCTGCATTACCTTCTCAAAATCATCCTTGCTGTTGAAGAAGCTGCCCCACAATTTTCGGTCTTCTGACATTGAAGCGCGTGTGTAATCCATGTAGGGTTCAATCGATTCAAAGGTGAGCGGATTTTCGAAAAGGTGCAGGTCCACTTTGCTATAAAGTGACTTGATCGTGGATAGAAATTCAGTGGAAAAGCGTGAGCTGCCTGGCATCAGGGGAATTTCTTTGCCGGTGGCTTCACGGATGATGTCGTAGAAAAGCTGCTTGTTTTGAGGCATGGGTCCGGTGGTGAAAAGCCGGCCGCCCATTTTGGTTACCCGGTACATTTCATCAATGGTGAAAGGCACGTTTTCAGCATAATAGATCGCGAAACAGCAAGAGACAAAATCGAAGGTATCCCGTTCGAGCGGGAAAGCCTTGTTGAAATCGAGGTGGATGAAGGTCATGCCGGAATTGCGGCGCTTGTTTTCGGCGCGTGCCTGATCCAGAAGATCATCAGAAACATCTCCGCCGGTGATGGTGGCTTTACCGTTTAGTCGGTCGTAATATGAAAAGCATTGTTTGCCTGATCCGCAGCCCACGTCGAGAATAACGTTATTGGGTTGGAGGTTGATCAGATCCAGCATCCAGGTGTCAATATTCTTTGCGCCAAACTTGGAATGGATGTCAATGCGCACGGCAAGGTCTTTGGTGGTTTCTTGAAAGTCAATTTTCATAATGCCTCAGTAGAGTGGATTCAAAATACCCGATATGCAAGTATTCTAACAGATTCGGGGCAACATTTCACCTGCCATCACGTCCAAAACACGGGTGGCCCCTATTTGCGTTTTCAATAGGACACGTCCGGCGGGTGCGTCAATGACGCATCCTATACGGCAGGCATCTTTTCCATAAATATTGGCTCGCATAGCAGCCAGGGCTGCATCCGCTTCGGTTTCCGGCACGATCACGATCAACTTGCCTTCGTTGGCCACATACAGTGGATCGAAACCCAGCATTTCGCAAGCCGTCTGGACTGCCGGTTTCACGGGGATGCTTTTTTCATCAATGGTGATGTTGACCTGGCTTTGTTCGGCGATTTCATTAAGCGTGGTTGCCAATCCGCCGCGGGTCGGGTCGCGCAGCACATGCACGTTGGGTGCAGCTGCGAGTATTTGTTGGATCATCAGGTTCAATGGCGCCACATCCGACTCAACCTGGGTTTCAAAAGCCAGATCGCCGCGGGCGGTCAACACGGCAATGCCGTGATCGCCCAGTGTGCCTGAGATCAGCACCACATCGCCCGGTTTGGCTTCTGCACCGCCGATGGTGAACTTCTTAGGGAAGTGTCCAAACCCGGCTGTGGAGATGAATAATCCATCCGCCTTGCCGCGTTCAACCACCTTTGTATCACCAGCCACAACCGGTACACCCGCTTCAAGCGCGGAGGCTGCCATGGACTTGACGATCTCAATCAGGGTCTGGGTGGATAAGCCTTCTTCAAGAATAAAGCTGGCCGTGAGACCAAGTGGCACAGCGCCAGACATTGCAACGTCATTCACTGTTCCGCATACAGCCAGCCTGCCAATATCCCCGCCGGGAAAGATCAGCGGCGAAACAATATGTGCATCGGTGCTGACAGAAATGGGACCGTTAATCGAAGTCGTAAGCGTGGCGAAGTCATTGCCGGCATTTAGGGCGGGGTTGGCAAGGTAAGGCGCAAAACACTGTTTGATCAATTCCTGCGTCATGCGTCCACCTGAGCCGTGGCCCATGACGATCGTGTCGTAATGCCTGAGGGGCATTGGGCAGACTGCTCCCTGGAGTGAGACCGGTTTGTCTTCAGTGCTCATGCATGGTCCTTTTCATAACGTGCATAGCGGTAATATGCCGAGCAGGCTCCTTCAGACGAGACCATGGTCGCGCCCAGCGGTGCCTCTGGGGTGCAAAGTGTGCCAAAAGCAGGGCATTGAGGTGGTTTCTTGATGCCCTGCAAAATTTGACCGGCAATGCAGATCTCTGATTCTTTTGTCTTGATGTTTTCGACAGCGAAGCGTTTTTCAGCGTCAAATTCAGAATATTCTGGCCTCAGGCACCATCCGCTCATGGGGATCATGCCAATGCCGCGCCAGTTTCGGTCGCACTGCATGTAAACCTTTTTGATCAACGCCTGGGCTGGAAGGTTTCCTTCTTTTGAAACAACGCGATTGTATCCGTTTTGAACTTCAAAAGTACCGGCTTCAAGTTGTTCAACAGTCATGAGAATGCCGTTGAGAATATCCAGCGGTTCAAACCCGGTCACGACTATTGGAATGCGGTACTGCTCCGCTATAGGCAGGTATTCGTGATATCCCATAATCGAGCACACATGACCCGCGGCTAAAAAGCCTTGCACCCGGTTATCGGGGGAACCCAAAATGGCGTGCATGGCGGGAGGCACGGTGACCTGTGAGACCAGCACTGAAAAATTCTTTAATCCCAGTGATTGAGCCTGGATGACACTCATCAGATTGGCCGGGGCGGTTGTCTCAAATCCGACAGCGAAAAAGACCACTTCCTTATCCGGGTTGGCCTGTGCGATCTTGACCGCGTCAAGGGGGGAGTAGACGATCTTGACTTGACCGCCTGCCGCACGAATCGAAAACAGATCTCTGCCGGAGCCCGGCACGCGCAACATGTCGCCAAACGAGCACATGATCACGTTGGGCAGGCTGGCAATCGCCAGCGCCTTATCCACCAATTCCAGCGAGGTCACGCACACCGGGCAGCCGGGTCCATGGACAAGTTCGATTTGAGAGGGCAGTATTTGATCAATGCCGTTCTGCATGATCGAATGGGTTTGACCGCCGCAGATTTCCATGATCACCCACGGACGTTTGGTCACCCGGTGGATTTTATCCAGCACGATCTTGACCAGTTCAGCGTCGCGGAATTCATCCAGGTATTTCATGAGGGTTATCCTTGTTCAAGGTCGTTGGCCATCAATTCCGCTTCAATGTCTCCCAGTTCACGCAGCGCATCCAGGGTTTCCTGCGCTTCACGTTCGCTGAGGGTATTGAGGGCAAAACCGGCATGTACGATGACATAATTCCCCAGTTCTGCTTCGGGAACGGCTTCAAGACATACTTCGCGGATAACGCCGCCGAAATCCACTCTGCCCATCTTGGCAGCCGGGGTTTGGGTGATCTCAATGATTTTTCCGGGGACAGCGAGACACATGTTACACCTCTAATTTGATTCTTTGGCCGCCGCGGCGACCATCAATTGTCCGAGTGCGATACCGCCGTCGTTGGCGGGAACCTGATGATGCTGCAGTACGGAATATCCGTTGTAGCGCAGCAGGGCTGTTGTTTTATTCAACAGGGTAATATTTTGCCACACTCCACCTGAGAGGGCAACTGTTTGTAATCCGGTTTCCTCGTGGATGGTCTGGCAGACTTCAAGACACATTTTTGCCAATCCATTGTGAAAGCGGGCGGCAATCGTATTGCTGGATACACCCATGCGCAGGTTTAACAATATATGATCGAATAACTCTGCGATCTCGATTGTGTCTGTTTTAAGCCTAAAAGTGTAGGCATTTTCTTCTGCAGGATCGCAGGCATTTTCAAGTTCGATGGCTGCCTGTCCTTCGTAGGTGGAAACCTGACGAATACCAACAAGTGATGAGACGGCATCAAACAAGCGACCAATACTGGTGGTCATTGGGCAGTTAATACGGTTGGCAAGCTGTGTTTTGAGGATTTCCAGTTCCTGGCTGGTGAAGGACTGTACCGGGGGCAGGTCTTCAGTCCAGGGCAGGTCAGCCGAAGTAAGCTGTGAAAGCGCAATTTTTGCCGGGTTGCGTATAGCAGAATCACCGCCAGGGAGTGGCGTTTCTGCGAGATGGAATCGGCGTTGGAAAGAGTCGTAATTGCCAACCAGAACCTCGCCTCCCCAAATCTTTCCATCTGTACCGTAGCCGGTGCCGTCAAAAATCAAGCCGATAGCGTTCTGGTCGGCTGGCCAGTGGTTATCTGCGAGGCAGGAGGCTAAGTGGGCGTGATGGTGCTGCACCTGCACGAGCGGAATTTCCTCTTTGCAGGCGCGGTCAATGGCATATTTTGTTGACAGATACTCGGGATGAAGATCTGCCACGATTTGTTGCGGCTTGATGCGGAATAAATTTTGAAAATGCTGAATGCCACTTTCAAAAGAGCTTAAGGTTTCATAGTTTTCAAGGTCGCCAATGTGATGGCTTAAAAAGGCGTAATGATCGCGTGAAAGACCAAAGGTATTTTTTAGTTCTGCCCCGCAAGCCAGCAATTCAGGCATCTCATTATTCAAAATGATCGGGTCGGGTGCATATCCGCGTGACCGGCGGATGAAATAGGGCTTTTGCTCAACCAGGCGCACCACCGAATCATCCACGCGCATATGGATGGGGCGGTTATGCACCAGAAAACCATCGGCTATTTCTGAAAGCCGTTCGCGCGCATCCTCATCCATATAAGCGATGGGTTCATCACTCAAGTTGCCGCTGGTCATCACCAGTACTTCGGGAAAACCCTCGTCAGGTTCCAGCAACAGATAATGCAGAGGTGTGTAAGGGAGCATAAAGCCCAGGTGGTTCTGGCTGGGAGCCAAAGCTTCAGGCAGACTGCAATCCTCTTTTTGGGGCAGCAAAACGATGGGATGTTGCGGGGATTGCATCACTGCTGTTTCTGATTCGCCTAAGTCACAGAATTTACGGATCGTTTCAAGGTCAAAGCTCATCAAGGCAAAGGGCCGGTCTGAGCGTTTCTTGCGCTCACGCAGCCTTTGAATCGTTTCCGCGTTGGAGGCGTCGCATGCCAGGTGATATCCGCCCAGTCCTTTGATGGCAATGATCTTGCCGTTGATCAGGAACTGGCGGGCTGTACTGATGGCTCCTTCAAATTTGCCGATGATCTCGCCATTCACAATGAACTGCACTCGCGGACCGCAATCCGGGCAGGCCACGGGTTGGGCATGAAAGCGTCTGTCACGTGGATTGTCGTATTCCGCCTGGCAGGTTGGGCATAATTTGAAATCCGCCATGGTGGTCAACGGACGGTCATAGGGTATGTTCTTAATGATCGAAAAACGAGGTCCGCAGTTGGTACAGTTGATAAATGGATAGCGGTAGCGTCGATTTTTGGGATCGAACAATTCCTGCAGGCAATCAGAGCAGATGCTCATATCAGGCGAAACCGGCAAGAATTGGCCTTCTTCTGACTGGCTGTCTTTGATTGAAAACTCTGCAATTTCTTGAAAAGCGACGGGATAGGATTCGATTTGATCAATGCGAGCCAATACTGGCAGTTTTTCGTTTAATTCGTTCAGAAACCGGTCAAGATCACTCTGCGGTCCGTAAAGTTCGATTTCAACCCCTTTTGAGGTGTTCCAGACGCTCCCTGTGAGCTGCAGACGGGTGGCAACGGTATAAACAAAGGGTCTGAAGCCAACGCCCTGTACAATGCCGCTGACGCTGATCTTTAAACCGGCTGGCTCTGCGCTCATGAATTCTTCTTAAATTCGATGATCTTCTTTGAAAGCCAGTCAATCCAGGCATCCATGCCCTCGCCGGTGCGGCAGGAAACCGGGAATGTGATCAGCCCGGGATTGAGCATTTCCACGCCCTGGCGGAAATAATCCATTTTAAATTCAACATAAGGCTGCAGATCAACTTTGTTGATGATCAGAATTTCCAAGCCGCGGTAGATGTTCGGATATTTATAGGGTTTGTCGTCACCTTCGGGTACACTGGCGACCAGCAGGTTGAAATGGGTACCCAGGTCCCAGGCAGCAGGGCAGATCAGGTTGCCTACATTCTCCACGATTACCAGGTCGAGTTCGTCCAGTGGAAGTGAAGCCAAACCATCGCCCATCATGGATGCATCCAGATGGCAGTCGCCGCCGGTGTTGATTTGTACGGCTGGCATACCGGCCGAGATGATCTTATCTGCATCAATCGTGACCGGTGCGGTGTCGCCTTCGATTACCCCTATGCGGAACTGATCCTGCAGGCGTTTGATGGTGGCCAGGATAAAACTGGTCTTTCCGGCGCCGGGTGAAGCCATCAAATTGATGGCCAGTACTTTTTTATTGGTTAAATTTTGTCGGTTCTGATTTGCTATTTTGTCGTTGGTACTGAAGATCTTTTCAACCACAGGCACCCTGATGGCACTCATGAGATTTTCTCCGCTTCTTTTTCAATTTCAATGCTGTCGAGGTAAAATTCCTCGCCGCTGACGACGGTGGTATGCATCCCGCCGCATTTCGGGCAGGGAATCAGATCATGTTCGATGGTGTAATCCGTGGTGCAATCTTCGCAGTGTAAGATTGCCGGACGGCGTTCAAAATTGAGTTTGGCGCCTGCGCAAATGGTGTCTTCTGCGACAAAATCCCAGTAGAACTGGACTGAATCATCGACAATGCTGGCCAGTCTGCCGATCACAATATTGACGGCAGTGACTTTTGTTGCATTAGCCTGGTTGGCATGAGAAAGAGCCAGGTTTAACAGGCTCTCGGTGACAGACAATTCGTGCATAATGTTGAAATTATACTCTTAATCCGACTGAATTGGGGTGATTTGAATGTGAAAACGATGTTACGGTGCAACCGCTTTGTTTTCTTCGATGATGATGTTCATGAACTGCAAACGGGTGGTAAGCCAACTGCGGGCTGCTACATTTGCGATGCGTCTGAAGATGAAATAGCCGATATCGTGATCCTCTTCGCATAATTTGTAAAGCTGTTTGCCATGAATACGGATCAATTTACAGTGGGTCAGGGCGGTGGTTGTTCCAGTGCGCTGTCTTACCACCGGCGTCATCGACGACCAACCTAAAATATCTAACGGACCCAGACGGGCGGTTTCCAATTGTCCGCGGGTGGGAATATAAACCTCTACCTTGATCTCTCCATCCATCAAGACATATAGGTAATCGAGTTGGGCGCCTTCCAGAATGGGTGTGTCCCCCGGATCAAGCTCAATAACATCCGATATTTCGCTGATCTTTTTCAACTGTTCTGCGTTGAAATCCAGAAATAGCGGGATGATTTTTAGTGCTTCAATGTTAGCTGGATCATTAAACATGATTAACCTGTCTAAACAAATTCCTTCTTATTCAAAGATAACATCAACTGCAAAGGTCTGAAAGTGTGTTCCGTCATACAGCTATGAGTAGCCTGTCATCAATAATATGACTACGTCAGTTAGCTTTTACTTTTCTGTATTTCGATAAGACCACAGATAAAGAATCCCCACAAAAAATCCACCCCCAATGATGTTGCCCAGGGTTACCGGTAAAAGATTTTTCAAAAGAAAGGCATTCCAGGTCAAGTGGGTGAGGTCAAGGTTCAAGGAAGCGACGAAAGGAGCATCGAATGCTTTCAGCAGCAATCCCAGCGGGATGATGTACATGTTGGCGACGCTGTGCTCAAAACCTGCTGCAATAAACAACGTGATTGGAAATATGATGGCAATAATCTTGTCGGTGGTGGTGCGGCAGCTGTAAGTCAACCAGACTGCCAGACAGACCATAATGTTGCATAAGATCCCCAACGCAAGTGCCTGCAAGAAACCATATTGTACTTTAGTATTTGCAGTGGAAAGCATCAGCGATCCCAATGATCCATCGGAGGCCAGGTATTCCTTACTTAGGATGATAAATAAAACCACCATGATTGAACCGATGAAGTTTCCAATGTAGACAAATAACCAGTTGCGAAGTAATTTCAACAAACTGATCTTTTTTTGTGCCCAGGCGACGACGAGTAAGATGTTGCCGGTGAAAAGTTCACCACCGCCCACTATCACCAGGATCAACCCCAATGAAAAAACCAGTCCTTGGAGCAGTTTCATAAAGCCGTAAGGCCAAACACCAGCCATGCCTGTGGCAACCACGGATGCGAAAACCGCTCCAAATGCGATATAAGTACCGGCCAAAAATGATAATGGCAGTAAATTAGCCAGCGGCAAAGCGGCTTTCTTTTCGCCTAAGCTTCCGGCTTTTGCCACCATTTCAGCTGGGGGCAGTGCTTCAAGGATCATTTGAGCATCAGACATTTATCTTCCCCGCACTTTATTCTTGGACATCCTCAATCCATTTGATGATAATATCAGCCGCTTGTCTGGTCAAGGCAGATGTGGCCGCCGACAAGGATTGTGCAAAGCCGAATTCGTAACCTCTTACTGAAACCAGAATGGTTTCTGGTACTTTATGATGCAAGGTATCAGCGATGGAAAGCAATGAGGCCGCAGTAAGGTGATGTGTCAGAGGCGATTTTTGAAAATTGGCCGTAACTTTCTCCAAATGGATTTCTTCGGGAACGGCACCAGTATGAGCATCGATAAAACAAACCCGATCATAAATATCCAACTCATCAGCGATTTCGGGGGTAAGCTGCAGTTGAAAATCGTAGTCTACCTGACGCTGTTCATCGTGGGCGTCAACATCCAGTTCGTCAAAGACCGGCAAGCCGTAATGCTGCATGATTGCTCGTAAGACATGCCAGGCAACACCGTCGTCTTGTCGATCAGGGTTTCCATAACCATAAATAAGTGTTTTCAAAATTTACCTTTTAGAAAAAACGCGATGTGCAGGTTTTCTGCAGCATCGCGTTTTAGTTTACTGTACTTTACCGGCTTCTGCTAATTCCTGGTGATGGTCTTGACCAATTGGTCTGAAGAGTCTCTGACTTCCAGGATGATGGGCATTTGACCCACTGCATGAGTGGAGCAGGAGAGGCAGGGATCGTGGGCGCGGATGGCGGCTTCAACCCGATTCAACATGCCTTCAGTGACATGTTCGGCATCAGGAATGTAGGTTTTCGCGACGCTGTCAACAGATTCGCTCATAGCCCAGTTATTGTGACCGGTGGAGACGATCAGGTTGACTCGTTCGATCTGCTGATTCTCATTCATCCAATAGTGATGGATGAGGGTGCCGCGCGGGGCTTCAATCACACCCACGCCGTAAGGTTTCGGGTCGCGGCAGGTATTGAGCACATCGTTGCTGAGGATATCAGGATCGTCCAACAGAACTTTAACTTGTTCAATACAATACAGAGTTTCGATCAAACGGGCAGTGTGATAATGCAAGGTGTTTTCAACGGGTTTTCCACCGTTCAGTTGCTTGAATTTTTTGAGTTCCGCATCTGCTAATGGAGTGGCCATGCGGTCTGAATTATTCAAGCGGCCGAGGGGGCCTACACGATAGACACCACCGGGATAACCGAGTTTCTTGTAATAGGGGAATTTCAAGTAAGACCAGTTTTCAACATGCTCGGCAATGTAATCGAGGTAGTTGCGGGGATCGAATTTCTCAAGTTCCTTGCCGGTGGAGCTGGTGAGGCGGATGTCGCCATCATACAATTCAAGCGTGTTTCCGGGTTTTACCAGGCCAAAATATCCGGTTGGGAAAACGCCAAATTTATTGATGTCTTCCATGTTGGCTTCAGCCCAACCTTGCATGATGCTTATGGCGGCTTGCGTGGTGGATAATGATTGATCAAAACCAGCTAGGATTGTCTCACGTTCATCTTTGGTCAGTGCTTTATTTACGCCGCCAGGGATGGCGAAATTAGGATGGACTCTTCGACCTCCAAGGATCCTGATAATTTCCTGACCCCATTTACGCAGTTGAACTGCTTTGACGGTCAGGTCGGGATTGGCTTGTAAAAGTCCAACCACATTACGGGTCGCAGGGTCAGAATCGAATCCAAGCAAGAGATCAGGACCTGCAAGTTCGAAGAAGTGCATACCATGGCTTTGGATGACCTGTCCCATGTGCATCAGTTCACGCAGCAGGGCTGCTGGGCGGGGAGGCGGTGCACCCAGAACTTCGTCACCTGCTTTGGCAGAAGCCAAATGGTGGCTGACAGGGCAGATACCGCAGATGCGCGGAGTGATCAGGGGCATTTCAAAGACCATGCGGCCTTCGCAGAATTTTTCAAATCCACGGAATTCGTTGACATGCAAATAGGCGTGATCAACTTTTCCAGCAGCATTCATGCGGATGGTGACCTTGGCGTGGCCTTCGATACGAGTTACAGGTTCAATCGTTATTTTTTGAGCTACCATTTAATGACTCCTTACCTAATTCCAGTGCAAAATTTCGCCCTTGAGTTCAGGGATTCTACCCTGGCCAAGTTCACTCAAAGCCGTAAAAATAGCATCTGCACTGGGAGGACAACCCGGCACGAAAACATCCACTTTGACAAAATCTTGAATGGCATGAACCTTCATGGGCACAGCTAATTCAGGATCGTTGGGGATATGACCACTTTCATCAGTGCTTTCGGTTTCGATGTATGCACGTCGCAGAGATTCTTCGATTGTGAAGAAATTGCGCATTGCGGGAACGCCACCAAAGACAGCACAGTCGCCCAAAGCAACCAAAATTTTGCATTTTGAACGCATGTTGACGGCAACTTCTTCGTTGTAAGAATTGTTAATTCCACCTTCGAGAATACCCACATCCACGCCACTTTCATCGGGGTGTTTAAGGTCGGTAATCGGTGTGGAGCGCAGATCCACCAGGTTGATGACATCAACGATTCGCTCGTCCATATCCAGTAAGGACATGTGGCAGCCGGCGCAGCCTGCCAGCCAATCTGATGAGACTTTTGGTTTAGCCATTATCTCTCCTTCTCTTGCTTACTTTGAGATTTCAACGACGGAGACACGACTGTGCATCTCTTTCGTCCAATCAGCGGATAATTTGACACTGAGTTTTTCAGCCAAAGCGTTCAGGGTTTGAACGGTGGTCCATGATTCTTCAGCCGGGGTGATGGCTTTTTTGGCTTCCTGAACTTTGCCTTCCAAGTTGATGTAATGGCCGTCCTGCTCCAACCAGTTGGTAGAGGGCAGAACCACATCAGCAGCGCCGGTCAATGCAGAAGCATAAGTAGCCAGAACAACCTTGAAGGGTGCTTTTTCGAACTCCTTGACGGATTTCTGTGATGCTTCATCATCGCCAATGGCAAAGAAAGCGACTTTATGACCGTTGATCTTCAAAGCCTTCTCAAGGTGTAATTGTGAAGCAGCCAGGCTGTTTGATCCACCTTTGAGGCTGATCAATTCAGCGGCGACCACTTCAGCTAATTCTTTTAACACGTCCAGGTCAGTTCCGTTCTCATAAACGAAGACCGGTTTTTCTGCTGAGGTCAACACGAATGCTGCATCAAGATAATCATCGGTTTTTAAACCGGTGGCGGCAGCTAAACCATCGAGATCAGCGGCTTTGATGGCGGTCTTGCCTTTGGCAAGTCCCAATTTGACCACGGCTGCGATCAGGCCTTTGAACACGTCGGCATTTGAACCTTTGCCAGCTTTGAGAACCTTGTTGGCAAATGGATTCAAACCATTCTCTTTTTTATCAACAACCAGCAGATTGGTTCCAGCAGCGAGTTTGCGTTTGATGAAGAAACCGGCAACCTGGTGATCTTTGACAAGATCAGCATCCACAACCATGACCGCACCGGCGCTCTGGAGAGCTTTCAGATCGGTTTCAAAAGCTTTATTGGCGGCTTCAGCAAATGCAGCGCTGTCAGCCGTAAATTCACCTTCTTCCGTGGTGGTCACCATGCCGCTGCCTAATTGATCAGCAAACAGTTGTTTGAATTGAGAGATGGCTTCGATGGGCTGGCGGGTCGAGATCAGAGCAGCCACACCATCAGCGGATTTTCCAGAGAGAGGTTTCAATTGAGAGGCGATGGTGGTGAGTGCTTCATCCCAGGTGGCGGCCTTTAGGGCGCCGTTCTTGCGGACCAGGGGAGTGGCAATCCGTTCGCAATCCACTTTCATTGGGTCGAAACGGCCGAGTTCACAGAGCAGACCTTCATTGACGGCACCATCCCAATCGCCTTCAATGCGGACGAGGCTGTTGTTGCGGGTGAGCACGTTGACCTTGCAGCCAACCGAACAGCCCACGCAGACAGTATTAGTAACATCCACCTGGGTTTCACGGCCGCGGTAGGCACTCCAGCGGTCGATCAAGGCGCCAGTCGGGCAGACTTGCACACAGGCTCCGCAAGAGATACAAGAGCTTTCGCCCAGGGGAACGCCGGTATCCGCCACGAGGATGCTGTTGGCGCCGCGTTCTTCAAAGCCCAGGGTGTAATTGCCGACCAGATCGCCGCAAGCACGGACGCAGCGGCGGCAAAGGATGCAGCGGTTGGCTTCCATGATGATGTAGGGATGGGAAGCATCCATGGGGTAGGGCGTGTAGTTGGGAGAGAGCGGCCAGTGGGTCATTCCCTCATGGTAAGCAGCGTTTTGCAGTTCGCAATCACCACCGCTGACCTGGCAGTACGGACAGAAATGGTTGCGTTCACTGAAGATCAGGGTAAGAACGAATTTACGTGCATCCAACACCTTCTTAGTGTCTGTCTTGACTACCATGTTGTTGCTCACCGGTAATGTGCAAGACGGCTGCAAGGTGCGGGCACCTTCCACCTCGACCAGGCACAAGCGGCATCCGCCGTAAGGGGTCAGATGGGGGTGATCACACAGGGTGGGAATATCAATTCCGTTGGCCTGGGCAGCTCGTAAAACAGTCATCCCGTCTGGGACTTCCAGTTTATTGCCGTTGATTGTAATCGTCGCCATTATTGTTACGCTCCTGTCAAAAATACAAAAATTTCTATATCTTCTTGCCGCTCATTGGGCAGATACCCGTTGGGCAAACTTTCAATCGAATGTGGGCTTCCACTTCGGCACGATAATGGTTCAAAATATCGCGGATTGGAGCGCCAGCGGTCTGACCAAGGCCGCAATTGGATAACTGGTATAAGTTATCGCTCAAATTCATCAGGTCGGTCAGGTCATTCAATGTGCCCGTACCTTCCGAGATGTTGGTCAAGATTTCGAAGGCCCTTTGGTTGCCGATGCGGCAGGGGTTGCATTTTCCGCATGATTCTTTGCGGAAGAAATTCAGCAGCACTTTTGCCAGGTCAACCACACAAGTGTCTTCATCGCAGATCAATAATGCACCCGATCCTAGAGCCACACCAGCTTTATTGAATGAATCGAAATCCATCGGTGTGTCTTGCAAAATTGAAGGTACGATCGATCCGGAGGATCCTCCGGTTTGAGCCAATTTAAAGGTCTTGCCGTTCTTCATGCCCTTGCCATAGATGGCAATTACTTCGCGCAAGGTAATGCCCATGGGCACTTCGATCAAACCGGTCACGTTCACGTTTCCAAGGATGGTGTAAACCTTGGTTCCCGGACTGTTCTTGGGGCCGAATCCGCGGTACCAATCTGCACCATTTCGTAAGATGGGTGCCACATTGGCCATGGTTTCAACATTGTTCACGAGGGTGGGTTTACCCCACAAGCCGTGTGTAGTCGGATACGGTGGACGAGCACGAGGTTCACCGCGTTTGCCTTCAATAGATTCGATCAAGGCAGTTTCTTCGCCACAGATGTAAGCGCCTGCACCTGCATGGACATGCAGCTCAAGGTTGAAATCGGTGCCGAAGATATTCTTGCCCAAAAAGCCCATTTCTTTGGCTTGTTCAATGGCTTTACGAATACGTTCCTGTGCCAGAACATACTCTCCGCGGATGTAGAAATAACCTTCATCGGCGCCCACTGAATAGGCAGCAATGGCCATGGCTTCAATGATTGAATGAGGGTCGCCTTCAAGGATTAAACGGTCTTTGAAGGTGCCGGGTTCACTTTCATCTGCGTTGCAAACCACGTACTTCTTAGCATTCTTTGTTCTGTTCACGAAACGCCATTTGGTGCCGGTGGGGAATCCCGCACCGCCGCGTCCGCGTAAACCTGAAGCTTCTAAAGTGTCAAAGATCTGGTCAGGTGTCATCTCGGTCAATACTTTGGCCAAGGCCTGGTATCCATCGTGAATAATGTAATCATCGATGGAATCCGGGTCGATCACACCTGCTCTTTCAAGGACGATGCGCTGTTCGGCGGGTAATGTACCCTTGCGGGCGGCCAGCCAGGCAATTCTGCCAGTTAACTCACGTACCGGGGCTTGCATGGAGGCAGCAATGCGTCCCTTGTAAAGATGCTCTTCAACAAGGTAATGAACATCCTCTTTTTTGACCGGACCGTAGATGGTTGCCTCAGGGTAAATGATCACGAGAGGTGAAGCATCGTGGCGTCCGACATCGCCGACCATGGTCAATGAAATTTCATTATCAAGACCAAAGCCAGAGATCTCATGCTGAAGCGCCTGGTAAACATCATTGGCGCCGTTGGCAATGCTTTGTGCATCACTGGAGACTAAAACCATGGAACGAATCGCTTTCATGTCAGCCTCCTTTTAGTGATACTTGGCAAGGATGTCCGGGACCTGCTTGGGGTCCACGTTTCCAATTACGTCATCATCAATCATCATGACGGGTCCAACGCCGCAAACACCAAGGCAACTTGTCGTTATTAAGGTCCATTTGCCGTCAGGCGTTGTTTCGTTCTCTTCGATCTTCAGAGCCTCCTTGACGGCCGTCCAGACTTCACGGCCACCAGCCACATGACAAGGGGCACTTTCGCAAAATTGAAGCACGTGTTTTCCACGTGGTTTGGTAGAAAGCATCCGATAAAAACTGGCCACTGAGAAAAGCTGGCTCTTCGGCACCTTCAATAAACGGCTTAGTTCATCCAGTGCTTCACCGGGCAGATAACCAATTTCCCGGTTGACGTCATTCAAAATCGGTATCAATTCATCTTGCGACGCGCCATAACGCTTGACAGCAGATTGCACTGCTTCCAGTACAACCTTGCCGTCTTTCGGTTCAATTGTCATGTTTCTCCTCCTCGGCTCTGATGGTTTAATCAAATTGAAGGGAAGAACTTATTACTCCACTTCAACTAATTAATGACAATTGCATTAAAGTTGCAAACCTGCTGACAGATGCCGCAGCGTACGCAAACGTCTGGATCAATAACATGAGTTTGTCTGCGTTCGCCTGAAATACAATTGACAGGGCAGTTACGGGCGCAAACTGTGCAGCCAGTACAAGGGCCGTCAACGATTTCGTAGCGGATGAGAGATTTGCAAACTTTTGCCGGGCAGCGCTTTTCTTTGATGTGAGCTTCGTATTCTGAGCGGAAATGCTTCAGAGTGCTGACCACCGGGTTTGGAGCACCTTGTCCGAGACCGCACAGGCTGTCTTCTCGAATTTGCTCGCATAGCATTTCAAGGGTGTCGAGGTCGCTTTCTTTACCGCGGCCCTCGCAAATGCCTTCGAGAATATCAAGAATTCTGCGTGTACCGACACGGCAGGGGGTGCATTTGCCACAGGATTCATCCTGAACAAAGTCCATGAAAAAGCGGGCGATATCCACCATACAGGTGTCTTCGTCCATAACAACCAGACCACCAGATCCCATGATGGAACCTGCTTTGGCTAGTTCCTGGTAATCTACTGGCAGGTCAAGGTATTCAGCCGGCAAACAACCGCCCATGGGGCCGCCGGTTTGAATGGCTTTAAAGGCTTTGCCGTCTTTGATGCCGCCACCAACGTCGAAAATGATCTCACGCAGGGTCAACCCAAAGGGAACTTCAATCAAACCGGTGTGTTGAACATCGCCGGCGAGTGCGAAGGTTTTGGTACCCTTGGATTTTTCGGTACCAAATGCTGCGTACCATTCAGGTCCGTTGATGATGATTTGGGGTACATTGGCATAGGTTTCAACGTTGTTGACATTGGAAGGTTTGCCAAACAAACCCTTGACCGCCGGGAAGGGAGGTCTCGGGCGGGGTTCACCACGGTTGCCTTCGATGGAGGCCATCAAGGCAGTTTCTTCACCGCAGACGAAAGCGCCTGCGCCCATACGAACTTCGAGGTCGAAGTCAAAGCCGGATCCCAGGATATCCTTGCCCAAAAGGCCAAGCGCACGTGCCTGGTCAATGGCGATATTCAAGGTTTTCACAGCAATGGGATATTCAGCACGGCAGTAGATGTAGCCCTGGTTCGAACCGGCTGCATATGCGCCAATGATCATACCTTCAATAACAGCATGTGGATCGCCTTCAAGTACACGGCGGTTCATGAATGCACCGGGATCACCTTCATCCGCGTTGCAGATCATGAATTTTGGCCATTCTTGAGTGGCGCGGCAGAACTGCCATTTCTTGCCAGTCGGGAAGCCTGCGCCGCCACGACCGCCCAGCCCTGAACGAAGCACAATGTCAATGGTTTCTTCCGGGGTGTAGGTGGTCAAGACTTTTCCAAGTCCTTCGTATCCGCCTTCAGCAAGGTAATCCTCAATATTTTCGGGATCGATCTTGCCGCAGTTCTTCAAGACAACACGAACTTCCTTGGAGGTAGGGGCGCCAAGTTCTTCGTCAATGAAGGTTTTTTCCTGTTCGACGAATTTTGTGGCAACACGCCCTTTGAGAAAATGTTCTTCAACCAGGTATGGAATATCATCGGGGGTTAAACCGACATAGTGCACCCCTTCAGGATATACCATAAGCTCAGGTCCATTGTCGCAGCCACCAATTCTGGAGGTTTCGAGGACCTGGATTTCGTCGATTAATCCCTGCGCAACGAATTCGTCTTGCAAAGCATCCATGATTTCATGGGCGCCTTTCTTTAGGCATGCGGGGTCGACACAAACTAAAACATGCGAACGAAAATACGTCATTGTTACACCTTATAAAAAAATGGAGTGCACGTACCGCTAACAACGATTAGATGTTTAAGACGTGGTCTGTAACAACTTTGCCATTGCCGACGTGCTCTAATAAGATCTTTTTTGCAACTTCAGGGGTTACTTTTCCATAAGTTACTTTGGCAGCTTCGCCGATCACAACCTGAACGATCGGTTCTTTTTCGCATAATCCGATGCAGCCTGTTTGGGTCACAATGACGCCGTTGATTGAATCTTTTTCAATGGTGTCGAGGATTGATTTCATCGTGTCACGTGCACCAGCGGCAATACCACATGTGCCCATGCCAACGATGACTTGTACCGTACCTGACGAAGCTTTCAAATCGCGTTTCTTTAACGCTTCTTCACGAGCTTTTTTCAAGTCTTCAAGGCTTTTAATAGTTGACATTTTTTTCCTCTCCTGCAGACTTTATAGTTGGTTATGATACGTTTCCTGCTCTGGCATCATCTATGCCTGATTGGAGCATTTCACGTAAACAATTCAAGATGGAAGGTTCTGATAATGGTAGTCCTTCAATTTCAGCTTTTACCGGTTCATCATCGAAAATAAACTCTTTTTCATTGAAACGATACTTGAATACCCAATGAACGGATGGATTTGCCACCAGTAGATGCAGCAGGGTGGTGGTTATATCACCCAAGGGCATCCGATCAATGTGGCTGTGCTGAAACTTCACCACGATGTTGGTTCCGACACCCACCTCCGAGGTTAACTTGAGGCTGCCGTTGCACATTTCCGCAGCTTCTTTGAGAAGTGGAATTCCCAAACCTACTTTACGGGTGGTGCGGGTGGTGACAAAAGGATCAATGACCCGGGCAGCCATTTCTGGGGGCATGCCGCAGCCATTATCATGAACACTCAGTTGTAAAAGATCAATTCGTAAATCTTCAATCACTTCAATGGTGATATCTTTTGCCTTGGCAGAAATGCTGTTCTCGGCGATATCCAAAAGGTGAAGTGAAAGTTCTCTCAAGGCTTACTCGGCAATTTCCTGAATGGGCTTGAGCACTTGCGGCATTTTGTTGGGTTTTACTCTACCGATGACATCTTCATCCACCAAAATGACAGGGGCCTGAGAGCATGCGCCAACACAGCGGCAGATCTCGACGGTGATGTTGCCATCGGGTGTGGTTTTACCAGGTTCAATGCCAAGGATCTGTTTGGTTTTCTCAATTAATGCAGGTGTACCACCAACATAGCAGGCGGTTCCCATGCAGAATTTAACTGTATGGGTGCCGCGGGCATTGGTGGTGAAAAAGGAATAGAAAGAAACGACACCATGCACGCGAGAAGCGGGAACCTGCAGTCTGTTTGCTATATAATCCTGCATTTCTGGGGTGATAAAGCCGATGGCGGATTGAACTTCGTTCAAAACAACCATGGTGGCCCCGGGTCGGTCTTTATTCTGATCGACAATTTGATCGATCAACTGTTTTCTTACAGGATCCGCTAAGGGATTGTTTTTCTGAACTGTTGCAGTGGTCGCCGACATTAAAAAGACTCCAATCTTATATAATCAGACAATTTATGTGTAATTACACTAATTGCCATTAATAGTTTACAAGTTCGATTCGCGTGCAACAATGACTGAATGTCATCATATCTGCTGTTGGATATCCAGACTTCACTCTTTCCCAACTTTGTTGCCAAACGGGTTTCAATTTAATTGTTTTGTATCACTGGAATAATATTTTACCCGATTTTGGGGAAATAATTAGGAAAAACTTAACATTCTTCCATCTTTGTTATGGATGGCAAACCTGATCTCTTCGATGCTTGGCCTTTCAATATGGAGGGTCATTTTTCCGTTAAATTCCTCCAAACGATGCACATCGCCGTCTTGAATCAACGTATAGCCCTTGATCTGTGGAAATTGTTTCAACGCATCTGTCGGACTGATGTGTTTTGAGATCTCAAGTGCTTCGATCTGGATATCCGTCGGAACAAGACCGAGGTTTTCAATCAGCCCAAAAGCTTTACGGTTGATGTGTGCGGGTATAAACAACCCTCCCAGATCGGTGACGACTTTCCAGGCGTCGGTGATCGATAAACTGGAACTGACCAGCAAGAGCTGCTCTTCGCGTCGGATAAAATCTCCGGTTTCATCCACCACGAACTGCTCACCAAAGTGTTCTGCGTCATTCTCAATTGGGGGCAGGGTCTCGGAAACCAGCTTTTGCAGCAGCATGATCTGTTCGAGGGTGTCGAACAGACACAAAGAGTGGACTTCTTCTCGGGTTTGCAGTTCCATACCGGGCAGAACATGCAGAGGTGTGTTTTTTGCGGCTTTTTGAACTGCCTCGATGTTTGCAGAGGAATTGTGGTCCGTTATGGCAATTAATGTAATGCCGAGGTCAAGTGCATATTCAACGATCAGTGGAGGAATCATCTCCACTTCGGCACATGGAGAAAGAACTGTATGAACATGCAGATCGGCTTTAAATGGTTTTATCAATTTTGCCAGGTGGAATGAAAACTAATCAACAGATTCACAGCGAAAACCCAAATCCCAGAGTTTTCCGATCACATAAAAAGTTTGTTTGCTGGTGCTGAGCAAGATCACACCTTCTTCATTGGCTTTCGCCAGGGTGGTGGGATCCGGCATGGCGCCTTCGGTGATGATCACTGCTGAGAGCTCAAGCAAGGTGGCAACAGCAATGATGTTGGAATGCGCCTGCAGAGTAACCCAAATGGATTTATGTGGCGCCCCCGCCATGACACAACTCAATAGATCAGAGGAATACCCGCAAGTCGGTTCGATGGCGGAGAAATCTTTTTGATCAGTGAGGACGGTTAAATTTAAGGCAGTGATGACTTCTTGTAAATTCATGTTAATTCTCCTTGTTTGGACCAGATGCTTCACCGACAGTTTCTTCACTTTGCAGCAAAATTTTCAAACGCAAGTTTGTACCCTTGCCAAAAACAGATTCAAGCCGCATCGAATCCACACAACGTTGGATATTGACCAGCCCCATACCGGCACCAAATCCTAGTTCACGGACGGTTTCAGTGGCAGTTGAATATCCGGGCCGCATGGCAAGTTCAATATCCTCAATGCCAGGGCCGTCATCGGATATGTTGATCGAGATCTGGTGCGGTTCAATTTCCACGCGGATGACACCGCCGTTGGTGGAGTGGATGATCAAGTTCATTTCCGCTTCATAAACGGCAATACCAGTACGGCGCGCAATCTGCGGTGTGGCGCCGAGCCTCAGCAGGGCAAGTTTTATGGCTGAAGAAGCCGATCCGCCGTGGATAAAGTCACCCTGTTTGATGTTGTAGCGCAAGATCAAACTGGAACGGTCAGAGTTGATATCTTCAAAGAGATGGCTTGCGCGGTATCGCCGAATTTCTTCGGCGTGATAGTCTTTTTGCAAGGCGGTTAGAATACCGCTGGTAATATCGCCTTTGGTGATAATGCCGATAAGTTGATTATCCTGGTCAAGAACGGGAAGACGACCTTTATGGGTGTTGACAAACAGTTTTAACGCTTCAATGACCGGGTCACTGCCATGAACCGTTAATATGGTCGAACTCATGTATTTGGAAACCGGTGAGGATAAATCGTTCTCTTGCAGGCTGCGGATCAGGTCTTCAATACTGATGATTCCGAGCAGTTCGTGATTGTTGACAACAGGAGCGCCAGAAATTCTGATTTGTCGAAAAAGGTCGAGCGTTTCACGCATTGAGGTTTCAGGAGTGACAGTCAGAGGCTCTTTCGTCATGACTGCTTCCACTTTTAATTCATATGCCAGCTCTTCAACGCGGGTTATATTCTCTGCATCTTGATCCGTAACAGTACGTTTTTGAATTCGAGAGATGTCGCCCATTTTCCTCCTGGTTACGACTTATTCATCACAAGAGCAAGGTTCGTCTCCGACGGCGCGTTCAAGGCTGGGCAAACCAGCGCGATGCAGTCTTCCGCAAAGCTCAAACATGCCAAAAGGTGAAGAGATCAACGCCAATTCTTCCTGGGATGCAAGGTCAATGGTTTCCTTGGGGGGAGTTTTTCCGCGAACGATGATCACGGCCGCTACATCCGCCATCATCGACGTTCGAATGACCTGCGGGTTGCATAAACCTGTCAGCAGAACCGCTTCCGGTTGGATGGACGCCAAAACATCGCTCATTAGATCAGCGCCGCAGCCGCCTTTGACTTCGCGATCGAGATTGGCTGAAGGATTATAGAGATGCCCATCAATTAATGTAATTAAATCTTTAACATTCATAAAGATCAACCTGCCTATAGTTACAAAACTATAATTATGTTTCGATATGATACTTTATACCGGTCATTATTGACAAGAGAAAACGCAATACGAAAATGCAAAGCCTAACATCAACTATGTTAAAATCAGTCATCAAATGAATGAATTGAAGGATTAGTTATGAAAACGTTAATTCAGCCTGTTAAAGGAACCCGGGAGTTTTATCCCAGGCAGATGGAATTAAGGCGCTGGTTATATGCGAAGATCGAAGAAATTGCCACCCAGTTTGGCTATGAAGAATGGGACGGCCCTTTTCTGGAGAAAATTGATCTTTATGCCGCAAAATCCGGCGAAGAATTGGTCAAAGAACAATCATTCGTCTTTCCTGACCGGGGCGGAGACTTGATCACCCTGCGGCCTGAATTAACCCCCTCATTGGCAAGAATGGTGGCTCAAAAACAAAACGAGCTGACCTATCCACTGCGCTGGTGGTCTTTTGGCCCCTTCTGGCGTTACGAACGTCCGCAAAAGGGACGTTCACGCGAGTTCTTCCAATGGAACATTGACATGATCGGCGTCGAATCCGCTGAAGCGGATGCCGAGTTGGTTGGTATTTGCGTGAAGTTTCTGAAATCGGTAAACGTTACGCCTGACCAGGTCAAGGTCTTGGTCAATCATCGCGAATTGATCGATGCCGAGCTTGGTAAACTGGGTGTGGTCAGTGATCTAAAGAAAGCTGTTTTCAGATTGATTGACCGAAAAGACAAGATGCCTTATGACAAATGGGAGGCTACTGCTCTGGAAGCCGGGCTAACCCAAACCCAGCTTGAAGGGGTTGTATCGCTCCTTGATAATAAAGAACTCTGGCGTGAATCAGTCTATCTTTGCAAGGTGTTTTCCATCCTTGAAAAAATGGGTATCTCAGAGTACGTAGTATACGATCCCAAGATCATCCGTGGATTGGACTATTACACCGGTCTTGTGTTTGAAGCCTGGGATGTTGGCGGCGACGGCCGCTCCGTTTTGGGCGGAGGGCATTATTCCAACCTGATCGGAGATGTGGGCGGTTCTCCGCTTGGCGGCGTCGGTTTCGCCATGGGCGATATGATGATTACCGTCATCCTTGAAAAATATGGCTTGCTGCCACAGTTCGGCGCTTTTGAAAAAACTGCGTTGGTGACTGTGTTTGACGAATCCTTAATGTTGAGCTCAGTTGGTTTTGCCTCGGAACTTCGAGCTAATGGGGTTAAAACCATCTGCTACCCTGAAACCTCCAAACTGCAGAAGCAGTTCAAATATGCCGACCGGTTGGGCATTGAACTGGCGGTCGTCATTGGTCCGGATGAAGATGCCGAAGGCAAGGTTACGGTCAAAGATTTGAAAAGCGGGTCGCAAGAAACCCTTAAACGCGAAGAGGCTGTAACAAAGATCAAGCAAATGCTTGTCTAACCCTTCAGCCTGTGATAAAATCCTGTCGCTCATGGTGGCTTTAGCTCAATGGCAGAGCATCGCACTGTGGATGCGAGGGTTGTGGGTTCGACCCCCATAAGCCACCCCTGACAGAAAAACAGACTTCATTTTGAAGTCTGTTTTTTTTTGCAAAAATTACTGTTTTCAATCTATGGAGAACTACCAAAGCACTCTTAGTAACAATGCGCAAAAGCAATACCTCCCCACGTGCATCCATTTATTTCACAAGATTTTTCATCTCCATAAATGGAACAATCTTTTGAGGGAGGAATGGGTGTCGGGGTTGGTGTAAGTGTTGGGCAATACGCCATTTTGACCTGCCTTGATTCGCATTCAACCGGGAACAAATCAGGCAGATCACAGAAAAGTTGACCGGTAACTGGGTCTTCCTGAATTCCAAAGCCAGCCGGACATACTGCTTTCAGTTTATCAGGTAATGAGCAGCAGTTGGCTGCGGAATCATACGTTTGTCCTGCTGGACATATGGGTTGCTCACAAGGTTCAGTGGAATTAGGGAGAAGACAGTCATCGAGCGGGAGGCATAATTCTTCAAATGTATTCGGACCAGTCATATTTAGAAAATAGTAAAAGCCAACCGGGCAACCTTTATAAATGTTTATATCAGGCAGGCATTGCCCTGCTTCCTCTTTATAATCCACCGGGCATGGAGGTTCTGGCAGCCAGGGTCCAGATGAAGGCAGACAGAATTTCGAATAACTGTCAAATGTATAACCTGCCGGGCAGTGGGGAGACATTAACTGATAATAGAACTTGTGGCAAAAAGATAGATCAACTGTGGATCCCTGGATCATATTCTTGCCGTTACAGGTATAAGTTTTTGAATCTCCAACAATATTGGGTCCTGAACAATTCAAATCAATGATCGTTGAAGAAGAGAAATCCTTTAATTGGTTGCTTAAACAGTTGGATTGTTGAACATAAATGGATGTTATTGGACCTCCTCCGCTGGAGAGATAACAATTACCTGACAGGTAGGCCGGTTCACATGGAAATGGCGTCCAGGTAGGTTGGGTGTCTGGTTGTTGATTGTTGACAGGCAGTACTTCACAAGGTCTCGGCACCTGGCTGTTTTTAGATTTATCGGAATAGGTTCCTAACAGAACACAGCGAAAACCCAAGTCAGCCGAATGTTGTTCGGGTTCGGTGTAGAAGCGGACGGTTGCTGATACATCCTGTTCACCAGATAGAAACCCTCCACCTCGATAGACTTTATACTTCCCATCTGTGGGACCAGGCGGGTTCGAGGATGGAGATTCTGTATAATAATCTTCTCCATACCAATCGGCGACCCATTCAAAGACATTGCCCGCGAGATCCATGGCTTCGTAATCGCTGGCCCCGGCCATGTACGATCTGACTTTATCTGGCTGCGGGGTTTTCAGACAATTATTGAAATTCAAGAGCGAACAGGAGGGCTGATCGGTTCCCCATGGATACACTTCATCCTTGGTACCCCTGGCAGTTTTTTCCCATTCGGCTTCTGTTGGCAAACGGGCTTGTATGTATTCACAATATTGCTGGGCTTGTGCCCAGCTGACACCTACAACTGGAGCATTGGTCTTGTCTGCCTGTGAATACCAATAAGGGTATCCTGTTTCTTTATTGGGAGCAGTGCATACACCCGCATCGACACAACTGGCATACTGCTGATTGGTTACTTCAGCTTGATGGATCCAAAAGCCAGGGAGATTGACCTTATGCTCCGGCGCATAATCTGTCGGAGGTTCTGTATCCAATCCCATGGTGAATTCACCAGCAGGTACATAAACAAAGTTGCTGAAATCTATCCACGTTAATACTGACCCTGTGACAGGAACAATATCGGCCAGGTTGAAGGTGGGCTCAAAAGTGGGAGTTTCAGGCAGGATTTCAGGAGATGGTGAACTATATGGTGAAGGGGTTGATGTGGCTGCTGCCGGTGTATTGGATGGAACATTTACTACGATCTTTATTGGGAGGTTACACGAGGTTAGGATCAGCGCAAAAACAATGGTAATTGAAAAAATAGAGAGGTAAAAGGATCTTTTCATCGTATCCTCCCAAAAAAAATGCTTCAATACATGAAACTGCCAAAAACAGTCAGTATTGAAGCTGCGTTTATCGGATTGTGATTGAGCTTGTTAATTCATATTATAGAGACTAATTTTTAAAAAACAATAAACCCTTAACATCTAGTAACAATAAGTAAAACCTATTTTCCATTGGCAGCCATTTGCCAAACAGGTATTGGCATCTCTAAAAATGGAGCAATCTGTTTGAGGCACAGGAATTGAAGTCGGTGTTGGCGTCAACGTGGGGCAATAGGGGATTTTTACATTGGAAGTGAGACATTTGTCAGAATACAATCCCGGTTCAATACATACGTTTTGGTCCGCATTGTAGATAAGATTGTTGGCACAGTTTTTCTTCGGGCTGTTTCCAGATGCACAACAATTCTTGAATTCATCATATCTTTGACCAGCTGCACAAATGGTATTTGCGCACGATTCTGAGCCGATTGATAAATCGCATTTATTCAGCGGCATGCAAACAAAACCCCCGGTTGTCTCCAATGAATAATAACCAATCGGACAACCGCTTTCAGCTGGATCATATTTGGGCAGGCAGCCGTAAGAAGGAATCTCCTGATATCCATTTGGGCAGGGCGGTGCAGGTAATTTCGTATTTATTAATTCACATTGTCTTGAGGTTTGATCAAGTTGGTATCCAATGGGGCAGGTTATCTCCACTAAAGGAACGTCCAATAGATTGCAGTAACTGACATCCACCATGACACCCTGGCCCATGCCGGGGAAGGTACATTGATACTTCTTACCGCCATTCGAAAGTTGAAAGATCGTACAAGTTAAAGGTTGAGAGTTACCCATCATGGAATACAGATTATTATCGAGGCAGCCAGATTGATTAATCTCCACGCCGTAAGACGGTTTGCCGCTTAAAAGTTGACAATAACCTGATACTGATGCGGCTGCGCACGGAAAAGGAGTTGAAGTCGGTTGAATTTGATTTGGGTCACTCATACCTGAAATGGAACAAGACTGACCAATTTGAAGCGCTGCATCTGTGATCGGATTTCCTTCCAGAACACAGCGAAAACCAATATCTGAAGATTGTTTTTCCGGTTCCAGGGCAAACCTGAGAAATGCTCCCATTTCGTCAGTTGACGATCGGTAACTGCCGCCTCGGTAAACTTTCTTTCTGCCATCTAATGGTCCAATCGGGTCTTGTGACGGAGAGGATTGATAATAATCTTTTGCATACCAATCGCTGACCCATTCAAAAACATTTCCTGAAAGGTCAAAAACATCAAAATCGCTTGCACCAAAGCTGTAAGAGAGGATATCGATGGGTTCAGCAGGATCTAGACAACCTTTAAAATTGGTGTAATTGCAGTTGGGTTTATCGCCTCCCCATGGATATATCTTTCCCTCCGATCCGCGTGCGGCGGCTTCCCATTCGGCTTCCGTTGGTAAGCGCGCATGGATATAGGTGCAGTATTCGCGGGCTTGAAACCAGGTCACACCGACTACTGGATGATTGCCATTGAAATCATTTTCATACCAATACGGAATTTCCGGTTCCTGAATCGGCAGGCTGCATCTACCATCTGAAACGCATTGGGCATACTGCTGATTGGTTACTTCAGCCTGCTGGATCCAGAAACTGGTTAATGTGACTTGATGAGATGGCGAAAAATCCGTGGGATTGTATGAATCCTTGCCAATGATGAAATCCCCACCGGGGATATAGACAAAACTGCTGTAATCCATCCAGGTCAATCTGGAGCCTTTCTCAGGGTCGAGATCCATGACACTAGTATTGTTTTCAGGGGTTGGTGTTGATTGTACGGTAACTGTCGGAGGTTGTGTTGTTGAAGAAGGTTGGGGAGTGAAAGAGGCGGTCGGTGTTGTGGTTTCAGGCAGGTTGGGGACGATCTTAAAGGGGAATCGGCATGAAATGGCAGTAAAAACAAGTATGAAAGCCATGAAAAACAGGTTTGCATACTTTTTTCTCATAATTCCTCCCTATAACAAAAAGCGCCACTGCAAAAACTGCGAGCTGCAGTCTGCAATGAAGCTTCAATACTAATAACTTGGTAGTGATTTGAATTAATTATATTGATAATTGCCAATAAGACAACGAATCCTCATGAATATTTATGAGGATTCGTTGTGATTATCCCATATTAACGCTTTATTTTTCTTTAGCCAGTGGTTTGATCTTTTCCAGCGCTTCTTCCATGTTTTTCAGAATATCGCTTTCTTTGATCAGACCGTGGGTGGCCAACGATTGGCTGGATTCAGCCAACTGGGCTTTTTGTTCAGGCGTCAGGTCTGCACCAGTCAGCACGATGACCGGAATTTTGGCCAGTCGCGGATCAGATTTGAATTTATCCAGAATTTCGAAACCGTTCATATCCGGCATGAAGAGATCCAAAACGATCAGGTCGGGGGTCAGGTTTCTAAGGATATCCAGCGCGATCTTGCCGCCCTGTGCCAGGGTGGGATGGATGCGCGGCTCGGTTTCGACCATTTTCTTGACAAACTTAAGATCGTCCGCGTCATCATCAATGATCAGCACTTCCATGGAATGGCCTTCGCGGTTGATGCGGTGAATGGCGTTGATCAGGTCATCCTGTAGGAAGGGTTTGACAAGGTATTCCGAAGCGCCAAGGCTGAACCCTTTATCTTCCTCTTCGAGAATGGAACATACCAGAATGGGTATGTCACGGGTTCGTTCATCCTGTTTGAGTTCATGCAGCACCTGCCAGCCGTCCACCTGGGGCATCATGATATCCAGGGTGATGGCAAAAGGTTTAAGTTCAATGGCTTTTTCGACTGCCTTGGAGGGGTTGGTGAGTGCCACCACTTCAAAGCCGTAGTTTTTCAGGTACCTTTCGTATAACCCAATTACTTGCGGGTCATCATCGATTGAGAGGATCACGTTCTCGCCATGGCCGAGAGAGTTCAAATCCAGACCCTTGCGGTAGCCGATCACCGGCAGGGTGAAATAGAAAACGCTGCCTTTACCGGGTTGGCTGCTTAAGAGCCCGATCTCGCCGCCGTGAAGTTCGATCAACGAACGACTGATGGAAAGTCCAAGACCGGTGCCGCCGGTCTTGCGAGTGGGGGAATCATCCACCTGTGAAAAGCGCTGGAAGAGTTTGGCTTGATCTGCGGGCGCAATGCCCACGCCTGAATCACTCACCAACACTCGAAGTGCCGGATTCAGATTTTCATCTTTGATCAACTCTGCTTCAATGGTGATGGTTCCTTTTTCAGTAAACTTGATGGCATTGGATAACAGGTTTAAAACGACCTGGCCCAGTTTTATTTCATCTGCTTTGACCGAAGGCAGATCGCCGGGGATCTTTTGGATCAATTCGATCGGTTTATCTTTGATCAAACCCGTGGCAGTGGAGATGGCTTTAGTGATCACTTCTACGATGCTGATGTCTTCAAGCTGCAGTTCCATCTTGCCCGCTTCGATTTTTGAGAGGTCAAGAATTTCGTTGATCATATTCAGCAGGTTCATGCCCGAATTGTAGATGGAAGTGATATCCTGCTCTTGAACCTTGTTGATCGGTCCATCAATGCCCTTGAGAATAACCCGTGAAAAACCTATGACCGAATTTAATGGGGTTCGCAGTTCATGACTCATATTGGCCAGGAATTGACTCTTAACCCGATCCAGTTCACGCATCTCTTGGACGGCTTTTTGCGATAAAGAAAATGCCCTGGCGTTCTCAATGGCCACTGAAATCTGGTCGGTGAGGATTTGCAGCACGGTCAATTCATTTTCAGAAAAGGCGTTGGTCGAGCTGGAATGCAGGTCCAGTGCGCCAATGATATGACCGCCGATTTTCAAAGGGATACCCATCTCGGAGCGCGTATCGGGCAGCAGCGGGTTAGGATAGTAAACCGGGCTTAAATTGGAATCGTTGACAATAATGGGCTGACCGCTGGCCAGGCATGAACCGATTACCGATTTCGAACCCACCGCCAGCCGATGTTTGTTTTGCTTCATCAATTTACCAGCTTCACCTGTGGATTCCTCAATGATCGCGTATTGATTGGACTCATTGAGCAAGAATATGGAACAGTGGTAATAGCCGAAGCGGTCTTTTAGCAGGTTGACGATGCGGCTTAACAAAATGTCTTGAGAGAGCGTGCTGGTTGTATCCCTGGCGATTTCGGCGGCGGTCTGCAGCTCTAGAGCGCGGCGTTGCGCTTCAAAAAGGAGGCGCTGCCGTTCAATGGCCACCGCAATGCTGTTGCCGATGATCTGCAGCGTGTGGGCGTCTTTTGAATCCAATTGAACGGCTCTTGAAGAACTGGCGAGCATAAACCCGACGGGGTTTGTAGCCGTTTGCAGAGGAATGAAAATGGCCGCCGCAATACCGGCATTTCTAAAGAAGGTTTGTGAAACGACTGGCAGGTTAACATCCGTTGCGTCGTCTATCAGGATTGGGTCGCTAGAGGGAAATTCCAAGAACGGCAGAGCACTGGCCGGCAGTTTTTGGCTGGCGATCTTTGGTTCTGTACCGGACGAAAAAGTGCCCACCAATGAGAAATCAGGCGATTGCGAAGAGCGTGCATCCGAGGCAATATATAGTTGCAGCGATTCACAGTTTTTAGGCATGGCATTTTCACCAACCAGGGTCACCAGCTCTTCCATGCTGGAAGAATTGGCGATGCCGCTAGAAATTCGGAAGAGCAGTTCGGTCTCAGCCAGTGCTATCTGGGTGCTCTCAAAGAGCCGTAAATTCTGAATGGCCGTGGACATTTGGTCCACCAATGGTGGATAGGTCCGTTTTTCCAGGGTGGAGAAGCGATGCGGTTTGGTCGTTTCCAACAGCAGCACACCAGTTTGGACGTTAACACTCCATAAGGGCAGCACCGCCAGAGAATGGATTCCTGAAGTCTGAAATTTCGTTTTGAGTGTTTCGTCTATGATTGCATCAGAAATATGGTCGTAATAAACCGGCGAGGCGGATGAGAACAGTTTTTCATATTGTTCAACCGGGTATTCATAACCCAATGCATTTACAACTTTGGTGGAATCGTCCGAAGTGTTGGCGACGACCGTCATGCGTGAAATGCGGCCTTCCATGTTGTAGTCGAAAAGCACAATTTCGCCGCGGTCCACTTCTGAAGCAGAAAAACTTGAAATGACCGCCATGATCATATCTTGCATGGTGCTGGCCAGCGCCAATTGGTGAGAAGCGCTGTATAGATTTTCTGTTTCGCTCAAGGACCCGCGCAGTTGTTTCAAAAGGTCTTCGCGGATTAAGGTGTTGGAAAACGCCTCTGACGCCGTGCGCAGAATGTCAATTTCTTCGATTTTCCATTCTTCGACTGAGGAGTGTTTCTCAAGAGCGATGAAACCATCCAATTGGCTGTCCCGTTTAACGGCAAGGATCAAGACGGATTGGATTTGATTTGCCAGCAGCCAGTTTTTCTCAGGTTCAGAAGCATTGGCAAGCGTTCTTGAATGCCAGCCTTTTTGTTTAAGATCATCCATGGCTTCTTGAAGCTGCTCAATTGCCAGGTCGGGATAGACGCTCATACCCTCGTTAAGATTTGAATCAGGCAAAGTATAACTGGCAACCGTTTGCCAGGTTTGGTCATGGATCTCGGCATAGACAGCGCGTTCACATACACTGGCCTGGGCCAATGATCTTAAGAAAGCTTTAATTTCACCTGACCCTTTTAAACTTAACTCAGCTACAGCTTCGGTGACATTGCCTTGCACGCGCTGGCGGTTTTCAATGATTTGCAGCGCGTTGGTGATCTCGTTGAACAGCTTGGCATTTTCAAGAGCGGTTGCCACCTGGGCTGCCACACTGGAGAGTAATTCAATTTGAACCTGGTCAAATGCGTCTTCGTTTTGGTAATCAAAAACCGATAGCACGCCGGTGGCACGGTCTCCGGCCAGCAGGGGCACCGCCAGCAGCGAATAGGGCAGATAATTCGCGTGGTCGATTTTGGTCTCGCTCAGCGTGGACGATAGATTGCGGTTGATCAACAGCGGCTTTCGATTTTCAAGCATGGTTTCTTGATAACCTTGAGATAAGGCGCGTGGGGCAAGGTTTATGTTGATGCCGTTCACCATGCAAACCGGAAAACTAAGCTGCGTTTTATCTTTATCCACCAGGGTTAGCAGTAAATTCTCGACGTTCATCATCCGTTGAACCATCGGAGCTATCGTTTCAAAGATCTGGTTTTGATTGACCAATTGGCTTAACTGCTGTCCAATTTGATTGAGATTTGAAAGATCTTTATTGCGGCGCAGGGTTTCACGTTCCGCTTTGACGCGCTCTGAAAGCTCTTTTTGAATGGTCGAATACAATTGTGAGTTTTCAAGCGCCAGTCCCAGTTGACGAGAAATTTCCTGTAAAAAGAGCCGGTCTTCATCAGTCCAGGTGCGGTTTGGCTTGTCATCAATGATCTCGATGACACCCTTCTTTTCATCGCGAAGTTTCAAAGGCGCGGCCAGGATGGCGGGCTTACCATTTAATGATGGAATGGCGATCAATTTATTGTCTTCAAAGCTGGCCTGTGCTTGCGCCGTCCAGACCGTGGAAGAGACATCAAATTGATTTTTAACCAATGAAATTCCGGACAGGTCTTTGCTGTTAATCGGCAGTGAAGACCTGCTTTTATCCATTTCGCTTGTATCCTGCAGCAAGGTCAGGGTCTTGGTCATTCCGGGATCCACTGCAGAAAGTTCTCTTGATTGTTGAATGACATCGCTTTCAAAAGCCGTCTTGCGTTTCTTTGCTGACTTTTTCTGAATTACCCCATCATCTGCTAATTCCTCAGGGATTAATGGAGATGTATGGCCTTCAGACGTCGAAAGGTCTTTGGTATTTTTTTTGGGTGAAGGTTCATTTTGTTCAGTCAGGGGGGCGGTTTGCACCGTCTTTTTACCTGCTTTTTTGGTGCCCCTTTTTGGCTTTTTAGCAGCCACCAGCAGTTCGCAGTAACCCCTGAACCCCCTGATCTGACCATCTTCATCCAGCTTGTGATAGACCGTGTAACGTATCAACTGCTTTTTGTTTTTTGAATCAAGCGTCGATAACTCAATTTCCAATGGAAACGGTTCATTCTGCAGCGCAGTTCGTAGTTTGGATTGTTCTTTGGCGGAAAGTTGAAACGAGATCAGCGGATTGCCTAAAGCCTGGTCAGGTGATAGTCCAAGCACTTTTCTGATGCCTTCATCACACGCCGTGAAAATGCCGTTTTGGTCCGTTTCCCAGGCGTAAATCGGATTCTCTCCAGCATCAACGCTGGGGATTTCAGCAGTATCTTCATTCGGATTGAAGTCCGAGAAGAATTTGTCCAGGCGGGTATCAATCTTATTCCTTGACATAGTGAATGATCTCCTGGGCGAGGTAGGCGTATTGCATGGCTGCTCGGCTTTTCTCAGCATGGTAATTGATCGGCAGACCGGCAATCACACTTTCCCGTAATTTTGTATCCACCTCGATGATTGAATCCAGCACGCCGCCCACAAAGGTCTGGCGCAGGTGTGCATATAGTGTACGGTGGATCTTGTTGCGTTTATCAAAGAGGGTGATCAGCAGGCGGTATCGCAGGGTCGGGTTACCTTTTTTACGCACTTCTCTGATCAAGCTCATCATATTGCGTAAGGCATAAACCGAAAAATATTCCGCCTGGGTGGGGATGATCAACAGGTTGGCAGCGGTCAGGGCGTTGGTGGTCAGGGTGCCAATAAACGGCGGACAATCAATGACCACAAAATCATAACTTTTTTCTGCCGTGACGATGTTGCGTAGATAATTGCGGTAGTCCGGCCGGGTGGGCAGAACACGTTCGGCAAAACCAATTTCCTTATTGGCCGGCAGCAAATCCAGGCCATCAATCTCTGTTTTAACCAGGGCTTTATCAATTGTCAGATTTTCCATCACCAGGTTGATGAAAGATTTCGTGCCAGAGTGGGTTTCACATCCCAATGACAGTGAGAGGTTGGCCTGCGGATCGAGATCCACCATCAAAACTCGATAACCTAATGCCACCATCGCACCCCCTAACGAGAGGGCTGTGGTGGTTTTGGCGACGCCGCCTTTTTCATTGGCGATTGCAATAACACTGGTCATTGGTTCCTCAAAGCTCTGGCAGTTGGCCGGTGGTCATCTTTTTCTGCAGTGATTTCGTATTGGTATTTTCAAGCATATCTGTATCGCGCGGTACTTCGGGCACGTTCAAAACAATTTGTGCTTGTGAAATGCCAAAATGACTGCTGATCTCTTCAAGCGCAATTTGCAGCATTTTCTGAGAATCATTGGTGGAACGGATCTTTGAGGTGATCTCGAGGATTCGGCGTTCATGCTCGGCGTGATGGATGATCTGATCCAGCCGTCTGACATTTTCAAGCGCGGAAAGCGCTTGCGCGGCAACAGCTTGCGCAAATTGTTCATTTTCTGCACTCCACTCAAGGTCATCCAGTTCGAGGTCAAGACTGCCGATGGTCTCGTGATGCAGTACCAGCGGTATGGCATGGGTCGCATTCTTTAGCCTTGGTTTGAGATAAGCAGGATTCGAGTAGTTGACAGTAACTTCCTTGACTTCGTTCTTGACCGCCTTTTGCATTTCATCCAGGTTAAGAAAGACGCTGCCTTTGGTTTGTTTGACTGGAGCGGGTTTCTGAAGTGAAATGGCGAGCAGGTTGGCTGCTTGCTGTAAAAGGGTGACAGTTCGTTCATCCATAGCCCTAGCAGCCGCGGAATGGACATCCAGCACGCCAAGTAACTGGTCGTTTTTGATCAGGGGAAGGGCAAGTTCGCTGCGTGATTGGGGCAAAAAGGGATTTTCAAACCTGGCCGGGTCGGATTCATCCGTAATGAGCGATATCTGTTCTCTGGCCTGAATGCATTTACCCACCAGTGAATATCCACCGATGGCGAGACGGTAGCTGGCTGAGAGCATCTGCCGGCCTTGATCGCCGGTGCCGTATTGAAGCACGGCGTATTCACGCGCGCTATCCACCAAAAAAACACCAGCATAATGCAACAGACAGCGCTGCTGTAGGAGGTCAGAGATTTCTTTAATTAAAACTTGGTCGCCTGATGTTTCGGCCGCCAGCCTTGAAAGATCCGAGGCGGTTTGCATGCATAATTGAAGACTATCGGTCTCACCATTCAACTCACCAGTTTGAGGCTGCAGCGTACCGGTCTGGACGTTGGCTTTCTTAAATCGTTTAAAGAATGAGCTCAATCCACTCATAGATTGTGCTCCTTGCCAACTGCCGACATGTTGACATGCATCGAAGCGCCGGGCAGGTTGAGCGCGGTGCTGAGTTCCTCTACTGTGATCTTCAAGATGGATTCGTAATCTTTGGCCTGGTTGATTTTAGTTGAGATTTCGTATAGCTTTTTTTGCAGCGCGGATTGCCTGGCAGCTCGATCGGAGGCCTGGTGATTTGAAAGCAGCAGAGCTATCTGGGATGCCAAAACTTCAAGGCTTTTTAGTTCAGCATGGTTTATGGCATCGTTAGTAGTGGTCAAAATCTCTAAAACACCTATGACGCCAGCTGGAGTCTGGAGCGGAAGCACTGCGCTGACATAGATTTTGGTCAAGATGGCTGCCCGCGGATCCATTTCTGAGAGCGTTAGTTTTTTATGGAGCGATGCTTTGCCTTCTTTTATACATGCTGCAACCGACGCTGAATCATCATCAATGCTGATGTTGTATTTCTTGGGGTTCGTTTCAGGGGAATCCGCGCAGGCAAAGGCTTGCAGGGAAATGAACTTGTGCAGATCATCCACCAGCCAGAGCGCGGCGCAGGGCACTTTCAACGTGGACCGGGTAGTGGCGGTTATTTGATTGGCAACATTTTCCAATGGAAGAAGGGTCGAGTTGAGGCTTTGTAAACCGTCCAGGGCGGCATACAAACCTTGCCCGGCGGGTTCAGCATGGCGAGAGGGGAGGATGCTGTGTTTTTCTTCACGATCCGGCATATCGGCTCCTCATCGGATTATCCAGCCGTGCAAACGGTGGAATAGGTTTTTGAAGTGGAAAAATAAGCTTGCATACGAGTAAAGAATTCCCTCCAGATCAGACTTTTAATCCCAAAAAGTAGGCCACCTGTACCAGGAACTTTTCAACGTCAATCGGTTTTTCAATGTAGCCGTCGCAGCCGGCGCGCAGGGTCTTTTCACGGTCTCCGCGCAGCACGTTGGCGGTAATCGCCACGATGGGCACATTCTTGACCCGCGGAATTGTTTTGAGCTTGGCGGTCAGGGTGTAGCCGTCCACATCGGGGATGTTAATGTCCATCAGGATAAGGTCGGGTGAACATCGGCGCAGACAGTCCACGGCTTCAAAAGCATTGGCTGCTTCAATGACGCGGTAATGCTCCGATTGCAGCAGCCTGCGGACGAGCACCCGGTTATCAGGGTTGTCTTCGATGTGAAGAATTGTTTTGGGTTCCGGCATTGGCTCAATTCCTCGGTCTTTAAGATTGTAGCATACAATGCCATTCGAATATTGTAGGATTCAACAGTAATTTTGATTGTTGTTGTTTTGTTGACTTTAAGTTCCCTTATAATTGAGTGACATGGACACCGCAATCATCAGCACAAAAATAAATATTCCGATCTATCGTAAAGATGGTGTTGTCAGGCCACGATTATTGGATTTAATTCAAACCAGCCTTTTGAATAATTGCAAGCTCACCTTGATTTCTGCTCCCGCCGGATATGGCAAAACAACACTTGTTACCAATTGGATCCATTTAAAGTGTTTGAAGGAAGAAGCATCATGCCAGATTGCCTGGTACTCTCTGGACCAATTTGACAATAGTATAGAACAATTTGTCAGTTATTGGTTGATTGCTTTGCAGCGAGCTGAAGTGATTGACGAAGTTTTCATCAAGAATTTATCATCCAAAATTACATTCCTTCAACCAGTGACTATTGTTTCAGAATTGATTAATCCAATAGAGTCTTTTAACAAACAAATTGTTTTTGTTTTGGATGATTACCACGTTATTTCTAATCCTGAGATTCATAGTCTTCTCGAATCTATAATTGAACATTTACCGACAAATTTTCATCTGATGATAATTACACGTGAAGACCCGTTGTTGCCATTAAGTCGAATGCGTGTTCGGAATCAAATGAGCGAAATCCGCGCGAGAGATTTGCGTTTTTCTGTTCAAGAAGCCAGTGACTTTTTCAGTCAAACCATGAACCTGCAATTGAATAAAGAGTCCGTGGATACTTTGGAGTCTCGTACTGAAGGATGGGCAGCGGGGTTACAGCTAGCTGCATTGGCTATAAAAAACAATCCTGACCCAAAAAAATTCATTGCAACGTTTGAAGGTAGTCATCGTTACGTACTGGATTATCTCGCCGAAGAAGTGATTGGCAACCTTTCTCACGATGTTCGAAATTTTCTTGTCCAAACCGCATTTCTTGACCGTTTCAATATGTCTCTTTGTCAAGCCATTACTGGCTTGGACGATGGTGGATCTATTTTGGAAAAATTGGTTCAAACAAATATGTTCATTATTCCCCTGGATAATGAGCAGGGATGGTACCGTTATCATCATCTATTTGCAAATTTTTTACTCACTGAATTGGACGACAAGGTTCATTGCGAATTAAGTATGAAGGCCGCAATATGGTTCGAATCCAATGGATTTGAGCGAGAGTCAGTTCAATATGCTCTTGCATCAAAAAATGATCATTTTGCGGCAGATATCATTGAACGCGTCTTGCAAAAAGGAAAGACCTGGTCCGGCGGCGATCTGCATCTCATCACAAAATGGATAAACTCATTGCCGGATGAAGTCTTCATTCCCCGGCCGTTCTTGAGTCTTCAAGCTTCGAGATTGTTTTATTTATCTGTTAATTTTGCTAAAGCCGAAAAGCTTCTCGACCAGACTGAAAAATTTCTCGAAGATAGAACTAATTTCATCCTCGAGAATAAAAAGGTTTTAGGAATGACTGCCACTTTCAGGGGTGCAATTGCTGCGATGCGCGGAGAGACAAAAAAAGCGCAGGAACACCTTGAAATGGCACAACCATACATTGATAAGGATGATTTTCTTACCCTGGCCCGTTCAAGTTTTAGTTTTGGACAAGCCAACGAGTTAATGGGTAAAACAGAAGAGGCAGTGCAAAATTATTTTGATTCAAGTCGGTTGGCGTTAAAAGCAGGGGTTATTTATTTGGCGGTAAATGCGTTATGCACGGCCGCATTGGCACAAATTTCTCAAGGAAAACTATCACAGGCGGAAAAAACTTGCCAAGAAGCACTTGACTTGACCGGTAATGATCATATTCCACCGCATGGTCTTGCACTTTCCATTTTAGGCGCCATCGCCTATGAAAAATTTGATCTTGATCTTGCGCAACAATTTATCGCGAGTGGATTGGAACTATCCCGTTTGGGTGGGTTGAAAGATGACCTGGCCATGGGATTGATCTTTCAGGAAAGAGTTTTTTCAGCCAAAGGAGATTTTGCTGAATCGTTGAATTCTTTGGATCAAGCCATCGGGATTCTAAATGCGTATGGAATTCAGCGATTTACAATTCTTGGGGCAGCTTGTTGCGCTCGATTTCAATTGGAATCAGGAAATATAAATTTGGCAGTGAGTTGGGCTGAGAAATTCATGGCAGACGGTAATCGAAATCACAAGGAGTATCTAAGTGAATTTGAAGAATTAATTCTCTGCAGAATTCTTTTGGAGAGCGGTAAATTAGAAAAAGTTCATTCATTTTTGGAACCTCTTGAGCAGAGAACTCTACGCGAAAGGCGAGAACGTTTTCATTTGGAATCCATGCTTCTTCTTTCAAAATATTTCCAAGTTTCAAAGAATACTCCACAAGCATTAATTTGGCTCGAAAAAGCTTTGCAATCCGCTGAAAATCAAGGCCAGCTAAGTCTCTTTTTGATTGAAGCAAAATCATTATTGAATTTATTGCCAAGGTTACGGGCGGCAGCGCCAAACTTGATCGATACGATCGCCGGAAAGGTGCATAGTGAAGAATTAGTCGTTTCTGAGGTAATCAATAAATTGATTGACCCCTTGAGTGAACAGGAAACGAAAGTCCTAAATCTGATCGTAGCCGGAAAATCAAATCAGGAGATTGCCGCTGAACTATGTATTAGTAACGGCACTGCCAAGTGGCACGTACATAATATCCTGCGTAAAATTGGCGCTGCCAATCGGTCTCAAGCCATAGTTCTGGCGAGAGATTTAAAACGCTGAACACTTCAATAACTTGATAAAAAGCCGTTTATACGGCTTTTTTTTATTTACTCCAATGAACAACCTATCCACAAACCTACCTTCAAACCTATCTCTGGATAGGGGACAGATTCTCGTGTGAACGATAAACTTTCGAAATCAATTAATCAATCGAAAGGTTACTCTCATGAAGAAAATGTTGATCACTTTATTATTTCTGGCTTCACTCTTGACCGCTTGCGGCATGGATTCATCTTTTATTACGGATGTTGAAAAAATTAACAGCGCTGCCGCAGAAATTGCCAAATTTGACCTGCCTGAAGGGTTTAAACCAGAGCTTTCTGTAAATTTCAAGGAATATACGATGGTTTCTTACAAATCCGGAAATGGCGGTACTCATCTTTATTTTATTCAAGCTTCTAATCCTGTGGAATCAGAAATTCTCTCTCAACAAGTTGATAAATTTGTATCAAACACAATCAACTTTGAGAATAGAACTGTAGTGCTTGAATCAAGGCCGGTTGTGGTTCGCGGCAAAGAAAATACGCTCGTATTGAGTGAAGGAATCAATGGTAACGGTAAAACCTATCGTCAGGCGATGGTGGCTTTTGATGGAATAGGCGGTCCTGCCATGTTAATTTTTTCAGCTCCGACTAACATCTGGAATTTGGATAACCTGAACACCTTGATCGGATCAATAGAATAGGTTTTTTTATGAATCCTACCGATCGAATAACAACCTACCAAATACTAATAGAAGGGGAACTTGATAAACGCTGGCTGGTGAAACTTGAAGGATTGGAAGTTTTTCATCCAAAAGTTGGACAAACTCAAATTGTTGGGGAGTTTGATCAGGCTGCCTTGCACGGAGTGATGAACCGTCTGCGCGACCTTGGGGTTGAGTTGATCTCAATCCAACGAATAGACTCTGAAGAAAAATAAGAAAAGGAAAAAATGAAAACACAAAACAAAGCAAAACGAATACTCTGGTTATATGTGACCACCGCGGTTGCATTGATGATTTATTATTTTGTATTGAAAAATTTATTGGGCGATGCAACTGCCATGAAAATTGAATTGTTTGCAATAATTGGGTTGGTCGTGTTATTGGCCGTGCAAATTGTAATTTTGCTGATTTCTTTGCTGGTCGTTCTGTTTTCAAACAAACCAGGCAAAAAACTGCCAGGTGGACGAGGTCAAATGGTTATCTTAAGTATTATCGTCTTAACACTTGCTGTGATCGTTGGTGTATCACAGTGGACGGCTCATACCGCTCCAATTTTGAACGAAGACGGCAAACCACTGGAAGGAAGTATCGCTTCCGTCGAAAGGGTCAAACTGGGTGATACGAATCAATGGTTGATCATTCGCGGTGAAGATGTGAACAAACCGGTTCTGCTATTCCTCTCCGGCGGTCCCGGCGCCAGTGAAGCCGCCCGTGTGATCCGCTTTAATTCTGAGTTGGAGAAACACTTTGTGGTCGTGATCTGGGAACAACGTGGATGCGGTAAGTCCTATCCATCCATTAATCCAAAATCTTCTTTAACGCTTGATGGTTATGCCTCAGATATCATTGAATTGACCAATCTTTTAAGAGAGCGATTTGATGAAGAAAAGATCTATTTGGTGGGGCATTCCTGGGGATCCATCATCGGGGTGCAAGCGGTTCAACAAGCCCCTGAACTCTTTCATGCTTACGTTGGTTCCGCTCAAATGGTGGATGTGCTTGAAACCGATCAATTGATCTATCAAATGGTCATGGAGCATTCCATCAAAAGCGGAGACACAGCATTTGTTAAAACGCTTGAATCACAGGGTGTGCCGCCTTACTTTGGAAAAAGTCCCATCAAACCCTATTCAACTCTTTTCGGGCGCGAATATGCATTGTTTGAATATCCCAATATCGTTAGTGAGGAATACCGTAAAGATGGCGATATTCTCGAGTTGATGTTGAAGCAGTCAGAATACGGTTGGTTGGATCGCGTTTATTATCTTCTGGGTCTTATGAATACCTTCAACGTGGTTTATCCGCAGCTTCAAGAGATGGATTTTCGCCAGGATGCAGTCGAGTTCGATTTGCCTGTCTACTTGATCCTCGGTCGACATGATTTGAATAATCCAATTCAGATTCCTGAAGAATACTTCAATCTGCTGCAGGCACCGCATAAAGAATTAATAATCTTTGAAAAATCTGGCCACGGTATGATCTGGGAAGAATCCGAAAAATTTACTGACGTGTTGGTCAACACTATTTTGCCGCAAACTTACCTGCCTTAACATGAATAACCGATGCGGATTCCAAATTCGAAATCCGCATCAAGTAATTCAATCTTGAAAAAAGTTCCAAATTTGCATAAGTTTGGAACTTTGATTAGTTAATATGGTATTTCTACCCTAACAATCCCAGCAGGCCGGTGTAAATTAAATACGTGCCTCCAAGTAAAACTGCGGCGATCAAAATATTGTGATTGGTAAATGGAATTGGCAAGCCTTTTTTTCGCAATTTCAGAATTGGGAATGAGTAGATAATGGCAGTGGTTGCGATCGCCAACAATAATCCGTAAATATTAAATTCCATTTTGACCTCTTTGTTCTAGATTGTATTCCATTGTAACAAACAAAAAAGACTCTTTCGAGTCTTTTTAGAGCGGGTGATGGGACATAGCCCCCTTTGGGGGTTCGAACAGATTAGAGCGGGTGATGGGATTCGAACCCACGAATACCACCTTGGGAAGGTGGTGCCTTACCACTTGGCGACACCCGCGTTTTTCTTATATTTAATGCAAATCGTATTATACCAAAATATTAAAATTCAGAAGCTATATAGAGATGTTACTCTTAACTTAGAAATTAGTCTTTCGGCCTCGTTCCTTATTACTAATCCCTAATTACCAATCCCAAAACCACCGATTGCCCTACGCTCAACCCCTTCTTGGGGTTGACTAAAACGGCGCTATGGTATAATTTTTTCTGGTTTTCGTATTATCAAAAATAGGAGTAAACATTGGCAGCCAATCCCTTGAGTTGGTTGATGGGTTTTTTCTCACTTGACATCGGAATAGACCTGGGGACCGCAAACACACTGGTAAACGTGCGTGGCAAGGGCATCGTTATTAATGAACCTTCATGGGTGGTGGTCAACAAGCGCACACATGAGACGATTGCTGTGGGGGCATCTGCAAAAGAAATGACGGGCCGCACTCCGCCGAATTTTTCCGCCATCCGCCCATTGCGTGACGGCGTAATTTCAGAATTTGAAATCACCAAGAAAATGCTCGAGTATTTCATCTTCAAAGCGCATCAGCAGACCATCGTGCCGATGCCGCGCCCGCGCGTATGCGTGGGCATCCCCTCTGGTGCGACTCAGGTCGAGAAACACGCTGTGTATGATGCCGCCATGGCCGCCGGTGCGCGTGAAGCCCATCTGATCGAAGAACCTGTGGCCGCTGCCCTCGGGGCAGGCCTGCCCATCGGCGACGTTCAGGGCACCATGGTTGTGGATATCGGCGGCGGTACCACTGAAGTCGCTGTATTCTCCTCAGGAGAACTGGTCGTTTCCCGTTCGCTGCGGGTGGCCGGCGATGAACTGGATGATGACATCCTGCAGTACATACGCAAAAAATACAATTTACTGATCGGCGAACGCATGGCCGAACAGGTCAAAATTTCCATCGGTTCAGCCTATCCGCTGCAAACCGAATTAACCCACGTCGTGCGCGGCCGCAACCTGGTCACCGGTTTGCCCGCCTCAATGGAAGTTTCTTCCGTTGAGATCCGCGAAGCCCTTTCAGGTTCTGTGCAGGTCATCGTGGATACCCTGCGCGACGCGCTGGATGAAGTTCCCCCTGAGTTGATCTCTGACCTGCTGGATACCGGCATCTGCCTGGCCGGCGGTGGTTCACAATTGTTGGGTATCGTTCCGCGGCTCAAAGATGAGTTGAATCTGCGCGTTTTTGTGGCAGATGACCCCATGACTTGTGTGGCACGCGGCGCCGGGTTGGTGCTTGAAAATCTCGGTGAATATGAGCGTTATTTGGTTAATTTGGATCGCAACAAGGGTCGTGGATAGAAATAGTCCACGCCAGACGGAATGAAAAGACTTTCACAACGCACTTTGCAAACGATCACTATTGGTTTGATCATTTTGGGCGTGCTGGCATTGGCGCTCAGCGGTCTGCTTAATCAGATCGTCGGAAAGGTGATCGATCCTCTCGTCGCCGTCCAGGGATGGTTTGCCAGCCGGACTCAAGCCATGGTGGAGTTTTTCACCGTCCCGCGGGATGTGGCAACCTTACGGCAGGAAAACCTTTCGCTTCAAAACCAGGTCTCGCAGCTTCAATCTGAATTGCTGGCTGCCCGTCAGCAGCTTACTGAAACAGACATCCTCTATGCGCTGCTCGATTATGCCCGCGCCAAACCTGAAAACAAATATGTGGCCGCTTCTGTCATTGGGCGGGATCCAAGTCCGTTTGTCAAATACATTATCATCAACCACGGTTCGGATGACGGCATCGTCAAAGGCATGCCCGTGGTAACCCAGCAGGGCTTGGTGGGCAAGGTGGTGGCAGTAACTGCCACGGCCGCCAGAGTGCAGTTGATTACCGACCCGGGCTCCATCATCAACGTCCGTCTCGAAGAAGCCAACACAGATGGGCAGGTCTTGGGGTCGGTCACCGGCGATGTTTCGCTGGATATGGTCAACCCTGGGGCAAACCTGGTTCAAGGCGACCTCATCCTGACCTCGGGGTTGGGGGGCATCTATCCATCAGATATTTTGATCGGGCAGGTTTTGTCGCCAGAAACCTCAGACAGCACCCTCTTTCAAAAAGCAACAGTACAGCCCGTGGTGGATTTTGTGAACCTCAGGGCGGTGTTGATCATTACCAATTTCAGGCCGGTGGACTATTCACCTTTGGTTCCTTAAGCGAGTATAAAAGGAAAAATGGGCACTCTGCTGGCGTTTCCGATTATTTTCATATTACTGATGCTGCAAACCACAGTCTTCAGCCAGGTGACTCTATTACACGGCAGCGTGGACCTGGTGCTCTTGTGGCTGGCCGCCTGGAGTCTGCAGAAACAGGTTACTTCCGCCTGGTTGTGGACAATCCTTGGTGCGGTTGCGGTCGCCTACATCACTGCACTTCCATGGTATGTTCCGGTCATCTGCTATCCGCTTGTAACGTTGATTGCCAAATGGGTTAATAAGCGCGTCTGGCAATCTCCCTTACTGATGATGTTTCTGGTCACCATGGTCAGCAGCATAATCAGTAATGGGTTATCATATGTCGCTTTAGCAGTATCCGGGGTCTCAATCCCCTTAAAAACAGGCTTGGTGCAGGTAATGATTCCCTCAGTATTAATTAATTTGTTGTTAGCCTTGCCGATGTATGCCATTGCCCGAGATACAGCCCAATGGGTTTATCCGTTGGAGGTGGTTGAATGAGAAGTGAAAAGAAAAATTATCAAGGTCTTGAACCTTGGCGGTTTAAAGCCATATACATATTACTGGGTATCATTTTGGTCGTTTATGTTGTGCGCCTGTTTAGCCTGCAGATCATTAACGGCGAAGATTATCTTGCCCAATCTGAAGAAAACCGGTTGACCGGAGTCAGCGTTTCCACTACGCGGGGAAATATCTATGACCGCAACGGCATTGTGTTGGCTCAGAATGTGGCCTCCTATGATGTGGTGATCACCCCGGCTTATCTTCCGTCTGACCCGGGCACAATGGAAAATGTTTTCAGGGAACTATCAGCCCTGATTGATGTGCCCGTTACGAACGGTGTGCTCAATGATACAACCGTAAAATACTTCACGCCCTGCCAGACTGACTTTGGCATCAAAGAGATCTATTACATTGGTGATACCAACGAACCTTTTTCGCCGGTAAAAATTAAGTGCAATGTTTCGCTGGAAATTGCCATGACCATTCGTGAAAAAGAGAATGAGTGGCAGGGGGTTGGGGTTGCTGTTCAGCAGGTGCGGCAGTATCCCACCGGCAACTTGACGTCTGAAGTCGTAGGATTTCTGGGTCCGATCACGGCTGAAGATGAAGCCTATTATGTTGACCGCGGATTTGTTGCCGGTACGGATAAGATCGGATTTGCCGGTACAGAACGTGAATTGAACGATATCTTGATGGGCAAGAATGGCTCCAGGCTGATCGAAGTGGATAATGCCGGCAAGGAAATTCGTGATGTGCAGCCGCCGGTTGAACCTGTGCCGGGTGACAATGTTACCTTGACCATCGATACCCGTCTGCAATCCGCGGCGCGTACAGCACTAATCGCTGAAATAGATTTCTGGAACACCTACCTCGGAAAAATCAAATCCCAGAACGGGGTGGTAATCGCCATGAACCCTAAGACAGGTGAAATCCTGGCCATGGTTTCCTATCCAAATTACGAGAACAACCGGCTTGAACGGCTGATTCCGGCTTACTATTACAACCAGCTTTCGCAAGACCCTTTGAAACCGATGCTCAATTACGCCATCGCAGCAGAGCAGCCGCCAGGTTCGGTGTACAAAATCGTTGCTGCCATTGGAGCGCTCAACGAAAAAATTGTTACTCCTGAACAACAATTGGAATGTCCAGGAACGATTTCGGTAATTCAAAAATTCTCACCCAATGATCCCGGTACTCCACGCTTGTATTACAGCTATGATCGCGCCGGGCACGGTATCTGTGATTTTCTGAAAGGATTCAAGCTTTCAGATGATGTTTACTTCTATAAGATCGGCGGCGGATTCAATGATGAGGTTCCCGGTACCGGTCTTGGAGCCTGGCGTCTTGCGGAATATGCCAAAGCTCTAGGATTTGATCGGTACACTGGTATTGAATTGCCGGGTGAAGTCCAGGGATTGATCCCCGATCCAACATGGAAACGTATTTACCGCGCAGAAAACTGGTCCACAGGTGATACCTATATCACGACCATTGGTCAGGGTTATGTTTTGGCAACTCCTTTGCAAGTGGTGCAGTCGTTTGCCATTTTAGCGAATGACGGAAAGTACATGCAGCCGACCATCATCAAGGATGTGTTGGATTCACAAGGGAACGTGATCAAACCCTTTGAACCGAAACTGGTTTGGGATATCACCAAGGATCCGTTGATCCATACTTTAGATGAAAATGGACAACCAACTGGGGCATTGTATGCTATCGAACCATGGGTGATTGATAAGGTCATGGAAGCTATGCGACTGACCGTTACAGAGGGAACTGCTGCAAAAGCATTTCCAAGTGAAGAAATCCCTTCAGGTGGAAAGACTGGTACTGCCGAGTACTGCGATAACGTGGCGCAGCAAAAAGATCTGTGCAAGCCAGAAAACTGGCCAACCCATTCTTGGTATGTGGGTTATGCTCCGTATGACAACCCTGAAATTGTGGTGGTCGCATTTGTTTATAATGGCGGCGAAGGCGCTAGTGTGGCTGCCCCTATTGTATCTAAAGTACTCGAAGCATATTTTGGACTCAAAGCTATTGATGCAGCTGCTAATAGCAGTGACACGATTACGTCCTCCACAACAACATTGCCGTAATCACGAGAGAATCCTATGGAAACCACTTCACTCATTCAAATCAAAGGGATACGCGAAGGTCTGCTCATTAATGCTGAAAACGGCTCTTGGGAGGATCGCAGGACCGAGATTTTAAATATGGTGAAACAGAAAGAAACTTTTTTCAAGGGCGCCCGTGTTTGCTTGGATGTCAACGATTCGCCTTTGCGTGTGAAACAGATCACCCAGCTGCGAGATCAGCTCTCCGATTTGGATGTGACCCTCTGGGCAATCCTTAGCACGGCAGAGACTACCATCAGTAATGCAAAAGTGTTAGGGCTTGAAACCAGTCTGCCGGCTAAAAAAGAGGTCAAAGAAGCTAAAGAAAGCAGCGAGCGAGTCGAAAGCACAGGTGAGAAAGCGGTTTTAGTCAATAAGACCCTGCGCGCGGGGTATAAAGTAGAATCTATGGATCATGTGATTATCGTCGGTGATGTCAATCCCGGCGCTGAGATCGTTTCGGCAGGCAATATCATTATTTGGGGAAAGTTAAAAGGATCTGCCATTGCCGGTGCAGAAGGGAACACTAAGGCCGTAATTTGCGCCATGGAATTAAGGCCGACTCAACTTAGAATCGGTGAAAAGGTTTTTCCGCCACAGCAGAAAAAAGGCAAGACCTTTCCTGAAGTAGCTTACATTGAAAACGACGAATGCAAAATCGAACTCTGGAATAAAGAAAAGGGAAGATAAAAATGGCAGCTAGTGTTGTGACGATCACCTCAGGTAAGGGTGGGGTTGGAAAAACCACCACCACAGCCAATCTGGCAGTTGCTTTGGCTGAAGATGGCTTTAAAGTTGTTTGTATTGACGGCGATATCGGTTTACGTAATTTGGATGTTGTTTTGGGTCTCGAAAATCGGATTGTTTATGATCTGGTGGATATTGTTGAGAACCGCTGCCGCATCAGGCAGGCCATGATTCGAGACAAAAGGCTTGAAGAGCTTTATCTTATTCCAGCCGCACAAACCCGCGACAAATCGGCCATCTCGCCTAGCGACATGATCCGCGTATGTGACGAACTACGTAGTGAAGTGGATTACATCATCATTGATTCGCCCGCCGGAATTGAACGCGGATTCAGAAACACCATTGCTCCTGCAGATTTGATTCTGGTGGTCACCAACCCCGAAGTTTCGGCCGTCCGTGATGCAGACCGCATCATTGGACTGGTGGAAGCTGAAGAAAAGGGACCTGCCAAATTGATCATAAATCGGGTCAATCCTGGTCTTACCAAACGCGGCGATATGTTGACCCCCGAAGACGTGGTTGAGTTGCTGGCCATTGAATTGATCGGCGTCATTCCGGATGACGAGAATGTGGTTATCAGTACCAACCGCGGACAGCCGATTGCGCTTGATCCAAAGAGCAAAACCGGTCAGGCTTTCAAAAACATCTCAAAACGGATTCAAGGTCAAACGGTGCCCTTCTTACAACTGGATGACAAGGGAGATTTCCTTTCAAGGATGGCAGGACTATTCAAACAGGGAGGCGACTGATATGGCAGCCTGGGGTAAAGCAAATCGTCAAAGTGCTGATGAAGCCAAGGAACGATTAAAGTTGGTTCTGATTCATGATCGCACTGATTTGTCTCAAGATGAATTATCGACCATGAAGAATGAACTGCTTGCTGTGATTTCACGCCATGTTGAAATTGATCCCGAATTGGTCAAGATCAGCATGAGCCATGACGGCCGGGAACAGAAGCTGACTGCTGATATTCCTCTGAAAACTTCCCACCGGCGGAAAATCGGGTAGTTTATGTTTAAACGCGAGATCTGGCGCAACTTCGATTTCTGGCTGTTTGGAGCAGTGGTTTTTCTGATCATTTTCGGAATCACCATGATCCGCTCTGCCATTGCTGGAAACATTGAGTTGGCCGGATATGTGAACCGCCAGGCGACTTTTGCGGGGATCGGTCTGGGTGTCATGGTTATTGCCACCCTGATCGATTACCGCTACTGGCGTAGTTTTTCAAAACTTTTTTACATCGTTGTTTTTTTGTTCCTGCTGGTTATCTTGGTGGCAGGTAAAACAAGTTTTGGAGCACAGCGTTGGCTTGAAGTGGGTTTGGTCAATATTCAACCCGCGGAATTGGCCAAAATTGTGTTGATCCTTGTTTTATCTGATTATTTTGCTAAAAACTTTAACAAAGAGAAAAATATTAAGTGGATCGCAGGCGGTTTGCTCATCCTTGTGGGTATTGTGGTTCCCATTGTTTTGCAGCCAAACCTTAGCACTACCATTTTACTGGCGGTGATCTGGTTTTCGATGTTGTGGATCAGTGGATTACCACCAAAATACATCCTTTACTTTGGACTGGCAGGGGTTGTGCTGGGAGCGGCTGCTTTTCCGTTTTTGGAACCTTATCAGCAGCAGCGTATCACCACTTTCCTGTTTCCCGATCCGAATGCGCGTTATGGTAACACTTACAACATTGAACAGGCGTTGATCACCATAGGCAGCGGCGGATTGTGGGGCCAGGGTTACGGACACGGCACCCAGGTGCAGCTTCGCTTCTTGAAAGTGCGCACCACGGACTATATTTTCTCCGCCATCGCTGAGGAATTTGGTTTCATCGGTACTGTGGTTCTGATAGCGGTTCTGGCATTTGTGATCATCCGCTGTATCAGGGCAGCGCGCAATTCGAATGACCATTATGGCGCAATGATCGCTTATGGCTTTTCGACTTTAATTTTCTTCCAAACCGTTGTCAATATTGGGGTAAACTTGAAGTTGATCCCGGTAACAGGGCAGACACTGCCTTTCATTAGTTACGGCGGCAGTTCGCTGCTTTCGCTGATGCTTGGGATCGGTTTGATCGAAAGCGTTCTGATCCATCAAAAAAAATGAGTTGAGAGAGATCCATGACTGACTTAAAACAACCCGTAAGAGTTAGGTTTGCCCCATCGCCGACCGGACACATGCATTTAGGCAGCGCCCGTACTGCTTTGTATAACTACCTGCTTGCCAGGCAAACCGGCGGCACTTTCATCTTGCGCATTGAAGACACTGATACCAAACGTTACGTTCCTGAAGCGGAAGAAGAATTAATCAAAGGGTTGAAGTGGCTTGGAATTGAGTATGACGAAGGCGTCGGAAAGGGCGGTCAATATGGTCCTTATCGCCAATCTGAACGTAAAGATATTTATACCAAGTATGCTGAACAGCTCGTGGATTTGGGGCATGCCTTTTATTGCTTCTGCACCCCTGAGCATTTGGCCAAGGTGAGAGAAGCACAGCAAGCCAACAAGGAATCATTGCATTATGATGGCACCTGCCGCGAGATTCCTGCGGAAGAAGCGCGCAAGCGCATCGCCGCGGGTGAAAGATACGTCATTCGCTTTAAGATGCCAAAAACCGGCTCCACCATCGTGCATGACCATTTACGCGGCGACATCACTGTTGAAAATAAAGTGCTGGATGACAGCGTTTTGGTTAAGTCGGACGGATGGGCACTGTACCACCTGGCTGCCATGGTGGATGATTACTTGATGAAGATCACCCATGTCATCCGCGGATCTGAGTGGCTGCCAAGTTTGCCGCTGCATACCCAGATCATCCGTGCTTTCGGCTGGCCTGAACCCACTTTTATCCATCTTTCCGTTTTTCTTAAACCCAGCGGCAAGGGCAAGATGAGCAAACGCGAGACTGCAGATGCTATGAAAGACGGTCATTCCATCTTTATTAAAGATATGGAAGAGTTGGGCTACGTACCCGAAGGTGTGATCAACTGGACAGCCCTGATGGGTTGGAGCTTTGACGATCATACTGAATTCTTCTCGCTGCAAGATTTGGTCGATAAATTCAGCATTGACCATTTAAATCCTTCGCCTGCAGCCATTAATTTCACCAAGCTGGATTATTTCAATGGGCTGCATATTCGCAATCTAACCGACGAGGATCTGGCAAAACGCGTAATGCCCTTCCTTGAAACTGCCGGTTATAAACCGTCTCTTGACACATTGATCAAGATTGCACCGATCTTGAAAGAACGTCTCCCAACTTTGGATGACGTGGTGGATATGGCCGGATTCTTCTTCAAATCAGAGATTTCTTATCCTGCTGAAGAACTTATTGCCAAAGGACTTGATAAAGGTCAGTGCCAGCAGATGTTAAAACAAATGCTGCAAATCCTTTCAGAACTGGGCGGGATCCAAAAAGACCTCACGGAAGAACCTCTGCGTCAGATGGTCGAGCAAAGCGGATTCAGTGCTGGACAAGTTTTTGGTATCTTGCGTGTAGCAGTGACGGGTCAGAAAGTAAGCCCACCGCTCTTTGAAAGCATGGAAGTTATTGGCAAGGATATCGTCCTTAATCGAATTCAACAGGCCATCAAGCTGCTGGATTAAGTTTTGGTTTTATCACAAAAAAACTCCGGCTTGACCGGAGCTTTTTTTTATTTTTTCTTGAGATATTATTTGCATTTTCTGTATATAATTATGAGAATTTAAGAAGGTGACCATGAAAAAGACATCATTTCAAATGCTTGAAGGCAAAATTGTATTGTGGTTAAGAGACAGGGTATGCGAAGATGCTGACCAGCTGCTCTCAAGTGACCAATTTCGTAAATTTCTTCACCGCTGCCTGAGTGATATTCAGACCAAGAACTCCAAATTGATGGGCGTTTTTGGCGGTTCGACCATCACTGATAAGGATGAAGAAAAGCTGATTGCCACTTTAAAATTCCTCACTAATTTACCCGCGGAACATGTTGTGAAGCTGGTGGAAGGCTCAGATGTCTTTTTTAAGGATAAAAGTCTGTTCAATGCACTGGTCGAGCATATTTATAATTACTGGCGACATTTTCAACGGCTTATTGTCAGCCAATCGGATTCTGATAATGTCGATCTGAAACCGAACACCACCTTCAACCGCACCATTGAACATCTCACCACCCTCATCCGTAATACTTATCGGGATATTCAAGTCAATATCACCGGCAAATACCCACGAATTTATCGGCAGGTGAGTGCCGGTGCGGAGATAGCCGCCATCACCAAGTTGAAAAACCTGGATATTCCTGATTTTTATAAGCAGAAACTGCAGGATATTGGTGTGATTCGGCAGGTACTTTTGTATCCCCCGATGATCTTCAATTCAAAGACCAATAAACGTACCGGTTTCTACGAGGAAGTAAAAGAAAATCCTTTGGATCGCATTACCTTGAATCCTGAAAAATGGCTTTGCTATCCGGCCATGGTGGGGTCATTGTTGATCCTGGTTTACTTCTCTACGGACGAGTTTGAACTTAACTTCGCCATGTGTAACCTTTTTGAAATGGCCACCGGGCCGGATCTTAAACGTAAACCGGATGCCATGATGTTCTTCGGCGCGAACTCAAAAGAAATCCCTGAAGAGCTTCGGTTGAAATCCTATTTTTATGATGACAAAAAGAATGATCTTTTGATCGGCATTGTACCGGATGATGACAGCTTCGGTTATTTCGGCTACGTCAAGAAATTGGTGCTGACGCTGCATAACATCCGCATGATGAAGATCGGAAGACTGCCTTATCACGGCGCCTGCTTCCAACTCAAACTCGCCAATACACCTCCCAAGACTGTTTTGGTCATGGGTGACACCGGAGCGGGCAAATCGGAAACACTTGAAGCCTTCAGATCCATCGCCTCCAAAGAAATTGAAGACATCACAATCATCGCGGATGACATGGGGTCGCTCTCGATCAATGAGAATGGCGAAGTCATCGCCTACGGAACCGAAATTGGCGCCTTCGTGCGGTTGGATGATCTTCAGCCAGGTTATGCCTTTGGCCAGATGGACCGCGCTGTGCTGATGAATGCCAACCAGGTCAATGCGCGGGTGGTCATCCCTGTGACGACTTACGAAACAATCATGCTCGGACACAAGGTGGATTACGTTTTATACGCCAACAACTACGACCCGATCCCGGCTGGTGAAATTGCCATCCGGCGGGTGAATGATGTCGCCAAAGCTCTTGATATCTTCAGGGCAGGGCGCGTGATGAGCAAAGGTACCACCACCACCACCGGCATTGTGCAAACCTATTTCGCCAATGTTTTTGGTCCCCACCAGTATCAGGAAATGCATGAGGTGTTGGCTAAAAAATACTTTGACCAGTTATATACCAACGACATTTTTGTCGGTGAAATGCTGACCCAATTGGGAGTGGAGGGCTGCGAACGCAACGGACCGCTAAATGCAGCAAAAGATTTACTGAAGTTGATCAAAGGATAATTTATCGAAACATTCATACTTAAAATCCGAATTCAGTAATGAATTTGGATTTTTGTTTTAACCAGACAAAAGAAAAATTTGGCTTTCATCAGAAATGTATTAATGTATTAGGATAATTATGGACTTAATAGTCTTAAATTAGTATATTTAAATTGAAGTTATCTGATGTTTCGATTTGATGAATTGAACCAGGAAGGACAATATGAACAACCCAAATGATTGGAACCAGAACATTATTAATGAATTTCGGGCTAACGCCGGCAAGGTGGGCGGTCCGTTTGAGGGCAAAACCCTGCTGTTGTTGCATACCGTCGGCGCTAAAAGCGGACTTGAGCGCATCAACCCGGTGGCCTGCATCAAAGATGGTGATCATTTTGTGATCATTGCATCCAAAGGCGGAGCGCCGTCCAACCCAGATTGGTATTACAACATCCTGGCGCAGCCAGCTGTTACGGTTGAATTTGGAACCGAGATATTCCAGGCAAAGGCTGAAGTGGCGCCTGAACCGGAACACTCACGCCTGTATGCCAAAATGGTCGAGCACATGCCCGGTTTTGCTGACTACCAGAAGAAAACATCTAGAGTGATACCCGTGATTGTTTTAACGCAATTGAAATAAATTGTAAAAATCAATTAATTCAAAGTAAGTATTATTTTGATTCCAAATCCAGACAATATGAATACCGAGTGAATTCATTTATATGTCCAAGTTTGCCATATAAATGGATTGTTTTATCGTTCCATCCAGTCAGATACGCTGTTGGAATATTGTTTTCATGTAAGACACGCATACAGCATTGGAGTACTATTTGGGCATATCCTTTATTTTGATAGTCAGCATGCGTACAAACCCTCTCTATTTCTGCTGTTTTATTAAATCGATCAATGAAAGCCTCGCAACCTGAAACATGCGTACCTGTTGCTTCCACTAAAACAAAATCAAAACGGGCATCATAAATCGGGCTGGTGCGGATATAAGTCCGAATTGCGTCTTCGGTTTCCGCATCATATTTATTGCTTGGCCAGGCACTTTGTCGTAATAATTTCTGCTTTTGGTAATCCTTATTTGTTTCCATATTCTGAAAACGCAAGGGTAAAGCTGGAAAGGAGTATTCAGCAAATTGCGAAGTATCAAAAATACGTATTTTTTCAATATCATCGGTTCTTTTATATCCTGCAACTTCAAGAGCTGCAATTCTTGATACATGTGATTCCACAACACATGTGTGTATTTGTTGATACTGGTTTTTGCAGAGGTTTGTTGCCCAGGCCAACATTTCAGGGTAAAGGTAGTCGAATTCTTCAAGAACCAGAATTTCAAATTGATTGTCAAACCCTTCAGAGATTACAAACCCAATCAATTCGTCAAAATAATTAAACCAAAGATGGGCAGCATTCGAGTAATAACCAGGGAATAAACTGCTCGAATTGAAAAGATTGTATTTCCAATCAACAAGGCGGGCAACATGCCAAATAAAGGATTCCTTTTTTGTTGAATTGTCCTTAATTAACAACGCACACATGAGCTTAAAATCAGAACTTTCATATTCGAAAGAACGGTGGTGAGTGATCATTGAAACCTCATCGACAATCAAGAAAAGTTTTTTTATTGTATGTTTTATTTAAGTTGTATACGTGAATTGGAATATTTTGTTGTAAAAAATGAGTTGTTGGAAAAACTGGAGGAAAGAGATTAATAACCCTTAAACATATGGATTTTCGAAAAAAATGTAACCACTCTTTTTTCAATAACACAGACGCACGTGTCTGTTTTTTGACTTACTGTAATCGGGGTGAGAGGATTTGCGAAGCTAAGCCGAGCGAAGCGGAATCCACCACTCAATTCTCTGACGATGGATTCTTCATATCTTCCTATTAGAGTCATGATCTGATCAATCTGGAAAGTAAATTGTCTCAATTTAAAACAAGGCTGTCTCTAATCATTTAAGGCAGCCTTGTATTTTGGGTTATTCAAACATTCATTAATCAGGACCGATATTCTTTGTAATAATATCCTTTATAAATCTATTTACGAAATAAGGTGAATTCTCGATGGGTTCAAACACAAATTGTGGAAGCAGTTCTGGATTTGTATAAAGTAGGCTCTGAGTTCCGACTAATTCTGCATGTGCCCAACCAACACCATCTTTTTTGAACCCATCCATCATCATAGATAAATAGCCATCTAATACAGCGGGAGGTAATCCATCTTCTCCAAATGGCCCGAATTCGCCAACAAAGAAACCTACGTTGTGTTTTTCGGCAACAGCCTTGATCGCATTATATGATTGATCACCACCCATACTTTTTATATCTTCCCAGGTGATGAAGCGGTTTCCGGTCAGACTTCCATCGGCGCCAATCTGTATTGTTACACTCTCAGGCTCCCAATTAATGTTGAATGTGTCATGTGGGTAAATATTGATAGATTGTTTTCCGTCTTGTTTGATCTTTAATCGGCTTAATACTACAAGACCGCTGTATTTTGCGTTATAGACCTCTATTTCATTTGCTCCTTCAGGTATGGTAACAGTATATTCCTTATTCACTTCGAGCAAATTCCAGTTGTTTCTTTCATTAAATGCTGTTATTGGCTCGGCGAGTTCTTCAATGCCATCTATGCGGACACCGAGAGTTTCGTTTCCATCACTTACCTGATTCACGCCAATAGTCAGACTGCCAGTAGTAAAGGGTCCGGTTAATGTAATTTTGTTTTCATTACCATGCAGCATGGAAGGCAGATACAACTGAGGCCAGGTCAAGTCCTGCACATACCTCGGATAAAGATCCATGAGATTGCCGCCGTCTTTACTGATAAGGTTATAGTCAAAGAGTGGTAATGCATATAAGTGACTGCTAAGAGCAACACCCTTTTTGGCCATACTCTCTCCGGTTATGCCAATAGAGTGAATATCGGCTGTGATCAACCGGTCGGGACTTTCTTCCCATATAACATCAACAGCAGGACCTAATACGCGGAGGTATTCTTCTTCATTGGTTGCGCCAACTTCATTAAGCAGACCAAATCCTAAGTATTTATTCGGGATGTCGCTGTACCGTCGGGCAAGCATCCGCCAATAATCAGAGAGCATTCTAGCCTTTTCAGAATCACTGAAAAGCAAACTCCAATTATAGGTTTCGGCAAAATCATTATATGGAACTCCTGGAACGCCATTAAGTACAAGTTGCACATGCAAATTATTTTCAAAAGCCCAGGCAAGAGCTTGATCAAGTAGCTCCAATTCAACCAGATTGATCTTGGTTATATCATTATCACCGTATGGAAAACTGAGGCGCGTTGGACTGATATATATTGAAACCATATTAAGGCCTGCATCGTGAATGGCAACAAAATCACTTTCACGATAGTTCCAATCATGGTATTTTCCCCCTGCTTCTGGATGAGCCCAACATTTTGGAAAATACGCAACGCCTCGCCAGGCGGGAATTATTTGATTGCTGGCATCAGGCAGCGAACTTTCTCCGCTGTAAAGTTCCTTGGGAATGGTATGAATGGAAACATCTTCAATGCTGACATACTCCGGTTTTGGATCAAAAGACCGGTAAAGGCGAAAAGCGGCCTGAATTGCTTCTAACTGAGTCATTGGTGCATCTGGATTAAATTTTAATTCTTCATCAAGCGGAATCAGAAACTTGCCTGTTATTTTATCTGTTTGTTGTGTTGCAAAAAGAAGAGAGACAACTTGAACCGACCATAATACATCTGACCATAAACGGATGGGTGCTTGACCTTTAGAAGTTGTAAACCGAACTAATTCTTCATCCGCGCTGATAAGATTTGTTAATCCGACAGGGCTATTGGGTCTGCTTGGCCAGGGATATTCCCCCCATGCAGCTTTAGTTGTTTCAGTTAAAATGATTGCGGCTTGAATTCGGGTTATTGAAAGGCTGTCTTGTGAAATACCAAGAGCAGAAAGATTAGGTGTTACATCCTCTCCATAATAGAGATTCACCGCATTTGTAGATAATTCCACCATATTTTGAAAACTGACAGGGTCATCGTACGAACCTATTAAATTATCTGGCAATAAACCAAGTTCATTTGAAAGTTGAACTTCTAGCATATCTTCATCAGATAACTCGCCTGACAATACGCTTACTTCCGGTTTAGGCGTTAATTCATTTGTCTGGGATTGTTCAAGAGTTTCAGTACCATTAAACTTGGCTGTTTTTGTTCCACAAGCAGAAATTAGCAACATTAATGCAATTACACAAATAAACAAGCGTTTCATATAAACTTCCTCCTAAATGCTGCAAGAATGTAAACAACGATGAGAAAGGGAAGTTATTCCCCTTATAGGTGTATATCAAACACTGGATGTACATTACTCATCAAAGGAAAACTCACAAGGGGATTCAACAGGCTTAAGAATTCCAACCATGTTCACGAATGTAAATATTTGATAGTGAGCATTGGAATAACTTCTTGTTGCTTAAGAAATTATTGTTTCTTAGAAAGGACCCTATGCTTGATCTTTGTAATTTTAAACCAAAAAATTATATCATAACGCAATTAGCGTTTTTTCAAATTGACTCACTACTACTTATCTATTAAGATAAGACTTTGATTCAAAAAATAAATGGTCCATTAATGAGAGTAACCTCTTAAAACAAAAAGACAGACGCCCGTGTCTGTCTTTGACTTACTGTAGTCGGGGCGAGAGGATTTGAACCTCCGACCTCTTGCACCCCATGCAAGCGCGCTAGCCGGGCTGCGCCACGCCCCGAACAACGAGCAGAATTATAGCCGTCTTCGCTTCTTTTGGCAATACCTAAAGCGAAGATCGGCCAAATATTTTAAGCTAAGCTTCGTGCGCCTTGATCAACTCTTCGCGCCGGTCTGCCATCTGAGCCCGGATCTTGGCGGCATCTTTCGGATAAGTGAAATAGAAAAGAGTAAATCCTATACCACAGATGATCCACGGAAAGGGGATCGTCCATAGCAGGGCGTTGGTCAAGCCGATCTTGACTGCCAGGGCGCCAGCGATCATACTTGAGAAAGCTGAAAGACCACCCTCGATCAGGTTGACCATCGAATACGCACTGGAGCGCCTCTCGGGGGGTACCACAGCCTGCATCATGGGTTGTTTTGCGCCGGTTCCGGGCCAGCCCACCAACAGAGCGGTTATGAATGCCCAGCCCAAAAAGAGGCCGAAGCTCATTTGCGGACCGTATTTGATCAGTACGAACATCAGCGGTACGCCTACAAAGACTGAAAACTGTCCGATGATGGTGCGTCCGTATTTTGGGTTTTTCTTTTCAGCATAATCTCCGATAATGCCGCCTACAAAATTGCTGATGGCCGCGCCAATGACCACAAACGCAAACACGATTGGGGCGCTGCCTTTGGGATCTGTCAGCGAGATCGCATTGGCAAATCCTAATTCATTCACCATCCAGTTGATTAGGAACACTCCCATCACCACCCACGGCATGGATCCTGTGACGCCTTGAATGATGGCTGCCCAGATGGTGGGGATCTTTAATGTTTCGATCATGTCTTTGACATTGATCTTGTAGCGGCTTTCGTCGGCTTTGGTGATGATGCCCTGCAGTTCGGGTTCAGAAGATCCGCGGGTGGGTTCTTCAACAAACAGCAAGATCACGAAACCGGTAATAATGCTGGCAATTCCCAAACCGATGAAACCCCATTTCCACAGATCCACGGTGGCTACGAAGCCAAGCGCGATCACGCCGATCACGGTTCCCAATAAGCCGATCAGGCTGATCATGCCGAGTGCGCGTCCGCGTTTATCCTGCGAAAAATGATCTCCAAGCAGTGAAAAGGTTGCGGGCATCAAACATCCGAGGCCAAGGCCTGAAATAATGCGGATGATCATCAGTCCGGTGAAGGAAGGCATCAAACCCACCAGGATGGTCCAAATACCCCAGATACCGGTGCCAAAGAACAACACCTTCTTGCGGGACCATTTGTCAGACGCATAGCCCCAAAACGGAGCACTGACCGTTTGGGTGATGCTGCGCAGGGTTTCCATAAGGCCGATCAAGGCCAGATTGACACCAAATATTTGAACAATGATGGGCGTCAGAACTCCCATGGATTGGCTTTCACCTGAATCAACCAGGTTGCCCAATCCCAGGGCAAATAAGGTGCGGCCAGATTTTTTGTGTTCACCTTTCATGAAACCCTCCAAGTTTAAAGTATAAAAAGAGGTCAGAAAACATTTGCAATGTGTGCAGTAATGCGTTTTCTGACCTACGGACTAAAGTTTATTACCAAATCAAATGGGTTATAAGTGACATTCGACCTGAATTGTAATAAATTAGTAATATTTCTTTCCGTAGGCATAAAAAGTTGGCACCCAGCGGATTCGAGTTCCGACTTGGTAAGCCTTTAAATCTTGAGAGCGTAATTCATGCAATTCTTGATGGGTAGCCTGAGATCCAAGATCGTCTTCCAGCATTTTCCATTCGGAATCAAACCAGGCTGGAATCTCATCTGATTTTACTTGAAAACCAGAAACGCCATATTGGATATTACTAAAACCAGCTTGGTGCAATTGAGTTGAGAGCAGTCTTCCAGCCATGGGATTGGCCCCTTGCTGAATGAGGGCTTTCGTCTGCATTTCACCCAGCACCCACAATTCCTGCGGGTTATCGATCCGCGCCAGGTAATCCGGTTCGGCCAGAGCTATTAGGCAGCCGCCTGGTTTGAGTACGCGTAAAGATTCAGCCATTGATTGAACTGGTTCTTTAAGCCACAGAAAAAGATAATGAGCGATTGCGAAATCAAAACTATTTGACGCAAAGGGCAGGTGGAAAGCATCAGCGCACTGGTATTGACTCAAGCTGTCGTGCTGATGGGCTATCTCAATCCGCTCAAATCGGATGTCAATGCCTGCAGCCGGAATTGTAGAATATTGTTTCAATTCTGAAGTGATAACACCTGTCCCGCATCCAATTTCTAGGATGCGGGACTTTTCATTGATTCCAACTTGCTGGTAAAGATATTGGCGCAGAGGTTTTGTCCACTCTGCCTGAACGCTGAAACGTTCATGCCAATCAAGGTTATCCATGGCGTGATATTTTTGCTTGTGACCAGATCCGGTTCCAGGGGTCGGTGAGGATATTGCCAAGCACTGCTTCTTTACCCTGGCCGGCTAGAACATCGCCGTCCGGTTCAACATAAAGCCAGCTCGTTCCGGCTCCATCCGTACGTACTTCGCCCAATTCCAATTCAAGCGCAATGGGGTTGAATGCGGAATAGGGTACCGGCAGATCCCAAACCAACGAGAATCCGGCCTCAACTGCTTTTTGAGTGTATTGGGGTAATAACTTCCACAATTCTTGTGAGTCTGCACTCAATGAAAGCGACTTCACTTGCATGGCGGATAGTTTTTCAAGCGTTTTTTCAAAATCCGGCTTGTTGCGGTCGTTCAGAGTGAGGTGAACCGTCAGGAAAATATCTTCAGCAACGGCATCTCTGATGGCTTCCCATGATTGATCATTAAACGGGTTCAGTACGATCATCAAATGATCCAACCCGGCCTGAAGTAATTGATGTAAATAATCTGTTTCAGTCAGACGGCTGCCGTCGGTGATCAATCCGCTAACCTGGCCGAGTTCCTGGGTGAATTGCACCAATTCGGGGATATCTGGTCTCAGGGTGGGTTCACCGCCGGTGAAGACCACATGCGGGATGCCCGCATCCCAGGCGTTTTTGAGCACCTGCTTCCACTCTTCAGTATCCAACATGCGTTTAACGCGATCGTTGGGTGCGTAAACGCTGTTGGAGCCTTCCACCACCTGATAGGTGAGAGCGCAATCCAACCGCATTGGTGCGGATAAGCTTTGATCATTTGGATCCACCCGTTCCATATCCAAAAAGGTTTCCGGGTCCAAGTCTGGTGTCGAAACAAGTGTTTCGAGACGTTCCTTAAAATCCTGAAAATCGTTGACAGCTTCATCTTCCGACACGCGGTAACGCTTAAGCATTTCAGCTGTAATGGTTTCAAGAGGAGTTTCTTTGATCAGGTGATAGGCATATTCAACAGCGGTGGCATTAAGGTGCAGGATGGTGCTGGCATTAATGATCAGAAGGCCGGTGCCTTTTTCGTCAATGCGCAGATGCAGACGATAGGTCGGTCCGGTATCCAGTTTCAGCATGGCCTGGTAATTACCGGCCGGAATGGGTTTCGGGGTGTAAAGGATATTGTTGATAAAAGTATTGATCCTGGCTTTCATTTTTCCCTCCGGGAAGAACAAGTTTAATTCACCTTTGCAGCCAACGGACATCCGCCGCCGCATTCACTTAATAATGAACAATCATTGCACTTTTCTGGCAGTTCGTGGCGTTCACGTAAAGATATTGCCAGGTCGTGATTCCAAATCTTGTCCCAAGGTTGTGTCAGGATATTCCCCAGGGATTGATAATACGATTGACAGGGGATGACATCGCCGTTGGGTTCAACACACATGTTATACAGGGCAGCGGTGCATCCTTTGACGCCCAATCCCATTTGCACCGGATCAAAATTGCAGTATTGTGTCGGTGTGTACCAGATCAGTCGTTGATGGTACTTGTTGGTAATGATCTGGGCTGTTTCGAGGATGGGCTGCAATTCGCTCTCTGACAACCCGGTTCCCACCGTGGCACCGTGCCCAGAGTAGATCAGCGCATTTAGGCCGATGGTTTTCAATCCAAAGATACCCAAGAATTCCAGGGTTTCAGGAATGGCCGCCTTGTTAAGGGTCAGCATGGTGGTATTGGTCATCACATACAGGTTTGACTCCACTGCATTTTTGAGTCCTTCCACGGTTTCCTGCCAGGCGCCGTTATGACACACCATTTGGTCGTGGATCTCGGGGATGTGCGATTCAAAGGTGATCTGCACATGATCGAGGCCGGCATCCACCAGCTTTTGTAGATAGGCTTTATCCTTGAGTTTCCGTCCGTTGGTATTGATACCGGTGATCTGGCCGTTGGACTCCGCATGGCGGATCAACTCTGGCAGGTCCTCACGCAAGGTGGGTTCGCCGCCGGTAAACACGATGTGCGGAATGCCGATCTTCCATAGATCATCAAGAATCTTGAACCATTCCTGGGTTGACAATTCAGGGTAATAGCGCGGACGTCCGTTGTAGCAGTGCGCACAGGCGTTGTTACAGCGGTAGGTGATCGCCAGATCCATGCGGTACGGTGCGGATGGCCTGGATGAGAATGGAGCGGTAGTCTCCAGGTCAAGCTCGCAGATGGGACAGGATTCATTCGAAACCAAAGATAACAATTGATCTTGAATGGTCGCATAATCAGAGAGGATGGTAGCCTTGGGGGCGTTGAATTTCTTGTGCAGTTGACCCGCTGCCTGGTCGGCAGGGGTTTCGTGCAAGGCAAAAAACGTCATGGCCGCCGCTGATGGATTGAGTTGATAGACCCGGTTGGCGTTGATCATTAACAAACCGCTGCCGTCGCTATCCAGGCGCAGGTGCAGCCTTGATTTCTCAACTTCAGTTTGGCGCAAAAAATGGTACACACCAGCAGCAGGGAATTCCACTGCTGGTGTCTTGGGTTTTACGAAAGATAAGCGGGTGAACAGATTCATCGGCTCAGCAAACTAACGTCCGCCGCCGGCACAGGCACAGGCACAACCGGCACAGGCACATGCACAGGCGCATGATCGTCCGCCGCCGCCGCCACCGCCAGAACTCCGGTATGTGGAAGGTGGTGGAGGTGGATTGGTCACGTTGGTGACGCCGCTGGTAAAGCCAGGCAGCCCGCCCAACACCTTGGAGGAGAAGTTCGAGACGCTGCCAACCACCGAAGCCGCAAAGGCGGAACCGGGCATGGTAGGCATCGAAACGCTATGTCCGCCAGAAGTGGAAAGAGGAGGAGGAGTCATACCACCGCCGATGGTGGAGACCGGTGTTGAGTAAGATGGCCGCACAAAAGTGGGATCGTAACGCCACCACCATGAAGGGGTGGGGATGACCATCGGGCCGCTGAAGACGTTATTCGTACGGTCTTCATATTTCTTGTCAAGCATGGTCCAATCCATATTTTCTTCATACACCTGGGCTTTGACATCTGGGGTTCCGGCTGTTTCAACTTGCGTCCAGGCGCGCCGCATGATGTCTTCGTAAAAAGCGAGGGTTTCTTTGCGGCTGAAACCTTTCATTTTTTCACCGACGCTCTTGATCAGGTTGACCATCATGGTTTGCAGCAGTTTCTTGCGAGGAGCAGATGCTTTTTCAGCAAACGCTACCAAAAAGTCCGTTTCATAACCATAAAGATCGGCAGGCGCTGGCACAGAAGCCTTGATATCCAGTGGATCCTTGGTTAAAACTTCGGCAGCTCCCTTTTTGAGTAAGCCGAACAGAACCATGGTGAAGATTTTATCCATGGGTTGTTCCATTAATACGGCGGCTTCCACCGCGGTCAGTCCACGTTTAACGCCGTGACCTTCCATCGAAATCTTGGGAGGCAAATAAGCCATCTTGCGTTTCTTGGCGCCAATGGTGGCGGAATAGATGATCAAGGCAAAGAAGCCTGCGAATCCCAAACAGAAAATGAAGGGACAAAGGCTGTCGAGGTTAAAACTGGTGGTATTGCCGCCTGTTGAGGAGGGCGGAACATATGCTTCTTGCACCACAGCGCCCTCTGCAAGATACCTGGCAGGGAAGCTCGTGCCAAAATAGTATTGGGTATAAGTGTTCGCGGCGTCAGATACCCAGGTGTAAAAAATGCGGTCTTCCGCGGTGATCATGGATTCAGGCGCATCAGATGTTGGCCAAAACTCGGGAATGTAATATCTGGATTCACCATCTTTGATGCCGGGGGGCAGCAGAAAGGTGAATTGATAATTGGTATCGCCGTAGCAATATTGACGGTCATACCAATTAGGCGAGAATTTCAAACTGGCGTATGCTTCAGATTCAGTTTCTGTGGCCGGATAGATGACAGTTTTGACATTTGTGATATAGGCATGAACTGTACCTGTTCCGCCGGCAGGGATTTCATTTGACTCAAGGTAAAGTGATATCCCAGGAAACACAACATCAGAGTTGGTGATACGGGTGATTTTTACGCCATCCACCTCAGCCGTAATGTTTCTAAGTTCGTAGTCATAATTGGGCAGGCCAATATCCACGATGTCAATGGCATGTGCGCCAGAATCGTTTACAAAGGTCATGGTGTAATCAATGTTGATCGAACCATCGTTATTGACTGAAACCACCACGGCCTGTTCAGGAACCTGGAAGCGGTAATCTTGAGCATAAACAGGAGAGACACTCCCTGCCAGCAAAACCAGGATCAGAAAGACACACATGTATCGTAAAACTCTCATCACAACCCTCCCATTAAATCGAGTGCATTTACCATTTCGGTTCTTCAGTCATTTGATAAACAGTGTGGCAGTACGGACATGTGACCATGGGGGCACCTTGCACCATGGTGATATTTTCTGCAGCCAACACACCGCCGCATGATTTGCATTTGATCGAGTCCATTGAAACATTGCCGGGCAGGTCAACGTTTAGGGTGACGTTGGTGGTCGGGCTGACCGCTTTACGACGGGCGGCAAAGAAGATGATTGCCAATCCTACGCCGATCAGCACAAGGCCGATGGGAAGCCAGCCAATTTGTCCGTTGACAGGATCGGTCGCCCCAATCGCCATTAAAGCGCCAAACAGAATGAGCAAACCAGCTCCGATAAATGCAACGATTTTCATGAGTCCTCCACTAAATGTTAAAAACGTGAGAATAGATTAATCAGGATTATACAATCATTTACCTCTGAAATTTTATAAGAAAGGCGTAAGTTTTTCACTGCTATAATTTGAGTATAAGGAAGGTAAATATGACCGATAGCGCTGAAATTGACGAGATCAAAAAACTGCAGCAAGACATCAATTTTCACAATTATCGTTATCATGTGCTTGATCAACCATTGATCAGCGACTATGAATACGACATGCTGATTAAAAGGTTGCGTGAACTTGAGTCCCGCCATCCTGAAATGGTCACAGCGTATTCTCCCACACAGCGTGCTGGCGCCGCCGCGCTAGATCGTTTTCAAAAAGTAACCCACCCGGCGCCCATCCTTTCTTTGGCAAATTCGTTTAATAATGACGATCTTGTTGCCTGGTATGACCGCATCGTGAAATTGGACCCGAAAGTTTCTAAATCCGGTTTCGTGCTGGAACCAAAAATTGACGGCCTCACAGTTGTACTGCGTTATGAGAATGGGCTGTTGGTGCAAGGGGCCACCCGTGGCGATGGCGAAGTGGGTGAGGATGTCACCACCAATGTGCGCACCATTAAGAGCGTTCCACTCAAAATCCCCGTCGTGGAGGGAGCCAAAAAAGCCCCAGATCTTTTAGTCGTAAGGGGAGAGGTTTTCATCCTGCGAGAAGACTTTATCAAGCTCAACCAGGCGCTGGAAGAAGCCGGCGAGAAAACTTACCAGAATCCGCGCAACACCGCAGCCGGATCTTTACGACAGCTTGATCCTGTTTTGACCAGTTCAAGACCATTAACCATCCTGACCTATTCCATTGTACAAAGCTCAGATCCGATGCCCGCCACCCAGTGGGAGCTTGTGAATACCTTGCGAGACCTGGGTTTTCCGGTCAGCGATCTGATCGAAAAGGTGGATTCTTTCGAAGAAGTGCTCAAAATTACCGAGCGTTGGATTGCACGCCGTGATGAAATTCCATATGAAGTCGACGGCGTTGTAATTAAATTGGACGACCTTCGCGTAGCCGAGGATTTGGGCTTTGTCGGCAAGGATCCGCGCGGCGCGATCGCATTGAAGTATCCAGCCCGCGAGGTGACCACCATTCTGCGCGACATTGGGGTCAACGTAGGCCGTACCGGTGTTTTGACGCCTTACGCCATCTTTGAACCAGTTGAAGTCGGCGGGGTGACCGTCAGCAAAGCCACGCTGCACAACTTTGATTTCATCACTGATAAAGACATCCGCATTCAGGATAGGGTGCTGATCAAGCGCGCCGGGGATGTTATTCCTTACGTGATCGGTCCGATAACAGATGCCAGAACCGGCGCCGAAAAGCCCTATCAAATGCCAAAAATCTGCCCCTCATGCGGTCAGGAAGTGCAACATCTCGCCGGTGAAGTGGCCTGGTATTGTGTTAATGGGTCCTGTCCGGCCCAGCTCGTGCGCAATCTGGAGCATTTCGTCTCCCGCGGCGCCATGGATATTGTGGGCATGGGCATCAAGATCGTGGAACAGTTCGCCGAGACCGGCATGGTCAAGGATGTCGCTGACCTCTATCGCCTGAAAAGGGAAGACTTGCTCGGGTTGGAAGGTTATAAAGACAAGAAAGCGGATAACCTGATTGAGGCCATTCAAGCCTCCAAGAAGCAGCCCCTGTCACGTCTGATCATCGGCCTCGGCATCCGCGGGGTGGGTGAAGTCGCGGCCGCTGATCTGGCCGGAAAATTCAACGATTTATCTGAACTTTCCAAAGCCACATCGCTTCAACTTCAACTAATGGAAGGGTTTGGTCCCAACACCGCCGAAGCCATTGTGGATTGGTTCGCCAGACCCGCCAACCAGGCACTGGTGGCCAAATTGAAAGACCTCGGTGTCTGGCCGTTGGCCAGCGAGAGCACCGGTCCCGCCAAACGCTGGTACCTGGATGGCAAGACCTTTGTCATTACCGGCACACTACCGACACTTTCGAGAGACCAGGCCAAGGAATTAATTGAACTGAACGGCGGAAAGGTCACCGACAGCGTTAGCAAGAAAACGGATTATCTGGTGGTGGGCGAAAATGCCGGATCAAAACTGGACAAGGCCGTCAGCCTTGGCGTACCGCAGTTAAGTGAAGAAGCATTACGAGCCCTGATCTCAGAGTTGGAGAAAGCCAATGGCTGATGCCGCAATTGTGTTAAGAGCGGGTCGTGAAAAATCCGTGCTGACCCGCCACCCATGGATATTTGCTTCTGCCATTGATAAAGTGGAAGGCGAACCCGGCCTGGGCGATACCGTGGTGGTGTTGGATAACAAGAAAAAATTTCTGGCAAAAGCCGCTTACAGTCCTTCATCTCAGATACGCGCCAGGGTGTGGAGCCTGGATGAAAAAGAAGTCATCGACCGCACTTTTCTGGAAAACCGCATCAAAGCCTCCATCGAACGGCGAGCCGGACTGAAGCAGTCAGAAAACACCGACGCCCTGCGCCTGATCTACGGTGAAGCAGATGGCATTCCGGGTTTGGTGGTTGATCAATATGCCAATACTCTGGTGATGCAGCTTCTTTCTGCCGGCGCCGAGAAATTCCGCAGCGAGATCATTGAGATTTTGGCAGAGGCATTAAAACCCGAGCAGATCTATGAACGGTCAGATGTCGAGATCCGTCAGCTTGAAGGGCTGCAGCCGCGTGAAGGACTGGTCTGGGGCAAACCCATGGATCATGCCGTCGAGATCAGCGAAAATGGATTGAAATACCGGGTGGATGTAACCGGTGGACAGAAAACCGGGTTCTACATTGACCAGCGTCGCAACCGTCAGAAAGTATATGAGCTTTCGAATGGCAGGAAGGTTTTAAACTGTTTTTGCTACACCGGCGGTTTTACCCTGAATGCCCTGGCAGGCGGAGCAGACAGCGTCACTTCTGTGGATTCCTCCGGGCCGGCGCTCGAGCAGCTCAAGCAAAATGTCAGCCTGAATGGACTGGATGAAGCGAAGTCTGAGATCATTGAAGGGGATGTATTCACCCTTCTGCGCAAGTTTCGCGACCAGGCCAGATTTTTTGACCTGATCGTGCTCGATCCGCCCAAGTTTGCGCCCACCATCTCGCAGGCAGAAAAAGCCTCACGCGCCTACAAGGATATCAACTTGCTGGCCATTAAATTATTGAAACCTGGCGGGTTGCTGGTGACCTTTTCTTGTTCAGGCGGGGTGTCGCGCGATCTGTTCCAAAAGATTGTTGCCGGCGCCGCCCTCGATGCCAGCGTGGACCTGCGCATCATTGACCAGCTTTCGCAGTCGCCTGATCATCCGGTGCTGGCGAGCTTTCCGGAGAGTTTCTATCTTAAGGGGTTGATTGCGCAGAAATAAATGAAAAATAAAAAGACCCCCGCGGTTTTACGATCGAGACTTTCTCGGTCGAATCAAAAACCGCGGGGGTCTGCATTAGGCGATTTAATAAAACAAAACCCCAGCCTATGGCTGGGGCACGGGGTAAGGTGGAGATGGCGGGAATTGAACCCGCGTCCGAACGAATAGATCCTCGAACTTCTACAAGCGTAGTCCGTTTTGAGTGTCGCCAGCCTGTGTGAAACGAACAAAAACACAGACCGGCCAGTCACTCAGACCCGAAAGCCCTCTTTTGCACAGCCCGTGACGTACTGCACAGCACTTGAACTTTGTGACGTCCGCTCTGCTGCCGGTTCAAGAGCGGAGCAGGAAGACGTGACGCTTCTTAGGGCGTCATGTGAGCTTTGCTCTTAGCCTAGGCGGCTAAAGGCATTGCTGCATATTGAGTGCGATTGGCACTTAATTTTTGTACGGATTTTACGAGTTCGGTACCTCTCGGCTTGCCGTCCGGGACCAGCCTCGCCCGTCGAAGCCTGTCATCCCCGGTGGTCAAATTATACATTAGTTTTATACCATCTCTGACCTGAACAAGGTAAAATCAAGCATTCCATATCTCTTCCTCGCAGGTGACACATGATTACTTTTTATAAAGGTAACGAACGAACGGGATTAGTTGAAATCGAAGAAGCCGTTGAGGGCTGCTGGATAAGTGTAATAGATCCAACTGAGAAAGAGATGGAGGTAATTAAGGAGCTCACTATCCCCGGTGACTATATCACCTATTCACTCGATCAAGACGAAAGGCCGCGTACCGAAAAAGAAGATGATGGTACGACCTTAATCCTGATTAAAATCCCGTTTGACGATAAGAATAACGAGGATGTCCCTTACGAGACTATCCCTTTAGGTATCATTTTCAATGACAAGCACCTGATTACCGTATGCAAACATAGTAACGAGATTTTAAATGAACTACTGAGATCAAAGTACAAAGGATTTTCTACTGCAAAAAAGATAAGATTTATCTTGAGAATTTTGCTTTTGGCCGCCAACAAATACCTTTACTATCTGCGTCAAATTAACCGGCACGTTGAGCTGGTGGAGGATAAACTTCAGGCGTCAATGCGTAACAAAGAGGTGCTTGAACTGTTGAAATACCAAAAAAGCCTGGTTTATTTTCAAACAGCTTTAAAATCAAACGAGTTGATGCTTGAAAGATTACAGAAAACAGCATTATTTCATCGTTATGAAGAGGATGAAGATTTATTGGAAGATGTAGTCACTGAAAACCAGCAGGCTATTGAAATGGTCGTCATTGCTGAAAACATCCTCACCTCTACCATGAATGCTTTTAGCTCGATCATTTCTAACAATTTGAACGTGGTTATGAAATTCTTGGCATCTGTCACGATTGTATTATCCATTCCCACCATCATCACCAGCTACTTCGGCATGAATGTGAGTATTCCATTTATGGATCGTCCCTGGGCGTATATGGGGATCATAGGCTTGTTTGTGGTGGTGTGCTTGATTGTGATCTGGATCTTCAACCGCAAGAATTGGTTTTAACCAAAAAACCACCTTCATGCGAAAGCGGTTTGTCGTGTGGACCGGACAGGACTCGAACCTGCGACCTTCTCTGTGTAAGAGAGACGCTCTAACCAACTGAGCTACCAGTCCGTTGCCCATTATACCAGAGAACATTTCCTTGACAATGGAATCTTCGTGGACAGGATTTTGGAATGATAAATACGATCCGAAGTTCTTCGATAGATTGTTAATTAAATGAAAAGGAATTGAACAAAGTGAAGACTTCGTTTATAGTAGAAATGAAGGATTTATTTGTATATTAATTAGGGTTTTTGGGGAGGAAGAATGAAAAAATTACTACTACTGGTTGTAATGTTTATATTTCTTACCTCTTGCTCGCCATTTAAAAAAGCCATAGAATTCGCTGTAAATGCAACTATCGAAGCTATGCCGACCCAAACGGCTTATCCCACATTTACATTAATCCCAACCAGTACACCGATGTTGCCTATCATTGTGACGGCGACTGTACCTTCAATTACATTGACTCCATCTTCCACTATTACACCAGAACCAACCCAAACACAACGGCCTACCGAAAACCCAAATTTGACGACTGATAAACTAGAAGGTGTTTGGCTGGTGGGTCAAGAAGTGGCACCCGGTAATTGGCGTGCGGTCGGTGGAGATTGTTATGAAGTGATTTTTGATAAGTTTAATGAGCAGATGAATATGGAAAGTGGTGTGGGGTCAGTTATTTATGTGCCAGAATCCGCATTTACAGTTAAATTTGTAAGTTATCCGGGTTATTGCACCTGGACTTATTTAGGAAATTAACCCACTATCATTCTTGACCTATCAAAATAGACGGTTCAAGCTATGGACTTTTCGAACCGATACTTATGTATAATGGTTTTAATATTAGTTAAAACTATATATTGGTATTTCAATTATTGGGGTATCCATGCTGAATTTGGACATTCGAACAGTACTGCTGAGTTATACCCTTTGTAACCTGATCTGTGCAATCGTAACCTTCAGCCTTTGGCGCCAGAACCGCAACCGGTTCTCGGGTCTTGGGCTGTGTATGGTTAATTTCATATTAAATTTCCTTGGCATTTTGTTATTATCTTTTCGAGGACTAATTCCAGATTTTTTTTCAATTGTAGTGGGCAATGTATTAATTGTTGCAGGTACATTGCTTCTCTTGATGGGGTTGGCAGAATTTCTTGGGATCAAACTCAATCAAATTCACAACGACGCCATACTGGGTCTTTATATTGCATTTCAAGTTTGGTTGACCTATGGATATCCGGATTTGCAACTTCGAACCATATTATTCTCTTCAGTGATCATCGTTTATATAGGTCAAATGGTTTGGTTCCTATTTAAAATCCATGATTCTTTTATTCAATCAATTGTTAAAGAACTTCGCATAATCAGCATTTTTTACGTTTTACTGGGTGTAAGTAGAATAATTTATGCCAGCGTCATTCCATTGGGAAATGATTTATTAAAGACTGGATTTATTGAAGCTTATATATTTCTCGGTTTTGAAATGATCTATGTTTCAACTACTTTTTATTTCTTTTTGATGGTAAATAAAAGACTGGTTCATAACCTTGAGGCTGATATTCAAGAAAGAAAAAAAACTGAATTCGCGTTGATGGTAAGTCAGGAGAAATTTCTTAAGGCTTTTATTAATAGCCCTGATCCAATGCTCATTACAAGATTGCAAGACGGCCTAATTATTGATGCCAACGAAGCTTTTGAGAGACTTGTAGGTCATTCTCGAGACGAAGTTTTAGGTACCACAACCGTGAAATTGGGAATATGGGCAGACCCTGATGAACGCACAAAAGTTATGAAACATATGGATACTTTTGGTAGGTTGCGAGAGTATGAATTCTTGGGCATAAATAAAAATGGTCAGGAGTTAAACCTGGTTTACTCAGGTGAGACGATCAACCTAAATAACGAAAAATGTTTGATTTCAATCTTGCAAGATATTTCTGGACAAAAGATTAGTGAACGTGTAGTCCAAATCAGATTGGAGCTTTGGGAATATTCGGCGAATCATACGATTATTGAGTTAATGACAAAAGCATTGGATATGATAGAGGAATTAACATTAAGTAAAATAAGTTTCTTTCATACCGTGGTGGGTGATGGTAAAGACCTTGTTTTACAAGCCTGGTCCACACGTACAAAGGCTGTTTTCTGTAAGGCTGAAGGTGAGAACATGCATTATGCCCTCGACAGGGCTGGAGTTTGGGGTGACAGTGTTCGTGAGCGTAGGCCAATCATTCATAATGATTATGAAAAACTTGAAAACAAAAAAGGTTTACCTGAGGGACATGCTCCAGTTAAAAGAGAATTAACAGTACCTATTTTTTATCAAAATAAGATAGAAGCTGTTCTGGGGGTTGGCAATAAAGAGGTGGATTATAACGAAAAAGATGTGGAATTAATTGAGAACGTTTCAGGGGTGGTCTGGACCATCATCAGGCAAAAACAGGCTGACGACAAGATTTTGCAATTGAATGAAAAACTGGAATCCCTTGCCATGACGGATGAATTGACCAAGATAGCCAACCGGCGTGCATTTTTTATTCGAGGAATCGAAGAGATCACACGTGCCCGCCGCTATCATCTTCCACTTTCGCTTATCATGCTCGATATAGACCGCTTTAAGCTGATCAACGATACTCTGGGCCACGATAGCGGCGATTATGCCCTTCAATGTGTGGCAGCTTTACTTGTTGAAGGTATTCGCGAAGTTGATGTTGTCGGCAGGTTGGGTGGTGAAGAATTTGCGGTATTGCTTCCCAATACTAAAATTGAGGATGCAAAAAAACTGGCTGAAAGACTTCGTATCGGAATTGCTGAAAACAGTGATTTAAAAACCAAATTAAAAATGGATATAACGGCAAGTTTTGGTGTGGCTGAATATCAATTGCAGATCAAAAACCTCGATGAGTTACTTAAAAACGCAGACACAGCAATGTACAGGGCTAAAAACAGTGGTAGAAATCGGGTGGAATTATTTACCAGTGAACTAGACTGAATGGTAAACTTGTAATCAGGGTTTATTCATATTTGCAATATTTTTATCCAATTTGAATTGATCAACTGCGCTTGGGAGTTGTATACGATGAAATTTGCCAGGTTTATGACCAAAGAAAAAACCATTCACACGGGGTGGGTGAATGAAGATCGTGTGGGTTTGGTTGAGGGTGATATCTTTGGTGAATACCGGCGTCTCGAAACGAGCATCCCGCTAAAAAGTGTCACCTTGTTACCGCCTGTTGAGCCTGGAAAGATCATTTGTCTCGGTAGAAATTATGTTGAACATGCTCGCGAGCAGGGTGCAGAAGTTCCTGAAAGCCCATTAATATTTTTGAAAGCCCAAACGGCCGTGGTTGCAGATCGTGGAACTATTATCCTGCCCGTTCAAAGCGAACAGGTGGAACATGAAGCCGAACTGGTGGTCGTGATCGGCAAAAAAGGCAGATGGATCCCGGTTGAGCAGGCTTTGCAACACGTTTTTGGATATACCATCGGTAATGATGTCACCGCGAGGGACCTTCAGCATAAAGATGGACAGTGGACGCGTTCAAAGAGTTTTGACACATTTTGCCCGGTCGGTCCATGGATGGAAACCGAATTGGATCCGTCAGATACACTGATTACTTGCCGGGTGAATTCAGAACTGCGTCAGATGGCATCCACACGCGAAATGGTATTCACCGTCCCGCAGATCGTGGCTTACATCTCTACTGTAATGACGTTAATGCCTGGCGATTTGATCTTCACCGGCACGCCTGCCGGCATTGGTCCATTGATTAATGGCGATGAAGTGGAAGTTGAAATCGAAGGTATTGGCATCCTTCGCAATTTTGTAACAAATCCCTGAGTTTTTAAAAAAGGTATTGTATTTTTAGTAATTGTTTGTTATTATTTGGTAATAAGATAAATAAGGTAAAGTTAGTAAACAAACCACTAACAAGTCCCACAACACCCTTATTTATTAAATTGTCGAATCATAGGTGTGGGTGATAAGAGTAGGATGGAAGACCATGAAAATCATGAGTGTTATTCGTTCTGGAGTGTTATCAAAAATATCATATATTTTTGGAATTGCCTTGATCTTGGCATCAGTAGTGACCAATGTTATTCCTGCAGCTATTGTTTCTGCACATCATCACACAATAGTAGGCCAATCTGTTTGTCTTAACAATGGAACCAGGCAAGTCTCCTGGTCTGCTACGAACAGTGAAAGTCTCGTTGCGACGCTTACAGCTGTCAATCGTACGGTTACGAACATCGTCAATGGCGCCACGGTTGCAGGGAATGGCACTATTTCTGGAATCGAAATTGTGAATGGGTCTGTCACCGGCACTTTGACATTGACTATTTCTGCCAGGTGGTCCAATGGCAATACAGCTACCAACAGCGGATCAGTGAACCTGGGGACGATTTGCCCAACGCCAACACCGACACAGCCTCCCACAAATACCCCCACGTCAACATTAACTTTGACGCCAACGATTACAAATACTCCGACCAATACGGCGACTGCTACCGCAACTTTTACGGCAACCGTTACCAGTACACCTGTCAATACAGCCACTCCCACTGTAACCAATACGCCGACGATCACGCTCACGGCGACGAACACTGCAACTGCAACCGCCACAAACACGCCGACCATAACCAATACGCCTACTGAAACAGCTACTGCCACAAATACAGCGACCAGTACGCCAACCAATACTGCTACGGCGACTTCAACACCTACCATCACGCTGACGCCAAGTCTTACTCCGACTGGTACTCAAACCCCAACAAGTACACCAACCGAGACGAATACACCAACAAACACATTAACTCCTTCCAGCACACCAACGAATACGGCCACTGTAACCAATACGCCTACAGAAACCGCCACTGCCACTATTACCAATACACCGACAGTGACTCCCACTGGCAGTCTTACACCTTCTGCGACACCGACTGTCACCAACACACCCACAATTACTAATACCCCATCCAATACCCCAACCGTGACGAATACGGCCACGGCTACTGCCACGCCGACGGTCACTACTACAGTTCCTCCAACTGTAACCTTCACGCCAACGGTCACTTCTACCGTTACATTGACTCCGGTTGCAACAAATACTGAAGTGCCCACCAATACACCGACACCGACTGTTGTCCCAACTCTGCCGATTCCGGTAACCGGTGGAGATCAGCAGTTGCTCATCCCTGTCACTGGCATGGATTTGACCAGCAACGGATTCAATAAAACTTCTCGTATCATGATGAATTTTGGTTTTGGCTTCATTGGTCTTGGATTACTTTTACAGGGAATTGGCAAGAAAAAAAGTAACTAAAAAAAGTATAGCAAAGCAAAGAGGGTGCTTTAAACAAGCCCCCTCCTTTATAATAATTGATTGAAATAGTATTGAACTTTATCAGTGTAAGCTTGTTTTATTATGTAAAACATTAAATTGGATAACGGATTTTCGACTAGAGATAAAATTGGTATACAAATTAAGCTGATTTTTTACGCACCTAAGAATTGACTTTTGTTATGTAGTAGTTACAATAAAAGTATATTATTGGTAATAAAGAGTTTTTTTGGATTATTGGTAATAACAAGGATTAGAGGTATGAAAACAATAAAGTTATTAAACCCTTCGTGGCTTTCTAAGGTTTCCTATATATTAGGAATTGCTCTAATTCTTTCTTCACTAATAATCAATGTAATTCCTCCACTTGATGTATCAGCCAGCTCAAATATTGTTGCGGATTACACACTGAATCTGTCTCATATTTATTGTGTAAATGAGAAGGTTGAAGTTCATTTTGTGCTCCTTAACGTACCCGATGGGATAACACCTGGAACCCTGTCATACACCTACGGTTCTATACCTCCCACCAACCGCAGCGGAAACGTATGGCATTTCTTTGATTACAAAGGTAATGGCTATTTCAATATCCAAACCGCCTCTGTTGTTGTGAACGGAATTACGGTTAACCTGGCAAATCCGGGTACATACAGCGGAACTTATGCCTGTGCTTCTACGGATACTCCTACACCAACTTTGACTTTTACATCCACACCATCCCTTACCAATACTCCGACCATAACCCTGACCATAACCCTGACACCTTCCATTACATTTACAAACACGCCCACCATTACGATGACACCTTCCGTCACATTAACCAAGACCTCAACCAATACGGCAACGATAACAAACACACCGACAAACACACCTACGCCAACCAAGACAGCGACCTTTACACCAACCCTAACATCCACCAACACTGAAACCCAGACGCAGACAAGCACCCCAACCCACACCCCAACCACCCAAACCGCAACGAGCACTTCGACGTTGACCTATACTGCAACTTTGACCGGAACACCGGAAGATACCAATACCCCAACGCCAACCTTGACCCAGACTCAAACCCAAACCTCAACGCTTACCCAGACCCCCACCTCAACGGATACTCAAACCCCCACGACGACCAATACACCAACTATTACTATGACAGGTACATTGACGCCTACTGCAACCTATACAGCGACCAACACCCCAACAAACACCAATACGCCGACGAACACGCCGACTAATACAGAAACCCCAACCATAACGAACACACCAACCATAACGAACACGCCAACCATCACGAATACGCCAACCAATACCAGTTCTCCAACGATTACTGCGACCATTACTAATACATTGACACCCACGAATACGTCGACCAGTACGCAAACGGCCACAGTGACAAATACACCATTGCCGACCAACACATTCACTCCAACGATAGTCCCAACCCTGCCGATCCCTGTCACAGGTGGTGACCAACAGCTCATTATCCCCGTCACCGGTATGGATTTGACCGATAACGGTTTCAACAAGACCTCCAAGGTCATGATGAACTTCGGATTTGGATTTATCGGATTAGGCCTGGTGCTGCAGGGCTTTGGCAAGAATTCATTATCGAAAAAATAATTCAAACAATTGGATCGGCTGGTATGGATATATGAAATTTATTTAGGATATATAGAACTAAAAAGGGTGTTGAAACTTGTTAACCTAATTATTGGTGTTTATTACTCTATTTTTTATTGGTATGTGCCGAGGTGAGTGACAAAGAAAAAATTATTCAGATCAACTAAAAAAAATTGTCAATAAATATTAAACGCTAGTAATATATTGGTAGAATACTGGTATTTCCAGTTTTTTTACTCAAAATTATGCTATGCGTTAAATTAGCGTTAAATGGCAGTAAAAATTTGTGCATTTTCGGGGAATTTTTTACTTGCACAATGCATCGTCCACGTAAATTCGTAGTTATAATGTTATAGAATCAATTGTAATAAATAAGTAATTGTTAATTATTTTTTTCAAGGATACCTATCATGAAATTTTCAAAATTGTTACATTCGGGGTGGTTAGCCAAAATCTCTTACATGTTTGGTATAGCCTTGATCCTGGCTTCTGTTGCGATTAATGCAATTCCTGCCAAGCCTGTTTCTGCTTGCTGGGGCAGGATTTCATTCGGTGAAGTTAAGTGCGACAACGGTAAAACTGTTGCCAAATTTAATGTAGAAGTCGCAGGTGGCGATTGGCCGACAAAAATTGTGGTCAACGATGGTAGTGACACCATAACAATGAACACTGGCCTTACTAAATATGTCGGTACGACCTTTACTTATTCCATCACATTGAATGATGGTAATGTCAATATAACAAAAGCATGCGTGACCGTTACAAATGGATCAACTACAATAGAAGACTGTGTATATCCAAATTACACTGGTACTTTTGGTTGTGCACCGACTTCAACTCCAACATCAACTTATACTTTGACACCGTCACAAACCGCTACTCAAGTAAACACCAATACACCAACCATCACCAATACCCCAACTGTAACTTTGACTTTAACTCCTTCACAGACCAGTACTGAAGTAAATACAAATACCCCAACGATAACTAATACTCCGACGGTTACTTTAACATTAACTCCCTCTCAAACAAGCACATCAACAATAACAAACACGCCAACCATTACCCACACCCCAACAGAAACGTTGACATTGACGCCTTCTCAAACGAGCACGGAAGAAAACACAAACACGCCGACCATCACCAATACACCTACGATTACCCATACCCCAACTGAAACGTTGACTTTGACTCCTTCTCAAACCAGTACGGAAGAGAATACGAGCACTCCTACTATTACACATACACCTACTGAAACCTTGACGTTGACACCTTCTCAAACCAGTACTGAAGAGAATACCAATACTCCAACCATCACAAATACACCAACGGTTACGTTAACTTTGACTCCTTCACAAACCAGTACTTCCACGGTTACAAACACACCCACCATTACATTAACCCCTTCGGTAACTCCGACTGGAACAATTACACCATCGGCGACTCCGACCAATACAAATACACCTACCAATACACCGACAAATACCAGTACTGCAACGGTTACTAACACGCCAACGAACACGAGCACCGCGACCGTTACGAACACACCGACGATTACAAATACACCGACCAATACGCCGACCAATACGAATACACCAACGGCAACCAATACCTTAACACCATCTTCTACCTTTACGGCAACTGCTACCTCAACCAGCACAACGGTGCCGACAGCCACAAACACGACTGTTCCACCCACACCCACGGATACTGCAACTCCGACTACCGTGCCAACCCTGCCGATCCCTGTCACAGGTGGTGACCAACAGCTCATCATCCCCGTCACCGGCATGGATTTGACCGATAACGGTTTCAACAAGACCTCCAAGGTCATGATGAACTTCGGATTTGGATTTATCGGCCTGGGCTTGGTACTGCAAGGCTTTAGCAAGAAAAAAGAAAAATAGACCTTTCAATCAAATAACTCTCGGGCGCGTTTCCTAGAAACGGGCCCGAGAATGGTTTATACTCCAATGATGCTTGAAAAACTCAAGGCAAAGCGGCACTTATTCTACATTGGGCTTGGCATCCTGTTGATTGGGGCGGGGTTGGCGGGCAATTTTGTCACTTTCTTCAAAAGTGATCCGCCCAAGGTCACCGGTGCTTTTCGCTACGTCGAAAAAATAGAACCTGAAAAAACGGAGACAGTCAATGTTGATCCGGTGATCGCACCGGTCATCGAAAACATCTTTTTCAAAAACAGCATTGAACGCAATTCGTTCCTGGTTCATCCACAGATCGCCAAAGCACTTGAAATTCCTTTGATTCCTGACAAGATAGAGATCCCGTCCATCGGGCTTACAGCTCCGGTGGTGATCGCTGAATTCAATTTTACCGATGTGGAAGGCGAGACCTTTGGCCAATGGATACCGCCATCCGAATTCGCGGCTGCCTGGCATCCTGACTCTGCCTTATTGGGTGCGAATGGCAACACCGTGATAAATGGTCACCACAACGAATTTGGCGAGGTATTTGGTGAACTGATCGATCTTGAATCGGGCGACATGGTTTATATCTATAACAAAGGTAAGAAATATACATTTGTGATTGCCAACAAAATGATCCTGCTTGAACGCGGACAGCCCCTGGAAGTGCGCATGGCAAACGCAACCTGGCTTGGTAAAACGGACGATGTGCGCCTGACCCTGGTAACCTGCTGGCCTGAAAAATCGAATACACACCGCTTGATCCTGGTGGCACGACCGGTCTATTAACAAGTACAAAAAAACGTATTTTCAGCTTTTATTGCATGGTATAATCCATGAAAATCCTATAAAAACGTCTCTTGAGGAGAATATCAATATGTCAGGGCATTCCAAATGGGCTACCATTAAACGTAAAAAAGGCGCTACCGATGCCAAACGCGGTCAGATCTTTACCCGGCTGACCAGAGAAATCGTAATGTCGGCACGCGAAGGCGGAGCTGATCCAGATTCAAACTTCAGATTACGGTTGGCCATTGATAAAGCACGCGCACAAAGTATGCCCAAAGATAATATTGATCGCGCCCTCAAGCGCGCTGCAGGTGAAGGCAAGGAAGGTGAGATTTACGAAGAAGTGACTTATGAAGGCTACGCTCCCAATGGGATCGCCGTCATCATTGAGTGTGTCACAGAAAATCGAAACCGCACCGTTGCAGAGGTTAGACATCTCTTGACTCGTTCGGGTGGTAATATGGGTGAGTTGGGTTCCGTGGCCTGGCAGTTTAAACGCGCAGCTACTTACACCTTTGATGCCAGCAAGTATGATTTTGAAAAAGTTTTCGAACTGGCTGTTGAAGGCGGCGCGGATGATGTCAACGAAGATGATGGTGAGATAACCGTTATTGCTCCTGTTGAGTCTTTTAAAACACTCAGCGACCGCTTCAGAGCTGCCAATATGATGCCGAATGATGCCGGTTTAAGCATGATTCCCACCAATGAAATGGAATTGGGCGTTGAAGATACCCTTCAGGTGGTCAGAACCATTGAAAACCTCGAAGAACTGGATGACGTGCAAAATGTTTATTCCAATCTCAAGATCTCAGAAGCAGCAATGGCGGCTCTCGAATCCGAGTAATCCCGATGCTGGCATTGGGAGTGGATCCTGGCACTGAGACGACCGGATATGCGATCGTTGAAGAAGATGAGACCGGTTTTTTGCGTGCAATAAACTATGGTGTCATCAAAACCAGCCGAAACGACTCTGCCGAAAAACGGCTGCAAGTCATTTATAAAGAAATTGGTGCACTAATTAATCTCCACCGTCCTCAAACAGGCGCGGTGGAGAAATTGTTTTTTCAGAAGAATGTCACCACCGCACTGGCAGTCGGGCAGGCCAGGGGGGTTATCCTTTTGGCCTTGGCAGAAGCGGGGGTTGAGATCGCAGAATACTCCCCCCAGGAAGTAAAAATGGCGGTGACCGGTTACGGTGCAGCAGAAAAGAAGCAGGTTCAGATCATGGTTCAAACCATGCTTTCACTTTCCGAGCTTCCCAAACCGGATGACGCCGCCGATGCCCTGGCCATTGCCATCTGCCACCTTCATTCGATTGGATACAAGAAAAGGCTTGCACAATAATATGGACGTGATTACCAGCACCTCGAATCCACACATAAAAGCCATCCGAAAACTCAAAGACAGAAAGTATCGAATCGAAAGCGGACTGTTCTTTTTGGAGGGCGTTCGCATCGTGATCGAAGCACTTGAAGCCGGTGAGTGGATTGAGCAATTGATCGTCTCACGCGAGCTGATCGGCAGCGCCAAAGCGGTTGAGGTGGTGGAAGATGCTGAATCAAGGGAAGTTCGCATTCTTGAGGTTAGCAAGGAAGTCTTCGAATCCATTTCCGGCAAAGACGGTCCTCAAGGGCTGGCGGCAGTAGCTCGGCAAAAATGGATCGATCTGGATGGCAGCACAAAACTTTCTGACGGCATCTGGATCGCACTTTATCAGGTGGCCGACCCCGGCAACCTGGGCACCATCCTGCGGACTCTTGACGGCATGGGGGGAACCGGCGTGATCCTTTTGGATCATTGTACCGACCCATTTGACCCTTCCGCCATTCGCGCCAGCATGGGGGCTGTTTTTTCAAAGAGGATCATAAAAACAACTTCCACAACTTTTATCGAGTGGTGTAAACAAAATAATATGCAAGTTACCGGTACCTCAGATTCGGCAAAAACGGATTACCGGCAGTATCGCTATCCACCTGACAGTATTCTACTGATGGGCAGCGAGCGCGAGGGCTTACCTGATCCGTTGGCGGCCATTTGCAGCGAGGTGGTATCCATCCCCATGCTAGGCAGCGCGGATTCATTGAACCTGGCCGTGGCGTCGTCGATCGTCTTATATGAAATCGCCTGGCAGCAGCAGGCGCATTGAAAGGGTCAATATGATTGCTTCCATTGAAGGTAACGTAACCCAGATATTAGATGACAGCATTGTGGTCTCGGTTTCTGGCATCGGGTTCAGAGTGTTTGTGCCCTCCAACGTCAGCCGGGATGTCGAGCTGCACCACGTCATCGCGCTTTTTACCTATTTGGTGGTCAAGGAAGATTCCTTGACCCTTTTCGGATTTGAAACCATTGAAGAACGCGATATGTTCGTGCTGCTGCTGAGCGCCAACGGCGTTGGTCCGCGCACAGCCTTGGCCATTCTTTCAACCCTGTCATTGGATATCGTGTGCAATGCCGTCATCCAGGAGCAGCCTGATGTATTCAGCCGGGTGTCGGGGGTTGGAAAGAAGACCGCTCAAAGCATCGTCTTGCAGCTTCAGGGCAAGGTTAAAAAAGGCTCCGGGTCTCCGCTTTCAACCATCCGAGATGTGGACAGCGACGTGATCGCTGCCCTGACCAGCCTCGGGTATAGTGTGGTTGAAGCCCAGTCTGCTCTGCAGATGATCCCGAAAGACGCTCCGGAGGATATTGAATCCCGTATTCGCCTGGCGCTTCAATATTTCTCATAATAAGCGGTTCGCTGAACCACTCTTTTGCGAGTTTTGACATTATTATGAAGTAAAATAAAGAGTCAAGGTTATTCGCACTTGAAGTATTGAAAAATTGTTTTGGTCTCAAATCAATCTGAACGTGCTGATGAATTACCACAATAAAACACTAAGGAAACCATAAATATGGCAGGCATAACAAGGGACCTGGGCATTGACCTGGGGACAACCAATACAATATTTGCAGAAGGATCTCAGATCCTGCTGCAGGAACCTACCATCGTGGCCATTGTTATTGAAGAAGACAAGATGGTTGAATGGGGGCAGGCCGCGAAAAACATGGAAGGCCGTGTTCCAGACACCATTGAAGTGGTTCGTCCGCTGAGACACGGTGTAATCGCGGAATATGAAGTTACCGAAACATTGCTAAAATACCTGACTAAGAAAGTGTGCGGACCGATGCGCCTCTTCCGTCCGCGCATGATGATCACCGTCCCTTACGGTGTCACCAGCGTTGAAGGTCGGGCCGTCCACGAAGCGGGGATTGGCGCAGGCAGCCGCGAGGTTTACCTGGTACCGCAGCCGCTCGCTGCCGCTCTCGGGGTGGATCTGCCCGTGGGCACGCCCTCCGGCAACATGGTCATCAGCCTGGGCGGCGGGGTCAACCAGGTCGCCATTATCAGCTTGAACGGCATTGTTTCAGGCGATGCGGCCCGCACCGGCGGCCAGGAATTGGACGAAGCCATCGTCAATTATGTACGTAAACGCTTTGGGGTCATCATCGGCGCTCCCACCGCGGAGCATGCCAAGATCACTATCGGCGCCGCAACTCCACAGGATCAGCAGTTGTCTCTTGAAGTACAGGGCCAGGACCAGGTTACCAGCCTGCCGCGGCCGGTGGTGCTGACCACGGATGATATCGTCGAAGCTGTTCAGGAACCCCTTACTGAGTTGGTCAAGATCATCAAGAAAGTGCTTGAACGCACCCCGCCTGAGCTGGTGTCAGATATCATTGATCGCGGTGCAGCCATGTGCGGCGGCGGCTCGCTGCTGCGCGGCGTGGATAAGTTCCTGACCCGTGCCATTGGTATTCCGGTCTACATGGTCGACAATCCGTTGACCTGCACGGTGGAAGGCGCCGTCAAAGCCCTCGAAATGAAAGACCTGCTCAAACGCAGTCTTGCCTCTGGTTGATTTTTGGATACCGGGAATTAAGGGTTACCTTAACTATTTAGACTCCCGCGGATTATAAATCCGCGGGAGTCTTGCCTTAAAGAGAATCGGAAATCTTTTATCAGATTTCCGATTATTGCACTAACGTATTAAAAAGAATACCGGGTAGCTGCATGTGATACCCGGTATCTGGGGGTTTGATCTAGTTCTTGATGTGTGATTTGAGAGTATAAAAAGTTAATCTCTGCTCGAAGACGATCTTCCTGTCAGTAGAAAAGCGTAGTACAACACCGTGGTGACCGCTTGCAGGGCGCCTGCCACGTAGGTCCAGGCTGCGGCATCCAGCACTTTACTCACGCCTTCATTTTCACTTGAATAGATGATACCCGAACCAGCCAGCCAGGCTTTGGCCCGATTACTGGCATCCAGTTCGACCGGCAGGGTAATCAACGAGAACACCGCGGTCAGGGTGAAAAGTGCCAGGCCTGCCCAGGCCAAAGTTGTGCCCATTGAAGATGCCATAAACAGGCCGACCATGAAGATGATGGGACCAAGCCAACTGCCGATCTGCACGGAGGGCACCATGAAGCTTCTGATCTTGAGCGGACCGTAATGTTCGAGGTCCTGAATGGCATGTCCGCTTTCGTGGGCTGCCACACCGGCCGCTGCCACACTGGCGCTGCGATAGACGCCTGTGCTCAAACGCAGCACCTTCTTGGAAGGATCGTAGTGGTCGCTGAGGTTTCCGCCGACCTCTTCGATTTGAACGGCGTTCAAACCGTTGCTGTCAAGCATGCGGCGGGCTACTTCCGCACCGGTCAAGCCGGTGGTTGTTCCCACCTTGGAATATTTGCTAAAAGCTCCCTTCACCTTGGCCTGCGCCCATAAGCCGAGCAGCAGGGCAGGTAAACTGAAGAGAAGATAAAGTCCGTATCCACCTAAGTACATTTTTTCTCCTTTATAAACCTTTACAATGATTTCATTCTAACATTGACGCATGAAGAATTTGTTAGAAGAATATCAACGAAATATAAAAAAACTCCCCATGGAGGGAGTCGGTGAAAAGTGGTGCAGCTTTGCTTATAGGAGTGTCCCCGGGGAGGTTCAACCCATAGGCATAAGTTTTTTTATCTCTGGCGGGGCCTCAATTTCTGCAAATTCTGAATTGTAGTAGACCATTCCAACGATGCGATCTTCGATGCGTTCGGCAGTGATGTGATGCACGATCAGGCGCACGACGGCCTGTTTTTCACTATCTTTGTCTGATGTCAGTAAAATGAGCAAATTCTCTGACAGCTCATGGATCTGAGCGGATGTGCGCTCGATGGCCGGGTTGTTGGCTATTTTGTTTTCAAGCTGCAGAATCATCCGTTCCTGATTTTTTATCTGCTCTTCAAGGGTGCGAATGCGGTCCATGACGGACGCGGGAGCCTGTGGATCATCCTCAATCTTTTTGAGCAGGTTGTTGAGCCGGCGCTGGTTATCAGTCTGTTCGTGACGGATCTTGTTTGCCTGGGATGCCATTTCAGCATTCTGCGTTGAGACCGCAAGCGCCTGGTTATGGTCCCTGTTCATCAGGTATTCAGGGTTGGTGATGTAGTCTGATATATTCTGAATGACTGAGGCTTCAAGCTGTTTCCTTGGGATGCTGAGGGCTTCACAATCGGTCTTATGCCGTCTCTTGCCCGAACAGACATAATAATCGTTGCGTTTCTTTCCGCCGAATTCGACCACATGACCGCTCAGCGGGCTCTGACAGTTTGGGCAAAATACCAATCCGCTCAATAAGAAACGTGTATTTTTGCGACGCGGATGATTGAGGTTGTCGAATCCACGGAGGGGATGGTTTTCGCTGCGGTTCTTGGTATTGAGCGCCTGAACCTTATTCCAGACCTCGATGGGGATGGTGGGTTCAACAAAATCCTCGATGGTCATTGAACCGTATTCAAGGATCCCGATGTAGATCTTATTTCTGAAAAATGTGGAGTAAGAGGATTTGTTTTTGAAAAGGTGATATTTTGAATTGATGGTGCCTATGGTATTTCCATCGGCTCTCATCTTGAAAGCTGCTTTTACCAGGGGGATGATATCCGAATCCGGGACCCAATAAGCTACGCTGTGGGGTGATCCATCCCTACGAATGCCGATGACCTTCTGCGCTCTTTTGAATCCAACAGGCGGAATACCGGGGATGGCGTTGAACTCTTTGACGATGTGGTGCAATCCACGTTTGACTTCGCGTGAAAGGTCATCAATGTATTTTTGGTTCATCCAATCGATCATGGACTCAAAGACTTTTCCTTCAGGGGTATCAGGTATGTTGTCGTTGAGTGAATGAACGATAAATCCGCGCCTGCGTAGATCCGCTTTGTAATACTGGGAATCGTTTTGATTACGAGCAAAACGGGCAAGGGTCCACAAGATGATGCCTTTATCGGAGCAGTGCGGTTCTCTGAAATGGTCAATCATTTCAAGAAAAGCATCGCGGGCATCCACAGATGAACCCTGCCGGGCGGCATCGGTGTAGATTTTGGACAATATAAGAGAATTCTCTTCACACCAGGCTTCAACCTTTTCTTGCTGCTGAGCCGTGGAAAGGTCTTGATCGTCGCCACCCGAATCTCTGAGGTAGGCGACAACAGATGTACCTGGTGGAAATGGGCAATTATTGGACATCATCAGCTTCAATCTGTTCTTGATCAGTTCGGATGTATGGCTGGCCATTGACGGTGACAATCTGCAGCCTTTTGTTACCTATCATGAAACGGTCGCCGGAATTTATACGGTCGATCAATAGCTGCCTGGAATAGCACCAGTCACGGGTGAGTTTTGTGTCATTGTTATGTGTGGTAACGATTGCTTCAAGAAGCCGGCACTGATCATCGGAGAACGTGACCTCGATGATCTCATGCCAATAGTATTCGTGGTTGATCCAGGCAGAATCTTTTTGTGGAATAAAATGGTCGGACATAATTATTTTCTTGAGATACAAGCTGGGCATAAACAAGATTCTTTTATATGCTGTTTATGAGCAAGCCCATGAATTATTCCATCTTTTTTATAAAATCTTTCTTCAAAACAATTAAAATAATTCAAGTCACCCTGTTCGTATCTTCGAAAAATTGCATAGGCTATATGATCTGCCAATTGGATGAGACGTGACGATTTGGAATCAACAAATAGAGGAACCTCGCATATATTTCTTAATTGGCTACCCCATTTATTTCCATTTTGACGAAATTGAGCGGCAAGCGTTTGAAGTCCCAACTCATATGAACTCTTGTCTATTACAATCATTCCTCTTTGTTTTACACCACTTTTGGGATTGTTTTCAAGAAATAGATCAAAGCGACTGCTTAAGTCTTCGTAAGCTATAAGAACTGGATCCTGACCAGGAAATGAAGCCTTATGAATAGCGCACGCCATGACTAAGACATTTGGCTTTGCACTTTTTAGTTTATTTAGAACTTCTTTGATCACTGTAATTCTTTGCGGTTTATCCATTCCTTTCCAGGGTTGTTCTACAGCTCTAAAACATTCAGCGGCGTGAAATTCTATTGCCTGTGGATTAGTTGGATCAATAATCGCAGCATACTCTTCAATTTGATTTGATATCCAACGTAAACTTTCTTCAGGAATAATTACTCCACCTAACACAAAATGACTTTCAGCGGGATTTTTTGGAGAACCAGAATCGTCTAGGTATAGAAAGTACATAATCTCTCCTCGCCAAACAAAAAGCCACTATTAAGTGGCTTAAATGCAATGCAGCCGAGCAGGCTAACCTGGCGAACCGCTAAATGCAGCTCTCTCGACCGCAAACCCAGTATAGCACTTGTGTAACAAATGTCAAGGGGTACCGCATAACAATTATGAAATGTTTTCATATTCAAAGTTTTCTAATAATTCATTATTGCAGAACACCCTTGAATTATTATCCCAATAATCACGAGTACCATGAAAAACGTTACTGTTGATTTTATTGATTGAAGTGATGAAGTTTGCTTTTTAGATTCTTGTAAAATGGCATCTGTTTTTGATAGTAATATTGCCTGCAGCTGCTCAGGAGAGGCCAACTTAATATCCAATGAAGAAGCTGACAAGGTTGGGTTCTCTTCTTTTACGATTTTCAAACATTCATCGCAATAATCAGCGCCATTGTATTCTAGAATCAAAACACCAGGACCAAAAGCTGATTGTTGTTTTCCACATTTTGAACATGATCTGTATGACATTAATTCACCTTCCCTAGTTTTTGTTTTATATGAGCGATCAAAGATTATTTTTCTATTTTTTACAACATTACAAATAATTCAGCTTTTGAAATAATGTCCAACTTACAAACGAACTTAGGCCTCCAAGGACAACCTCAATAGCTGGAATGAATTTTGGTGTTGGAAGAATGGCTAAATAGAAAAAAATCCATGACAGAGTGAGTATAGTGAGCAATATATATTTTCTTGGTTGTCGTTTTCTTTTATAGGCCATGCCTTTGATTGTTTCCAACCGAAAGTAATGTTTTCTTAATTCTTCAATTTCTTTTTCAGAAATTATTTTATTATCCATGCTCTAATCTCACGTGAAAAATGTTAATTATGTTGCTCTAAGTTTATGGGCTTTGAGACTTGACAAAGACTATGGAAAACTCTGATATTATCGTCAACTTCAAATTTGTTTATGTGTAATTGATCTCTGTACTTACGTTTGCGAAAATTTGACGGCCATATATAAGTAATAATTACCCATGTGATATATGCCACTGCACAACCAAATGCAATAGGCAACAAAACTCCGAATTTTGTCGATGGCACAAAAACGATAGAAGTTAGAACATAAACTAATAATAAGGTTGGAAAATCAATGCTTTTATTGTCAGAATATAAAAACGAGTTGACTGTTCTAATTATTTTCTTCTGATCTTTCTTACTTATTTTTTGCCAATCTTCCCCTGAAATCATATACCCTCTTTTATATTTAATGCTGTCGAACTTCTTTGCCACGTAAAGCAGATCTTTCTTCTTGATCTGCCTTGTTTATAAAAAACTTAACCATATCCTTAATGGTTTTTTGTTCTTCAGGTGGGAGTTGAGATATTTGATAATTTAATTCTTCAAGTTCGTGATCGATATTTGTCTTAGGTTTAATATAACCGGCTTTTTCAAAAACTATTTCAACTGGTATATGAAATGCTTTTGCCATACCTTCGCAAAACTCTAGACCTGGATTCCTTAGTCCTGATAGAACTTTAGAAACAGCACCTTGAGATAAGCCCGATCTCTGAACAAGGTCATTTTGATTCCAACCTCGTTCATTTAGATTACTGTTTAGCCAGTCTGCAAATTTATTTTCCATAGGTACTCAATATCATAACTAAAAGAATATTCATTGGGGATTATTAATTAAAACTATTGACATTCAATAATTACCGTGCTAATATATTCCAAGAGGAATAAAATACAGGACAAGAATGATGACTAAAACAATTGCTTTTGTTTTGCCAGAAGTTCAAATTGAATGGTTGAAAAAGAAAGCTAAGGAAGCAGGCGGTGTTTCAGCATCTTCAGTTGTCCGTAAAGTAATTTCTGACGCAATTTCTAAAGAACCAAAGAACAGTGCATCTTTGATAGTTATAGATGATTTCAAGGATCACGAATGTGAAGTTGTAGGTAAGTAGCCGTTTTTGTTTTCATAGACACATATTAGCAACAAACTTGGTCGCGTGAACATCCGGACGAATCCGGGCGCAATCAGGGTGTATTCAGGCTGTAAAAAGGTCGTTTTGGGATGATTTCGGGTCGGAACCGGGACTATCCAGGAGGAAAAAAGGATATGGCTACAACACCAAGAGAATGGCCGAATCAGGCAATGGCAGTTAGAGACAATATCGCAGAATTGGCAAGGTCAATCATGGAACAGCAGCAAAAGATCGTCAGTAATGAAGTGAATGACGAAGAAAGCATTGAAACAATTGCTGCTAATTCGATCAGAGATTTGAACCTTATATTGCGGGCGCTTGAAGCAGTCGGAGCGCAGACGGATCCAGTCACGGAGTTGAACACCAGGGTCTCTCGAATCAAGTTTGATTTTTCTTCGGTGAGAGCCTGAATTAATCGTAGCCCACATTGAGTGGATCTGGTTACCAAACCAGTGAAGCCTCCGGGCAGGGTGACCCCTCCCGATCCTTGCCCGGAGCCGTGTGCTGGAAAACCATCCAGCATTCGTTGAAAAGTTCAAGAAGGAAAGCTCGTAATGAACTACACCGTTGAGTTGACCATCCAAAAGGTACAGGTACCGGAAAGTGAATTACATGGGTGGAAAGCGGGAATGCGCGGGCTGTACGAACGACTTGAGCAGATGGCTTTTGAAAGAAGAAAGGTTTCAAATGAAAACATTGTATGCACTTCTGATCATTCTGGCGGCGTTGATCAACGGATGGACGCGAATCCAGTTTGTTGACCTGATGGTCTCTATCTATGAAAAAGAAACTGGAAAAGAGATTGTTTTGACCGGTAAATGCCCATTCACTGATGTGGAGGCTAATTCCGCTGCCTGTAAAGCCTGGGAATTGAAGATCACCGCAGGAACCACTGATGAAACTTTTTCACCATCCATGACGGTGGAACCTTACCAGGCTTTCATATTCATCGGGCGAACGATGTATGCCCTGGAGTTGTCGAAATGAATCTCACCGTAGCGCGTAAAACGTTTTTGAGAGCTTTGATTGATGGTGATTTCTCGAATGCCGGCAGGATCATCCGCATGGTGTTGGGAATTCAGAAAAGCAATTTGAACATGAAGAAGTTGGCCGGTTGATAACTGGTCTCTTCGGGCGGCCGATGGCCAGGGTGTCCACTTTCACTGGAACGAGGCAAAACACCCCTCAAGGCAGATCGTCCTTCAAAAGGAAGCCGCTCTCTATAACCTTTTTGAATATTTTGTAAGACCTGCTTGGCCGGAAAAATCATCCGACACTCGCACAATGCGCTCGCCGGGAGGGTTTACCTCCTTTTACCCTCCCGGCAGAAAGGGAAACGATGCTCAACACACAGATTGGTTTGAATGTTGGTCAAGAAAATCACAAACTTGATTCTTTGACTGAAGATGTCAAACAAAGACTTGAGAAATCTGTCTTATTGATCATCTCGTACCACATTGGCCGTAAGAATGTGATCAGCGGTGCCAAGCTATTGTTTGAATTGCAATGCCAGGGCTTTGACATCAAAGATACACGGTATTTCAGGGAGATCATCAATAAATTACGCAAGGAAGGTTATGCCATTGGCTCGACCGGCGGTATCAAAGGTGGGTATTGGTTGTGCGCGAACATGGAAGAGCTTGAAGCTTTTCTGAAGGTTCAATTTCACGATTTTGCAATGGATTTATTGGAGCAGGAATCTGCCATGCGCAAGGGTGCTGCGCGGATGTGGGGCGCTCAGATGAGTGTGGTCGAATGATTACCGTTATTCATAAAGGTATTGGCAGAGTTGAGCAGCGGATCAACGGCATTTATAGGTCAACATTGAAGGATATGCCGGCCAAGGGTGAGCGTGTGCGCGTAGTCATTGATTTGCTCAATATTGAAATTGACGCCGTTGTCTGTGAAGTGAATGTGTCTGCCAGACGATTTGATGTGAGCTTGTTGGAAAACCCGTATAAGACGAACCGACTGCTTGAACAAATCCGCAGGGAAGAAAATTTGTCGGTGGAAGTCGCTGACGCTGGAAAAAAATCCAGCTCAGGTTTGGAGAACACTCGCTATGCCAATGTATAGAAATATTCACACGAAAACACCCGACTCTGAAGATATCAACGATATGCCGGATGATTTCACGAGATTATTTTACATAATGTTTTTTATTATTCTTGACAGTGCCGGCCGAGGATACGATAAGCCAGCCTGGTTGAAGTCAAAGGCATTTCCACTTCGCGAGGATGTTACTTACGAGATGATCAACGGGGCTATGGATTGGTTTGAAAAGCGCGGAATGATCTATCGGTATGAAGTCAACGGTAAGAAATGTTTTTGGGACCCTAAGTTTCAATCACATCAGCACGGCTTGAATAAAGAGGGTAAATCTGTAATTCCGGCACCTACTCCGGAGCAGGTCAAGAGTTGGTCAGGAGTAACTCCGGAGCAAGTCGAGAGTAACTCCGCCCCAAAGACATATACAAATACAACAACAAAAACAAATACAAGGACAGATTCAGATTCAAAGACAGGAGTGGTTGAGCCAATTGAAAACCACCCGGATTTACCATCCCCTGAACCTGATTTTTTTGAAAATCTTCAAGAATTTGAATCTGATAAACCGACTGAAGCTGCGCTTTTGACACGCCCACAGCAAACAAAAATTTGGAATTCTGCCCTTGGAGAAATTCAGAAAGAAATGCCGAGGGCTGATTTTGAGGCTTATATCAGGCCGCTTAAGCTTGGCAACATGGTCGGTAATCAGCTCAAGGTGTTGGCCATGAACACGCCCACACGTGATTGGGTTCGCAAGCGAGCGGGTCCGCAGCTGCAGAATGCCTTGAAGGGTTTTGCAGGATTTGAGATCAAGTTGTTAATCGAATCGGATGTTCAAGAATTGGAGAGAACCAAAACATGATAAATAACGCACCCACCAAGTTACACGCACCCACCAACCGCACGATGGATGAGATCAGCTTTGGGATCATCCAAGGATTGAGATTACCACCAGCGAAGATTCTGCCGAAGTTAGGTTTTGGCGACAAGGTCAGTGTACCGGGAACGAATCTGACAGGCGGCAAGGTCGTTGGTTTTGACGGTGATCATAACCACGCACGGATCCAATGGCCATCTGGGTACACCGGCACCTGGTATATCCGAGATCTGGCAAAAGAAATTTGAACGCACCGTTTTGTTAGCACCTACCAAGGAGATAAACCATGAAATTTCTAGTTGATTTGAATAGTTTCAAAAAAGCATTACAAAAAGTGAGCCGGTTTTCATCAAAACCCTCAACGCTTCCGTTTATACAAAATGTACTTATACAGGAACAAAATGACCATCAGATTCAATTGGGATGCACAAATATTGAATCTATTGGGATGATCTCGCTTGATGTGGATGATCTTGAAAGAGACGGGAAATCAACCTCCATCGAAGTAATCGAACTTAAAAAGGTTCTTGCAGGTGTAAAACCAGGTGAGACCGGTAAAGTAAGCATCGAGACGCGATTTGATTCGAAGAATCTTGAGCAGATGATCATCATTGGCAAAAATGGCGTTTTGACAATCCGGTGTGTTTCGAGTGCGGAGACTGATACCCTTTGCGATTTTATTACTCATGGATTGGAGAAGTTTTCAATTATTGAACCCATCCAAGCTGATGGATTTTTCGGTGTGGTTAAGAGAGTGGCTTTCTGTTCATCTTCGGATGAAGCGAGGCCTGTGTTGCAAGGTGTAAGACTCAACGGCTCGATTGCTGCGACAGATGGATTCAGAATTGCCAGAAACCTGGTGAAATATGAAGGTCTTGACTGTATCATCCCCGGTTATTTTCTATCCAAAGCCGGAAAGTTATTGGGTAAGGATGTAAAAATTCAACGTCAAGAGCAGACTATCTGCATTTTTGATGACAACGGAATCACGGCATGCAATTTGATTGACGGTAGATTTCCGGATTGGTCTGCAATTTACCCAAAAAATTGGTGGATGCGATGTGTTGTTGACCGTGCTCAATTGGTTGAAGGGTTGAGTCTCTCTCTCGCCACACATAAAGTGTTTTGCGGTAACAATGTGGTCAAGTTCACTTTCCATGAAGACAGCGTAAAACTCATTTCTGATGTGGAGGGTGAAGGTTCTTCCGTGACATCACTGATCACCATTCCTAGGATCGCTCCGGTTGAAGAAATTCCAGAAGATAAAAAATTCGAGCTTCCTTTCAATATCGCGGCCAATGCCAGAATGATGAAAGAGATTGTTGAGCACGTGAGTGGTGATCAAGTTGTTTTGAAGTTCCATGCGAATAACACACCCATCGTGATCGAATCGGAACGCGAAGAGGCTGATGCCGGCTATGTGCTCATGCCGATGCATTTGGGATAAGGGATATCGATGATTATCACTATCGCAAACCAAAAGGGCGGTGTGGCAAAAACCACGACCGCGGTAAACATGGCACACGGCGCGGCGATACGCGGATATACCACGCTGTTGATTGACCTGGATTCACAAGGCAACGTTGCCGACAGCCTTGGTCTACCAGAAGGTGCGGATCTGTATCACTGGCTTATCCAGGACGAGAAAGACTACATGCATTATCTTGTCGAAAGTGGAAGAAGCCGGCTGAGCGTTATCCGTTCTGACAAACACACGGCAGCGCTCAAAGAGGTATTAGCCGGTCGATCATTTAGGGAGCAGGTCTTGGCCAGTGCGCTCAAAGATTACAGCCATGAATTTGACCTGGTCTTTCTGGATTGCCCTCCTAGCGTTGATCTTCTGCATACAGCTGCGTTGGTAGCTGCTGACCTGCTCATCGCACCCACGAAGCTTGACCAATTCGCCATCAAGGGCGTGATGGAAGTTATCCGCTCACTGGATGCGGTCAGGCAGGGAACGAACTGCCGCTGCCAGCTCGCAGGGATCATTCCAACGTTTCATGACCTGGTCACCACTGAAAGCCACAAGCAGCTGGCCAACCTGGTTGAAAACTATGAAGACCTGGTGTGGCCTGTAATTGCTCAAGATAACACCTGCCGCGTGGCAAACCGTAAAGGCAAAACCCTGTGGGAAATGCCAGGTGTGCCAAAAGCGAGAACCGGTTATTCAGATTGTCTTGACCGATTGTTGAAGAGGTAGCCATGGCCAAGTCTGATAATGAAGGTTTTTTGAAGGCCCGGATGGATCCGGCAGTGGCGGCAATCCTTGACCGCGGCAACCGGATGCAAGCTGATCGAGCGCTTCCGAAAGCGGAAAGGGCAAAGGTCAAAAAGAAACGTGACCGTCAATCGGCACGGACCGGCCGGCGCGGGGCTTATGACCTTGAGCCTGAATTGATCGAGGCGATGAAGAAGATCGCTGAAGATGAGGGCACGACGGCCAGCCAGGTGGTCGGGATCGCGTTGCACATGTTCCTTGCCAAGCGTGTTGACCTTTCCATTTATAAGGTCAAGCTGGATCGAAATCCGCGTTATGAGTATGAACTTGTATGGAATGAACCGGAAAAATAAAACTTTTGACTTATGCGGTACCACCAAAATTTAATAAGCGGTACCACCGGATAAATACAGAGGTACCGCCAAGAGGTACCACCGAGAAAAGCAAAGCGGTACCACACAAGGCAACAGGAAGGGCAAGAACAAGCTTTACAGCAACAAAATGCACAAATAGACACGTGCAAAATTGACAAGCAAAATAAGGCGGTTTTGATGGATTTTACTCAATCAACAAAAATGGAAGAAAAACTGGCAGAGATGTATGTGCAGACCAAGGATTTGTTGGTTGAATCGACGGGCAGCCCGACCAGGAGAATGTTTGACACTCTTGGGAACACCTTGCTTGCTCAAATTCAGGGAACCATTTATTGGATGAGCCGTGCACTTATCGCAGAGCGAGAGCTTGAAGATCTGCGCGACTCATTGAAAGCGAAAAGGAATTGATTGTTTCTACCGAAACAGGAAGGATCACAAGTATGAGAACCGCACCAGTTCAAATTAAACAGATGTCCATTTTTACCCCCCCCCATGCAATTCAGTCAGAAGGAGTGGTGAGATGACAGTCAAAGAGTTCACACTCGACAAGATCCAGGCGAACCCTTACCAGACCAGGCTGAGCGAAGATCCACAGCACATTAAGGATCTGGCCATAAGTATTGGCGAACAGGGAATGCTGCAGATACCGACCGGAAGAATGGGTGATGACGGCAATGTTCAGTTGGCGTTTGGTCACAGCCGTTTCGCAGCGCATAAATTTTTGACAGACACGGGTAATCCTGGCTTCTCCACAATGCAGATTAATGTACAGGAACTTGATGATCTGCAAATGTTTCAAATGGCAGTTTCAGAAAACCGCGACCGAAAAGATTTGACGCCGATCGAAGAAGCCATGGCCATGAAGGTTTATCGGGATAAATTCAATAAAACAAGCGAAGAGATTGGTCAGCTTTTTCATCTCTCTGACAGCGCGGTGCGTAACAAGATGCGCTTATTGGAATTACCAGAGGATGTAAAAAAGGTCGTCGGCCCAAAGTTGACAGAAGGCGCTGCAAGAGAGCTTGTCACCTTTTATGATCTTCCGAGTGAAATCACAAGCATTAAACAATACAACTACAAAACTGGTAACCATGAAGACTATAAACAGAAAATAAGTAGCCTTGTTGAAGAAGGGGCCAGCGCGGAATTATTACACGAAACGATCAGTCAACTTGTGGAACATGCCGGCCAGGATATGAGCACAAAACCGTGGAAACATACGGACGAATTTCTGGATGAAAAGAATAATGTACTCAAAATATGTAAAGGCTGCCCCGCTTTGTTAAAACGTGAAAAAGATTATTGCCTTGAACCGGATTGCTATAAAGCAAAGATGAGTGCCTGGCAGCGTCAGTATCTTGCCCAAGCTTCACTGATCAGCGGTATTGCATTGATCAGCGCCGCGGATGAATGTGATTTTCAACATGCCACAGATTTTGATTATTACGGTCAGCAGAGTTTGTTGGGAAAGATCCGGAATGCTAAGTGTGAAAATTTGAGATTGAATTATGACCAATACAGCATTCAAAACGGGGTTATCCGCGACTCAGACAAATATACTCACCTTCAAGCAGAAGGGTTTCCTGGAGCCGAGATCATTTGCAAAAAGCGACAGGGGTTCTGCACATGTTTGAATGCTATGAGCGCCGGGCTAAAACTTGACACTGAAAATGGTGTCGCAGGGACCAAAGAAGATCTAAAAGAGGTTAATCGTCAAAAGAAGGAACAGGCCAGGATTGATAAAGAAATTATGCAAGGTTTTTATGACGAAGCCGCCAAAAGATTTGAGGAAGCGCTGCGGTCCACACCTGCGAAAGTATGCATGATTTTACTTAATCTTTTTGATTGGGCGAAATATCGAGAGCTTGAAGATATGACTGAGGAAAATGTTGAATTGAAGGTGAGGGCTGTAATTGCTGAAAAAATAACAAAAAAAGATTCTTATGATTACATTTCTGATAAAAACGTTGCTCTGCTAAAAATGAATGAGCGATTGACTATTGCGGGCTTACCGATAATTCAAACTGCTAATAGTGAGGTGGAACAATGACTTCCACCCAAATGATTGATATTGAACTTATTCGACCAAACCCACTGCAGCCGAGAAAACATTTTGACCAGGCAGAGCTGAACGATCTTTCTCAATCCATTTTGGAGAACGGGTTGATCAACCCGATCACCGTTGAAGGACCGCACAAGCAAGACAATAAACCGGATCATTATTACTTGATCGCAGGTGAACGCCGGCTGAGAGCGACAATACGTGCTGGACTTTACAAAATCGAGTGCATTGTAAAAGAACCGATGACCACGGCAGATGATCAGAAGCGGTCGGTCATTGCCCTGGTGGAAAACATCCAACGCTCGAACCTGGCTGCCATTGACGAAGCCAGAGCGATCAAGAAACTGAAAGACGATCAAGGCATGACCAACGCTGAAATTGCGCATAAGCTTGGCATCTCGCTGCCGAGGGTTGGCCTTGCGATCAAGTTATTGAAGCTTGACGAACCCATCCTTGAGCTGATCAATAACGGCAGCCTGGTAAAAGACAGTCGGGCAGTGGATGCGCTGCTCTCAATCCCTGACTCAAAATCAAGAATAGATATTGCCAAGGCTCTGGCCAGCAGGAACGCGGGCGTCAAGGCATGTGTTGAAGCCTGTGCCCGCCTGGTCTGCCATCTCAACGAAGAGCAAATTCCACGCAATGAAGTTCCATCACTCAGGCTTTCGAGGATCAAGACCGGCGAAGTGAACCGCCCTGTCTATGATGTGATCGCCGCTGCCGGCAGAGTTCCGCCCTGGCCGCTGGTTGAGGTTGCGGCGCGGGATGTGTGCGATCGGTGTGCGCTGAGGGATGATGCATCCAAAACGGTTTGCGACGGCTGCACACTGGTTGAATTCCTTCAAGACCTGGTTGGAAAAACGAACAAAGGATAGACGATGGATTTCATTTCTTCGCTTGTTGACCAAACAATGATGGAACACGGCGCATCTATTGATGTGATCAAAGCAAGGGGTGGCAACATCCGCTCAGTGGTGAGATCACATCCGCGCAAGCAGGTGAATCAGAACGTGTACAACCTGCGCTGGACCAAAGAGGAAGATGCCTTCATCAATGCCAATTTTGGAATATTGACCATGAAGCAAATTGGCGAACATATCGGGAGATCTGAGAACGCGATCAAGATCCGCCAATTCAGAAAAGGATTCAACCCTGCCACAAAACAACCTGGATGGCTTACGGCTCACCAGGTGTGCATGCTGCTGGGTGTTGATTCTCACACTGTTCCTGGTTGGATCAGAAATGGAATCATGCCAGGTGAATATATTCCCACCAGCCATGAAAAATTTCAGACATTGCGCGTAAAGGTCGAGGATTTGAAGTTCTGGCTGACCAGGCCGAAGAACTTTCCATATGTGCGTGTTGAGCGAATGAAGCCAGGATATTATCGACGGTTGGTCGAAAAGGCTCATGAGCGCTGGGGTGATGAGTGGATCAATATGCGCCAGTTTGCCGATATGCATGGGCTGAAATGCACAAGACTGCTTTCAAAAAAGATGCTTCTTGGTCAGCTGCCAGGGGTGCACATCAGACATCTTGGGGGCAGAGATAAAGGTTATTGGGCATTCTGGTTTATTCAGCGCAGTATTGCAGAAAAATGGACCCGACCAAAGCTGACAGATATCAGAGTGGCGTGGATCACTCCTGCTGCAGATGCTTTTATGTTGAAGATGCATGACGAAGGACTTACGGTGCCAGAGATTGCCAGGATGATGAAACAGAAGGCGAAGACGGTTGATTATCGGATCAGAAAACTGAAAGGCGGGAAATGATGGCGCCCAGGAAAAAGTATTCGTCAACTGATAAGTTCATATTTCGGTTGGCGCGGTCAAAAAAATTCTGGCCTTGCAAAGCATGCAGTGACGATAACACGCTCAATTGGCATAAGCCTGATGAAGAACGCTGCCCTTATACCTGGCAGAAGCGTGAAGAGTGCGAAGATCAATCCGCGGAGTTGAAATGAAACCCCTGCTCGTTCGTTTCACGATCTCGCGGGGTACTCCCGATGGAGCCGGGCTATGACCGCCGGCGAAGTTGGGATTATCTGGCCGTTGAACCCTGCCAAGACTTTAGACATGAATATTTCTGACGGGATCGCAGCGCATAAGCGGCGCACGGGGATGCCGGCCGAGATTGTGGATGTAAACCCGGAAATCTTCAAGCATCATTTTGTGGATGTGCCTGGGGTTGAGGTACGGGCGGATGTCGGAACGCTGAAGGGTGAGGTGTTTGTCGGGAGAAGGGCGGCGAGATGAGCGATGACCTAAAACCATTTCCCATTCAACAAGGATATTACACCGATAAAAATGGAAAAACAAGACGGCCGATTGAAAGGTATTCATCAAGTTCAATTCCCTGGTGGTTGGCCGAGGAAGCTTACAAAGTCTATGTAAAAAAGTATGGTTCACATCAATCGCTTGAAAGATTGGCTGAACGTGGTGGATTCGGTAGAGAAGAACTGTTAGCTCTTTTGAGAGAAAGTGAAAATATATGAGCAGCAGTGAGATTCGGTATCAACTCGGGCCGGCGCTGCTGTTGGCCAGTAGGATGGTGGATCTGCTCGCGCCTGAATGCGAACGGATCGAGATTGCAGGGTCCATCCGCCGCAAGCAAGAGACGGTGGGCGATGTTGAGATCGTGCTTATCCCAAAGAATACGATCCTCAAGACCTGCACGGATCAGTTCACTCCGCAGCCGGAGCTGTTTGATGAGTTCGCAGCCGCTCCTGAGCATCATTGGAATGAAGAACCGGTCTTTGGGCATAGTCGGATTTCGATGGTGTTGCTGGAAAACGGCTACTCCCTCAAGTGCGACGGTCCGTTTTTGAAGAAGGCTTACCGCACGGCAAGCGGGCCGACATTCGAGATCTATCTGACCACGCCTGAGAAGTGGGGAATGATCTACACGATCAGAACCGGTTCGAGCCATTTCACAAAGATGCTGGTGACCAGCCGGCAGGATCATGGGTGGTGCCCATCCAATTTACATGTGCATGATGGGCGGGTATGGCGGAATGGCAGCTTCGAGCGTGATGCCGATGGAAAAAAGGTTTGGAAGATCCACGGCGAAGCGCTTGAGACACCAGAAGAGGAAGATGTGTTTGATGCGCTTTCGGTCAGATGGGTTGAACCGGAAAATCGTTTGTAAGCGCGTTCTCTCGCAAAGTTCGCAAAGAAGAGCAATCTCGCGCAGAGTCGCAAAGCTCGCAGAGAAATGCATTTTTGGAAAAAATACGAGGTGATGATATGAAACGGAAGATTGCACAGTTTTTATTTGATTTGAAAAACAAAGAATTTATGAGAATTCGTTTGATCAGGTTTTTCAAAGAACTGAAAAGCCGGATTCCTGTCAGGGTTAAGGTCCAACGGCTGCATGTTTTTTATAACGAAACAGATTTCTATATTGCATTTGATCTTGATGATGCAGAGAAAGCTGTTTTTGATACCGTTGGTGAGACCAGGCTTGAAATGGAAGGGGAACAAGTAAAAGACAATCCATTCAAGCAGATGAAAGATAAAACTGAAATCACCATATCCATTGAACCTAGTGATTACAACCCATTGAAAAACCCATTATTTGCAAAAGTAAAACATGAAAAAGAAGGCGAATATTTTGTGGTGACAGCGCCGGCATGGGCATGGATTCTAGCAAGTGGGCGTGGAATGTTGTGTTCCACTGAATGGTGAGGTAGCGCGATGGAAAACATTGACAAGGTGTTCTGTGTAGGGTTTGGAATGATCGTTTTTATCGTGCTTGTGTTGTTTGCTTTCTCTTTGGCAAGGATGGCATCAGAAGCCAGACAAGAGCCGTCTGATAGCGATAAGGATAAGCGAAATGACTGACAAGATGCTGGCGTACATCGGTTATCAGGAAGGTGAAGAGTGGTGCATTCCTGTCCACGGCGCGACAAGGGGCAAGGCAAAATACAACTTCATGAAATGGGCACCATGTGTGTGTGATTTTGATTTCAGGTTGGTGCGCCTTAGAAGGTTGCCGGCCCTGGATGATAAGCCGTTCAATACTGAGAACTTGAATGCATCCGGTTGGAATTACATAGACTTTGAAACCGACGAACCGATATCCAATGACAAATTTCAGAATGATTGTCGGTGTGAGATATGCACAAAATTTTATAAATAGCGTGTAGCCAACAGCCGCGTATTGTGCAGGGTGATGATATGAGCAAATATAAAGAATTAGAAATTGTGATCAGCAGCAAATATGACAAAAAGCCATTGCGCAAAGCTATTTGGGAATTATGGTTTCTGATGATCTGCATGTTTGTTCAGCGGGTGATCATTCAATCCATCAAAGATACTTTTGCAAGGCGGAAAGGTGGTAATCATGTTCAGCCACTAACACCCTGGCCGCCGGCGCCGCCGATGGTTGAACAGGATGCGGATGTCAAGAAATATCTGGACAGTTTGCCGGCAGATGAACGGATTCACCATTGCGGCACTTGCGGCGGAAGGTTGGACGAATGAGCGCTGTTTTACTTGAATCCAAAATACCAAATCTGCGAGCGCGTATTGAATCCACTCCAAAGATAGGGGATATGGCATTGTGCGCTGATGTGAAGGAATATGTTGAGCGCATGAGTGAATCCGATGCCTGGGAGTTGGCTTGTTCGCTTTTCGAGTACGTGGAAACGAATGCCGAAAAGTTTATTGAAATGATCTCATGGCTGAATTGCCATAATCAGAGTGTGGGGTTTGAGCATGATTATTTGATGACTGATCCCCGCGGGGTGTATGTGAACAATGATCATTTCCACAGTGAAACGTTTTACGGTGCGCTGGCCAAGTGCGTTATTTATTATCAATTCGGTCATGAAGTGGCGATCACTGAGCGCATGCATCCACCTGTCAATTGGGTGAAGCACGGCAATGGAACAGGGAGGTTATTTTGACCGAGCAGCCAATTCTGACTGAGCGTGAAATGGAAGTTCTGAAAGGGATTGTGCGTGGCGATTTGCAGACTGCCATGGCCAAGCGCATGGGGATATCCGTTCGCAGGGTTGAGTATTATGTCAGTCGAATCAAACAGAAGTTTGATGCCAGTTCATCGGCATCCGCGGCAAGCAAGGCAGTAGGAATGGGTGTGGTGAAGATCGAATGACTATCCTTTTTTGGTGTTTTTATGGGTCGAATTATTGGGCGAATACCCGAAGGGCATTATTGCGGTTTATTGCTTGTCAACAAAATGTGTGTGGAGAGTGGTTACGTTTGGCACAGAGTAGTTGCCGCGTCCACTCAGTAACCGATATTCATAGACTTGTAAGGATCCGCAGCCCTACTATAAAATTGAGTTAGCTGAGGTTCATACTCAGCGGCGCAGTCATTTATTGGGGTTCGGTTTTCCACACGTTGCACCTGGCTGCGATTGATTCTATTATTTGTGTGGTTCTCCTTCTTATTGGTAGGTCTTGCGGGTAGGCAAACAGTCCACGTTGGTGCGCGTGGGCTGTTTGCTTTAAGCTGTGGAGGGGGTTCGGTTTTCCACACGTTGAAAACAGCACATGTGGCGGTTACTATGACGGTTGATAGTAAATGTACTGATTACTTGTGTCCGTATCAACCAATGGAGGTTTGAGATGAATCCAGAATTGAATGTTCTAAAAATATTGGCAATTGTTTTCTTACTGGCTTTCTTGACAGAGAGCCTTGTTGAATACCTGGTGGGAACACCGCTTGAGAAGGTCAAGTGGTTGCAGAAGTTCAAATGGTTGACGATGTATGTTGCTGCCGTGGTTGGCGTTGTTGGCGCATTCGTCTACGGGTTTGATTTGATCTATCTGCTTGGACAGTTCGTTGGTGCTCCAATGCCATCCACAACGTTTGGGATCATTCTTACCGGATGCGGAATCGGAAGAGGCGCCAACTATTTACATGATCTTGTGAAGCGCTGGTTTATCAAACCGACCGTTGATGCATCAGCGTAATCGGTGGCGATCATGGAGACAGAAGTGATCAGTGCGATCCCATACACAGCCTGGCAACAAGCTGTGTTTGTAGTTCTGTTTATTGTGGTTGTGCTTGTGCTCTTGAACTGGCAATCAAAACAACAAGAGAAATGGCAAACCTTTATCCAAAATCGTGATCGTCAATGGCAAGAATGGATGAAGGAAACCAACTGTCAAACCACTGATGCAATGGAGCATGTGACTGAAGCTTTGGAGAAGCTTTCAAACAAGATCGACAAGCATGAAGACAAGGTTGAAGATCGCTTCAATGCTGCAATGTCTGAGTTCAGGAAAGGTCCAAAGGTCTGATGCCATTACGTCCGCAACACCCATGCGCACATCCAGGCTGCGACACTTTAGTCCGCGGAGTGTCGAAGTGTGAGGTTCATCGCAAGAAGGATGAACAGGTGCGCGGGACGTCCACTGAACGAGGATACGACTACAAGTGGATGCAGAAGCGCAAGAATTACCTTGCGAAGAATCCGTGGTGTTCAGATCCATTCGGTGATCACGCTGGCCAGAAAGTCCGCGCTATGCATGTTGATCACATCGAACGACTAGTAGATGGCGGGGCTGATGAAGAGTCAAATTATCAAGGACTTTGCAAACACTGCCATTCAAAGAAGACTGCGAAGTTTGATGGTGGATTTGGCAATCGGAAGTCGTCCGAGGGGAGGGGCGGTCAAAATGTTTCTAACTTCTGATTATAAACCGTGCGTGGGTCGGACGCGCAAAAAATTCCCCGATCAAAACTGTTAATGGATGCCTACCAATCATATCAGCTCCGCCCAAATGAAAAAGGGCGACGGGAAGCACTGGACAAAAGATGAAATTGAAGCCAGAGAAGCTGCCGAAAAACTACTTCAACGCAAAGACAAAAAGGGTCTGTATGCGCCATCTTGGTTGAGCACTGAAGGAAAAGAAGTTTTTGTAAGAGTTGTCAATTCGATGAAAGGTTTAGAGATCCTTGACAACATAGACACGGAAAACCTAGCTACTTATTGCGATGCCGTGGCGAATTACAGAATGCTCAGCAGCCAGGCGGTAAAGACGAACGATGAGGTAAAAGCGATGCAAGCTTATGCAAGGTTACAACTTCAATACTCGGACAAGCTCGGGCTTACCCCGGCTGCCAGAGCAAGGCTTGCAAAAAGAATTGCAGACAAGAAACCTAAAGATGAATTTGGGAAAAAGTTTGACTAATGGTTAATGCGAAGATTCATCCTTGCACTCAATATGCGGTAGATGTGGTCGAAGGCAATAAGTATGTTGTCAGCCAATCTGAGTTTTTGGCATGCAAGCGACACCTGGATGATCTAAAGCGGCAAGGATCCAAGAATTTCCCCTGGGTGTTTGATGAAGAAAAAGCAAACCGGGTCTATGACTTCTTTGGTTATTGTGTGCATGTTGAAGGTGACCCAAAACTGGTCGGCACCCCGATCAAACTGATACCTTTTCAAAAGTTTGTTTTTGGCTGCATGTTTGGATGGGTCCATTACAAGACCGGATATCGAAGATTCAAACAGGCTTACCTGCAATTTGGTCGTAAGAATGCCAAAACCACAACATGCAGCGGGCTGGCCAATTATGCGATGGTCGGTGACAAAGAAGAAAGCCCTCGTGTTTATTGCGCTGCCACCGATAAAGAACAGGCGAGACTTCTTTATGACAATGCCAAGGTCATGGGTGAGAAATCACCTGATATTTCAAAGAGGTTGAAGCTTCAACAAGGAAAGATTGTTCACCGTGACAGAGGCGGATCCTTTATGCCGCTGTCAAAAGATACCCGAAACAAAGATGCTTTGAATCCATCGTTTGTCATTATTGATGAATACCACTCCCATCCAACCAGCGTTATTTATGACGCCATTGTTTCTGCACGTGCACATCGGCCAAACATGATGCTGGTGATCATCACCACTGCCGGTGTGGATGCTGAGAAAAGCCCTTGCTTCAGAGAATACCAATACTGCAAATCAATTCTCAATAAAACCGTCGTGAATGAGCGTTACTTTGTCTGTATTTGTGAAATGGATAAAGATGATGACGAACACGATGAGCGGAATTGGAAAAAAGCGAATCCTCTTATTCAAACGATTCCAGATGCATGGCAGGAATTGCGCGAAGAGCATGATATGGCTTTTGATTCAAAAGACCCCGATAAGATCCGGACGTTTAGGATCAAGCGCCTCAATAAATGGGTTTATGACTCTGAAGATAGCTACATGAGTGGTTATCTTGAGAAGTGGGATAGCTATTCTATCTTACCCATTGACCGATCAACCCCTGAAGAGCGAAGGGCAGCATTTGCGGCCATCACTAAGGGCATGAATTGCATTGCAGCTGGTGACCTGGGTAAAAAACTTGATCTGACCGCGGATGCTTTCTTATTCTATTTGCCTGAAGAGGACATGATTTACTTCTGTTCTCACGGGTTCTTACCTTCTGCAGCCATCACAAAACATGAGAAAACAGACAAAATCCCCTATCGAGACTGGGGGAATGACGGCTGGTTGACTATTACCGAAGGCGAAGTCACTGATTACGATGCGTTTGATGATCATCTTGATAAGGTCGAAACAGATTACGGGTGGAACATTCTCGAATTTGCCTACGACCCCTATAACGCCACACATTTGGCAAATCAGTTGGACAAAAAGGGTCGTGAATGTATTGAGATTCGCCAAGGTACTCAAACTTTGAGCGAACCGACAAAATTATTCAGAGAATACTTTGCCCAAGGCAAAGTAAGGCATGACGGTAGCCCTTTGACCAAGTGGGCGTTTGGTAATGCGAAGGAAGTGCATGACAACAATGAAAATATCAAGCTCTCAAAAAAGAACAAGGACGATACCCAGCGGATTGATCCGGCTGCCGCCGTTATGAATGCAATGGTCAGGCTGCCAGTTTTGAAAGAAGGTTCTGGAAGAGACATCTCAAGTGACATCCTTGATGAGAAGTGGGGCATGTAATGACTTTGTTGATGAGTGAATTCAAAAATAAATATGCAGGCAGACCGGCCGCGGTGCTTGGCGGTGGTCCTAGTTTGCCTGGTGATATGCAGAAGTTACCGAAGGATTGTATTTTGATCGCTGTAAATCATCACGCTCTCTTGCTCTGTAATCCATCGTTCATGGTCTATAACGACAGACCAGACATTTGTTCGGGTCTTGAAGAAGCGGTCAGAACATTCAAAGAGATCAAGGTGAGCCCAGAGCCGACCTCAGATGTCAAGGTTGATATGGAAGTATGGACCGGGTTCTACAGCTCGAATTTTGCTACCTGGTTTGCGCTTTGGATGGGTTGTGATCCGGTTATTTTGTGCGGAATGGATTGTTACCAGGGTGAAAAGAAGTATTTTCACGAATATGAGGATAAACCGCATCTTCATTACCCGTTGGATCATCATATGTCTCCCTGGGTTGAAGAAGCTAAGAACAAACTGCCAAATTGGCAGTGCGTGAAGGCTATGTCTGGACCATTAGTGTCTGTGTTTGGAGCTTTTGAGGCGACAAAATGAGAAAGATGTTTGTTTTTATTCGTTCTTTTTTCAACAAGTTTTTTGATGATTTACTGATGGTTGGCGGCTGTAGTTGTGTTTTGGTCGGTTTGTCGAAGTGGAATGTGACGGTCACCTGGATTATCGGTGGATTGATGCTTATTGGTTTTGGTTTATTAGTTGGAAAGGTCAGGTCTAAAAATGCTGATAACAGACCTTCTTAGTTCAAATAAGAAAGTTGAAGTCAATCAAGAGTCTTCTCCACGGCCAGACTATGCTCCATCTTATGGATATCACACTGAATCAGGTGAAAGAGTATCTATTTTCAAGTCTGAATCTATTGCGGTGGCTCACCGAGCCAAAAACATTATATCGGATGATGTAGCAAAGCTCCCACTACAAATGTTTCACAAGATTGGGCGGAACATTGATCAAGTTGTGCCGGATCCGGTGACCAGAAATATGGCTTATCTGCTCCAAATTAAGCCAAATGAGTTTGATTGGACTCCATTCCAGTTGAAAAAGAATGCCGTGGATTGGTTACTGAGCTACGGAAATACCTATATTTGGCAGCCCTCAAAAGGTCCAAGACAGCTTTTACTTTTGCCTTCTGACCAGACTGCGCCTGTTTTTGACCTACATGGAAACCTTTGGTACAAGCATGAATTTTCAAATGGCCAGGCTTGTTTTATTCCATCGGTTGAGATTATGCATCTGATGATCAATCCTGATGCAACCGGGTTTATGGGCCGCGGAGTTATCACCTTTGCACGCGAAACATACGGACGCCAGATTGCAGCACATAAAACACAAGCTAAGTTCTTCTCACAAGGGTTCATGCCTGCTGGATATCTAAAAGTGGATGGCAAGCTTGAGGGTGATCCAGGTCAAGAAGCTAGAAAAAAGATGCGACAAGCATTTGAAGAGCAAATGAGCGGATCGGAAAACGCTTATCGTGTTGCTATTTTTGACAGCAATATTACCGAATTTAAGCCAATCGATATCCAACTCAAGGATGCGCAATTTCTTGAAAGCATTGATGCCACTGAACGACAGATCTGCAATTTCTTTGGGCTTCCTGAACATATGCTTAACCGCGGCAAGGAAGCTTACAACTCAAATGAACAAAAATACATTGAGTATTTGCAAGGGACGCTTGATGCTTACCTGGTACCGTGGGAAGAAGCGGCAAGAATCAAGTGGCTGCCTGTTGTTGAACAACCGAACACTTATTTCAAGTTCATTCGTGAAGCTCTCTTGCGGATGGATAGCAAAGCGCGGGCTGATGCCATGGCTATAAGGATCCAAAATGGCATGCTGACGCCCAATGAAGCAAGAGAGAAAGACGATATGAGTGCTTATGAGGATGGCGATCAGCATTATATGGCCGCCAATATGATGCCAATTGGAGGAACTAATGGACAAAAATAAGGAAAAGACGCTACTGCCGGTGCTGTTCTCATTGCCAACTGTCAACACTCTCGATTTGCCATCGAGAGCTGAGATTTTGCCAAAAATTGAAACCGGAGAGATCGATCACCTCGATTTCAGGGCTCAGGTTTTCAGCCAAGCCAGTCAAAACCGAAACCCTTATCGCTTCAAAGATGAGGATATGAAGAAGTTTGCTGCTTCTTTTGAAGGACAGCCGTATCTGCGAGATCACAATACCTACTCAATCGACTCAAGAGATGGAACGTTGGTTTCATCTGAACTTCAAGATGGTTGGATTGTGGCAGATGTTCGCTTAACAACCAGGCGCGGGATGATTGATTACATCGAAGGCAAGATGGATCGGTTTTCAATCGGTTGGTTCTATGATGATGCTCATTGCTCCATTTGCGATGCATCTTTCTTTAGCCGAGATTGCAATCACTGGCCAGGATTGAAGTACAAGGTTGGAAATGAACAAAAGTTATGTGTTTTGACCTTTATCAATCCAAAAGGAAAAGAACTTTCTGCGGTGAATGTTCCAGCAGTGGCAGGAACAGGTATCACTGGCGCGCTGATGGAAGCCAAGCTCAGCAGCCTTGAAGAAGTTGTTTTTGAAAATGGTATCAGTCCGTTAGAAGTAACGACCAGCAAACTGACGGTTGAACAAGAGCGCGAAGTGGAAGCACTGCGCGAAAGATTATCCAAATTATTGGGAAAGGAGTAACACAAATGGCAACTGATTTGAAACCCTATTACGACGCTGTCAATTCAGCACAGGCTGAGGTTGATCGAATCGCACATGAGCTCGACACGGCCATGGCTGATGGATCAGATGAGGGAAAGCTCAAAGCGCTTGAATTGACACCACAGCTGGATGGTGCAGAAAAAGCACTTGAAGAAGCTTCACGCCTTTACGAACTTCGACAGAAAGCTGATCAACCGAACGACATCGCCAAGAATTATGTGCCAGTGTCGAACACTGCGCCTAATGGCGATGTAACTACCGGTCAAGCCAGTGAAATTGAGCGGGGTGACTTTGATAAGCTCTCCGTCCAAGAGCAGGCCATGTTTATCCGCGGTGGCGGAACTGTTCGTGACTAAATCGAATTGAAATAGCCGCGAGTTTATGAGTTTCTCAAATTCTACTAGGAGGTAGAAAAATGGCTAACACTATTACAGGTCTTATCCCGACCATCTATAAAGGTTTAGATACGGTCTTGCGAGAGCTAACCGGATTTATTCCATCTGTCAGTATGGAAGCTAACGCAGAACAAGCTGCGCTTGACCAAACCATCTCTTGGCCAGTTACCCCTGCTGCTTCTGCTGGAAACGTTGTGGCCGCCGCCACAGGTCCTGATCCCTCTGATCAGACGATCAGCCCAGGAACCATGACTATCAGCAAATCTCGTTCAGTTCCATTTTATTGGACTGGCGAAGAAGGAAAGTCTCTTGGCGGAATGCGTGGGAAAATCCTGGCTGACCAATTTGCGCAGGCTATGCGTACTCTGGTAAATGAAGTTGAAGCTGATCTTGCAGCTCTTTACATCTACGCATCTCGCGCATACGGCACACCAGGAACAGCCCCGTTTGCATCGACGCTGGGTGACCCCGCCCAGGTTCGCAAGATCCTTGCTGATAATGGCGCTCCGATGAGTGACCTTCAGATGGTCATTAATACTACCGCTGGTGCGAATTTGCGCACTCTTGCAACTCTCAACAGCTTTGCTGATGCTGGAACGAAAGAACTTCGAGAGCGCGGCGTATTATTGCCGGTTCATGGATTCTCAGTACGCGAGAGCGCACAGGTCAAGACCCATACCAAAGGCGCCGGTACTGGCTTTTTGGTTGATTTGACTGCCGGTTACGCTGCTGGTTTGGCCTCCATCAATACTGACACAGGACTTGGTGAAATCAAAGCAGGTGACATCATTACTAACACCAAAACAGGCCGCGATACCAACAAGTACGTGGTCAAAACGGGTGGAACTGGCGCTACAGGCACAGATACACCTATCGTTTTGCAGAATCCGGGCTTGAAAGTAGCCTGGGTAAACAATGATCCATTGAGCATTGGTAACTCATACGCCGCGAATATGGCATTTGCCAGGGAAGCAATCGCATTAATGCTGAGAGTTCCCGCGATGCCAGAAGGTGGTGATGCTGCTGATGACGTTGTCATTGTCACCGATCCGCAAACTGGGATATCGTTCCAAGTTGCAACATATCGCCAACGCCGTCGCGTTGTCTACGAAGTTGGTTTGGCTTGGGGCGTGAAAGCTGTCAAACCTGAAGCCATGGCAATTTTGCTCGGATAATTGTTCGTTTTATCGGTAAACACCCTGAGAGGGGCAACCCTCTCAGGGACTTGCAAAGAGGTGAACGATGGAAGTAGCTCAGACGCTGTGCACGGCCAAGGAATTGATCGACGGAATGGATTTGGGCGGGTTTATTGGCCGGTCGGATGTAATGAAGTGCGTCCAGGCGGCGTCTGATATGTTCGTGCGCAAGGCCGGGAATTTCATTCCGGTAACAACGACCAAAACCTTTTATATCGAACATAACAATAGATCTGAAGTTTTATATGTTCCTGCGCTGTTGAGTATTACTTCCTTAAAAATCAATGGCGAGGTTATTTCATCTGAAAATTACCGGTTGAAACCGTTCAACCGAATGTGGGAAAACGGTCCGTATATAGGAATCGAACTTGAAGGTTACTCATGGCCATGCAGCGACGATATCCCCATAGAAATAGAAGGCCAGTGGGGGCTGTATGACCTGACCACAAGCCTTGGTGTGAGTGTTTCACAGACCACGGCGAGTGAAACAACTCTGGTGGTTACAAACGGGGCGCTGTTGAGCCCTGGCATGGTTTTGCTGATCGAGAGTGAACAAGAATACGTGGTATCCGGTGCCGGAAGCCCGGGAGCGCCGGCGGGGACGACGGCAACATCCAAGGTGAATGGGGCCATAGTCAGGGGTAATCATGAAATTACCGTGGATAACGGTGCTGAATTCCACGAGGGCGAGGTTATTCAGATCGGCGTGGAAGATATTTATATCCTGAAGATTGGCGGAGATGTGCTTTCTGTGGTGCGCGGATGGAACGGGACCACGGATGCCGACCACGTGGATGACAGCGCCATCAGGGTATACCGCACTTTTGGGGTGACACGGGGCGTCAATGGTACCGTGGCAGCCATCCATTCAAACAAGGCGTTGAGCCGGTACATAGTGCCGGACATGATCAATCATTACGCAATCAGCCTGGCTTCTCGAATGCGGATGAGCGCTGAAACGGCTTTCTCGGGTTCGTCTGGCAACAGTGAATTTGGCGGCTCAAAGTATATGGTGGAAATTCCACCCGGACAGATCGAAAGGATCCTGGAGGCATTCAACGTTGGCGACTAAAGTAGGTCAATCAGATATTGATATGCAGATCACATCTTCTGATGTGGAAGCGCAGCTCGCTCAACTTGGCAAGCTGACTGCTGAACTGCAGAAGCATCTGACCACGGCCATTAAGCAAGGCAATGCGGTAATGAAAAGCGCAGAGGTACCGCGAATCCGCAAGTTTTCGGGATCGACCGCGAAAAGTGTAAGCAGCAAGGTGAAGCAGGGTGTGCTGGATGGGTCGGTGACAGGTATTACAGGACCCTCAAAGAATCAGGCTCACATATTCAGATTTATGCAGACAGGGCGGCGAGCCGGCGCGGATATGCCTCCGGTGTATGTATCTGACCGGTTTGTGGAATGGGTTAGTCAGAAGTTCAATGTGTCAGGCAAGGAAGCGCGGCTCAAGGCTTTTGGGGTGGCGAAATCCATCCAACAAAAAGGCATCATGGGCCAGGAAATCGCCAGGCCGGTGATGAATGAGAAGCGCGGCCAGGTGATGGTGTTCTTGAGCAATGCCCTTCAAAAAGTAACCGATGCACTAAAGGTGAGGTAGGGATGAATTACGGAATCTATCACTGGATTGATGACATTGCCGCCCTTTGGGATTCTGTCGAGTTTGATGGAAAAAGGGTCAAAAGCTACCGGGTGAAGGATATTCCCGAGGCGGTGACTAAGGCCCCTTGCGTGCTGACATTTGTAACGGATGGCGACAATCCGAATTCTTTTGCGGGCAGTGCCGAAGGTTTTTATAACGGGGTGAGTGAGTTCCATTTGACGCTGGATCTTGTTCGGACAAAAATGCCGCAGGTGATGCAGGTTCCTGACTCGATCGTGGCTGCCGCTGCTGCCCATATCACGCTAAATCATAAGGTGGTGAGTTTCAAGATTGGAAAGTGGGAGTTTTTTGAAGGTAATTGGGGCAACGAATCTGACCATTATGGGATTAAAGTGCCTTGGACGGTGCAAGAGAATCAGACTGGCAAGTACTCGATTAGTGTGTAGTGGAACGGGCGAATAGCCATTCGCCCTTACAAAATTTGAAAGGAAGGTCAAAATGTTAGAACAGTATCAAGTTGGTGTAGAGAATCCTGCGTCTCATGGAACGGCAGTAGCTGCGGATACCAGGCTGGTGGGTGAAGCCAGTATTGCTTTTGTGCCGGACAGCCGGCCGATCATCCCGGCTGACAATATCGGAGTGAAGGTAGGCGGGTATCGGGCCGTGGAAACTAACGCAAAGCTGGTGCAAGGTACGTTGAACGTACCCCGTGCTTATTTTCAGTTGTTCCCGTGGCTATTTTCACATCTCATCAAGGGCGGAATCACCCCGGCCGAACAGACAACGGACCAGGATGATTACCTGTGGTCCTTTGTGCCATCCTTGACCGCTTCAAACACGTTGGATTCATCCACCGTTGAAATTGGTGATTCTGTTCAGGCATTTGAGATTGAATATCTAACTCTAGACCGCCTCAAACTGACAATCACCCTTCCACAAGATAACAGCGATGCTGTGGTCAAACTTGAAGCCGGGTTCTTTGGGCGTCAAAACAGCAAGACCACATTCACAACTATTGCGACAATTCCAACTGTAAGCGAATTGAACAGCCTTCTGGCAAGGATCTACGTTGACAGCTCCTGGGCCGGTATCGGTGGCACTGAAAAGACCGGCATCTTACGCCAGGTTGAACTTGAGATTTTGAACGGGGCATATCCAGAGTTCAACGGAAATGGTCTTGTATTCACAACCGTTGGTGAAGGAAAGTTTGCAGTTTTGTGCACATTTACTCTGGTCAATGGTGCCGAAGCCATTGCATTACTTGATGCCACCGGCGATGTGAAATTTGTCAAGATTCTGATCGAAGGCAGTGCTATCGGCACCGGCGACAAACACAGTATAGATATCGAGTTCTCAGGCGCGGTGATGGAAGTGATCCCTGGCGCCTCAAAAGACAAAGAAACATCACTGACTACGGTGATGCTTGAAGGTGTGTATGATCCCACCGGCGCAGCGATGCTGAAGGCGTATTGCACAACGAATGTGGCGACGATCTAGTTTATTGGAGGTTGCCGCGGATGCAATGGCGGCATCCTCGCAATGACAGGAGCTGGTAATGAATATTGAAATACCAAAAGCGGTGGAAAAGCTGGACCTGGGCGAGTACATGCCTGAAATGTATGGGCAGTATCTTGAAGTGTGGGTTAATCCGCCGGCTGAGATGCTGAAAGAAATTGGCGACCTGACACAGGGCATTTTTGACCTGGTAGGACGCGCCATGCGCAAAAAACAGAACTGGTTGAGCAAGAAGTTCAATTCAAATTCTTCAGAAACGATCCAGAAAAGGATCAGGGAGCTGTTCTCTGAACTATTGAGCCAAGGCAAGCCGCAAACACGGCTCAGTGAAACCGACCTAAAGCGGTTGATGGATGAAACCTTTGAAACGGATCCTGGATTCTGGCCATGGCTGCAAAACAAGATCGCTGTAATGATCCGCGAGCACAGAGAGGGCAAAAAAAAAGCCTGAGTGCGGCCATCTTTGATCTAGCAAGGAACGGACAAACAAGCGACCCAAGGTTGGTGAAAGCGATCATTGCCAAAAAGATCAATATGTTTTTGGGGAGCGCAATCGGACCTTGGGATCTGGACGACGAAAAGTATGACGAATGGAAAGATGTGATCTGCGCATTGGTGGATGAGTTGCCTGATTACCAGGAGCTGGCGGCCACACAAAGCAAGAAGCAAGATGATTGGAGAAGCAAGCATTATCGAAAGTGGTAAGTCGCGTCTCACGCAAAGGCGCAAAGAACGCAGAGAAATCTTTATTTGTTGGTTTATTGGTGAAGCATGTCAGATAGCATACTGAATATCATTATCAACACAGTGAAACGTGGTGGCGGGGATAAAGAAGCCATCAACAACCTTGTCAAACTAAAAACCCAGTTCAAGGAAGTTACTGGCATCAATTTAAGTTCTTTGACAGCTTATGCTGCCGTCGGCGCTGCAATTGGAAAAATAGTTGATTTCACTAAAAAATCAATTGAAGCTAATGTAAAGTATGTAACAACAATCGAAGATCTTGTCAGGCTTACTGGACTGAGGGCGGAAGAAGCGAGCCGGCTGTACCAGGTTACAGATGACTTATTCATCAAAGAAGAAAAATTTACTCAGGCAATGCAATATGCCATAAATAATGGTTTTAAACCTACGATTGAAAATATAGGTAAAACGGCAGATGAGTATAACGCACTACCTACTGCTGCTGATAAAGCACGATTTGCAATGGAGCTGTTTGGGAAAAAAACCGGACCCGAGATGCAGAAATTGTTGGAACAAGGTTCCGCTGCAATCAAAGCAAGGATGGCTGCTGTTGACAAATCTCTTGTCGTTGATGAAGAAGCCATAAAGCTTACTAAAGAATATAAAGAATCTGTAGATGGATTGACAGATGCGTTTGCTGGCGTAGAGTACAAAGTCTCGCGGAAAGTAATTCCACTTTTGACCGATTTGAACGTGATCTTTGCTTATGTAATTACAAAAACAAATGAGGCTGAAGTAAAAAATAAGGGGTTAAGCGAGAGCTTCACCTTATTATTGACTGGATCAATCTATCCGCTGATCAAATATTATGAATTACTTGGCAAGGGGATCAGTTGGGTATCTGACAAAATCAAGGCTGCTAACCCTGAACTAGAAAAATCTCAAGAAAAACTTCTTGAAGAGGCTGAAGCGGCTGAAGACCTTGAAAAATCAATGTTGAATGCGGCAACTGCCACGACAAATTTATTAATGAAATTTAGTTCAATAAAAAGTCCAGCAGATACTGTTGATATCTCATTGGATATGATCAGGACTTCTTTGCAAGAAATGGGAACAACGGGTGAAGAGGCGTACAAGTCAATTCTGATCGGTCTTGGAAAGATTTCACCTGCAGCGGTCAAAGCAATGGTTGAAACAGAAATTGTGATCGGGAAAATCAAGGACATGCTAGCCCAAGGCTTTTCAATGGATATTATCATCAGGTATGTTCAGGTCAATCTACCTGATTTTGCATCCGGTCAATACTACAACCCAGATAAAGCCACTGGTTCTTCAACCCCAAGCACATCAAGCGGTAGTGGATGGGTATTGAAGGGTACAAAGGGCGGCCCCGGGACACCAAAAGCCTGGTGGAATGGATCATCTTGGTATTACGGAGATAAGCCACCTGGAGCGGCGACTGGCGGTCTTGTAAAGGTCGGTGAGCACGGTACTGAAATTGTGCAGTTGCCCAATAATTCGTATGTCTACAATCACAAACAGACTCAACAAATGTTGGGCGGTAGTGGTGTAACGATCGAAGCGGGGGCGATTGTGATCCAAGATGCCAGAGATCCTGAAAAAACAGCGGCAGCGGTTGAGCGCAGGATCATGCAAAGAATTGGCCTGAATACGAATACGAGGTTGACATAATGGGTATATATGACCCTGTGGCGGTCTCAGCAACGGTGACCCTTGACGGTGTGGATATAACATCCTACGTGGATTTTGATTTCTCAAAACCGCATGTAACCCGCGAACTGGATGATCTGCTTGATACGATGCGAATAAGCCTGAAAAATGCTTCTGCGCTCGATATTCACGCCTGGCAAGAGATCATTGTGATGAATGGCAGCAAGTATTGGTTTGGCGGCTACGTAATGGGTGAAGACAAGCTGCCAGGGGCTTCTGATGTGAATCCGTTGAAGACCTGGCAGTGCAACGACTACGGTGCGATCACCGATAAAGTTTACGTCAGGGCGGAGTACGAAAACAAAACCGATAATGAAATTATTGTTTCCGTTTTTGCCTTGAGTGATGAGCTTTCGGGGTTTGATGTCGTTACCCATGTCAAAACCTTGAAGACGTTTCCAAAGGTGAGATTCAACCGATGGAGTGTAAGAAGGATCATGAACTGGATCTGTAATCAAACCGGGGGACACTGGCGCATTGATTATGATAAAACAGTCCATTATTTTGGTGCGGAAGAGAGCACTGCTGATTTTGATGTGACCGATAACCCTGTATTGGTAAGCGCGAATAGAAAGACCGTGCAAGGATTTGAGGTCAATAAAAACGGCGGGATGAACGTGATCAATTCGGTTGAAGTTGTTGGCGGAAAGAAGTTGAGCGCTGATACCGTGGATTCGGGATACTTCCCGAATGGTATTGTGAGCACCATTGACCTAACACATCGGTATAAGCCTCCGGTGGGGGGAACCAAGATCGGTGTAAGGCGAAATGACGGAGGCAGCACCACAAACCTGGTGGTAAATCCATCTTTTGAGGTCAACATCACCGATGGATGGACGCAATACCAGGGGGGAACCGGCGCTGTATGGGCTTCTGACGCAACAAAGTACTCATCTGGCGTGAAAAGTTTGAAGATCACCGCAGGAACAGCCGTTGCAGCTGTGCGCGGGGGGACGATCGCATTGGCAGCTGGTGAAACGCTCACAATCCAGGCGAGAGTGTGGTGTGCAACCGCAGCAAAAGCCGGGATTGTGTTATATGACATTTCCAACTCCATCCGGAGAGACGAGCAGTTCAATCGCAAGACATCACAATGGGAGACGGTTACAGCCACCTGGCATAACACCACGGGGGGAAGTATCAACGTGAGGGTTGACCTTGAAAACGTGGGTAATGATTCAACCCTCGTTGCTTATTTTGACGCGGTGCAGGCTGAAAAGAAGACATGGCCATCTGCGTATTGTGACGGCAGTTTGGGCACCGGGTATGCCTGGACGGGGACGGCCAACAATTCGACCAGCACCCGGGTGGATATGCCGGTGTGGACCACGCTGACGGTCAAGACAGGTGGGACTGACACGCTCGAGGGGATCAATGATGTGCTGTATTACGAATCCATTGCCAGGCTTGAACAGGAAAACTACTGGCCGGGGATCAGGAATGCGGTCGAGGTAACGGGAAGGGTCGAAACCCCTATCAGGGTGATCAGCCTCAACCAAAGCAGTCATGACTTTTATGGCCATTGGCTGCATGAACCGATCATCGCACCCGAGATCGTGGATGAATCGGTGGCATTGATGCGGGCCATCAGCGTCCTTGTGAAGAGCGCTTTTGTAGAGACGGCTGGCAGCTACAAGGTACTTGAAAGCGGGTTGATCCCTGGGCAATCGCAGCGGATTGATCAAAATGTTGATGATGTTCACGGTAGTTTTCTCATCCAGCGAGTGGAAGAGACCCTTGGGGTTGGCGGGTATGTTGAAGCATCCGTTGAATTTGGGGCAGTGGATAAATCTTACACGGCTTACATCCTCTCTATTGCCAGAAAGTCAGAGCCTGAAGTTGAGTGGAATGACAACGAGGTCCTGGATGAATCTTTGTTCATGTCTGAGTCTTTGGGGATCAGCGATGACGCTTACGACTACGATCTGGATGGTGTGGTGGACGAATCCAACGTGGATGAATGCTATGTTGCCGGTGATTCGATTATGGCCACTGAGGGGCCGTATTTGTGGGGCGTAAATATTACCTGGGGTTTTTTCACCTGGAATGCATCGTAGAGGTTTGGGATGAATAATTTGATGAAATTTACTGAAAAGACAAGGCAAATGGAAGGTAGATCCATTCTACGGGCATTCGATGCGGGGGTACTGCCGAAGCTGATGGCTGAAGGGCATAGTTTGCATGAGGCTATGGCTCTGGCCGAGAAAGCCGGCCATTTGAGTTATGAGAATGAGGTCAAGAACCTGATCGTTACTCTGGGGAGCGCCATGCTGGCCAGTGTGCTGGCCGGGAACCTTGATTCGACGCTGCTCTTCACTTATCACGCCATTGGAACAGGCACCACGACGCCAGCCCTGGGTAATTCGACACTGACCACAGAAACGGCCAGAAATGCGATCGTCACCAAGACGCAAAGCGGAAACATCATCCAGCTCAGCACGTATTTCTTGAAATCGCAATGCAGCGTGTATCTCAAGGAAGCCGGATTGTTTGGCAACCTGGCGACTGCCACGGCTAACAGCGGGACGATGTTCAATCATTACCTGCAAAGTTATGACAACAGCGCAGGGCTGAAGGACCTGACATACATCTATAACCTTGAGGTGTAAAAGCGATCTCTCGCAAAGAAAATCATTATTGGAAAGATAAGGTTGGTGGATATGGGATATTCAATTGTGGAATGGGTAACAAAAACAAAGATCACGCTGGTAAAGCTGCTGCAACTTAATACCAATATTGATGTTTTGAGGGGGTATGCGGGCATAGCCCGGCGTGTAGCTGCCCAATCAATAACTAACGATAGTCTTGATCCAATTGAGCTTGACCATTCATATGTCGACGAGGCAAATTTCTTTAATATTTCTGGTGCGCCCACTGAAATAGCAATTCCATATAAAGGTAGATATGGAATTGAAATAGCGGTAAAGTTTGTGGCCAATGGAACAGGCATTCGTGGAGTTGAATTATATCTGAATGGTTCTCTAGATGATGACTGTTATGTGAACGCCGTGGCTGGGGGGGTTAAGGGAACAACAGTCAAATTTTATTTTGAAACTGCTCAAAGACAAGCAGGAAATATTTATACATTCAAAGCGTACCAGAATTCAGGTGGACCTTTAGATATGCAGGCTAGGGTGTCCATCCGCTGCTTGTTGAACGAGACTTAGGAGGTCGATTATGACTTTAGAAAATGGTGAACCAGCAGATGTCAATGATGTAGTAAAGGCCATTGCTAACAGATCTTTTTTGGTGAACGGGAAGATCGTCGTAACAGTTGCTTCAAATAATTTGAATGTTGCACTCAAGACCCTTGCGGGATCTGATGCATCTGCTTCTGACCCGATCTACTTTATGGTCAATGGTGATTTACATACTATTACAGCTGCCTTATCGGTCACTATTCCAGCCGGAACCAATAAGTTCAATGCAGGATCAGCTGAGCTTGCAACAAAAGAAATAGATTACTTTGTTTATCTTGGATATAATGCGACCGATGGCGTTGTGATCGGCCCATCAAGAATCCCATACGCCAATCAATATTCAGACTTTTCGGCCACAGCGACCAACGAAAAGTATTGTGCAATCTCTACCATCACAAACGCCGCAGCAACTGATTACTATGTCAATATTGGACGTTTTGCGGCCACTTTATCTGCAGGGGCTGGATACACGTGGTCGGTGCCAACTTTTACAGCTAAAAATCTCATTCAACGTCCAATTTATAACACGAGATGGCTAACATGGAGCCCGGTTCTAACAAGCGGAAGTGCGGATTTATCTGGCTTTACGGCGGCAAGATATTATATTTCTGACACGTTATTTAAGTTTGATTTTTCTGCGGAAAATAAAAACGTTACAGGAAGTGCTGGGTTTATTGGCATTTCACTGCCATTTGCTGTTGGAGCGTCGTCCGCTAAGCTACGATGTGTTGGTTATGCTTATCCAATCGGTGGTGTTTATGCATATGTCAGAGCGGATATTGGAGCTGGAGCTACACAAATAGCGGTTTTTAAAGATTTTACCAGCGCAAATTGGTTGGGAAGTGAAACAGGAATATATATTTATATTTCTTCAGATTTTGAATTATAAGGATTACTTATGGGCACTAAATATTCATTCTTTGCAATTCGGGCAATTGATGTCAGCCAGTTCAACGGCTTAATTGATTGGGATAAACTGACCAGCATCAAACACCACATTTGCGGCATCCGCATGGGGTTTGGGATTGTGGCTGACGAACAGGCCGAAAGAAACTGGAAAGCCGCAAAATACAAATGCAATCGTATGCCGTATTGGTATATGGATTATTACTCAAACCACATGGCAGGCAGCGCGGTCAATGGGATGGATGACGCTGAATGGGGCAGACGCCAGGCAGAAAAAGCATGGGCGATGCTCAAGGGCGATATGTCTGGCATTTTGATGCTGGATATCGAGAACGGCAACCCGGCATACACACCGGCGCTCTCGAAGGTGCGAACCCGTGCGCTCACGATTGCCAAGGCATTTATGATCCGCTGGAAAGAATTGAGCGGCAAGAATGCCGGTATTTATTGTTCACTTGGATTGCTCTCCTGGTTTGATGAATGGTTCAAGTCCTTCCAATTGTGGTGCGCCTGGTACAACGAGAGCCAGAATATTGAAAGTGTCAGAAAAGCGGTCAAGGCCGAAGGGTGGAGTGGTGAGCTCGTGATGTGGCAGTATGCCTCGCATGGCTGCGTAAATGGCGATGGTGTGCCTCAAGGCCTCAACCTTGGCACTGAATTGAAGCAATTGGATCTGAATGCCTATTGCGGATCTACAAGCCTCTACTCTCAATTGTGGGGCGGTGCGCCGGTGGTGGTCACCCCTGAGGATGATGTGCCGGTCGTGGAAGATCCAATTGACGTCACCGATGAGTATAAAAAATACCTGGTGAACACAGGGAGGCTCAATATCAGGTCAGGACCATCCACTAATGCAAAGATCCTTGGGAGTTTTGTAGCGGGTGCGCCGGTGAATATCACCAGCGGCATCACTCAGGGCTTGGGAAGTGTGCAGGGATGGGTGTGCGTGAATGGACAGGAGCATTATTTGAGCCTAGACTTGCTGAAGCCAAAAGATTATTAAACCAGTATTAGGGTTCAACAGCACCCATGTGCTGATGAGCAACCCCAGGATAGGAGTATTCTCCTTCACTTCCCTGGGGTTCTTTTTATTTGGATTCTAAACTCAATTTTTTTGGTTTTTGGCGAATAATGAATTCTTCAACAGCGTATATCCCATAAGCTGCAAGGATTGGAAGCACTGACATGATAATACCGCGATATCTTTGCTGAACTTCCATGATCAATAGGAGTATGGCGATTCCAAAAACAAATAGACTTATAGCAACATAAGTTGGATTGGTTTTTTTTGATATTCCAGCAAATATTACACCAATAAATGAAAAAACTAAAAGGAACAGGTGGTATGCATCGACAAAAATCAGAAGATCCCGTTCAATAAAGTTATTAATGGCCAGTGAGTCTATTTGCTCACGATTTTGAGCGGTCCAAAAATGGAAGTCATAATCTGACATCCAAACGTAATCAAATTTCTTGTAAAAAAAGGCTGGCAAATCTGAAAAGTTGGCGAATATATTATTGAGCGTTTCATCCAAAAGTATTTTATCGGCAGTTCTCGCGTCGTTTTCAATAATAGTTTTTTCAATATTTCTTGAGGTTTGATCATTCCACATTCCATTGTTTTGGATATCCAGCCCGATACGTATGGATCTAAAAAAATATGTAGGTTGAATCTCTAGTCCTGTCCGATATTCAAGAATAGAGGATCCTAACCCTCGGATGGTAATAAAACCAACAATTAGTATAAAAATGGCAATTATTCCTGAAAACTTGTTGACAAGCAGCTTGGGAAGACTAATCAGAATCACAATGGCCATGGCAATAATCAAAACCATGCCCACTGGTTTGTATAGGTCAACAAATCCGGCCAGTAACCCAATAATTAAAAATAAGAAATGATTTCTTTTTGATATTGGATCAGATTGAAGTGCGTTGAAAAACAGCAGGAAAATATATGGCAATACTGCTATAAAAATGTGATCGCCGGTCGGAAGGGATTTGTATAAGAGATCAGCTGGGTAAAGGATATATATGATTGATGATAGTAATCCTATTTTTTCAGAATCAAAGACCTTTTTTCCGAGTAAATAAATTCCGATTGCGGTGAAGCCGGCCAAGATCATATTGAGTATTTGGATGCCAGTGAGTAAATTCAGCAAATGACTAAAAATTACGGCAACAGTAAGTGTGTAGATCCCCCAATGCGGATTATTGATAACGTATTTGTTCGGATAGAATTGGCCGATGAACCTTGGTGCGTTCATTAATACCCAAGCAAAATCAGAGGTAGGGGTGGTTTGTAAAGTATTTATTAATATATATCTTGAAGCTACTGCCAAGAAAAAAATGGAAAGTAAGATTATGATCTTTATTGTGAGGTTTGGTTTTCTAGAGGATGGCAATAAAAATCCGATAACCAAGAACGCCAAAACCGTAATGATAAGTGGAAAAGGGTCTTTGTGAAGGAAGTAGTTTTTTGCCGCTGAAATAGCACCAAGACCGAAGGGGAAGATCCCAATCAGGATTAGCAGGATTGAAGAAAAAGGAATAACTTTTATTGTTTTCTTCATGATTTATTGCCCCTTTTGTTGTGTGTACACTCTTTCCCATTAAAGCATAAAAGCCGCAAATGCGGCTTCTATTTCAAAGGCCAGTTTATCGAGAGGGACGGTATCTTATGCCTATGGATTGTGTCCCCGGTGGGATTCGAACCCACACCGACGGCTTCGGAGGCCGGCACGCTATCCATTGCGCCACGGGGACGAACCGCTCTATTTTACCATTGAATAACGGTTCGTCCTCTTAAGAATGTTAATCGGCGTTCTTTTCAACCACGATATTGAAGTTGGCTGCCAGCGCCGCCAGCGCGCCCACCGCCGCCCACACCGGCAGCAGCAGTGTGCCGATCACGCCCACCGTCATGGGGATTTCAATATAAGTGGCGCCTTTTTCATCTTTGATGATGATGCGGCGCACATTGCCTTCGTGGATGATCTCTTTGATCTTTGAAAGCAGTGCCTCACCGTTGACCCGGAATTCTTCTGTTCTGGTATTTTCAGTCATTTTAACCTCGCATAATCTTTATGTTTAATATACGAGGCAAATAATATTTGGTTTCATGAACTTATTGTATTGGTTTCCAATCAATCGGAAAAACAAATGCGCCTTCGGCGCTCTGTACGAACTCGGCAGTGGATTCCACGGCCTCCAGGTTCAGCGGCCCGTAAATGTGCGGGAACAATTCCTCGCCGCCGATCAGGTTCTCAAAAACCAGTTTGGAGGTCAGTTTGTCCGGGTTGATGCCCAAAATCAGTAATCCGGTTTGGCCGGCGTAATATCGCTGGCCAACACCAACGATCTGATCCATCTTTGAACAGTGGATGAATCCGTCCTGCTCGAACGCTTCGGGCACATATCGGCCGTCATCCTGGCCTTTTTTCCATGCTGCGGGGGTCGTAATGTGATAGATCATTTTAGCCTCTCACAAAATGTGGAATCTCATTCGGCAGTTCAAGCGATAGTTCAACCAGTCCGGCCATTTTTCCGTTTGCATACCACGGACACTGGTAGATCAGTTTTTTCTTGCCCAGTTTTTCAATCGTATAAATGTTTACTTTTTCAGATTGCATCATTTCGAGGATCATCTGTCTGGATTTTTTAGAATGGCAGTCCAGCAGTGATTTTCCGATCAATGCCTTGCCGCCGTCTTTTGAGAAGGTCAGCGCGGATTTCTCGTTCATTTCAAGCACGATCCCTTGGGTGTCGCAAACGGTGATCGCAAAAGGAACATTTTCAGACCAGTTCGATGTGTTCATGAGTTCTCCAATAGATCAGGTGATTTGAGAAGTGCGTTAATGGATTCAAACAATTCCATTTCTTTTTCAAAAGAGTAGATTTGCCTGCGAATATCCGGCGTTGAGAGATATCCGTGCAGGTAGCGGGTCAGGTGTTTTCTAAAAAGCATCACACCGATCTTTTCGCCGTAATGCTGCACCATCAAATGAAGGTGCTGTTCAATCACCCGAAGCAGTTCTGAAAGCGGCTGCTCTTCGCGCTGCGTACCGCTGAAGATCCATGGATTGCCGATGGCAGCCCTGCCGATCATTACCGCGTCGCAGCCGGTTTGAGCCATCATCCTTTCGGCATCTGCCAGGCTTTTGACATCCCCGTTGCCGATCACTGGGATGGAGAGCTGCGCTTTGATTTCGCCAATGGCATCCCATCTAGCCGAGCCCGAATATTCCATTTTGCGGGTGCGCGAATGTACGGTGATGGCGCTGGCGCCGCTTTCCTGGATGATGCGAGAGGTTTCGAGGTAGTTCAGAGAATCGTCGTCCCAGCCGAGGCGGATCTTAGCCGTCACGGGCACATCAAGGTGTTTCACCAGGCTTTCAACGATCTGGCCGATCTTGAACGGATGCTTGAGCAGCCCCGCGCCTGCGCCGCGGTTCGAGACGTTCTTGGCCGAGCAGCCCATGTTGATATCAATGTAATCGGGGTTGTGTTCACGCAACTTCAACGCGCCAGCCAGCATCCGTTCAGGTTTGTCGTCGAAGATTTGATAAGCGAAGGGTCTTTCACTCTCAACGAAGGTGATCTGGCTGAGCAGGTGGGGGTGGCCTTGTTTGATGTCTATGGCGTTGATGAATTCCGAGATCGAAACAGCGGACCCGAATTGTTTTGAGATCAACCGCATCGGGGAATCGGTATAACCATCCATCGGCGCCAAAATCAGTCTGCCGGTGAGGGGAATATTGCCAATGGATAAAGAGGTTGCGGTATTATTAAGGCTCATGGTGGAAAGGATTACTCGTCATCCTATGAGAAAAAGTAATAAAAACATTAGTTTGCGTGTAGCCATTGTCTGGATCGTATTGATCGCGGGTTTAATGGTTTCCAGCTGCGCTAAACCACAAGTGGCACAACCATTGCCGACCCTTACGAATTCGCCGGAAGTAATTGAAACATCCACACCTGCTGTAACCGAACTGCCTGCAGCAACTTCCACCGGCACACCGCTGCCGGTTCAAACACAAGAACCGGATACATTGAATAAAACAGCCTACACTTTCAAGGCTGACCTCGATTATAACAAGCATAACCTGGTTGTGCGGCAAACCATCCGCTATCAGAATAAAAAGGGGCAGGTTTTAACCGATATCAAGCTGGCTGTTCCTGCCAATTCCAAACCAAACGTTTTTATACTATCCTCTTTGGCCTTGTCTGGTGATGTCAGCATGGCGGATTATTCCCTCGACGGCATCACCTTGACCATTCAACTGGATCAACCGCTGCCTGACAAAGGCAGCATCACAATTGATCTGGAGTTCACGCTGACACCCCGGCTGCAGGGCGGAATTTTGGGATATTCGCCCAAACAGATCAATTTTTCGGATTGGTATCCGTTTATACCGCCATATGATGCAGTTTCTGGCTGGGTCATCCATCAGCCGGCTGAAGTGGGTGAATATCTGGTTTATGACAAGGCCGATTTTGAACTAAATCTCACTCTACTGGATCCAACCGGGTTGGTGGTCGCCGCCAGTGCAGAAGCTGCGCCGCTGGATTTTGATCGCTATAAAATAGTCCAAAACAACGCCAGAAACATAACCTTTTCTGTCAGTGATCAATACAAGGTAATTAGCAACAATTCCGACGGGGTCATCGTCAAAGCCTACGTCTTTAACGGGGATGAAATCGCCGGCCAGGCTGCCGTGGATTACACCGCAACGGCACTGCAGCTCTATTCAGAACTGTTCGGTCTGCCTTATCCGCATGAGACCATGACTGTGGTCGAAAGCGATTTCCCGGACGGCATGGAATATGACGGGCTGTATTATCTCAGCGATTTCTATTTCAAACTATACGACAACACCCCCCAAAATTACCTGGCGCTGCTTTCCGTACATGAGACCGCCCACCAGTGGTGGTTTGCCGCCGTCGCAAATGACCAGGCACTTGAACCCTGGCTGGATGAATCCCTCGCCACCTACAGCGAATACCTTTACATCGAGCGCTACTACCCCGAACTCGCCAACTGGTGGTGGGATTATCGGGTTAATTACTACAAGCCTGCCGGCAGGGTTAACCTAACCATCTACGACCAATCCGACCTGCGGACTTATATCAACGCGGTCTATTTACAGGGCGCCGTTTTTATCGATCAATTACGTCAGGCCCTGGGTGACGAAGCCTTTTTCACCGGGCTGCGGACCTATACCAATAACTTCAACGGCAAGATCGCCACCTGGGATGATTTCATCAATTTCATAGCCCCTGATCCATCCGATGCGATAAATATGTTGGTTCAGGAATACTATAAATAAATCCATTAATTTGGCGAAGGGTGGGTTCTATTTTGAACCCACCCTTCGCCAAACTCACATCTTGACAAAATAGAACAAAAGAACTAAAAATATTATCAATTGCCACAACATTTAAATGGATTTGTACATAAATTCGAATTACGAATTGCTCGCCAAATTGCTATTTTTGAACTCCATTTGATTCGTTTTCTTTGTTTTCGATTTTTTCTTGGAACAAATACGAATAAATTCATATTCTCCAGTTCGCGATTTACGCTTCAAAAATTTACTTTTATTGCATTTTCCTTTTGTGTTTTTAGTGGTGTTCGTGGTTAAATAGAATTTAAGTCACATTAAATATTCCAACTAAGTTTACAAAGATACAATTCTATACTCTCCATTCTCCACTCTCGGCTTTTCCATCCCTCTTGACAAAGAACAAATGTTCTATATAATAAAGATATGGAACATGACTTGCGCTCTGAACTGGCTTTACCTCTTGCCAACGAACTGCTGGTTGTTTTCGGCCCGCATGCCGGGGGCAGGCGCATGCTCGATCTTTCTGCCCGCCTGACCCTGCGCGGCCCCGTCTACATGCTTGATTGCGGCAATCGCAGCAACATGTATCACGTCGCCAAAGAACTGCGCACCCTGACCGGCGACCCGGTCGGCATGCTCAAAAACATTCGTCTCTCGCGCGCCTTTACCTGCTACCAGGTGCTTTCACTGCTCGAAAAGATCCGGCCCGAAGCGGGGGTGCCGGTCTTGATCCTTGACCTGCTCAGCACCTTCATGGATGAAAGTGTGCACCTCGATGAAAGCGTCATGCTCTTTGAAAAGACCCTGGCTTGCATCGAGCGCATCAGCCATATCGTTCCGGTGGTGGTCAGCGCCAAGCCGCTGCTCTCCATCTCCAGTCCGCGCCTGGTGTTGCTGGGCATGCTCAAGCGCCAGGCCACTCACATCTGGGAGGAACTCTCCCTCGATCCGCCGCCGCCCGTTGAATATCAGCCTGCGCTGTTCCCCGGGGCGCTGCTGCCCAGAGAGGGCAGGTAACCATGGGACGCACCATCCAGTCCGCGACCCAGACCTGGGTCGAAGAGGATCAGGCTCTCAGGCGTTTTGTGCGCGCCCTGCGCAAGAGCGATCAGGTCTTGATCGACGAATTGATCGCCCTCTCGCATTCGCACGTGGCCGAGGCCTCCTACGCCAGCAACCTTTATCCCATGGATATCTACCTGGTCTCCATGCTGCTGGAGCTTTACAAAAAGGTCAAACAGCTCGAACTGAAGCTCGAACAGAACGGCGTGCTGCCGGTTACCGAGATCAATCCCTCGCGCGGACTGGTCTCACTGCTTGAACTGGTCAACCAGGAGGAGGATGACCCGGCCGATGAAGTGCAGGCATCCGCCTCGCTTGACGAAGACGAAGACGCGCCCGCCGAATACGTGGACCTGCAGGAAGGCGCCTGACATGAGCACCGGGCTGCGCGAGGTCCGCGGCTGGCTGCTTGATCTTTACGAAGACGCCGCAGACGGCCTGCGGTTGTGGATCATCTCCGAAGAGGGCGAACGCCTCTGCTTGAAACAGCCCATGCCCATCACTTTTTATGCTGCCGGTGAAGCTGAGCAGCTTCGTGCGCTGTGGAAGTTTCTGCGAAAGCAGCCGGGGGTGCTTTCGCTCAGCCGTGAGACCCGGCGCGACGTTTTTCTGCCCGAACCCATCCCGGTGCTGCAGGCGGTGATTGACAATCCCATCCGCCAGACGCGGCTCTTCCGCGACGTGCAGAAGCAGTTTCCCCATCTCACCTATTACGACTCGGATATCAGCGTCACAACCCGCCATTCGGCTGTTTGGGGCACTTTTCCGATGGCCTTCTGCGAATTCGACACGGACGGAGAGGAGACCCTTCAGTCGCTGCGCGTGCTTAACACCCGCTGGGATCTTTCTCCCGTATTCCCCGTCTTTCGCACACTCGCCATTGAGCCGGATTGCGATCCCGTGCGCGGCACACCCAAAACGCTCAAACTGCACTTCCAGCAGCGTCAGAAATCCCTTTGCCTGGATGACCCCGCCGAGTTGATCTCTCGCCTGAACGGCATTCTGGACGAGTTCGACCCCGATTTCATCTTGACCCAGTGGGGCGATAACTGGCTCATCCCCGAGTTGTTGAAATTGTCTGAGCAGGCCGGCGAAACGCTGCGCCTTAACCGCGACCGCGACCGCGATGTGCGCTGGCAGAAAGAACTGACTTATTTTTCATACGGGCAGATCATCTACCGCGCTGAAGAGGCGCATCTCTTTGGGCGCTGCCATATTGACCAGCGCAACGCCATGATGTGGAAGGATTACGGCCTTGACGGCGTGCTCGAATCGGCGCGCGTCACCGCCCAATCCATTGAGCGGGCGGCGCGCGTCTCGCCGGGCTCGGGCATCTCGGCCATGCAGATGCTCACCGCACTTGAGCATCAGATTCTGGTTCCCTGGCACAAGCAGCAGGTCGAAGAGTTCAAAAACGGCATGGACCTGATCCATCGCGACCGAGGCGGATTGATCTACCAGCCCATTGTCGGTCTGCATTCGGATGTTGGCCAGATCGACTTCATCTCGATGTACCCGGCCATCATCATCAAGGGCAACATCTCTCCCGAGGTGCCGCTGCCCAACGGCATCGTCCCCGCCAGTGACGAGCTAGGGGTGGTGCCGTTGACCCTCAAACCGCTCTACGAGAAGCGGGTCGCGCTCAAACTTAACCAGGCCAACCTGCGCAAGGGCGATCCGCTTGCCAAAAGGGATTCGGCGCGCGCTTCGGCCTTGAAATGGCTGCTGGTGGTGTGTTTCGGTTTTCTGGGCTACAAGAACGCGCGCTTTGGACGCATTGAGGCGCACGAGGCGGTCACCAACGGCGGGCGCGAGGTGCTCATCCGCGCCAAGGAAATTGCCGAATCCATGGGCTTTGAGGTACTGCACCTCTTTGTGGATGCCCTGTGGCTTAAAAAGCCCGGGGCGGTCAATAAACGCGACTTCCAGGATGTTCTCAACGAGATCACTGAACAGACCGGGCTGGGGGTCTCGCTGGATGGCGTCTACCGCTGGGTGGCCTTTCTGCCCTCACGGGCCGACAGCCGCGTTCCGGTGGCCAACCGCTACTTCGGCGTCTTTCAAGACGGTTCCTCCAAGGTGCGCGGCATTGAGGTGCGCCGGCGCGATACGCCGCCCTGGGTGAGCGAAATCCAGACCCGCATGATGGATACCCTTGCCAGGGCCTATTCCATGGAGGCGCTGCCCGAAAAGTTGAACGAGGCCTTTCAGCTCTTCCGCACTGCGCTATCCGACATGCGTGAGGGCCGCGTGCCGTTCGAAAAACTGGTGGTCACCTGCCGCATCACCCACGAGCTGGAAGCCTACAAATCCCCCACGCCGGCGGTGCGCGCCGCCATGCAGCTTCTTCAGCAGACCGGCAAACGCGTGCGGCCTGGACAGAAGATGCGTTTCGTTTACACTCGCGGCGAGCACGACGTCAGCGCCTGGGAATCCAGTGAAAAACTGGATCCTTCCCGGCTCGACAAGGAGAAATACATTGAACTGATGGCCAGGGCGGCCTCAAGCGTGCTTTATCCGTTTGGCATCGAGATCGAGGAATTGAAACAATGGGCACACTCCGCTACAATTACATTGCCATTAAAATTTGAAAGGCAGGATGCTCATGTGCGGCCGATTTGCAATCATGTACGACCCGGAAGAGTTGAAAGACATGCTGGGGTTGGCGGACGTGCCAGCCGGCCTACAGCCCAACCCTAATGTATCCCCCGGGGATGGGGTGGCGGTGGTTACCGACGGCCTCAAACGCAGTGTGGATTTCTTCAGATGGGGCCTGGTGCCCAGTTGGGCCAAGGATATCTCCATCGGCAATAAACTGATCAACGCCAGGGCCGAGACCCTGATCGAGAAACCTTCATTCCGCAACGCTTTTGCCAGAAGGCGCTGCCTGATCCCCGCCAGCGGATTTTACGAGTGGCGTGCGGAGGGTGGTCGCAAACAGCCTTACTATTTCCAACTCGCTGATCAAAAAGCCCTCACTTTTGCTGGTCTTTGGGAGCACTGGGAGGATAACCAGGGCAACGAGCTTTTTTCGTGCACCATTATCACCACGGCGCCCAATGCCTTAATGGCGGAGTATCACGACCGCATGCCGGTGATCTTTGATGCCGATACCTGTTGGGCATGGCTTGATGACAAACCGGTCAAAGAACTGCAGCCTTTACTGCAGGCTTATCCGGCTGAAAAAATGGCCAAACCAATTCCCATGAATCCTCTCGAACTGCGAAAATTCTAGTTTTGCCAGATTCACCTGCATTCTGAGTTGACAATAAAAATTATCGCTATTAATATGAATGGATATTTAACCTAAATATTACTATTCGCAACAAAGGATATTTTCAATATGGATAAATTTTGTATTTGGATTGTATCTCCCCCTGGTTATACCCACTCTCACACTTTTGATGAACTTGCCCTCGCTTTAAGCGGCGCTTTTCATGAATTGGGAATGGAAGCCCCCATCGTAAATGATCCAAATCAAATTACCGGACGCCCGATTATATTTGGCGCAAATCTCCTGGCGAACATTCCATCATTCAAACTTCCTCCTGGTTCAATCATTTACAATGCTGAACAAGTTACCCTCGGTTCAACTTGGTTTAAAGGCAATTATTTGAATATGCTTAGAGACTCATATGTTTGGGATTATAGTCAATCGAATTTAAGAGAATTAAAAAAAATGGGTGTTAAACATTCTTCATATTGCGGTTTGGGTTATTCATCTAATTTATCAAGAATTAAAACAGCTGATGTTCAGGATATTGATGTATTATTTTATGGCTCAATGAACGAACGGCGAAAAAAAATTATCGATTCATTACGTCAGGCAGGATTGCGTGCCGGTACTGTTTTTAATTGTTATGGAGAAGAGCGTGATGGATTTATAGCACGGGCAAAGATAGTTATTAATATTCATTACTACGAAACTAAAGTCTTTGAAGTCGGCCGGATTTCTTACCTCCTTGCTAATAAGATTTTTATTATTTCTGAGGATGGTCTTGATCTTGAACTGGAGGCTCCTTATAAGGGTTGCCTTGTTTTTACACCTTACGATAATCTTGTAAATGAATGTTTGAAATACGTTAATGATGCCCAAGGAAGGGCTGAAGTTGCTGAAAGCGGATTTCACATTTTTGAAAAGATGAAACAATCTACCATGCTTGAAGAAGCTTTAAAGTCTTTATATTAAACAAATTTTTTGAACCCTTGAAAAATGAATTAACTTGTTGGAGAAAACAGATGATAACTGATAAGAAAATTGCAATCATTGGATATGGCGTCATGGGTAAGGCCATCGTTTCAAGTTTGATCGGAGATGGCAAAGTAAAACTTGAAAACCTGATCGTGGTTGAACCGACGCCAGATCGTTTGGACGTTCTTCAACAGGAATTTGGAATCAAGGGATATGCAGATAGCGCTGATGTTATTGGTCAAGCCGATATCGCAATTTTGGCTGTAAAACCGCAGGGGTTGAATCATCTTTCCAAATCAGTTAAGGGGAATATCAAATCAGATGCTTTGGTGATCTCCATCATGGCCGGTGTTTCACTTGCCACCTTGATCGAAAAAGTGGGTGTGGAACAGGTGGTTCGGGCCATGCCAAATACTCCGGCGCAAATTGGAATGGGAATCACAGTTTGGGTGAAAACCGCGCAGGTGAGTGATGATAAGAAAGAAATGGCGACTGAGATTCTTCAGACCCTCGGGGAAGAAGTCTTTGTAGATGACGAAGGCTACCTTGATATGGCGACCGCCTTATCCGGTTCAGGTCCGGCTTATGTCTTCCTATTCATGGAATCCATGATTGATGCTGGTGTGCATATGGGATTTCCACGTCGTATAGCCGAAAAATTGGTGGCGCAAACCGTCCGAGGAAGTGCAGAATTCTTCATCCAAAATCATGAACATCCAGCCCGGCTGCGAAATGATGTCACCTCTCCTGGTGGCACATCCGCTGAAGCGCTTTATTACCTTGAAAAAGCAGGTTTCAGAACTGCGATCTCACGCGCCATATGGGCTGCCTATGAACGGTCAACAGAACTGGGTAAGGGTAAAAGTAAACTGGTTGTTGACGACAAAAACAAACCAGAATAAATTATTGCGAGGATGCATATGGATCGAAAATCAATCATTGAAACTTTAAAGAAGAATCCTGACATTGATGTTCTGATTGTTGGTGCGGGTATTAACGGCGCTGGCACCTTTAGAGACTTGGCGCTAAATGGGGTAAATGTTCTCATTATCGATAAAGGGGATTTCTGTTCCGGCACTTCAGCGACATCCTCGCATATGGCTCACGGAGGCATCCGCTATTTGGAAAACGGTGAATTCCGCCTGGTCGAAGAAGCCGTGGCCGAACGCAACCGGATGATTGAAAATGCTCCGCATCTTGTTCAACCCTTGCCAACGGTAATCCCGATATTTAAAGTTTGGTCTGGTTTATTGAATGCACCTTTGAAATTCGTAAACCTCCTTGATCGTCCATCAGAACGCGGTGCGCTCGTGATCAAGATCGGTTTGATCTTCTACGATTCCTTCACGCGAAAGCAGAAAACGGTTCCACGGCACAAATTCTTTGGTCGAAGTGAAGCGTTGGCTCGTTATCCCTTCCTCAATCAAAAAATTAAATATGCTGCCTTATATTATGACGGCCAACTGCTTTCTCCTGAACGCATGACTGTGGAAATCATTTTAGATGGCGAGGATGAAGGATCGCATGCCAAGGCATTGAACTATGCTTCATTCAACAAAATAGAAAACGGACAGGTCATGATCAAGGATGAAGAGACCGGAGAACTGCTTTCGGTCAAACCAAAAGTGATCATTAATGCAGCCGGTCCATGGATAGATTATGTCAACCAGAATGCAGGTGCTGTGACCAAGTACATTGGCGGCACTAAGGGGTCGCACCTGGTCATTAAAAACGATGAACTGCGTAAGGCTGTTGGCGAATCTGAATTCTTTTTTGAGAATAAAGACGGGCGCATCGTTTTGTGCCTGCCATTCTATGACAAAGTAATCGTTGGCACCTCTGATTTGCCAATTGATAACCCGGATAACGCTCGCTGCACCCCCGAAGAAGAAGAGTATTTCATCAACCTGGTGGATCGTGTCTTTCCGACGATCAAGATCACACGCGACCAGATCGTTTTCAGATTCTCTGGTGTACGCCCCTTGGAATATCAGCACGCTAAAACCACCGGTCAAATCACCCGCGACCACAGCATCAAGGAAGATATTGTCCAAGGGTTACCAATATTAAGTCTCGTGGGCGGCAAATGGACCAGTTTCAGAGCGTTCTCGGAACAGGTTGCCACCAAAGTGATGGCTGGCTTGGGCAAATCCAAAGCGAAAAGTACCGAAAGCCTGCCCATCCGCGGCGGTAATAATTTGCCTTTGTCAACATCACAAAAAGCAGACTATATCAAAAAATTGGCTGATAAGTACGGATTAACTGAAGAGTACGCCACGGAATTATTAACTCGATACGGAACGTATTCCGAAAAGATAGCCGAATTCATCAAGCTAAATAATGGCAAAGCCTTGAAGTCCATCGCCAATTGGAATTCTGGTGAATTGGTTTATATCCTTCAAAACGAAAAACCTTTACACCTGGATGATCTTTTTGTACGCAGATCAACCATTATGTGGCTTGGCAATGCCTCACAAGATGTAATTGAAGAATTTGCCGATATCATGGCAGATGAGTATGATTGGTCGTCAACTAAAAAGAAAGATGAAGTGGTTAAGGTAACAACAATTATTGCAAACAGTTAATGAAAAAGCTCTCCAGAAATGGAGAGCTTTTATTTATAGATACTAAAAATGGTTTGAGATAAATTAGTAATAAGGATAGAAAGATTAACAAGCACATAAATATTAAGTATCGGCATGTTATTAAAAATATTTACACATTTTATACCTTTGAATCTTAACTTTTTATAACAATTTTATATTTCTCAATATTTATATTGCTATACTTTTTAATGGTGAGAAGCATTTGGACTAATTGTTAATAAAAATCAAATACTAAATTTGATTTACAACAAATCGAGGAAAAAATGAGTTTAAAAAATCATTTGTCGGCAAGTGTGGATCTTTCTGATAAAGAAATTCAAAAAAAAGCCAGAGACGCCTACGATAAAGGGGATTACATAGGCGCATACAACCTTTATCTTTCGATTTATCAAAAAGAAAATAATCCTCGTGGATTGCAAGTCAGCATCGCGTTATGTTTATTGAAAATGAATAAGCGACGACAAGCACGTTTGTTCGCTTTTAAAGAATTATTAGATTATCCAGACAATGATACCGCTATGAGATTGATTGGCGAACAAACATCAAAAGTTGTTGGAAAAACTGTATTCCGTCGTTTTGATAATCCACTTCGACCAGATAAATACCCAGATATATCATTAGTTCTGATTGTAAAAAATGAAGAAAAAGATCTTGCAAGATGTCTTGATTCATTCAAAGACATTGTGAAAGAAATTGTGATTGTAGATACTGGATCCACAGATAGAACTGTTGAAATCGCCAAAAGTTATGGTGCAAGAGTTGAATATTTTGAATGGACAAATGATTTTGCTGAAGCTAGAAATGTCAGTTTAAGCTATGCAAGTTGTGAATGGATTCTTAGAACTGATGCAGACGAATATATCGAGGAACCTGAAAAAGCTAAGTTGCTACATTGTTTAAATAGTGGCGTTGCGGATATTTATTTATGTCCAACAGTTAGTAAGTTAAAAGTAGGGGTTCAAAAAGTTGAAAATGTTCGTTTAATTAAAAACCATTTAGGTGTAACCTATCATTATCCAATACACGAAACTGTCGCACTTAGTGCTGCTAAATTAGGGTTGGTTCAATGCCTGACCAATATTGAATTTTTACACACTGGTTATGAATTTCTAGAAGAAGGATCGTCGGAAAGAAAAACTGAACGTAATATTAGCGTTTGTACGCAATATCTTGAAAAACACCCTGAAGATTTTTATGTAAGACTTGTAAGAGGATTATTGCGTTTAAACACTCCAAATAAAGCAGATGCGATCAGTGACATGGAAAGAGGAGTAAAAGATATTCCTGACGATGCATCTCCTGTAAAATATATGGGGTTAGCCTATATTGGATTATCTCAAGAGTATATTAATCAAAGGCGCGATATTGACCTTATTAATATCTTATTGGATGCACAAGTTGACTTTAATGTTTATTCTTGTATGATGCAATTCATAGGTCAGATCTACCTATTTGTAAGAGGTGATTGGAAACGTGCAAACAAAATCTTCGAGTGGACTTTAAAAAATTATTCTTCAAAATTGACTTTTGCCGATGTATTGGTTCCTGAAAAATATAATGAAGTTGAATGTTTGATGCTCATGGTAGAAACATGCGTTCTGCTTAAAGAAAACGATAAAGCAAGAAAATATTATTTAAAAGCTAAAAAGCTTCAAAAAGAAAAAAATGTGTCTGAAGAAAAAATATACGAAGATGTTGATTCGTTTTCTGCAGAACAATTACGCTTAATGGCAAAAACGCCAAAAGAAAATCTAAAGTGGATTGAAACTTATCGTAATATTATTTTAGCTGCTTCTAAAAGTCAGCTCACCGCACAAGATTATCTAGATTTGGCAAACTGCCAAATTCAGCTGAATAATTTGATATTTGCACAAAATCTGATTAATGAATCAAAAATGATTAATCCTAACCTGGCGATGGGAACAAATCTCGAATCATTAATTGCACTTAAACTGAAAGATACGCAAAAAGGATTAGAAAAGGCGATCGAAGCATTTATCATGGAACCTGGAAATGAAAAATATCAACAAAATGTTGAAACTGTTGCCGGATTATTAAAAATGTCACCAGTAGAGGCTCTAAGGAAAACGGGCCTTGAATGGATCACAACCGGTAAGGTTCAAATTGGAATTTTTACCTTATTAATGTATTCCAAATTCCAACCTGAAGATCAAGAGATAAAGAATTTTTTGTCTAAATATGTAAGTTAACCAAAAATTTAAATAGAGCTGTTAATAGAAATATGGATTTAACATTTGTTGACTTGGAGATTATATGGATTTTGAAGAATCTATAATTCCAGATGTTTTGATTATTACTCCTGATATATTTCATGATAACCGCGGTTTTTTTCTTGAAACCTATAGAGACGATCTATTTAAAAATTCGTGCTTCAATACTACTTTTGTGCAAGATAACCAATCAGGCTCACACAAAGGTGTGTTAAGAGGATTGCATTATCAGATTCAACACCCCCAGGGAAAAATAGTAAGGGCAGTGGTTGGTGAAATATTTGATGTGGCTGTTGATATTCGAGAAAGTTCATCAACTTTTGGAAAGTGGGTTGGGGTTGTACTTTCAGCACAAAACAAAAAACAACTTTGGATTCCACCAGGTTTTGCTCATGGTTTGTTGGTATTAAGTGAGTGGGCAGAAGTTGTTTATAAGTCCACTGATTATTATGCTCCTGAATTTGAAAGGTCAATCATCTGGAATGACAAAGATCTGAAAATTGATTGGCCGTTAGATCCAGGTGAAAAACCTGTTGTGTCTGCCAAAGATTTATTGGGAAAAACCTTTAACGACGCCGAGTATTTTAACTAGGTCGGGGATGATGAAAAATATACTTGTAACGGGTGGCGCGGGATTCATCGGTTCAAATTTTATTCACTATTTATTAAGTCAAGAAAATGACATTAAGATATTCAATCTGGATGTTTTAACTTATTCAGGAAGTCTTGAAAATTTACGTGATATCACTGGTGATCCTCGTTACCATTTTATTGAGGGGAATATTTGTGACGGTGAATTGGATTATTCAATAATCAGTAAAAACCAGATTGATACGATAGTCCATTTTGCTGCCGAGTCTCATGTGGATCGTTCGATCTTGGGACCTGGCTTGTTTGTTGAAACAAATATTGTTGGAACGTATAAGCTTTTGGAAGCTGCCCGAAAATATTGGCTCGGAGCAGAAAACTCCTTGTCTGAACCTTGTCGGTTTCACCATATTTCAACGGATGAAGTGTTTGGTACCCTTAATAAGGATGACCCGGCATGGACTGAAGAGATTGCTTATGCGCCAAGCTCTCCATACTCTGCATCCAAGGCTTCAAGCGATCACCTTGTCAGGTCATACGGTCATACTTATGGCTTGCCATATACCATCACAAATTGTTCCAACAATTATGGGCCTTACCAATTTCCTGAAAAATTGATTCCATTAATTGTCTTGAATGCAATTGAGAAAAAGCCCCTTCCAGTCTATGGCGATGGCCAGCAAATCCGCGATTGGCTGCATGTGGAGGATCATTGTGAGGCGATTTTCCTGGTTTTGAAAAAAGGAATAAATGGAAGCAGCTACAATATTGGCGGTGGAAACCAGCCGACTAATCTATCTATTGTAAAAATGATTTGTGGCCTCGTGGATGAAATGCAACCCGATTCTTTTCCTTGTCAAGATTTGATCCAATATGTAAAAGATCGTCCGGGACATGACCGACGTTATGCGATGAATAGTGGAAAAATCCAACGAGAACTGAATTGGAAACCACGTCATTCTCTTGAGTCAGGTTTGAGAGAAACTGTGGAATGGTACATTGATCATACTGACTGGGTAAAGGCCATCCGTAAACAAGCTGAATACCAGGATTGGATTGGAAAAAACTATGGCAACCGAAAATAAGGAGAGGGAATGAAGGGAATAATTCTCGCTGGTGGTAAAGGAACTCGTCTCTTTCCACTCACAATGGCCGTGAGTAAGCAGCTTTTGCCGGTTTATGATAAACCGATGATTTACTATTCGCTTTCTATGTTGATGTTTGCCAACATTCGCGAAATTTTGATTATAAGTTCTCCTGAAGATTTGCCGTCTTTCAAGCGTTTGTTGGGAGATGGCAGTCAATGGGGTGTAAAGTTTGCTTATGAAGAACAAGCTACCCCTCGCGGACTTGCGGATGCTTTTATCATTGGTGAACAGTTTATTCAAAAAGATTCAGTTTGCTTGATTCTTGGAGATAACATTTTCTTTGGCCAGGGATTATATGATAAATTGAGTGATGCAGCCGCATTGGAATCAGGTGCTGCTGTTTTTGCTTATACTGTTCGCGATCCAGAGCGTTACGGGGTAATAGAATTTGATGAAAATGGAAAAGCCATAAGTCTCGAAGAAAAACCTGAACACCCAAAATCCCATTTTGCTGTACCCGGTTTATATTTTTATGACAACGAAGTAATCTCTTTGGCAAAAAACTTAAAACCATCTCCCCGTGGAGAAATTGAGATCACTGACCTTAATAATATTTATCTCAAAAAAGGGCAGCTAAAAGTCAAACAATTAGGGCGAGGTATTGCCTGGTTGGATGCTGGAACACAGGAAGCGCTCCTTCAAGCTTCAAATTTTATTCAGGCGGTTGAAGATCGTCAGGGTATCATGATTTCAAGTCCCGAAGAAATTGCTTTTAGAATGGGATTTATAACCAGAGATCAATTACGGGCTTTAGCTAAAAAGTACGAGTCCAGTGCTTATGGTGATGCATTGCTCAGAGTTTGCAACGAAACTGACTAATCGTCTTGGATAATAATTTCTAACAAAAACTTAGAATATCTAATTTTGGGAGTGATTTATGGAACCAATCCAGTTGTTTGTCCCTACGTTTCGAATCGATGAATGTTTGGATGAAATTCGAGAATGCCTTGAAAAAGGCTGGACCGGTTTGGGTTATAAAACGGTTGAAATCGAAGAAGCTTGGAAGACTTATACCGGTTTGCCTCACGCCCATTTTATTAATTCCGCCACTGCTGGTTTACATCTGGCAGTTTTGGGGTTGAAGAAAAAATACGGGTGGCAGGATGGCGATGAAATTATCACGACACCGATAACCTTTGTTTCGACAAATCATGCTATTTTGTATGAGAATCTAAAGCCAGTCTTTGCAGACATTGACCAATATTTGTGCCTTGATCCAGAATCAGTAATAAGTAAGATCACCCTTAAGACAAAGGCAGTAATGTTTGTTGGGTTGGGCGGCAATACTGGCCAGCTTCGCAGGATCATTGAAATATGTAAAGAAAAGGGTCTTAAATTGATCCTTGACGCAGCCCATATGTCAGGTACCCGATGGATTGATGGTGCTCATGTGGGTGCTGACGCGGATGTTACAGTTTTTAGTTTTCAGGCTGTAAAAAACCTACCGACGGCAGATTCTGGAATGATCTGTTTTAAAGAAAAAGAATTAGATGAAGAAATTAGAAAGTGGACATGGTTGGGAATCAACAAAGATACTTATGCCAGAACGGTCAGCCAGGGAACTTATAAATGGTATTACGATGTTGAAAACGTGGGATATAAGGACAATGGCAATTCGATCATGGCTTCCATTGGTCTGGTATCTTTGAAGTATCTTGAACCGGATAATGCCTACAGAAGACAGATCTGTGGTTGGTATGATCTGTTTTTAAAAAACGAACCAAAAATCCATAGGGTGCCAATGAGCCCGGATTGTATTCCATCCAGGCATCTTTATCAGGTCATGGTAGAAAATCGTGATGAAGTGATGAAAGCTCTAAATGATGCCAATATAGCCCCTGGTGTGCATTACAGGGATAATACCTTGTATCGCATGTATGAATACGCCAAGGGGACTTGTCCTGTAGCTCAAGAGGTGAGTGATCGAGTTATTTCTCTACCACTTCATATGCGTTTAACTTTTGATCAGGTGCAGTACATTTCGAAAACCCTAATCAATATTATTCGATAGAGGAATTCTTGAGCAATAAATAAAGGTTAAGATGAAAAAAGAAATTAAAAGAATTTGTGACGGGGAAATATGTTTAAGAATGTGTCAATTTACAGATTTACCTTTGACTCTGTCATGGAGAAATAAAGAGGATATTCGACAATGGTTTTTTAATTCTGATCCAATTACGATGGAAGGTCATCGTTCATGGTTTCAAAATTATTTAGAAAGAGATAATGATTTCCTATTCATTATTGAATACGAGAAAACGCCGGTCGGACAGATTTCTCTATACAATATCAATTGGGAAAATCAAACTGGAGAATATGGAAGACTTCTTATTGGCGATCCTATTGCTAGGGGGAGAGGTGTTTCAAAGAGAGCAACCAATATTTTGCTAAAAATTGGATTTGACGAGCTATTACTTAACGAAATAAATTTGGAAGTAAAAAAGACTAATCTTGCCGCAATCAATGTCTATTCTTCATGCGGATTTAAAATCATTGAAGAAACAAATCAAATTTTGCGTATGTCAATATCCTCAATATAGAAGTAAATATCCATTTCAATAGAGAGCAAAAAAATGAAATCTAATGATTTCATTTTTTTTTCAATAAACTCGATTTTCAAAAATAAACTCATAAATTTATTGTTTGATGTAATTTTTCTACGACATCTCAATTTTCGTTCAGAATAAAATGAGCACAAAATTGTCGCAACATTAAATAACTCCAATAATTGTTAACTCAAGTTTTTAGGTGACCTGTCGTTAATAAGAGTATAAATTTATGGATTAGATAAGGAGAACGCTTATCGATAAATTTACAAAAGATCATGATGGTAATAAATGAACCGGTAAACCGGAGCTGAAACCCGGTTCTTGAATAAACAGCTCAATAAAAATGGGGAAGGATCCCCAAACAGATTTACTCAAACATGGAGGTTTGAAATGGCTGATAATGATGTAACTAGAATTGCTGGCAATATTGGCGCTATGAATGCGCTGTATGCGTTGAATAATATCAACAAACAACTTTCTATCCACCAGACTCGACTTGCAACGGGTAAAAGAATTAATAGCGCTGCTGATGATCCCGCTGGGTTGGCAATTTCCACCAAAATGATGTCCCGCAGCGAAGGTTTGAAAGTTGCTCTTTCCAACATTGGTGATGCCAAGAACCTTTTGGCAGTTGCTGAATCAGGATTGGGTCGCTTAACTGATATCTTAACTTCAATGCGCAATATTTCTGAAAATGCAGCAAACGATACTAATGGTACTGAAGAACGCGCAATTGTAAAAGAACAATTGTTATCTTATGCAAAGCAAATCAATGATATTGTGGCACAAACCAAATGGAGCGACAAAAAGCTCATTGGTGGTAACTATAATGATTTGGCAAATGCTTTGACATTCCAAACTGGTGCTGACTATGGTGAAACCACGAAACTTTACGGTTTGGCTGATATGCAAGCATCGGCTTTGGGTCTTTTGAATGATGCTGTCGCTGCTACTTCCGCAACAATTGCTCAGGGAAGTATTGGAACAGTTTACACAGCTAGTGTTGTTGCTGCCTCTGGAACCGAAGCTTCCACTGGGACCTATACAGTAACGACTACGGTATCTGGTAATTCCACTGATGGATATACTTATTCCGCTCAACTTTCTCTTGGAACAGCTGCTGTTGGAAGTGCCGTTACTGGCACTTATGATGCTGCTGCCGGCGCCACAATTAATTTTGGTAATGGTATTTCTGTAGCTCTGGCTTCTGCCCAGGTTGGTTCCGATCCTGTTGCAGCTACCATAAGTACATCCGCCATTGGTACTGATTTCACTGCATCATTGGCTGGAACTGGCACAACTGGAACTGCATTTGTTGATGGCACTTATACTGTATCTTATACCATTTCTACTGATGGTCTATCTTACAGTGCTCAAATGTTGGATAGTTCCGGTGCTGCATTTGGTTCAGCTGTTACAGGTGCTTATGATTCAGCTTCAGCTGGTGCTGTAATTGATTTCGGTAACTCACTACAAGTAACATTGGCAACAGGTTTAGCTGCTGATGCAACTGCCGAAAGTTTAGAATTTGCCTTAACTGCTTCAGTGGCAGCGGTTCCTGCCTCGGTTACGAGTGGATCTTTCGTCTATACTCATTCAGTTGCCGCGTCTGAGGCAGGGGTTAATATGGCCCTTTCGGGCTTAAATGGGACTGTAGCGGTATCAAACGCAGACGACTTTGCTGCGTACATGAAGAAAATTGATGACGCGATGGTCCTTGTTAACTCACAACTTTCCAAAATTGGTTCCTTGACCGGTTCATTGACCTTCAAAGAAGATCAGGTTTCTTCATCCCAGATCAACATTGAAGCTTCTTACAACCGTATCATGAACGCCAATATGGCAGAAGAGCAAGTGAACGCGAGCAAGCTGACGATTCTGCAGCAGACCTCTACTGCGATGTTAGCCCAGGCCAATGCGGCTCCTCAGTTCCTACTTTCCCTCTTCAAATAATTAACACATTAGTTTTTAGAGCCGGCCCAGATTCTTGGGCCGGCTTTGAACTTAAATAGGAACTTTAAACGAATTATAAAAATTGGTCACCTTTTTTAGTAAAGTTTATTCAAATATGTCCGTTAATGTGAATAGGTATTAAAGCAAGATTTGTGATAACTATTTAAAGCAAGGCCGGTAATTGAAGCGTTTTATCCGGATAAACAAAAAAAGCTTCAAGCGAGGTGAGATAATGGCAACAACAAGCGGCGTCACATCACTTGATTCAACTTACTTGACTTTGATTAATTATCAAATTCAATTGGAAAGTGCGCCATTAACCCAACTTCAATCTCAACAATCAGCATTGAAATTGCAGAGAGCTGTTTATACTGATCTAAAAACAAAATTAGATGCACTAAGAACCTCAACAAAATCTCTAATTAGTACCGATTCTTTCTACTCACTCAAAGCTGGAAGAAACGTTTCAGTATCTAATGTTGCAACAGGCACTACGGTGATCAGTGCAGCAGCATCAAGTTCTGCAGTCGCTGCTTCATACGACATTGGGAACATTAGTCTGGCTCTTGCTGACCGAATTCGTTCAGATGAACAGGAATATTCTGATCAAGCCTTATCAAAATCAGGTAATATTTATATTGGTGGATCCGAAAACAGATCGGTGGCAGTAAAACAACAGGCTGTGACCAGTTTTGATAAAACAAGTTCTATTCCGGTAGGGAACACTCAATTATCTGAAGGCACATATTACGTTGAAACCCAAAAATCTGGGAATAACTGGCAGTTTAGATTGGTTAATTCCAGTGGTGTTGCACAAACAATAAAAGATTCTGGAACAGACGGTTGGCAGAATATCCCAGCTGGTGGCGGGACTTACGATACAGAACGCGGATTAACAATCAATTTTGGTACAGATTCGTCCAAATTTGTTGCTTCGAGTAAATCATATGGTTCTGCGGCAACGGTAAGTTTTAGCGGATCTGAAGGAAGTTTTGAAGTTTCAAATATTAAGAATACTTCAAACACAGCTTTGGATACGGTAGCAGATATTGAAATCAATGGAACCATCGCCACAGGTCAACAAGAACTTGGTAATGGTACATATTTTGTAGAGACCCAAAAGACAGCAGCTGGAACCTGGCAGTTCAGACTTGTTGATAGCGAAGGTACTGCCGCAAAAATAGCCAGCGGAACAAGTACCACTAGCTTTACTACTTCATGGCAAAATATCCCCACCGGGGGAGGGACTTATTCAACCGGTCGTGGATTGAGCATAGATTTTGGTACTGATGCTTCAAAATATGTTGCAAAAAGTAAATTAAGTGGGGCCTCCAGTGTGGAGTATCAAGCAAAAGGTGCTGAAATTGTTGTAACTGAAGGAATGTCATTAAATGATATTGCCGCTTCGATCAATTCTGGTACTTTTGCCTCTGGTAACGAGGTGGTTGCCACAGTTGTGAATAAACAGTTGGTACTCAGTTCCAAGCAAACAGGTGTATCACACAAGATTCAGGCAAGTGGAACTGTATTGGAAGATTTGGGAGTCATCTCAGGGTCGGCTTTTAAAAATGTTATGCAATCAGCAAGAGATGCAACATTTACAGTAAATGGTTTGTCAGTAACCCGATCACAGAATTCATCGCTCACTGATGTCATCAGTGGTGTAACGCTCAATCTTGCATCGGATGCGCAAGATAAATCCGCAACATTAAATATTGCGTCAGACAACACATCATCAAAAAATGCAATTAATTCCTTTATAACTAATTTCAATGCTCTTCAATCTTATATTGCTGCAAAAATTGCAGTAACAAAAAATAATGATAATACATATACAAGAGGATCATTAGCCGGTGATCAATCCCTCATCAACCTTCGTAATTCACTTTTTAGCACAATAAACAGTTCTGATACAACAGCTACAGTTTATAAATCTTTGAAAGATATTGGAATATCAATAAATAGCAATTTGACCATGGCAATTACCGATAGCACTAAACTTGAAAATGCATTAAAAACAAATTATTCTGATGTTATGACAGTTGTAGATCGTGTGATGAATGGAATTAATGCAAAATTGGAAAAATATACTGGTACTACTTCATATGTTGATCAACTAATAAAAGCAAATGAAACAAAAACAAAAAATGTGGCTTTATCGATTTCAAGTATGAATAAACGTTTGGATGCGCGTAAAGAATCTTTAAACCAATATTATGCTGATGTTCAATCGCAAATGAATTTGTTAGCCAATACACAGAATACCAATTCTGCCTGGATAACATCACTTTACGCAAGTCTCTATACAACGGGTTAACTAACCAGAAGGATCTGGTTATTGCAACACTCAGATTAAAGATCTCAGGCATGATGCCGGAGGGAAAAATGTCAGTAAATTCTGTAAATAAAGTAGGGCAAGTTGATTTTGGCTCAGGACCTGTACAGGTTGAAGCGCCAAGACCCGTCGAAGTGTCGACACATGGTGAAAGAGTTCAGCAAGATAAACCTGCTGATCAATCAAAAGCTGCTGAACAATCAGCATCCGCACCAGTGTTGAACGGGGACGTGCGTCTCAAATTTATTGTTGATGCAAAAACGAATGATGTAACTGTTCTTGTGTTGGATAAAACCAGCAGGCAGATCATTCGAACCATTCCCACGGAAGAATTGAAAAATTTGACTCGTGGAGAGTTGGTAACCATTTTTGCATAAAGAATTAATTTCTTAATTACATAATTTTCCAGATTGATATAAAGTTACGATCAACTTGGCCGATAATGTAAGTATAAGAAACAATAATTCTGAGCAGGAGCAATAAAATGTTTCAACAACCCTTCAGAAGTCAAGAGTATCGGCAAAACGATGTTTTGGGTGCAAGCCCTTTGCGTTTAGTGGTTATGGCATATGATCTGGCGATTCAATCTTGTGAACGAAAAGATTTTGAAAAAGCCACTCGTGCTATAAGCGTTTTGCGGGATGCTTTGAATTTTGAATATCAAGATGTTGCTTTAGGCCTTTTTAGAGTTTATCAATGGTGTCTTGATTGCATCAGGCAAGGTGATTACAACAGCGCCATTTCAGCACTTAGTGAATTAAGAGATGCATGGGTTCAAACAGAAAAAAAAATAGCGCCGGTTAAAACAGCTGCTGTTCAACCATCAAGGATCACCTTAGAAACACCGGCATAACCATTTAAATTTATTTTCCAAGTTTTGGGCGCTGAGTTTTTCAGAGGCCCAACTTGGATATTAATTTCCTTCACGCGTTTTTTATTTGAAGTTCATACCCCCTTTACTGATTCATTAATCTCCACGTGATAATATGACTCCATAGTAAACCGTTGCTGGTTAAGGAGTCACTATGAGTTTCTGG